>NZ_FRBD01000046.1 GCF_900142525.1 Xylanibacter ruminicola | reverse complement strand
CCTCATCTGGAAAACACGATTAAAAATCGTGTCCCCCATCTGAGGTTAATATAATAAGGGAAATGGCCTTGACACAGTTCAACTTACACTACCCAAATTAATAATTAATACACCTTAGCCAACCATTCCTTAAAAAAGTAATCATAAACACGATAGGTATTATCTATTTGTGTTATCAGATCATTCTTTAACAACAACTTGACTGCAGACTGGACAGAACTGGCAGAATTGAGGTTGTATTTTTTTATAAATTTCGATGAAGTAATATTTACGGCTACACCTTCTTTAGCAATAGCCTGAAGAACAGCCTTCTGCTTAGGAGGTATTCTTGATAGTAAATCCATATAGCTTGCCTCCTGAGACATAACAACATTATGTTGGGCTCCAACAATTAAACCTTCTTTACAAGTATCACCATCTTTTGTTAATGCAAATAATTCATTCATCATCATCTGCACAAACCAAGTATAACCATCATATAGATTCCAAATCTTTTCAATTACAGCAGGTTCTATATGTTTATCTCGTTTTTCGAAAAGACAGATGGCAAAATCAGAATATACATTCAGAGGAATTGGTTCCAACCCCATACTTATAGCACTTTGATAGAAAGGTTTTGAAGGCGAATTGAACATATTGCTCATCACATGACGTTTACTACCAGAGAATATGAATTGAGCTCTTGTACACTTCTGAATCTTAGTCCTAAGCAAGGCCTCAACATTCTTTTCAGCATACTCCCCTATCTGCTGGAATTCATCAATTGCAATTATACAAGATTTATCAGCTTCTTCAATATATGCAAAAATTTCATCAAGAGTAGTTTGTGGCGCCTGAACATCCCCTAATCCCAAATCAAAACTTGGTGCACCTGTCATTGCATCAAGTTTAAAACCCATTCTGAAAGAAGAAATGGTTTGAAAGAACTTTTCCTTCCATTTTGTTGGTTGTGGTTTTAGCTGCTCATATATTTCTTTACCGAGAGTATAAACAAGTTCTGCTAATGATGTAGTTGCATATATATCTACAAAGAAAAGATGATAGTTTTCCTTAATATCATCTTGACAGAAGAAATGTTGTATAAGGCCAGACTTACCTATACGACGAGGTGATATCAAAGCTACATTTCTACCATTTTGAATCTGTTTGCGTAGAAAATTTGTCTCTTCTACTCTATCGCAAAAATACTCATCAGACAGGTATTTTCCTACTACAAATGGGTTCTTTACATATACTTCATTCATACAAACTCTGATTTTTATTGCAAATATAATAATTATAATTTCAATAAAATAGAATCTATGCAATTATTTAGCATTATTTGGCAATTATTGAAGTGATTTTTGGAAACAAAAGCAAATAAAAAGCAAAAAAATCGTGTGAAGCGGAGAACTTCACACGATTTATATAGGATTTTATGTAATGTATTATTCAAAAACCTTTCCAGATACAGGTTTAGTATACCAATCGGTTGAGTTTACCGGATTCTGGCCCCAGTTATTGAATTCAGTGTAGGCATCCTTAATACAAACCTTTTCAAATGGATACTTGAAATCTGCATACGGAATCATGATACCATGCGGATCTTCACCTTTCTTCGAGAGCTTTACCTGCTTGCCTGTAGTCTCGTCAAACAGATATGGTTGCGTACTTTCATTAAGGAAGCTGAATGATGCATCAATAGTCTTGGTAACTGTGATTGGTTCATAATAGTTCGCACCACTCTCTGTATTAATAAATGTATTCTGACCTACGCCAAAGAGTGAATGAATCTCTGCATCGTCGGTAATCTTTCCTTCGTTGATGTTTCTTACATACAGCTTGTCATAAGCGCCACATGCTACAATAGAGTATTCAACCTGTGTAGGACTCTTTCTTGTAGCCTTAATCACCACATCATTCAGATCATAGTCACCTATCTCTCTATCTTCGAAACAGAAGGTGTATGTATTATATTCAAACTCTGGTATGATATCAATATCTTCTACACCACCTTCAATCTCAAGGATTATGTCGTTAAAGTCTTCATCGGTGCCTGATTCCCAGAGTTGCAATAATCTGTTGTTAAGTTTGAACCAAGTGGCACGAGGATCGGTTGCACCAAGTTTTGAAGACTTAAAATTACCATATGAATTGATTTTAGTATTCAAACGTCCATCAAAATATAATTCGCCTTGTTTATTTGGAGCTTCTGTTGTTGTCTTGGCACGTACCATAAATCCAATTCTATAGCCTGCAGGGAATATAAAGCTACCCTTTGTACCAATATCTGGCGTGCCATCACCGAAGTATAGAGCAGCAAATGCAGCATCTTTTCTTATCACGTCATCTTCATCTGGGCCAAAATGGATATTGAATGGAATCAACTTAAACTTTGGCAGATTCTGCAGAAAGGCGACTTTATCTGTAGCAGCATCAAAAGCCTCTTCTTTGAAATAATAATAGTACAAATCTGAATTATATACTTCGCGTCCGTAATCAGGTGATCCATCACGCTTGTATACTGGTGTTACAACAATAGGAGCAGTGCCTGTAGTTACTCGATAAGCATTATCATCTGTATATCCTAATGCCATAACCTTTGGAAGATTATTATTCCAAACACCATTTATATATCTTCCGTTTGGCAAGTAGGAGAATATAATATCTCTGAATGTCTGCATATACTCATCAGATAAAGCTGGAGCATCCATCTTCAAACGAGAATAATCATCATCAGCTAGCATATATAGCTTTTCACCAGGAATCCAATTACGCTTTGCAGCCCAAGAATCTTCAATTTTGCCTATGGCGAAATCTCCTTCTGGCATTCTATAAACTTCAGTCTCACTCCTAGTCCTAGCCTTAGCTGGAGCCTGATCCATTATTACAGTATTACTTTCTATCTTCTTAAACACGCATCCACTTGCTGTATAGAATGCTGCATAAAGTGCCTGATTGGCAGAAGGAGCATCATAACTGAGACTGACTGATGTTTGATTATTGGTTTCTACCTGATTGAGTACTTTCATCGAATTTGCATTTCCCTCATCACTTGTAAGGCTTAATGATGCAAGTACTGCAACCTTCTTAACAGAAGAGTCGAACTTAAGTGTAACAGTTCCATTAGTTGTTGAGTTCCAATCATGATTTGAGGCAAATGTTACGCCAAATACTTTCTCTACATTGGCCTTAATATCAGCTGTAGGATCAGTAGGAGTGGGAGTTGGCTCAGGAGTTGGTTCTGGCATATCAAAACCTTTTGAACAGCCGGATAATACTAATCCGATAATTGCTAAAGTAAATAACTTCTTCATAAGTTTCAAATATTTAATTGATTATATTGCTTTATTTTTTGCAAAATTACGAATTTATTTCATAAACAAGGAGAAAAATTCTATAAATCAGCCATACGCCCACTATAATTAACATTAATTACAAAACAGAAAGCGTGTGCAACTGATTGCATACGCTTCAAAAATCTATATAAAGAAGAAAGTTATTTTGTAAAAGCATTCATCACTTTACCTTCGACAGGATTCATATACCAATCGGTAGATGATACAGGATTATTGCCCCAGCTATTAAATTCCAAATATGCATCCTTAATACAGGTTTTCTCTATTGGATACTTAAAATCACAAGGAATCATGATACCATGGGGATCCTCACCAGTCTGCGACATCTTCACATCATAGTCTTGAGTCTTGTTATAGATGTAGACTTGCTT
>NZ_FRBD01000044.1 GCF_900142525.1 Xylanibacter ruminicola | reverse complement strand
CTCACTCTTATATCACACGCGCAGCCCGTCATGTGATTGCTATTCGCATTCCCATGAATTGCTTTATTTAATTGTGGGCTGCGATACCCCGAGTTGATCCGGATCGGTTCCCCTCCCCTCTTTCTCAACTCCTCCAGCCACCCGCACAATCGCTTCAGGTTCTCAATCGCCTCATGGCTCGGGATGTTATAAACTTCAGGATGACTTGCACTCCTGGTGAACTCCCCGAGCGTAAAGTTAGGCGATAAGTGAGAGCCATCGAGCTTGTTCGAATGGCCGAGCGCAGCCTCACTCGGCGAAGCCAAGTGCTCGGAGAGTTTTGCTTGACTATTCAATTGTATTATCTGTTCCATAAAATTAAATATTAAAATACTAATGTAGCTCTGTAGCTCCGTAGCTCGGACTACAACATGATGGTACCAGTTTTTCTATACGTTGACTTTAAGTGACCATTTACGTTTATATCCTTCACCTTCACAATCAGGTTGTCTGCCGTCATTCTAATGATTCTTGCACGAGCAGCCTTGGCATTAGCAAGGTTGAAACACCTCATTACATCTTCTACAACAAACTCTTCGGGCAGACGGTTGAATCCGTCAAACGATTTGCTCTTACGGTGCGAATTGTAGGATGCATCACGCTTTTTATCGTCGAAGTATTTCTGGGCCAGACCACCAAAGAAGTAACGCTGACAGGCGTATTGCACATTTACCAGCAACTCAGCCAACTTCCAGTCCACTTCGTCTGTCTCGAACTCACCACACCAATAGCTGCCGTCTTGCTTCATCTTGTCCCAGTGGCGCATCACGATGAAGGGAGTCGAGAAGTTGATGCCATGGTAGGCGCAGCGCTTTAGAAGCATCTCGTCGGCATGCGAGTTGTCTTCTTTCGCATCAGCCATACGGCGCGCCGTCCAGTCATAAAGTTCATCTACAATCTTCTTCATGTTCAGTTCACCTTTGGTGCGATCCAGCTTCACAGCCCACTCCTTCAGTCGCTCGTCGCTTTCGTAGTCGATATCCTCCTCACGGTCCATCATCTCGAAGTTGGTGGCTGGCAGCGGTATGCAGCTCAATCGCGTAGCAAGTCCTGAGCCGAAGTTCTGCTCGTTCACCTTCTTCTTCAGAGCGTTAGGTGTGCCTGTGTAGATGTAGTTCCATGTAACGCTGAAGTTCTGTATCACCGAATCGTTGTTCGAGTACGCCTGACCATCCACTTCATTGTGGAATGCTTTTAGCTCCAGGCTCATCTTGTCAATCCAGCTACCACCCTTCTGTATACTCAGGGTATTATCCAGCTCAGTGTCGAATGTCAGCATGTGCAGCTGCATCTTCTTGCCGTCCACCTCTTCTACGGCGTTCACCATGTCTTGTATAAACTGTGCGTTACTGGTTCGCGCTGGGTGCGCACGCACCACCACTTTCGGTTTCTTAGGTTTCTCCTTGTTGGCGCCTTTGGTTCGCATCTCCTCACGATAGTTATTGATGGCATCCTTACCAGCCTGGTCGGCATCTTCGATAGGCGCTGCAAGTAGCGCGTACAGGCGGGTAGCAAAGCTTTTACCGCTGGCAGGATCACCAATAATCAGTGTTGAGTTATTCAGACGTCGCAACTCCTGAGGGCGATGGTAGAAGCGATAGCAACAACGCGTCATCAACGTCATCAGCAATCCACCTGCCACAAATATTGCTGCTGGATACTGGTTCTTCTTCAATCCCTTACAGATATCCTTGAGTATCGGGAAATCATCGAACATACAGGAGAAGCGCTCACCCCAATCCCATAGCCACTGGTCAATCTCATCATTGTCATCTCGACTAAGCGAAGCGCATGGAGAGATCTCTCGACTACGCTCGAGATGACAAAGGCCAACCGCCTCAAGCACACTATTTAGCGCCTTCGACACCCCTTTGGGCGGCTCTTTGCACGCTGAGTCAACTATGCGTTCAACCTCCAAATCATCCAAACCCAAACGAGGCACGACACTAAGCACCAGCTTCTTGCTGTTATCGCAGATAGCGCGCAGGCTGACAGCCAACTGATATAATTTCACATTGCGTTCGCCCTCCTGTGGTACACCGCCGTTCTGGTTCCACCACTCTTCAATAATCTGCTCATACGGTATACCTTTAAAAGTTTTTACTTCCACTTTCTTATCATCCACATTCCCGCTTTGCTCAGCCCCTTGTTCATTTGCTTTGTGGGCCACAGTATCAGCTTTATCATCACGACTATGGCCAGCCCTATACTCAGCATTGTATTTCTCAGCAAATTCTTTGTTCTCATACGTAAATAATTCTTTGTCTAAATATAAAATATCAGATTCTTTACAAATAAAACTCATTCTCGAAGAATCCTTACAACTCTCATCTACTACCACACCCAGCACCTCGGCCATAGCATGCTGATTGGCAATCAGGTTGCCTTTGGCCACATCGGCCTTGAATACAATCTTCAAGCCCTTACCTGAAGGGGTGATATAGATCAGCAGGATACCGAGGTCTTTTAAGTATTGTCCCTTTGACTCCCCTTTCACTTCCTTTTCACTTCCTTTCCATTCCTCGAAGAGCTTTTTCGGCTCTTCAACATGATCTATATCCATCACCACAAGCCCCGTTAACCGCGTAGCTGCCTGCTTGCGCCATGCGCCCACCTTGCCTTTTGCCGATTTGGTTTCATCAAATGTAGCTTGGAAAATAAATGCTGGCAGCTTACGCTTCAGCGATGCATCGCCTGTTTCACGAAACTTATCAATCTTCTCTGCCCATTCCGTAGCCCTGACAAGGGCCCAAAACTGGGCCTCGTCTACGGGCAACGTAGGATTACTAAAATTCTTCTGATAGCAAAAACTCATAGTAATCGATAAATTAAAATTCATCAAACTCTCTGCACATCCAGTCGTGGAGATAAGCCAATGGCAGACTAAATTTACCATCATTATTCAAATTCACGCCATGATCTTCGGCAATCTCCTTGACATCAGATAAGAACAACGTGACGCACTCCTTTCGGTTCTCTTCCGTCTTCTCGCAAGCATATCTTCTCAACAGTATCTGTGCAACGTCCGACACATCGCGGGCGCAATCCAGCAGGTAGTCAGGATACTTACTCAATGTAAAACCTCGCAGCATATCAGCAATCAAGGCCACATCATTTACGTAGAGCCCCTGCTTGTTAACCACATCATCGTGTTCAGCTGCGTGTTTCAGCCCCTCATACAAATGCCCGAGATACTTCAGACAGTCCTCCATGCTACTCCACTCGTAAGGCTGAATTGCCCATGTACACGATGCCAGATGGTCTTGCATAGGTTCATCGCGACCTACCACATGGTCTATCAGGCGGATTCTTATCTGCTCCATGCTCATGGCTACACAACGCACACTATTCTCCAACAACTCTTTAGCTTCTATATATTCCATAATTCTTTACATTTTAATCAATTACACACGATCTACAATTTCTCTATCCGCCAGGTGACCTGCTGCCACTTTCTGCTCACGCTCCAGCGCACAGAGCATTCTGGCAGTGCCAATACTCTTTTTCAATGCGCAGTAGAACTTGATACAAGTCGGGCTTTCCTTCAGCCAGCCATGTTCCAACGAAACCAACAGCTTATCCTTCTTACGCTTTTTAGCTTTACGGTTGTATGCGTTGAACACTATGCGCCCCGTGTTTTTGTCACGATGCAGTGATCCCTCTACAAATTTGCCCTCAGCAAGGCCTACCAGAATTTCTTCTGGAACTTCAATGTACTTTTTAATGTTCATAATTTTGTCAGATTTGTGAGTCATAAGGGGAAAAGTGAAGTTTTAGTTTGAGCTCAATTATATCCGGATACTTTTCCTCACCCACTTACCCGACTCGGTTAATACTAAAATTTTATATGGATATTGTTATTATAATCCTTTCGAATTTCTTCTATATCTCGTTCTGGTCCTCTTTCAGCGCGCCCACAGCCGCTATTTTCGCTTATGCGGATATCCTTTACGTATCGCAGATATGCTATATCCTTGATTACGCCATCGGGCCTTCCGCAACGTCTCAGATCACCCCTCATGCGCCAATGCCTACAAGTCTCATGGCTCTCATAGCCTTTGGTGCAGTAGCGATTGCCGTACGAGTCTATCTCTTTGTATTTACACGAGGCACAGCATCTCTTCACCCTGATGCCCCGCTTGTTTTTTCTTAATACCATGAATCTTGTTGATTAATTGGTCCACCTGATTCTGCAATCTGTTAATCTCCTGCTGCAACTTCTTTTCAGCGCTACCGTTGCCTATGGCTCTCAGCAGGGCGTCGCGTCCGAATTTGGTGGTCGGGCTGGTACGACCTAATCCTGCATGCAGAATCAATCCCTTTGCTAATTCCACCACATCAAAGTATAAATACCCCTTCCCATCTACGTCAAGCGAATATCCATTCTTCAATGTCTCCACTTTCACTATCACCTCAATCGGCTTCCGCTCTTTAAACTTTTTCTTCGTCATTTTCTTTTCTATTTTATAAAATTAAACTTACCTTCACATCATTTCCCCTCCTGAGCAGGAGGGGCTAGGGGTGGTCTGAACCCTTTTGACGATGCAAAGGTAAGCATTAAAAAATAGGGTGTGGGGCCGATTCGTCAACTCGTCAAATTTCCGTCATTCGATTCGTCATTTCGACTATTTTCTCGTCATTCATTCGTCAATATATGCTGCTTTAGTATCTCCCAATAGATAGAACAGAGTGCCTTCCACGGGTTGCGTTCCATGTCATAATAAGCTTCTTGTCTGTCCTCATAATCCACACATCTCGAGTAGTTGCCCATGGTATAACGCCCTATCATCAAGCGCTCAGGCCAGCATTTAGGCATAATCTGATGTGCGTTGTTATAAAAATCGGCCATGCTTAAGTTGCCATTTACTCTGTCACGGATAACCAAATAGATACCAATCCAATCGTTCTTCGATCTGAATAAATCCTGATGGTTCTCTATGAGTTCTTTCAGACTCGTCTTGATAACTTGCTGGCGCTCTTCAAGTTCCATCATCATATAGCGCTTACGCACCATGGCGTTTTCAGATTTAGGCATAGACATATGATCCTCATCCATATTAGGTTTGGGTATAGCGCCTACCTGATAATGCTCACGAATCTCATTCACCTTGTCTATAATATAGGCAAGGCCATAGATTGTGCCATGGGCCAGCAGCGAGCAAACATAGTGCTCGGCCAGAGCGTAACTACCTGCACTCTTAGCCATGCTGATAAGCTGGTCTTCACAAATTCTCACGCCATCATGCCAGATGTACTGGACTTCTTCTTTGTCATTTCTCATATCCTTGTTTGGAATGTGAGAGATGTCATAGGCCTATGGCCCCTCTCGGGTTTGTAATTAATTTGTTTTTTGCAATGCGGGCGCTAAGATATATTGTTTTTCCGAAACAAATGCATAAAATGATTGGCATTAAGTGGCTGCCAATAAAATACCACTCAACGCCAACATTCGCCAACGATTGCCAACAAGCAACAATCACTTTTTTTGTGGCAAACTATCGCCAAATTCTTCTTTTATTCTTTCTTTAATCTTATCATAGATTGGGTCGTTCGAACATTTATCGTTATCAGTATACATATAGCCATTATACGACGACAGTTTCAACATTCCTTCCTTACCAAACTCAGCCTTGAATACTTCGATAGGCGGTCTACTTTTAAAACACTCCAGTTCAGCAAACGCTCTCATCGGCCTCATCATATCTATTGGTTCTGTTGCCGTTCTTATTTCATTGCGAATCCACTCGGTAACTCTATCCTCAAGACCGATAACCACATAGTCTCTAAACGACATCTGCTTGTTTTCCTTTCTTTTCAGCTCAACGTTATATTCGCCCAAAGCTTCAAGTGTGTGTAGTTTTTCTGTATCATCAACTATCAGATTAGCAAGAAATGACACGCATTGTTCGTATTCTGCACATCCTTCGCATGGAATTAGTTTCATTTTCCATCCATAGCCTTTAAAAATAATATTCAGCGAGTGACATAATGTCTTCGCAACTTCACTACTAGCATGTTTACAGGTAGGGCATTCTTCAATCAGTACTAGCGACTGGTCCTTGTTTGGAACTATAATAACGTACAGATAAGGATGGTCAACAAAGAATTTCTCACCAAACGTCCCATTTGCAACTCTCGCAACTCTAGTATTAGCAACCAACATAAAGTATGCTCCCAATTGTGGCTCAAGCACATGCCTATGATAGTAGAACTTATCTTCTTTGGTGTTGGTTAGCACAACGATGTTTTCTCCTCGGAAGTCCTCTGCCATCGTTTTATCAAGGACTTCCTGCGATTGTAACGAGCAGTTACACCCAAGCCAGCGTTCGGTTGGTTCGAACTGGCATTTGTAGAGTTTCATCTTTCCAGTCATGAGATAGTTTTCTTCATTACGGAGCGCAAAGTTACTACTTTTTTCCGACCTACGCAAAGACTTACGCATAAAAAATCGGCCCCAAATCATCGAGCCGATCACCCCCAGAACCTCTTACTGCAAAGCAGTAAGGCAGGCAAAGCGCTTACTACATAACAGTAAGCGATATTCTCTTGCCTAACCCAGAAAAGATGCGAAACAGAGTAGACAGTTGAACATCAACATGCCCATTTTCAATCTTCGAGATATAGCTTTTCTTGGTACCAATCTTAGCAGCCAGCTGCTCTTGAGTAAGCCCAGCCTGAAGTCTGTGTTCTTTCAAACACTCTGCTAAACAAAAAGCCTCAGCCTTTGCCTCAAAAGCGTCTCTTCGGGCTGTGCCATCTTTACCATATTCTGCATCAAGCAGTTCATCAAATGTTGTACTGGCCATAATAGCCTCTTTCTTCTTTGTGTCCATATTACTTTTCCTCCTTACTTTTAAAATACTCTTTCTTTATTGCCTCTGCACGTTTTATTTCTTTTGATGGTGTTTTCTGAGTCTTCTTTTGGAATCCATGAAACAACACCACTATCGAACCTTTATCCAAACAACAGAATATCCTAAAGATATTACTGTCCAATTCAACTCGTATCTCGTAAATTCCATCCGAACCTTCTATGATACGGAAAAATTTCCGTGGGATGATGCGCTGTGTTTCAACAAGCCGCAACACGAAGTTGATTTTATCTCGGACATCGTCCGTTTGTTCAATATAGAACTCTTTAAAATAGTCCTTAAATAACTTTATCGTTCTTACTTTTTCCATCTCGATGATTGATTATCGCTGCAAAGTTAACAAATTTGTGAACATCTTCCAAATAAAAAACACTTTTTTTATCAATAAATAGCAATTTAATAATTATATATACTATTCCTCCATATCCAGCGAAGCTACAAAAACATCTTAAGCATC
>NZ_FRBD01000017.1 GCF_900142525.1 Xylanibacter ruminicola | reverse complement strand
TCCTCATCTGGAAAACACGATTAAAAATCGTGTCCCCCATCTGAGGTTAATATAATAAGGGAAATGGCCTTGACACAGTTCAACTTACACTACCAATTATTTTTCAAGCACATGCCTTCTTGCTCTTCTAAACCCCTTATCTACAGCTTCTTTCACTGTTGTTACATAGCATTCGCCAGGTAATTTGATTTGAGTTCTATAATACTGCTGGTCAAATGGGAGATGGTAAATTTTGTTACCATTGTTAATGTTGCACTTGATCATTGGAAAGTTTTTTAGTGGTCTAACACTAATAAGTACCCCTAGTTTACTAGCAAATTTTTTGGCCATGTCAGATAATTCGTTAGTAATCACAAGCCAAGGAACTATTTTGGTTTCCTGGGAAAACAAATCCTTGTTCGCAAGCTCATATTGCATGGCAGTTCCATACAATTGACAAACCACATTCTCATGCACAGGTCTGCCCTTTGCCCAGTTCTTGCATTGGATAATATATATATAGCGAACTCCATCCTCAACTCTTGAGGCAATAATATCACGTCCTAGATCATTAAGTCCATTCTCGATTCCATATTGAATAACACTGAATTTATTTTCCCGAAGGAGATGACCAACGTACATTTCATACTCCATACCAATCTGCCAATCAGACTTCTTTCCTTTTTTATATCTATCTAAAGCTAATTGGTTACGTGTGATTTCATCCATCTTCTTGTATTCGTCTGGGGTCACCCAATCAAATACTTCGTCGCGTTCTGCTTTGAAATCCTCATAATCTTTATAATCTGAAAGATGTGCCAAAGCTTCTTCATCGTCCACGTATTGCTTGAGTTCTGGAAAAGCATCCAATAGGAAAAGATACTTGTATTTCATCTCCTTGTAATATCGGATAGCTTCTTTTGTTTTCTCTTTCAATAGTTTTACATCTTCGGAACGCTTAACTGCAGGATGTTTTTTTGTCCTAAGGAAATGTGCAGTATCGTCATAAACTGCAGTATTCCAATCACAGAACAACTCTGCAACTCTGCTGAATGGCCTCTTACTCTTCATAATATCATTATGCAAAGAAACATATTTCTCGGATTCCTTTTGCATATCATCTACGAGCCTGTTTAGTTCGTATTTCTCATGTAAGAATTTTCTTCTTAAATTAGAAGTGTCTTTTTCAAACTTCTCCTCTTTGATTTTGAGCAAGCCTTTGTATGTTTGTTTTTGAATGTAACAAACGATTATAAATACTGCAATAGCAATAAAGAAAGCGCCTCCGTCCATAGTAAAAAAAAAGTTGAAAACTATTGATTCTTAACAACAGAAAAGCCATACCACTGGCCCATATCCTCGCCTTTGTAGAAGTAGTTCTTTGTATAGAAGCCTCCTATTGGATACGGACGACATGATTTATCCCTTTTAATTCGTAATGGTTTCAATTCGCCATCTTCTATCATTTCTAGTAACAAACAATCCAGATACATTGGATCAAATAGATATTCTTTGGGGAATTCGCTAATCGTTTCTCCGACAATTCTGGCATATGGTTTTGGCGTTTTTGTCAGATGTTTCAACAGAAGAGACTTAACGAACTCTTTTGACTTGCAAATAATCTGTTTCCCATCAGCTATTTTAGGAACACCTTCTGTCCCAAGAAGAGAAGAGTATATCCCATTGAACAATGTTCTTTCTTTATCCGTAAGCAATTTGATTCGTTCGAATCCGTCTTGTAAGTTTTCTGGAGTTGCGCCACCAGTCCACTTCGTGTCGTCATCGCTTACTATGAGGCAATGGTAAAGATCGCCTTCGACAATCGAACTAAAAAAATATAGCAGAAGCAGCGAGTTGGAATCATAAGTATGCCAAATAACAATCTTATCATAAGCTCTTAGATCAATATTTGCAAATCTAATGACGAGGTTATTGTATAGAGTTGTATGAGTCCCTTTAAGACAACGTTCCAATTCTAATTTGGACAACCCCCTTGGCAGACATGCCGTACAAAACGAATAGTCAAAAGCCATGATGTCAAAACTATCCTTAGGACCAAGATTATACATGGAGAGCTTCATGCTTCCTTCCCACGAGTTATTATCGCCAATATGTAAGGTTTTCTTCATGTCAGCTTATTTTTTTTTGTTGTTGGTACAAAGATAGACATTTTTTTTGAAATGAAACATTTCTCTCATGTTTTATTCAGATTTGTCTACAGATATACCTGCATAATCAAGTATTTCATCTGGAATAAATATCTCAAACAATCCAAAATCCTCTATTCCTTCACTATTAGGGTAATTACAAAGAAACTGTTGAATTGCTAATGACTGTACCTTTTCATACAATAATGGCAAATGATTCTTAAGCAATTCTGTGCATACCGTCTCGGACGTTGAATGCTCAAACCATTCATTATCCCAGGACCAATTCATCATTTCAACAAGATCATGTATGTTTTTGTCTGACAAGTCTATCAAGAGCTTAACATAACAATCTCTTTTGCGCCCTAATTCATATACAAACCATGGCATAGGGTAACACTCAAAAATATATATTCCTGCTCTCAATTCCATTTTTGCATCTTCTTCAAGTGATATATATCATGTGATAATGTAGTCTGGCGCTATGGCACTTTGGGCAAAATAGGGGATCATCGTTACCTTTAGAAATCGCTTCTTCCTTCTTTCTGATTATAGTGCCGCATTTACGACACACAAAATCTTCTTCTGCATCACCAAAGCAATGATATTTTTCGCTTTCGTTATATTCAACCACGAAAGCATAGCAATTAGGACACTGTCTTCCTATTGTGCAAGAATAAGATCCATGAGTAAAACTAGTGATTTTCTCTTCATAGCCACAATCTGCACATTTGATTACACCTGCACCTCCCATATGTGAAAAGCACATATAGTTTTCATCTGGGCGCAAACCTATCTTTGCTTTCAGCTCGTTCTTCTTTTGCTCTTCTTCTCTATTTCTTATCGTTTCTTTTCTTTTCGAGATTCTGTCGGAAATAAAAAACACCGGGAACAAAATAGGCAATAATGGCGGCACTACAAGAAAAAACATTATTTTTACTTTAGGTTCTTCATCAATGATATCCTTTCCTTTCCACATATTATATACATATATGCAGATAAACACTAGATAACACATCCCACAATAAATAAGCAAATAGCACATCCAATTCATAAGCATTTTGTTTTTGATTGTGCAAAGATAGTAATAATCGTAATAATTATCAGACCGTTTTGATTTGCAAGGCTTGCATACGTTAAGAAGATGGGCTATGTAGATTTCAATACCTTACAATCAGTAGAGAGTTTCTTCAACGTTAAGGGAGCAGCATTCCAAATAGAAGCATCTCCCTTTCTAATGTTTATTCAGAACGTCAGAATACACGTCTGAATGTCCTGTCATTACAATTTTCGTTTCCATTTTTGGCTATCAGATTCATTTTTGGAAATAAAACAGGCGTAAATATGTCTTAGGAATGGCTATAAATAGGATAGTGGCTTTTTGCGGCGATTTTGCGGCGATTTTGCGCCAAAAGCGCACGATTTAACAGTAATTTAGCAGAAATTGAGTTAATTTTAACTTAAAACTATATTCTAAAAAGGAAACAAAAAGGCTTGTAAGTATTTGACCTACAAGCCTTTATCTTGGGTGCCCGGACGGACTCGAACCGTCGACATTCAGAACCACAATCTCTCTCGGACGAGCCGTCATCATATTGATTCTCACCACGTTAATAAACTCTCTATTTGTCCTTCGGTAAACTATAAGTAAACATCAGAACTTTTGCAAAATAACAAAAATCTATTGAAATAGCCAATGTTTTCCATGTTAAAAATATAAAAGTGGAAGAAAATAATCATATATCTTCGTTTTCTTGCTAATGCCAGTTCCTCTATTTCCGAGTTTGTATGAAAAAGAAAAATGGCACACCTATAAAGATTTCTCTCTTAGGTGTACCACTTGCTGTTATTATGGCGTGCGCCATTCCTTTTCGTCTGGCTCAGACATATCTAAGTTGGATTCCTTTTTAAAGTATCTTATGAGGTTGTAGAAAAAAGTATCTTGGTATTCTTTGACTATCGCCCTGTTTATGATCTTGTTCCTCTTGATGAAATATTCCTCAATGGGCTCCTCGGGTTTGACTTTATATGCTCGCAGCCATATCTGTGCAATCTCTTTATTCCAGACACACCACTCGCCATAATGGTGTAGCCCTTTCGGTATCAATGAGTGGAGATGTTTTTCTGTTATTTGGTCGCCCTTGCGTATATCAAGTATCTGGAAAGATGGATTATGTGTTAGATATGCTCTCAGTCTGGTTAATAGCGCATTTCTATCTTTAGAAAATCCGATTTTGCAGTAGTTCCCGCTCTTTATAAAGTATAGCATAGCCCATTACAGTCTATAGTCAAAGATGGTATCTCCAAATCGGTAACCATTCACCTTTTTGCCATCTATGGTTTGGCTACAACGCTCTACTTTATATATGCTACATTGCTTAATCTGCGTGGCTTTTGGTGATAATAGAATACCAAGCCGTTTGAACTATTCAGCAAGTTTTAGCTTCAAGTCCTTGTCACTGATGAACTCGTCCTTTTTATAGATCGCCTTGAATGCCTGTTGTAGTTTTTTCTTGTCCTTGACAGCCTTCATCATCTTATCCTTATTCCATCTGAGGCTGTTCATTTCCTTTTCAGTAAGGTATAATCTGAAATCTCGGAACTCTGGATTTTCATCATCGTAATCTGCTGATGGATGCTCCAAGTAGTCCTTTAGCAATTGCTCATAGGAGATAATGATTGCTCTGGC
Organism: Xylanibacter ruminicola; assembly: GCF_900142525.1. Lineage (GTDB taxonomy): Bacteria > Bacteroidota > Bacteroidia > Bacteroidales > Bacteroidaceae > Prevotella > Prevotella ruminicola_A. The sequence goes on along the minus strand of NZ_FRBD01000017.1, from coordinate 113,539 downwards.
AAGTTGTACGTCAAACTTATCGTACTCTTTCTTGTCGATAGATTCTTGCTTGGTCTGTCTAAGTTTCTCGGACTTGTCATAGAACGCCCAGAGATTCTTTCCGTCTTTGTAAGCCTGACGTATCTTGTGCTTGTGGATGAAAGACTGTTTCTTGTACTCGTTATAAACTAATCGCCCATCCTCGATAGACAATAGATCAGTTTCTACCGTTACTCTGCGGATAAGCACTTCAAGTTCCGATTCATCAGCCTTACTTTGTAATGAAAGTAACTGTGCGGCATCTTCCTCTTTACGTTGCATTTCCTCTTGAAACTCCTCGTCTGATGGTATGTTATCATTGGTAGAGTAGATATGCACCATCGTATTTCGGAAAATGTTCTGGTACTCGCTGTTACATCTTAAACGACCACTAATTTGTTCCATTGTAGTAGATATATCCACCAGCGTTTGTGTCCTGTATGCATCGCTTGTTACTATTACCAATGCGTTATTGGAAAAGAGGTTGCAGCCCTGAAAGCATTTCTTGGTAAAGAAGTTGATGCGCTTATTGGGAGCGATAACCGATTCAATAGGATACTCACCAAGAATCAGCCTGTTACGTTTTCTGGTAGCACAGCATATTTTAACCCCGTCTCTATCTAATGCCAGTGACTCCACGACTTGTTTAATGGTTGTCACGGAATTAAGAAAGATAAATAATTGTTCTACCTCTTTTTCTTCTCCGTTGATGTCTGGTAGGGCAAATCCCTCTTCATTGAATATTCGGATTAGTTTGCACAGTCCTTTGCAAAGATTGGTAGCCTTGATCTTTCTAACAGTAATCGGCATTCTCTGGTTCCACTCTACCCGATAGTGTGGCAACCGTTTAAAGAACTCGATTTCGTAATCTTCATCTATTGGAGTTGCAGACAAGAATGTGTAATGATCAAAAGCCCGTATTGTCTTGCACATATTGGTAATAGCAGATTCTCGGAAATCCATATCTTCAAGAATCAAGTGATATTCATCTATTAATAGTTTCCAGCCATCAGTCTTACCATCCATCCACTTTAAGAGCTTAGGTAGGCTGTCATAAGTAACAGCAATCTTGTATATCTGGTGCTCTCTTATGTACTTATTGAATGCCGATTCAGTTACCTTCCCATAGCATTTGAACACCTCGTATCTGTTATTCTTATCTGCTGCAATGCTTTCGACTAAATCTATGAATGGGCATACTACAATATAGTTGCTCTTGCAATTAATGGCAACATAAGTACCACCAACATCTGTCTTGGTCTTGTTCACGATACCGTGAGGTAATCCATCTTGAAAATCGGGAAGCTCGCTTAGGTATCGGGCTTCTCCACCATTGATAATTTGAATTTCTGAACTCATTTTTAATGTTTTGATTAGTTAACTGTAACGGCATCTGAGCCAATAAATATAATCTGCTGATTGTTGACAAGTTTACAGTACAGAATATTTTCTCTGGTTCTTAAGGAGCGGCTGAAAAAAAATGTTCTGTTCCAGCGCAAAAGAAAGAGGCGTATTCCTACACCTCTGAGAAGTTGGATATATTGTGTTACTGAGAACTAATCAACTAACCAAGTATATGCTTTTCCGATTAGAAGTCCAAGTTAAAAATCTTAAATCTCTGGAATTGCCAAAATAAAGCGATTTTGCTCGGAATCTATTAGCAAGGGTGACAAATTAACAATTCGGGCTTATAAGAACAATTTTAGTGTTAAAATGTCACCCTCATATGTTTATTTGTTTAGACTCCGCTCAATAACTGTACATGCATATAGTAGAGCATATTGAAATCTCTTCTCACCAGACGATTTTGCTAGCAGTTCAAGTTTTGCTTTCGTTTCACTCAGTTTCCGATTCGGATCTTCATAGACAATTTCTTTTACCTCATTATAGATGTCGCAAATCTCGGCATGTCTATCAAGCCATTCGTATCTCTCCATCACATAAAGCTGGATGGCTTCAACATCAAAACGGTCATATGAATGAGTGTTCTGGAAATTATTCAGAGTAGAATCGTCCTCATCTTCAAGAGCTGTGATCTTATATTTCCCTAATAGACTCTTGCTAAAGAAGGCTTCGTTGTGCAATCCACTCTTCTTATCGCCCAACAAAATTGAATAATTATATAACACTATTCCAATGATTCCCCAAAATGCAAAGCCTGTGTCATAGTTTGAACTTACTATGCCTTCCTCTATCCACTCGCTAATTTTGCTGTCGAAGATAGCCTTAGCCTCTTTAACTGCATCAATCATTACTTTGTCGAGTCGAAATAGATTACTGTCCTCTATCAGTTCGTTACGCCATATATTAAAACTTTCACTATCCAATTTCGGATTGTCTTTGCACAATGATTCATGTGCTTTTTGAGCAGGTCGTAGTAAGTCTTCATCAGGCATGTCGCCATATCGCAAACTGGCCTGAGAAACACTTTCTTCTTCATTCTGATTTAATGCCCAATCAATCTGCTTGAGATTGAAGACGTCGTTTTCATTTAGTAATGATGGCTTCTTCTTTTTCATATTTCATATTGTAGCTATTTAATCAAACTTTACATCGGGATTCAGTTCTGCAGGAGTGTACCAAGTAATCCCATATTTTTCCTTTAGGATGCGCTTTTGTAAAGCCCATAGAGTGTGACAACTACCAAGTTTACTTAACAATTCTGCGGCACGGGCAGGATCAGTGGGTAACAACTCTTTGGCTTCCTCAATTCGTTTTTTTCGTAATTCATCTTGTGCTTTTAAGTCTGCACGAAGAGTTTTGAAGAACTCAACTATAATAGGATCGTCATCTTCTATGGGTTCTTCTTCCACTTTATATGACAGCCAACGTTCTTCTTGTGCTATTATCTCTTTGACAAATTGAGTATTGACCTCCCACATAACTTCAGGCAAAATGCGCTGGTATTCGGGGGATCGCTCTAAAGATTTGTTGTATGCCCGTAGTTCTTCTATTGATTTTCCTATTTGTTCATTCATGTTACGTTTATTCAACTAATAAGTAAATATTTCTACTCGGCATTATTATATGAGAAGGTTTTACTTAGAGAAGAATAGTACAATAGCTAAAATTATCATGATGAGTATAGGACCAAAAACAATTAAATAAGCAATATTAGTTTGTAAATTGCCTTGTTTTGCTGCTCTGGCCCATTCTTCTTCCTGTTCTTTTCTCCTCCTTCTTCTTTCTTCTTGTATTCTTCTTACTTCCTCGTCCTTCCTTCTTTGTTCTGCTTGTCCCTCAGGAGTCTTTAGCCATTCTTCATGTTGTTTCCTTGCCTTCTCCTGCTCTCGCTTCCTTTTATTCTCTTCATCAATCTTAGCCCATCTAATTCTCGCTTGTTCTTTTTCATATTTCTGTCTATTCGTACCACATTTGCTACAAGCAGGGTACTGAGAAGAATATTCATGTCCGCATTTGGGACAGGTCACGTAAAGATTGGTACTGCAATGGGGACAGAATTTTGAATCTGCGGGGATGATTTCACCACAAGCATGGCAAATCATGGAGTTTACCTTAACAATCTTTGGTTCGTTATCAACTATTTGGTGAGGATTCTCTCTTCTTGAAGAATAACTCCCAACAGTTTTTGAACTATTTGAAGGGACATCATAACCACGATAGTTACCTAAACCAGTAACCCTGTCAGTGCCGCAATTCTTGCAGTTAGCACCGTTACCAAATTCTTTTCCGCATACAGCGCACTTCATATAATTAATCGTTTAAAAGTTTGACTTCTACAATAGTTTTCAGTTCCATCAACTGAGTATAATTGTTTCTGTTGCTTTGTATTTGAGTAAATAGCTTCTGGGCAATCTCCTTCTTCTTTGGATCCTTCTCAAATTTGTCTGGATGGGACAGTTTAGACAGCTCTTTGAATAAAGCCTCGACCTCTCCACGTTTGTTGATATTTGAGAATAATCCTTGCATATCAAGTTGCTCTGCCTTGATCCTTTCGATTAATATGTCCTGTCCCGTTTGTTTCTTCTTTTTGAAAAACCACATTATATCACCTCCTTCCTTGTAAGAATCCCCCAAAGTTTACGAAATCCTTTATTCTCCAATCAACAAATTTTCCTGTTCTTGCATCTTCAATTATAAACGTGTCCCAATGTAAGACAAACATTCGTCTTACCAATGCTTGGTCAGAGAGAACTATTTTCCCAATAAGAATAATATCATCAACAGGAATCTCAGCACCTGCAGTTGCACGAATTACGATACCACTGACTATTCTTGGGGCTGAATACGGATGCCGATATGATTCATCAGGATTGCCATAGCACATTTCCGCTTCCAATAATGTATCAACAGTTAAGGACTGAAAGTAAGTCTTGGCTTTATTATTGAAATCATTGACAAACTTTCGTCTCTCTGCAGAATCTTTAACGAAGAAATTGACAACCTTATCTATTAACCCCATTTACAGTTTTAGCTCTATCTGTGCCAACTAGCCTCCCAGACATCAGCAGTTAATAAAAAGAAGGCGTGGGAACTTTAACTCACTACGCTACTTTGGCTCTGGACAGCCTACCATGTGTAATAAGCAAAGCCCACGCCAAAGGATATAATATTCCCACTTGGGGAGTAATATACCAATGACGTGGACGTTCTTGCTCATTATCTACATGGTTCGAATTGTCCAGATTCAAGTAGCAGATAACTACGCTAAACGCCCTGTCGCAGCTAACTCCGTAGAGTCGCTTTGACCTTACAAAGATAGTAAAATGGGCGTAAAGCAACGCAAGAACTTGCTTATTATTTAGAATTTTTAATTAAATCAAGCAAGAAGAGGCAATTATATATGGTTATTTTACTACGTATTTGAAAAAAGAAGGATAAGCCCACCCCATCTAGAGTAGGCTCACCCATCCTTAGAAAGTAAGACAGTCGTAAGTCTCTAAGATCTCTTCCTGTCTCAATCCCAAGTATCGTTTAGTGATGGCTACGCTGGAGTGGTTGAAAAGCTCCATCAGTTTTACCAATGCCAGCTCGGAACTCTCACCACTATTCATGTTGTACACTTGCCTACCAAAAGTCTTACGCAGGGAGTGGCAACTGAAATGGTTGATCTTCAAGCGGTACTTCTTCTTCAATTCCTTCAATATGGCATTAATCCTTTGGACGCTGAAAGTGGTACCTTTCTGACTAACCAAAATCGGAGATTCGATGCCTATGGGCTGGATATGGGTAAAACAGTCCTCGATGTGCTTCTGTAGCTCAGGATTCAGCCTGATGGTTCTACGCTTCCCTGTCTTTTTCTCAGTTATAGTGAACTCGGAAACACCAAGTATCTGCTTCCACCTTAAAGAGAGAATATCAGAAATCCGCAATCCTGTGAAACAACCGATCGCTACTAAAAGAGACATTTTGTAGTTTCCATCTTTTGCCAACTTACGAATGAGATTCATAGCGTCTGACCATATCAAATAGTCTGCTGTAGTTGTACTGTATTTCAGGGACATAATAATATTCGTTTACATCATTAAAAAGACAAAAGTGAACATTGTGAGATTGCCAGTTTTTCTAAGTTGCTGATAATCAGCACAACATTCACTTCTGATATTAGTGAACATTATCGAAAGGTCTTCTACCGTTCCGATATTCAATAAGAGAGTTGCATACTCTGTCATAAAGAGAGTGCCCCAAGCCAGCATAGAACCAACCAATGTAAGTTGACTGGTATTGGGACATCAGCTTTTGATCGTTCATCAATAGGCCGTAGAACTTTTCAAGAGAACGCTTCAAAGCCTGAGTAACCTTGATGTACTGGAGATTATTCTCTACTTGGCACAAACGGTACTGTAATTCCACGATGTGCTGAACGATTCGATCTGCCTTGTTCATCGTACTCTTAGTAAGTCCAACCTATTAATGCCCCAATAGTCACTCTCGATATTGCTACGTGCCTCCTGTTCGGAATTGGCATCAGTCCAAACTGTATCACCATCCTCAAAGTCTGAGCCTTGATAGATTCTGAAATAGTATCTTTTCATTTTTTTCAATTTTAGTAAGTGAATAAAAAGGGAGAGAGCCTCTATAGTGAAGCCCTCCCCCGATTGTGCCAAATATCGTCTTGGCGTAACGGTCACTTTCAGTCGTTTTTGTTTTAAGAGAGGAACGGCTCAAAGGACTTTGGAAAATCAGTAACTCTCCGTAAATAGATTAGCTAAGAAACCAACTGTAGCCACCTTCAACACCATGCATAGCATTATTGAGACCTACGCAGACATCAGTAGCGTTGACTGCACGCTGTAGATAGCTGTCAATGTAGCTGGACTTGTTGGCTTCCGTCATAAGATTGTGGAAACTCCACATAGAGATAGCACCATTCTCACCTCCGAAGTCTGGATTGCTGTAGAAACCACGACAAACGTTGTTGATCTGGCTGTCAGTGATCAGTAAGTTCGGAATAGAACGAGAAAGCCTCGGTGGTAATGCCTGGTACATTCTCATGCGTCCCACCAAAGTAGCAAACTGTGTTTCGCTGAGATAAGTATTGCTGAGAGTCTGCATCAAGTGGAGCTGCTTAGCTGGAAGAAAACTATAGAACAATTCCATAGCTGCCTTGTAGATGTCGCTCACAGTCATTACTTCCAACGACAGTTTGACACCATCGCCAGTAAGAATCTGGTTGGAGCAAATGCGGACACGCCAGCCTACGAAGATTGAAACCTTCTCCACTCCCTTGTTCTGACGGTAAAGATTCAAATCGGAATAGTTACGGACACCACCACAGCACAATTCAAGTTTCTGTCCGTTGACAGTCTCAAAGATGGTGGGAATAGTGAAAGCGAAAGCCATTCTCTGGTAGAACTGAGTCTTTTCGCACTCCAGAAGTTCAGAAGCTCGTTTACCTAAAGCATCAGGTGTACGACCTCTTACGATGTGAGAGACACGGATAGAAGGATCATTAACGGTTTCACCACGATAGAAGTCTTTGGCTGCTTCATGTATGCAGTTGATGAAATCTTGATGGGAAATAGTTAAATCCTGATTGCCCCAAGTAGGAACAACACAAGTAGAGGCCAACTCTTCAAGAGAAATGGCGTTAGTGTTAGCATCGAGGAAGCTAACAGAACTCTGCATTACAGGATCCTCAACGATCACTGCATCCTCGGCATCAGAAAAATCGATCAGCGGCTGAGCTGCCACTGGAAGCATTGTTACATAATTTTCCATAATTCTGAAAATTTGAGTTGTTAGACAATAGGAATTGTATATAAATACTAATCTACTACAGTTGCTCTAATATGGTTATTTTTAATTATAGTTGCTATTTTCCATATTGAGCACCCGAGGGGGCGATAAATATGGGTACACCTATTGTCCGATCACTCGATATTTTTTCAGAAGAAGGTAAAATGCATTTATTTAGATTTTTGTCAAAGTTCCATACGGCAGTTACTTATATAATATGTGTTTTCCATCATTAACGGGAGGGGCAAGATTCTGACAGAGTGGTTACTATAAATAGTTCAATCCTAGGGACATTTTTTAGAAATTCGGAAAAGTAAAATTTGATAAGTGGGATGCCCCTGCCAGCTCATATAAAGGTCGAGGGTGACAAAATTCTGATTTCATGCATCTGGTATAGGAAAACAGAATTTGATCGATTCTGTCACCTTTAACTATATGATAGGTGAAACAAGCCGATAACCTCTACTTTTCTTACTTCTCCAGTCCACAGTCTGAAAGTAATCATTGATCATTGTACCTTTAATAGGCTTCTCAGGGTGAATGTGAACCATGTCGAAGATTCGTTTCAACTCCTTAGTGATATAATCATTTGTGTAAGCACGACCAACTATGAAGGAGTTCTTGATTATCCTAACGACCTTATTCCCCTTACGCTGAACCAGTATCATTTCTTCGGCAATTGCCCTTTGATTATATTCAAGTTCCTCGATCCGTTTCCTACCCAGCAGTTCGAACGCTTCGACAATGAAAGGATCGATCTTGCGAATCTCGTTTATAAAGTCCATTGCATACTCGGAATCAGGATCTTCAAGTTCGCTTAGGAACTGTACCATTCTTCTGCGCTTATCTTTAGTTGAACGAGCCGCAGCAACAACTCTCAGTCCCTCATCATGCTTGTTGTATGGCTTATCCTCAAAAGTCGGAATAAAAAAATGGCAGTCATTGTACCAGAGCTTCACTTGCCCCCTGTATTTGTATCGACTCTCGACCAGTTTTTCATTGATAGCATTGTCGATAGCGAACCAGTTTTTAGTAAGATCAGGATAGAGATATTTGCGGAATGGCAAGGTTTCAAGAGCCTCTCCAAATGCGAATCGGCTTTCCCTGCTATCAGCGCTGTTATAAAAAGTTTGTATGGTATTGTAGGCATACTCATGTGCGGAGATCTCCCATTCAAGTTCGTCTCTAGTCTTAGCAACGATCTCTTCGTCTGTCCTGTATATATGGGTTGCAGAACTTATGCCGTTACGAAAACGACCGCATATCTGTATGCAATCAGTATCGACATCGAGCATCGTGTATGGCGACAAGTGAGGATCAGTAATCATTAGTAAGTCAGGCTTATAATCCAATTCCAAGTCAAATGCTGTATAGAATCGTCCCGTAAAGAAATTGTATTGTTTCATCGTCTTAGCAGACCAGACATTGTAAGCGTTTGTAAAGTCGTGTTCCGATTTCAGTTTGGTACGGCTCTTCGGAGCGCAGTAAACTGTAGCATTGTTCAACATTCCGAATTGCTTCATTATCGAGTAGATGCCATCCACTGAGTTAAAGAAGATGCACACCTTATTATTTTTATGGTTCTCCAGATATTCTCTGACAGTCCTAGCAATGCTGTATGTGTGTACTACCTGAATCTTCTGCTGATAGTCGTATTCAGCACTTATTTCTATAGTTTTGAAGTCCTTGAAGCGAGGATCACTGAACTTGATGGGAGTAGCAGAGACTAGTGCCTTTCGTTTAAACAGGAAAAAATCGTCCATTGGTAAAACGATGTCGGCTCTGTAGTCCACATCTTTAATAAGTTGGTGGCACTCGTCATCAAGCAAAAAGAAGTCGGTATAGATATTGAGATCACACAATTCACAAGCTTTCTTGACCTTCGGGAAGCTCTCTGGAGTAGTCATGATCTTGTAATGTTTATGCTCATGCAAATACTGCGCTATTTCTCCAACTGAGACCTTTTCATAGACCCCTAGCAGGTTCTTGTACTTCTGGCACTTGCTATTGATAACAGGAACATTCGGCACAAGAATAATGGAGTTCCGATAAGTATTTAGCTCCAATGTTGTTGCCCCACAGCCTGGTATTCTCTTTGATAGGATGCTGTTTGTGGGAATTTGACGTATTACGTCTGAAAGGTGTTGGTCTTTGTTTAATATTACCATAATTTTTGCTCAATTAAATAATTAATAAAATCGTCAGTTCTGCGGATTCTAAAAAAGAGTTTGCCAAATTTGAAGAAGGCTCGCAAGCTGATATAAGCCTCTGTTTCTCTGTGAAAAGACACAGGAAGTATGTTACAGCCTTGCTCGACTAGTCCTTTGACCTTGTTTTCTTTGTACCCATCATTAACTATATGAGATACAGCGGAAGGGAACACTCCGAAGTCCTCATAGTCACCAGTCTGGAGATAGCCGAGAATCCAATCCCAACTATCATCATTAAGTAGGTATCTGAGACCTGTCATTCCTTGACAACTAATCCAGACCTCTTCTTCCTCAACTCGAATATTGAGTTGTTTGTGCTGCATCATCAAGAGCTTAACTTGACGATGTACGGCTTCGTTGTCGTATGCGGATGGAAAATCTATCTGTGTCATATTCTTCAAATTTGAAGAATGGGGGATTGCTCCCCCGTTCTTTGGTTTAGGCAGCTTTAATCGTTTCGTTCACAATCTCTTCAATCTCCCTTGTCCTCTCCAAGCAGAAACGGAACTCCATCTTTGGGGCTATGATGAACGAGACACTTATGTATCTATTGTTCTCGTCTGCCTCGTCAGGGAGGAAGTCAGCGTTGATGCGGCATTTCAAGGTGGACTTCATGCACTGGCGGAAGATGTCGATGCGAGGGTCAACATTCGTGGCAGCAATGATGTGTTCTTCCTCACAATAGGCTTTCAGCTTTTCCAACTGTTCACCTCTCATGGCTCGCATTGTACGGCCTATCAGGTCTGTGTCTGCGAGAAGTGACAACTCTCTTGACAGTCTCTTGCCGTAGAAGAATGTAACTCGCATTACCAAGCAACCATCTTCGTCACGGAACCTTACGGTGACTGCACTCGGTTTCATCATAAAGCCATCGTACATGTCCTTAACAACCTGTGGGCTTACTCTGGCGTGAATTGTTGAGATTTCAGGTGCCGCAGTTTTTGTAGTCGGAACTTCAACCACTGGATCCACAGCCTTTTTGCTATTCGGCATCGAGGTAGTGAAACCTTTACTGCTCTTCTGGGTCTCATCTGATTTTTTTTGATCCATCATTGCGAACTCCATCATCATAAAATCTTCTTCTCTCTGAGTGTGCGAAAATCCATTCGTCACTTTTTTTACTTCCTTTTCCATTTTTTTTATTCATTTTGTTGTGAACCCAATGTTTAGTGCGAGGCGGGCGTATGACCTCTCAGAACCTTGAAACCCGATCGCTGCTTCTTGATTCCGCTGGCGAAGGTCGCAAGATTTCGCAAGATAGGCTGGTAGATAATTTCAAATTGGAAGAGTGCAATTTCTACCACTAAAAAAGGCACCCATTAGAGGATGCCTTGAATCATAAATATAATAAGGTGGAATTAGTAATATCTTCCACTGTCATTGTTCGGAGACAGTTTGTAATTTGATACTGCGAGGAAATCTTCTGGAGAATCAAATAATTTGAGATAGCTGTTTAAGCGGCTTCTGATGTGCTCTTCATTTACAGTATGTTTTTCACGCAATTCGCAACAGATTAGGAAATCCGCTATCAATCGGCTCTGCAAACGGCTGACGACATTCTCCCCACCAGACTTAAATTGGTCGGACTGTTGGAGTAGGTGGTATGTCCCCCATATGATCCGAGCTTCATCTTTATTAAGTTTAGGACCAAGTTTGCCATAATAGACAACTGATAACTCCTTTTCGGCTTCCTTGACATCCTTAACTCCAAGGTATTTGTCCAAGTAGCGTTCGAGTTCCATTTGTAGCCACGGCCGTGTAGTATCAACATTGGCACCTCCCTTGTCGAAAGCCACCCTGCACTTTTGGTTATATCGATGCTCACCACTATGTATTGCGATATATAGCTTTAGCATTTCAGGGCGTACCGTTGTGACGTACTCCCAGTATTCTGTGTCTAAGTCACTGACAGTCTCTATGGGGAAGAAATTCTTGACAAAGGAGAGAACCTTTGCTACCAGACTATCATCTTCTATGCTGTATTGACTACATAAAATCGGGAAAGTGATACTGCCCAAATCTGATGATTCGTTATTGCCATGCCAAGGTGATAACGGAAGGTATATCTTATTGTCAGGATCAAATTGCACAACCTTTTCGGGATTATAGGACAAGAATTCTTTTGCAAAATATATGGCATTGCTAAGTTCAATCTTATCCAATCCATAATATCCACAGAGTATTGGTTCTATCTCTTGAAAATCGTTAAGAGTGAATGATCCAAATTTCGTTTCATCTGTCATAATCGTCAAATTTTCGGCTAAGGTATAAAAAAACTCCCACCTACGCAAATGTAAATGGGAGATATTAGCAATTATTAGCCAAAAACGTACTTTACGACCTTGGCATTTGCCTTATTCTCGTTCACGAAGTCTCGTTCAATATAGATGTCTGTGACTCGCATGGATTCATCTATATGGTTCAATGCTTCATGTACCACGTATTTATCTATGCCTACTTTATTAAGGGCAATAGTAGCCCACGAGTGACGGGCGGCATAATATTCAAGGTCTAACAAATTCAGCTTGTCACCAATAGTTTTCAACCCCATGTTGATAGCCCGATTGAAATTCTTATCTGTATTATATAATAGGTGGAACTTGAAAACACGTTGCCCTGTCTTATCCCTGTATTTCTCAAATAGTGGCTTCAAAAATGGAGTTATTGTTACTTCCATCTTCGCCTTGTCGAGTCTTCGGGCTGTAGTCTTTGTACGATAGTAGGTAATGGTATCTTCGTTGATCTCCGTACAGTTGAATAGATCTGCTGAGTTCATCCCTATTAAACAGAATGAGAGGAGAAAACAGTCTTTAGCCAGATTAACTATGCTTTCTCGTTTCAGCGTTCCGTCTTTCTTACATTCATAAGGGTACTTCCAAATGCTTCTTATTTGATCGGGAGTTATAGCCCTCTTACGTGTAGCCTGTTGTTTCGGAATTACCACATATTCAAATGGTGAGTTTGTGATGCGGATTATGTTGCGGTCATAATCATTGTATTTCTTCTTAGCCTCATTGAACAAATGGCGCAGGCCTCCAAGGTAAAGTGAAGTACTGCGGTCGGACGGTACTCGTTTACCAGACTTCATTAGTGATTTTGCTCGTTGATTACTTTGCTTTTTCAGATAGTCCATGAAACCATTTAATATCTGAGCTGTAAGTTTAGAGGCATCAAGATGATCTGTGCCTATATAAGTGATAAAAGCGTTCAGGGCAGACTGGTAGTTTTTCTTGCCTTTAATTGTAGTAGTGGTTATCCACCATTGGCAGAACTGAATAAAGTCAACTGGCTTATGTCTTTCCTCGTCAGCTTTAATCATTTCTATAATATCGTCCAATGTGAAATGATGAGCATCCACCTGTAGTTTGTCGCACATCTCCTTATAGGTTTCTACAAGTTTGTCAACCTTCTGTTTGAGGATTGTTCCCTCCTTAAAAGAAAGGGATTTAGTGAGGTCTTCAGGGCTTGCAAATAGGCTCGTAGATAGCCTTTTTACCTTCCGATTGTACGTAAAACATAACTTTACATTGTACTTGCGGTCAACACGTAAACCGTCTTTTTTCACCATTGCCTTGATTGTCAGCATCTTACGTTAAAATTTTAGCGGTAAACAAAATGGGCTAAATCAACGGATTTTGACCCAAAAAGAGGGTATTATGATGCTGTTTAAGTCATATCCTCACAAAACAGAACTCCCGTAAGTCATTGACTCACAGGAGTTTGTGGAGGGTGCCCGGTGGGACTCGAACCCACGACATTCAGAACCACAATCTGACGCTCTAACCAACTGAACTACGGGCACCATTTCTGAATTGCGGGTGCAAAGGTACAGAGTTTTTTTGAATTGGCCAAATTTTTAATGCAGTTTTTTCGAAAAATCTGTGTTTTTAGGCTTTTTATTTGGATTTTTGCTGGTTATATGCTAATTTTGCAGGCATGAAAGGTACATTATTTAATATAAGTATAGCTCTTTTGACTCTGGTGGCTACGGCGTGCGAGGGGCAAGTGAAGTACGAGATGCCAGCACCGCTGAAGGATAGGGCAGAGCTGATATTGCAGCGAAAGGGATACACCACATCGTATAACAGCAAGACAAAGACGCCCAACTGGGTGGCGTGGCACCTGACAGATGCGCATACGCGTGGCAGATATCAGCGAAAGGAGGAGGTGTTTGCTGAGGATGAGAATGTGGCTGCGCCCAGAGCCACCAATCAGGACTACTACAACTCGCGCTACGATCGCGGACACATGTGTCCTGCTGGCGACAATAAGTGGGATAAACAGGCAATGACAGAAAGCTTTCTGTTTACTAACATCTGTCCGCAGAACCACGGACTGAACAAGTATGAGTGGAACGATGTGGAGATGAAATGTCGCGAATGGGCAAGGAAATATGGTGCGATAGACATCGTGTGCGGCCCCATATTCGACCAGAAAGGGGTGGAGCAGAAGACGATTGGAAAAAACAAGGTATGGGTGCCCACGCGCTTCTATAAGGTGATATTATGCCGCAAGGGCGAGCCTAAGGCCATAGGGTTTATATATCGTAACGAGGGCAAAAAACAGCTGATAGAGAACGCTGTGTGTAGCGTAGATGAGGTGGAACGCGTGACTGGCATCGACTTCTTCCCTGCTCTCGATGATAAAACAGAGCGTAGGATTGAGGCAAAAGCCGATCTGAAACAGTGGTGAGCAGAGAGAGGCTAAAAGCGAGAAATGGTTAAAAATATTAAAATTATTCACTATTCACTATCCACTATTCACTTTTATTTGTAACTTTGCACCCGTGAAAATAAAAGAAGTGCTGAGCGCCCTTGAACGTTTCGCGCCTCTGCCCTTGCAGGAAAGCTGGGATAATGCTGGCCTACAAGTTGGACTGACAGAGACGGAGGTTTCAGGGGCATTATTGTGTCTGGACGTGAACGAACGTATCGTTGACGAGGCCATGGCGAAGGGTTGCAATCTGATTGTGAGCCACCATCCGCTGTTGTTTCGTGGACTGAAGACGATTAGCGATCTGAACGACGTGCAGCGCACCGTGATGAGTGCTATACAGAAGGGTATAGCAGTGGTATCGATGCACACCAACATGGATAATGCCAAGGGTGGTGTGAACTACCGCATAGCCGAGAAGCTAGGGCTTCAGGATGTAAAGTTTTTAGCACCTGCCGGAGCTGATGGCGAGGCAGGAAGTGGGGTAGTGGGCGAGCTGGCCGAACCGCAGGCTGCCGACGATTTCATCATCGCTGTGAAAAAGGCCTTCGGCGTGGAGTGCGCCATGTGTAACGAACTGCTACGTCGCCCTATCAAGCGCGTGGCATTATGTGGCGGTGCGGGCGACTTTTTGCTGGACGAAGCCGTTAAGAATCAGGCAGATGCGTTTATTACAGGCGAGATGCACTATCACCAGTACTTCGGCTACGAACAGACGATTCAGATATGCGTGATAGGTCACTATCAGAGCGAGCAGTATACGGCTGAAATTTTCGAGGAAATCATCCGGAAGGAGTGCCCAGACGTGAAAACCTACATCGCTGAGACAAATACGAATCCAATATTATACATTTAAAATAATTTCATAAAGATTATGGCAAAGAAAGATCCATCAGAGTTATCAGTAGAAGAGCGCCTGAAGACGCTTTATCAGCTGCAGACAGCTCTCTCGGCTATCGACGAGAAGCGTGCACTGCGTGGCGAGCTGCCACTGGAAGTACAGGACCTGGAAGACGAAATCGAGGGCTTGACAACACGTGTAGATAAGATTGCTGCCGACATCGCTGACTATCAGAGAGCTATCAGCCAGAAGAAGGGTGAGATTGCTGATGCCGAGGCCAGCGTAGAGCGCTACAAGGCTCAGTTGAACGAGGTGAAGAACAACCGTGAGTACGACACACTCTCGAAGGAGATTGAGTTCCAGACACTGGAGATTGAGCTCTGTAATAAGAAGATTCGCGAGGCAAACAATAAGATTGCCGACAAGGAGCAGGAGAAGGCTAACAGCGAGGCTCTGATAGCTGAGCGTCAGGGCGATCTGGACGTGAAGAAGAACGAGCTGGAGGAGATTATGGAAGAAACCCGCGTAGAGGAGGAGAAGCTGAAGGAGACTGTTAAGACTCTGGAGGCTAAGATTGAGGGCCGACTGCTTACATCGTTCAAGCGCATCCGTAAGAACGCTCGCAACGGTCTGGGTATCGTTTACGTACAGCGTGATGCCTGCGGTGGTTGCTTCAACAAGATTCCCCCCCAGCGCCAGCTTGATATCAAGATGCACAAGAAGATCATTGTTTGTGAGTACTGCGGACGAATCATGATTGACCCAGAGCTTGCAGGCGTAAAGATTGAGAAGCCAGCTGCAGCAGCCGACGAGAAGAAGAGAGGTGCTAAGCGCGCCATCCGCAAGTCGAGTGGCACATCTACATCGTCAGCTTCATCAAAGAAGGCTGCCGATGCTAACGATATGGCTTAAGAGAGAGATTTTTGTTATAAATTCTGATAGTCGGGAATGTCCTCGAGAAAGCAATATTTTTGGTTCTCGTAATCCATACGGCAGCAGATGTGCTGCATGCCGTTACTGACAATCAGGTAATCCACCTTCAGCAGGAGATTGTAGGCCGAAATCTGGTCGAACGTCTTCTGCTGAAGTTTTATTGTGGGGGCCTTGTATTCGATAATCATCTGGGGCTGGGTCACCTTATTATATAATACGGAGTCGCAACGCAGATGCTTTTCGCCAACACTGAGTTCTATCTCGTTGCCCAACAGTCCTGCGGGGTAACCTTTGTGGTCTATAAGATAGTGCACAAAGTGCTGACGAACCCATTCCTCAGGCGTCAAAGCAACGTATTTTCTGCGTAAAATGTCGAAAATTAGTTGCTTATTGCCCTGTTGGGCGATTTTTATTTCGTATGTAGGGAGGTTTAATCGAAACATTTTTGTAAATTTGCAGGCAAAAATACAAATAATAATTGAAATAGCACTATGGCTGAGGCAAAAAATGCAAGTTTTGAGAGTATAATGCGCGATTTGGAGGCTGGAAAATACGCGCCCGTCTACTATCTGATGGGCGATGAACCGTACTATATCGACAAGATAGCCGACTATATCGCAGAGCATGCCCTGCAGCCCGAAGAACGCGACTTTAACCAGACGATACTCTTTGGATCGGATGTCAATGCATCGCAGATAGCCGACCTGGCGCGCCGTTATCCTATGATGGCCGAAAAGCAGGTGGTGATAGTGAAAGAGGCGCAGAATATCAAGAACACCGAGGCGCTGGAGCGTTATTTCAGTCAGCCTATGGCATCAACCATACTGGTGATGTGCCACAAAAACGGCAAGATCGACGGCAGAAAATCGGGCTACGTGAAGGCGATAAAATCGTCGGGCATCTTGTTTGAGAGTGCAAAACTCAAGGATAGAGATCTGCCAGCTTTCATCGAGAACTATCTGAAATCACGCCAGGTGAAGATTGACGTGAAGAGCGTGCAGATGATAGCTGAGAATATTGGCGCAGATTTGAGCAGACTGGTTGGCGAGCTCGACAAGGTGATACTTTCGCTGCCTGAGGGGAATAGGGTAGTGACTCCACAGATTGTGGAAGACCAGATTGGAGTGAGCAAAGAGTTTAACGGATTCGAGTTGCGCGATGCCATTGTGAGTCGCAATGTGTACAAGGCAAATCAGATAATAAAATATTTTGACGAAAATCCAAAGGCTGGTTCCATCTACTCATTTCTCCCGTTGCTCTTCGGATACTTCCAAAATTTGATGATTGCGTTTTATGCGCCAAATAATAAGAGCCAGGAGGCGGTAGCAGAATGGCTGGAATTGAGAAATCCATGGGCTGCGAAGGACTACATGACGGGTATGAGAAACTACTCTGGAATGAAGGTGATGCAGATCATTTCGAAGATACGAGAGATTGACGCCAAAAGTAAGGGTCTGGATAACCCAAATACCTCTGCTGGTGAGCTTATGAAAGAACTGATTTTTTACATTTTACACTAAATAGGGTAGGTTTTAAGCTCTAGAATTTGCAAAAAATGCACTCTTGATGAGTGCTTTTTTTGTGCCTAAATGCCTGAGAAATAGGGGAGTTACGAGGATTCTTACCCCTTCAAAACTCGCGTATTTCCAGAATTTCGTAGAACGGTGCAGAATACGTGAGAAATGAAGAAATTCGCCATTTTGGGACATCTGGAATTTGGCTTTCACATTTATTTTGATTACGCTTTCTAAATTCAAGTTCGTAAATTCGAACCAATATTTAGAAATTATATAGTTTAGAGTTTAGAATTTAGAGATTTAAAGACGTGAATCAGGATTTAATATTTAAATATCAATATCTGAATTTTAAGATTCTGATTTGTATATTCATATTTATACATACCAGTATATACATATATAAATACTTAAAACTCAATCAGTTATAACGATTATGCATAAAAATGTTCCATCTATAAGCCCAAAAACAGGCAAAAAGTGAATTTTGCCCTAGAAAACGTATTGTTATATGTAAATAGTTCATTTATACCCAGTTAGTTACAAAAATGCACTAAAATATAGGTTTGTGCAGTTTATTTATCTAAAATTTAGATTTATAACTTCAAACCTCTCTATACGCCAAATCTAATTTTTGATTTACAAATATAAAACCATAAACTTAAATTATAAAATCTTAAATTGTATCTACATTTGTTGTATAATTCAATTTTTTGTTTTACCTTTGTAAACTGAAAGAAAAACGGGCCCAATGGCCCCTAAAAGTACATCATGATAAGATATGAAAGATAGAATCAGGCAAATTATGGAGTCTCAGCACATGACTCAACAGCTCTTCGCCGACTACATTGGTCAGAGTCCGGCTACCCTTAGTAGCATCTTTAATGGCAGAACCAGACCCACCCTTAACATCGTGGAAGCCATTAAAAAGAAAATTCCTAACATCAATACCGATTGGTTGATGTTTGGTTCAGGCGACATGTATCTGGCCCCAAACACCCCTTCTAGGGATCTGTTTTCGGATGCTGATAGTGCTGTTGATACCCACCCTATCGATCAAAATCCGATGCTAGATTTTGATACAGTCCCTCAGGTGGCCCCTCAAATTGCTCCTCAGACACCCCAGAATTTTAATAGTGTAAGGACTACACACCCGGAAATCGTTCATCAAGAGGTAAAAATACAAGACAAACCGCAGCGTAAAGTCATCGAGATCCGTGTGTTCTATGATGATCAGACCTGGGATACTTTTGTACCTGCCAAGAAATAATTTTTGTGGTTTCAAAAAATAGTTGTATCTTTGTACCCGATTTAAAAAATTCGTAGTATGAAGAAGTATATACTAGACCTAAAGGTTAAGCAGGTAGAACAGATTCATCAGCGTTATGTGCTCATAAAACTGACACACGAAACTGCCCTGCCTGAGATGCTGCCCGGTCAGTTTGTAGAGGTGCGAGTTGATGGATCGCCATCAACATTCCTGCGCCGCCCTATTTCCATTAACTTTGTGGATCGCGAGAATAACGAGCTCTGGCTGCTAGTGGCCACCGTAGGCGATGGTACCAAGCAGTTGGCCAAGTTGCAGTGTGGCGATGTGTTGAACTGCGTGTTGCCTCTGGGTAATGGCTTTACGCCTGCCAAGCAGGGCGAGAAGGTGCTGCTGGTGGGTGGAGGCGTTGGTGTGGCTCCACTGTTGTATATGGGTGCCGAGATGAAGCGCCAGGGCATTGAACCTACCTTCCTGCTTGGTGCACGTACAGCCAACGATCTGCTGATGCTGCCCATATTTAATAAGTACGGGCGCGCGTACGTAACAACCGAGGATGGCTCGATGGGCGAGAAGGGATTTGTGACTAACCACTCTATCCTGAGCCAGGAGCGCTTCGACCGTATCAGCACTTGTGGCCCAACGCCTATGATGAAGGCTGTGGCTCGCTATGCGCGTCAGAATGACGTTGACTGTGAGGTATCGCTCGAGAATCTGATGGCATGCGGACTGGGTGCCTGCTTGTGCTGTGTAGAGAAGACCACAGAGGGCAATCTGTGTGTTTGTAAGGATGGACCCGTGTTTAATATTAAGAAACTGTTATGGCAAGACTAAATGTAAAAATAAAAGACCTTGAGCTGAAGAACCCTGTGATGACTGCATCGGGCACTTTCGGCTACGGACTGGAGTTTGCCGACCTGATGCCTATCGATGGTATTGGCGGTATTATTGTGAAGGGTACCACGCTGAATCCACGTCAGGGTAACGACTATCCGCGTATGGCCGAGACAGCCAGCGGTATGCTGAACTGTGTGGGATTGCAGAACAAGGGTGTTGACTATTTCTGCGAGCATATCTATCCCCAGATAAGGGATATCGACACCAATATGATAGTGAACGTGAGTGGCTCAAGTCCTGAAGACTATGCGGAGTGTGCTGCCCGTATCGATGCTCTCGAGAACATTCCTGCTATCGAGCTGAACATCTCGTGCCCTAACGTCAAGGATGGCGGTATGGCATTTGGTGTGACCTGTGCTGGCGCTGCCAGTGTGGTAAAGGCCGTAAGAGCCCGCTATCACAAGACGCTGATTGTGAAACTGAGTCCTAACGTGACTGATATCACAGAGATTGCCCGTGCCGTAGAGGCTGAGGGAGCCGACAGCGTATCGCTTATCAACACGCTGATGGGTATGGCTATCGATATCGAGAAGCGCAAGACGCTGCTGAGCATCAATACAGGCGGACTGAGTGGTCCTTGCGTGAAGCCTGTGGCTCTGCGTATGGTTTGGCAGGTGGCTAAGGCTGTGAACATTCCTGTAATAGGTTTGGGTGGCATCAGTACGGCTAAGGATGCCATAGAGTTCCTGATGGCTGGCGCAACAGCTATCGAAATAGGTACAGCCAACTTCCTTGATCCTGCTGTCAGCATCAAGGTTCGCGATGGTATTAACGATTGGCTTGATGCACACGGATGCCAATCGGTAGACGAGATCATCGGAGTGATTTAAAAATCAGAGCTTCTTTTGGGTAAATACAAAATTTGAGGGCTAGCAATTGCTAGCCCTCAACCAACACAAAAACTAAACTAGACTTAACTAAAGCTATTCCGGGGTTTTCACAAATCCCTGAATGCGCTGCAAAGGTACAAATACTTTTCTAAACTACCAAATGTTTTTTGCAATATTTTGCATTCATGGGGCATTTTTCTATAAAATTACTGCTTTTTGGAGTAAAATATAGTCTAAAATGGTCATTGCAGCCATACTTTCTACCACAGGAACTGCACGTGGCAAAACGCACGGATCGTGTCGTCCGCGAGCAGTAAATGTGGTGGGATTTCCCTCCATATCTACTGTTTCCTGTTCAGTAAGTATAGTGGCCACTGGTTTGAAAGCCACACGGAAGTATATATCTTGTCCGTTACTTATTCCACCCTGTATGCCGCCGCTGTGATTGGTGGCGGTGGTGATGTTGCCATCCTCATCGCGCTTAAACACATCGTTCACCTGGCTTCCACGCATGCTGGCGAAGTTGAATCCCTCGCCATATTCAAAGCCTTTCACGGCATTGATACTCAGCATGGCCGAGCCCAGGGCAGCGTGCAGCTTGTCGAACTCAGGTTCGCCAAGTCCTGCAGGGCAGCCTTTAATCACACAGGTGATGACGCCTCCGATGGTGTCGCCCTCAGCTTTTACTTGGGTAATCAGCTCCTCCATCTGTGTCGCCTTCTCAGCATCAGGACAGCGAACGGCGTTAGTCTCGGTAAGATCCAGGTTGTAGAGCTTGTAATCCTTCTCCAGCGCTATATCGCCTACCTGCGATGTATAGGCCTGAATGCTGATGCCCTTCTGTCGAAGCACCAGTTTGGCCAATGCTCCACCTACGCAACGGCTGATAGTGATGCGCGCCGATGTGCGCCCGCCACCGCGATGGTCGCGAATGCCGTATTTCTGATAGTAGGTGTAGTCAGCATGCGATGGACGGAAAATGCAGCGCATATTCTCGTAGTCCTGCGAGTGCTGGTTAGTGTTACGTACTATGAATCCGATGGGGCAGCCTGTTGACTTGCCTTCGAACACACCACTAAGAATCTCTATCTTATCGGCCTCATTGCGCGATGTAGTGATTTTGCTCTGACCTGGACGACGGCGATTGAGTTCGCTTTGAATGAAGTCTACATCGATGTCGATGCCAGCAGGCATGCCATCAACCACACCCCCCACAGCCTCTCCGTGACTCTCGCCAAACGTTGTCAGCCTGAATATCTGCCCGAAACTATTCATAATTATCAATTATCAACTATCAATTATCAATTGATTAATGGCAGTGTCCGCATCCGCAGCCGCCATCGTGATGATGATGATGATCGTGATCGCCACAACCACAGTCGTGATCGCCACATCCGCATCCGTCGTGATGGTCGCCACATCCGCTGCAACCACCGCTGCATCCGCCCGTCATGTGCTTAATCAGGTGCTGAATCTCCTCCTCGGTAGCCTCGCGGTTCTCAATTACGCGGCCCTTGAAGTTCAGCGTCTTGCCAGCCAGAGGGTGGTTGGTGTCAACAGTCACGCCGTCTTCCTCAATCTTAGCTACCTTGGCCATAAACTGGTGGTCTTCGTTATCCATCAGTGTGATAACGGCACCCTCGAAGATGTTCTCGTGGTCGAAGTGGCCGTTAACGGTGAATACCTCGCGTCCCACCTTATGTACGCCCTCAGCAATATACTCGCCAAAAGCCTCGGCAGGAGTCAGTTGGAAATCAAAATCGCTACCTTTCTCCAATCCTTTTACCTTAGCCTCAAAAGCATCGAGTGCTACACTGAATCCTGTAATAAACTCAAATGGACGCTCATCGCCAGTCTGCTCTTCCAGCTCGCTCTTACCATCCTTGATGCTATAGAGCTGGTAGACAACCGACATAAATCTGTTCTTTGTTTCTTCCATATACCTATTTATATATACTATTTAGTTTCAGCGTGCAAAGATACGCATTTTCCATCAAATAGCAGCAAGTTTAATCTGAAAATATAAAAAAATCTTTATTTTCGCCATTCGTTGATATGTATCAATAAAAGCGCTGTGTTCGCACACAATTTTCCCAAAAGGCTTGTTCAGTTCAAAAAATCGCCGTACCTTTGCAGCGTCAAAAGACAAATACAAAGTAAAAAAAGAGTTTTTAAAGGATAACGAATTAAAGTAAAAAAGTAGGTTGGCTGAGAAAGCTGACTGAGTAAAAAAAAGAAAGGGTAAAAAGATGAAAAAGATGATTATGACACTGGTAGCAATGTTGAGTATGACAACCGCATTTGCTGAGGATGAGAACACCAACGCTGTAAAGAACGTTGAGGCTTACAAGATGGACGTTAACATGGATAAGCTTGCTAGCGCTCTGAACCTCGACTGGAACCAGCGTGACGCTGTAGAGAACATCCACCGTGTGTTCAACACTGAGATGACTTATGCTGCTCAGTACGGTAAGAACGATCGCGAAAACATGGTTAAGCGCGCTATCGATACCGACGTAAAGCGCATGCGCTCAGTACTTTCTAAGGAGCAGATGCACACATATCTCATGCTGCTCAACACCACACTTAACAACCGTGGTCTGAACAAGTAAATTCATAGTTTTTTAGTTATTATTGGTCATTCTATTTTGGGGGCATTCCAGCGGGGATGCCTCTATTTTTATGCTTAAAATTTGCAAGTATCGAAAATTTTTATTTACTTTGCACTCGGAAAAGTATATAAACCATTAATAATAACAAAAAGACGTATGAAAAAGGTTAAGTTTTTTATCATGTCGATGGTAGCCGTATTGTTGGTTAGCTGCGGTACCACTAACACAGTGCCCATCACAGGGCGTAAGCAGAGACTGATGGTTTCAGATGGTGAGGTTCTTACGCTCTCAACCCAACAGTATCAGGAGTTTATGAAGTCTGCCAAGCTCTCTACCAATGCTACTAATACTGCCATGGTAAAGCGTGTGGGTACTAATCTTGCCAATGCTGTGGTAAACTTCCTTAACGAGAACGGCATGCAGAATGATGTACAGAATTATCAATGGACATTTAATCTGGTGGCCGATAATCAAGCTAATGCTTGGTGTATGCCTGGCGGACTGATTGTGGTTTACGAGGGGCTGCTGCCAATTACAAAGGACGAAGCTTCGCTTGCCATCGTGCTGGGCCACGAGATAGCTCACGCAGTGGCACGTCACTCAGCCGAGCAGATGAGCAAGCAGATTCAGCAGCAGTATGGTGTTCAGGGTGCAGGTGTATTGGCTAGCATTCTGGGTGTTGGCGATAATACCATCGCCCTTGGTCAGGCTGCAGCTGCACAGGGCCTGAGTTTCTTGAACCTCAAGTACTCTCGCGACAATGAGAACGAGGCCGACCATCTGGGTCTTATCTTCGCTGCTATGGCAGGCTACGATCCAAGCGTGGCAGTATCGTTCTGGGAGCGTATGTCGGCAGCTAGTGGTAATAAGAGTACAGCCGAGTTCCTGAGCGATCACCCATCTGATGCTACACGTATCAAGAACATCCAGGGATGGTTGCCTGAGGCTCAGAAGTATTACAAGCCAAAGACTACCACCACAACTACCAAAAAGACAACCACCAAGAAAACAACGACAAAGAAAAAGAAATAGGAATAAAAAGGAATAAAAGGGACGTATGTTCTGCGACTTCATCAAGGGGTGGGGTAATGTCCCTTTCACTTCCCTTTCACTTCCCTTAAACTTCAATTTAAATTATAATATGGTAAACAAATCAGTTTTAATCCTTTTAGCAGCCTGCGGCCTTTCGGCTCAGGCTTTTGCACAGGGTGGGGGCATTTCGGCCCAGATGTTACAAGAGATTCAGAAAGAGCAGAAGCAGTGTGGTAAGGAGCGTGTTATCGCCAATGCCGTCTATGGCATGAGTATCGATGCGCTGGCCAAGAACTACAAGGCTGCTGCCACACCTATCGACACCCACTTCTCAGTAGAAACCCGCAAGCAGAGCATCACCGACCAGAAGTCGTCAGGTCGCTGCTGGATGTTCAGCGGTCTCAACGTGCTGCGTTCTAACTATATGGCTCATGCCGACTCTGTCAGCATCGAGTTCTCGCAGGCCTACCTGTTCTTCTGGGATCAGTTGGAGAAGGCCAACCTCATGCTGCAGGGTGTTATCGATACTGCCAAAAAGCCTATCGACGATCAGCGTGTGCAGTTCTTCTTCCATTCGCCCATCGGCGATGGCGGTACCTTCTGCGGTGTAGCCGACTTGGCACCTAAGTACGGACTCGTTCCCTCTGAGGTCATGCCTGAGACCTTCACCAGCGAGAATACCTCAAAGGCTCGCAGCCTGATTTCGTCAAAGCTTCGTGAGTTTGGTCTCCAGCTGCGCGATATGGTTGCCAAGAAGAAGAGTGCTGCTGATATTCAGAAGGCCAAGACTCAGATGCTCACTCAGATCTATCGCATGCTCAAGCTTACACTGGGTGCTCCAGTCGAGAAGTTCACCTATGCCTTCCACGATAAGGCTGGTCGCCAGCTGGGCGAGGCTAAGGAGTACACACCACTCAGCTTCTACAAGGAGGTGGTTGGCGACGATATCAAGGGCACCTTTATCATGGTGATGAACGACCCACGTCGTGAGTACTACAAGACCTACGAGGTAGAGTACGACCGCCACACCTACGATGGTACCAACTGGCGCTATCTCAACTTGCCTATGGACGAGATTGAGCAGCTGGCTATTGCCTCGCTCAAGGATGGTCGCAAGATGTACAGCTCTTACGATGTAGGCAAGCTCCTCGATCGCAAGCGCGGCTATGCATCGCTCGATAACTTCGACTACGGTTCAGTCTTCGGCACCACCTTCGCTATGGACAAGGCACAGCGCATCAGCACCTTCGATAGCGGCTCTACCCATGCCATGACGCTGACTGCTGTCGACCTCGACAAGCAGGGCAAGCCCATCAAGTGGAAGGTCGAGAATTCTTGGGGCCCTTCTAACGGCCAGCAGGGCTGCATCATCATGACAGCCGAGTGGTTCCGCGAGTATATGTTCCGTTTGGTTGTCAACAAGAAGTACGTATCCGAGAAGCTCCTGAAGGCTTACAACACTAAGCCTGTGATGGTTATGCCCGAGGATCCATTGTTCCTGCCCGATGAGTAAAGCAATCGTTATAGGAGCCTCGTCGGGTATAGGGCTTGAGGTAGCCCGCCTGCTCATCCAGCGTGGCTGGACGGTGGGAGTAGCTGCCCGCAGGGTTGACCTATTAAATACCATTGGCGCTGCTGATGTCGAGATGATCGACGTTACCAGCGCCAATGCTGATTCTAGTCTCATGGCTCTTGTAGAGCGCATGGGAGGTATGGACCTGTTTTTCTACGCCTCGGGCATAGGTAAGCAGAACCGCGAGTTGGCAGCCGATATCGAGCTGGCCACACTCCAGACCAATGGCGTTGGCTTCACCCGTATGGTGGGTGCCGCCTATCGCTATTTCGCCCAGCAGGGTAGGGGCCACATCGCCTGCATCACCTCTATTGCAGGCACCAAGGGTCTTGGCCCGTCGCCTGCTTATTCCGCCACCAAGGCCATGCAGAATGTCTATCTGCAGGCTTTAGAGCAGCAAGCCCACGCTCGCGGCCTCGATATACGTATTACCGATATCCGCCCAGGCTTTGTCGATACCGCCCTGTTGGCCGGCGATTTCCACTATCCCATGATGCTCAAGCCCCAGACCGTTACCCGTGAGATCATCTACGCCATCGAGCACAAAAAACATATCCGCGTCATCGACTGGAAGTATCGCATCCTCACCGCCCTCTGGCGCAGGGTTCCCCGCTCCATCTGGCGCAGAATTAAACTATAATATAAAGATAATGAATAAAATAGAAATGTATAAGCTGCTCTGCGAGCAGATAAAGAGCCTGACACAAGGCGAGACTGACGAAGTGGCTAAGATGGCAAACATCGCGGCTGTGATACATGAGGCAATGGGATTCTGGTGGACGGGATTCTATCGCGTGAAGAACGGTGAACTGATTCTGGGGCCATTCCAAGGGCCTGTGGCTTGTATGCATATACCTTTTGGTAAGGGTGTGTGCGGCACGGCTTGGAAGCAGGGCGAGACCATCGTGGTGCCTGATGTGGAGCTGTTTCCTGGGCACATAGCCTGCAGTAGCGAGAGTCGCTCGGAGATTGTGGTGCCGGTGTGGAATGCTGATGGCGAGATATCGGCGGTGCTGGATATTGATAGTCGCGAGTTGGCTACGTTCGATGACGTGGATAAGCAATTTCTGGAAGATATTGTAAAGTACTTATGATCAGACTACCCCTGGCCCCTCCTAGCTTAGGAGGGGAAAACTGGGGGGAGTGGGGCTATCGCATAGAAAAACGCAAAAAAGCAGACTAAAATTTTGGTTATTTCGGCGATTATGCTTAATTTTGCACCCGATTTATTTAGTTAACGCCCAAGTCGCACTCTCTGAGTAGGGTGGGAGCGGACTAACAATACGACGGCTCTCGGGTAGGGCTGGCACAGTACGCAGGGATTATATTAACATCTTAAAATTATTATTGCTATTATGGCACAAATGAATTTCGGTGGCGTAACAGAGACTGTTGTCACCAGCAAAGAGTTCTCACTCGAGAAAGCACGTGAAGTATTGAAGAATGAAACCATCGCTGTGATTGGTTATGGCGTTCAGGGCCCAGGTCAGGCCTGCAACCTGCGCGATAACGGATTCAACGTGATTGTTGGTCAGCGCCCAGGTAAGACCTACGACAAGGCTGTGGCCGACGGATGGGTTCCAGGCGAGACACTGTTCTCTATTGAGGAGGCCGCCGAGAAGGGTACAATCCTCTGCATGCTTCTGAGCGATGCTGGTCAGATTCAGCAGTGGCCCACCATCAAACAGTATCTGAAGCCTGGCAAGACTCTGTATTACAGCCATGGTTTCGCCATCAACTGGAGCGATCGTACAGGTGTAGTTCCACCAAAGGATGTCGACGTGATTATGGTTGCACCTAAGGGTAGCGGTACCAGCCTGCGCACTATGTTCTGCGAGGGCCGCGGACTGAACTGCTCGTATGCCATCTATCAGGATGCTTCTGGTAATGCCAAGGATAAGACACTGGCATTTGGTATCGGTATCGGTGCTGGATATATGTTTGAGACCACCTTCGAGCGTGAGGCTACATCAGACCTTACTGGTGAGCGCGGCTCGCTGATGGGTGCCATTCAGGGACTGCTGCTGGCTCAGTACGAAGTACTGCGCGAGCACGGACACTCTCCATCGGAGGCATTTAACGAGACCGTTGAGGAGCTCACACAGAGCCTTGGCCCGTTGTTTGGTGCAAAGGGTATGGACTGGATGTATGCTAACTGCTCTACTACTGCACAGCGTGGTGCACTTGACTGGGCTCCACGATTCCACGATGCCATTAAGCCCGTTATGGAGTGGCTGTACTACAGCGTACAGACCGGTAATGAGGCTCAGATTACCATCGACGCTAACTCTAAGCCTGACTACCGTGCAGGACTCGAGAAAGAGTTGGAGGCTATGCGTAATCAGGAGATGTGGCGTGCTGGTGAGACTGTACGCAAGCTGCGTCCAGAGAACCAAGACGTATAACACTATAGTCACGGGGGTGCACACGCATCCCCGTGATTCATTTTAAAATATGATATGGGAAAATTAGTAATTAATTCGTACGATGAATTCGCAGCCCATCTGGGTGAGGAGCTGGGAGCTTCCGACTGGCTGCAAGTAGACCAAGACCGCATTAACATGTTTGCGGACGCCACACTCGACCACCAGTGGATACACGTAGACGTGGAGCGTGCCAAGCAGGAGAGTCAGTACAAGAGCACCATTGCTCACGGATACCTGACACTGTCGCTGCTGCCATACATGTGGGACCAGATTATTGAGGTGAACAACATCAAGATGCTGGTGAACTACGGCATGGACAAGATGCGCTTTGGTCAGCCTGTCATCACAGGCTCGAAGGTGCGACTGGTAACTAAGTTGCACAACATACAGAACCTGCGCGGTATCTGTAAGGCAGAGATTGAATTCAGGATTGAAATCGAGGGACAGCGCAAACCAGCACTGGAGGGTATCGCATCGTTCCTGTATTATTTTAATAATTAAAAAAGAGGTATGGGCGGATTTTTTGGAACCATTTCCACTAAGTGCTGTGTTAACGACCTGTTCTACGGCACCGACTATAACTCGCATCTGGGTACTAAGCGTGCCGGACTGGTGACATTTGATGAGGAGAAGGGATTCTGTCGTAAGATCCACAACCTGGAGCGCGACTACTTCCGTTCGAAGTTCGAGGATGAGCTCGACTCGTTCTCTGGCAACCAGGGCATCGGAGTAATCAGTGATACCGACCCGCAGCCTATCCTGGTAAACTCGCATCTGGGCCGTTATGCAGTAGTGACTGTGGCCAAGATCAACAACATAGAGGAGATTGCCAAGGAGCTGCTGGACAGGCGTATGCACTTCAGCGAGTACTCGGCCAACACAATCAACCAGACCGAACTGGTGGCGCTGCTCATCAACATGGGCCGCACATTTGTTGAGGGAATCAACCTGGTATATGAAAAGATAGAGGGATCGTGCTCGATGCTGATACTCACAGAGAAGGGTATCATTGCAGCACGCGACTTCCTGGGACGTACACCTATCGTGATAGGACAGAAGGAGGGCGCCTTCGCTGTGAGCAGCGAGACAACCAGCTTCCCTAATCTGGACTACAAGCGAGTAAGAGACCTGGGACCTGGTGAGATAGTATTCCTGACTGCCGACAAGATGGAGGTTCTGAAGGAGCCTTGGAAGAGAGAGCAGATTTGCTCGTTCCTCTGGGTGTACTATGGATTCCCTGCATCTGACTATAACGGCATTAACGTGGAGTATGTTCGTGAGACCAACGGAAAGATGATGGGTGAGAAGGATGAGACCGAGGTAGACTGCGTGTGCGGTGTGCCCGACTCAGGAGTAGGTATGGCGCTGGGATATGCCGAAGGTAAGGGTGTGCCCTACAAGCGTGCCGTACTGAAGTACACACCAACATGGCCTCGCTCGTTTACTCCTGGCAACCAGGAGCGCCGTTCGCTGGTGGCTAAGATGAAGCTGATACCTAACCCAGCACTGCTGAAGGACCAGCGCGTGGTGTTCTGCGACGACTCAATCGTTCGCGGTACTCAGCTCAAAGACAATGTAAAGACTTTCTTCGAGTACGGCGCCAAGGAGGTGCACTGCCGTATCTCGTGCCCACCACTGGTTTACGGATGTCCTTTCATAGGATTCACTTCGTCAAAGAGTGACATGGAACTGATAACACGTCGTATCATCAAGGATTTTGAGGGCGACGATAAGAAAAATCTGGAGAAGTATGCTCAGACCGATTCGCCTGAATACAAGCGAATGGTTGACGAGATAGCCAAGCGACTGGGACTGACTACATTGAAGTTCGCTAAGCTTGAGGATCTGATTAAGAGTATCGGCATGGATAAGTGCCGCGTATGTACTCACTGCTTTGATGGTAGCAGCTACTGCCACGAGCACGATAAGGAAGACGAGCGCCAGCTGAAAATAGATTTTTAAGATTTTGAGAGCTGGCCGTCGGCCTGACGTATGATTAACTCTTCGTCAGAAAGATAATCTAAAGCAGCATCGAGTTCGCTATCAGGCAGCTCGATGCTTTTTAAGTCTGTAATGGGGTGGGGTTTATCGTCGTTGAGCAGTTTGAGAATGGCCTCTGCGGCTGCAGTGAGTTGGGACTCAGACACCATGCCTTCCTGGCGATGGGCCAGACACACATCGCACTGGCCACAGTTGTGGTAGTTGCGCTCGCCAAAATAGCGCAGCAGCTGGCGAGAACGACACACACGATCGTTAGTGGCATAACGAATCATGGCCTGTATGCGTTCTGCAAACTGCGCCTTACGCTCCTCGTAGACGGCAGGCATAATCTGGATGTACTCCTTATCCTCGCGACGCTGGGTGTAGCGGATGTAAGGCGTCTTCTTCTGCGGAATGAAGTGCAGGATGTGGCGCTGCGACAGACTCTTGAGCGTGAGGTAAACCTGCTGAGGCTGCAGCTGGGTAACGGTGGCCAGATAGGCCTCGTCGATATAATTATAATCGGTAAACAGGCCGCCATAGTTGCGCAGCAGGGCGGTGATGACCTTGTCCTCGTTAGGACTGTTGTTCTCCAGGCGATAGAGATCGTTACGGCTCACGGTAAACATGACACGAGCCTGATTGTCCTGTTCTTCAGTGTACTCGATATAGCCGGCTCGCTGCAGAATCTTGAGCGAAGAGTCGACCTGAATCGGGAAGTGGCGGAAGGCGTGACAGAACTTATCGATGTTGAACTCGAAGGTGTGACCATAGCCTGAACCTACACCTATCTGATAGAAATAGGCCAGATGCTCATAGACCTGGCGGATGTAGTCCTTGTCAGGGAAGGTGTCGGTGATGCGCTTCTGCAGTTTGCGCTCGTCGGCATGATTGTAGAGCAGTACGGCGTAGGCCTTAAGCCCATCGCGACCAGCACGGCCTGCCTCCTGGAAATAGGCCTCGATGCTGTCAGGGCAATCCACATGTACCACCACGCGCACATCGGGCTTGTCGATACCCATACCAAAGGCGTTGGTGGCTACCATCACGCGCTGTTTGTCGTCCTGCCACTCGCGCTGGCGCTTATCCTTCTCGCAGGCATCGAGACCAGCGTGGTAGAAGGTGGCTGTGATGCCAGCCTCGTTGATAATCTCGGCATACTCCTTGGTGCGGCGACGGCTGCGGGCATAGACAATGGCTGAGCCCTTGGTGCTCTGTAGGATGTGGATGAGCTCGCCAATCTTATCGTCGGCGTGGCGAACCACATAAGCCAGGTTCTTGCGCTCGAAGCTCATCTTGAAGAGATTAAATCTAGTAATGCTAGCATTACTTGCATTACTAGCATGGCTAGAAATTCTAGCCAAGCGGACTTGGATATCCTCTACCACCTGAGGGGTGGCGGTGGCTGTAAGCGCCAGAACGGGCGCTTGGGGGATGAGCTTGCGGATATTGGCTATCTGCAGATAGGAGGGGCGGAAATCGTAGCCCCATTGCGAGATACAGTGAGCCTCGTCGACGGTGATGAAACTAATCTTCATGTGGCGAAGCTTAGTCTGGAAAAGCTCACTCGACAGGCGTTCGGGCGATACATAGAGCAGCTTGATACCACCAAAGATGGCGTTCTCGAGGATGGTGATAATCTCCTCGTGAGCCAGTCCGCTATAGATGGCTGCTGCCTTGATGCCACGACGGCGCAGGTTCTGCACCTGGTCCTTCATCAGCGCAATAAGTGGGGTGATGACGATGCAGGTGCCCTCCTGAGCCAAAGCAGGCACTTGGAAAGTGATGGACTTTCCACCGCCTGTAGGCATTAATCCAAGTGTATCGTGGCCGCTACCTATAGACTCGATGATTTCGCGCTGAATCCCGCGGAAATCATCGTAGCCCCAGTATTTTTTTAGAATTAATTGATAATTGATAGTTGACAGTTGACAATTATGATTACTCTGCTGTGATGGTTCAGCATTAGTAGGTGCATTTTCATGATCCTCCACTGTATTCATAATTATCAACTATCAATTATCAACTATCAACTATCAATTGTCAATTGTCAGCCTCTGAAGGCTGTATGTCTTCAATTTGAAGCTGTACTTCAGTGCGCTTGTAGATATTATCCTCGATAGTATAGACAATATCGAACGAGCGTTTAGATTTGATGTAACGTGCTGAACCACTCTGGCCAAAGGCTATGCCGTTAAGCACATTGCTTGACTTAGAGTCGACCAGTTCGAGTTTGATGTGCTCCTGCTGGCGTCCAACAACCTTCGATGTGCCATAGTCGTACACATTGCGGGTGCAGAACAGTGGCTTGGGGTTGTCAGGGCCGTGAGGCGCAAACTTCTTGAGGTCGTTGTGCAGGCGCTTGGTCACATCCTTAAAGTCGATCACAGCATCGATGTCGAGTGTAGCCTCAGTCTGTTCTGGCTGAATGTGCTCCATCACGTACTTCTGGAATCGGCTGCGGAACTCAGGGATATTTTCGATTTTGAGCGACAAGCCTACGGCATAGGTGTGTCCGCCAAAGTTTTCGAGCAAGTCGCGACAGCTCTTGATGGCGTCGTACACGTCGTAGCCAGCCACACTGCGGGCTGAACCTGTGGCAATGCCATTGAATTTGGTGAGCACCACCGTTGGACGGTAGTAGAGCTCAGTGAGTCGCGAGGCCACAATGCCGATGACACCCTTCTTCCAGTTCTCATCGTAAAGCACGATGCTGGCGTGGTGCTTCTGGCTCTCCAGCTTTTCTACAATCTGGTTGGCCTCCTCAGTCATCTGCTTGTCAACATCCTTGCGCTGCTCGTTATATTCATTAATGTGGTTAGCCTCGGCCAGTGCCTTCTGAAGGTCTTTCTCGACCAGCAGATCAACGGCCTCTGTTCCATTCTGCATACGGCCTGAAGCATTGATACGCGGACCAATCTTAAACACGATGTCGCTCATGGTGATTTCGCGACCAGTAAGTCCGCAGATATCGATGATGGCTTTGAGTCCTACTGAGGGGCTCTGGTTCAACTGCTTCAATCCGTGATAAGCCAGTATACGGTTCTCGCCCATGATAGGCACGATGTCAGCCGCAATACTTACGGCACAGAAATCGAGCAATGGGATGAGGCGTGAGAATGGAATACCGTTGTTCTTGGCAAAGGCCTGCATGAGTTTGAAACCTACGCCACAGCCGCACAGGTGCTTGAAGGGGTAGGTAGAATCCTGGCGCTTGGGGTTAAGAATCGCCACAGCATCGGGCAGTTCATCATCAGGCACGTGGTGGTCGCAGATGATGAAGTCGATGCCCAGACTCTTGGCATAGGCTATCTCGTCGATTGCCTTGATACCGCAGTCCAGTACTATGATGAGCTTGATGCCTTTTTCGGCTGCATAGTGCAGTGCCTTCTTACTGATACCATAACCCTCTTCGTAACGATCGGGAATGTAATATTCGATGTTAGAATAGAACTGCTGCAGGAATTTATACACCAAAGCTACCGCCGTACATCCATCCACGTCGTAGTCGCCGTAGACCATGATGCGCTCTTTGCGCCCCATAGCATCGTTGAGCCTGTCTACAGCCACGTCCATGTCGTTCATCAGGAACGGATCAATCAGCTCGTTAAGCATCGGACGGAAGAAGCGCTTAGCCGCGCTCTCCGTTTTGATGCCTCGCTGAATAAGGAGGTTGGCGAGTATCGGACTCATGCCGATTTTCTCTCCAAGCTCCTTAGCCGCCGTCTGTTGTTCTGATGTAGGTGGTTGGTAATTCCATTTAAAATGCATTAGATACCAAGCTTTTTACGAATATCAGCAGGAATAGCGTTTTTATTGATGAGGAAATCCATCGTATTTGCAGCGATGTAAGTCTTGGTCATGTACCAGATACCCTTGTACTTACCAGTCTCGCCCCAAGAGTTCTTAACCATGTAGTACTCCTTACCCTTCTGGTCCTTGGCAACACCATAGATCAGCATGCCGTGGTCGTCGGTGAGCTCCCAGTTGTCGAAACGCTCCTGGCGCAGCTGCTGTGTAGCAACAATCTCAGGAACGGTGCAACCCAGTGAGTCGATAACGTTAGCCTTCTTAGCTGGCTCCAGGCGCAGCCACTTAGCCATATCGCTACCTGTGAGTGAAACAGCAGCCTTGTTGTCGATGGCGTAAGCCAGACCATCGCGTGTGAAACCAGGCTCAGAAACGTCGCCGCCCCAAGCTACGGTATAGCCATTGTCGATAGCATTGTCGATAATGCGCATCATCTCGTCCATAGGAACGTTGTAGCTCTGTGGGAATCGCCAGTTGTCCTGTACCTCTACAGCAAATGTGGTGTAGAATGGGTGGTGGGTATAGCTGGTGATTGATACATAATCGTCGAGGTTAATGCCCAGCGAAGCCATGAAGCTCTTTGGGGTGTACTCCTTGCCCTCGAAGGTGAACTTCTCAGGGCACTTGCCAAGGTAAGCGTCGAGGATACCCTGGAATCCAACCTTCCACTGAGTTGACAGCTTCTTAGAGTCGCTCTTAGCAACAGCTGCTACGTATGGCTCGAGTAGTGAGAAGAACTCGTTGAAGTTGTTGAGTGAGTCGCCATACAGTGAACCTGCGAAAGGCATGATGCCCTCAGGAATGATACCGTGGGTCTTCATGGTAGCGAGTACATCCTCAGATGAACCGCCCTGAGCAAACTGGCAGTCGCCGTGGTAGCGAACCACCTGGATGGCACGATCCATGTAGGTCTTGTTCTCAACAAAGCTCTCGTCGAAGTTGTAAGTCTTGCCAGTAGCCTTCAGCACCTCAGCCTCGAAGAATGAGAGGGTAGAGTAGTTCCAGCACGTACCTGAACGGTTCTGGTCCTTGATGCTGGTGATAGGATTCTCCTTGATGGTGGTGAAAACTGGCTTGTTAGCGTTCTTCTCGGCACCCTTCTTCTTAGCTGCCGAAGCACTCAGAGCAACCATTGCTACGAGTGCGAGTGTAAAAATCTTCTTCATTTTCCTTTTTATTTTTTATTATTGATTATTCGTTGCCATGAACTCCTCTACATCCTTGGGGTGATAAGGAATTCGCTTGGTGCCAAGGAATCGGCATCCGTCCTTGGTAATCAGGATGTCGTCCTCGATGCGGATACCGCCAAAGTCCTTGTAGGTCTCCAGCTTGTCGAAGTTCAGGAACTCCTTGCAGTGTCCGCTGGCCTTCCACTCGTCAATGAGCTGTGGAATGAAGTAAATACCTGGCTCATCAGTAATCACAAAGCCCTCCTCGAGCTTGCGACCCATGCGCAGGCAGTTGGTGCCAAACTGCTCGAGGTTAGGACGAGTCTCCTCGTCGAAACCTACGTAGATCTGGCCCAGCCCCTCCATATCGTGAACGTCCATACCCATCATGTGTCCCAGTCCGTGAGGCAGGAACATGGCGTGAGCACCTGCTGCTACAGCCTCGTCGGTATCGCCCTTCATCAGGCCGAGTTCCTTGAGGCGTTCTGTCATCAGTCGGCAAACTGCAAAGTGAACATCCATATATTTCACACCAGGCTTAGCCACCTCGATGGCATAGTCGTGACAGGCTTCCACGATAGAGTAGATTTCCAGCTGGCGCTGGGTGAACTTACCTGATACAGGCATGGTGCGTGTGTGGTCAGAACAGTAATCGTCCAACTCGCAACCTGCATCGCAGAGTGCCAGACGACCTTCCTCTAACTTGGCTCCTGAAGGGTTTCCGTGCATAATCTCGCCATGCTGGCTGAAGATGGTGGCAAAGCTGTTACCCTGAGCCAGACTGCGGGCGATACCGTCAACCTGACC
Organism: Xylanibacter ruminicola; assembly: GCF_900142525.1. GTDB lineage: Bacteria > Bacteroidota > Bacteroidia > Bacteroidales > Bacteroidaceae > Prevotella > Prevotella ruminicola_A. The sequence continues at coordinate 77,707 of NZ_FRBD01000017.1, read as the reverse complement.
TGCGACGAAGCGTTCAGTAACACCTGGACGTATCAGCAGCTGGGCTGTGGTATGCATCGCATAACCCACCTCGCAGGCGCGCTCAATGGCCTCAATCTCCTGAGGCTCCTTGGTGGCGCGCATCTTGACTACGGCCTTGATCAGATCGAGCGAGGCGGCCTCCTTCTGCTTAGAAGGATGGATGCCCAGCAGGTCCATAATCTGGATCTTGATGTCGAAACGATAGGGGGGGAGGAAATGTTTATTGACCATTGACCATTGACCATTGACCATTTTGGTCAAATCCTTCATGGGGGCTGTCTTCTTAACGCCTACCTCAGCAGCCAGATCGGCTACTGATGGGGTGAAGCCCATCCATACAATATCCTCTACGTCGATATCATCGCCAAAGAGCCACTCTTCGTCGTTATCAATATCAATCACACCAACAAGTCCGTCGCGGTGCTGTCCGAAGTAATAGAGGAATGATGAGTCCTGCCTCATCGGGGCGTATGCGTTAGCAGGATAATTGGCTGGCGAATCGTTGTTACCAAACAAAACAATCACTCCTTTTCCAACCAGTTTCTTTAATTCCTGACGCCTTCTAATATATGTATCTTTGCTAAACATTTGTTGAAAATACGTTATTATTAATCAATTTGTCGGCAAAGATACACATTTTTCTACACATATGTACATAAGAACATATATTTTTTTGTTCTTTTTGTTCTTTTGTCTCAAAAAAATAAGTACCTTTGCACGCAAATTTGAAAATTAAGACTAAAAAATATATGGGAAAAGTAATTTTGACGGGCGACCGTCCCACTGGTAAACTCCATCTTGGACACTATGTTGGCTCACTTCGTCGACGTGTGCAATTGCAGAATCAAGGCGACTTCGATCGCATGTTTGTTTTCATGGCCGATGTACAGGCTCTGACTGACAATGCTGATAATCCAGAGAAGATTCGCCAGAACATCATAGAGGTAGCACTCGACTATCTCGCAGCAGGATTGGATCCTGAAAAGTGTACGCTCTTTATCCAGAGTCAGATTCCTGAGCTGGCTGAGCTTACCACTTATCTCATGAACCTGGTTTCAGTCAGTCGTGTACAGCGCAACCCAACCGTTAAGACTGAGGTAAAGATGCGTGGTTTCGAGGGCGAGAGTATTCCCCTTGGATTCTTCTGCTACCCTGTATCACAGGCTGCCGATATCACCCTGTTCAAGGCTACTACCGTTCCTGCTGGTGAGGACCAGGAGCCTATGCTCGAGGTAACTCGCGAGTTGGTTCGTCGTTTCAACCAGATTTACGCTCCAGTACTTGTTGAGCCAAACATCATGCTGCCTGAGAACCTCACAGCACGTCGTCTGCCAGGTACTGATGGTAAGGAGAAAATGTCGAAGAGCCTTGGCAACTGTATCTATCTTTCTGATACCGCTGACGATGTATGGCAGAAGGTTCGCTCAATGTATACCGACCCTGAGCATGTGAATCTGAATGATCCAGGCCACGTAGAGGGTAACGCTGTGTTTACCTATCTCGATGCTTTCTCAACAGATGAGGACTTCGCTAATTTCCTGCCTGAGTATCAGAACCTCGACGAGCTGAAGGATCACTATCGTCGTGGTGGACTGGGCGATATGAAGTGCAAGAAGTTCCTGAATCAGGTACTCAACCAGTTCCTGGAGCCAATGCGTGTTCGCCGTGCTGAGTTCGAGAAGGATATCCCTGAGATTTATAACATCCTGAAGAAGGGTACAGAGCAGGCTCGCGAGGTTGGCGCCCAGACTATGGACGAGGTTCGCAAGGCCATGCGTATCGACTACTTCAACGATGCTGAGCTGATTCGCCAGCAGGCTGAAAAGTTTGCTCAGAAATAAATAAATTCCCCTCCTGAGTAGGAGGGGAATTTTTATTTATCTTTCAGCAGATCGGGGCGAAGCCTTCTTGTTCGCTCCATCGCTTGTTCAAATTCCCACTCACGTATTTTCGCCTCGTTGCCACTCAGCAATATCTCTGGCACCTTCCATCCTTTGTAATCGGCAGGACGGGTGTAGATAGGTGCTGCGAGGATATCGTCCTGGAAACAGTCGGATAGGGCACTCTGCTCATCACCAATCACACCAGGCACCACACGCACGATGGCATCAGCAATCATGGCTGCTACCAGCTCGCCACCAGTCAGCACAAAGTCACCAATAGAAATCTCCTTGGTAATCAGGTGCTCACGTATGCGCTGGTCAATACCTTTATAGTGACCAGCCAGAATAATCAAGTTCCCCTTCAACGACAGCTCGTTGGCCATGTGTTGATCGAAGCGTTCACCATCTGGCGATGTAAAGATTACTTCGTCGTAATCACGCTCTTCCTTGAGGGCTGTGATACAACGATCGATAGGCTCGCACTGCATCACCATGCCAGCGCTGCCTCCGTATGGATAATCATCTACTCGGCGCCACTTGTCGAGGGTGTAGTCGCGAAGATTATGTAAACGTATTTCTGCTAATCCTTTCTTCTCAGCTCTGGCCAGAATCGACTCATGAACAAAGCCTTCCAGCATCTCTGGCAGTACGGTTATAATATCAATTCTCATCTAAAAAATGCTTTAATTCTCTCTATGTATTTCATGCCTGTCTGTCGACCAATATCGTATATACGCTGCATCTCCTCAGGGTCGTGCGATATATGACCAATCTGGAGTGGAGCTTCAGGACGGATAACCAATGCCCTGCCTGTTGACTCTGCCTGATAGACGTATGCCAACTGCTTGTTGTACATAATATGACGCTTGTCCAATGCTTCAATCATGTTGGGATATTTCCTCAGTGCTATACGCATCAGTGGCATCAGTTTGTTGTGCTCCTTTACGTAGCCATCAGGCTGGGTGAGTATCACCAGATTCTTTTCGTAACCAATACTCTCGAAGTACTCCAAAGGAATAGAATCGGCTACACCGCCGTCAAGAACTTTCATACCTTCCAACTCTACCACTTTAGATACCAGCGGCATCGAGGCCGAGGCGCGAATCCAGTCGTAGGTGGTTGGTGTCACCTTGGGCAGCGACTTGTATACGGGCTTACCTGTTTCTACATCTGTACAAACGGCAATAAACTCCATAGGATTGGCATCGTAGGCTGCATTGTCGAATACGTCGTATTTAGTAGGAATCACGTGGTAGCCAAACTCGGCGTTATACAGGTCGCCCGTCTTGAGTAGCGACTGCCACGAACAGAACCTGCTGTCGTGGGCAAATCGCTTGTTATAGCGGATGGCGCGACCTGGTTGGCGGCTCTTATAGTTGCATCCAAAGGCGGCTCCGGCTGATACTCCTATCAGTCCGTCAGGCTCCACATGTGCCTCCATCATCACATCGATGATGCCAGCTGTGAAGAGCCCTCTCATAGCTCCACCTTCTAATACCAGTCCCTTTTTCACGGGTGCAAAGGTAATATTTTTAATTAAGAATTAAGAATTAAGAATTAAGAAATAACAAATATATAGTAAAAATATGTTGATTATTTGGCGTTTTCGCTTTTTCTACTTACTTTTGCAGCGTGATGAAAAAGTTAGGACTACTGCTTTTGCTGCTTGTGGCAGCCCAGATGGCTTGGAGTCAGGCCATATACGATCCTAAATGTATTACGCTGATGGATGCACCTCTGGAGGGTACTGATTCTGCGTTTGTTCCTGCACTTAAGAGTGTGGGATTTGTTCGGATAGATAGTGAGGATGACGAAGATTCCTATGTTTTCAAGGGCGATTACTATGGCATTAAGGATGCTAAGCTCGAAGTGACTGTCAACGATAAAACTAAGATGTTGTCGGAGGCAACTGTTACCTGTGGTCCGTATCGCACTCGCGAACTCTTTGAACGCAACCAGAAATATCTGTTGGGCAAGCTGCAGCGGGAGTGGGGCAACTTCAAGGCTAAGGGCGATGGCTCGCTCTATGTGCTCACAGATTACGGTTATATCCGCCAGACCATCACGCTTCACGAGAATGGTGCGCACTCCATTCATTACTATTATCTCAACATGGCGCCTTTTTATAAAGATGCATCGAACATGGGTCTGAAGGGCTTTGTGCAGGAGGTGATAACTGATAATCCTGTGGCCGAGAATCCCATCGAACATTTCGATGAGATGGGTAAGTTGGAATCTGCGGAACTTGCTGACCGTCAGTACAATCAGGTGGGTTATCTCATCGCTGCTACCATTACTGAGGGTGGCGAGAAGAAGCAGATTCAGTACGAATATAACGACGAAGGCAACCTGAAGCGTACCATCCAGACCAACACCGTTTCTGGCTTGAAACTGGTTACTGATTACAAGTATAACGATGATGGCGAGATGACCCAGCAGGCTCAGAAAGCATTCGATAAGGATAACGAATGCATTATGAGCGTAACGATGAAATACGAGATTGAAGAGCGCGACGATAACGACAACTGGACGCGAAACCTGCTCCACATCACCAACTGGCTAAAAGGCCAGCGCGCCCAAACCATCGAAGTAACCCAAACAAGAACAATCAGTTACTGGGATGAGGATTAAATTAAAATTCCCCTCCTGAGTAGGAGGGGCTAGGGGTGGTCTGAACAAGCGAAAATTATTCAATCATACTCAGGAATTCCTCCTCAGATACAATCCGAATCCCCAGTTTCTCTGCTTTCTGCAGTTTCGAAGGCCCCATATTCTCGCCAGCAAGGATAAACGATGTCTTGCTGCTGATGCTGCCAACGTTCTTTCCACCATTCTGCTCGATGATGGCCTTGTACTCATCGCGACTGTGATGGGCAAATACACCACTAATCACTACACTCTGTCCTGCCAACTTGTTAGAGACGTTAGCAGTTTGAGCCTCAGATAGTTGCATCTGCAAACCATAACCTCTCAATCGCTCCACAATCTCAAGGTTGGTGGGATTGTGGAAGTAGGTAATAATGCTCTTGGCCATCACCTCGCCAATGCCCTCAATCTCCTGCAGTTCCTCGATGCCTGCATTCATCAGCGCATCGATATTCTTGAAATGTCGGGCCAACAGTTTGGCTGATGTCTCGCCCACAAAGCGGATGCCAAGCGCAAACACCACGCGCTCGAAAGGAACCTCCTTCGAAGCTGCAATACCATTTACGATACGCTGGGCCGACTTGGTGCGACTGCCATCGCCATTAATCTGCTGAACGTCGATATCGTAGAGGTCTGCGATATTATTAATAAGGTGGTGACGATAGTAATCATCTACCGTTTCAGGTCCCAGCGAGTCGATATTCATCGCCTTGCGCGCTATGAAATGCTCAATGCGACCCTTAATCTGTGGAGGACAGCCTGAGTCGTTGGGGCAATACCACGCAGCCTCGCCTTCATAGCGAACCAATGGCGTGCCGCATTCAGGGCAGCGCTTGATAAACTCTACGGGTTGGGCGATGATGGGGCGCTGATCGATGTCTACACCCACAATCTTTGGGATAATCTCGCCACCTTTCTCTACATACACGTAGTCGCCAATATGCAGGTCGAAACTCTTGATAAAGTCCTCGTTGTTGAGTGTGGCGCGCTTCACGGTGGTGCCTGCCAACTGCACAGGATCCATATTGGCCACAGGCGTGATGGCACCAGTACGACCTACCTGATAAGTTACCTCGTTGAGACGGGTGCAAACCCTTTCGGCCTTGAACTTATAGGCGATGGCCCAGCGTGGACTTTTGGCTGTAAAGCCCAAAGCACGCTGCTGGCGTAACGAGTTCACTTTCAGTACGATACCATCAGTAGCCACGGGCAGTTTTTTGCGCTCTGTATCCCAGTAGTTGATGAAGTCGTAAATCTCTTGCAGCGTCTTTACCTTCTTCATGCCCTCTGAAATCTTGAAGCCCCAGCTACGAGCCACTTCCAAGTTTTCAAAATGTCCTTCAGCAGGCAGTTCCTCGCCTAACAGATAATAGAGGTAGGCATCGAGTTGTCTCGAGGCCACCAAGCTCGATTTCTGACTCTTCAAAGTGCCGCTGGCGGCGTTTCGTGGATTAGCGAATAGTGGCTCTTCAGCCTCCTCGCGCTCCTTATTCAGTCGCTCAAACACGCTCCAGGGCATCAGTATCTCGCCTCGAATCTCAAACTCGCGAGGGTAGGCGGGAGCAGCAAAAAGATCGTCAGTTGCAGGTGGAGTCAATACCAGAGGTATTGAGCGGATGGTTTTTACGTTAGCTGTTACGTCATCGCCATGCACACCATCGCCACGAGTCACAGCCTGAACCAGCTTGCCATTCACGTAGGTCAGCGATATCGAGAGTCCGTCGTATTTCATCTCGCAGCACACCTCGAAATCTTCGCCAGCCAAGCCTTTCTTCACGCTTTCGTACCAATCGGCCACATCCTGTTCGTTGTAGGTGTTGGCCAGCGAAAGCATGGGGTATTTATGCTCAACCTGACGGAACTCCTCGTTCAAGTCGCTACCTACGCGTTGTGTTGGCGAGTTAGGGTCGGCCATCTCAGGATGCTTGGCCTCAAGGTCCTGAAGCTCGTGCATCATAAAGTCGAAGTCCTGGTCGCCAATGGTAGGTTGGTTCAGCACGTAGTATCTGTAATTATGCTCGTGAAGCTCCTTGCGAAGCTGCTCAATACGCTTTATTTCGTCCATTATTCATTGATTTTTGTGTGCAAAAATACAAAAAAGATTTTAAATCAAAACAATTTTCAATCTTCAATGTTCAATTTTCAATAAAAATACTACCTTTGCACTCGTTATGTGGATGATGTTTCGTGTGGTGCCCATCATGTGGCGGGCTGTTCGTCCAAGCAAGGTTGTGGATATGCCTGCTGTGGTCAACTCTTTCTGGATGCGGAAGGGGTTCGAGGGCCTGACCTTTTTTGGTCAGATCCTGACGCCATCAGAGGAGACTGCAAAGCTTTTCAAGGTTTCGCCAGCCATGAAGAACCACGAGATGATACATCTGCGCCAAGCCCAGTCGTGTGGCGATTCGTGGTTGCGTTTCTACCTATTATATATATGGTATTGGTTGCGCGCCCTGCCTGCAAACCGCAAGATGAAACATGGTGCCTACCTGCTGAATCCCTTTGAAATGGAAGCCTATCGCCACATGAACAATCTCAATTACCTCGCCAACCACGAGGCCACCGAATGGCGCCAATTCGCGAAGATGAAACTTCGCGATCGCCTTGCCATTTATCGAGGTAATGTCCCTATCACTTCCCTTTAACTTCCTTTTAACTTCCCTTTAACTTCCACAAATCATGAACAAAAAACTCCAAGCGCATAGCGCTATCTTCTTTGCCAACACCATTTTCGGCCTTGGCGTACCAGTTACCAAACTTCTGCTCGACGAGTGGGTAACCCCAATGGGCTATATGGCCTCGCGCTCCCTTGGTGCCTGCATCTTGTTTTGGGTGATTGCAGCCTTTCTGCCCAAGGAGAAGGTGGAGCGTAAAGACCTGATAACCATACTGTTTGGTGGATTGCTGGGTTTTGTCATCTCGCAGACGCTTACTGCTTGGGCGCTCGACTATACCAGTCCTGTTTACTTCTCGCTCATCGCCACTTTGACGCCTGTAGCTGTGATGCTTTGTGCCGCTTTGACCATTGGCGAGAAGATTACCCCCATGAAATCGCTTGGTGTGCTACTTGGCATCGCTGGTGCTATCCTGATGGTGCTGATGAGTCAGTCGCTTGGTTCTGGTAAGAACGATCTGATAGGTATTGGCCTCGCTATTCTGAGTGTGCTCACATGGGCTATCTATCTGATTATCACCCGCAATGTGGCCTCAAAATATTCGCCAGTAACCCAGATGAAGTATGTTTTCCTCATCTCTGCCATCGTTACTGTTCCCATCGCATGGCCAGAGCTTTCAGCCAATGCCCTCTACACTCCAGCGTGGGGTTGGGATGGCGTTGCCGAGATGGCCTTCATTGTGATTGGCGCCACAGCCTTAGGCTACTTCCTCATCCCCTTCGCGATGAAATACCTCCAAGCCACAACTGTTTCGATTTACACCAATCTCCAACCCGTCATTGCCTCCTTCGTAGCCATCATGCTTGGCCAGGATGTCCTTACATGGGATAAACCCGTAGCAGGCGCATTAGTGCTAATTAGTGCCTACATCGTAACAGTAGTTACAGCAAAAGAATAAAAAATCTGTCGCTCAAATTTTAAAATATCGATTAAACACTACCAAAAGTAGTGTATCTGTCTTACTGCCAGTTATTTGCGTAACTTATAAACACTACCGCAAACACTACTAAAACACTACTAAAACACTACAAAAACACTACAAAAAAGTAGCTTCTGCACTATCTCTCAAACATGATGATGCATTGTAGCAAAGTTTATCTGGTATACTAGTGTCTAAATTCTCTAGAGAATTTTCTGCTAAGATACGTACTAACTATTGCTACTACGCCTACTTGAATCAAAATTCTCTAGAGAATTTCTGCACTACTACTAATACTAAATGTTCAGCCATGCCGACTTGTGTTTCTCTCCTTAGGCTATAATCCTCATTTTGTACTATAATGGTAGTGTTTAGGTAGTGTTTTTGTAGTGTTTATGTAGTGTTTTTGTAGTGTTTGCGGTAGTGTTTGAAAATAGTGTAACATTCTAATAATTAATGTTTTAACACACTTTTTGTAGTGTTTGACCCAATTTTATGTAATCTCTACCACAAATTTCCCTTCATTGGTCGTAAGGACCTTATGGCAGACTCATTCTGATTCTTCAAAAACAACATGGGGGGAGGGTAGACGGGACCCTAAACGGGAGGGTAAACCAATCTACCCTCCCGTCTTCAATCCCAGTGTTTATGCCACTTCCCGCCCCAAACGGGACCCTGGGAGGGTAAGACAGAATGTCTTGTTATAGACTCAGTGGTTCACAATACTCCTTATTCACGACTCTATCGCGCATTAACTTCATATCAGTAAAGTTTCTGCTAATATTCTGCACGAGTTCTTATTCTCTTTTGCCCATATAGGCTAATAGAGTTGGGGCAAAGATAAGGATAATTTTCGAATATTGCAAATTATTTGAGGAGAAAATGCAAAATTAATATTTTCTTGCCCAATTATTTGCAAAGTTCAAATATTTGTTTTATTTTTGCAGCGATTAAAAGATATTTAAATGGAAGATATTAGATCAGAGTTGTTTCGTAAGCTAAAAGACGAGAATTGCTTTTGGAGCTACGATTTGTCGAAGATGGATGACATCTCCGATGAGGCTCTTATTGAGCATGTGATGCTTTATCTTGACATTGAAGATATTAATAAGCTATTCAATATTTTTAGATACAAGAAAGTTAAGCGTGTTTGGTTAGACCGTGTAGCTCCTCAAGGTGAGATGTATCGACCATATAATATCCTTTATGCATGGTATTACTTTGGAGCTAAGCGGCCAGAGGCTTATGTAAAGAGTATAGAAACACGACACATTAATAAAATATTGGCAGCATAAATATGGATCAATCCAAATCATTAGCTCCTCATACAGGAAAAGTATTTGAGACTATTTCTCGTTTGGAGTGTATAAAACCTTATACGCTTGTTGGAGGAACAGCTCTATCGTTACAGATAGAGAAACGCCAAAGTGAAGATTTGGATTTTATGAAATGGCCTCAGAAAAAGAACGAGAAATGTGAAGTGGATTGGCCGGTCATTAAGAAAGAGCTAGAGGGTGTAGGAGAGGTGAAAGATTATGAAGTTGGAGGTTTTAACTTTGTGTCTTTCAATTTTGAAGGAGTGAAACTATCTTTTTATACTCCTCCGCGTATAGCGATCAAGTCAATGCAAAGAATACCATATATTAATAATATGTGTATTGCTGATATGGAAAGCATTGGTGCAATGAAAATGGAGGCAATGCTACGAAGGTCGAAATTCAGAGATTATTATGACATATATTCCATCTTAATGGAAGGTGGAAATATTAATAACATGATTTCAGCAGCATTAGAGCATTCTGAGCATAAATTACGAACTCGTAGTTTGTTGGCAATGCTAACAAATGGGAAATTGTTTGTAAAAGAGAAAGGATTTGAAGAACTTAAACCGGTATATGATGTTTCGCCTATTGATATTCAGGAATATATCAAAGCAAAATTATTAGAAAATAAAAAGAGGTGACCTTGTGGCCACCTCTAAAACTATATTTAGTTTGCTGATTCGAATTCTTCGAGGAATCTTGTATCGTTCTCTGAGAACATGCGGAGGTCGCTGACACGGTATTTGAGGTTGGTGATACGCTCAACACCCATACCGAAGGCGTAACCTGTGTACTCCTTAGAGTCGACCTCCTCGAAGAACACCTCCCATGGTTCATCGGAATTAATGTTTACGGTTATTCGTCTCTGTATTCAAGTATGTCACCTGGTTGGCAACCCAGCTCGCGGCAGATGGCCTCGAGGGTGCTGAAACGGATGGCCTTGGCCTTACCCGTCTTTAAGATGGAGAGGTTGGCGAGTGTCAAACCCATGCGCTCGGCAAGTTCGCTGAGCGACATTTTGCGCTTAGCCATCTCAACATCAAGATTTACAATTATCTGTCCCATAGGCCGTTAGACGGTTAAGTCTTGTTCCTTTTTCAGCTTGATGGTATCCTTGATGAATTTAGGTATAAAAAAGAAGCTGAAAACCATAAAATAAACTGGAGCGCCATAAAGATTACGGCTCAGAGCTGGCAGTTTGTCCATATATTCGGGCTCGATGTGGGCATAAACATAGTCGAGTGTAATGCCTGCAACTATATAATATACTATAAAGGCTACCACTGCGAGGTAATATACCCAAAGAGTCCAACGGGTGTACTGCTTTTGAACGTAGGTAAGAAAACACGCAGTCCAATAAACAATCCAAGTAATTGACTTGCCTGCAGACTCAACCAAACTGCAACGGGCTTTACTATAGTCGTAAAATGTTGTAGCCACCTGCATATCATGTACGTCGCTATACACTGCATAAACAGCCCAGGCAATGATTCCAATCAAAACACCTGTACTAATAGGGTTCTTTTTAATGATTTGTAGTAAACTTGTACTCATATCTGTTTTATTGTTTAATTTGATTGTTTTATCGATTATCGATATGCAAAAGTATATATTTCTGCGATACCAGCCAAATAAAAACGATAAAAACTTATCGAAAAACGATAAATTTAACTTTTAGAAACAAAAAAGCCCCGAATTTTGCTTCGAGGCTTTGATTTATCAGAAAAACAGTAAACCTTAGTTTGCTGATTCGAATTCTTCGAGGAATCGGGTATCGTTCTCTGAGAACATGCGGAGGTCGCTGACACGGTATTTGAGGTTGGTGATACGCTCAACACCCATACCGAAAGCGTAACCTGTGTACTCCTTAGAGTCGATGCCGCAGAGCTCGAGTACGTTTGGATCGACCATACCGCAACCCAGAATCTCTACCCAGCCTGTGTGCTTGCAGAAGCCGCAACCCTCGCCACCACAGATGAAGCAAGAGATATCCATCTCGGCTGATGGCTCTGTGAATGGGAAGTAAGATGGGCGCAGACGAATCTTGGTGTCAGCACCAAACATCTCCTTGGCGAATGAAAGCAGAACCTGCTTCAGGTCGGTAAAGGATACGTTCTTGTCGATATACAATCCCTCAACCTGATGGAAGAAGCAGTGTGCACGAGCGGTGATGGCCTCGTTACGATAAACACGACCTGGGCAGATGACACGGATAGGAGCGGTAAGCTTGCCGTTCTCGTCGTGCATGTGCTCCATGACACGAGCCTGAACACTAGATGTGTGCGAACGCAGAAGGATGTTCTTAGTTACATCGTTAGGATGCTGAGATACGAAGAAGGTATCCTGCATATCGCGTGCGGGGTGATCGGCAGCAAAGTTCATCTTGGTGAAGATGTGGTTATCGTCCTCAACCTCAGGACCATCGGCCAATACAAAGCCCATGCGTGAGAAAATATCAATAATCTCGTTGGTTACAATGGTAAGTGGGTGGCGTGTACCCAGATTAACAGGGTAGGGAGTACGTGTAAGGTCGAGTGTCTCTTCGCCAGACTCCTGAGTCTCGCAGTCCTCGCGCAACTGGTTGATGCGCTCAGTAGCCAGAGTCTTCAGCTCGTTAATCTTCATACCAACCGTCTTCTTCTGGTCGGCTGCAACCTCACGGAAGTCGTTCATCAGGGCTGTAATCTCACCCTTCTTGCTCAGATATTTCAGTCGGAGCTGCTCAACTTCCTCAGCGTTTTTAGCGCTCAAATTCTGTACTTCTTTCAGAAGTTCGTCTATCTTATCAAGTATCATAAACTATAAAAATTGCAATTTTGCGTGCAAAGGTACAAAAAAAATGAGAAAATGGATTAAGAATTGAGAATATTTTGTACCTTTGCCGAAATTTTGAGAGAAATTAGAAAGATTAGGTTACTCCTTAAGTAGATGAAAAGGTATTTTTTAGCGTTTTTTGCATTTTTGCTTTTAACGTTCTCGTGCACAGGGAACAGGGCAAATCAAACTGACGAAGTGCCAGCCGACTCAGTGGCTGACTCTACTGACACCACAGATATAGACACACTGGAGATGCTGATAACAGAAACTCCAATGCCAAGAGCTGCTGATGCCATGTTCGACGATTTTCTGTTTAACTTCCTTGCTAACAAGAAGTTACAGAAGGAGCGTGTGGTGTTCCCGCTCAGAGTGACTGAGAATGGCACCACTACCAAAATCGAGGCAAATGACTGGAAGATGGAACATCTGTTTATGCGCCAAGGTTACTACACCTTATTATTTAATAGCGACAAGCAGATGCAGCTGATGAAAGACACCGCTGTTAATGAGGCTACGGTAGAGAAGATTCTGCTGGCTAAGAACCAGGTAAAGAACTACTGCTTTCAGCGCATAAAGGGCGCCTGGCTGCTGCGCGAGATTAAGGTTACTCCGCTGCAGACTGATGCCAACGCATCGTTCCTTTCGTTTTATAAGCGATTTGTTACTGATACGGTTTTCCAGATAAAGAGCATCAGCGAGACGGTAGACTTTGTTGGTCCGGATCCTGATGACGATTTCAATATGATGGAGGGTGTGATTACACCTGATACATGGGAGGCTTTTGCACCAACATTGCCACACAAAACCCTCTACAACATTATTTATGGTAAGCCTCAGGAGGAGGGAAAAGAAAAGATATACCTGCTAAGAGGTGTGGCTAATGGACTCGAGATGGAGCTACGCTTCAAGAAAGAGGGTGGCAAGTGGATGCTGAAGAAGCTAATGACTTAATAGTGAAAAGTGAATAGTGAAAAGTGAACTGAATTATAGTCTGAAGCAGCATAACACATTTGGCATTGATGCCAAGTGTGCACAATTTGTGGAGTATAGCTCAGAGGCTGAGGCTAAAGAGGTGGCTGAGTTGCTCCGTACGTCACGCGTACCTTATATAATAATAGGTGGAGGCAGCAATCTGTTGTTGACTCGCGACTACGAGGGTATCGTGGTTCACTCAACCTGTAAAGGTATAGAGCGCCAAGGTTCGCGACTGATATGTGGAAGTGGCGAGGTGTTCGACGATGTGGTGGCCTATAGTATCACCCAGGGCCTTTATGGTGCTGAGAACCTGTCGCTGATTCCTGGCGATGTGGGTGCAAGTGCTGTTCAGAATATTGGTGCCTACGGTGCTGAGGCTAAGGACTTGATACATAGCATACGAGCCATTGAGATTGCCACAGGAAATGTGTGCGTGATAGAGAATGCTGAGTGCGAATATGGTTATCGCCAGAGTCGATTCAAGCACGACTGGAAGAATCAGTATCTCATTGTTAGCGTAGAATATGAGTTCTCTGAGACTTTTGAACCTCGTCTGGATTATGGTAATATCCGCTCTGAACTCGAAAAGAGTGGCATCAGTAATCCTACAGCGCATGAACTTCGCGATACCATTATCCGCATACGTGAGGCCAAGTTGCCCGATCCTAAGGTGCTGGGCAATGCTGGTAGTTTCTTTATGAACCCCATAGTAGCCCGCTCGAAATATAATGAACTGGCTGGCCAATACGAAGGAATGCCTCACTACGATATTGATGCTGAAAACGTGAAAATTCCTGCTGGCTGGATGATTGACCAATGTGGCTGGAAAGGTAAATCGCTAGGTAGGGCAGGGGTTCACGATAAGCAGGCTTTGGTGCTGGTGAATCGTGGTGGCGCTACAGGACAGGAGATAGTAAAGCTTTGTGAGACGATACAGAAGGATGTTAAACAGAAGTTTGGTATCGATATCTATCCGGAGGTTAATGTGATATGAAGCTGACTTTTTTAGGCACAGGAACATCGTGTGGCGTACCAGTTATAGGTTGCCAATGCAAGGTTTGCCAAAGTGCCGACCCTAAAGATAAACGTACACGTTGTTCTGCACTAGTGGAAACAGAGTCAACCCGCATTCTGATAGATTGCGGTCCTGATTTCCGTCAGCAGATACTGCCACAGCCTTTCCGTAAGATAGATGGCATATTGATTACCCACTCGCATTACGACCACATGGGCGGAATGGATGATATTCGTCCTTATTGCCAGTTTGGGGCTATCAACGTTTATGCCGATACGTTGGCTAAGCAGTCGATGCTTGAAATGTTGCCCTACTGTTTTGCAGAAAACCGCTATCCTGGCGTACCAGCCATAGGACTGCATGAGATTTTTCCTCACGAACCTTTGCAGATAGGCGATATGGAGGTGATGCCGATACAAGTGATGCATGGCAAGCTGCCAATTTTAGGTTATAGAATAGGAAAGCTTACCTATATCACAGATATGAAGACCATCGACGATGGTGAGCTGAAGTATATCGAAGGAACAGAGCTATTGGTGGTAAATGCACTCAGATTTGATAAGCCCCACCATTCTCATCAACTGATGGACGATGCGATTGACTTTGCCCGTAAGGTAGGTGCCAAGCGTACTTTGATTATACACGTGTGTCACGATGTTGGGCTGCATAAGGAAGTAAACAAGCGTCTGCCTGAGGGGATTGACCTGGCTTACGATGGACAAGAAATATATCTATAATTTTGTGAAACCACGCAGTATTACCTTAAAATAGGTTAATTTGGGGGCGATAATTAGGGGATTTTTTTGGAGATGTCGAAAATAATCGTACCTTTGCAGCGTGTGTTTTTCATAGTATTAGATTTAAGGTTAACAAAGGTTTGGGTCACAGCGGTGACCCTTTTTTTATATTTTCCTCTTTCGTTTACCTTTTCCAAACAGGTATCCGTAACCCTTCATCAGCTTACGTACCAGCAGAAATGCATCGATAGCCATAAAGCCGTTGCTTACCAAACTGGCTATATAGTCGCCCTTCGATGTCTCGTCGCGCTTAACAAACGTATCGTTCCAAAGCGCGGTTACCTTCTCGCTGTCTTTCTGAATCTCATCAAGCAGCGCATCTTTACGCTCGCGTATCTCATCGAGCGTACAGAAATCATGGGTGTTCTTATTATTCTGCGTCATAGTTATTTACCAAGTAATACACCTGCCAGGAATCTAACCAGAGGTTTTTCGATCCAAGGCTTGCGGAAGAAGAAAAAGAGGATAAGCAGCAACAGATAGAGTATGGCGATGATGAGGAATGCAAGCGCATGACCTGTGATGGGGGCCAGCCAGAAAGCTAGTGCAAACGACAGGTATGTCAATACTGCACAAATCACCAAAATAAACACGATAGCCAAGGCGGCAGCTGTAACCAGACGTACCACCTTGTCTATAGCGTCGAGCTTAACGTATTCCGTTTGTAGCCCGAGATAGTGTTTTAGCACCTCTATCAGCTGTGCTATGTTTTCAACGTTCTTATCGCTGGATAGCATGGGTTACTCCTCCTCAGCTGCTGCGTCCTGAATGTCGTCTACAAGGTCAACAACCTCTTTACGGCTCAGTTTGATGTTGTGCTTCTTCAGGAAGTCCTCAACAGCATCTGTGATTTTTACACGAGTGTCCTGTCCCTTTTCGGGAGCTACCAGAATACCAAGTGCTGCTCCGGCGATAGCACCGCCAAGGAAAGCGCCAATGTAACCTAAACTTTTCATAACCTTACTTATTTAATAAATTAATAATTACGATTGTTATTTGTCTGCAAATATACGAAAGTTTTCGTTTGTAATGCAAAAATGCGCCAATTTTTTTATAAAAAAGTTGTGATTTCCCCGTTTTAACAAACTTTATGCCGCATTTTGGCTCGCTTTTGAGCAATAATTAGTAATTTCGCACTCGAAATAATTGAATTAATAATAAATTTGAAATAAAAATTAGGAAAAATGAAGAAGTACACTGTATTGTGCGCAGGCCTCTGCCTCGCCATGGCAATGACAAGTTGTAAGACAAGTGAGAGTGCCTATAAGAAGGCTTATGAGAAGGCAAAGCAGTATGATACTGCTCAGCCCACAGCTCCACAGACACCTGTTGAGACAGCTCCTGTTGTAGCTCCTGTAGAAGCAAAGCCTGCTACAGATGCCCAGGTTGTTGACAATCTTGACAACGTTTCTGTACGTCAGGAAAGTGTATCGCTGGTTAGCGGTAGTGGTCTTAAGGCTTTCAGCGTTGTGGTTGGTTCATTTGGCGTTCGTGCTAATGCTGAGGGCCTGATGCAGCGTCTTAAGGATGCTGGTTACGATGCTCAGGTTGTAAAGAACGACGATAAGAATATGTATCGTGTTGTTGCTTCTACCTTTGCTGATAAGGCTTCAGCAGCTGCAAGTCGCGATAAGATTCGTGCATCATATCCTGATGCTTGGTTGCTTTATAACGCTCGTTAATAAAAGCAACATTGGCCCGGATATTATCTATCGATTACGGTAAGAAGCGCACCGGATTAGCAGTCACCGATCCTCTGCAGATCATCGCTGGAGGGTTGGCGACTGTTGCTACATCTGAGCTCTTCGATTATCTGCAAGCATATATCAAGCGCGAGCAGGTTGAGATGATTGTTATTGGTGAACCACGTCAGCCTAATGGTGAGCCAAGTGAGAATCTGGCGCGAGTTCAGCAGTTTGTGAATCGTTGGCGCAAAGCCGTTCCACAGGTCCCCATTCAGTTCTATGATGAGCGATTCACCTCTGTATTGGCCCATCAGGCTATGTTACAGGGTGGACTGAAGAAGAAGGATCGCCAGAATAAGGCGCTTGTAGACGAAATCAGTGCCACAATCATCTTGGAGGATTACCTCCGTTCCCGCAAGTAATTGTGAATTATAAATTGTGAATTTTGAATTAGTATGATATTACCTATTTATGTATTTGGTCAGCCTGTTCTCCGCAAGGTAGCAGAGGATATTACGCCTGATTATCCCCAACTCAAGGACCTTATTGGTGATATGTGGGATACGTTGGCTGAGTCAGAAGGTATTGGATTGGCTGCACCACAGATTGGTAAGCCCATCCGCCTAGTAGTTATTGATCTCGATGTATTGTCGGACGATCTGCCTGAGTATAAGGGATTCCGCCATGTATATATCAATGCTCATATCGTGGAGTATGACGAGTCGAAGACAGATGTCTCTGAAGAGGGATGTCTTTCACTTCCAGCCATTCACGAGAAGGTTACTCGTCCCAGTCGTATCCGTGTAGAATGGGATGATGAGAACTTTGAGCATCATGACGAGTGGATCGAGGGTTATCTGGCTCGTGTGATGCAGCATGAGTTTGATCACCTTGACGGAAAAATGTTTGTGGATCGTATTTCTCCGCTTCGCAAGCAGCTCATCAAGAGCAAGCTCCGTGCCCTCACTCAGGGGCGTTACCGTTGTGGTTACAAGACCAAGGTCGTTAGACATTGAATATTGAAGATTGACCATTGACCATTATGAATAGTAAGTTCTTGAGATGGATATTGCTGTCGTTAGTACTGCAATGTTCAATGTTCAATGTTCAATGTTCAAAGTGCTTGGCGCAGTTTAATACTGATCGCCTGGTGATGATAGGGCGCTCGGCGCTCTATTATGAGGATTATGTGCTCAGTATACAGTACTTTAATCAAGCCATCAGTATGAAGCCTTGGCTCTATGAGCCTTGGTTCTTCCGTGGCGTTGCCAAGTTTTATCTCGACGATTATCGTGGGGCTGAGAGCGATTGCTCTGAGGCCATAGAGCGTAATCCTTATGTGGAGAGTGCCTATGAGTTACGCGGACTTTGTAGAATTAACCAGAAAAAGTATCGCGAGGCTATAAGCGATTACGATCGCGCCTTACGTTACAACCCTGATAATCAAGGACTTTGGCACAACCGTATACTTTGTCTTATTCAGGAAAAAGATTACGATTTGGCGTTGGCTCAGATTGATACGATGTCAACCCGATGGTCGAAGTATGCCCGTGCATATGCTATGCAAGCCGAGATTTATCTGCTGAAACAAGATACCACCAAAGCAGTTAAATCTCTGGATAAGAGCCTTGAGCTCGACCCTTACGATGGTGGTATCTGGGCTGAGAGGGCTGTTATCAGTCTGGCTCGGCAGAAGTGGAAGGAGGGTGAGGAGTTCCTTACTAAGAGTATCCACTTGCTGCCTAAGCATTCTGGCAACTATATCAATCGTGCTCTGGCACGTTTCAATCAGAATAATCTTAGAGGTGCAATGGCCGATTATGATACGGCGCTTGACCTCGATCCTAATAACTTCCTTGGTCACTACAATCGTGGACTACTTCGTGCTCAGGTGGGAGACGACAACCGCGGTATTGAGGATTTTGACTTTGTGCTGAAACTGGAGCCCAATAATATCATGGCTCTTTTCAACCGCGCTTTGCTGTTGGAACAGACGGGTAATCTGCGAGCCGCCATTCGCGATTATTCTAAGGTGATCGAGGAGTATCCAAACTTCTGGTTTGGACTCCAGCATCGTGCATCGTGTTATCGTAGGCTTGGTAACACCAAACAGGCTGAACTTGATGAGTTCCGCATTCTTAAAGCCCAGATGGATAAACATTATGGCAAGCAGCCAAGACTTTCGAAGAAACAGATGCGTAAGCGTAGTGATATAGATCCTGATAAATATAACCAATTGGTTGTGGCTGACGAGCAGGAAGTTGAACACGAATACAAGAGTGACTATCGTGGACGTGTGCAGAACCGTAAGACAAATGCTACTCTGCAACCAATGTATGCACTTACGTTCATACAGCCGCAGAGCAACTTAAAGACAGATACACCATTTGAGAATTCGGTAGATGCCTTTAATCAAGCCTCAGGTTCGCATACCATCTATCTATCGTGCGACCAGACAACTGTTAGTGAGGATCGTATGAAGCGTACGTTTGAGTATATCGATTCGCTGAGTACAATTATTGACAAGACTAAGACGACATCTAAAGTCGCCCCACTGCTGTTGCTCCGTGCTATTGCTTATGGATCAATCCAAAACTTCGACAATGCAATTGACGATCTTAGCATCTGTTTGCAGATAGACTCAACCTCGTCTTTAGCCTATTGGCAGCGAGCTGTTTGTCAGGCCAAGATCAATGAATTTAATGCCTCTGAGGGTACTAATATCGACCTCAAGTCGGCCAACGTGCTTGGTGACCTCTCTGATGCCATTGCCTTAGCACCACAGAATTCATACCTATATTATAATAGGGGAAATCTATATGCGCTTCGTGGTGACTATCAGCGCGCTATAGCTGACTATTCTCAGGCTCTGACTCTGAATCAGGATATAGCCGAAGCATGGTATAATCGCGGATTGGCAAAAATCTTTGCAAAGCATGTGGAAGAGGGTATAGAAGATTTGTCGAAAGCAGGAGAATTAGGACTCTATCAGGCATATAGTGTTATCAAAAAATACCGTGATAAGTAAATTTTTCGATTAAACATGCACATATTCGGAATAAAAGCACTATCTTTGCACGCAATTTAAAATTTCAAACATATATTGTAGATATGATTAACATTACTTTCCCAGACGGATCTGTTCGCTCGTATGAGCAGGGCGTTACTGGTTTTCAGATTGCAGAGAGCATCTCACCGGCTCTCGCACGCAGCGTTGTAAGTTGTGGAGTGAACGGCGAGACAGTAGAGCTGAATCGTCCTATCAATGAGGATGCAACTATCGAGCTCTACAAGTTCGACGACGAGCAGGGTAAGCATACCTTCTGGCACACTTCAGCCCACCTTTTGGCTGAGGCATTGCAGGAGTTGTATCCTGGCATACAGTTCGGTTTCGGACCTGCCGTTGAGAATGGTTTCTTCTATGATGTTCTGCTGAAGGATGGCGAGAGCATCAAGGAGAGCGATTTCCCAAAGATTGAGGCTAAGATGAAGGAACTGGCTGGTAAGAAAGAGCCTGTAGTTCGTCGTGAGGTACCAAAGGCTGAGGCACTCAAGCAGTTTGCTGAGTGGGGCCAGACCTATAAGTGCGAGCACATTGAGCAGGATCTTGAAGACGGTTCGATCACCACTTATACCCAGGGTAACTTTACCGATCTTTGTCGTGGTCCACACCTCGTAGACACAGGTGAGATCAAGGCTGTTAAGTTGACCTCTGTAGCAGGTGCTTTCTGGCGTGGCGATGCTAACCGCGAGCAGATGCAGCGTCTGTATGGTATCTCATTCCCAAAGAAGAAGATGCTCGACGAGTATCTTGAGATGCTTGAGGAGGCTAAGAAGCGTGACCACCGTAAGATTGGTAAGGAGATGGAACTCTTCATGTTCTCTGATAAGGTAGGTAAGGGTCTTCCCATCTGGTTGCCAAAGGGTACCGAGCTCCGTCTGCGCCTGCAGGATCACCTGCGTAAGGTTCAGAAGCGTTTCGGCTATCAGGAGGTCATCACTCCACATATCGGTTCTAAGAACCTCTACGTAACCTCTGGTCACTATGCTCACTATGGTAAGGATTCGTTCCAGCCAATACATACTCCTGAGGAGGACGAGGAGTACATGCTGAAGCCAATGAACTGCCCTCACCACTGCGAAATCTTCGCCTGGAAGCCACGTTCATACCGCGATCTGCCTCTGCGTATTGCTGAGTTCGGTACTGTATACCGTTACGAGCAGAGTGGTGAGCTGCATGGATTGACTCGTGTACGTTCGTTCACACAGGACGATGCTCACCTGTTCTGTCGTCCAGACCAGGTTAAGCAGGAGTTCCTGAACGTTATGGATATCATTGGTATCGTATTGACAGCCTTCGGATTCAACTTCGAGGCACAGATTTCTCTGCGCGATCCTAACGACCATGAGAAGTACGTTGGTACTGATGAGGACTGGGCTCTGGCTGAGAAGGCTATTGTTGAGGCTTGTCAGGAGAAGGGGCTGCCCGCAAAGGTAGAGTACGGCGAGGCTGCATTCTACGGTCCTAAGCTCGACTTCATGATTAAGGACGCTATTGGTCGTCGTTGGCAGCTGGGTACTATCCAGGTTGACTACAACCTGCCTAAGCGTTTCAACCTCGAGTATACCGACGAGGATAACACCAAGAAGACTCCTGTTATGATTCACCGTGCACCATTCGGATCAATGGAGCGTTTCTGCGCTGTACTGATTGAGCACACTAGTGGTCACTTCCCATTGTGGCTGACACCTGATCAGGTGGCTATTCTGCCTCTGTCGGAGAAGTACAACGACTATGCTCAGGAGGTTGCCAAGAAGTTCGATATGGGTGGTGTTCGTGCTACTGTCGATATGCGTAACGAGAAGCTTGGTCGTAAGATTCGCGACAACGAGTTGAAGCGTATTCCTTACATGGTTATCGTTGGTGAGAAGGAAGCTGCCGATGGTACTGTTGCCGTACGTCCTCAGGGTGGTGGCGAGCAGAGCGTTAAGACCATTCAGGAATTCATCGACGAGGTTAATGCCCGCGTTGCTGAAATGACAAAAGACTTCTAAAAAGTTAAATATTTATAAAAGTTTTCGTAATATTAATAGTACAAAGCTCAAAGTTCAAAGAAAATTAGTAATTTTGCAGCCGATTTCTTAAAAAGTAGTTAATGAAGAATGACAAATTGAAGAATCAGTACCGTATCAACGAACAGATTCGAGTACGTGAAGTCCGCATTGTAGGCGACGAGGGATCGTCGGTAATGTCTACGCGTGATGCACTCAACCAGGCCCGCGACATGGGGGTAGATCTTGTAGAAATTTCACCCAATGCCAATCCGCCTGTATGCCGTCTCATCGACTACTCCAAATTCCTCTACCAGCAGAAGAAGCGCCAGAAAGAGATGAAGGCCAAGCAGGTAAAGGTTGAGGTGAAGGAAATCCGATTCGGACCTCAGACTGATGAGCACGACTATCAGTTCAAACTGAAGCACGCTCGCGAGTTCCTCGAGGAGGGCAACAAGGTACGTGCCTACGTATTCTTCCGTGGTCGCTCCATCCTGTTCAAAGAGCAGGGCGAGGTATTACTGCTCCGTTTCGCTAACGACCTCGAAGAGGTAGGAAAGGTTGAGGGCATGCCATCACTCGAAGGCAAGAAGATGTTCCTCTATCTGGCTCCAAAGAAGGCTGGTGCTGCCAAGAAATCACAGCAGGCTCGTGACCGTGAGGCCGCCGAAGCCGAAGCTAAGGAACAGGCCCGCCAGCAGAAGGAGACCGAAGAGCAGAGTGCTCCCGCCAACGGAGGTTTGCTTGCAAATGCTAAAATCAGTGCCGATGCGCTGAAGAAGTTGGAGGGTTCTGACGAATAAAGAGTAAGAAAAGAAGGTGGCGCGCCCGGTATATGCGTTGCCGCTGGATATTAATAACAATTTAAATTTTTAAAACAATGCCAAAAGTAAAGACAAACTCTGGTGCTAAGAAGAGATTCACTTTCACCGGAACAGGTAAGGTAAAGAGACGTCATGCCTTCCACAGTCACATTCTGACTAAGAAGACCAAGAAGCAGAAGCGCAACTTGGTAGGTACAACTATCGTTGATTCTACAAACATGAAGCAGGTTCGCGATCTGTTGTGTCTCCGTTAAACCTATTGTCTAACATTTTAAAGAAGTAAGAATTATGCCAAGATCAGTAAATCACGTTGCATCAAGAGCAAAGCGTAAGAGAATTTTGAAGCTTACCCGCGGCTATTTTGGAGCTCGCAAGAATGTTTGGACAGTAGCTAAGAACACATGGGAGAAGGGTCTGACCTATGCCTATCGTGATCGTCGTAACAAGAAGCGCAACTTCCGTGCGTTGTGGATTCAGCGTATCAACGCTGCCGCTCGTCAGGAGGGTCTCAGCTACTCTGTATTCATGGGTAACCTCGCTAAGGCAGGTATCGAGATTAACCGTAAGGTTCTCGCTGACCTCGCTATGAACAATCCCGAGGCTTTCAAGGCCATCGTAGAGAAGGTTAAGTAAATTACAGACTTTACCAGTCTTAAAGATAAAACCCCTGCCGTATCGGCGGGGGTTTTACTTTTATGACCACAAATATAAAAATAATTGTAAATCATCAACATTTTTTGCAAAAATTTGTGATATTCACGGAAATTTCATATTTTTGCAGCGTACGTATATAATATTGGTATAAAGATGAAGAAAATCTTTATTAAAAAATGATGTGACAATTATAAATGGTTGACATATTCAAAATGATAACTAAAAACCTATCGCTTAGGATTAGTCTGATAGTTGTAGGGGGACTTGCGCTGCTTACGGTAACGTTGGTGGGCATGTTTCATTTTGCCCATCATGCGTTAAAGGTGGAGGCTATGAGCAACGCTCAGCAAACATTGGACGGAACGGTACAACAGATTGACAATATATTGCTGAGTGTAGAGCAGACATCGGGTAACGTATATTACGATATGATGAAGCATTTGAATGAGCCCGAGCGAATGATGACTTATAGTAAGCAACTTGTAGCAAGTAATAAGTACATAGTAGGATGTGCTATCGTGTTCAAGCCTGACTACTATCCTGGTCACAACTTATATATGGCCTACATACATCGAAAAGGGCACAGTGTGACTACCGATGAAACATCGGTACTGGTAGAACAGGATACGTATACTGACAAACCCTATACCGAACAGCGTTGGTATACCGAACCTATGAAGTCAGGAAGGGCTTGTTGGATTGATCCACTGAAGAATGACGAGGCAGAAGATGAGGCGCTGATTACATTCTGTCTACCGATTTATGACCGTAGTAGAGAAGTGGTTGGAGTAATGGCTGCTGATGTGTCGATAGAACTGCTATCGGAAATTATACTGGCAGTAAAGCCATCGCCTAATGGCTACGCTACTATGTTGGCGCGTAATGGATCATTTATGGTACATCCCGATGAGGATAAGTTGCTGCGGCAGACGGTATTTGAACAGATGCATACAGGCGCGGATCCGTCGGTGTTGGAGGCTGCAGAGGCGATGGTAAGCGGACAGACTGGTCAGAAACCATTTACGTTGGACGGAAAACAATGGCGCGTATTCTATAAGCCGTTTAAGCGTACTGAGGTACCTGGACGAACAAACGAACAATTAGAGTGGAGTGTAGGAGTTATATATCCCGTCGATGATATTTATGGTGATTATAACCGTCTGTTCAAATATCTACTTATAGCGGCTATTATCGCTGTACTGATATTGTTTGTGGCATGTTGGATGGTGGTAAAACAACAGCTAAAACCGCTGGAGATGTTGACTCAAACAGCCCAGCGTATAGCCGATGGCAACTACGATGAACCGTTGCCCGCTACCAAACGTGAAGATGAGATAGGACAACTGCAGGAGAGTTTCAGGAAGGTGCTTCGATCGTTGAAGATATTTGTTCGTAGACAGAACACGCTGAACAACACATTGAAAGAGCGTGGCGAGGTGCTGGCCGATGCCTACAGCAATGTGCAGAAGAGCAACAGGATAAAGGCTGCATTCCTTCACTATATGACTAATCAGATGGTTGAGCCTGCTGAGAAATTAGATAAAAATGTTACTACGTTGTGTAATGACTATCGAAGCATGACCCTCGATGAAGCAAACAATGCTGTTGAGGAGATTGGCAGGCAATCGAATGCTATTGTGGAATTGACCGATCAAATGCTGCAAACGGCACAGAATGAAGATGGGAAAGGAGGCGAAGGATGAGAAAATTTTCGCGTAGTCTTACAGCCAAACTGATTTTAGGTGTGACGTTGGTGGCAACAACAATCTATGTGGTAACGGCCGGAACTCTTTTCCTGCAGTCGCGACGCATGATTAGACAGGAGGCAAATGAGCATGCCTCTAGTGTGTTAAATACTGCCCTTCAGCAGGTGGGAAACTGTATGCGTGTGGTTGAAACTGCTACTAATGCCAATGCATGGATTGCCGAAGAGAATTATGTCCCCGACTCGTTGATGGAATTGGCCAAACGAATTGTGTATCTGAACCGTAACAGTCACGGATGTACTATTGCTGCCAAGCCTGATGCTTTTGCTGATAAGGGCCGCTTTTACTCGGTGTATTCCATATACCAAGGTGATTCGCTGATTACGATACGTGAGCCTGAATACGATTATACAATAGAAGACTGGTATAAGGCTCCTGTAGTTTCTGGTAAAGGATGCTGGAGTCGTTTGTATAGCAAAGATACCAAGGGCGTGATTGACGATTATGACCATACGTTGGCCATTTACAGCAAACCTATATATAAGAACGGCAAAGTGGCGGGGGTGGTGTCTACTGGACTATCGTTCCGAAAGTTAGCTCAGGCTATCTATAAAATCCAATATCCATATCCCAATGCTTACTTTGTAATACGTGGTGGTGATGGTCAGTACTTACTGCCACCAGATTCAACGCACATGGATATTGCAGGTAAATACTATCAGATGTCGTCTATGTTAATTCCTGATACAGATTGGAGTCTTGCGTTGATATGTCCAAGTGATGATGTATTGAAGAACTATCACCAGATGGTCTTGTATGTGCTACTTTTCGATGTGCTGGCAGTCATTCTTATTGTGCTGTTGTGTAGATGGGGAGTGCATAGAGCGTTGTCGCCTATTTGGGATCTGGTGGGTATGTCGAAGCAGATAGCCAAAGGCCGGTATGACGAGATAATACCTCAAACCAAACGTGATGATGCTTTGGGGAAAATGCAGAATAGTTTTGTTGCTATGCAGCAGTCGATAAGAAGAAACATATACAATATACATGCCACAACCGATGAGATTACCCGACACAACAAGGAGGTGGCTTATGCTACGCAAATGGCTCAGGAAGCTCAAGAACGGAAAACGATGTTCATACAGAACGTGATGCACCAGATACGCACGCCACTAAACATTATTCAGGGGTTTGCACAGGTGTTGCGCGATGAACTTCAGAGTACTGGACTTGATAATGAAGAGTTTTCTAATATCGCTACGATGATGAAGCACAATTCGCAGCATTTGAGTCGTATGGTACTGATGCTGTACGACAGTTCGGAGGCAGGATTAACTGAAGAGTTCTATATTGACCGAAAAGATCAGGTGTCGTGTAACGATTTGGTGCGCGAGTGTATCAGATACTCAAAAGAACATTTCCCTGATATACCTATTGAGTTCAGGACAGAGCTATTCGATAATGCCATGATTCTGACCAATCGTCTATATCTGATGCGAACACTGCGCGAACTACTGTATAATGCAGCCAAGTATAGCGACGGAAAGCACATCAAGGTGATAGTTACACAGACTGCTGCATCGGTGCTGTTTACAGTTGAGGATGTAGGTCAGGGCCTGCCGCAGGGGCAGCAGGATATGGTATACGAGTTTTTTGCCAAGCAAGACGACTTGTCGGAAGGCTTGGGACTTGGGTTGCCGCTAGCCAAACGTCATGCTATAAGCTTAGGCGGAAACCTGCAATATGACAGAAACTACAAAGAGGGGTGTCGCTTTGTGATTACTATGCCGAAGTAACTCCCTTCATCGATAGCGATATGCGATGGCGGCGATGGTCAACCTCGATCACTTTTACTGTAACGTGTTGGTGTAGTTTAACTACATCTAACGGATGAGCGATGCGCCGATTAGCCATTTGCGATATATGAACAAGGCCATCTTGATGCACACCAATATCGACAAAAGCGCCAAAGTTGGTGATATTTGTAACAATGCCAGGAAGTATCATGCCCTCCACAAGATCGTCGATGGATGATATATTTTTATCGAACTCAAATGTCTCAAGCTGTTGGCGTGGGTCGCGACCTGGTTTTTCTAATTCAATAAGAATATCGGTAAGTGTTGGCATGCCAACTTGGGCGCTAACATATTGTGGCAGTTGTATGGCGTCGCGTTTCTTTTTATCAGTAATAAGGTCGGCTACGGTGCAGCCCTGATCCTTGGCCATGCGTTCTACTATGGAGTAACTTTCTGGGTGAACGGCTGAATTATCTAGTGGGTTCTTTCCGTTGCGAATACGTAAGAATCCTGCACATTGCTGATAGGCAGAGGGACCAAGTCGGGGAACTTTGAGTAGTTGGTCTCGTGAGGTGAAAGCACCATGCTCATGACGGTATTCGACAATATTTTTAGCTAGTGTGGCACCAAGTCCACTAACGTACATCAGCAGGTGCTGCGAGGCGGTATTCAAGTCGACTCCAACCGAGTTTACGCAACTTTCCACGGTTTGGTCAAGCGAATGCTTGAGTTGTGTCTGATCTACATCGTGTTGATATTGGCCTACGCCTATACTCTTTGGATCAATTTTTACCAACTCGGCCAGTGGGTCCATCAGTCGGCGGCCTATGCTTACAGCACCACGAACAGTTACGTCTTCATCAGGAAACTCTTCGCGGGCTATTTTTGAGGCTGAGTAGACCGAGGCGCCTGCCTCTGAAACTACGAATACCTCGGGCGTATTTCCTTCGATATGAGAAGGAGAAGCATCAGGTAGATTGTAGCGACCGGCTAGTACATCCTTGATAAAACTGTCGGTCTCACGACTGGCAGTACCATTTCCTATAGAAATGGCCTCTATTTGGTATTTTTGTATCATTTTCTGCAAGGCAATTGCAGCCTCTGTGCGTTTGTTTACAGGAGGGTGGGGGAATATGGCATCGTGGTGTAGCAGATTACCTTGGGCATCAAGACAAACAACTTTGCAACCAGTACGAAAACCAGGATCAACGCCCATAACACGCTTTTGACCAAGTGGAGCACCAAGAAGCAATTGGCGCAGATTCTCGGCAAATACACGTATGGCTTCCTCGTCGGCCTTTTGTTTGCTGAGCGCAGCAAACTCTGTTTCTATGGATGGTTTTAAGAGACGCTTGTATCCATCTTCAATCGCTTCGGATACAAATTGGCCGCAACGGGTGTTCCCGTATACATAATGTCGCTTCAGTCGCTCAACAACTTCTTCATTATCAGGCGAAATACTGATGCGTAGAATTCCCTCGTTTTCACCTCTACGCATGGCTAGTAAACGGTGGCTGGAACAACGTTTCAGAGGCTCACTCCAATCAAAGTAGTCGCTGTATTTTGCTGCTTCATCGGTGCTGGCCTTAGCTTTAACAACTTTTGATGAAATAACTGCTTGGCGTTGGAATGCATTACGGATTTGTTGACGTGTGCGTTCGTCTTCGCTAATTATCTCGGCAATAATGTCACAAGCTCCCGCCATGGCGTCTTCTACTGTTTTTATATCACCTTTAATAAAGCGTTCTGCAGCTCGCTCTGGATTGGGTTCTCGTTGTTTCATGAGCAGTAAAGCTAATGGCTCGAGTCCTTGTTCACGGGCTACTTGGGCTCGAGTGCGGCGCTTGGGTTTGTAAGGTAGATAGATATCTTCCAGTTCAGTGGTATCCCAGCATTTGTCTATTCGTTCTTGTAGTTGAGGAGTCATTTTACCAAGTTCTATGATGGTCTTAATAACTGTTTCCTTGCGTTTTTGTATTTCGAGTAGTTTCTGATAACGATCACTGATGGTGGCTATCTGGACCTCGTCGAGTCCACCAGTACGTTCTTTGCGGTAGCGTGCTATGAATGGAATAGTACAACCCTCTTCAAGTAGTGATAGGGTGGCAGCTACAGATTTCTCGCTGATGTTTAGCGAGGTGGCAATAAGACAGGAAAAAGTGTTCTTTTGCATAAATATAAGTAGTAATTACGTTAATTTGTGTGCAAAAATAGTAATAAATCGTGAGAAATGTGTATTTTTGCACTCCGAAAATGAAAAGATAATGAGAAATAGGATAATTTTGGTGTTAATGGTGCTGATAAATGCTCTGTGCACTATGCAAGCTCAGGAAACAGCCAACAGCCGACAGGCACGCCGCATATTTAATTCTGCCTATCAGCAGGTATTTGGAGAACAGGGTGCTACGTTGCACTATGATGTAAACATTACAGGTCTATATAAAACCCACGGCACTATTTGGTATAAAGGCAAAAAAAGTAAGTTTGAGGATGCCAAAATGAACTCGTGGAATGATGGACAGATTGTGTACACTGTGAAGAAAAAGAAACACGAGGTAGAGATACACAATGCCAAGAATAATAAGTCGGACAAGTATTCACAGAAGTTTAAGTTTGAGCCCGACAACTATACATATAGCATTGCTCAGACTGATGGTGGGCTTATGGTGACAATGAGACTAATAAAGGGACGTAAAGGAATGAAGGAGATACACGCGCTTATTGAACGTAATACCTATCATCCCATAAGTGTAAGGATAAAAGTTGCATTTATATGGACTACCATTAGAATCAGCAATTTTAGTTCGGGTGGTATTACAGACGAGATGCTGAGATTTCCTAAAGAGCAGTTCAAAAATTATAAATACGTAGATAAACGATGATATCGGTAGAAGGACTGAAAGTAGAATTTGGTATAAAACCCCTGTTTGATGATGCTAGTTTCGTTATCAACGACAAGGATCGTATTGCCTTGGTTGGTAAAAATGGTGCTGGTAAGAGTACCATGTTGAAGATCCTGTGTGGACAACAGAAGCCTACAGCAGGAAATATTAGTGTGCCCAACGATACAAAAATTGGGTATCTGCCACAGGTGATGATATTGCAAGATGACACAACTGTTAGAGAGGAAGCACAAAAAGCCTTTGCTGATAATAAGCGGATGAAGGAAAGACTGGACAGAATGAATCAGGAGCTTGCCGAACGAACAGACTACGAGAGTGAGAGCTATTTGGCACTTATTGAGAAGTATACCACCGAGCATGAGCAATATATGATGATGGGGGCTGAGAACTATGAGGCCGAGATAGAACGTACGCTGACTGGTCTTGGATTTGAACGCACCGACTTTGAGCGCCCCACGAGCGAGTTTTCGGGTGGATGGCGCATGCGTATAGAATTGGCAAAGATCCTGTTGCAAAAGCCTGACGTATTGTTGCTTGATGAGCCAACAAACCATCTGGACATAGAATCTATACAGTGGTTAGAACAATTCCTAGCGCAAAGTTCGAGTGCAGTAGTGTTGGTAAGTCACGATCGTGCATTTATAAATAATGTTTCTAATCGTACGCTTGAGATATCGTGCGGCAAGGTTATCGATTATAAGGTTAAGTACAATGAATATGTAGTACTGCGTAAGGAACGACGTGAACAACAGTTGAGGGCTTACGAGAATCAACAAAAGGAAGTTGCTGATATGAAGGCATTTATAGAACGTTTTCGTTATCAGGCGACCAAAGCTGTACAGGTTCAGCAAAAGATAAAACAGTTGGAGAAGATTGTACCAATAGAGGTAGACGATGTGGACAACTCGGCTATGCACTTGAAGTTTCCTCCTTGTTTGCGAAGTGGTGATTACCCAATAATCTGCGATGAAGTACGTAAGGATTATGGTGACCATACTGTTTTTGACCATGTTACTCTGACCATAAAACGTGGTGAGAAAGTAGCCTTTGTGGGAAAAAATGGTGAGGGTAAATCGACTCTCGTGAAGTGTATTATGGGGGAGATTCCATTTACAGGCGAATTGAAGGTTGGCCATAATATTCAGATAGGCTATTTTGCCCAGAATCAGGCACAATTGCTTGATGAAAATCTGACCGTATATCAGACGATAGACTATGTAGCTAAAGGTGAGATACGACTGAAGATTAACGATATTCTGGGCGCCTTTATGTTCGGAGGCGAGGAGAGTGATAAGAAGGTAAAGGTGTTGAGCGGTGGAGAACGTAGTCGTCTGGCTATGATACGGTTGCTGTTGGAACCTGTGAATCTGCTGATACTTGACGAGCCTACCAACCACTTGGATATGCCATCAAAGGATGTATTGAAAGAGGCTATTAAGGCGTTTGACGGAACTGCCATTATTGTAAGTCACGATCGTGAGTTCCTAGATGGACTCGTATCTAAGGTATATGAGTTTGGTGGCGGAAAGGTTCGTGAGCACTTAGGTGGTATATATGACTTCTTGCGTGCCAAAAAGATTAACGACCTTGATCAGCTAGGCGTCAAGTCCGCAGCTGCAGCATCACCTGCCAATCCCGTTGTTTCGGCTTCTGCATCGGGCTCACCCGTTGCTACCGGCAACATGGACTCTGTAGATATTCCGCAAGAACCGCTGAAAAAGGCGTTGAGTTACGAGGAGCGCAAGGCGGTGCAAAGAAAGATAAGCAAATACGAGCATTATGTAAAAGAAAGGGAAGCTGCTGTAGAGAAATTGGAGGCTAGGCTGAAGGAGTTGGACGAGGAGCTGATGAAGCCCGAAAATGCCGCCAACATGGAGCTAGTGACCCTATATACCGACGTTAAGTTTGAGTTGGACTGCGAGGTGGATCGCTGGGAACAAGCTTGCGAAGCATTAGAATCATATCAAGCAAAATTAAAGAATAACTAGGTTTTTAAAAAATGAAGAAATTATTAACAATTGTGGCTATGGCATCAATATCTATGATGGCTACAGCGCAAACAGAACTAGGCTCGGGCTTACATCAGTCCGACATGAACAAGAGTGTACGTCCCGGCGACGACTTCTACGAGTACGCTTGTGGTGGTTGGATGAAGAACAATCCGCTACCTGCTGCTTATTCGCGTTATGGTAGTTTTGATCGTTTGCAGGAAACTAATGACAAGCGAATTAATGGTATCTTGAGCGAGTTGCAAAGCAATACCTATGCAAAAGGAACCATCGAGCAGAAACTTAGTGATCTGTACAAACTGGCAATG
Organism: Xylanibacter ruminicola; assembly: GCF_900142525.1. Lineage (GTDB taxonomy): Bacteria > Bacteroidota > Bacteroidia > Bacteroidales > Bacteroidaceae > Prevotella > Prevotella ruminicola_A. The sequence goes on along the minus strand of NZ_FRBD01000017.1, from coordinate 45,700 downwards.
GACTCAACTCGTAGAAATAAAGAAGGGGTTGCGCCAGTGATGCCTTTGATTAAACGTTTGGAGGCTGCCAAAACTAACAAGCAGTTGCTTGCTATTCAATTAGAACAGGCTCCTTATGGAGAGCAGGAGTTCTTTTATGCAGGTTTTGGTGCAGATGAAAAGAATGCAACACAGAATATTCTGAGCGTATATCAAGGTGGTCTTTCTTTGGGTCAGAAGGAATACTATCTTGATAACGATAAGGCTACTGCTGATATTAGAGAAGCTTTTAAGAAGCATGTTGTAAAGATGTTCCAGCTCTTTGGGTTCAGTAAGAGCGCTGCTACAAAGAAGATGCAGAATATCATGAGGGTGGAAACAGAGTTGGCTAAGGTAAGCAAGAGTCGTACAGAATTGCGTGATCCAGAGGCTAACTATAATAAGATGACTTTGAAGGAATTTGAGGCGAAGTATCCTAATCTGCCGCTTGTAAAGGTGATGAATGCTAAGGGCATTGACACTAAATATATTCAAGAAATGGTTGTAGGTCAGCCAGACTTCTTGGTTGGTGCCAATAAACTGGTTGGCAGCATTAAGTCCGCTGAGTATCGTGACGTGATGGAGTGGGGCGTAATATCTGGTGCTGCAAACTACCTTAGTGACGCAACAGCAGCTGAGAGTTTTGATTTTAACGGTCGAATTCGTTCTGGTCGTAAGGAGAATCATCCTTTGTGGAAGCGTAGCACTAGTCAGGTTGAACGCGTTATGGGAGAAGCTTTAGGTAAGATATATGCTGAGAAGTACTTCCCTGAAGCAGCTAAGCAACGCATGCTTACGCTTGTTAAGAATCTCCAGATTGCATTAGGCGAGCGTATTGCCGCACAGAGTTGGATGGACGATTCTACTAAGGTTAACGCTTTGCTGAAATTGAATACTTTCTATGTAAAGGTGGGATATCCTGACAAGTGGACTGATATGTCAAAATTGAATATCGATCCTGCCAAATCTTATTACGAAAATATGGAGGAATGCTCTAAGTTCTGGAACGCTTGGCGTATTGAGCATACTGTAGGCAAGCCTGTGGATCGTGATGATTGGCACATGAATCCACAGACGGTTAATGCTTATTATAATCCCACTACTAATGAAATATGTTTCCCAGCAGGTATTCTGCAGTATCCATTCTTTGATATGAGTGCAGACGACGCGTTTAACTATGGCGCCATCGGAGTGGTTATCGGTCACGAGATGACGCATGGATTTGATGATCAGGGACGCCGTTTTGATAAGGATGGTAATATGCACGATTGGTGGACTTTGTCTGACGGAAATAACTTTACAGAAAGGACTGATAGATATGCAGAGTTTTTCTCGAATATTAATGTATTGCCCGATCTTAAGGCTAATGGTCGATTGACTCTGGGTGAGAACCTTGCCGATCATGGTGGTTTGCAGGTTGCATGGACAGCATATAAGAATGCTACTAAATACAATAAACTTGGCAATAAGGATGGGTTGACTGCCGATCAGCGTTTCTTCCATGCGTATGCAGGTGTTTGGGCTGGTAATATCACCGAAGCTGAAATACGTAATCGCACAAAGAGCGATCCTCACTCATTGGGACGTTGGCGCGTTAATGGAGCTCTGCCTCACATTGATGCTTGGTATGAAGCGTTTGGCGTGAAAGAGGGTGACAAGATGTTCATTCCTAAGAAGGAACGTCTCGATTTGTGGTAATCTAAATCAAAAAAATACATATTTTCCCGTCGTAAATGTAAATTTACGGCGGTTTTTTTTGTTGAATTGATTTTTTTCTTTATCTTTGCACCTAACTTAAGTTAAAATTCCAACAAGAGATGAACGATATTACACTAAACCCCGATCGAACCTCACGCGGTTCAGAACCTTTACAGCGCGATCCACTTTATCGTGAGCGCCCTGTGCAACAACCTCAGTATCAGCAGGCAATGCAGATGAATGCAGCAAACGGAGTGGCTTGTCCCCACTGTGGTGCGTTAAATGAACCTGATGCGTTGTTCTGTGCAACATGTGGTAATGCTATAGGAATGACTACATGTCCTAATTGTGGAGCTGAAGTTGATGCAGATGCAGATTTTTGCGAGAGCTGTCGGCATTATATCCGAAAAGATGTTTGCTCATTCTGTGGTGCCTACCTTACTGGAACTGAGGCATTCTGTCCAGAATGTGGTAGTCCTAGAGGAGGTATCGTTTGTCCTGTCTGCAGAACCTTGAATGATTTCTCTTTTTGTAAGCAGTGCGGCACGCCTCTTACAGAAGAAGCTCGCCAACTGAGAGAGAAGATTCTGGAGATGCCAGAATTCAAGCAGATGCAGAAAATTGCAGACGAGTTGCAACAACTGGAGCAGAAGATTCCTTATGTAAACGAGAAAGACAAGGAAAGAGACCGTAAGAGTCAGGAGTTGCGACAGAGGGTGTTGATGTTGCTAGCTCAAGATCGTGGATTGGATCGTGTTGATGCCAATCTTACGGAGCATAAGGTTATGAGCAAAGAAGAGTATGATAGGAAGAAACAGGAGCGCATGGATATGTTGTCGCGTCTGCTTGACCAAATGGCGCAGCAACCACAACCCAAACCAGCCCAGGTTCGTAATTATGCTATGGCCTGCAAGCCTCAGGGCGTTAGATTGGCTTGGGAATGCAACTTTAAACATGCGTTACACTCAAGTCCTTGCGGATGCGCTAAACCGCAAATGGGTGGAAAATGGATTATTCTTGGTAAGGGTACTAGAAAAGAAATTAAAGACGATATCTAATGAGTACGGTTCGAACTCCACATAATACGGTAAACGAGAACGAAGAGGTTAGTATAGACAAAACTGTACGTGCAACAAACTTCGATCCTGTCCCTATGGCTTCTCCCCAAAACGAAGAGCCAGATAAACCATTGGATGGAACCATTCGTGCAGCAATGCCAATGGTAGATATGTCGATGAACGAAAAACCGTCGGCAAATAAATCGTTGGATGGCACAATCCGCGTTCCACAGATGCCTCAGATGCCAATAGAAGAGCCTGTAGCACCAAAACATGAGGCTCCAAAAATGTCTGCACCCAAACCCGTTATAGAGATTGTGGGTGCTGGGGGAGGCAATCCTAGTGGAACGGTTCGTGCTGCAGGATTTAATCAGCCTATAACTCCAGCAACTTCTGCGTCATCTGTAGCTCCTCCACCACAATCAGAAGGAGGAACCAAACGTGCAGCACAACTTCAAGGACAGGCAAAGGTTCGTCCAAACATTAACATCTCGATTATCTCTTCAGCTAGCAATACTCAAAGAGCTAATAAACTTAAGCAGCAGCGTAACGAGGTCGATGAGAATATATTTGTATTGAAGGGGCAGAACTATAAGCGAGTTCAGATTCTAAGTGAGAATACGGGTGAGGCGCAGGTGTTCCTGGTTGAAAAAGACAAGCAGGAGTATGTGCTTAAAATCTATTACCCCAACTTCGATGTAAACAGAGATATTCTGCAAACTGTGCTGAATTTCGACTTCGAGATGGTTGTTAAGGTCTTCGACTATGGTAAGACATATGTTGACGGAAAGCATCGCTATTATGAGTTGATGGAATATCTGCACGGAGGATCGATGGCAGAATATAAACTTGAGGGGGATATGGACAAGTTCCGTCGTATTGCTCTGCAAGGAGCTGCTGCTTTGGCATATTGTCATCAGATGCGCATTCTGCACAAAGATATCAAGCCTGGAAACTTTTTCTTCCGTGATAGGGAACATACAGAACTTGTACTGGGCGACTTTGGTATCTCGAGTATGATAGAGGACGATGGTAAGGCCCACAAGACTACTCAGGCTCGTACACCAATTTATGCTGCTCCTGAGATGTATTCTGACGTAATCGACGGTGTGGTAGAGATTTCGCCAAAGGCTGATTTTTATTCGTTGGGTATTAGTCTGATGACACTCTGGTTAGGTGAATCACCTATGAGTACCAATGAACGAGTGATGATGCGTCAGAAGAACGAAGGACGTATTCCACACATGAATGAGCTGCCAGAGCGTATAAAACTGCTGGTGATGGGTTTGACGGTTGTAAACCCAATAAACCGCTGGGGATACGAGCAGGTAGAGCAGTGGTTCCTTGGCGAGAGTCCTAAGGTAGACCTGTCATCACCATTCCTTAAATATAAGAGCTTTATTGTTGACCCGGAACGAAATCTTGTAGCTGATAATATACACGAGTTGATTCCGCTTTTGTTGGCCAACGAGAAGGTTGCAATAGGTTATCTGTATAATGGACGTATAACCCAATGGCTCGAGGCTTGTGGAAATAGCAAGCTTAGTACCATTGTTAAGGATATTATTACTAAGCGTTATCCGATTGATCAGAGGGCAGGACTGATGGCGTCGGTATATGCTATGGAACCTACATATCCATATAAGGATCTTAGAGGATCTCTATGTGATGATATTCATAGTATCTGTATATCGTTGTTGAGTAATCAGGATGAATATGCACTTACACTTAATAACGAAAACGATCCATTCTATCTCTATGTCGAGACCCACACAAGTTGTGATGTAGAGCGTCTACGTTCTTATTTTAAAGGGATAGATCGTACCAATAAGGATGAGGTCAGGGTGGCCATCATGAAGATTGTGCTCGAGGTAGACCCAGAGATACCATTTATGACCAAGCATCCATCTTCGACCATCAACGAAATAGTAAGTGCTTTCAGTAACGAAGATATTACTGAAGATGAGTGGCACAGTCTTACTGATGGTCGACTGTTGGCATGGATGTATAGTCATGAGGATCTGATGGCTTGTGAGAGTCTTAGGATTATGATTAACGGGCAGCCTTACTCAACTAATTTAGCCTATAAGGTGTTGTATAACCTGAATCGTGATTCAGCCTACGATCTAGCCAATGCCTTTACTCCAATGCAGGTGGGTGAATTGCTTAACGCTCGACTGCATAAAGCTCAGAATCTAAGCGACAAGGAGTTTGAGGAGGAGATGAGGGATATGCTCGAACTTGATGGTCGATTTGCATATTATGCTCAGTTGCATGGGTGGACTGAGATGTATAACGAGCATCAACGTTGTTTCGACTTCAAGAGTGATGAGAATAAAGAGCGCCTTGGTGCCTACGATGCAAAGACTGCAGTTTACAGATTCTGTAGAATTTTGGGCGTTACACCAACCTACACTATGCCTGATGGTATTGAATATGCTGATGGACGAAATCTGCAGAGCAAGAAGATGCAGCAATTCCGCAACGAGATGCGTAGTGGGTCATTAGCTCAATGGATGGCTGCATTTTATCATGAAGATCCCAATGCCGACTTTGCTCAGGAGTATTCGTACGAGCATGCTGTTGAAGACTGGTTGATGGCAATGGGAAAGATTGATCCATCGCAGCGATACTATAAGCGCTTTATTGATGCCAGAGATGAAACCCAGAAGCGTGTTAAGCATGTTAAGGACAGTTGGCAGAGGGCTAAAGCTAAGGAAAATCTGTGGCGTATGGCATTCTATGCCTTAAGTGGTATATGGCTGGTATTTGTTATTATATTTGGAGTAACCAATCCTGCCTACATACTTAGTCATACGTTTATCAGTATCGGAATACCTTTGGGAGGTATGACTGGATTAATTGTGGCCACACGTTCGTTCTTTAAGGGTTATGACTTCATGTTCTCCTTCTTCTGGGGGCTGGTTGGTGCATTTACATGCTTTATACCTATTATAATATTAAAATATATAGGAGCATCGCATCCCACACTGTTTAATGTGGCAGTTGTAGTAATAACGTTAATATACATGCTGGTTTGTCACCTTACCGACTTCAGAGGCGACGAAAAAGCCGATAGCAGATTGATATCGGAGGTTCTGGAAAACGATGTCAAGTCGAATCTTATAGAGCCGCTGTTCTATACCTTCAAGGCTAGGTCTTATAAGTTCAAGGGGTCTAAGTTCGGATTGTTGAACGATGTTACTGATCAGGTGCGCTCAATTAGTGGTGAGAGTGTTCTACACTACGTACTGTGGAGTTTGCTTATGCTTGTATTCGTGATATCATTCGTGTTGTTCAGCCCCAAAATGTTGAATATCAGTAATCCAAACAGTCACATGAAGGAAGCACCAGCTAACATAATTAAGAATTTAGATAGAGACGCATAACATAAAATGGTTTGTCAGAATTGTCATAAAGAAAACAGAAGCATAGCAAAGTTCTGCAAGTGGTGCGGTCAACCACTTGCAAGCACTGATCTGCTTGATAAACTGGTTGGACTAGATGAAGTGAAGAACCAGCTCAAAACCATTGTCGATACCTATACGTTTCTGCGTTCTCGCAAGGATATCTCTAATGCCCGTATATCAGTAAACGCCATTGTGATTGGTGAAACGGGTACGGGTAAAACTGCATTGGCCGAGATTCTGCGCGATTACTTCTACCAGCACAAGATTATTGAAAAGCCAAAGCTGACGATGGTAGATGCAGTAGATTACCAGCGATTTGTCGACAAGTGGGATGATAATATCAAGAAGGCAAAGAATGGTATATTGTTCTTCGACAATGTGCAGAAGCTATTACCAGATAAGTATTCTAATCAGGTTAACCCACTCGATAAACTGTTTGTCGAGATGGATAAGTGGGAAGACAACCCTATCGTAATCATATCAGGATTGACGAAGGGATTGGAAGACTTCTTAGAGAGTAACCCGGCTGTAGCCAACCGATTCAAGTATACGTTCCGCATGACAACTCCTGGTTATCAGGAACTTACTGAGATATGTAAGATGGATTTGCGTTTCAAGTATGGTATTACTGAATTCTCTCCTGAGGCAGAAAGTCAACTGTCACGTTTCTTCAAGTATCAGGTAAAGATAAAGGACGAGACCTTTGGAAACGCACATCTAGCCAACAAAACTGCAGAGGATATATTTACCCAGTATATCAGTCGTGGTGCAAATGCCACAAGGGTAGAGATTGGCGACATCAAGGGATATGTTCCTGAGGAACGCTCTGTTGAGGATATTCTTAAAGATCTGGATACATATATTGGTATGGATGAGGTTAAGGCTGCCGTTAAAGAGATGGCCTACTCGGTACAGAATGCTATGCAGCGTGCAGAACGCGGGCTTGGCGAGCAGGAGAAGATGTCTATGCACATCATCCTTACAGGTAATCCAGGTACTGGTAAAACTACCATCGCTCGTAAATTAGGTGAGATATTAGCCGCAATCGGATATTTGGATAGCGGTCATGTAGTAGAAGTGGATCGTGCCAAGATGGTGAGTCAGTATCAAGGCGAAACGCCTAAGGTGGTTGATGCACTCTGCGATAAGGCAAAGGGTGGAATCTTGTTTGTCGACGAGGCATATACGCTAGCTCCTGTAAGTGCTTCTGGCGATAGAGATGCCCAAGGTGCACAGGCTTTGGAAAAACTGATGAAGCGTATGGAGGATGATCGCGGACAGTTTATTGTGATTGCTGCAGGTTATCGCACTGAAATGGAGAACCTGTTCCGTGTTAACCCAGGCTTCCGCAGTCGTTTCAACTATTTCCTCGATATCAAGGACTACTCGCCTGAGCAGTTGTACCAGATTATGCAGGTATTTGCCAAGCAGAAGAAATATATCTTCTCGCCAGAAGCAGAGATTATCACTCAGAAGATGATTAAGGAGATGTACGACTCGCGTGACAAGGATTTCGCAAATGGTCGTACCATGCGTACACTCTTCGATCAGATTTGTAAGAAACAGGCTCAACGTCTGCAGGGTGTAAACATCTCTATGATGAGCAACGAGGAGTTGATGACCATTGTTCAGGAGGATATCCCATACGATGCACCACAGACTGTAAGTGCTACAGACTGTCTGAAGAAACTCGACGGACTTGTTGGACTTTCTGGTGTCAAGAAGGAAATCTCGAACCTCACTGCATTCCTCAATCTGCAGATTGCTCGTGGCGAAACCGATACCTTCCAAGGCAAGCATTATGTATTTACAGGTAATCCTGGTACTGGTAAAACAACTGTCGCCAGAATCATGGCTGACATTTTCAAGACACTTGGTGTTGTAGCAAGAGGACAGCTTGTTGAAGCCGACCGTTCTAAGTTGGTGGCTGGATTCTCTGGTCAGACTGCGATTAAGACCAACCAATTAGTTGATCAAGCTCTTGGTGGTGTGCTGTTTATCGATGAGGCATACACACTTAAGTCGAGTGATGGCGATACGTTCGGGGCAGAAGCAATCGACACCTTGTTGAAACGTTTGGAAGACGATCGTGGTAAGTTCATTTGTATTGTTGCTGGATATACTGACAACATGCACGACTTTATCGATTCAAACCCAGGTTTGAAGAGTCGATTCACACAAACTATTCACTTCGACGACTATACACCAGACGAGTTGACAGAGATTTTCTTGAATCTTGCTGCTGGTAAGAACTTTACTGTCGACGAGGATACTAAGGCTGCTATCCATAGGTTGTTCGAACAGCTCTATCTGCGTCGCGACAAGAACTTTGGTAATGCTCGTGAGGCACGTCGCATTTTCAACGAGGCTGTTGAGCGTCAGAGTCAGCGCCTTGTAAAGGAGATGACAAATCCAGGATTCCAAGAGGCCGATATGTATGCACTTACCAAGGACGATCTGCCATTGTCGCAGGGCGAGGCTGCGCGTCCACTCGATGTGGTACTCAACGAACTCGAAGAGTTCATTGGCATGCGCAGTGTCAAGGATTCCATCCGCCGTTTGGCTGTACAGAGCATGTTCATGAAGCAGCGTGCTGCAATGGGGGCTGGTAATGTTCAGCAAATGGCTATGAACTTTATCCTTACTGGTAACCCTGGAACAGGTAAGACATCGATAGCACGCAAGATGGGTGAGATACTCCAGGCAATGGACATCCTGCCAACATCGCGTGTCATCGAGGCAAGCCGTGCTACACTTGTAGGAAAGTATATGGGTGAGACGCCAAAGATCGTTAACAGCATGTGCGATAAGGCGATGGGTGGTATCTTGTTTATCGATGAAGCCTATACGCTGAGCGATGGTGGCGATATGTACGGTAAGGAAGCCATCGACACTCTGATGAAGCGAATGGAAGACGATCGTGGTAAGTTTGTAGTGATAGCCGCAGGTTATAAGGATAAGATGGAAGAGTTCCTGATGATGAATGCAGGACTTGCCAGCAGATTCACTCATAAATTACACATTGACGACTACGATCCTGACGAGCTGCTTGCCATCTACAAGCACATGGCTAAAAAGGAGCAGTACAAGCTGTCGCCTGAGTCTGAGCTCAAGGCACTCGATAAGATTTACAAGATGGTGCTTGCCAAGAGCGACTCTTGGGGCAATGCTCGCGAGATGCGCAACCTGCTCGATTCTACCATCCAGAAGTTGTCACAGCGTGTATCTATGCTGCCGCCTGATCAGGTTACGAAGGAAACATATCAGATTATACTACCAGAAGATATTTAAAGAAAGATGATTATTTGTCCAGCATGTAAAGAAGGAATAGAAGACGATTCCCATTTCTGTGACCAATGTGGGCAGGAGTTGCTTTTCTGTAAGCAGTGCGGTCATGTGGGACTAGGAAGGCGTTGCACACGTTGTGGCGGCTTGATGGTTTCGCGACATGAGAAAGCTGTTGAAAAGCAACCAGATGCGAACGTCAGCGTTAGTGTATCTAACGTTTCGTCGAGCGTGTCTATGGGACCAAGCATCTCTATTTCTCAGGCAGGTCCTTCTCGTGGAGGACTACCAGTACTGACATTAGCTAATGAAAGCCTCAATATACGAATCGTTGCTATGAACGGAGCTATTATCGGTCGCCGTAAGGGACCGTATATCCAGTTCTTCGAACAGCATTCTTATGTATCGGGTGTTCATGCCCAGTTAAAGTACAAACCCGATTCAGGTTGGTGTGTTATTGATAAACATTCGTCGAATGGTACACGAGTCAACCAGCGCCCAATTCAGCCTGATGTCGAAATGTCGTTGAACAATGGTGATGTGCTCACTATTGCCAACATAAACCTCCAAGTTATAATAAGATAGTTTAGTATTACTTAGATAAAATGATAACAATACACATAACTTCTGCCAGTAAGGTGGGCTGCGTACGTAGTCAGAACGAAGACATGGTACTTGTTGGAAACCATTTTGTGAGAAATGATGGCTTTAAAACACGAGTAGATTTGACTAATAGCGATCGCTATCTTGTAGCCGTTGCAGATGGCATGGGTGGCCATAATCGTGGTGATGTGGCTAGTAGTGATGCGTTGCACAATCTTCAGTTCTTCTTCCATGATTTGCCAACGGGACTGAATCCTGGTGGTATCAACGAGATGATGGTAGGGTGGTTGGATTCTATTAACAATATCGTAGCGTCAAAGGGACGTAGTGATGAACAGTACAAGGGAATGGGTACCACTTTAGTTGGATTGGCCTTCTATGAGGGCGAATTCTATTCGCTTAACTGTGGTGATAGTCGTCTGTATCGTTTCCGCGATGGTGAGCTTACCCAACTCACTTCCGATCATTCGCTTAGCAATATGCTGGGTTCATCTCAACACTCGAACATCATTACCAACTGTATTGGAGGCGGATGTTCTACATCTTTCATTGATATAGTTAAGATTACTGCTGATGTTAAGGCAGGCGACGTTTACATGTTATGCAGCGATGGTCTTACTGACATGCTGCCTGACCATATCCTTACCACATTACTTACAAATGGTTCTGATGCAAACAATCTCTGCGATGCCGCTGTGGCAGCAGGAGGTTTAGACAACGTATCGTGTTGTGTGTTGCAGTTTTAAAAGATAGGAAATATAAGAAATGCCTTTAAGATTACCAGACAGACTGCCCGCCATCGATATTCTCAAGAACGAGAATATCTTTGTTATGGATAACTCGCGGGCCACTACTCAGGATATCCGTCCGCTTAAGATAGTTATTCTTAACCTGATGCCTCTTAAGATTACTACAGAGACAGATTTGGTTAGATTGCTGTCGAATACTCCATTGCAGATGGAAATCAATTTTATGAAACTTAAGAGTCATACTCCCAAAAATACTCCAATCGAGCATATGATGATGTTTTATCGTGACTTCGAGTCTATGCGAAACGAGAAGTTCGATGGCATGATTATTACAGGTGCTCCTGTTGAAACGATGGAGTTTGAGGATGTAACTTATTGGGATGAGATTACTGACATTTTTGATTGGGCAAAAAACCATGTAACAAGTACACTGTTCATCTGTTGGGCTGCACAGGCTGGACTCTATTATCACTATGGTGTGCCTAAGTATCCGCTCAAAAAGAAGATGTTTGGCATCTTCCCACAAACTCAGGTGGTAACGCATCTGCCCATATTCCGTGGGTTCGACGATGTGTTTATGATGCCTCATAGTCGTCATACCGAGATTCATCGTGAGGATGTCTTAGCCAATCCAGAACTTACTCTTCTAGCTGAATCTAAGGAGAGTGGTGTAAGTATGGTGATGGCTCGTGGTGGACGTGAGTTCTTTATTACTGGCCATTTGGAGTATGCGCCAAATACACTTGATAATGAGTATAAACGTGATAAGGGAGTACGTGATGATGTAGACATGCCCAAGAACTATTATCGCGATGATAATCCAGATAATGAGCCACTTGTAACTTGGCGTGCACATGCCAATCTGTTGTATTCCAACTGGATAAACTATTACGTTTATCAGGAAACTCCGTATAATATTGACGAAATCAAATAGGTCTAGTGACTCCTTTAGAACTATTAGCTCCCGCCAAGAATCTGGCTTGTGGTATTGCTGCCATTGATCATGGTGCTGATGCCGTATATATTGGAGCACCAAAATTCGGAGCCCGTGCTGCAGTGGGCAATAGTGTTGATGATATCCGTCAGTTGTGCGAATATGCTCATCCTTTTGGCGTTAAGATATATGTAACGCTGAACACTATTGTTTATGATGCTGAACTTGATGATGTTCGTAAGTTGATTGATCAATTGGCAGAGATTGGTGTCGATGCCATATTGGTGCAGGATATGGGCTTGCTGCAATTTATGGATGGCAAACCATTCGAGATTCATGCTTCCACGCAGACTGACAATCGTACAGCTGATAAGGTGCGTTGGTTGAAGCAATTAGGTTTCTCGAGAGCGGTTTTGGCACGAGAGTTGTCTGCTGAAGAAATAACTGAGATTCATCGTGAGGTGCCTGGTATCGAGCTTGAGGTGTTCGTTCATGGAGCCTTGTGTGTAAGCTATTCAGGCATTTGTTATGCATCCCAGAACTGTTTTCAGCGTAGTGCCAATCGTGGTGAATGTGCTCAGTTCTGTCGTATGCGCTTCTCACTTGTCGATGCTGATGGCGCTGAGATAGAGCATGAACGTTATCTGCTCTCGCTCAAAGATATGAATCAGAGTGATAATCTGGAGAAACTTATTGACGCTGGAGCTGTATCGTTTAAGATTGAGGGCCGACTCAAGGATGTGGCATACGTTAAAAATGTTACAGCTGCTTATAGCGAGCGTCTTAATGCCTTTATCCGCAAACATTCTGATGAATATTGTCGTGCTTCTAGGGGGCGATGCGAATATGCTTTCACTCCGAATCTCAGCCGCACTTTTAATCGTGGATACACTACCTATTTTGTTAATGGCCGCCAGCCAGATATTGCTTCTTTTGATACTCCTAAGGCTGTAGGCGAATTTGTGGGTAAGGTTAAGGAGATTCGTCACGATTCGTTTAATGTCGCAGGTACTGCTAGCTTTACTAATGGTGATGGGTTGTGTTTCTTGAATGCTGATCGCCAGTTCGAAGGATTTCGTGCAAATCGTGTAGTTGGTAATCGCATTTATCCTTTCAAGATGCCAGAAGGATTGCGTCCAGGAATGGCATTGTATCGTAATAATGATCAGGAGTTCGAGCGTATCTTGTCGAAATCTAGTGCTACTCGAAAGATTCCTATCAGCATAGATTTGCGAGCTGTAGATGATGGCTTTGAATTGAGCGCTAATAATACCACTTTGCATATCGCAGCAGAACATCAGTTAGCGCAGAAATCTCCTCGTGAGAATCTTGTTCGTCAGCTTTCTAAGCTTGGTGATACCATTTACGAGTGTACTGAGGTTAATGTGCCTGAAGACTTTAATTACTTCATTCCTAATAGCCAGCTATCCGATATGCGTAGGCGGTTGGTCGAGAAGCTTGCTGATTCTAGTCGCGAGGTTAAAAAGGCTAAGGTAGGTGTTAATTCAGGCGTAAAAGAACTCAGCTACCAAAATAATATCTCTAACCACCAAAGTGCAGTCTTCTATGGCACTGATCAATTATCTGCCTATGAGCTTAAAGGTGGTGATGGTCCTATTATGCAGTGTCGTCATTGCTTACGATATAGCCTTGGCTACTGTGTAAAGCGTGGTGGAAAACGCCCCACATGGCGCGAACCACTTTCTCTGGTATTGGGCGATGGTCGCCGTTTCCAACTTGAGTTTGATTGTAAACACTGTCAGATGAATGTCTATGCGTCGACTCGTTAGTATTCTGTTTGTTTCGGTTTTGCTATGTGGCTGCTACAATCGCGGTCCCATCACTCCTGATGCATGGGATCTTACTGAGCAGCAGCTCGATTCAATATCGTTCTATACTACTCATCACTACACCCAGAACTATAATTTCGTAGTTACAGGCGATTCGCTTGTTGTTGTGGCCCAACAGCCTGAGGATATGTCTGTGCCTGAGGTCGTGAGCATAGAACTTGAATCTATTGGCGAGGAGAAAAAGAAGGATTCCATCACAATCCGTCGTCATGAGCATGTAGTAGTGGCTGATATTAAGACCGTTCCCTCAGATACTATCGATTCAATATGGGTAAAGGTGGCGCGCGACCAACTAACCTTTGGTTGGGTTCACGAGAATGAACTTTTGTCTAAGGTGTCACCAGATGATCCCATCAGTCAGTTTATCGATACATTCTCTAATACCCATCTTCTGGTATTCTTAGCATTCTGCGTGCTTACAGGAGCTGCTTATGGTCTTCGTTTATTGATGCGCAAGGGCTGTAAGATTGTGCATTTCAATGATATCAAGTCATTTTATCCTACTGCTTTGTGCTTGCTCATTGCCTCATCTGCAGTGCTTTATAGTAGTATTCAGTTGTTTGGTCCAGAGACATGGCGACATTTCTATTATCATCCTTCACTCAATCCTTTTGCGTTGCCTTTCTGGCTTGGTGTTTTCGTGTCGTCTGTTTGGGCTCTTATCATTGTTGCTATTGCTACAACTGACGATGTATCACGTATGTTGCCACTTGGCGAGGCAATTCTTTATCTTATAGGTTTGGCTGCCGTATGTGCTGTGTTATATACGGTATTCAGTATAACCACCTTATATTATATAGGTTATCCGTTATTAATAGCCTATTATTACTTTGCAATAAAGAGGTTCAGACATTAAACAATCATCAGATCACTCATAACCATATCGCTAACAAACAAACCTTCTTTTGTTAGCGCCAGATGATTGTTTTCCAATTTTAGCAGGTTGGCCTCAATGTGGCGTTTGGCGTTGGCTATACAGTATTGGTGCTGATTATCGGGTAGGATAGTAAGGTCTAGTCCCTCTTTTGTTCTCAAGGCCACAGTAACGGTGTCGTTATAACGTGTGTTGTCATCAATGATCTCTTCTTCATAAGGTCGTTCTCCACGTTCCATGGCTTCTATATACTTGCGTATGTTTGCTACATTCCAACTGCGGGTTCTTATGTCGTATGAGTGGGCTGCTGCACCTATTCCGATATATGGAATGCCTTTCCAATAGTTGCTATTATGCCTGCTGCGATAGCCTTTTTGGGCAAAGTTGGATATCTCATAATGCTCGTATCCTGCTGATTCTAAGCGCTCTATCAGCGTGTAGTACATCTTTCGTTCCAACTCTTCGTCTATTTCCTTCACCTTGCCTTGTTCCAGCAATCTATAGAGTGGGGTACCCTCTTCATACATCAAGCAGTAAGTTGAAATATGCTCAACATCCAGTTCTAATGCCTTGTCGATATCTGCTTTCCACTCGTCTAGCGTCTGCTCTGGGAATCCATACATCAGGTCGATGCTGATGTTCCTGAAGCCGGCTTTGAACAGTGTCTCCACAGCATGAGGTACCTGCGAAGTATTATGCCTACGATGTAGAAATCTCAATCGTTCGTTGCTGAAAGTCTGTACCCCCATGCTGACGCGGTTTATGCCCATTGCGTAAAGTGACTTTGCAAATTCTAGGTTGATATCGTCAGGGTTTACTTCTATGGTTACTTCTGACGTGCCTTCCACCTTATTATATATATATATGGTCGTAAGGATACTTTCAAGTTGTTTGATGCTTAACTGCGATGGAGTTCCACCTCCTAGATAAATGGTGCTGATATTTTCGCTTGTAGCCCTCATCTTGAGTTCACTAATTATAGCATCAGTGTACCTCTCGCGGAGCTCCAGCCCCGTTGTCGAATAGAAGCCGCAATACACACATCGGCTGCTACAAAACGGAATATGAATGTATAATCCTGCCATTTTGGGTACAAAATTACAAATTTAGTTTAAAAAATAAAAGAAACTTTTGGTGTTTTCTCAAAAAATGCCTAATTTAGTGCCCGATATCGAATATTCACCTAAAAACCAAAAAATATGAAGGTATATCAGACTAACGAGATTAAAAACATTGCACTCATTGGCAGTGCGGGTAGCGGCAAGACTACTCTTGCCGAAAGTATGCTTTTTGAAGCAGGTATTATCAAGCGTCGTGGCTCTGTAGAGCAAAAGAACACCGTTAGCGATTATTTCCCTGTTGAGCAGGAGTATGGCTATTCGGTGTTTTCTACTGTATTCCACGTTGAGTGGAACAACAAAAAGCTCAATATCATCGACTGCCCAGGATCTGACGACTTCGTAGGTGGTTCAATCACCGCTATGAACGTTACTGATCAGGCTGTTATCCTTATCAATGGCCAGTATGGTCCAGAGGTAGGAACCATGAATGCTTTCCGAAATACAGAGAAACTCAATAAGCCAGTTATTTTCCTGGTTAACCAGCTCGATCGTGAGAATTGCGATTTCGATGCTATCCTAAACCAGCTTAAGGAGGTTTATGGTCCTAACTGTGTTCCAGTTCAGTATCCTATTGCTACAGGCCCTGGATTCAATGCTGTTATCGATGTGCTCCTGATGAAGAAGTACTCATGGAAGCCTGAAGGTGGTGCTCCAATCATCGAGGATATCCCTGCTGACCAGTTGGAGAAGGCCAAGGAATGGAAGGCTAAGCTCGTTGAAGCTGCTGCCGCTGGCGATGATACACTGATGGAGAAGTTCTTCGAGAGCGAGGATTTGAGCGAAGACGAAATGCGCGAGGGTATCCGTAAGGGGCTTGTAACTCGTAGCATCTATCCTGTATTCTGCGTATGTGCAGGTAAGGATATGGGTGTGCGCCGTCTTATGGAGTTCTTGGGTAATGTTGTACCATTTGTAAGCGAGATGCCTGTTATCCAGAATGCTGCTGGTCAGGATGTTCCTGCTGATGCCAATGGTCCTGAGTCTCTCTATTTCTTCAAGACAGGTGTCGAGCCACATATTGGCGAGGTATCTTACTTCAAAGTAATGAGCGGAGTTGTTAAGAGTGGCGACGACCTTACCAATGCCGATCGCGGTTCTAAGGAGCGTATTGGTACTATCTATGCTTGTGCTGGTGCCAACCGTATTCAGGTTGATCAGCTTGTTGCTGGTGATATCGGTTGTACCGTTAAACTTAAGGATGTTAAGACTGGCAACACCCTTAATGGTAAGGATGTAGAGAATAAGTTCAACTTCATCAAATATCCTAACTCTAAGTTCTCTCGTGCCATCAAGGCTGTTAACGAGGCTGAGACTGAGAAGATGATGGCTGCTCTGGCCAAGATGCGCCAGGAAGATCCTACATGGGTAGTTGAGCAGTCTAAGGAGTTGCGCCAGATTATTGTTCATGGTCAGGGAGAGTTCCACCTGCGCACCTTGAAGTGGCGTATGGAGAACAACGAGAAGATCCAGATTGAGTATATCGAACCAAAGATTCCATATCGTGAGACTATCACTAAGATGGCACGCGCCGACTATCGTCACAAGAAGCAGTCAGGTGGTGCAGGTCAGTTTGGTGAGGTGCATCTGATTGTCGAGCCTTATACTGAGGGTATGCCTGATCCTACAAGCTTCAAGATTAATGGTCAGGAGTTCAAGATGAACATCAAGGGTAAGGAAGAAATCAACCTCGAGTGGGGCGGTAAGTTGGTATTTATCAACTCTGTTGTAGGTGGTGCTATCGATATGCGTTTCATGCCTGCTATCCTGAAGGGTGTAATGGAGCGTATGGAGCAAGGCCCATTGACAGGTTCTTATGCCCGCGACGTTCGCGTCATCGTTTATGATGGTAAGATGCACCCAGTTGACTCTAACGAACTTTCATTCATGTTGGCTGCACGTAATGCCTTCTCAGCAGCCTTTAAGGAGGCTGGTCCAAAGGTTCTCGAGCCAATTTACGATCTTGAGGTTCTTGTACCAAGCGATTACATGGGTGATGTGATGAGCGATCTGCAGGGTCGTCGTGCCATCATCATGGGTATGGATTCCGAGGCTGGTTATCAGAAGTTGAGTGCTAAGATTCCTCTCAAGGAGCTCTCAAGCTATTCTATCGCTCTGAGTTCTATTACTGGTGGTCGTGCTTCGTTCACAACCAGTTTCTCAAGCTACGAGCTCGTGCCTAACGATATTCAGCAGGCTCTGATCAAGCAGCATGAGGAAGAGATGAAGGATGAGGATTAATCATTCCTTTGCTCAGATCCCCTTTATCTCCCCCTCTTAATTAGGGGGAGTTTTTTTTGTTCTATAATTAAATATATGAAACTAATATTCTTCAAATATGTTAATTCTATAAAATATGCCATAAATTATTAACATATTTGATTCTCCGTTTTAAGAAATCTCTTATCTTTGCACACGATATGAAGAAAAGTACGATTTGGACAATAGCAATAGTAATGGGCCTCTCATTCGTAGGTCTGCTCTATCTTCAGATTTCATACATCGATGCGATGGTGAAGATGAAGAAGGAGCAGTTCGATGAGAGTGTTAAACGCAGTCTTTATCAGGCATCACGTAATCTTGAGATGAACGAGACTCAGCGTTATCTGATGAAGGATGTGAAAGAAACCGAGCGTAAAGCGTTCAAACAGGACTCTGTGATGGTCGATGGTATTGATGGAACCATTAAGCACTCCCACCAGTTTGCTGTTGCAGCCGATGATGGCACTGTATATTCTAGCTTCGAGCTCAAAACATTTGCCATCCGTCCTGCCAATGTGCCCAAGGCCATGATTTTGCGTACTGATAAGAATTCTATTGCAGAGGCATCTAAGTCGCTTCAGGAGATTGTTCGAAACCGCTATATTTATGAGAAGGCACTTCTTGATGAGGTGGTTTATAAAATCCTTTATACAGCTAGCGACAAACCCCTGAAGGAGCGCGTTAACTTCAAGCTCCTTGATCAGGATATACGTACAGAGTTGCTTAACAATGGCATCAATATTCCTTATCACCTGCGTGTTGAAACATCAGATGGTCGTGAAGTGTACCGTTGTCCAGAGTACTCGGCCGAAGGCGAGGAATATTTCTTTCCTCAGGCTTTGTTCCAGAATGACCCATCGTCAAAGAATGGTGTTGTCAAGATCCACTTCCCTGACATGAGCTCTTATATTTTCTCAAGTATCCGCTTCATGATTCCTGCTGTGGTGTTCACTGTGGTGCTTCTGCTCACATTCCTGTTCACTATTGTGGTCATCTTCCGTCAGAAGCGTTATACTGAGATTAAGAACGACTTTATTAATAATATGACTCATGAGCTCAAAACTCCTATCGCATCAATCTCGCTTGCAGCGCAGATGATGAATGATGATAGTGTCACTAAGTCTGAGCAGATGACCAAGCACCTGAGTGGTGTTATCACCGATGAGTCTAAGCGCCTTCGCTTCCTGGTTGAGAAGGTGTTGCAGATGTCGATGTTTGATAAGAAAAGTATTGTGTTCAAGAAGAAAGAGCTCGACCTCAACGAGATGATCGAGAATATCGCCCAGTCGTTCACGCTGCGTGTAGAGCATACTGGTGGTAAGATTTATACTGAGATTGAGGCTGTCGACTCAGCTATCTTTGTCGATGAGGTTCACTTCCAGAATGCCATTACCAATCTGATGGACAACGCTGTTAAGTATCGCAAGCCCGAGGAACCACTCGATATTTATATAAAGACGTGGAACGAGCGCGATCTACTCTGTTTCTCTATCCGCGACACAGGTCAGGGTATCAAGAAGGAGAACGTTAAGAAGATATTCGAAAAGTTCTATCGTGTACATACAGGTAATGTTCACGATGTAAAAGGCTTCGGACTGGGTTTGGCTTACGTCAAGAAGATTATCAACCTGCACGATGGTGAAATCAAGTGCGATAGCGAGCTGGGTAAGGGTACCACTTTCACTGTATCGCTGCCCGTGCTGAAAGAAGACGAAAATTAATAAAAATAAAAATAGTATTAACTCAAAAACATTTTGAATTATGATGAACGACGACAAACTGAAAATCTTGCTTTGCGAGGACGACGAGAACCTCGGAATGCTGCTTCGTGAGTATTTGCAGGCCAAAGGCTTTGTTGCAGAACTCTGTGCTGATGGTGAGGCTGGCTTCAAGGCTTTCCTCAAGACAAAATTCGACATCTGTGTGCTCGATGTGATGATGCCTAAGAAGGATGGATTCACACTCGCTCAGGAAATTCGTTCAGCCAATACCGACGTGCCCATCATCTTCCTTACTGCCAAGACTCTGAAGGAGGATATCCTCGAAGGTTTCAAACTTGGTGCTGATGACTATATCACCAAGCCCTTCTCAATGGAGGAGCTGGTATTCCGTATTGAGGCTATCCTGCGCCGTACTAAGGGCAAGAAGAGCCGTGAGTCTACAGTATATCGTCTGGGTCAGTTCACATTCGACACCCAGAAGCAGCTGCTCCAGATTGGTGAGAAGCAGACCAAGCTTACTACCAAGGAGAACGAGCTGTTGGCTCTGCTCTGCAGCCACTCTAACGAGATTCTGCAGCGCGACTTTGCTCTGAAGACCATCTGGATCGACGATAACTACTTCAACGCTCGCTCAATGGATGTTTATATCACTAAGCTGCGTAAGCATCTCAAGGACGATCCACAGATTGAGATTATTAACATCCATGGTAAGGGTTATAAGCTTATCACCCCTGAGGTTGACGACGAGTAATATCTGATTGTGAAGAATCTTATAAATACATATCTTGGAGTAGCACTGGTTTTGGCTGGTGCTCTCCTTTTGATTGTCAGTTATCTTTCAGGTTTTACCCGCTATAATCTGGTGCTGCTTACTGGGCTGATAATCATCGTTTTAGGTGCAGTTTTGCATGTTCGACATCAGAAAAAGGGTGAAAAATATTAAAAATCATTAAATAATGGGTAACTGTCAATTGCCAATTGTCAATTCTCAATTATTCTTTGTACCTTTGCACCCGCTTTAAGCAAAACATTAATTAATTAATTTATTTTTTTAACGTAGTATGAATCAATACGAAACCGTTTTCATTTTAACTCCCGTTTTGTCTGATGAGCAGATGAAGGAAACGGCCGCAAAATTCAAGAAGGTTCTCACCGATAAGGGTGCAGAAATCATCAACGAAGAGGCCTGGGGATTGAAGAAGATGGCTTATGCTATTCAGAAGAAGTCTACAGGTTTCTACTGCCTGGTAGAGTTCAAGGCTGAGCCAGAAGTGATTAAGACATTGGAGACTGCTTTCCGTCGTGACGAGAAGGTGATTCGTTTCCAGACTGTTAAACTTGACAAGCATGCCGTTGAGTACGCCGAGAAGCGTCGTGCAAAGCTTGGTAAAAAAGAGGAGGCTTAAACTATGGCAGAACAGAGTGAAATCCGTTATTTGACAGCTCCTTCTATCGATACAAAGAAGAAGAAGTATTGCCGTTTCAAGAAGAGCGGTATCAAGTACATCGACTACAAGGATCCCGAGTTCCTGAAGAAGTTCCTGAACGAGCAGGGTAAGATTCTTCCCCGCCGTATCACAGGTACCTCTCTGAAGTATCAGCGCCGTGTGGCTCAGGCCGTTAAGCGTGCCCGCCAGATCGCACTGCTGCCTTACGTAACCGATTTGATGAAGTAATTAAAGAGGAGGACGCAAGATTATGGAAATTATACTGAAAGAAGATATTATCGGTCTGGGATTCAAGAACGATATCGTGAACGTTAAGTCAGGCTATGGCCGTAACTACCTCATCCCTCAGGGTAAGGGTGTTATTGCCAGTCCTTCAGCTAAGAAGATTCTCGCAGAGAACCTGAAGCAGCAGGCTCACAAGCTGGCTGCCCAGAAGGCTGCTGCTGAGGAGAAGGCTGCTCAGCTTAATGGTGTTGCCCTCGAGATTGCTGCTAAGGTTAGCGTTACTGGCCAGCTCTATGGTTCAGTAGGTGCTGCTCAGGTAGCTGAGGAGCTTGCTAAGCTGGGTAAGGAGGTTGATCGCAAGATCATCACCATGAAGGATGCTAAGCGCATTGGTGATTATGTAGCTCTGGTACACTTCCACAAGGAGGTAATCGTTGAGTTGCCAGTTAAGGTAGTTGCTGAGAACGCTGCTGAGCTGCAGGCTGCTGCCGAGGCTGAGGCTGCTATCAAGGCTGCTGCTGATGCCAAGAAGGCTGCTGCTGACGCAGTAGAGGAAGTTGCTGAGGAGGTTGAGGCTGAGGCCGAGGCTACTGAGGAGGCTCCCGCAGAGGCATAAGATTTTAAATCATAACAATTAATAATTGCTGTAAGGCATCATTATTTATTATGACAACAGCGTCCCGAGGGCAACAAACCCTCGGGATTTCTTTTTCTTGTTAAACTAAGTTAATCAAAGTTTGGTTTTTCTGCTTTTGTGTGTCTAATTGGTATAAAGCAAAAGTTAGATGGAAAAAAGTGCATTCGAACAAATGGCCCGCACGTGGCGCGAAAAGGCGCTAAGCGTTAGTATCCACTACGGGGCGGGTAAGGCCGAGGCCGAAGACATCGCGCAGGATGTGATGCTCCGCCTATGGCAGATGCACGACGAACTCGATCGATATAACTCTGTTGAGGCCATTGTCGCCCTGATGTCACGTCGTTTGTTGCACAATCATCAGCGTCGAAAACCTGCAGAGGCACTCTCAGAGGCCATCACCGTGAGTCTTACTGCTAGTCCCCACGAAGAGCTTGTGACGAAGGAGAACGAAGAATGGCTCACCGCCCGCCTCCAGCAGCTGCCCACCACCCAGCGCACTCTGCTTTATCTCAGGCAAGTTGAAAGGCGCAGTCACGAAGAGATTGCTACACTACTTGGCATTGAGCCCACATCAGTAAGTACACTGTTGGCCAGGGCGCGCCACACATTATTAGAAGAAATCAAACAGCGAAACAAACAATGATACAGTACACTAAAGAGGTTATCGAGAAGTTGCTCCTGAAGTATATGGATGGCACTTCTACACTCGACGAGGAGACCATTCTTGCCCAGTACTTCAAGGGCGAGAACATCCCTGAGGAGTGGCTCTGCTATCAGCAGATGTTCCTGGAGATCGAGGCTATGGCGCCACAGCCCAAATCCCATCGCCGTTGGGCCGTATGGAGCATTGCAGCTGCAGCTGTTGTGGCAGGCGTGTTGTATCTCGCTGTTCCCCAGCGCCAGACCCAATTGGCTCCTACTTCACCACTCGTAGCTCAGGCCGACACCACCGCTCAGCAGTCAGCACAGCCTGATGCTCAGTCAGCTGAGCGCAGCGATACTGTTGCTGCTCAACCAGTAATACCTATAGCATCGCCACAGCAACCAGTAAAGTCGAAGGCCAAGAAGCGTAGCATGCGAAAGTCTGAGCCTACTATTCATGATTACGATAAGGCTTACGCGCTGATGGCTCAGGCCGAGCAAGTCAAGGCTCAGATGGAGATCCTCAATGCTCAGTTGGCTGCTTATGGCTACATTCCCGTCATGCAAGAAGATGGTACCATAATCTATATTAACGAACAAGAAAAATTAATTGCATATGAAGAGTAAATACTTTTTCCTCTCAGCCATGTTGTTGGCCATGCCTTCAACCATGATGGCTCAGCAGAACATCAAGAAAGCATTCGATGCCCTGCTTAATGACAAAGTTACCGAGAACAAGACGCGCCATGTGCTTGATCGTGACCCTGAGACTGGACGTATGACGGCTCTGGCCGATGTCTACGATTTGACAATCAGTTCCAGTTCAGCTCTCAATCGCTTAAATGATGTCCGTAAGGCTTTTGATAAAGATAGAAAGGATGCTTATTCAGTTAATTCTGGCCTGCGCGAAAAAGATGGCGAGGGTGTTGAAACAGAGAGCTTTTCAAGTCTTTTCGAATCATTAGGTTTTGCTCCAGTCACACTTTTTGTGGGCGATGGCCGACATCAGTCAGTGTCTATTGGTTCTATGAAAGGGTCTGAGTACATCTATGCCTGTTTTGCTGATAAGGACGATCCTGATCATCGTTATCGCTATGCCTACGCATTGGAGTGGGCCGAGAAGGCTAAAAAGACTAAGGTGCGCCTGGCTGTTACTTATGCCCTGCGCCCAGAAGCACGCGATGGAAAAGCCAAGAAAACTAATGTGAGTCGCGTTATCGTGAATGGCAAGGATGTAATAAACGAGAGCGCTACAACAGGCTCTGGCGAAGGCAAAGTCATGAATCGCATTTTTATCAATGGTAAGAAGTATAAAGGTGGTAGTGCAGATAATGACAAAATATTGTTAGAAGGCATTAAGATTAATGGCAAAGATGTTGATATTGACGGCATTCGTGACATAATTGAGGAGAACATGAATAATGGTGGTAACATGATTAACATCGATTCTTTGTTGGCCAATCGCGCTAGGACCCCCGAGTCATGGCTCAGCGAGTTCAATGCCTACAAGCGCCTGTTCCTGAAGAATCCTGATGGCTCTACTGCCACTCACTATGCCACATCTATCTATAGTCTCTGCAAGAAATCGGCCATACTCGAGCCTGATGAGAAAACGCTGGTTATCAACGAACTCACCAAGCTCAAGGAGAAAACTACCGATGAACTCATTCAGAATGTGTTCGAAATGAGTATTAAGAAACTAAAAGAATAATCACATTCTCCTCTTTTCGTCATTACCTGCGCCAGTACCCTTGTACTTGGTGCGGGTATTGTTGAAGTTATAGGTCACTCGTAGCGCTATGCTACGGCTGTAGTTGTAACAGTCCTTGCTGGCTTCAGCGCCCATTCCGTACATAGTCCATCGCTCGCGTATGGTCTTAAATATGTCGTCAGCAGTCAGCGTCACCACCCAGCGTTCGTTTTCAAACGATTTCCTAATGGCGGCATCCACGCTGAAGCGTTCGCGCATCTTGCGGAATCCCTCGTAGCTGCAGGTGTAAGCCCTTAGTGAGAATCCTGCCATCAGCGACTTGCTGAACACGAATCTGTTGTTCCATTTTATTCTGAACGAAGGCTTGTTCAGGTTTATGTCGCTTCCATAATCCTTGGTGTTAAATATCTGCTGTTCGTACGAGAGTTCAAGTGTGGGGCGATATTTCTTGAATATGGGAGCCAGAAAAATGTTGCCATACAGTGATTGGTGATGGTCAAAGTTCATGTTGGTGGTATATGTTATTTCCTGATTGTCCAGCAGTTTCTTTACCCACACCATGGCATCCTTAATATAGGTGTATCCCAGTGTGGCGCTTATCCATCTGTAGGTAGCTCCTGTCTCAATGTTGTATACCTTCTCTGGGCGCAATGCGGGGTTACCGCCCTCGTACATATAGCGGTTGTCGTATTGCATGTAGTTTCTTAGGTTGTGATAGCTTGGGCGATGCATCTTCTCGTTCATGCTCAGTTGCCAGCTCCAGTCGTCCTTTCTCCATGTCACGCTGAGGTTGGGGAACAGGTTGTGGTAGGTGCGGCTCACGTCGTCCTGCTTCACACCATACAGATAGTAGTTCCTCACCACATCCTCGTATCTCACTCCAGCGCCCATGTACCAGTGACCTGCTGATAGCTCGTACTGAGCAAATCCTGCAATGTTGTGCTCCTTGATGTCTGTCTCCGACGATGACACGTATCCCTCTTCGTTGATAAACACACCGTGCGATTTTGTCTTTGTGAGCTCTGTGCCCACTTTCAGTTTTCCGCCCATCACGGGGTAGTCCAATATCAGCTTGGCGGCATACATGTGGTTGCTCTCCTTGCTGTTCGAGTGTACGTTGCGGTTGTCAAGTTCTTCGCTCGTCTCTATGGTCAGGTCGTTACGCTTGTCAGTGCCGTAGTAATACGTACCGTTCAGGTCTATCCCCATCTGTCCTATCTTTCCCTGGTAGTACGCGTTCAGTGTGTGTCGGTGTGGTATGGGGCTCATTTCCTCTGTTGCGTTCACTATGCCCTCCATCACGCCGTTTCTCGATATCTCTTGTCGGCTCCATCCTGTGCTCTTCGAGTGTATCATGGTGTAGTAATGATACGATGCACCAATCGAGTTGCTGTCGTTCACCCAGTAGTCGCTTGCCACGTACTCCGATACGCCAGTCTGTCGCGTTGATATGGGGATGTACTGTTTCACCTTGATGTCGTCCTTATCTGTGTGTATGTTAAAGTCAAGGTTGTTGTCCTCTCCGAATGCACTGCTGTATATGTATGCATCATTGATAATCTCAAACTTTTTTGTCTGATATTTCAGCATCAGCTCCTCATATCCGTTCCACCAGTTGTTGTAGCTCACGTTGGCATCGTTGCGTACGCTCAGCCCCTCTGCAGTGCGCTTGCGCGTTTTTATTCTGATCACTGATTCCACCTCGGCATCGTACTGTGCACCAGGACTGGTAATGACTTCAATCGACTTGATGTCCTCCGACTTCAGCTGCTGCAGCTCCTGTGTGTTCATCATCTTCTTGTTGTTGATGTAGATAAGTGGTGCGCCCTTGCCAAACACGGTCACATTGCTGCCATTGACTGATACGCGTGGCAGCTGCCCCAGCACGTCGAGTGCTGTTCCCATTTTGGCCAGCAGGGTGCCTTCTACCGCAATCTCCATGCCGCCCATGGTCATCTGGTACTGCTGTGTGCCTTTCACCACCACGTTTTTCAGCATGTGGTTTTCGGGCGTCAGGTGTATGGTGCCCGTCTGCGTGCTGCTGCACTGTTTGTAGATGGTTTTGTAGCCCACATACGATATGCGTGCCAATACGGGCTTCTGATCGCAGGGGATGACAAACAGGCCGCTCTCGTTCGACACGCCTCCTGCTATCAGTGTCGAGTCTTCTGTCGATAGCAGTGCTATGTTGGCGTAGGCCACGGGTTGGTTCTGCTGGTCCACTATCGTGCCCTTGTAGCGGGGTATGCTTTTCTGTGGGCACTCCACGGTTATCTCGTTTCCCTCTATCGTCATGTGGATAGGGTAGAAGCCTATCATCTGCTGTATGGCGTCTGGTAGTGATTTATTGCGTATTTTTGTGGTGATGCGGAAGTCCTCCAGCTCATTATACATAAAGCTGATGGTGTAGTCCTTATGCTGCTCGTTCAGTTGTCGCAGCGCATCGCTTATCGACACGTTGTTGTAGTCGCGGGTTATATTCTGCGCCCAGCCCGTAAAGGCCAGGCAGCAGAATAAGAGAGAGAATATGTTGCGTTTCATTATTTTATGGTCAGCTTATGGTCGTTCAGTTCTATGTTAATGCTCTCAAAGCGGTTCAGTCGCTCCACCACGTGCTTCAGCGTCTCCTGGCTGTTCCATTCAAAGTAGAGCCTGTATTGGCGTGCGTCTTCGTTTTCAAACTCCACCTCAGCGCCATAGTGCGCAGCTATCTGTGGCAGAATCTTAGTCAGTTCTACGTTGTCGAACACCACTGGTTTTGCTGCAGCAATGGTGTCTGTGGGCGTTTCGTCATCATACTGTGTGGATGCTGGCGCAGCTGCTGGTGCCTCGATCTTTGTGGGCTTAGGGGCAGGCTGGCTTACGCTCTTTACTATCTGTATGGCGGCAAAGGCCACGCCTGCTGTCAGCACAGCGCCTATCAGCATGGCTGCTATCTTCCTTAGCGGCATCATGACGTGCTTGGTTTGGGGGGCATCAAATTCCAGGTGGTGCTTGGCGGCAAACTCTACCCACTCCTTATCTATGTCAATCTCTTCTTCGTTGGCCTCCTGTTTGGTCAGTGCGCGCTTGGCGGTAGCCAGCTGCTCCATCATCTCTGCCAGCTCTGTGTCTTCGGCCAGCAGGCTGTTCAGCTGCTCGTTGCTGTATTTCTCCGGGTGCTCCTGCATGTCAAGTAGCAGGTCTATTTTGTCTTGATTCCTCATAATTCTTTATCGTTTTGTTGTTGCGTTAAAATACTCCCTAATACTCTCAATCGATTTCGTTAGATGCCTGTAAACTGTGGTTCTTTCCACCCCAGTGGCCTTAGCCACTTCGTCGTAGCTCATCTCGCCCAGAAACCTCAGCTTCAGTATCTGCTTGCTCAGTGGTGGCAGTTCGCGGTCTATCCACGCGTTCAGGCGTTCCAGCCGGTCGTCGTCGTTCGTCGTCACCATGCGGTTCTGCATCATCTCCGTTTGAAACAGATGTTCCACCCGCTCTCGCACGTTCTTATGGCTTAGTACGTCGCGGCATTTGTTCCTTACGCTCGTCATCAGGTAGGCCTCTATCTTGTCCTCCTGTGGCTCGATGTCTGCCCTTAGCAATTTCACGAATACCTCGCTCACCACGTCTTTGCTTTCGTCGGTGTCGTAGAGCATCGTCCTTGCCAGTCGATACATCTCCGGGTAGTGTTTACGGTAAATCACCTCGAATTTCTCTTTGGTCATAATCTGTTTTTTAATAATCATCTGCATCAATGACGACTCACTTTTGCTTATAGTTGCACAAAACGATATTTTTTTCGCTGCAAAGTTACATTTTTCTGCTTAAAAACCATGTGATAATCAATAATTATTGTATCTTTGCACAGAATTAATAAACTATAAGTATTAGGACTTGACACATTTTCAAGATGGAAAAGCATCTGTTTTTGGCCGCAATGGTGCTGGTGGCACTAACGGCATGTAAGAGCGTAAAAGAATCGGCAGAAGTAATTGATCTGCCTCGTGCTGAAACTCCCGAAAGCGTGGCTGCTGCTATGGACACCTTCTTTAGTCAGGCAGCCAGCGACTCTATGGACATCCACAGCGTGATGATTGTAAAGGATGGTAGTGTTATCTACAGCCACTGGCAGAGTCAGGGGGTGGATACCGTGCCTCATGTGCTCCATTCGGTAAGTAAAACGTTTACTGCCACTGCTGTGGGGCTGGCCATTGCCGATGGTAAGTTGGCACTTACAGATAAGATTGTAGACCATTTCCCCGATAAGTTGCCAGTCGAGGTTAGCGATAATCTCAAGGCCATGACTGTGCGCGATCTGCTCACCATGTCGTGCGGCCACGATACCGATCCTACAGGCGTTGGTCGTAGCGATAGTGCCGATTGGGTCCAGACCTTCATGGCTTATCCCGTGCTGCACAAGCCAGGCACCTTCTATTGTTACAACAGCCTGGGCACTTACGTTCTCTCGGCCATTGTTCAGAAGGTAACGGGCCAGAAGGTGGTCGACTATCTCGATGCCCGTTTGTTCCAGCCCCTGCATATTGCCAAGCCCAGATGGGACGAGAGTCCTCAGGGTATCAACACTGGTGGATGGGGTTTGTATCTTAAGACTGAGGATCTGGCCAAGATGGGACAGCTGCTGTTGCAGAAGGGGCAGTGGAATGGCCAGCAGATTATTCCTGAAGACTGGGTTGCCGAGATGTCGAAGAAGCAAGTTGAGAGCATCAATCCCGGCACTCGTATCGAGCAGGCTGAGGAGAGAGGCCTGACCGTTGAGACCAGCGATTGGATGCAGGGTTATGGCTATCAGATGTGGCGCTGCCGTCCAGGTTGTTTCCGTGCTGATGGCGCCCGCGGACAGTACATCATCGTAGTGCCCGAAAAGAATGCCGTCATCGCCATCACTTCTGATGTAGAAGACCTCCAAGGTGAGCTCAATCTGGTTTGGAACAACATCCTTCCGGTATTGTAAGTTCATATTTGCAGTGCATTTTCCCAAATGCACTGCAAAGGTACAAAATCAATTTTTGGCCACCAAATTTTTCGTCAATTATTCGAGAATTATTCTTAAATTGTTAAAATGTAAAATAATATTTCATGCCAAAAGTCTTGCCGAAATATAATCTATGAGATACTTCCTATCTATTTATTAGAAAGTTCTGTAGTATTTGTTAGGTTCTCGTTAATAATCTGATAGATTCTGCCGTACCACTCCAAACACCTGTTTTTGCAGGGTGGGGGCGAACGCAGGTACGCAGGTACATTTTGTAAAATCAAGTGGCAGTGACGAGCAGGTGAAATCTACCTTATATATTATAATATTATATATAATATGATAATATATAGATATATAATATATTAAATATACTACTTCTCTCCGTTCTTCTCTTCAGCATCTCGAACGCTTTTTGCTACAATTTTCGAAATTGAAAATGTACCTGCGTACCTGCGTTCGGTCGTTCAGAGTGGGAGGGTGCCACTGCATTTTTTTATTATTTGTTCCTTATTTCCTTGACTATTTCGATATTTCTTGTTATCTTTGCAACCGTATAATAACTATAAAAGCTTATGAAAATTTCTTTGGTTTGGAAAAATCTGATTCCTGCACTCATCGTGTTGGTATTATTGGTGTTCTCTGTGGTTCGTACACGACGTGAGCTTCCCCAAACACCACCACAAACAGTATTGATAAAAGATGCAGACATGACATTCTATTGGAATCGGGGATGCACTGACAAGCTCACTACGAGCATTAAACTGAAACGCGGTGATAGTCTGAAGGTCTTAGGAATTGGAAAACCAACTAATGATTATGATTATTATTGGGTTGAGACGATGGACGGTCAGCGTGGTATGATTTCTCCTCTTGCCATTGATCAGCGTGCCGTTGTAGTGAAAGGCCATAGTGATGAGGTAAAAGCCAACATTGGCGATACTGCAACTATACTTGGTATGAAAGGCGACTCTAAATATACGTATAATCTGAAGTGCTCAGATGGTGAGCAAATACAGGCTACACGATCAGAATTACGATACCTAACAGAGTTGGAGTTAGGCAACTATCAACTCACCACACCTATGGGGCCCTATTATGTGACTAAAGAAAAATTCGAGATACTTTGTAAATCGAAGACTGCTGCTGAACTGGAAGACTATTTTGATCATGCCATGACGGTATGCCGTGTAGATTCAGGTTTGAGAATGTACTTAAATGTGGCTGTACTAGATACCAAAACTGGCATTTATGCTTTTCCTGATATTACATTCGATAAGACAGATGCTGCTGGTGTAGGTGATATCCAATGGCGTGACAGTCTGGATCGCAATTCGTTCTTCTTAAAGACGCTTCCTCTCGCAGGCTCCATTATTGATGCGGGGCATTCGTTGATTAACGAGAGTTTTTATTGGTATAGCGTTAAGTTGAGAGAGCTGGAAGGATGGAAACACTATCTGTCTATTGTGCTGTTGTTTGTTCTTGGTTTCTTCTGGTTGTATGGCACCTGTTTCCTGCTAGGGCATATCTTTCTGTCGTTGGTTCCATTGCGTTATCCACTTATATGGCTGAACAACAGTGCCATCAAATGGTGTACTACGTGCTTAGTACTTGTACTACTATATGTATGGTGTGTGCTGATGTTTGCGTGGGGGGTATGGTGGTGGGCCTTCTTACCTGTTGTAGCTTATATGGCTATTAGCTTTGAAGGCCGTTTTATGGACAAAATTCTGATGCTTCGCTGCAACCAATGCAAGTCAATGGATTCGTATGAACGCATCCATTCGGAACTGATAAACGAGTCGTTACAATGGTGTACAGAGAGTGAGTACGACAAGTTGGTTTCGCGTGAAACAGAAAGATGGAAGACTTGGGATGAAATTACATATCGCTGGAGTAGCGGGCGGACAGAAACGCATAAATCTAATGAGAGGAACCATTCTCGTACAACCTCAGTACGCCAATATAAGGATTACAAAGTTCTCTATTTGGTAAAAGAATATGAAGATACCTACGAGTGTCAGTGTTGCGGTGCTCAGTACAAACAGACTAGAAATGTACCCATAGAGCAGAGTCGCGAACTTGCTGGCACTCATCAGACAACCTCTGTGTCAGAAAGTTAATATTCCTTCCACACTTGCCAGTTGTCGATCTCGTGGAACAAGCGCTGGAGGACGGGCTCGCAATCCTCAGGGTAGGTGAGCGATTGTACAAACCAGAGTTTGCGATGCTTGACGAACTTGGCGTAGAAACGGCGGCCTGTTATCTGGCCAGTATCGCTGTGAAGGGAGCCTGAGAGGA
This sequence comes from Xylanibacter ruminicola, assembly GCF_900142525.1. Taxonomy (GTDB): domain Bacteria; phylum Bacteroidota; class Bacteroidia; order Bacteroidales; family Bacteroidaceae; genus Prevotella; species Prevotella ruminicola_A. The sequence goes on along the minus strand of NZ_FRBD01000017.1, from coordinate 14,178 downwards.
TGAAGAAATCGTTGCCTAAGCGCTGGTGTGTGGCATGTAATTCTTGTGTATATTTCTTTACAGCTTGTTGCGTAGTAAGTGAATCGAGATTGTGCTCGATAAAGGCTGACTGGACCACCTCGGTGCCATCTTTCCAGAAAGTGAAGCGGCAGGCACCCTTGTCCATTAATGAGTCGTCGGTCTGCTCGAAGAATTGTGGATAGTGAATCACGTAGTCGTAATCATCATCCTGATACTCCACCATGCGAGCCTGCTTGATGGCATGTTCTAACTTCAAAGGTAACGGGTCGTCGGCTGGTTCGTACTCTGACATGAATATCATAAGTGCGATGAACCCAACGAACACCAAAAAAAGAAATCTCTTCATACGCTTACATTTTTACTGCAAAAGTACAAAGAGATGGCGAAACGGCCTAAAAATCTGCCTGACATTTGTCTGACATTGGCATATTGGTGGGATTTATGGTACATTTTGGCAAAAAAATAAGCCCGAAGGACTGAGTCCTACGGGCTTTTTCTCTCAATCGTTCGTTCGGTTGATTACTGAACTGAATCAGCAGCTACAGTGTCAACAGCCAGGCTGTCAGCAACGCTATCAGCAACCTCAGCGATAGAATCAGTGTCCTGTACAGGAGCCTGAGCCTTGTTACCACATGATGCGAAAGAGATAGCAGCAACTGCTACGAACATAAATACTAATTTCTTCATTTTTCTAAGCTTTTTTAAATCTGTAAAACAATCATTTGTTTATTAAAACGCTGCAAAGTTAAGCATTATTTTAATACAACGTATCATTTTTTTCGATTTTTTTTAGGGTGTTTTTGTAACTTTTTTGTAAATGACTGAAAATCAGCAACTTACGAAATGTTAAATTTAGTGTAAAAATCACGTCTTACCTAAAAATGGCTGAAAATTGATGTTTTTTGCAAAAAATGTAGTACCTTTGTGCCCGTAAACAATACACCTATTTTATATATGATAGATACGTCGGCATTTCAGGGCAAAAAGGCTGCCTATTTTACACTTGGATGTAAGTTGAACTTCTCAGAGACATCTACCTTTGGTAAGATGCTTCAGGACCTTGGTGTGACTACAGCGCAGAAAGGGGAGAAGGCTGACATCTGCCTGATAAACACCTGCTCGGTGACTGAGGTGGCTGACAAGAAATGCCGCCAGGCGATACACAGACTGGTGAGAGAGAATCCTGGCGCCTTTGTGGTGGTGACTGGCTGCTATGCGCAGCTGGAGGCCGACGAGGTGGCGCAGATTGAGGGCGTGAGCCTGGTGTTGGGATCGAACGAGAAGGCGAATCTGGTGCAGTTTCTTTCAGATGCATGGACTGGTAACCCCACCCCTAGCCTCTCCCCTGAAAGGGGCGGGGAGTACAAGGCGCGTTTTTATCGCCAGAAAACTAAGGATATAAAATCTTTTGCGCCAAGCTGCTCTAGGGGCAACAGAACGCGCTACTTCCTGAAAGTACAGGACGGTTGCGACTACTTCTGCACCTACTGCACCATACCATACGCTCGTGGTTTCTCGCGTAATCCAACCATCGCATCGCTGGTGGCTCAGGCTGAAGAGGCTGCATGCGAGGGTGGCAAGGAGATAGTGCTGACGGGCGTGAACATAGGCGACTTTGGCAAGACCACTGGCGAGAAGTTTATCGATCTGGTGAAGGCGCTAGACGGGGTGGAGGCCATCAGCCGTTATCGCATCAGCTCGCTGGAGCCCGACTTGGCCACTGACGAGCTGATAGAATACTGTGCGAAGAGTAGGGCCTTTATGCCTCACTTTCACATACCACTGCAGAGTGGAAGCAACACCGTGCTGAAGCTGATGCACCGCCACTACGACCGCGAGTTGTTTGCTGACAAGATACACAAGATTAAGAAGCTGATGCCTGATGCGTTTATCGGTGTAGACGTGATGGTGGGCTGTAGAGGCGAGACGCCAGAGTGCTTCGAGGAGACTTACGACTTCCTTGACGGGCTGGATGTAACCCAACTGCACGTGTTCCCATACTCAGAGCGCCCTGGCACATCGGCATTGAGCATACCCTACGTGGTGAGCGAGAAAGACAAGAAGCTGAGAGTGAAGCGACTATTGGAACTGAGCGACAAGAAGACGCAGGCCTTCTACGAGCGCCACATAGGCCAAGAGGCCGAGGTGCTGTTTGAAAAAGCCACACGAGGCAGAGCTATGCACGGGTTTACCAAGAACTACATACGTGTAGAGCTACAGGCCAAAGATGCCGACCCCGCACTCGACAACCAGCTGGTAAAAGTAAAGCTTGGCGAGCTGACCCGCGACAAAGAATCGCTTAAAGCTATTATATAATGTACGCGCGCGAAATATGGAAAAGGTAGCTATAGTGATACTGAACTGGAACGGACAGCAGATGCTAGAGAAGTATCTGCCATCAGTTCTGCAATACTCGAGAGACGAGGCAACGGTATATGTGGCCGATAACGCATCGACTGACGATTCGATAGAGCTTCTGAGAACGCACTATCCGCAGGTGGAGCTGGTACTTCTGGATAAGAACTGGGGATTTGCTGAGGGCTACAACAAGGCGTTGTCGCAGATTGATGCTGAGTACTATCTGCTGTTGAACTCGGACATAGAGGTGACTCACCACTGGCTGACTCCCTTGATAGAATATATGGATGCCCATCAGGACACGGCTGCCTGTCAGCCCAAACTGCTGTCGATATTCGACAAAGACCGTTTTGAATATGCAGGGGCGAGTGGGGGATTCTTGGACAAATACGGCTATCCTTTCTGTCGTGGACGCATTTTCGAGACTGTAGAAGCTGACAACGGACAGTATGACGATGTGGCTGACATACTGTGGGCCACTGGCGCTGCACTGATGATACGCAGTAAGGACTTTTGGGAGGTGAAAGGATTTGATGGCAGATTCTTTGCACATAACGAGGAGATAGATATGTGCTGGCGACTGCGAATCAAAGGGCGCAGAATAGTTTGTATACCAGATAGTTACGTGTATCACGTGGGGGGCGGTACGCTGCCTAAAGGCAATCCGATGAAGACGTATCTGAACTTCCGCAACAACCTGACGATGCTGTATAAATGCCTGCCTGACGAGCAGTTGAATCACGTGATGCGTTGGCGCTGGTTCCTGGATTATCTGGCAGCCTGGCAGACGCTATTGATGAATCGCAATTTTGGCGATTTCAAGGCTATCTATCGTGCACGTAAGGCTTTCAAGGCGTGGAAGAAGGATTTTAAGGCCGACAGACGGGAGATACAGAAATGGCGTAGGGTAGAAAAAATACCAGAGCAAAAGGATTTCTCCCTGCTCTGGCAGTATTATGCTAAAGGGCGAAAGCTGTTCAGCGCTTTGCCACAGTAACCTTAACGGGCTGTTCTACCTCCTTGCGCCACTGCTCAAGATAGTTAAACCATTCGGCTGCCGAATGATAACCAAACGACTCATTATCAGAGGTATATGTGATTTTGTATGTTAGCACATTGCTCTTGGTGCTAACCACAAAAGCATAGTTATCCTTGTTGGCAGGTTGCTCGCTAACTAAGTACTGTTTGGGGATGAGAATGCCCAAGCCAACCGTTTCGCGCTTAAAGTTGACGGTGTCGCCCGTGGGGAAATCGCTGCCCCAGCAACCACGAAGTCCTTTCTTATCAGAGAACTCCTTAGAACCCTTGACATTGATGATGCCTGTTGAGAAGCGGTAGTCCTTCACATCTACGTGTTTCTTAGTGAAATACACCTCGACATCGGTATCGCGATGGCCTGCGTACTGGATATAACGCAGAGTGGTGTTAATGGCTGGTTTGTCAGCCATTACATACCAGCCTTTATCTTCGACCTCGACGATGGTGCGAAGGGGGCCGTAAGAGATGATGCGCTGAGTGCGGCTCTTAACAGGCTCGATCATAGTGGGCTGTGAACCGTCCCATCCTCTGAAGGCACCAAGTCCAAACGTGTTGCCCACCCATAGCACATCGTCGCCATAGCCTTCTGCCTTCTGCTCTTGGCTAGTATAGAACTGGGTGGCCTCGAGCTCAAGGCGCTTCTGGAACTTTCCATACAGGTCGAGCGTCTGGCGCTTGTCGAAGTAGATGCGGATGCCATTGAGCTCACTCTCGAAGTCGACACCGTGATGGTGCTGTATGTTGTAGGAATTGGCGCAATCGCCACGAGCGGTGATGGCCTCGATAAAGTTGTTGTGCTTGTTCTTCTGCTTAACCTTATCGTTTCTTACTAGCATCTCAGCAAACACGCGGGCTGGATAGTTGGCTGGTTCAAGCTTGGGGTCGGCATAAAGCTCAACCTGATATTGCTTGCGCTCCTTGCCCTGAAGATTGACCAGGAAACAGAGCTCATCGAAGGTGTCGTTCTGATCCAGATCGTCGAGTTGGCATGGAATCTCTTGGCCATTGCAAGTGACAATGGCACGACTTACGAATCCATAATCGTTTAATGAAACGAGTACGGGCTGATCAGTGCGATTGGCACTGGATGGGTTAGCTACATTGACGGTGATGACACGCTGAGCTAGGGCTGTGGATGAAAATAGGGCAACAAGTGCCGAAAGTAATAATCTGTTCATGTTGAAAATTTGTCTTAGCAGGACACAAAAGTACTGAAAATCATTCAAAATGCCCCTGATTTTTACACAAATAAACAAAAATGTGCATGTTTTTACACAATTATTTAAACTTTTTAGGTTAAAATTTGGTTTTTAAAATACTTTTTAGTATATTTGCATCGAAATTTTTAACATACATACATTATTCGTATCAAATAGCCCGTGCGCAAGGTATATTTTTTCTTATTAATAGTGATGTTAGGATGCATCAGTTGCGAATGGCAATTTATGGTGGAAGATGACACCGAAATTGTCGTTGATCGCTATGATCGTATCCAAAGCCTATACCTTACCACAGGCGATTTTTCAGCTTTGCAGCAGATGAACACCGTTTATCCCATGCAGACGCGTACGCTGATTGAGGATGTGCTGCGTTTGGGAAAGGTGGATGATCAGCTGATTAACAAAAAGTTTCTGCGTTTCTATCAAGATTCTACGCTGCAGGTGCTGATAGCCGAGGCTGAACAGCAGTATGCCAATATGGATGATATCAATGCCGATCTGACTACAGGATTCAAGTATCTGCGAGAAAAACTGCCAGGCATCGAGATTCCTGAAATTTATGCACAAATAGGTTCGCTAGACCAGAGCGTGATAGTAGGTAATAATACCATCGGTATCTGTCTCGACAAGTATCTGGGCACTGATTATCCTTTGTATCAGAAACCTCAGTACGGCTATTCTAAAAGTCAGCTGGAGCTGATGAATCGCCAGTACATCGTGCCCGACTGCATAGGTTTCTATCTGCTGAGTTTGTATCCCATGCCTCAGGACAAGGCACTGAGTCAGCAGGAGCGTGATACCCACATTGGAAAAATACTATGGGTGGTTAATCAGGCATTGGGCAAGAATGTGTTTAACTCGCTCTATACCAGAATGGTAGAGAGATATATGAAGCGCAACAAGAATCTGAGTTTGGACCAGATGCTGAAAAACAACAACTATTCGGACTTCAGAAAGAACTGACCTTGAAAGATTTTATGCTGTTTGAGATAGTTTACCAAGAGATTGGTAAACTCGTAGTTTTTTAGTCCCCAATGTGGTGCGACGAGCAGCTCCTTGGGCGACTGGGAGACAAAGCGCTCAAGAATCAGATTGGGGCGGAGGTGCTGGATATACTCAGCAATTAGCTGGATGTACTCGTCGACCGTATAGATGTGGAACGGCTGCTGCTCGTACTCTGTGGCTAGTCGTGTTCCACGGATAATCTGCATCTGGTGGATCTTGAGAATATCAATGGGCAGACTGGAGATGATGGATGCCTGGCGCAGGCTTTCACGGGCATCCTCGCCTGGCAGGCCTAGAATGATGTGGGCACCGGTGAGTAATCCGCGCTGATGGGTGCGCTGGATAGCATCTTGCGACTGCTGGAAGGTATGACCTCGATTGATGCGAAGAAGCGTATCGTTATTAGTGCTTTCGATGCCATATTCCACAAGAACAAAGGTACGCTGGTTAAGCTCTGCGAGGTAGTCGAGCAACTCATCAGAAACGCAATCAGGGCGTGTGCCTATGACGATGCCCACGATGTCATCTACCTGTAGTGCCTCCTCGTAGAGTGCCTTGAGTTGGGCGAGTGGGGCATAGGTATTGGTGAAGGCCTGAAAATAGGCCAGGTATTTCATGTCGGGATACTTGTGGGCAAAGAAGCGCTTGCCCTCTTCGAGCTGCTGGGTTACAGAGTGGCGGCGCTGGCAATAAGAGGGGTTGAAAGTGCGGTTGTCGCAATAGATACAACCACCTGTAGAAATGCGCCCGTCGCGATTAGGACAGGTGAAGCCTGCATCGATAGAAATCTTCTGCACACGATAGGGAAACTGACGGCGAATCCATGTGCCGTAGTCGTTATAATAGGGTGTATTCACTTTATTTAAATCCATCAGTGTGCAAAGTTAGCGAAAAAAATGCTATCTTTGCAATCTCAAAACAATAAAAACGTAAAAATATGAAGAAAATGAGATTATTCTCGCTTGGATTATCGCTGGCGTTGGCCATTTCTGCTTCTGCTGGAGAGAAACTGACGCTGAAAGGGATTACGGGCGGAGTATTTAAAAGCAAGTCGATGAGTGCTGTACGCCCAATGGCTGATGGTGAGACATACGCACAGATTAGCGAGGATGGCAAGCAGATTATAACTTATTCATTTAAAACAGGTAAGCAGGTTGGCGTGCTCTTTGATGCTGCCAGCGCTCGTGGTGCTGAGGTAAAGAGCGTGGATGGATACATTCTGAGTCCTGATGGCACAAGAATGTTGATACAAACAGACACCAAGGCGATTTATCGTCGTTCGTTCACCGCCACCTATTATATATATAGTATCAGAAACAACAAGCTGGAGCCACTGAGCGATGGCGGACCACAGCAGACACCAGTATTCTCGCCTGATGGCAATCAGATAGCCTTTGTGCGCGACAATAACATCTATCTGGTAAAGCTGCTGTACGATAATGCAGAGAGTCAGGTGACTAAGGATGGCAAGCGCAATGAGGTGATTAACGGCATACCCGACTGGGTGTACGAAGAGGAGTTCTCGACTAACTCGTCGATGGTGTTCTCGGCCGACTCGAAGCAGATCCTCTGGATTCGCTACGACGAGAGCGCTGTGAAGCAGTACTCTATGCAGTTGTTTAAGGGCTTGAAGCCTGAGCGCAAAGAGTTTGCTGAATATCCTGGCGACTATACCTATAAGTATCCTGTACCGGGAGAGGTGAACTCAAAGGTGAGCGTGTGGAGCTACGACATCAAGAGTCATCAGACACGTAAAATCGAACTGCCACTTGGTGCAGAGGACTATATACCCCGTATCAAGGCTACCAGCGATCCTGCAAAGATTGCTATCTTTACGATGAATCGCCATCAGGACGTGTTGCGCATCTATATGGCCAATCCGCTTTCTACCGTGTGCAAACTGGTTATCGAGGATAAGGTTGACAAGTATGTGAAGGAAGAGGTGCTCGACGATGTAAAGATTACCAGCAATAACATCCTGCTGCCAAGCGAGCGTGATGGCTATAACCACCTGTATCTCTACAACCTGAACGGACAGCTGCTTCGCCAGATTGTGAACGAGAAATACGTGGTGAAGGCTGTTTATGGTTTCGATGAGAAAACTGGCGATACTTATTTTGCAGCTAACCCCAAGGGCGCTACAGAGCAGCAGGTGATGGTGGCTCGCCAGAATGGCAAGATTGAGGTGCTGACACCAAAGGCTGGTGTGAACAGCGCCATCTTCAGTAAGAACTTCAAGTACTTTATTAATATCTGGAGCGATATCAACAATCCTGCCCAGTACACCATCTGCCAGAACAACGGCAAGGTGCTGACTACGCTGATTGATAACCACGAGCTGAAAGAGAAACTGGCTGAATACGACCTTGGTAAGAAAGAGATGTTCCAGTTTGCCACCTCTGAGGGTGTAGTGCTTAATGGATGGATGGTGAAGCCTGCTAACTTCGACGCTTCAAAACGCTATCCTGTGATTATGTATCAATATGGCGGCCCAGGCAGTCAGCAGGTGCTGAACCAGTGGGGAATAGGTATGAGTGGCAATGGTGCTATACTCGAGCAGTATCTCTGCCAGCAGGGTTACATCTGCGTGTGTGTAGATAATCGCGGTACTGGCGGTCGTGGAGCTGAGTTTGAGAAGTGTACCTATCTGCGACTAGGTGAGCTGGAGGCGCGCGACCAGGTGGAGACTGCCATCTGGCTGGGCAAACAAGGCTATGTAGACAAGGATCGCATTGGTATCTGGGGCTGGAGTTATGGCGGATGGAACACGCTGATGTCCATGTCAGAAGGTCGCCCCGTATTCAAGGCTGGAGTTGCTATTGCCCCACCAACATGCTGGCGCTACTACGACTCTATCTACACAGAGCGATATATGCGCACACCTAAGGAGAATGCCAGCGGATACGACGATGTGAACCCAATAGCGCGTGCATCACAGCTGCATGGCGCGCTACTGATTTGTCACGGACTGGCTGATGATAATGTACACTATCAGAATACAGCAGAATATGTGGAAGCGTTGGTTCAGGCTGATAAGGACTTCCGTCAGTTAGTTTATACCAATAGAAATCATAGTATTTTCGGAGGTAACACCAGGAACCATCTGTTCCGTCAGGCAATAAATCATTTTAATGATAACCTCAAGTAAAAAATTAACCCCTGCCGATTGGCAGGGGCTTTATTTTTTAGTAAGCGAAGAGAGGATAATCCTTCATCTTCTCATTTACACGAGCGCGAACGCTTGCAATAACCTGCTCGTTCTCAGGATCATTCAGAACCTCCTCAATCCAAGCAGCAATCTGAACCATCAGATCCTCCTTAGCACCACGTGTGGTGATGGCAGGAGTTCCAAGACGGATACCAGAAGTCTGGAAAGCACTGCGGCTGTCGAATGGAACCATGTTCTTGTTAACTGTGATGTCGGCAGCAACAAGAGCGTTCTCAGCAACCTTACCTGTAAGATCGGGGTACTTAGAGCGCAGGTCAACCAGCATAGAGTGGTTGTCGGTACCACCACTAACGATGCCGAAGCCACGCTTAACCAGCTCATCAGCCAGAACCTTAGCGTTCTTCTGAACCTGCTTAGCCCACTCCTTGAACTCTGGCTGCAAAGCCTCGCCAAAGGCTACGGCCTTAGCTGCAATCACGTGCTCAAGAGGACCGCCCTGCTGACCAGGGAATACGGCTGAATTCAGCAACTGGCTCATCATCTTAACTACGCCCTTAGGAGTCTTCAGGCCCCAAGGATTCTCGAAGTCCTTACCCATCAGGATGATACCACCACGAGGACCACGCAGGGTTTTGTGGGTAGTAGAAGTAACGATGTGAGCGTACTTTACAGGGTTGTCAAGCAGACCAGCTGCAATCAGACCGGCAGGGTGAGCCATGTCGATCATCAGCAGAGCGCCTACCTTATCAGCAATCTCGCGCATACGCTTGTAATCCCACTCACGGCTGTAAGCACTACCACCACCGATAATCAGCTTTGGCTTGTGCTCAAGGGCCAACTGCTCCATCTCATCATAGTCTACACGACCAGTCTCCTTATTCAGGTTGTAGCCGATAGGATTGTAGATAAGACCAGAGGTGTTGACGTGTGAACCGTGTGAGAGGTGACCACCGTGGTCAAGGTTCAAGCCCATGAAGGTGTCGCCTGGTTTCAGTACTGCCAACAGTACTGCTGCGTTAGCCTGTGCACCAGAGTGTGGCTGAACGTTAGCATACTCAGCACCGAAAAGCTTGCAAACGCGGTCGATAGCCAACTGCTCAACCTCGTCTACTACCTGGCAACCACCATAGTAACGGTGACCAGGATAACCCTCGGCATACTTGTTAGTCAGGTAAGATCCCATGGCTTCCATCACCTGGTCGCTTACGAAGTTCTCACTTGCAATCAGCTCAATGCCTTTCAGCTGGCGCTGATGCTCTTTCTCAATCAACTCAAAGATTGTGTTGTCTCTGTTCATTGTTTTGTTTATTGGGTTTAAAAAATGTTCAATGTTCAATGTTCAATGTTCAATGTTCAATGTTCAATGTTCAATCAACAAAGCTCCACTTTGTTGATGTCCTGTTCCTTTTCGCAGTAGTGGCAGGTAAGTATGCCGTTCTCCACGTGGAAGTGGGTCTTCATGGGCTCGTTGTTAGTGATACACTTAGGATTGTTGCACTTCACGATGCCTTTAATCTCCGACGGTGTTACCACATTGCGCTTCTCCACCACCTCGTAGTCGCGGATAATGCTCAGAATCACATTTGGGGCTACTACCGAGAGGCGTGAGATTTCATCATCAGTGAAGAACTTGTCGCTCACCTTGATAATACCTTTCGATCCAACTTTCTTCGAGGGGTAGTTAAAGCCGATGGTAACAGGTGTTTTCAGTGTGAAAAGTCCCAATAGGCTGGCCACCTGGTAGGTCTTGTTTGTAGGAATATGATCAATCACTGTGCCGTTCTCGATGGCGGCAACCAAGCGTTCTTTCTTGTTCATAGGATAATGGTTTTATCGTTTCTAACTTCGTCGAGACTAATTCCCAAAACATCGCAGAAGATGGCTTCGCGGGCAAAGAGTCCGTTGCCGGCCTGCTGGATGTAATATGCGTGTGGGTTGTCGTCAACCTCGTAAGCAATCTCGTTTACACGTGGCAGCGGGTGCAGAATCTTCATGTTTGGCTTAGCGCTCTTCAGCAGCTCGTTGTTAAGCACATATACATTCTTAACACGCTCGTATTCCATCAGGTCAGAGAATCGCTCTTTCTGTACACGCGTCATATAGAGGATGTCTGCATCGGCAATCACCTTCTCGTTAAAGGCTGTATGCTCCTGATACTTGATGCCATGCTCCTCGCAATACAGCTTGTACTCCTTTGGCATCGCCAACTCCTTAGGTGCTACAAAGTGGAAGGTTGGATTGAAGTGGCGCATAGCCATCAGCAGCGAGTGAACAGTGCGTCCGTATTTCAAATCTCCCACCATATATATATTAAGGTTGTCGAGCGTACCCTGTGTCTTGTAGATAGAGTAGAGGTCGAGCATACACTGCGAAGGATGCTGGTGAGCACCATCGCCTGCATTCACGATGGGGACGGGGGCTACTTCTGATGCATATTGGGCTGCACCTTCTATATAATGGCGCATCACAATGACATCAGCATAGTTAGATACCATCAGAATCGTGTCCTTAAGCGTTTCGCCTTTGGTACCACTGGTAATCTTTGGATCGGCAAAGCCAATAACTCGGGCACCTAAACGGTTTGCTGCGGTTTCAAAACTTAGTCTGGTACGGGTTGATGGCTCGAAGAAAAGAGTTGCCACTACTTTTCCTTTCAGAAGCTCTCTGTTGGGGTGCTTCTCGAACTCCTCTGCCATCTCAATCATATAGAGAATTTTCTCTCTAGTGAGATTGGCTATTGTCACAAAATTATGCTTTTTCATTCACTATTTTTATTTTGTTGGCGCAAAATTACACAATATTTCTGATTTCCGTGCCGTATTTTGAAAGAAAATAGTAATTTTGCACCAAGATATTGCAAAAAGTAACCAAAATTAGAAAATGAGAAAGCTATTTGTCTATTTTCTATGGACATTATTGACCATAAGTGTGCTGGCTGTTGCTGGTGCTTTTTATTCCATAGATAGGGGGTGGATTGGATATATGCCTCCCATCGAAGACCTTCAGAATCCGATTAGCCGATTTGCTACCCAAATATATTCTTCGGATGGCAAATTGTTGGGAACCTGGAATTTTAATCGCGAGAATCGTGTGATGGTGGATTACTCTAAAATCGCGCCTTCGTTGATTCATGCTTTGGTAGCAACTGAGGATGTACGTTTCTACGAGCACTCTGGTATCGACTTTATCGCACTTGGGCGCGCTATCATAAAGCGTGGCGTTCTGGGACAGAAAAGTGCTGGTGGTGGTTCTACTATCACCCAGCAGTTGGCTAAGCAGTTGTATTCAGAACAAGCGCATTCTACTATTGAGCGACTTCTACAAAAGCCAATAGAGTGGGTGATAGCAGTCAAGTTGGAGCGCACCTATACTAAGGATGAGATTCTGACAATGTATCTGAATTATTTTGACTTTTTGCATAATGCGGTAGGAATCAAGACTGCAGCAAATGTATATTTTAGCAAGGAGCCAAAAGATCTGAGTATTACCGAATCGGCTACACTTGTTGGACTATGTAAGAACCCCTCTTACTTCAATCCTGTTCGTAATCCAGAGCGCAGCCGCGATCGTCGTAATGTGGTGCTGGCTCAGATGGTGAAGGCTGGATATATTACTGATGCTGAGTACGACAAATATAGTGCTGAACCGCTTACGTTGAAGTTCCATGTAGCTGATCATAAAGAGGGATTGGCCGTTTACTTCCGTGAGTATCTGCGCCAGTATATGACGGCTAAGAAACCTATTCGTGCCAATTATCCCTCGTGGAATATGGCGAAGTTTGTCAACGACTCAATTAACTGGGAGACAGATCCTTTATACGGTTGGTGCAATAAAAACAAGAAGCGCGATGGTAACAATTATAATATCTATACCGATGGTCTGAAAGTCTATACTACCATCGATTCTCGTATGCAGGAATATGCTGAGCAGGCTGCTTATGCACATGTGGTAAAATTCCTTCAGCCTGCATTCGATAAAGAGAATGCCACGAAAACAAATGCACCATATTCTACAAATCTGTCAAAGAGTCAGGTTGAGCAGATATTGAATCGATCTATTCGCCAGTGTGAGCGATATCGTGTACTCAGGGAGAGTGGTGCTTCAGAGGATGAAATCCAGAAATCGTTCCGTACCAAGACCAAGATGTCTGTCTTTACCTATCATGGCGAGGTGGACACAACGATGACGCCACTTGATTCGATAAAATATTACAAATCGTTCCTTCGTACGGGTTTTGTAAGTATGTGCCCACAGAATGGCCATGTGAAAGCTTATGTTGGCGGATTGAATTACGAGCATTTTGCTTATGATATGGTGATGGAGGGCCGTCGTCAGGTTGGTTCTACTATTAAACCATATTTATATTCGCTTGCTATGGAGAATGGTTTCTCGCCTTGCGACGAGGCGCCAAATGTTCAGCAGACTTATGTTGTTGCTGGTCAGTCGTGGACACCGCGTAATGGTAGTCGTGCCAGATATGGCGAAATGGTTACGCTCAAGTGGGGCTTGCAGCAGTCTAATAACTGGATTTCTGCTTATCTCATGAGTAAGCTCAATCCTCAGGCGTTTGTTGATTTGCTCCATGAGTATGGTATCCGCAATCCAGATATTCATCCCTCTATGGCACTCTGTCTCGGCCCCTGTGATATCAGTGTAGGCGAGATGGCAAGCGCTTATACCGCTTTTGTTAATCACGGAATCCGTGCTGCTTGTATGTTTGTTACCAGAATTGAAGATAGCGAAGGAAATGTTATTGCACAGTTCCAGCCACGTATGAACGAGGTTATCAGTGAGGAAAGTGCTCACAAGATGATTTATATGCTCCGCAATGTTGTTGATGGAGGTACTGCAAGTCGTCTGCGCTTCAAATATAACCTCAAGGGACAGCTTGCTGGAAAGACGGGTACCACTAATAATAATAGCGATGCTTGGTTTGTAGGTCTTACGCCAAATCTTGTAAATGCATGCTGGGTTGGTGGTGATGATCGCGATATCCACTTCAATTCTATGGCGATGGGTCAGGGTGCTTCGGGAGCATTGCCTATTTTTGCTCTATATATGCAAAAGGTATATAAAGATGCCAAACTTGGGTATAGCGAAGACGCTGTTTTTGATATTCCACCAGGTTTTAATCCGTGTCCTTTAGGTGGTGAGTCGTTAGGCGAATCAGAAACCGAAAATGACATCGAAGAGATATTTGAGTAATATATATAAATAAGGTGTAGTGCTCAAAATGTAAATATTCCCGAAAACTTTCATGTTTTTGGGAATTTTTTTTGGAAAATGTTTGGAGGTTTGGAAAAATTGCCGTACCTTTGCACCCGCTTTCGCTCAAAAACGATAGCAAACTAAGAAAGAGTTCTTTGA
>NZ_FRBD01000041.1 GCF_900142525.1 Xylanibacter ruminicola | reverse complement strand
TAATATATAATAATTTAAAATAGATATATATGCCTCACTACTATACTATGCAAACACCTAATGCCGCGCTGCCGCACTGCCGCACTGCCGCGCATTAGCAAAACCGCCGATAAACTCCCGTATGTTTAGGAATCTATCGGCGATTCGATTTAAGGCTATTTTTAGGCCTTCTGACGCGTTTTCTATTTATCGGGCTGTAACATACTTGTGCAGGGTGCTACGAACGGATCCTGGGCCTGCAAATAGCTCCTTGACCATTCCTTCGATCTGGTCACCCAGTCCAGCCTCGTACAGATCGAGTCCGAATACGTCCTTGCGGCTGTACAGCGCCTTCAGCGGGCTCCAATTCTGGTCGGGCTTACCAATCTCCAGTGGAGCAACGATAGCCTGCAACTCCTCGAGCATTGGGTCGGGAGAGCAGTCGAATGCTGTACCATCATCCTTGATACCCTTCAGGTAGCGGGCGTAACCTGCCAATGTAAGTGGAATCAGTTCGAGGTTGCTCATGTCAAGTCCGCGCGCAATGTACTTCTTGATGGTCTCGCCGAAACGGATAGGTAGCTTCTGGCTGGTATCCATGGCGATACGCTGTGGAGCGTCTGGCATGAATGGGTTAGGCAGACGACGCTTGATAACGGCACCGATAAATTCGTAAGGATTTAATACACCTGGATCTACCACAACAGGCATAGATTCGATATAACCAATTTTCTTTACAAAGTTGCATAAATCCTCGTCGGCCATCTCGGCAGAAATCAGTGTGTAGCCCAGCATGCAACCATAAATACTCATGGCTGTGTGCAGTGGGTTCAGGCAGGTTGTAACCTTCATGGTCTCAACCTTATCCACGGTTTCGCGGGTGGTGTAGAGTGCGCCGCCCAAATCCAATGGTGGGCGACCGTTGGTGTAGTTATCCTCGATGACCAGATACTGCACCTCCTCAGCGTTCACGAATGGAGCGGTAAAGGTGTGCTTCTCGGTCTCGATGTAGTCGTTGTCGTCGAATCCGTCGGCAGCCAGCAACTCCTTCACCTTCTCGTGTGGGCGTGGGGTAATCTTGTCGATCATCGACCAAGGGAAGGTAATCTTCTTCTCGTCCTTCAGGTAGTCGAGGAATGCAGCGGGCACCAGTCCGTCCTGAGCCCAGCGCTCGGCATAAGCCATCACACCAGCCTTTACCTTGTCGCCATTGTGCGAGCAGTTGTCCATCGACTGCACGGTGAGTGGCAGCTGTCCGGCGTTGAAGCGCTCCAGCAGCAGGGCGCAAACCTTACCCATAGCAAATACAGGCTTCAGTCCGCAAGCCAGGTCGGCCTCGTTGTAGGTGTATCCCTTCTCGGTGATGGTGAACGAAATCATCTGCAACGATGGGTTCTTGAAGATCTCCACCAGTCGGTTCCAGTCCTCGAACTGAGGATCGGCCTTCAGGGCCTCGGTAACGCTGGCTATGACCTTCTTCTCGATAGAACCGTCAGAACAGAGGTTCACGCAGAGTGAGAGGTTATTGTAGGGTGCGTAGGCCTTGTCGATGACCTCGAAGTCGAAGGTCTCGGCCACAATCACACCGCGGTCGTACTTACCTGTGTTCAGTGCGTCGTTCAGGATAGCAGCAGGGAAGGCACGGAAAATGTTTCCGCCACCGAAGTGCACCCATGTGGGCTCCTTGGCTGTCTTTTCGCGTAGAGCCTTGATGTCAAACTTAGGGAGCTGATAGCCTTTCTGCTCCCATTCTGCGGCGTTAAACTGGCCGCTGATAATATCGTTGAGTTTCATAAATTTTATTTTTTGAAGTTATCGCTTCGCTTGGAAGTTATCGAGCCTACGGCTCTTGGAAGTTAAAAGGACAATTGTTCTGCAGGCAGAGTATTTAATCGAAGAAGCCTGGCTGTTTATACTCGATGCCCAACTCGCGGTCGACGGTAGCCAGGATGCCCTGTACCTGTCCGAGGGCGAACATACGGCCCAGCAGGGTGTAGCCGGCGTTGTGGCCGTGGCTGCTCTCGTCCATAATGCCACCAGGCTCGTCGGTAAATGTCATACCGTGATCCACACGCATTGGCAGCTCTGGGTTCTCCTTCTCGAAGATGCGGCAAAGCTCAATCAGGTCGGCACGTCCGCCCAGATGGCTGGCCTCGGTGAAGTCGCCGTTGGGGAAGATGTGGCATGAACGCAGGTGAACGAAGTGGGTGCGCGAAGCAAACTTCTTGGCCAGCTCAACCACATTATTATATGCACCTGCAGAGAGCGAACCGGCGCAGAAGGTGAGACCGTTATGCTTGTTGGGCACAGCATCGAGGAACCACTGGATATCCTCCTCGGTACGAACGATGCGTGGCAGACCGAGAATCTCGATAGGGGGATCGTCGGGGTGAACGCACATGTTCATGTTGCACTCCTCGCAAACAGGCATGATGGCTTCGAGGAAGTACTTCATGTTGGCACGCAGCTTAGCCTTGTCGATGCCCTTGTACAGGTCGAGGAACTCGCGGAACTTCTGAACAGGAGCCTCGTCGTTCTCGCTGAAGTTACCTGATACAAAGCCCTGAGTCTTGATCACGATGTTCTCAACCAGCTTGTGATCCTTCTCAGGAGTCATGGTCTTGGCCAGCTCGTCGCACTCGGCAATCACGCTGCGGCCCTTGCCCCAACCCTCGGGGAACTGGAACTTCTCCCACTCCTCGCGAGCGCCTGGGCGCTTCAGGATATAGATGTCGAAGTAAGCAAACTCGGCATAGTTGAAATAGAGGTTGGTAGCACCGTTTGGATTGTCGTGGAACAAGTCGGTACGAGCCCAGTCGAGCACAGGCATAAAGTTGTAGCAGATGCAGTGGATGCCCTCTGCTGCCAGGTTGCGCAGACTCTCCTTGTAAACCTCAATCTGGTGGTCGCGATCAGGGCCGCCGTATTTGATGGTCTCTACCACAGGCAGACTCTCAACTACACTCCAGCGCATGCCGTAGCTCTCGATGTACTCACGCAGGTCGCGAATCTTCTCGCGAGTCCAAACCTCGCCCAGAGGTACGTCGTGCAGGGCGGTAACGATGCCCTCAACGCCGATTTGTCTCAGTTGTGCAAGAGTAATCTTGTCCTTCTTGCCAAACCATCTCCATGTTCTTTCCATATTACTACTTGTTTTTTGATTTGTTATATTTTCGCTTGCAAAATTAATCAATTATAGACAAATTAGCTTGTTCTTATGGCTCATTTCTTTGTCATTTTGTACTTTTTTAGCTTATTACCTATTATCAGCTGCCGGAAATTAAGCGGTTTGCCATTGCCAAAGGCTTCTGAGGCCTTCATGTTAACCGGCTGACTTTCCAGCCCGTAGCGGTTCATCGCCGTAACGGCATAGTAAAACGTGCGGCCATTGTGAGGCACCGTAATCGACAAATCGCGCTGGCGAACGGCAATCAGATTCTCGGGATTGTTGATGTCAACCGGCAGTGATTCCGATGCGTACACATTATATAATAGGTAGTCGCCATCAGAGTAATCTGCGGCCTTCTGCCACGACAAAATGTCGGCCGACATGCCGCGCTTCACATTCAGCTGGGATACAGCCGATGGCGCAGCTTTGCCCGTCCAAGTCATTGGCGGAATCAGCGCAGGTGTGATATTGAAATCGCGGGTGAAATCGTAGATACCCTTGGTGTTGTCGGTAAAGAACTTGCTGCGGAAGAAGGTGAAACCCAGACCTATCTGGCGCAGCACGCTCATCTCGCGGGTAATCACGTCGAGATCCCAGTTCTTCTCGCGGGGGTGCATCATGTACACAGCCAGTCCTGGAGCCACAATGCGCCCGTAGCTGTGCTCCTGCCAGTCAACCGCAAAAGGGTAGAAGTTGTTGCCCTGGAAATACATCATCGGGAACAGTGCGTCCATCAGTCCGTCGCGCAGCCAGCCCTGTGCATCCTGGCATACGGTGGTGTTAGCGTTCCAGCCCGAACTCTTGTAACGAGCCAAATCGTCGTATTTGCCTATGGGTGAGCAAGATAACTTAACCCAGGGCTTGAGCGATTTAACCGCACGATGAATCTTGGTTACGATACTGGTGATGTACTGTCGGCCTTGCGGGCGCGAAACCTTCAGCTTCCAAGTCTCTGGATATCGGATGTAATCCAGGTGAATGCCGTCAACATCGTATTTCCGGGTTACCTCGGCACAGAACTTGGCCAGATAATCGCCTGTTTCAGGCATTTCGGGGTTCATGTAGCCCTCGTCGCCAATCTTGCGTATCAGCGTGGGGTACTTCTGTCGCAGTTGCTTGCAACCTGTGCCGTTCCACTTACCAACGGGAATGGTAACAATCCAGGCGTGACACTCCATACCGCGCTTGTGGCACTCGTCGATGCACATCTGCAGAGGGTCGTAACCCGGCGATTTGCCGACCCAGCCTGTAATACATCCGTCCCAAGGTTCGGTAGTTGTCGGAAAAATGGTGGTTGCTCTTACGCGTGTCTGGATAAGAACGGTGTTGATGCCAGCCTGTTGCAGCTGGTCCAGAATGGAAATAAGCTCTTGCTGCTGGGTAGTCTTAGAGTAGGAGTGAGGCCAATCGATACCACCTATGGTGGTAAGCCATACTGCTCTGACTTCGTGTTTTGGCAACTGTGCTTTTGCACTTATTACAAATGCTAAAAGCATTAAAATGTGTATAATTTGTTTCAAAATGATATCTTTTTTGAGAATTTTGGTGCAAAGTTAGCGCTTTTTTTTCCATTTCTCAAATAAAAACACTACTTTTGCACAAAAATAATTCAAATTTAAGCCAAGGAAAGATGATTTCATTTGTGTTGAGCCTCGTGGCTCTTGTGTTGGGTTACTTGTTCTACGGTCGACTCGTGGAGCGAGTATTCGGTCCTGATGACCGTGTGACACCAGCTGTTGCCAAAGCCGACGGTCTGGACTACATCGTGTTGCCCTCGTGGAAAATCTTTATGATTCAGTTCCTGAACATCGCCGGAACAGGTCCTATCTTTGGTGCTATCATGGGTGCCAAGTTCGGTCCTGTGGCCTACTTGTGGATTGTGTTCGGCTGTATCTTCGCCGGAGCTACCCACGATTACTTCTCGGGCATGCTCTCTATGCGTCACGATGGTGCAGGTCTGCCCGAGCTGATTGGAAAGTATCTGGGCAAGACCACCAAGAGCATCATGCTGGTGTTTACCGTGCTGCTTCTTATCATGGTGGGAACGGTGTTTGTTTACAGCCCAGCCGAGATTCTGCACTCCATAGGCGGCGAAACGATGATGTGGATAGCTATCATCTTCTGCTACTACATTATTGCCACTATGCTGCCCATCGATAAGATTATTGGTAAGGTTTACCCCTTGTTCGCCTTCTCGCTGCTGTTTATGGCAGGTGCGCTGATGGTTTGGCTCTTCCTGCATTGGCCCACTGTGCCCGAGCTTTGGAACAGCTTCTATAATCTGGGTGCAGCAACCGAACCCGACACTTGGAAGGATAACATCTTCCCGGCTCTGTTCATCACAGTGGCCTGTGGTGCTATATCTGGCTTCCACGCCACGCAGAGTCCGCTCATGGCCCGTTGCGTGAAGAGCGAGAAGATGGGACGCCCCATTTTCTACGGTGCCATGATTACCGAAGGTATCGTAGCACTTATCTGGGCTACCGTATCATCGTGGTTCTTCTACGGCAATCCCGCTCCTGGCTACGAGCTCATCGAACAGGCTACGGCCGGATTCCATACATCGGCTCCTGCAGTAGTAAATCTGGTGTGCAATGACTGGTTGGGCGTAGTAGGTGCTATCCTTGCTATGCTGGGTGTTGTGGCTGCTCCTATCACATCGGGTGATACCGCTTTCCGTTCGGGTCGATTGATTGTGGCCGAGTGGTTAAAACTCGACCAGCGTCCCATTCCCAAGCGCCTGTATATCTGCGTTCCAATGTTCGCATGTTCTATCGCTATGCTGTTCTGGCAGATTGAGAATCCCGATGGTTTCAACACCATCTGGCAGTACTTCGGTTGGAGCAATCAGGCCTTGAGCGTGTTCACCCTGTGGACTATTTCCGTCTATCTGGTTCGCAATCAGAAGTGTTTCTGGCTTACCCTCGTTCCCGCTCTGTTCATGACTACAGTTTGCTCAACCTATATCTTCGTTTCGAAGCAGATGCTGGGCTTGGGTAACGATGGCTATATCTACGGCGTAGCATGTCTGGTTGTGGCTATTGTTTGGTTTGCACTATGGTACAAAAAATATACTAACAAAAACAATGATTGATATGAAAAAGCTAATGATGACAATGGTTGCCCTCGTGATGGCAATCAGTGCTAACGCACAGTATCTGAATGATTCTGAGAAAGTGTTCAGTCAGGGTAAGTTCTATCTTGGTGCATCGACCTCAAGTCTGGATTTGAGTTACCACAAAGGTAGTGATTGGACCTTGGGTCTGACAGCAAAAGCTGGTTATCTGATCGCTGACGACTGGATGGTTGTTGGCCAGTTGGCTTATGTTAAACAGACAGATATTCCTGCTGTGGTACAGCTTGGTGGAGGTCTGCGCTATTATTTCGAGAGTTGCGGCTTGTATCTTGGTGCTACAGCCAAGTACGACAGTTGGGATAATGAGAGCGATTTCCTTCCTGAAGTGAACTTAGGCTACGCTTACTTCCTTACTGGCAAGCTCACTGTTGAGCCCGAGATTTTTTACGAGCACAGCACTAAGAATTCAGACAATTCTGGATTCGGCCTGCGAATTGGTTTTGGCGTTTATTTCTAAATTAGGTATATATAAATATGTTAAGTGTTGATGAACTAGTAGACAGATTGATTGATCTGTCGTTTGCTGAAGATATCGGCGATGGCGACCACACCACTTTGTGTTGTATCCCCGAGGATGCTATGGGCAAGAGTCATCTGCTGATTAAGGAAGATGGTATTCTGGCTGGCGTTGAGATTGCCAAGGAGGTGTTCCGCCGTTTTGACTCCACCATGCAGGTTGAGGTGCTGATGCAGGATGGCACACGTGTAAAAAAGGGCGACATCGCCATGATTGTTACAGGTAAGGTGCGCTCGCTGCTTCAGACAGAGCGCCTGATGCTGAATATCATGCAGCGCATGAGTGGTATTGCCACCATGACCGACAAGTATGTTGAGCGCCTGAAAGGTACCAACACCCGTGTGCTTGATACTCGCAAGACTACGCCTGGTATGCGTATGCTCGAGAAGCAGGCTGTAAAGATCGGCGGCGGATGCAATCACCGCATCGGACTGTTCGACATGATCCTGCTGAAGGATAATCACGTAGATTTCGCAGGTGGCATCACCAACGCTATCGACCGTTGTCATAAGTATCTCGACGAGAAAGGTCTTAAACTGAAGATTGAGATCGAGGTTCGTTCGTTCGACGAGTTGCAGCAGGTATTGGATCACGGAGGTGTCGACCGTATCATGCTCGACAACTTCAGCGTGCCCGACACCAAGAAGGCAGTAGATATCATCAATCATCGCTATGAGACAGAGTCGAGCGGTGGTATCACCTTCGATACAATCCGCGACTATGCCGAGCAAGGTGTTGATTTTATCAGTGTTGGAGCACTGACCCATTCTGTGAAAGGACTCGACATGTCGTTTAAGGCATGCTAACTCCTATATATATAATAAGGTATATGAAAAGAAAATTAGTTTTAACCGGCATGCTGTTGGTTGCAACCTACGCAGCAGCATGTACAAATTTTATTGTAGGTAAGAAAGCCAGCGCCGATGGTTCGGTGTTTGTAACTTATAATGCCGACTCTTACGGCGCGTTCATGCCCCTGTATCATTATCCCGCAGCCAAGCATCAGCCTGGCGATATGCGTAAGGTGTTCGAGTGGGATACAAACAAGTATCTGGGTGAGATAGCCGAGGCTGCTGAGACATACAATGTGATTGGTAACTCAAACGAGTGGCAAGTAACTATCGGTGAGACAACCTTCGGCGGTCGCGAAGAGATGGCCGATTCAACTGGTATCATCGACTACGGCTCGTTGATTTACATCGCCCTGCAGCGTTCAAAGACAGCTCGTCAGGCTCTGCAGATTATGACATCACTGGCAGAGCAGTATGGTTACTACTCTGAGGGCGAGACATTTTCGGTAGCCGATAAGGACGAGGCTTGGATGCTGGAGATGATGGGTTGCGGTCCTGACCGCACCAAGTCGAAGGAGCGCACCGTTTGGGTAGCTATCCGTATCCCCGACAACGCTGTAGCCGCTCACGCTAACCAGAGCCGTATCACCAAGTTCCTTGATGGCCGCTATACCGCTATTAAGATGAAGGACCTGCAGAAGAAGTTCCCCGTGAATGGTAAGAAAGCTGTTCCCAATCTGGTGGTATATTCAGATAATGTGGTGAGCTACGCCCGCGCCATGGGATGGTTCAGCGGAAAAGATGCCGACTTCAGCTATAACGCAGCCTATGCTGCTCCTGATTTCTCAGGTCGTCGTTATTGCGAGGCTCGCGTGTGGAGTTTCTTCAATCGCTTCTCTGACGATTTCTCAGAGTATGTTCCCTACGCAGCAGGTAAGGAGAAGAATGCCAAGGAGATGCCTCTTTGGATTATTCCTAACAAGAAAGTAACCATGCAGGATCTGCGCGATGCAATGCGCGATCACTACGAGGGCACACCATTCGCTCTCGATACAAACATCGGTGGCGGTATCTATGATATGCCTTATCGTCCATCACCACTCTCGCTGAAGGTTGGCGAGCAGGAGATGTTTAACGAGCGTCCCATCTCTACCCAACAGACTGCCTGGAGCTTCATCTCGCAGATGCGTAGCTGGATGCCTCGCGAGGTAGGAGCCTGCTTCTGGTTTGGTAACGACGATGGCAACATGGTTGCTTACACCCCCATGTACTCTTGCATCACACGTCGCCCAAAGTGCTTTACCGAAGAGGGTGCCGACGATGTAACATTCTCGATGGACAATGCTTTCTGGGTTTGCAACTGGGTGAGCAATATGGTTTATCCACGTTACTCTCAGATGTTCCCAACATTGAAGGCTGTGCGCGATTCGCTCGATGCATCATACTCACAGCTGCAGCCTGAGATTGAGGCTAAGGCTCTTGCATTGCCCGAGGCTGAGCGTGTAGCCTTCCTCACTAACTACAGCTGCCAGAAGGGCGACGAGATGATTGCCCGCTGGCAGAAACTGGCCTTCTATCTGATTGTGAAGTTCAACGATATGGTTGAGAAACCAACCGATGCTAACGGCACCTTCGAGCGTACTCCTTATGGACACGGCGCCCGTGTAGTTCGCCCAGGTTTCCCCGAGAAATATGCACGCGAACTGTTGAAGATGACAGGCGACAAATATATCGTACCAGCGGAGGAAAAGAAATGAGTCAACTGAAAGCAGCACTTTTCGACCTCGATGGTGTAGTATTCGACACAGAACCCCAGTATAGTATATTCTGGGGTTCTCAGTGTCGGCTCTATCACCCCGAGCATCCCGGACTGGAACATGAGATAAAGGGGCAGACGCTTACTCAGATCTACGATCAGTGGTTTAGTGGACCACTATTGGATGAGCAGCCCAAAATCACTGAGCGTCTGAATGAATACGAGAGCAAGATGCATTATGACTATATCGACGGTTTCGAGCGTTTGATAGCCGATCTGCGTAATCATGATGTAAAGACTGCGGTAGTTACCAGCTCTAATCTTCCCAAGATGGAAGCAGTTTACCGTTATCAGCCTGATTTCAAAAGCTTGTTTGATGCGATTTTGACATCAGAAGATTTCGATCGCAGCAAACCCGATCCCGATTGCTATCTGAAAGCCGCTGAACGGCTTGGTGCAAATACAGATGAGTGCATCGTGTTTGAAGATAGTTTTAATGGTCTGCGTTCAGGCCGAGCAGCTAATATGAAGGTTGTTGGATTAGCAACAACTAATTCGGTAGAGTCTATTTGCCCATTGTCTGATATTCAGATTTCTGACTATCGTGATATGGACTACTACCAACTTTCCTCTCTACTTTAGGGAATTCCCCACCACCAATTATAGTTTTTCCTTTGCAAGGGTAGGTTATAATGCCTATCTTTGCAACAGAAAAATTTAATTAATGTCAAACTTAAAATAAGGAAAGGGTAAAGTTATGAAGAAGCTATACACAACACTGATGATGGCAATGATGGGAATGATGACAATGTCTTTGACATCTTGCGAAACTGATGAGGAAATCGCCTACACCTTAGAAGGGACCTGGCGCGGCGATATGACTATCGAGGATTGGGCTGGTTTCACTTATGTTGACTCTGAGATAACCTTCCTGAAAGACCCTTACACCTATTCAGAGGGCACAGGTCTTTGGGTAGACTTCTACGACGATGGTTATTACAATCCCACCCATATCGAGTGGTACGTAAGATACGGTACCATTTATGTTCACTTTGTTGAAGACAACTGTGATGTAGAAATCCGTAACTACACGCTTACAGGCGATCGCTTCTGTGGTGAGTTCTACGATGGCTACAACGCTGTAAACTTCAATCTCCGTTACGCATCACGTCGCTACGAGAGCGATTACAACTGGCGCAGCTATCGCACTCGCTCAGCCGATTCCGACACTGATAGCCTTACAATCTCTCGCCCAACTCACAGAATCAAAACCGCCGAGTAAGGACTAACATATTCCCCCGGTATTCCTCTCCCCAATCAGGAGAGGAATTTTTTTAATGTATTCCCCCTCCTGAGTTCTTGGACGAGCCAAGCGGCCGCTCGACCTTTGGTCGCTCTTACCTTTGCACCAGATTATAGATAATGTTCTAAATGTAAGATGTTAAACATCTCTTTTTTTTAGGACATGCGGTCGGAATTTTGTAGTTTTGCTAGAGATTGTGGCCGTGGAGGATGAGATCATTGGTCGCTAGGTAAGCCATAGGTAGCTATATCGTTTGCAAGACTTTCCTCCGTCCTCCTTTTAAAGTCTTTAGAGTCTGAGCAAAGAATCGAAGCACGCCGTTGGGTGATGCAGTGTCCACTAAGAGTGAAGTCGAGGAAGATTTTGGCTATAATCTATAACTAGAGTTATTAACCCTTTAAACAGTTATCAAGATGAAGCCAAATTCACAGATGACACTTGACAAGTACTTT
>NZ_FRBD01000038.1 GCF_900142525.1 Xylanibacter ruminicola | reverse complement strand
GCCGAGAAGATCAGCTACACTCGCGAGTTTAAGCAGACCACCAAGAAGAATGTAAGTCGCGGTTGGGAAGGCATCTGTCTGCCATTCGATGTACAGACCTTTACTCACGAGAGTCATGGTGTGATTGCTCCATTCGGAAACAGTGCCAGCAACTATCATTTCTGGTTGCACCAGTTTACCGAAGAGGGCATTAGCGATGCTGAAACGATTGAGGCCAACAAGCCATATATCATCAGTATGCCTAACAGCGATGAGTATAGCGATGAGTTTAACCAGGCTGGTATCATACAGTTTGCATCTGTTAATGTTACAGTACCGGTTACTGAAACTATGTCGGTAATGATTGGTGATACGTTGTTTGTTATACCAACTTTCCAGGAGGTTGAGGCTTTCAATCATGTCTATGCTCTGAACATTGGTGAGGATGTTGATAATTATGTTGAGGGTAGTGTATTCTTAAGGAATTATCGCAACATCCGTCCGTTCGAGGTATTTACCTTCCATGAGCCGCGTTATAACGAGGGCGCTGGCACACGTGCCATCAGCTTGTCTAGTCTGTATGGTGGCAGTGGCACTACAGGCATGGGCATTGTTACAACCGATTCGGCTAACGATGTCTGGTACGATCTTAGTGGTCGCCGCCTGCAGGGTAAACCTACTAAGAGCGGTCTCTACATCAACAATGGCAAGAAGGTCGTTGTTGGTAATTAATCCCGAAAGATTATTTATCTCTCAGGACACAATAATCCCCGCCAGAAAGCCTAGCGGGGATAGTTGTATTATCACATAGAGTAGAATGTTGTCATGAATGCTTGGCGATAGTTCTTGCTGATTTTTAATTCTCGTATATCGTCCAGAGGTTCTTCTAATATACAGATGGACTCCTGTATCATCTTTATTTTATTAACATTCACAATGTATCGCTTGTGAATTTGAACAAAATCTGATGAATAATTTAAAATTACGCTCGTTGTTGTCCGATGACGTAATGTGTAAACAGAATTGTCTATACATACAATTTCCCAGATCTTTCGCTCTTGATTGAACCTGAAGAATGCTATGTCTTGAAGATTTAGTGTTACATGCTCGTTCATGGCGTTTACTACAAGAATAATGGGCAAATGTTTCTCTGTCTTTGATAAACGTGGGATCGATGCCAACTTGTTTTCGTAGAAACGTGCCATCAGTAAACTCAGATCATGTTCCGTGGGTGGTTTAAGCAAATAATCGAAAGCTTGTCGACGTATAGCATCAAGCATATACTTGTCGTGACCAGTATAGAATACTATTTTCGTTTCTGGCTTGATGTCGTTACGTATCAGAGTACAGAAATCCAACCCTGACATCGTAGGTAGTTCTATATCAAGGAAAATAATATCTGGCTCCGACTTTATAATGGCGTCTGCTGCCGTCTCTGCATCGCCTGCTGATCCAACTACCATAACCGAATAGTTCTTCTCCAGCATTCTTTTCAGTACTTCTACTGCATCTGTATTATCATCTACGATGAAAGCTTTTATTAACTGTTGTTTGTTCATATGGGTTTATGGATTATTCATCCTTATTTGTTATTTGATAGTTATAATTGTCAGGCAACAGAATCCAAGATCGACATCCGCTTTCTTCGTCTTGTTGCCAGTTGTTTATTCCAAAAGTAATCTTCTCTTCGTTGTTGTCGTTAAGAAGTTGAATGGTTTGTCGCATCACGCGTCCTCCTAGTAGCGTTCCGCTTTTCTTGGCTATTTGTACGCCTTCTCCGTTGTCCAGAACTTCTACCAGTGTCGACTGGTTCTGACGTGAAACCTTTATCAGCAGTTTGCGCTGTTTTCCTTCTGTTGGCTTAATTGGGCGCAGACCATGTTTCAGGGCGTTTTCTGCAAATATCTGGATACTCATCGATGGTAGATTGACCTTCTTTACATCTACATCGCTGTCAACCTCCTTCTCGTAAACAAAGTCGGAGCCCATTTGTCTGCCTTCAATACTGATATAATAATCTACAAACGATAGTTCTTCGTCAAGTGTGGTTTGTAATATGTCTGCCTGTTCAATGCCTCGCCTCAACAGTTGTGTCAGCGCTTCCAGATCTATCTCTCGTCCTTCCATCTGAGCCAATACCTCATGGTTTAGGGCATTGTATATGAAGTGTGGACTGATTCTGTTTCGGATGCTCTCCATGCGCATCATCACAATCTGCTGGCGTGTTTTCAGGTTGTTGAATCGTTGACGACGACGGTATAGATGGAACTGTCCGATGATGATGATTGCCACCATCAGCATGACCGCAAATAGTGCCCACGCAATAATCTTATCTGATTGGGCTTTTTCTAATGTTAGTTTTTGTTCTGCCAATTGCTTGTCGTGTTGATATTCTATCAGTCTGGTGCTGAATTGCATGCTGGTGTTTGCGGCTACCATTGAGTCAACAATATGCTTAAGTTGCTGATCTGCCTCGTAAGCCTCTTTGTATTTGCCGGCAGTGCTCATAATCTGTTTGATGGCTTTCAGTCGCTGAAACTTTGCCGATGGGATTTTTGGGTCGGCTATTTTACTATTGGTCAGCATATTTAGCGCATTTGCAGTTTTCCCTTCTTGCATCTCGAGCTTGATGTTCGAAGTCTCTATATAATATAGGAGAGGTGTGAAGTCTACTTTATGAAAAAAAGAATCGGCCTGTTGAAGTGTTGCTCTTGCTGAGTCGGTCTTGTTGAGACAAACATATACCTCACCAAGGTTGGCTAGCGATGTGTAATAATCCCAGTTTTTTGCTTCATTGTCTTTTACAAGTTGGGCCGCTTTGGCAAAACACTCGCATGCTTTCTCATATTTCTGCTGAAAGTAATAGTCATTACCTCTGTCATTATAATATATAAACTGATCTGCTTTTATCATATGAGGCAGTTGCTCGAGTGAGCGGTTCCACCAATACTCACTCCTTTCGTAATCGCCCATATAGGTATAAACGGTACTTATTCCAAGCAGAAGCGGCGTTTTTTCTTGCTCGGTCTTGCCTATTGAATCTGCAAGTTCAATAGCGTTCATATATCCTTCAACACTCTTGTCGTATCTTCCCACTTGTCGATAGAAAAATGCTTGGTTGGTTAATGCTGTCAGTCTTAGCTCGTTTTCATCTTTAAGTGTTTCCAATAGCTTGATGGCTTTTTCGTTGTATACGAGTGCCGAATCAGGTCTTCCTTGTATTGCACTTAAAAATACAGCTTTGGTTTTATTCCATTCTGCTAATATTAGACTCCGAATATGTGTCTGCTTATTCTGATGTCTTATCAGATAATTATGAATGCGCTCGCTAACATAAGTCATGGAGTCTACATTCATCTCTGCATACCATACTCTGTTCTGTATTGATAGCCATCTGTAGTACATATCACTATCCTTGGCCTCATTCATAAATTGAGTAATAATACGTTTTGCAGTCTCTGCTTTTCCGTTTTTAATAGAGTCTTCTATACGCTTTATTTCTGTATTGGTATTTTGTGGGGTAGGAGCCTTACAAACTTCTATCCCAGCCACTAATATAATTAGCGATAATAGTCCAATAATAACCTTTTTATTATTCATAAACGTCAATGGATGCTGCAAATTTACGAAAAAATATCCAAATGGACTTCATTATCTATAGAAAAAGATTTTGTGTAAAATTGATGTTAAAAAATTATTATCCGCTTAACATAAATATTTGACTTGTTATCTGCAAATATGGCGTTTTGATTCAATTTTTACAATATTGGTATTTGGAATTGTTGCATTATTATCATATTTTTGCAATAACTATAAATATGTATTTGTTTATTATAATAATATCTAAAAGCTGCTTTTGATGATGAAACGAAATATTCTTCTATTGATTAGTTTGAGCATAATACTCTTAAGATCATTTGCTTCAGGTAGTGTAGATACACAAATTCCTGTTGGAAAAGATGTTAAGGGCAATATATACGTGTTAATTGTTGGTAATGAGAATTATAAACATGAGGAGAGTGTACCTTTTGCATTAAACGATGCGGAAGTTTTTGCTTTATATTGCGAAAAGACACTGGGGGTACCTGAAAAGAATATCAAGTGTTTGAAAGATGTTACACTCAATGATATTAATCACGAGTTGGATTGGCTGGTAAGTGTGATTGGTGCATACAATGGTGAAGCAGAGGCTATTTTCTATTATAGTGGTCATGGCATGCCTGATGAAGACAGTAAGGAGGCTTATCTGTTGCCTATTGACGGCTATAGTACGTCACCTTCTAGTGGACTAAGCACAAAACTGTTGTATAAACGTTTAGGCGAGATGCCTTCTAAGCGTACATTAGTATTCCTCGATGCTTGCTTTAGTGGCGCAAAACGTGATGGAAGTATGTTGTCATCAAGTCGAGGAGTAGCAATAAAGGCAAAAAGTGCCCCAATTAAGGGGAATATGGTTGTCTTTTCTGCAGCTCAAGGCTACGAAACCGCCTATCCATACAAAGATTGTCAACATGGCATGTTCACATATTATATATTAGAGGAGTTGAATAAAACTGGCGGATTTGTCACAATGGGAGAGTTAAGCGATTATGTAATTAAGCAGGTAAGACAGACTTCTATCCTCGAAAACGGTAAGAATCAGACTCCTAGTATAATGACTGAGATAAATGGTGATGAATGGAGAAAATGGAAACTATCAGATGCTCCGGCAAAGAAATATGAGACGCGCATAGCCAGTAAAACACGTGAAGTACCATTGGCAAAAGCCGTAGCTGGGGGCACTATTAATTATGTGATGCCAACATATACGATAGAAGGTGCAGGAACTGGCATCCAAGGCACATATTTGGTAAAGATATCTATGAGTGCGAAGAAACCAGGCGACGTTAGTGATCAAGACTTATTGCGTTGTGCCGTGCATGGTGTTCTCTTCCGAGGTTTCAGTAGTTCAGAGTATCGTCAGAGACAACGCCCAATGGCTGGCAGCGCATTGTCAGAACAGCAGTATGCTGATTTCTATAATACCTTCTTCCAACAGTCTTATCAGCAGTATGGTCAAACATTATCCTCATCTCGAAGTGTTATAAAAACTGGTAAGGAGTATCAGATTTCAGCTGTAGTCAGTGTGATGAAGGATCAGTTGCGTAAAGACTTGACTCAGCAGGGGGTAATCAAGAGTCTGAATAGTGGATTTTAAAACGTGGCAATATGATGAATAGAATAATATTATTTGCATTGGTAATGTCGTTTCTGCCAAGTGTGGTTCTTGCTCAAACCAAACGGCCTACATTGATGGTGATACCTGCAGATTCCTGGTGTCAGGCTAATGGATTTACGATGAATATTCAAGACGTTACTATGCCCGATTATGAAAAGGCATGGCAGAATAGCCAGGAGCTAACTGAGGTTATAACAAAGATTGGTGAACTCATGTCAGAGCGTGATTTTCCTATTAAAGATATGTCGCAATCTTTAAAGAATATTGGTCAGGCAAAGGCTGATATCTTTATGGAGGTTGGATGGCAAATAAATAAAATGGGGCCTAAGCGTTCTGTTACCTACACCTTACGTGGAATTGATGCATATACAATGAAACAGATAGCTGCAGGTAGTGGTACTGGCAAGATGTCTTTCTCGGCTGAAATACCGGTTTTGTTAGAGGAGGCTGTTCTAGAACGAATGGATAACTTCTGCGACCAATTGCAGAATCATTTTGATGATCTGCTGACTAATGGACGTGAGGTGAGAATGTCTGTCCGCATTGATGGCAACACGAAGATGAGTGATGAGTATGAGGGACAGGAGTTGAGTGAGGTGATTGAAGACTGGCTCTCGCTCAATACTGTTGAACATCGTTATAGTCTGAGTGATGCCACGGAGTCATTCATGAATTTCGATCAGGTGCGTATTCCGCTTTATGCTGATAACGGTATGGCAATGGATACCCGTCGTTTTGTTCAAGGCCTCCGTAAACGTCTGATGGAACTGGGTGTGTCTTCCCAAATAGAAACCCAGGGATTGGGTATGGCTACTCTTATTATATGTATGGATAAAAAATTATAGTCATTTCGACTTAATAATTTGACGTTTTGTCTGCGCAAATATCTTATCAATGCTGTTTTGTGATTTTGTGGACTTGTTTTATGAGCATATTATTCATATATTTGCAATACAGTTTAATTTAAAAACCCATAGATTATGAAAAAAGTATTATTATTAACCATGATGTCAATAATATTTGGCACAGGTTTCACGTTGGCTCAGACTGAAAACACACCTTGAAGGTGAGGTTTTTCGCATTAAAGCCCCACTTCTTAGTGCAGATCCTATAAGAGTTCAGATCGGGATGAAAGGCGGCGCATGTGGTGGCGGATATTTTTATCAGGGGATGCTAATAAGGGAATTGAAGTAAAATCAATATAATTATCAACATTATGAAAAGAAATCTAATTACTTTGTGTCTGATGGTGATGGCATCGGCAGTGATGGCCCAGGGAAAGTATGGCTCCATGGGCAAGCGTACGTACAAGAATAACCAGGATGTCAACGTTGCGATTGAAAAGGTGAAAGCACAAATTATGGAGATCCAGGATGCTGGTGCACTGGCCAAAAGCTTGGCAAAAAAAATTGCTACCAACACGGTGAAAAAGCAATTCAAGCAGATGGCAGAGAACCAATATGCTTTTGGATTCCCCGACGGCGAATACACTGAATATGCTTATTTTGATACTGACAACAACCGGTCTGTAGGTTTTATTCCGAAGTTGGGGCGTGTCGTCATTAATGATTGGAAAAATGGTCAGGTTACTATTGCCTTTCCTAATCTAAAATTGGCGTTGTCCTATAGTTTCAATCCAGAGGCTATGCGCCAACAAGGGCAGTCTGATATTGCAGATATGTTTACTTCCAAGCCCTTGCTTGATGGTCAGGAGGTAGAGGAGATTGACGGATTCATGGGTGCTGAGAATGTGGCCTATCATAAAGATAAGCCACTTGCCGACGGTGAGACGGCTGAAAAAGAAATCGTTGTCGATGGCAAACGTTACGAGGCCATACTGTTACCCGGCCACATGCTCATGAAAAACGAAAAAGAATTCTATTATGGCATTTATATAGATGGAGAGACGAATACTCCTTATCTCTCAATGTCAGTCCAAATGCTTGAATTCAAACCCTGCGAGGTTGATGAGGCCAACTTCCAACTGCCGGAAGACTATAAGGTGGTGAAAGATGTGAAATCCCTCAATAAATTACTGCTCAAGGAAGTGAAGCAGAACAAGCATGTGATGCAGGATCCCGGCGAACTACCCGCTATATTTTGGCCGTAATATTTCGAGAACCATGAAGAGGTGTTTGTTTATTATTGCAGTAGTGCTGTGGGGCGCAAGTGCCTTAGGCCAGGTGCTTAAACCAAGATCACAGGGTGAATTGTGGGGCTTTGCCGATGGGAGCGGGCGTTTTGTCATACAACCCGTTTACCAGAAAGTCTACGAGTTTCACAATGGTATCGCAGTGGTAATAAAAGACAATAGCATCGGTTGGATAGACCCTCAGGGTAAGGAAGTGGTGCGCACGTTGTATGCAGAATCGCCCACCAAATTTGGGGAAGTCTGCTTCCAACCTAACTATCGTGGTGAACGGCAATATATTAGTTGGATGAGAGGTGCTGATGAACAGGTAGGTATCATATGGATTACCCGGCAGGGTAAGATCCTGGTCACCAGTGCTAAGGTCCTCTATGACCTTACGGATAAGATACCAGATAAACTGTGGGACTATTAATGGGAGGAAGTGGTATGAAGAGATATTTTCTTATTGCAATAGCGCTGACTATCGTCGTCTGTGCCACTGCTGAGAAGAAGGATGGAGTGGTGGAAGACTACAACCGTAGTTCACTATACACCTTCTCTATCTATAACCCCGGTACGGCTATGGCCAGCAACATCTTCTCTACTCTTCTTAAGGTGCAGCACCCTGACCGTTTCAATGACCACAATCTCAGTCTGCGTGTGCTCAGAACCAGGGGTAATCCCAAACCCGAAGAACTGATAGATCAAATTGCCGCCTTCTTAGACCGCAATAAAGTGGCTCAGCGACTAGTGTCGAAATGGTTCAACCGTGACAGGTCCGACGGCAGCTTCGATATGGAACTCATTAAGGAACGTGGCAACTACAATGCAACCATCGAAGACCTCAATATGGCTATGAAGACAGTACGCGGCAAGGCGATGCTGGAAGATGCCGGAGAACAGTTGATAGGCAATACCTTTGTTATCGTCAACGAGGTAAGCTATGTCGATAAACATGCACGAGCCGATGGCGTGGGAGCTGTGTTTGAGACACTCTCCATTATAGGCGGTGCCGTAGCAAAAGCCAAAGGTGACAAGAATAACACCATTCAGAGCATCGGTAATACGGGCGAGACCATCAGCAAACTAGTGGCTGGCTTTACTGTACATATCAAGAGTCACCTCTTCCGACTGGTGTGGAATGACAGCATAGCTTCTACTTTCTATTCGCAGTGCTATTATGACAAAGATCATATTGATGCCGCTAAGCGTAGAGCATATGCTTTGAAAAGCAAATTGTTCCGGCTGGAATATGTAGGCGACTACGAGGCTACCAGCGGCAAGACAGTGCTCCGTGGTCTCCATAACAACGATGAAGTGTTTCTGAAAGTGCTTACTCGAGCTCTCGACAAAAATATTGTGGAACTCCGTAAAAAATTTGAAATCTTCAAGATTACTGCTCCTGTCTTCGAAATAACTTCCGATGGCATGTTACATATCCATATCGGCATGAAAGAAGGAGTGGAGCCCACCTCCAAATATGAGGTGCTGGAACGGAGTGTTGACGAAGAGGGGCACATCATCTATCATCGTAAAGGTACTATCCGGCCGGTGAAAGACATGATCTGGGATAACCGATTTATGGCAACAGAAGAACAAGCTGAAGGAGCTGATTTTGGCTTTACTACATTCGAGAAAGTGAGTGGAGGAGACTTCTACCAAGGCATGCTAATAAGGGAATTAAAATAGTGAATAAAGGATTGGTTGCCTCTTTTTATTCTACTTATACCTTTAATGTGATAAGACCAGCATCTTTTCTAAGGAAATATTTGGAGATAAGATGATAAATATGTAACTTTGCAGTTTAGAAAGAGATATCCATAGTCTTTAGATGTATATCCATAGTCTTTAGATGTATATCTCAAGCCTTCGGATGTATATCTTAAGGCTTGGTATGTAAAAAATGAAGTTAATGAATAATTAATAATAACTATATGGCAAATTACATTCTACAAGAGTTGCCCATGCGGCAGGAGGATGGTAGCAGAAAGGTTTATCCACGCATTCAGGTTTACTCGCGATTTGATTATGAACAGGTGCTTGAGCGAATGTCGGGTTATCCTGGTTCGCCAGGCAAGGGAGCGCTAATGTCGGCCTTCGAAATGCTTAGGCAGATGCTTGTTGCGAGTCTGCCTGAGGGGCATACTATCAAGATTGATGGTTTGGGAACTTTCTCTCTTTCTCTAGAGTTTGACGACCAGAAATCTAATGAGATGGTAGATGACGAAGATAATATGGCATATCGTCACGTCAGAATTAAGGATGTTAACTTCAAGGCGGATCCAGCTCTTCTTCTTGCTCTGAATAAGAATGCGGAGTTTACTCGTTCGGAGATTGGAGTGCGCAGTCCGAATAAGCCAAGTTGTAATCGTGAAGAACGTATAGAGAAGGCTCTTGATCACATCGAAAAGCATGGATTTATTTCACTCACAGATTATGTCAGAATAACTGGTCTTAGTCGCACATCTGCAAGTTGTGAGCTTCGGTCGTTTGAAAACTCTGCCGATGTTCCTATTAAGGGTAGTGGCGTACCGCCGCACAAAGTCTGGGTAAAGGAATGATTCTTATCTTGATCCTGGTCTCCCTTTTAAAATTCTGCCCTGTTGTTTAAATTCTTTGGCGCTTTGTCTGCGTCAAAGGCACATTAATCCAAATTGTCTTGTTTGGATTCTCTAAAATTTTATCCCAAATATTTGGAAGTAAATGATTTTTTTCTTATATTTGCCCCAAAGTATTTGATTTATCAATAATTTAAAAACCTATAACACATGAAGAAACTATTACTCTTAGCATTGATTGCTGTATCGCAGTCCGTGTGGGCTGACGGTATCAGTGTGCTTGGATTCAGACTGTTGGAGACAGATCTGACCGCAAACACCCGAGGTACAGAGAAACGAGACCAGAATGGTGACAAGGCCGCACTGATCAAGATTGTTACTCCCGAAAAGGGCTTCCTGTTTAATGGAGGTTCGTTGGGAATAGTTGGAACCGAAGAGAAGGCGGGCGAGATATGGCTATATGTGCCACCTCGCGCCCAGAAGCTTACCATCAACCATCAGGTATTTGGTGTGCTTCGCGACTACTACTATCCTGTTTCTATCCAGGGCGGCCGCACTTACGAGATGCTGCTTGATATCGGTACCGGACGCTACGTTACCATTACCACATCTCAGGCCAAGAGTGATGTCACCCTCGATGGCGAATATCTGGGCAAGTCGCCTATATATAATAGGTATATGACTTATGGCCGTCATGCCGTGTTTACTCAGAACGGCATGTATGAGGCCCGCGACACCATCATCATCACCACTGGCGATGAGAAAACCACCAAGATTGCCCATATCGAGATGAAGAATATGAGCGACCATTATGGCGATGTAGTAGTAAACGTAGAAAACAATGCCGACATCTGGTACAACAACCATCAAGTTGGAACGGGTAGCTGGAGCACCCAGCTTCGCGAAGGCTCATACACCGTAGAGACCCGCAAGGCCGATTGCGATCCTATCAAGACCACCTTCATTGTGGAGCCTAAGAAAAAGAACCAGATTCAGGCCGCTCCGCCTGCTCAGCATACAGGACGTCTGAACATCTACACCCGTCCGCGTAATGCTAATGCTATACTTAATGGTACCGATGAGATTAATCTTACCGATGTTCCTACGCTTCCTGTTGGTACCTATCAGTTGGCTATCAGTAGAAAAGGCTATGTAAGTACTAACCGCGAGTATACTATTAAGCATAATCTTACCACTAGCGACACCGTAACACTTGAGAAGGTAAAATATATTAAGCCCAACTCCTTCTACTTTGGTGCCGGCTATACCATGCGCTCTATGGGTGGAATCACAGCTTTGGCAGGTTTCACCTTAAAGAATATCGACCTACAGGCCAGCTATACATTTGGTCTGAATCCATCCGACCCCGTAATGTGGTATAGTACTGATGGAAACGATACCTATCGTAGTGGAATTACCTATAAGCGTTCTACCTTTGCCGTTAAGTTAGGATATCAGATAGAGTTAACTGAGCGACTGGGTATTACACCGCAGGTAGGTTATGAGATCGAACAACTGTCAGGTACAGTAACCGATGGAACTCTTATGTTTGGCGACAAGGCAGCTGCCAGTTGTGTGTCTGTAGGTGCAAAGTTTGTTTATGCGCCTATCCAGCGTCTCTATTTATTTGCTGCGCCTACGCTTTCTCTTGGCATGAGTAAGGATAATAACTTCCAGAATATTGCTGATGCCAGCAATATCTCAGCCGGAGGCTTTATGGTTAGCATCGGTGCAATTTTTAACTTCTCATTTTAATCACTCTAAATAGATTACAGTTATGAAAACAAAGCTATATATTACGCTACTGGCTGCGTTGCCATTGGTGGCAGGACTAACGGGCTGTAAGAGCGAAGACGAGACTGAAGCCAAACCTGCTAAGGAAATGCTGAGAGTGCTTGATGGCGCTATTATCATACAATCAGATGTTGAGGCGACTAATGTTAATGTAACTGCCGACTGCCATTGGAAGTTGGATAGTCTTAATACAGGCGATTTTGGCAAAAGCCTTAATGTGCAACCTCGCGAAGGAGTAGGCGATGGAATCCTACAGATTACTACCGATCAGAATACAACAAATACAGACCGTTCAGCATCGTTTATGTTGATTTCGGATGGTGGACTGAGACAGAAAATAAGTATCACCCAGAATGGTAAGGGCGATGGTATCAATTTATCAAAGGGTTCGTTCACATTCGATACCAATCCCACAGAAGGTCAGTCGTTTAATATTACCAGTAACACTTCGTGGAAGATTGAAGAAGCTAATGGTGCTAATTGGATAGAAGTAAGCCCAACTAGTGGTTCAAGTGGTACTACTCCTGTTACAATTAAGGTAGCTCCATCTTCTACCGATGCCGTTCGTTCTACCACTTTGAACGTCTTTTATGGTTCAGGATTCAGCAAGTTAGAAGAAATTACGGTTTCGCAGACTGGTATTTCTAACGTAACGTTACAGGCACCTGATAACATCGGTAGTTTTGAGTCGTCTGGTGGCGATAAGACTATACATGTTGAAAGTAATGCCCAGTGGTATGCCTTTATCCCATCATCGGTTTCTTGGCTGCATTTCAATTCACGACTCGACTCACTTACTTCTGAGGGCAGTGCCTCACGAATTGGTAGTGGTGATATCCATCTGGTATGCGATGAGAATAATACTACCCGTGAGCGTACCACAGCAGTAGTGATTGTGGCTGGAACCAAGAACCCTAAACAGGTTATTGTAACCGTAGAACAGTTGAAGAATGGTTCTTCTCAGCCATTACAGACATCAGTAAGCCTTAACGAACTGAGCGTGTCGCGCGAGTCGGCCAACTTCCTTCTGAATATTGTATCCGAAGAGGTTGTAGGCGACTACGGATTGGTATATAGTACAAGAGACTCTATCCCAACCATTAACAATGGCGAGCGGGTAATTGTTGGAAGAGGTGGAACATCGTCGGGCTTGGCTTACGAGCTTTCTGGGCTTAATGCTAACACCACATACCATGTTCGAGCCTTTGTACAGAAGAATGGTTCGCAAGATGTCTTTTATAGTGATGTGGTTACTATAACCACTATGGTCAGTTCTGTTACTGTCGGCGAAGTAAGATCAATGTATGTTGGTAATGACTATGCTGACATGCGATTCAGTTATGTGGCCGACGAAGAGGTTATCGACTGTGGCTTTATCTATAGTGCCACTTACGATAAGCCAACCCGCGATAACGGTACGATGGTATCAACTGGTCATGGCGGATTGGGAGGCAACGTAATGACAACTATAGTTGAACTCGAAGAGACAACCACTTATCATATATGTGGCTATGTGCTTACAAAGTTAGGTATCGTTTATAGTCCTAACGTGGTTACAATCACCACTTCTGCATCAGCTTCAGAGCCAGGTGAGAGCGATAACCCCGACCCACAATT
>NZ_FRBD01000037.1 GCF_900142525.1 Xylanibacter ruminicola | reverse complement strand
CAGCTTGTAATCAATTTCTTCGTTTGCCATCATAAAATAAACGTGTTAAACTACATTTTGTTGTAGCCTGACACAGTTTACTTTACATTCTCAAATAATTCTTTACAGTAGAATCTCCAATGCTTTAAGGACATTCTCTTTTGTAATTCCAAAGTTAGGATCTGTGATAATCACATGCTCTTGCTGCATGACCAAGAAATCATTGACATCATCAAGGATTACATACTTGTAGGTTAAAGAGTTCTGGCCTGCATATAGCCTTAACCATTCGTTAACCTCCAATGCTCTTGTACCATATGGATAAACAGAAGTTGAATCTTTACGGTTTATCTTATCCACAAAGCATACCACCTCTAATACGGGAGTGAAACTATAAATCGCCCCGGGAAGCTTACGTTTCTTCCATAAGCGTTGCATCCACTCCCATCCCTTAAGCCGCCAAGTAGAGGAGATGATAATCCTCAAATCAACTACATTCTCAATGATACAAGCCAAATTGTTGACTGCTTCAGGATCAAACAGAGCACCGTCTTCATCGACTTCATCCTCATGGTGATCTACTAGGAAGTTACTGTAGCGAATAGTATTCAGTACACCATCTATATCAAGAAAGAGGTAACGCTGGACTTCCCCTGCTTCCTCATACCTATTTCGCCTAAGAGCTTCTAAATATCGATTATTCAGTATATCCATCTTTGCTTACTCTACAACAATACTGTCTATTTCATGCCATATTTCCACAGCCTTATTCTTTATACGTTCGAAGAAGGATTGCCTTGCTATTTGCGTTTCACTCTCATTTGAGAGATTTGAAGGCATTGTCACATTTGGTATGACAGGCTCTGTCTGAGCCTGTCCTATAGGAGTGGGTGACAACAGGCTGGTTTTTCTCATTCTCAGAATCTCCAAAGCCACGTCAATACTTGATTCATCATCAGTCATAGTTGGTTTCACTTTAACCCAAACATATTTTCTGCTCCCATCTACATTCTTTTCGCAGATAGTCATACCACCCCTGACAATGGCGAGTGCCTCTTTGCAGGTCTCCTCGTCTTGTTCTCGTACTATTCGCTTTGCTGTTTCAAGAGTCATACTCAACGCATTTTTCTTGCATTACACCAAATAAGAATATCTTTGATTTGAACTTCTCCAACACCCAATACATATATCACAGATTTGTCCCGCTTTTGCTTAACTTTAGAATAGATAAGCATATTATTAATCCCGATGATATATCTCTTCGCAGCAGAAATGACTGGCCGCCCAGGTTCCGCTATGAGTTTCTCGCCAATTCTACAGGTCTTTGAGAGGTCGTTTTCTATCTTGTCTACGACAACTATAACCTTACCAAATTTATAAAGTATCTCTTTGAATTCCGTAGGACTACAGCTCAAAGTCGTTTCATATAATCTTACTACACTCATAGTTATTTAATGCTTAAAACTAAATTATAAGCTTCTTGAAGTTTCCTTGAAGCAGTTCCATTCTGGATACTGTCAAACTTAGTTTCGCTTGATTTATAGATTGCATAGTTCTGATAATAGGAGGTAATCCCGTTGATAAGCCATAGGGCAGATCCCTTATCTTCGCTATCCTGACCAATGCCAGACTCTACGATTTCACGCATTCTGTTAATTCTATGAAATGCACTTTGACTTATCCCACAGTCATAAACATCTTTTGATTTCCTAAAAATTTTCAGATCCTCATCCTCATAAGTCACCTCGGCAAGAATTCTCATTAAATCTTGTTCTGCCAACATTATATTTTGCAAATGCTTAAACTCCTTTTCAAGTGAATTCTTATAAACATCATACATGTCAAGCGTTTTATATGTAAATTCAGCATTCTCTTTTTTCCTTAGGTCGAGACGATTCATAACGTTTCGAGAATGACGGAGAGATAACTTTCCAGAATTCACTTTCATTGCAAGATTTAGGGTATTATTGCAAACAACTCTCACTGGTGTTACAAGACAATTTACAGCACCAGAGCCATCGTGTGATGTCGTAAATACGATATACATTTCAACGCGATCATTGCCCTTGTTGTCGAGAATAATGTCTTCAGGAAACTTAGCTGTAACAAATACACGTTCTCCTTCGCCTAATACGCCAGCGGTCTCTATCACTGGCGTATGCTCAGCATCAGTCAACTTACCAGTAACTAGCATATCGATGAACTTAAAGGCATCTTCATTTTGGACCACACCATAGTTTTCTGTAACTATTCCCAGCATTTTGTGAGTATCAAGGCGCATTGTAGCCATATACTTAGGAACAATAGCATTATTAAGCTGTAGCGTCATCACACTGCCATAATCCATTTCACGCCGGATATCTGGTGTTATTACTGCTAAGGGTTGAAGAGCCACCTTATAATCCGCATGACAACCATGAAGAGCCTCTTTTACTGTAAGAGGTCTGTCATATACTGTGCCCAACCTATGC
The DNA here is from genome assembly GCF_900142525.1 of Xylanibacter ruminicola. GTDB lineage: Bacteria > Bacteroidota > Bacteroidia > Bacteroidales > Bacteroidaceae > Prevotella > Prevotella ruminicola_A. The sequence goes on along the minus strand of NZ_FRBD01000037.1, from coordinate 12,085 downwards.
CAAGCCCTGCTTTTGCGACCATTTTCAACAAAGCTTGCCCGGCCTTCTTTGATTTCAATATTGTGTGCCATAATCTACTACTTTTTGTCTTCCTCAAAATAGTCATCTTCCTCTTCAAGACATTTGAAGCCCATCATCCTTAAGTCAGCCATTCGGTCAAGGAAGAATTTTCTTGCGCTGCGATCTTTCTTGAACATCTTTGCAGTTTCCTCTTCCGTTTCCTCGAAAGCAAGTGTATTGCGGATGCCCATACTACCAGCGACAGCCTCTACATCCTGATTAGCTCCAATATAAGTGAATGTCCAGCCATGGTGGCGAAGTTCCTCCACAAGGGATTTAATCTGTGGGCCACTCCAATGAATGGATGCGTTCTCATAGCCATCAGTAATAACAGTCACCAAGACCCTGTCCTCAGGAGTCATCTTTCTCTTAAGTTCAGAGATCATTTCTCCCATAGCGTCATAGAGGGCCGTGCAGCCACATGCAATATAATCCTCTCTGGTGATTTCTTTCACCTCGTCAATAGGAGTGGCAGAATACTTCACGTTCAGATAGTCCTTACCAGAGTTGAAGGATACAAGAGTGAGACACTGCTGCAGTTCCGGATGGTCTTTTTGACTCATTCGAATAGTCTGAATAGTTTCGTTAACTCCACTCAGTGCCTGATTGTAGATACTTTCCATTGAGCCAGAGGCATCAAGGATCATGAGATTGATAATGTTTTTAACTTCCATAACTTTACCATTTTAAATTGTTCGACAGTGCAAAGTTAGGAGTATTATCACATGAAAACAAGAAAAATGGAAATGCAAGGCTTGCATTGGCCTTGCATTTCCAAAGTTTCAAGTACTGAAATCACCAATAATCAAAAGTCAACGTCTACGTCTTTTATCTGAGATGTGTCATAGACCCCTGTATTAATTTTCTTGTAAATGAAGTCAACATATTTACGCTCCACGCAGTTACCACAGGTAGAATTGATTTGATTTACATCTTCAAGCCTTACCTTTCGCGCATTCCCGTTGTCTGCTAAATTACTACAGACAGCAGAGATGTGTAGGATAGAATTAGAATCAATATAGACAAATAGACTATCATAGTTGTGTCTGTAAGCTAAAGCTGTCCAGCCAAGGTCTTCATGCATATGTTCTTTTAGCCATTGACTATAATTGTCCAAATGGCTATGGAAAGTCATCAATCTGTTATAGCTTTCTTGTTCGTCTTTGGAAAAACACTCATGACAAATTTTATAACCATTTTTGATTGCTTCGTTTTGACTTGTTCTCTTTATTGTATAATTGCTCCTTTTTGCAGATTCTATAAAGCTGCATTTGTCCTCTTTGTTTGTTGAATGATAGTATCCTGTTTCTAAAACTGCACATTCGTAACCGGCAACCTGCCGTGTTATGAATGCGCCTAAGAGAACAATGCCTATGATTGCCAATATTATATTCCAAGGCATTAATCCCCAAATGAGATAATCAATAATCTTTTTCATCTTATCTGTACTACAATGTCTTACGTTTTTCCTTTTCTTTCTTTTCCTTTATCTGTTGTTTGATATTGTCAACTTTTTCCTTGAAGAACCTGTCCTTCTTGTACAGGAGGCATTTCGTAACATCCATGTTACTTTTTGCCATTTGTTCAATCGCATCAACAGCCTGAAAAACAAAATCAATAAGAATTGGCGGAATCTGTTCGTTCTCCTCCATATAGTTTGAAAGGTATTCCACGGATTTCGTTCTAATGCCAAGACGTTGACAAACAAGATATGAAACTATTTCTGCCTCAAACTCTTTTGTTTCTTTGGTGTACGAACGCCCTTCCCACCATGAGCAATCAATATGTTGACAAAACAAGTGACCTAACTCATGAAACAAAGAAGCCAACTGTTCTGTCTTATTGGCTCGTATGCTTACATTAATAGCGAAATAGCTGCTATATTCTTCACGATAGTCCCTGTTAATCTGTATATGCAACTTCTCTGTTCGATCCTTCCTTATTTCAGCTTGTAGTTCCGAACCAGTAATATATTCAGTACTATAATAGATGCCTTGTTTTGGCAAGTTTTTCATCATGTTATCGTAATAGAAAGACACATCTTGTGTACTTTCTACCCTATGAAGATGGATTATCGCTTCAATGGCTTCATTCTCGTCATCATCAACTCTCTTGGCTATAGGTCTAGTGTCCGCAATATCGAACAAAAAGTCAACGGGGTAGAACGGCATTAGGATAATGACAGGCCTGGCATTGGGTTTAATCTTTCTATTATACAGCTCCTCCCATTTCTTTGTAGTAAGGACAAGTCTAGCCCCTGGGCGTTGTTGTTCAACAAGGGCAGCATTATATACTCCGAGGTAAGGGAACCCACAATAAAAGTCTAATTTCTTTTTGAATTCAGAACTTTTACGATATCGCTTTACGTCTCTAAACAGACGGTCTATTGATGATATGTCTTTGTCTCGATTGTCCTTGAACAATTCCAACTGTTTCTCTTCACTCATTCTTCGTCCTCCCATTCTATTTCTATTTTATCAAGTGTAATCTTGTATGGTTCGCCAGGCCTGCCAACAATAAAATAATGTTTTGCAAGGTGCTCATCAATAGTTGCTTTGAAACACATTTTGATTTTTGACAATATCGTATTTATATAGTTATTGCCAGGATACTCTAGCGTATTGATAGACTCGTACATCTTTTGTGTTAATGAATCTCTACCGCTTGCTTGAAGGTAATAGTTTGTCAGTTCATGATGATACTCTTCCAGCCTTTTCAAAATAATACCTTCTGGGTGATTGATGAAAAGGAAGAATACAGCCTTATATAAAGCCCCCATCTTAACTTCAAGGTTATTGTAATCTGGAAGAAAAATCCTTAGGTCGTCTGTGAATTTAATCTTTGATATAGTTTCGTATTTGGCAACAAACTCAGCAATAGCAGCAAGTGGTATTCCTAAAAGGCGGAGTCTCTCGATATTCCTTTCCAGTTCTTCAATAGTATCTCTGACATCCTCCTCGTTTATTTCGTCAAGACTTGGCATTGGCGGCTCGCTGGATGCTGAAGGGTAGCCTTCCTCTTCTTCTAAGCACGCATGACCAAACTTTTTTAGCCATCTTCCCAATTTTGTTCCCAAGTCTGGGGTAGACGAATATTCTGCCTTTGGTTCAGATTCAACCCAATCTTCATCACTACGATAAAGGATACCATCATTACTCTCCTCATCATCAAGTACAACATGGAGTCGCTGACGAGAAGATTCAATATCCTCCTCCACATCAGCTATGAAGTCTTCAATTAAGCGTAAAAAGGAGTATTTGTTTTTCTCGTCTAAATCGATAGACTGGCCTTGAAAAATCCATTCGTTATCTTCCTTTTGAGGAGCATATATTAGGGAAGGACCGATTTTATCCCTGTTTCCCAAATTGCTCATATAGCTCAGAAGATAATTGTTCCTCAGTTCAGCATTCTCAATGATCTCAGAAGTTAGATATGGAGCATAGTACAAAATCTTCTCCTTTGTTTCTTCGTCGTTGAAGAACATCGGGAGATAGATAAAGTCTAGATTTGCCCTTTTGAAAGTCCATTTCAATTGCTCATAAATATCCCTGATAATCGCATTGATGTGTTCATCATACAGGTTTTCCACATAAATAACCTGTCTCTTTTCTGGCTCGAAGGGTAACCCCCTAAATGCAATAGAATACTTCATATCTCAACTATTTTGTGGCAAAGATAAGAAGGATCTCGCACATTTCAAAATAAAAAACAAATGCAAGCCTTGCATATAAGACGAATTAGCATTTTCCTTGTACCTTATTTCTCTCTTGGTACATACAATTGTGGCACATGTTTCAAGAAGTCCTGGTAGTATGAGAGAATCATATCGTGCAACGGATGATCGTGACGCATAAGAATTCCTGCATAATAGTTAACCTGCTTGAAAGTGACAGAATCGCTGTAGAGAGTCATTTCATGGCTACGTGCATACTCGTAGAACCAAAGATGGTAGAGACGATCGCGAGCTGCCTGACGATGGTCGGTAGAGTCACAGATATAGAGCATGACTGTAGGCTCCTGACTGAAGAATTCTTCCAAAATGACGGTCACTACATCAAGAATCTTGGGATCATACGATCCATGTTCATGCTCACTATTGTCTATGAAAAAATGATAGGCACCATCATCCATAAAGATAGTGTCTTTATAAAAGCCTACTGTATAATGAATATCCTGATCGGTAACAAAACGAAAAGTAAACTCACCCAACTGACTTAACTTGTAGGGTGAGCGCTGGTTTAGTATGTCTGCAGAAAGTGTCATTGTGCGATCTGGGCCTCCTGCTCACGTACTTGTTCGCGCCATTTTTCACGAGCATCTATCATCTGCTGGAAAGCTTCAGCATACTGCTCAGGGCTGTCGTAGCGTTTGAATTTGTTTTGCTCCATCATAATTCATTTAATTGTTATTCTCGGCTGCAAAGATACAAAAAGTTTTGGAAAGTTATACGCATTTACAACTTTTTTTATATCTTTGCAATCAGATTAAATAATAGTTCGTCTTTATGATGACTATTATGGGTTCAAGAGTGAATCTTCTATTCTGCATTAGCAGATTTCGAGAATTATTGAAAAAGAATCGGTTCTTGCGTAAATAGCCGCAAAATAGCCGCAAACAAAAAATCGAAAATTGCGGAAACACCGATGAATACAGGGTTTATGAGACATTCGCAACTCTGCTTGTGGTTCTGAATGTCGTGGGTTCGAGTCCCACCGGGCACCCTCTCCAAACTCCTGTGAGTCAAAGACTTACGGGAGTTTTTGTTTTGAGAGGATATGACCTAAACAGCATCAAAATACCCTCTTTTGGGGTCAAAATCCGTTGATTTAGCCTATTTTGTTTACCGCTAAAATTTTAACGTAAGATGCTGACAATCAAGGCAATGGTGAAAAAAGACGGTTTACGTGTTGACCGCAAGTACTGACGAGGTGAAGGACCGTGATGTCAGGCTCGATGGTGTGGAGTATAATCCAGGCAAGTTGTGGAACGAAGAGATGAGGAAATGGCACGATGGATTCCGCCGCTACCAGAATCCTGACACTCAGGAACTTCTGGCCGATAAAGAGAAGCTGGAGCAGATCATGCGCGAGTGCCTCCAGAAGCATCATGGATACATCACTGCCGGCATGTTCGCCTACTATTCAAGACTGACCCTCTACTCTGCCCGCAAACAGCTGAACGAGTGGACGAAGGGTGACAATCCCAAACTGCTGAAGACACCGAGGGGCAAGGAGCATATCTATACAGAAGTATGATGTAAGATGTATGATGGTTGAGGGATTTATGGAGCATCGCTATAATTTTAGGCGATTGAAATTGGGTATAGGCGCACAGTCGTTTGCGTATAGGCGAACAATCGTTTGGGTATAGGCGCACGATGGTTAGACGGGAGGTTCTCCCCGTTATCCTTAGGTTTTTCCCCTGCAAGACTTAATGCTTCTCCCTGCAAGACTTAATGCTTCTTCCAGCAATCCCTAACACTTCACTCCGAGACTCCAAAAAACGGTTACGGTTACAACTGTAACCATGTAACCGCAGAGATAGAAATAAGATTGTAAATATGGTATAACATACACATATTCAATTAATTACAATCATTAATCATTAATTAAAACGACAAAAAGGTTACATGGTTACAGCTGTAACCGTAACCGGAAAAGAAGATATGAATACAGCAGAAATAAAGAGTATTGTTGACGACGAGTCGCCAGTAGTAAAAACCATCATCTGTCGCTGGGTGAAAGAAGGCCTCATCGCGAAGATCGGGACTAACCTTTGGCAGAAGATTCAATAGAAAAGAAGCCCGGCTTGCTAATTGCAGGTCGGGCTTTGATTTTTGTTTTGAGTCCGCATGTTTTATGAAACCTCAATGGCCTTGGTGACCTTCTCCTTCGGTTCGGTCTTCGGCATGGTGATGGTCAGGATGCCGTCCTCAACCTTGGCAGAAATCTGATCCTTCACCACATCGTCTGGCAGCACGTAGTTCTGCTCGTAGTTAGAATAGCTGAACTCACGGCGCAGATAGTGATGGTGACTGTCCTCATGCTTGTGTTCCTGTTTGTTCTCAATGGCGATGGTGAGGTTGCCCTCGTCATTGATGGCTACGCGGCAATATTCTTTCTTGATGCCTGGAGCTGCAAGTTCCATCGTGTAGGCCTTCTCACTCTCCTTGACATTGACTGCGGGTGCTGTACTATTGGCACGAGGCATAAAATCAGTGTTAAAGAAATCATCAAACATCGTTGGGAACCAACCGTTGCTTTTCATCAATCCGTTCAACATAATCAATACCTCCTAATTATATTTTTAAATTTGACATTTTGTTACTTGATTGCCTCTGCTTTCGCTTCAGCTCTCACTAACAGATAAGCAAAGTACATGCCTATGGAAAGAATACGTGCCAGAATGACAATCGCTGAAGTCAAACTGGCACGGATTTTAAACTCGCTTAAACTATGCTGACAATTTATTAAACTCGGTTAAACATTGAGGTGTTAACTTAATTCTTTCCCAAAAGGTGAAAGAGCTAGCTTTGCCAGTCTAAAGTGCATCTTTCCAAACGGAATGCCAATGATGGTGATGCAAAATATGAGACCATAGAAGATGTGTGTGAGCCATATCCAGATGCCGCCAACGAAGAACCACAACACATTCATAAAGATGCTCAGGCAGCCTGGTTGCGATGGTTTCCATTTCACCTTCGTACCGAATGGCCAGATGGCCAGCATACCCAGTTTCAGACTCTGCAAGCCGAACGGGATGCCGATGATGGTTATCATCAGTATCAGTCCTGCGATGAAATACTCCAGAGCTATATGCAAGCCTCCGAAAACGATCCAGATGATGTTTCCTAATGTCTTCATTGATCTGATTTCCTTTTAATAGTTTCTATCTGTTAGACGCATGAAAGACAAGAAAAGTTCTTGCTTAGGCAAGCGGCAAAGCCGAGTGGCATCATTCTTCTTTTGTAAATTTGTAAACTGCTATTGTTGGTAGAATGACCATAAGCAATAGCGCAGTCTCGACAAAGGCATACGAGCCGAAATAATCAACCAATGTCTGGAAATTCAGGACACCATCAATAAGAAAGACCAAAAGGGGGAACCAGCAGAGAAAGAATATTGCCGAATACTTGATTTTTCGTTTCTTCAGTTTCATCATTCGATAGTTTAATACCACTTATATCCGTGTTCCTTACAATAGTCGATAGCTGGCTGATAGCCTTGGAAGGTAGCTTTGTGAATCCACTTTAACCCTTTGCGCTCATCCTTCGGTACGCCTGTGCCAGTCATCAGAAACCAGCCATTCTTTCATAAATTGAAATTTACCTAAAAGAGTTATTCAAACGTTCCATTCTCGTATTCTTGCTGGAATTGTGTACACGTCTTGCCTGTGGCTTTCTTGAAGAACCGCATCAGATGTGAAGGCTCTGAGAAGTGGAAGTCGTAGGCAATCTCGCTGACCGTCTTGTGGCTGAACAACAGTCCGTTCTTGATTTCGGCCAGCAGGCGTTGCTTCAGCAGGACGGTGGCTGGAACACCATATTGCGCCATGACGCTCTGGTTAAGCGTCACCCGGCTGACGTGCATCAGGTCGGCATATTCCTGCACACGCTGCAGGTCGCGGATGTGCTGCTCCATCAGTTCCACAAACAGGAAAGCGTAGTGGTTCTTCGGCAGTTCAAAGGGCAGACTATATGTCTCGGTATAGCGTCGGTTCAAGACGGCCAGCAGATAGTAGAGCACGCTGACGATGATATGGTAGCTGTCGGCTACAGGCTGGCGCAGTTCGCTGCGGATTTTCTTCAGCAGCCGTTCGTATTCCGTCAGTTCGTCGGCTGTTGCCATGAAGTATGGTGGCGTGTCGGTCTGCTGGCAGTACTGCAGGCGATAGACAAAGAACTTGTCGGCAATAAACGTACGCATGAAGTCGTTGCGGAAGATAAGGAAATCGTAGTCGAGGGCATCTTCGTCAATGTGCCATTCCTGCTGCTGGTGGGGCTTCAGGATGAGCACCATGCCATCGCGCAGTTCTATCTTCTGGTAGCCCAGCAACAGATAGCCATTGGCCTTACGGAAGAAGAACATCTCGAAAAAATCGGTCTTGAACACGGGGTATTCCGTCAGCACGCCCCTCCGCTCACTGCCATGGGCGGTGTTGATAAAGAAATCTACACCACATTCCGTCTTGCTGAAAGGCACCTCTACGAGCCTGTATGTTGTTTTTGCCATACCTCTTTTATATGATTTCGGCTGCGAAGGTACGAAAAAAGCGTGATTTATCAAAATGGCATAACAACATGTTGTTCTGGTATAGACATCTTTAACATTTCGCCGTACCTTTGCACCCAGAAATCAAAAAAACAGAAAAGAACATGAAGATTCAACAGATTAGAAACGCTACGATTAAGATTGAGTATGCCGGTAAGGTGATGCTGATAGACCCCATGCTGGGCGAAAAGGGCTGTATGCCGCCGTTCCCGTTCTCGCACCATCAGGAATTGCGCAACCCGATTCACGACCTGCCGATGACGGTGGACGAACTATTAAGGGATGTGGACTGCGTGTTGCTGACCCATCTGCACACTGACCACATAGACGATGCCGCTTATGAGCAGCTGCCGAAGGAAATGCTCATCGTCGTGCAGGACGAGCTGGACCGTGAGGTGGTCGTGTCGCATGGGTTCAAGCAGGTGAAAGTGATTGAGGGCGAGATGCAGCTGGGCGATGTTCGTCTGTCGAAGGCTGAGAGCCATCACGGCCACTGGTGGATGCTGCCGAAGGCCGGCCACACCTGCGGCTATGTGTTCCAGCACCCTGCGGAGCCTACGACCTATCTGGCTGGCGACACCATCTGGTATAGTGGTGTGCGTCGCAACCTTGACCGCTGGCAGCCCGATGTGGTGATAGTCAATGCTGGCGGCAACAAGTTTCATGTGGGAGGGCATGTCATCATGCACATTCCCGATGTGCTGAAGACGATGGACTACGCACCGAAGGCCACCTTCGTGGCCACCCACCTGGAGGGCGTGAACCACAATCACGTCACCCGTGCCGCACTCCTTCAGGCTGCCAGGGAGCATGGAGTGGCCGGGCGCGTCCACATTCCCGAGGACGGTGAGAGCGTAAATGTCAGCAAGTAAACGAGAGACGATGAGTGTTTGTATCAAAGACCTGATTCAGAACATGAATCTTGTGATTGGCTGTAATATCGGCTGTAGTTATTGCTATGCCCGCAACAATTGTCGTCGCTACCACATTACAGACGATTTCTCTGTGCCGGAATTCTATCCTGGCAAGCTGCGGCTGATGGGCAATCCGAAGCCCCACAACTGGCTGCTGACAGGCATGAGTGACCTCGCGGGGTGGAAAGACGAATGGCGTGAACTGGTGTTCGACAAGATGCGCCAGAACGTGCAGCACCAATATCTGTTTCTCAGTAAACGGCCCGACCTGCTGCACATGTCAGTTACACCCGACAACGGATGGTTTGGAGTCACGGTGACCTCTTCGAAGGAAAAGCAGCGTATCGACCAGTTGCGGGAGAATGTAGGTTCAACTCACCTGCATGTCACCTTCGAGCCGATGTTCAACGATATTGGAGAGGTTGACTTGCACGGCATTAGCTGGATTGTGATAGGAACGGAAACGGGTAAGCGCAAGGGCAAGGCCGTGTCGGAAGTCAGTTGGGTGGAGAATTTGACAGAACAGGCACACCGGCTGAACATTCCCGTTTTCATGAAGGAAGACCTCGTTCCCATTATGGGGGAGGCAAATATGGTACAGGAGTTGCCACAGGAATTTAAGGAAGTATTAAAACAACAGGGTTATGATTATAAATGACAAACAAGTGCAGTCGGTGATGACAAAGTCATCGCTGCCTGTGGGCGGTTATTCCGTCAATCCGTACGTGGGCTGTACCCATGCCTGCAAGTACTGTTACGCCTCTTTTATGAAGCGCTTCACAGGTCATACCGAGCCGTGGGGGACTTTCCTCGACGTGAAGTACTGGCCTGCCATAACCAATCCGCACAAGTACGACGGCGAGCGCATCGTCATCGGTTCGGTGACAGACGGCTACAACGAGCAGGAGGCTGAATACAAGCGTACCCGTGCACTGCTGGAACAGCTACAGGGTGCCGACTGCGAGATTATCGTCACCACGAAGAGCGACCTCGTGTTGCGTGACCTCGACCTGCTGAAAACGTTCAAGCGCGTCACGGTATCGTGGTCTGTAAACACCCTCGACGAGCAGTTCAAGGAAGCGATGGACGATGCGCCCAGCATCGAGCGACGACTGGCTGCAATGAAGCAGGTCTATGAGTCGGGCATCCGCACCGTCTGCTTCGTGTCACCCATCTTCCCAGGCATTACCGATGTCTTTGCCATCATCGAGCGTGTTAAGGATTATTCTGACCTTGTATGGCTGGAGAACCTGAACCTTCGCGGACAGTTCAAGCCCACCATCATGCAGTACATCCGCGAAGAGCATCCCGACCTGCTACCGCTCTACGACGACATCTACAAGCGCAAGCGCCGTGACTACTGGCAGACGCTCGCCCTGCAGGTGGAAGCCTACACGAAGGAGCACCAGATGCCCTACGTCATCAACGACCTGCCCTATGGTCGCTCAGAGTATGGCCATCCCGTCGTGGTCAACTATTTCTACCACGAGGAAATCAGGCTGACGCGATAGCATGACTTCGATTTCAATTATATTGCCGCATACGTACAATACTGCCGTATGCGGTTTTATTTTGCAGCATTAACAAGCCGTTTCCCTAAGTCGTATGCCAGCCATGCGTATGATCATCTCTCGTTGGATGCGTGACGGATGGATTAGCAAGACCGACCGCCACCACTGGAGTAAACGACAAGTAGGCTCCGCAGCCGAAAACGTCACAAAGTAACTTTGTAACATTGTAACATTAAGCATCACTATTCCTATTACCGATGGACACTTGAATCTCGGCACATGGCAGGGTATCTACTTCTGCGAATATCGTAATTGTGGTGGTTCCAGAGAGTTGGTGATAACAATCATAGGCGAATAAGGATATGAAAAATCCGCTACCTTTTTGAGATAGCGGATTAGCTATTTTCACTGTCCTGGAACGGGAATTACCCCAAGTTGCATTAGAAGTGAGAACATATCAGGTAAACCATGCTCACGGATAATCTTTCCGTCCTTGAACTCGTAGATGTTCATGGCCGTAACACAAATTTTCTTGCCTGTGGCTGGCATGCCCATTAGCGGCTGTGTCTGTGTGCCAGTCATCGTGTAGCGTACCAGAATCTTGTCACCCTCGGAAATGGTTTCCTCTATCTTCCACTGAATATCAGGCATCGCACCACGCATCATTGCCAGCACCCCCATATAGCCCTCAAAGCCCTTCATAGGCTCTGGTGAGGTGGGTGTCTTACCCTGAAAAACGTTGAATCAAAAACAACGTTTTAAAATGGATAAAAATGAAGAGTCAAATTTGTTAGAGTTGCAAGAGATGGCGCTGAAGCACAGAAGCGCCAAACACCATGCCACTTATGAACAAAAAAGCATGATTGTTAGACAATATCTTCAAAATCATGTTCCGGTAGCACAATTAAGTAGAGATTTTGGCGTTTGTACATTAACCATCCATAGATGGATTAATGCTTTTGCAAGCGGTAAGATGAAGATACCTCCAGAAAAAAGCAATGGAACTTCAGATATTAAACAAAATCCGCCTAATATGTCAAAAAAGAGTCTAAAGCCAGTTGAGAGTGAGGCCGAGGAACTGGCCCGTCTCAGGGAAGAGAACAAGCGCCTGGCGGAAGCATTGAAGATGGCAGAGTGGATGAATCATGCAAAGGACGTGATGATTGACGAGGCCGAGAAAACATTCAAGATTCCGATCAGAAAAAAATCTGGTGCCAAACAGTAAAGACGCTTGCCGCAGAGAAGGTCAAGGGCCAAACCATGGGCCTTCTCTGCCGGCTGTTTGGCAAAAGTTGGCAGGCGTACTACCAACACAAGGAAACGTTAGGCA
>NZ_FRBD01000040.1 GCF_900142525.1 Xylanibacter ruminicola | reverse complement strand
TTCCTTGATTGCATGACCCGCCTTCATTGCCAGCACCTGAAGGTTGATATCGACCATTATATTGATTCTACATCAGAGAAAATGGTCGATAAACAGGATTTGAAGCAGAAAATGGTTGATAAATGGTCGATAAAACCGTCTTTGGCCGAGAAAATGGTCGATATTTTGGAATTTGTGGCCGATAAAGGCGAATTTACCACAGAACAGATTGTCGCCCACTTCGGCTTTAATACCACCACCACTAAGCGCTATCTACGCCAACTTTCCGAGTATGGCTATCTGGAGCCGCATGGCGGTAACAAGAACAGAACATATAGCAGAGCCCTCATCCAGCCCTGATACAATAATGTATTAGGGCTTTTTCTTGCCCCAATCCAAACTTTTCTCCCTTTCCGTTTGTAATTCCAAAAACTTTTTGTACTTTTGCAATCAAGTATTGGCTAATCGTCGTAACACGACGCTGCTACGGCAGAATATAAATGAGCCTCAGAGGAGGTGCCGATATGATTTTTGTTGGTAAATAATAGCATCAGCTATTTATTCAGAGAATCGTGAAACGTAGGAAATTTCATCGATAGTAGTATTTGAATAAGTCAGCCGATGCCCGTGCATTAGCGCGGGCATGACTTGTATCTTAATACTACAGGTAATCCTACGACCTCACGATTCAAGAGAAGAGCCATTGCTCGCGCTTCTTTTGTGTGTAGGGGTTTCTTAGTGTTACCTGTAGCGCATTCTGGAGATTTAGTCTAATTGCTAAAATATGTCGAACTATTGTTTTTTATTATTATAATTAAATATATTGAATGACTATTTAAGAGACGGGAACTATATAATCTATGGGTAGAATATTAGAATTCATTGAAAGAGAAGGTGAGGGGAAATACTCTTGCTACAAAACCAGAAAACTAATCTTGGATCAGAATGACCAAGATACACTTGATTATGATGATAAACCTGCTATTGAACAACATAGTGGAACGTTTGCCGAAACAGACTTATCTCGAAAGGATACTGTTAGAATTGATAGTAGAATGATGAAATTGGCGAGCTCCCCTTTGTTCTCTTTTTTTCTTGACGGTTCTCGCCACGTATATAAAGTTGACGATATAGCTATTGGCAACCGTATTTTTCCATTTCTTGCAGGGCAGATTATTGTCGGATGTTGTGAAAGAAAGGATCGCGATACATTTAAGAAATATGATTTACAAAGAAAGATCGTTCTTTCTCTTCCTCAGAATTTTAACTATGATGATGATAAAGAAGATAATTTCTGTAGAAGTTATTGTGAAAAAATAAATAGCGAAATTAGTAAAATTCGCTTTGTTCAAGAGCACAAAATAGAGATTAAAAAGATACTTCTTTATCCTACAGATGGTAACAGAGAAATTACAAAAGATAAAAATGGTTTTAAGAATAGTGGAATTGCAAAAATACAATCAGAAATGTCTGATGAAGAGCAATTGATGGTAAGGTCGCTTTGCAAAAATAATCTTTTGGATAACGAGCATTTTTTGATAAAAGATGGTTCTATAGAATATAACCATAGTTTCTCAAATATGTCTCTTATCGAATGGAGTCAATTGAGATCAAATTACAAACATGTTGTTGGGGTCTCAAAGATGTTTAATCCTGATTTATTAAAGGATTATAGGGGGAGGAAACTATCTGCTACTATTGCAAATTTAAGACCTTTCGAGCGAACCAAAGTCTATAGATATCCTTCACATAATGGCGAAGCCGAATTTGCTATGTGGTATTTGAGACTTAGAAACAGTGAGTTTAGGGAAACACATTTTTCGGATGTCATTAAATGCGAAATGCTTATTGAGCAAAAGGGTGAATCAATAGAAACTCCATTGATAAATTTAATTAGTGCAAACTTGATACGTGAAGCTTATCCAACGTGCTTTGGTAAAGATAATAGATGGGCTAACCATCTATATCCGATATTTTTAACAGAATCATTTTGCAAGTCAAATTATATAAATCAGAATATTATACTAAACTTATTCTAGCATATGACAAAGGTAATTGGAAAAGTATCAGCAACAGAATCATCTCCATCAACTATTGATGAGTTCTATTTTTGGACAGATAAGAAACAGATCCTTAGTCCCTTTGATATTGTAAAGGTTGAACATGAGTCTAAATCAATTACATATGGTGTGATTGAAGAAATTTTCCATGTAACAGATGCTCCTAGTCATTTCACTAGTTATATATCTAGTGATTTTGGTGATGTTGATGAGGAGGCTGGTAATATGAATCGTTTGGGCATGAACTACGTTAGAGTACGTGTGTCTTGTAATACAAAAGACATATATACGCCCGTCCTTGATGGTCAAAAGGTTTCTTTGTGCAATGAAGAAGATATTAGAAATGCATTAGGTCTTAGCGAGAAGGATGTACAGAATCCTCTCGTTTGTGGTTATTTGCAAATGTATCAAGGTGATGCGTCTATAAAAGTCAAAGTGGTACTTAATTCTCATTTCCTTCTAGGGCCTGATGGAGCTCATATTAATATCTCTGGCATTTCGGGTTTAGCGGCCAAAACCTCCTATTCGATGTTCTTGCTACGCGCTATTCAAGAAAAGTTTAGAACTGAGAATAACGAAACATGTGCATTTGTCTTTTTTAATGTAAAAGGTCGTGACCTTATGGCAATTGATGAACCTAACGATGAATTAGATGAAAAGGAAATGAAAATTTATGAGGACTTAGGTATACCTGCTAAGCCCTTCAGTAATGTTATGTATTTCTATCCTTATAGTAAGGATAAAGTTGCCGCGAATGTTCAAAGTTATGCTAATCCTGAAGATGTAAAAGAACAGACAAAAGGCAATAGAGCTAAGAAATATAAGTTTGTATATGAAAACTGTTTGGAAAAACTTGATCTTCTTTTGGCAAATGAAGATGATAGTTCAGGTACACTTGAAAGTTGTGTAAATTACATTATTAATGGACAGCCTCCTTTCAATAATGTTGATAAGTGGAGTACACTTGTCGAAAAAATCGATGATTGTACAAAGACACAAGCAAGAGGTGGTAATACTAACGAGATACAAGTAACGAGTTGGAGGAAATTCAAAAGATGTGTAAGTAAGGCCATAAAGAACGATGTTTTTGGAACGAATCTTAATGACTCTACTGGCGAAATAGATTTGGCAGATGAGATTGCAAACAACCTAAATAATGGCCAAGTTATGGTTATAGATATTGCAAGGTTGGACGAAAATACACAGAGTTTTGTGTTTGGTAGTGTCGCTCGTGCAATATATGACATGAAACTGGGCTCAGAAAGAGATAATATTCCAGACAAGATAATTTTATTTGTAGATGAGTTGAATAAGTATGCTTCTAACGATGTGCCCAAAAATTCTCCTATTCTGAAGCAACTACTTGATATAGCGGAACGTGGTCGTTCCTTGGGCATAATTCTTTTCTCTGTCGAACAATTCCGAAGCGCTATACATGACAGAGTAAAAGGAAATTGTGCAACTGCCGCTTATGGTAGAACAAATGCAATAGAGGTATCAAAATCAGATTATCGATATATTCCTAAAACATATCAAAATATGATGACTCGATTAAGTCCTGGTGAATACATTATTTCAAACCCTGCTCTTCGTTCTTTGGTGAATATTAGATTCCCGCGTCCTTCATATAAGCAATACCCTAATGGCTAATAAAGATATGGCTCAACAAATAGAAAACTCCACGATAGGCATTGACCTTTTAAAAATGTTGATGCTTCAATTGTACAGTAATCCTCGGTGTATATATAGAGAATATATACAAAATGCATTGGACTCTATAAACGATGCTGTTCGACTAGGAATACTAACCAAGGTCAAAGATGGACATGTAAATATTAATATTTCTTCTAATAATATAACAATAGAAGATAATGGAACTGGAATTAAGGCTGATTGTGCAGTAAAATATCTTACTGATATAGCTAATAGTATTAAAAACGGTGTAATACATGCTGGTTTGTATGGAGTCGGAAGATTATCTGGTGGAGGTTATTGCGATATTTTAGAATTTGACACATCCTATCAAGGTGAAGGCGTTGGTACTGTTGTATCTATTGATACACGAATACTACGTAGATTGCTAGACGAAAACAAAAATGAGATGTCTGCAGAGGACGCAATGTGTCGTATTTGCACTACTCAAACATATGAAGTAGATAATGATAAACATTACTTCATTGTTAGATTAAGAAATATAACTAATTCTGCTAGCATTCTGCTTGACCAAAGTGATATTTTACAATACATCAAAGAAGTAGCTCCTATTGATTATAGTGCGACTTTTAATTCTTTAATAAATTTAAGTGACCAAAACGAGTTTGTTGAGAGGCATAAATCAGTTAGTAAAATTCGAGTTTCTCTTAATGAAATAGCTGATATTGAAAAATCATATGACCTTGTTGTTAAAGGAAATGATGACAATATTGAAAAACTGCGTTATTTTGAACTCCCAGTTCATGAAAAGTATGGAAGTATGGGATGGGGATGGTATGCTGTTACGGATTTTTCAGGTGTTATAAATGAAGAAAAAGATTATAATGTAGGCATTAGACTTAGAAAACATAATATATCACTAGACAAAAATATCCTTAACTCCTGTTTTAAAGAAACACGTGGTAATAAATATTTCTATGGTGAGATCTTTATCTCAAATGATAAAATAGTACCAGACAGTGGACGCCAAGGTCTTGCTGCTAGTGAAGAAGCTGATGCTCTACTTAAAACTATAAGGGAGTACTTTTGTGTACTTACTCAGGTCTATTATAAAGCAAGCAGATTAAAAACAAAACTTAAAACAGTTCAGGAGATAGTTGATAGTATAAAAGATAAAACAGATCCAGCTGTAATTTCTATCTTGATTGGTAAATTGAAGGATTCTGTCAGTGAATTTGAGAAAGCCTCAATTCGTGATAAAAATGAGGAAGTTAATGATGTAATTACTATTTATAGAGAAAAATATAATCACAATCTTAAACAGATAGTTGATAAACTAATAGGTAATATTTCTATAGAAGAAGAGAATGGCTCAAATGAGAATGATACATTAACAGTTAATGACTCAAAATCTACGGAAGGAGATACAATTCAAGAGAGGCCTTTACAGCCTAATAATACGAATTCCACAAGGTCATCTGTTGACTCTAATAATGATCTAGATAATGACAAAAATGCTTCTTTTCCTCAGCATACACAAGAGGGTTTAGGGTCAAAAGAACAATCTCATATAGTCGGCACACTTACTACACAACCTTCGTCCGATAATTTAAATCAGAAGAAAAAAGATAAGGGTGGAGTCGATGAGATATTGCAGCCATTGATTAATAAAAAATTATATACGCCAGAGCAATTGGCTGTATTAAGAAAAGTGCTAAACACTATGCTGATGGTTTGCCCGTCATCAAAAAAAAGGAATTTATCTGTGTTGATGCATTCTGCTATAGCCAGTCTTGAATGATAATGAGTAATATTACGAAGAAAAAAGTTCTACTAATAGAACCAAATTATAAAAATAAATTTCCCCCTATTGGGTTGATGAAATTATCAACTTATTATAAAAATTTGGGGAATTGGGAAGTTGTGTTTTATAAAGGAGATCTAAAAGCATTTGTAATAGAACGCATAACAGAGAAATGTGTTGAAATGCTTAATACTATAGATAAAACTATAGATTGGTCGTTAAAAAAAGATTATATTTACGAATACATAAAAACCCGCAAAAAAGAGTATATTTCAGAAATAGGAATAGATCAATCTGATTATGCGTTCCTTATCCGTGGTCAACTTAATGATTTTAAAGATTATTATTGGAAGGGGGCTTGGAAAGATAATCCTGAATGGGATAGGGTTGGTGTTACCACCCTGTTTACTTTTTATTGGGATATAACTATTGAGACTATAAATTTTGCCAAACTATTGGTTAAGGATAAAAAAGATTTAATGGTTGGAGGAGTCCTTGCTTCTATTCAGCCTAAAGAAATTGAGGCTGCAACAGGCATAAAACCTTACGTCGGTATCTTGAATATTCCTGGCCAATTAGATAAAGGAGATAAACAAATTATTGATGAATTACCACTTGATTATTCTATTTTAGATGAGATAGAATATAAATATCCAATGGCAAATGCGTTTTATGGCTACATGTCAAGAGGGTGTATAAGACACTGTCCCTTTTGTGCGGTTCCAATATTAGAACCTGTTTACAATTCTTATATTGAACTTTCTGATAGGGTAAACAAAACAAGAGCTGATTTTGGTGATCAAAAAGATCTGCTTTTGATGGATAATAATGTCCTTGCTTCAGATCATTTTGAGGAGATTATTCAAGAAATAAAAGATTGTGGTTTTGAAAAATGTGCTAAGTATATTCAGCCTAATGCATTGGATATAGCCGCAAGAAATCTTAACTATGGTATAAATGACAGAGCATATATTCGTAAAACGCAATCAATAATAAAATCCTTCTATGATAGTCTAAAAGATGAACAAGAGTCGTTTGAAGTGTATAAGATTCTTGATAAATATCATATAAAGAAATTGTTAACTTCAAAGAAAGATAATCTTTTGAAGGCCTATAAAGAGGTAAAACCATATTACGACAAGCATTTCAAACCTGTTCCCAGGCAGCGATATGTCGATTTTAATCAAGGTGTAGATGCAAGACTCTTTACTGAAGAGAAAGCAAGATTACTTGCTTCTATAGCAATTAGACCCCTAAGAATTGCATTTGATGATATACGAACATTACCATCGTACGAGAAGGCTATAAGATGGAGTGCTCAAGCTGGAATTAAGCATTTTTCGAACTATCTTCTTTATAATTTCAAAGATAAACCAGAAGATCTGTATAAAAGACTTGAAATTAATGTGAAGATGTGTGACGAGTTAAATGTAAATATCTACTCTTTTCCAATGAAATACCATCCACTACGTAAAGATTCCGATAGCAATTATGATTATTCTCATAATAGAGATTATATTGGCATAAATTGGAATAGAAAATACATACGTGCAGTTCAAGCAATTTTGAATAGTACAAAAGGTCAGATTGGTAGAGGCCAGTCTTTTTTTTACGAAGCTTTCGGTAATAATGAAGATGAATATATTGATCTGTTAGAAATGCCAGATAGCTTCATTTTGTATAGATTCTTCTTTAAATGGCTCGACAATATTAATGGGCTAGGTCCAACTCATTGGCGTCATGCTTGGAATAAGTGTAAATCCAAACTAAATAGTGAGGAATGGTCAAAGGTGCTTGATGCGATACATAATAACGTTTTTACATCAGATGTAATTGAAAGATTTCCTGATGAAGACGTACACACTCTTCTAAGCTATTATAAGAATTTCCGTAATGAAATATCTACGCCAGGTACAGAGTTGTATGAGCTAAAGAAAGATTATGATTCTCATCCAATAATAGAACTAAGGAGGAAAAAATATCATGAAAATTATTAAAGAGACAACATTACTAGAACTTGTAGGTGTTGGTATAATAGATGATTCTATGTATGCGATATTGAGCAAGGAGGGCTTTAAAAATGTTAATGATGTATTAAATCGAACTAGGGATCATTTCTTTTTAGATTCATTAAAAAACGAAGAGAAAAACTTCGTGTCTTTTTTGATTGATATTATTTCTTTTTTTGAACAATACGAAAATGGAATTATTGAAAATGATAATACAATTGTGTTACCTTCATCTCTCGTATTTACAATTCGTTCAATTTATATAAATGAGAAAAAGAAATTTGGTGCAGAATTTACATTGTCACTTATTATAGACGAGAACTCGGAATTATTTACATATTCGTTTCTTTATAATCTGTTTACATCTCCTATGATATATTTCGATGAAAATAGAATAAAGAATATATTGATGAGAGACTCTCTTGCGTCGAAAAATATTGAGTTTGAAATTGAAAGATATAGATATGTAATGATTTCAATTGTTACAAAGATTATTGAGACCCTTTGTAATTTTCCAGAAAACTTGTATTATATGCGTTTGATGCGTTTGGTGGCTAAAGAAGTAGGATTTAGTGCGGATAAGAAGGAAAAAGCAGAATACTTTGAGAAAGTTCTGAACTACAAATCAAACTCGACAGATGATAATACTGACGTTGAATCTTCAATCGATAACGAAATACAGACTGAATACGAAAGATTGAAAAGTAACTTGTCTAGAAGAACACTTAATATAATAATCAGTTATCTCCCCTCATACAAAGATGCCTTACCATGGGTTGAAGGCAAACAATCTGATTTTAAATTCAAAAACTGTGGGAAAAAGTCAATAATCGAGTTACGTGGTTTCATAGGAGCATTTTCTAATTTTTATTTTGATTATATTAATTCTCCTTCTACGAAAAGAAAGGCCGCTTTCATTGATACGGCTTTAAGTGATAAGTTTAAATATCTAATAAAAAATGAATTTGAGAAAGAAAGCAATCGCTGTTTAGATATATATAAAAAACTCCTTTCAATCTATAATGGTTGGGATTTGTTGGTAGAAGATATTTTAAAGTACCCAGAACAAATTTATATTAGATTGAGTGAATACAGCAAAAAAGATACTTTAGATGGAATAAACTTTGTTATACAACTGTGTTCCAATATTTCTTTCTCTTTAAGAAATATTGAGGACTACAAACAAATATCTTCAATTTTATATAATGCAATTAATGTTTTAGTTGATTTGAGGTCTCAAAACTTGAGCAACTTAGAATATAATAAATTTATTACTCCTGACAAGGATGTCCTCTTGCAACAAGAGTTTAATAAAATGAAATCTCGATGTAGTGGTCCGTGTAAAAATGTTTTGGAAAACAATAATTTAAATTATAAGGACTTCCTTTCATTTAAAGGTAGAGAACATGAATTTAGAAATTTCCGTAATGTTGGAAAAAGGTGTGTTGAGGATTTGTCCAATTTGTTGGATGTGTATTATAAAACTTATAATATCATTTTAAACAACGACTCAAAAGAGGCTCGTTGTCAAAAATATCAGAATATCTTCCCATTTTTGAGTGAACAAGATCTCTCTCTTGTTGACTATTATTATTCATGTTACAAGCATTATCCAATGTTTTATATTCTATGCATTTATTTTAAAAATACTGATTATCAGAATGCAAGAATATTTGCTCATTATAGTGGACTTGATGATAATTCTTTGTTTGATTATAGTAAAATTGGAGATTTATACGGCTGTTCAAACCAAAGAGTCAGGCAAATAATTGGTAAAAGAGATTTTTCAGATAAAACATTTAAGATGATAATGAATCCATCTTTGTGGGAAACATACAGCTTGAATTTTGAAGGTGTTATGACAGAGAATACATCTTATTATAATTCAATTTGTGAAGAAGAAAGATTAAATATTTCATTTTATACTTTTAGTTGCTTATTGACATTGATGCTTGATGTTGTAATCCTTAATGTATCTGATTCTTTTAAGAATATACCATCATCTGATATTGGTAATTACGTCATTAACGACATGTCATTCAAAACCTATGTATTTAGTTCTAGGTATAAAGGGTTTAAATTTCCTTCTGTATTCTCTGAAATTATGAGATTAAAAAATCTACGTAGAGATGCTGCGCTTAGAATTCCATTGCACATATATTTCGCTTCAAATCCGGATTATTGGGCAGGAGGGGCCCCCGTTGAAGAATCTCAAATGGAAAACTTTATGTTGATTCTTGAAACCATCATTAAAGATAATATTGATGATGAGATTGAGAATCACAACCTCTTGTTTGAAGCAAATAAAACTAATTATTCTGATTTGATTTATGAATTATTGAAGAATAATGGTGAATGCATGCATATTCAAGATATTTTTAGTAAATTCAAATGTATTTATCCAGATAGTAAGTTTGTTGAGGCAAAGCAGATGAAGCCATATTTGTTTAAAGACTCAAGAATAAAAAGTATTGGTAGGTCTTCTTACTACACTTTGCTAGAGTGGAATGATTATACGGGTAGTCTTTTTGAATTGGCTAATGATATAGTGAATTCAAAAAAGGCTCCGATATTAATATCGGAGCTTGCAAAAGAAATGCTTGAATATCGTCCTTCGTCAAATGAACATAGTGTACATAGCATGATTTACCAAAGTATAAATGATGGTAAACTTGTGTTGTATTATGGTGAAATGGTTGGCAGTCCCCATAAGAGTTATACCGATGAATATATCATTATGCCTCGTTCTTTTGTTGATTGGGTAAAAGCATTTGAGTCTTTTGTTTCTAAAAATAACTGCTACCCAATAGGAGCTAATAAGGGCTTTGAAGGTGCTCTATACAATTGGTATCTAGATTCAAGGACATATATAGGCTTAAATTCTGAGGAAATACTTATATTTCATAATTTAATGAAAAAGTATGAAAAAGTGCCTCATACATTATTTGAGAAGAAATTCCTGAAGAATTGTAATCTATATATGGCTTTTTATAAACAATCAGGGAGATTGTTAACGCAAGGGGATGATAAAACTCTGTTTTCTTGGTTTGAGAACAATAAAGAGAAGTATAATTTATATACGGACAACCGAAAACTATATTTTCAGGAGTTAATAAATTATCTCTCAAAACAAACTTAAGCACAATTCAAAATGAAGAATATAAAGAAATTCTACAATATGCTTATTATGGGCGGATTTAATTAAATATAAATAAAATATTTATTATTTTATAACCAGAAAGAAAGTAGCATGGCGATATTATTGATTATTTTTGTAACAGTATTCGTATTTGTGGTGGTCAAGGAACTGATGAGTTATGGTAAGCCATACAGCAAGTCTATGAATACGGAGAGTGCTGTGGAAGAAAAGGTGGTTCCAAAGATTCAGAAGAAAGCGGAACCGCAAAAGGCGAAACCTGCTGCCATGAAAACTAAGAAATCGAAGTTTGAATACAAAACATATCGTGTGCCAGGTGGGTATGGATATTTGCTTGGTGGAGTAGGAGGCGGTGACAGGGCTGGAAGCCATAGTAGCCAGGATGATGACTTTGATGAAGCGGAGTATCGTGCGTATCGTGAAGAATTAGCGGCGTATGATGATTTTGTGGCTTCGCTGGATATGGATGATTAGAAAAATAGAGGCTGAACCGGTCGCAAAATGCGACCAGTCTAAAGAGGTTATCACAAAATGTGATAAGCTAGGCGAGGTGGATGCAAAATGTGACCACCTGAAGGGGTTATCGCAAAATGCGATAAGTTAGATGGTGCGATCACAAAATGTGATCTTAGAAGTTTTACAATACTTATGATGTAACATAAAAAAATAGAGGCGAGCATCACTGCTGGCCTCTAGCTTAATTATTTAAAAAACTAAATTAATCAACCATAAACTTTAACCTTAAGGTCTTTCTTTATGATTTTGCAAAGGTATAACAAATTATCCATATAACCAAACTTTTTAGGATAAAAGTGTATCGCGAATAAATTTTTGTTGATGCTTAAGATGTTTTTGTAGCTTCGCTGGATATGGAGGAATAGTATATATAATTATTAAATTGCTATTTATTGATAAAAAAAGTGTTTTTTATTTGGAAGATGTTCACAAATTTGTTAACTTTGCAGCGATAATCAATCATCGAGATGGAAAAAGTAAGAACGATAAAGTTATTTAAGGACTATTTTAAAGAGTTCTATATTGAACAAACGGACGATGTCCGAGATAAAATCAACTTCGTGTTGCGGCTTGTTGAAACACAGCGCATCATCCCACGGAAATTTTTCCGTATCATAGAAGGTTCGGATGGAATTTACGAGATACGAGTTGAATTGGACAGTAATATCTTTAGGATATTCTGTTGTTTGGATAAAGGTTCGATAGTGGTGTTGTTTCATGGATTCCAAAAGAAGACTCAGAAAACACCATCAAAAGAAATAAAACGTGCAGAGGCAATAAAGAAAGAGTATTTTAAAAGTAAGGAGGAAAAGTAATATGGACACAAAGAAGAAAGAGGCTATTATGGCCAGTACAACATTTGATGAACTGCTTGATGCAGAATATGGTAAAGATGGCACAGCCCGAAGAGACGCTTTTGAGGCAAAGGCTGAGGCTTTTTGTTTAGCAGAGTGTTTGAAAGAACACAGACTTCAGGCTGGGCTTACTCAAGAGCAGCTGGCTGCTAAGATTGGTACCAAGAAAAGCTATATCTCGAAGATTGAAAATGGGCATGTTGATGTTCAACTGTCTACTCTGTTTCGCATCTTTTCTGGGTTAGGCAAGAGAATATCGCTTACTGTTATGTAGTAAGCGCTTTGCCTGCCTTACTGCTTTGCAGTAAGAGGTT
>NZ_FRBD01000036.1:9052-15015 GCF_900142525.1 Xylanibacter ruminicola | reverse complement strand
TGTACATCGAATGGCAGACAGATGCCTTCCCAACCGCGACTTACATTCTTCTTGGTGGTCTGCTTAAACTCGCGAGTGTAGCTGATCTTCTCGGCAGTAAACTCCTGCGGAACATAGAAGTTGTTATTGCCTGAACCAGTATCAACCAGCACAATGCTCCTTGCAGTGCCATTGATAACCACGTTGTTTACACCTGCGGGAGCCATTGAAGCCTTCTTGACGTAAACCAGCAAGTTAGGATTGTCAATACCCTCGAGCATCTCTGAGGTAAGAGGCGTATCAGAGTTCCAAACGATTGCCGCCAGCGTCTTTGCTGCTTCATCACGTCCACCATAACTTTCAAATGCATCGTCAATACTTCCGCCATCCTCAACAGTGAGCACAGTGCCATTAAAGCTTTCTGTCTTCGCAGTTATGGTCAGCGTACCACTTACGTACGAAATCTCGTAGTTATCGGCCTCAGCGCCCGAAACTGTGATTTCATACTCACCAGGTTCACTATACTCATTCGCTTTGACAGATACGGCAGGCATAGTGGTAAGCACAGCCTCGGTCTCGTTGTTCTTAAATCCTGAGTACTCCACTTCAAACGTTGGTAAGGCCTTACCTTGCTTGATAGTGTAGCTCTTGGCCGCAATCGTAAGCGGTGCCTTGGTGATAGTCAGTGTACCATTTACGCAAGTAATATCCAGCTCCGACTCGCCATCAACCTTAGTATAGGCGATAGTGATAGGATAAGTGCCTGCTGGCGACGACTTAGTTGCCTCACAAGTGATAGAAGGTTTACCACTTAAAGTAACACCCTTGGCAGTAAACTCGAATGTAGGATTATCATCACCATACTCACGTGAATAGTCCTTAGCAGTAAGAGTAACACCAGTGAAATTGGTAAAGTATCCTGGATTATCCACACCGTCATCCAGATGTGCATAAGTAGCATCCACATGGCTTTCGTTGTAAATGGTGCCTGCGCCTCCAACAAGATTGGTGCAGTTTACGAACATTTCCTCACTCTCTGTCACAGAAGCGGTAGTCCAGTAGCTGGCTACATAAATTTTAGTTATGTCGTAACAGCCATAGAACATCCAACTCATGTTGCTCACCTTGAAGGTGTTGAAACTAGACAAGTTGAGTTCCTGCAGACGATGGCACTTATAGAACATACCGCTCATATCTGTTGCTTTTGCAGTATTGAATCCACTAACATCCACTTGTTCCAATTCGTTACAGCCATAGAACATGTACTTCATGTCTGTTACGCTTTGGGTTCTAAGATTTTCCATACCAGTAATGGATGTTAGTTCTTGACAGCCATAGAACCAATAGGCTGTAGACGTGATGGTAGTATCGTTAGCCATTGATGCGTCGAACTCGACAGCTGTGATATTCTGGGCAACACTCTCCCAACCACGATCCTGAGGTAGCTCGAATGGTCCTACACTCATACCATTTCTGGCAGCCTTACGCTTATCATAGTAGAAGGTAAGAGTCTTGGTTGCAACTGTAGCAGCTCTTGTATTAGCCCCACCAGTGTTATCGGTTAGTACTGCATAAGGCTCAACTTCCTGATCCTTCTCTACGATATCAGTTAAGTAGCCTGGATTAGATGTTCCGCCATCAATATGGGCATAGGTAGAGCTTACGTTATTAGAATCATATTTCGTGCCTGCACCGCCAACTAGGCTACTACAACCTGAGAACATGCCTTCGGATACAGTTACAGCGGATGTTGACCAGCCATTACCAACATAAATCGCTTCTAAGCCACAACCTAAGAACATATTTGACATATCTGTAACTTTAGAAGTATTGAAACTGCTTAAATCCAGCGTTGTCAAGTTAGAACAATGTCTAAACAAACCCCACATCGTTGTTACTTCAGATGTAATAATACCTGTAAGATTAATAGTTCTTAGATTGTCACATCCTGCAAAAACATCTTGCATGAACTCTACATTCGAAGTATTGAAACCACTAATATCCACACTTGTCAAAGTGGCACAATCTTCAAACATACCATTCATATTCTTTAAACTTGATGTATCCCAATTTGTCATAATGACATTTTGCAATGAACGGCATCCTTGGAACATGAACAGTGTAGAAGAGACATTCGACATATCAAAACCACTCAGATCTAAACTAATCAACGAACTGCAATCAGAGAACATGAAATGCATGTCAGTGACATTAGTTGTTTTTAAGTTTTCTATACCCTGGATAGTAGCAAGATTAACGCAGTCGTCAAACCAATTTGCAGTACTTGTTAATGATGTACAATTTGCAAAAGAATCATCGAAAACAACTGTTGTAATAGAAGAGCAACTAGTATTCCAATCTCTACTTGAACCATATGAGAATGGACCTACACTCATACCGCCTCTGGCTTGCATATGCTTATCATAATAGAAGGTAAGAGTCTTACCTACAACAACGCCCGCATCTGTAGTAACATTTTCTGTATTATCTGTTAGTACAGCATATGGTTCATTTTCCCTAGTTATGTCGTCGATATCGGTTAAATAACCAGGATTGCTGATACCGCCATCAATATGGGCATAGGTGTAGGTATAATTATTGGGATCATAAACAGTACCTATTCCACCAACTAGTTTCTCACAACCATTAAACATATTCAATCCCTCATCAGCAACAACAAGATCAGTTGTCCAGCCTTGAGAAACATAGATAGTTGTTAAGTTACTGCAGCCACTAAACATACCACCCATATTCTTAGCGCTAGCAGTATTGAAGTTGCTAAGATCGAGACTGGTAAGCGAAGAGCAATTATAGAACATATTGCCAAGATATTCTACACTTTCAGTATTGAAGCTGCTAACATCAACGCTTGCCAAACTAGAGCATCCGTAGAACATAGCAAACATTGTATTAACATTCGCCGTATTAAACGATCTCAAATCCAAGCTCGTCAACGATGAGCATTCATAGAACATCTGTTGCATTTCTGTAACATTGGTAGTATTAAGCTTATCAAGACCAGTAATGCTAGTAAGATTCTTGCATCCCTGGAACCAAGATGCTGTACTTTCAATCGTGTTACAGTTTGCAAACGAATCATCGAATACCACAGAGGTGATTAATTCATTAGATCTATGCCACTCCCAATAAGCTGTAGCATCCATACCACCTCTCGCTTCCTTCTGTTTATCATAGTAGAAGGTAAGAGTCTTGCCCGCAACAGTTCCAGCGTCTGTAGTAACATCGTCGGTATTATCAGTCAGTACTGAATATGCTTCATTCGTATCATTAACAAAAGTAGCAACAACACTATGTTCGCCATAGACCCCACCAAAGGTATACGTCATAGCTTTTGAAGTAGCGTCTATCTCAACCTGTTCTGTTACATCAACATCATCAACCTTAATGTTATCAAACAAATTACCAGAAGTAGGTGTAATAATCATTGTAATCGAATCCCCTCTATTAACAGTAATTTCCAGAGGATTATCAACGTTAATTTCTGTTGTACCAATAGTCAGTTTACCATTGCCTACGACAGAGATGGCAACACCAAATGACGAAGGAGAATTAATATCGGTGAGGTAACCTGGTGTTTCACTATTCGGGCCGCCATCGACTCGAGCATAGGTATGAGTAGAATTACTTACATTATAAGTAGTTCCTTTATCTCCAACAAGTTTTAAGCAGCGAACGAATGTATCATATCCAAATTCTACAGCATCCGTACTCCACCCACTACCAACATAAATAGTTTTAAGGTTGATGCAATCCGCAAACATCCTTTCTAAACTTGTTACGCTGGCTGTATTGAATTTGCTTAAGTCAAGAGTGGTCAAGTTCTCACACTCCCAAAACATTTCTCCTAAGTTAGTTACACTTGATGTATTTATGTCTCCAAAATAAATACTTGTCAAACCAGAACATGCATGGAACATATAGCCCATATCTGTGACACTTTCAGTATTAAAAGTAGATATATCAAGGCTTGTAAGACCACTACAGCTTCTAAACATGGCGTTCATTGTTTTTACCTTGGCCGTATTAAACCTGCTTACATTGATGGCAGATAGACCTGAGCACCCATAGAACATAGAAGACATGTCGGTAACATTTGAAGTATCGAAATAATCCAAATTTAGCGTTGTTAACGAAGAACAGCCTTGGAACATCTCGTTCATATTTGTAACCTTAGCAGTATTGAAATCACTTAAATTAAGGCTACTCAGAGCGCTACAACCACTAAACAATCGATACATGTTCTCAACGTTGCCAGTTTTGAGTTTGCTCAAATCGAGAGAAGTCAATGAGCTACAATTATTGAACATATAACTCATATTAGTGACATTGTCCGTTTTGAGATTCTCAAGACCTGTAATTTCCTTCAAATTACTACATGAACTAAACCACCAACTGGTTGACGTTAATGAAGAATAATTTGCGAACGAGTCATCAAATACCACCTTAGTTATATGGGAAGAAGAAGTTACCCAAGTTACCTGACTCCAATCATAGAAAGGTTCAATAGTCAAACCACTCCTATCAGACTTCTTTTTATCATAGTAGAAGGTAAGAGTCTTGCCCGGAGTAACAACATCGCCTGTAGTAAAGTCATCATTATTATCACTTAGTACAGCATAAGGTTCATTCTCTTTCCCTTTATATGCGACATCAGTTAAATAACCAGGATTAGAGGTTCCTCCATCTATGTGAGAATAGGTATAATCTGTATGCTCGGCACTATAAGTTGTTCCTGAGCCACCAACCAAAGCATAACAGTAAGTAAAATCATCACCACTACCAGGATTACCATTGTCTGATGTTTCACTGATTTTATCCAATGACCAATCAGCACCTACAAATATTTCCTTTAACGATGTATCGCTATAGAACATATTCATGACGGTTAGAGCATTACGAGTATTAAAACTGCTCAGGTCGAGTGATGTAAGATTGGGGCATTGGGCAAACATCGCAGCAAAGACTGTAGCATTCGAAGTATCAAAACCACTTAGATTAAGCGATGTCAAATTTGAACAGCCAGAGAACATACTATTAAACGTTGTAACATTACTGGTATTAAAGTTACTAACATCCAGACTTGTTAATGAAGAACAAGACGCGAACATTGACGACATGTCTGTAACACTTCCAGTATTAAAGCTACTTACGTCAATACTCTGTAATTGAGTACATTCCGTAAACATTTGGCTCATATTAGTAACATTCGCAGTATTCCAACCAGTCAAATTAAGAGTCTCCAAAGCATTACATTCGTAGAACATCAAAGACATTTTTTTAACACTTGAAGTATTAAGGCGACTTAAATCAAGACTACTTAAACTACTACTTCCAGAAAACATTTCTGTCATATCAGTAACGTTTACCGTATTGAAATACTCCATTCCCTCAAAAGTAGGATTAGTCAGGAATGCAGCAAACCAATATGCCGTTGATGTAATACTGGTACAATTAGCAAAACTACTATCAAATACAATCTTCGTAATATCGGCAGTAGCTCCATGCCAACCACGTGAAGTCTTTCCACTAAATGGTCCAACATCCATACCACCTCTTGTTTCCTTCTTCTTATCGTAGTAAAATGTCAATTTAGTATTCTCTTCACTTAACACAGCATAAGGCTCATTTTCTTTGCCTTTATATGCGACATCAGAAAAGTATCCAGGATTTGTTTTTCCGCCATCTATGTGGGCATAAGTGTAGTCTATACGATCTGCATCATAAGGTGTATTCTCGCCACCAACGAGACTTGTACAACCATCGAACATATCATAACCTGATGTAAGATTTTCTGTTGACCAGTTGTCCCCAACATATATTGTCTTTAAGTTCGTACATCTTTCGAACATATTAACCATATATCTAACGTTATCAGTCTTGAAGCTACTAAGATCAAGAGTTGTTAAAGCAGAACACCCACTAAACATGGAATCCATATCCGAAACACTCGATGTATTAAGGCC
>NZ_FRBD01000036.1:0-8884 GCF_900142525.1 Xylanibacter ruminicola | reverse complement strand
TAATGTTGTCAAAGATGTACACCCACTAAACATAGAAGTCATATTCGTGACACTCGATGTATTAATGACGCTCAAATCTAATGTTGTCAAAGATGAACAGTCTTGGAATAACCCAGAAGTATCCCAAACATTATTAGTTTTCAAATTGGATAAACCAATGGATATAAGCGAAGAGCAGCCTCGAAACATGTCACATATATTGATTAACTTGTCTGACCCGAAATTGCTTATATCAATACTCTTTAGTTTTGAGCAATCTCTAAACATAGACATCATAGTTGTCACTTTACTCGTGTTGAAGCCACTAACATCTATGCTTTCTAGACTTGAGCAACCATAGAACAAGCCGTCCATATACTTTACATCGTCCGTTTCAAAACTACTAATATTAAGATTTTTAAGATTCGAACAGCCATAAAACATATTCATCATATTAATGACTCTGTATGTTTTAAAACTACTCAAATCAAGTGTAGTCAAAGCTTGGCACTCATAGAACATATCTTCCATCCATGTTACGCTTTCAGTATTCAAATTACTTAGACCTTCAATAGATGACAGTTTTTTACATCCCTTGAACCATTCATATGTGCTGGTTAACTGTACATAATTAGCAAACGATCTATCAAACACCACAGAGGTTATAGATTCTTTATTACTCTCCCAACCAATAGGACTTAAATCCAAACCTTGCCTTGCCACTTTCCTCTTATCATAATAGAGTGTAAGTTTAGAATTATCATCGCTCAAAATTGCATAAGGCTCGTTTAAACTACTAATATATACAACATCAGTAAAATAACCTGGATTTTCAGCACCACCATCGATATGAGCATAAGCATAATCTGTATATGATTCATTATATACTGTACCAACACCACCAATCAAATCTATACAACCATCAAACAGTCCCACTCCATATCCTTCAGCTATATTTGAAGTAGTCCAACTACTACCTACGTATATGTATGACAAATGATTACTGCCTTGGAACATATAATTGACATATACAAGATTTGAGGTATTGAATGTGCTTAAATCAAGACTTGTCAACCCATAGCAGCCAGAGAACATCAACGACATATCCGTAACCTTATTGGTCTCAAAACTGCTCAAATCCAAATCTGTCAGACTTGAACAACTATTAAACATACTTGCCATATTAGTAACATTGCCAGTATTAAAATATGAAACGTTAAGACTTGCAAGGTTCTGACAATTCATGAACATCTGAGACATATCTGTTACGTTGTCGGTCTTCAGATTGGCTATACCAGTAATCGAGGTAAGATTCGTACACTGACTGAACCATCCCGCTGTACTTGTCAAAGACGTATAATTAACAAAAGAGTTATCAAATACAACATTGGTAATAACATCCTTGTTGTCAAGTGTAGCTAAATCAGAAAGTTCTACAACACCAGTTCTAGTATCCTTCTGCTTATCGTAATAGAAGGTGAGCTTGATATTTTCATCGCTCAGTACGGCATAGGGTTCATTACCTCTTACTGTGAAGGTAAACGACTGAGAGGTGTATGTAGGACCTGTACCATCGATTTTCGACAGTTTGATGTTCTTAAAATAACCCGTTTTCTCACCAACGGCAACAGTTGCTGCCGCTTGTAATGTCAGATTAATAATCGCATCGCCACTGTTACCAGACAATGGTGTGGCAGACTGACTTAGGAATACGAAACGATAAGTGCCGCCTGTTTGCTGCTGCATACTTAATTCGGCAGCAGTTGTAATACGTGCACTGTTCGCACTATATGCACTAACAGTTACGCCTTCTGGCAGTTCCAGATCGAACTGGAATCCAGAATAGGCATCTGCGTTAGTAAGCGCAATGCTTACATCCTTCGTCTGCTCTGTGAATATACTGAAGTCACTTATGGTTAGCTGATCAACTTGGTCATCAGCTGCCATCCTATTACTTAATGCCAGTAATAGGATGACAATCATCATGAGTTTTTTCTGCATAGCTTTTATCATTTGATAATCACTTTCTTCTTATTAATAATGTATACGCCCTTATCAAGCTTTTTGCGACTATTAGCAATCTTCTGACCCTGCAGGTTGTAAATCTCTTCAGAATCATTTGCCTCTGAATCAGAATCAATACCCTCTATCGCAGTTGTACCTATGCCTCGACTTGCAAAGTTAACCTTCTTCATATCAGGACTTACAAAGAGTACATCATACACATATATATCACCATTAGTGGCATTGGCCAGCTTGATATCGATAAACTTATCATCAGCTGCCGGGAACAAACTGTTACTCATTGAGAATCCTACGACCCTATAGGTGTTACCACCATTATGGGTAAACATGAGTCTATGAGCAGATGATTCTGAAACCAACCTCACATCAGAGAGTTCGGTACCCTTAGGCAGACTGATATCGAACTGGAAGGCTGTGAATCGTTCAGCCCTATCAACACCAAGACTAATTCCATCCTGCTCAGCTGCCAACATGAGACTTTCTGTTGGTTCGTCAGCATCTCCACGAGACATCTTTCTGCTTCCAGAAGATGCTGATGGGTGAGCAAGCACATAGTTAACCAGCAGCATAGCATCGAAGATATCAACCACATCATCACTATTCATATCAGCTAGAGTATCATCGAAAGTACCTGAAACTTCTTTTCCTAATATGTAATTAATGATAGCAACGACGTCTTCAATATTAATTATTCCATTACCATTAGCGTCGCCCAATAGTCCAGAAATAATTTTTGTTCTATGTTCACTAACTACCATATCTCCCCATACTGCAATAGCCATAATCGTTTGATCGCTGGAAACAGTAAACGGTGCTGTATATTCTTGGCTATTAACTGTTGGATCAGTGCCATCTGTGGTATAATAACAGTGGGCATCAGGGAACGGAGGGGTAATAGTAACCAGATTACTACTCTGATCGAACAATATGGTTGGCTTAAGCGAGTTCTTATCTGATGGAGCCAAACCAAACTTCCGTGCATCGCTATTGCCAAATGCTATGGCATAATAAGTTCCCACTTCGAAGGTTCTCGATACACCATCATCACCTTGCAAATTAGTTGCATCGTAAGTGTACAACCATTCACCATCAGCGTTATACAATCTGAATCCACATTCGCCATTGGTCTTTAACATAAGACTTGTTGCAGATTCCACAACTATACGGAATACGCTAAAGCCACCATCTGCATGGCTTGGCACAGCATATGTACCAGGTGAAGTGATGGCAGTAATGTCTTCAGTCTGAGTATCATTTACATCAAACTGTTCTACCGTAGGAGCACTCATTGTGTTACTCTGATCTTTGAAGAACACAGCAAACTGCATGTGTACATCGCGACTCAACGTAGCCTTGTTCTGATCGGCATCGAAAGACAAAGTGCAATCATCGTCGACTACCATCAGAGGTTTAGGATCTGGGGCGTCTAGCGATAACTCCAGATTATATTCCTCAACAGGTGTATCGAAAGTCACACTAGTATAGGCATCATCATTAAATGCATAACTATAACCCGTGATGAGTTTCTCTACAGCAGTTGGCTGAGGTGCTGGAATACTGAACAACGTTCGTTGTGGAGCACCCCAAATATCATCAAGGTCCTTAACACGCAAATTAAGATAATGTACACCAGGCGAAAGAGAACTAACTGATATCGTGAAAACATCCGGATACTCATCGTCGGCAGCAGCTCTAGTCTTCTTATTTGCATAATCATCATCAATCCAGTATTCATATTGCTTCAGATTCTTCGGCGTTTCACCTGAAGTAACAGCAGGTATGCTGAAGATAATGCGCTGAGGTGCACCCCATATACCATCCTCATCCTGCACGCGGACATTATAGAAATGTACACCTGGGGTATAGCCGGTTAAATCCATCTCAATATTATCCAGATTATTAGCATCACCACTAATCGTAGTTAGTGTACGATGCTCGTAGTCATTATCAATCCAGTACTCCACGTTCTGCAAATCAGCAGGCGTACTGCCAACTGCTACAGCGGGTATACTGAAGATATAACGTTGAGTTGCTCCCCATATACCATCCTGATCCCGCACGCGAACATTGTAAAAATGTACGCCTGGAGTAAGAGTGCTAACATCAATTAAGGTAGCACCAGATGTATACTCATCACCACTAATTGTGGTTAACGTACGATGCTCGTAGTCATTATCAATCCAATACTCCATGTTCTGCAAATCGGCAGGTGTACTATTAGCTGCTACAGCAGGAATACTGAAGATGTAGCGCTGAGGAGCACTCCATTGCGGATCGCCCAATGACCCTGGCAATGGATCTTCGTAGAACCTGATGGTATAGAAATGCACACCAGGACTCAACGAACCCACGTCAAGGTTCAAACTAATGCCTCCGCCACTTCCGCTGTCTGTGACAGTTTCAGAAGTAGCATTGTCCTTATTGTCGTCTATCCAGTACTGATAGGTAATATCCGACTGCGCCAAAGCAACAAAAGGAAAGAACAACAACAGGACGAGACATACTATAGATATATGTCGTCCCTTCATTTACTTACCCTTTTTAACAGTGATATTAACGTTCAGTTTCTTTGTTGAAGCATCATAGGCCACAGTGCTGGCTGATACATAAGGCTGACTAGGAATAAATGTGAATGGAGCCTGTCCGCCAAGAGGACCAACTACTGTACCGTCATTACCTATATAGTTATGCTCTGAAAGATATGTCTTTGACAATTGCCAAGGCCTTGTGTACGGATTCCAATCAGAAGAGTAAGTCCAACAATCTGTATATGTACTTCCATTGTTAAGGTCATTTGAATAAATACAATTTAGAAATGTGTTAATTCCTGTATAATAATCATTTAGTAATAAACAGTTGATATAATTACATCCAACAGAATTGTAAGTTACATCTATACTACAATTAGTAAAACAGAATGGTTGTGAGTACAAACTAACCTCTGTAAAATAACAATTATAAATATTCGGCGTATCGAAATTACCCGCACGAAGATAATGAATATAACAACTTTCTAATAATAAATTTTTGGGCTTTGCAGATTCGTCAGACACATCATCAACATTTGTCCTAACGGTTCCTATCTGGCAACGTTTGATTTTTAGATTCGTTACAGTTTTACTAATAGTTACAGTATTGTGAATATTCAGCCCCTCAAGCATTGTAGCTGTTAGAGTAGGTTCTCCATCCAGCTCTATATAAATATTACTTCCAGAGAGATTTGTACTGTTGGTTATTGGCGTTCCACTACCACCTAATGCATCCTGCAAATCTTCTTGACTATGATACCAAGCTTGCGACTCGCAAACTCCAGCTCCAATCAAAGCTATTTTTTTTGTTATTGTTATATCGCCAGGAAATGTACCTGGAGTAAAATAAACCGTATCACCATCAACCGCATCGTCTAAAGCAGCAGTCCAATTATTCAGATCATACTGAGTAAGCTGACCATTATGCGAGAGAATGGTACGGAACATGGTACTCTGACCAAATGAAGCAACACAAATCAGTGAGCTAAGTATTGAGGTAATAATAATCTTTTTCATAATCTAAAATGTTTTAAGTTAATAATCTGTTTTTGTTATTTGTTATCTTCTACGTGATAATTGTGGGTCGGGGTTATCGCTCTCACCTGGCTCTGAAGCTGATGCAGAAGTGGTGATTGTAACCACGTTAGGACTATAAACGATACCTAACTTTGTAAGCACATAGCCACATATATGATAAGTGGTTGTCTCTTCGAGTTCAACTATAGTTGTCATTACGTTGCCTCCCAATCCGCCATGACCAGTTGATACCATCGTACCGTTATCGCGGGTTGGCTTATCGTAAGTGGCACTATAGATAAAGCCACAGTCGATAACCTCTTCGTCGGCCACATAACTGAATCGCATGTCAGCATAGTCATTACCAACATACATTGATCTTACTTCGCCGACAGTAACAGAACTGACCATAGTGGTTATAGTAACCACATCACTATAAAAGACATCTTGCGAACCATTCTTCTGTACAAAGGCTCGAACATGGTATGTGGTGTTAGCATTAAGCCCAGAAAGCTCGTAAGCCAAGCCCGACGATGTTCCACCTCTTCCAACAATTACCCGCTCGCCATTGTTAATGGTTGGGATAGAGTCTCTTGTACTATATACCAATCCGTAGTCGCCTACAACCTCTTCGGATACAATATTCAGAAGGAAGTTGGCCGACTCGCGCGACACGCTCAGTTCGTTAAGGCTTACTGATGTCTGTAATGGCTGAGAAGAACCATTCTTCAACTGTTCTACGGTTACAATAACCTGTTTAGGGTTCTTGGTTCCAGCCACAATCACTACTGCTGTGGTACGCTCACGGGTAGTATTATTCTCATCGCATACCAGATGGATATCACCACTACCAATTCGTGAGGCACTGCCCTCAGAAGTAAGTGAGTC
Organism: Xylanibacter ruminicola; assembly: GCF_900142525.1. Classification (GTDB taxonomy): domain Bacteria; phylum Bacteroidota; class Bacteroidia; order Bacteroidales; family Bacteroidaceae; genus Prevotella; species Prevotella ruminicola_A. The sequence goes on along the minus strand of NZ_FRBD01000036.1, from coordinate 2,447 downwards.
GAGTCGTGAATTGAAATGCAGCCAAGAAACCGATGATGGGATAAAGGCATACCACTGGGCATTACTTTCAACATGTATAGTCTTATCGCCACCAGACGACTCAAAACTACCGATGTTATCAGGTGCCTGTAACGTTACGTTAGAAATACCAGTCTGCGAAACCGTAATTTCTTCTAACTTGCTGAATCCTGAACCATAAAAGACGTTCAAAGTGGTAGAACGAACGGCATCGGTAGAAGATGGAGCTACCTTAATTGTAACAGGAGTAGTACCACTTGAACCACTAGTTGGGCTTACTTCTATCCAATTAGCACCATTAGCTTCTTCAATCTTCCACGAAGTGTTACTGGTAATATTAAACGACTGACCTTCTGTGGGATTGGTATCGAATGTGAACGAACCCTTTGATAAATTGATACCATCGCCCTTACCATTCTGGGTGATACTTATTTTCTGTCTCAGTCCACCATCCGAAATCAACATAAACGATGCTGAACGGTCTGTATTTGTTGTATTCTGATCGGTAGTAATCTGTAGGATTCCATCGCCTACTCCTTCGCGAGGTTGCACATTAAGGCTTTTGCCAAAATCGCCTGTATTAAGACTATCCAACTTCCAATGGCAGTCGGCAGTTACATTAACATTAGTCGCCTCAACATCTGATTGTATGATAATAGCGCCATCAAGCACTCTCAGCATTTCCTTAGCAGGTTTGGCTTCAGTCTCGTCTTCGCTCTTACAGCCCGTTAGTCCTGCCACCAATGGCAACGCAGCCAGTAGCGTAATATATAGCTTTGTTTTCATAACTGTAATCTATTTAGAGTGATTAAAATGAGAAGTTAAAAATTGCACCGATGCTAACCATAAAGCCTCCGGCTGAGATATTGCTGGCATCAGCAATATTCTGGAAGTTATTATCCTTACTCATGCCAAGAGAAAGCGTAGGCGCAGCAAATAAATAGAGACGCTGGATAGGCGCATAAACAAACTTTGCACCTACAGACACACAACTGGCAGCTGCCTTGTCGCCAAACATAAGAGTTCCATCGGTTACTGTACCTGACAGTTGTTCGATCTCATAACCTACCTGCGGTGTAATACCCAGTCGCTCAGTTAACTCTATCTGATATCCTAACTTAACGGCAAAGGTAGAACGCTTATAGGTAATTCCACTACGATAGGTATCGTTTCCATCAGTACTATACCACATTACGGGGTCGGATGGATTCAGACCAAATGTATAGCTGGCCTGTAGGTCGATATTCTTTAAGGTGAAACCTGCCAAAGCTGTGATTCCACCCATAGAGCGCATGGTATAGCCGGCACCAAAGTAGAAGGAGTTGGGCTTAATATATTTTACCTTCTCAAGTGTTACGGTGTCGCTAGTGGTAAGATTATGCTTAATAGTATACTCGCGGTTAGTACTTACATAGCCTTTTCTACTGATAGCCAACTGATAGGTACCAACAGGAAGCGTAGGAACATCGGTAAGATTAATCTCATCGGTACCATTAAGTATAGCATTAGCATTACGCGGACGGGTGTAGATGTTCAGACGTCCTGTATGCTGAGCAGGCGGAGCGGCCTGAATCTGGTTCTTTTTCTTAGGCTCCACAATGAAGGTGGTCTTGATAGGATCGCAATCGGCCTTGCGGGTCTCTACGGTGTATGAGCCTTCGCGAAGCTGGGTGCTCCAGCTACCCGTTCCAACTTGATGGTTGTTGTACCAGATGTCGGCATTGTTTTCTACGTTTACTACTACATCGCCATAATGGTCGCTCATATTCTTCATCTCGATATGGGCAATCTTGGTGGTTTTCTCATCGCCAGTGGTGATGATGATGGTGTCGCGGGCCTCATACATGCCGTTCTGAGTAAACACGGCATGACGGCCATAAGTCATATACCTATTATATATAGGCGACTTGCCCAGATATTCGCCATCGAGGGTGACATCACTCTTGGCCTGAGATGTGGTAATGGTAACGTAGCGTCCGGTACCGATATCAAGCAGCATCTCGTAAGTGCGGCCGCCCTGGATAGAAACAGGATAGTAGTAGTCGCGAAGCACACCAAATACCTGATGGTTGATGGTAAGCTTCTGGGCGCGAGGTGGCACATATAGCCATATCTCGCCCGCCTTCTCTTCGGTTCCAACTATTCCCAACGAACCTCCATTAAACAGGAAGCCCTTTTCGGGAGTAACAATCTTGATCAGTGCGGCCTTGTCACCATTCTGGTCTCGTTTCTCTGTACCTCGGGTGTTTGCGGTCAGATCTGTCTCCAACAGTCTGAATCCAAGCACACTGATACCGTCAGCCCACACGGACTGCGATACAGCAATCAATGCTAAGAGTAATAGTTTCTTCATGTGTTATAGGTTTTTAAATTATTGATAAATCAAATACTTTGGGGCAAATATAAGAAAAAAATCATTTACTTCCAAA
>NZ_FRBD01000035.1 GCF_900142525.1 Xylanibacter ruminicola | reverse complement strand
CTGTGAATTTGGCTTCATCTTGATAACTGTTTAAAGGGTTAATAACTCTAGTTATAGATTATAGCCAAAATCTTCCTCGACTTCACTCTTAGTGGACACTGCATCACCCAACGGCGTGCTTCGATTCTTTGCTCAGACTCTAAAGACTTTAAAAGGAGGACGGAGGAAAGTCTTGCAAACGATATAGCTACCTATGGCTTACCTAGCGACCAATGATCTCATCCTCCACGGCCACAATCTCTAGCAAAACTACAAAATTCCGACCGCATGTCCTAAAAAAAAAGAGATGTTTAACATCTTACATTTAGAACATTATCTATAATCTGGTGCAAAGGTAAGAGCGACCAAAGGTCGAGCGGCCGCTTGGCTTGCCCCTGCACTCTCCAATGCCGCTGTCATCTCCTTCGAAATCTTCGGCAACCACGGCTTACCCTTCTTAGCATTCTCGTTTTCCTGTGCCGTCACATAGTCAGCCGCATTATTCACGGTACGCTCCACATCCTCCTGGCGCTCCTCTACCATCTCCTGTACCCATTTCTGAGCCATCAGCAAAGCCAGAGTAGCCTGCTTGTCGCGGTCTGTCATGATATACAAGTCACGAGCCAACACCACGCTGGCCTCATGCCTCGACACGTTGGTACCGCTGAACCGCTGCTTGCTCCATGCCTCGATAATCGTCAGGTACGGCACGCCGTGATACGTCATCTGTTCAGCCGAATTTGCAAATGCGCCAGAACCATGTGAACCATCAGAACTATGTGGTTCAGCTACGACATTAATAGTAGGCTGGCTATGACCAGCATGATACTCATTATCATACTTCTTACCAAAATCTTCACTTTCATAAGTAACCAGTCTTTCTTCGTCAATAAAGATAATATCATCACTCATAGTCAGAAACGCCCCGCGGCTGGCATCCTTACAGGCCTCGTCAGGGTTCAGCCCTAATTTTCGAGAGAACACAATCTGGTTATCAATCAGATTGCCTACCGCAGCATCAGCGATAAACACCACCTTCAATCCATGCCCCGAGGGGGTTACGTAAACCAGCAGTACCCTCGCCTTGTCTTCATCCGAGAGCCTGTCGTAGGCCTGCTGCCATATCTCCCTAACATCGCCCTCCACATGGTCAAAGTCGATGACGCAGAGTCCATTCAGGCGGCAATGCTTCTGCAGTCGCCAGCAGCCTTTCACAGACTTTTCCTCACCAGTATTCCTATCCTTCATCACCTTTACCGACTCCTCGAAGGTGCCGATAAAGATAGCCAGGGGCAGCCCCTTCTTTTTGGCGTCGTAGGTCCTTTTATCGCCACGCGCCAGAGCCTCACGGGCCTCTTTCACTTTCCTGATAGTTTCAGGCGCTGTGATTAGCGCCCGAAACTGTTCAGCAGTAACTACTTGGGTTGGACTACCAAAGCTTCGTTGATAACAAAACATTTGTCAATTTTGCTTGTTAGATTGTACAGCTCTCTCCTTACGTCTATCAATCCTTTAGCCTCAAATGTGAGCCAGGCCACCACCTTGCGCTCCTTTGCCGCATAGCGCACCTTCACGCGGTCCTCATTCAATAGGAACTCGCCCTCAGGCATCTGCGGCTCTTCTATCTCCATGTCCTTGGTCAGCTTAGCCAACTCCTTGTGGAAGAAGGCCGCCTTGTCGGGCACATCCTCAGGACATTTCAGTTCTACACACGTAAGCGGATTCTTGCCCGAGGTAATATACCGCTTACTCTTACCCACCTTCTTCACGTTCTTCTGACTGGGCTCGCCCTGAGCCTGTGGGTCAACCTCAATCGAACCATCATCGTAGATACGAGTATTCGACTTAAACGATTTCTGCAGCTTCCTGCGTGAAGAACTCTTAACTCTTAATTCTTCACTCATAACTTGATTCATCTCTTCCATAATCTCCAGATACTCTAAAGTCATCACATCATGTTGATTTTGTCCACGTAAATCGTTGTGGCCTGCATCGCCTCACCAGTTTGTTGTGAGTTCCACTCACGTACCACCATCGAGCACTGCACCTTGTAGATGTACTGCGGGTCGTACTTGGGACAGTTCACGGCACGTTCGCCCGTAATCTCACCCAGGAAGGTGTCGGTGCCATCCGTCAACTTCAGCACAATCGTATTAATTACTCGCTGTTCGCCCGTTTTGCGGTCCATGTACTGGCGGGTCTGCAATCCGCTCTGATTCAAAATTCTAACGATTCTTTCCATTTTACTTTTTTACTTTTTTACCCTTATTTGTTCCTTTTCCTTGAATTAAATCCTTAATGTACTCTTGCCCCTTCTCGGTCCAAACCGGAAAGCGCGTCTCTATGAGTTCGCCTTTCTGGCTGTAACGAAAGTGGCTTCGAGTCTTTGCGTATCCAAGCCCAGCATAATCCTTACTGAGCTTCAGTTCGTAAGTTGATCGCTCACGAAAGAGAAATCCCACATCTATTAGATAGTGGTGTAGATCCGGGGCAGTGATGCCCATCTCTCTTGCCAAATCAGAAGAGAGCATACAGTCGTCGGTGCCCGCATTACGGTTTTGTTGCAACTTGCGTATATAATCCTGCGCAGGTTGCATCATTTTCTTTTCTTCTGTCGTCATATCTTTTTTATTAAATGTACGTGCGTATGTATGCATGTGTGCGTGTATGCGTTGGGAAATTTTGTATGTAAACATGTCAAAGAACACTCGCAAACTTGATTCCATCGTCTCAAGGTTTGCGAGTGCAAAGGTAAGAAGGATAAAATAAAAAAAGCCCCTATATAGGAGCTATAGTAGGGGCTATTATAGGAGGTATTAGCCTTGATAATCAATAAGTTAGCTAATCTTCAAAAACATGGTCTATAGCTTCATGTATAGGAGGTAAAACAGCCGTTTGCTGGAATTTCCACTTCTCTTGGGCCAAGTTTTTTATACCCCAAAGATCTTCAAACGGCTTCCATTGTTTTTTCAAGCCAAGTTTCTCAGCAAAAGGTTCAACAATATACATGGCCTGTTGACGAGAGGTCGCTGGTAGCAGTTGGCAATTACCATCAACCAATCCTAATTTCATCAGACGTTTCCAATATTTCATAGCCTTTTCCGACTTCAGTACTGAATCAGTATCTTTATGGCGCTGCTCATCCATCAGTTTCTGCATTTCCTGATGTATCAGCAGCAGAATCATGTCGAGTTCAAAGATAGCCTGCAACTGTGTTTTGCTGAACTCATAAAAATGCGCATGAATGTATTTCCCGTATTTCTTATAGTTGATGATGAGTATGTAGCCCTCCCAATGCATAAATCGGCGCCAGCGGGCACAGGCCACTCTGAAATCCGCAGTCATCTCGAAATCGTAAGGCAGCAGGCTCTTCAGAATATCTACATCCACCTGGTCAATCTCCTTCTGCGATGGCACTTTGGCATAGTCCATCACTCCCTTCTTCAACGTCTCAGCCACAACCTGCGCCTGCAGCTCACGCAGTTTGTCGATATCAGGATAGCTGTTATCATACAACCACGTTTCAAATCGTCTCACCACACTCGTGCTGCTGTAGTGCTCTTTCTCGCTGAAGAAGAACTTCTCGAACTGTGTAGGTTCGCAATGCATCAGCACGCTCTCTGCCTCAATCAGCAGCTCTTGTAGCTTGTCGATGCCGTCTCTCAGTTGGCGGTACAAGGTCTGCCCTTTCATATCGCAACACAGCGTATCGCACCACTCCCAGAACATGTCGTCGCGATGTATCCCTGACGATATACATAAGGCCTCTATGCGTAAGCCCCGTCGCAGCTCGTCGATATAGACAGGCAGCAATTTGTTGACGCATCTAATCTCCATCAAGAAGTATCGCCCAATCATTCCTCTGCTTTTCATATTAGTAACATTCAAAGCACAATACATTCTGGCAACGTCCCTAACAATGTTTATGTTTTCTTTGAGCTCAGTTAGGTATTCAGGGGTAACACGGCAGCCAGCAAGCGGAGCACCCCCCAGTTGAGATCTTACAATCTCGTTAGTAATATTATCCATTTTGGGAATTAGTTGATTATATTTGTTAATTGTTAAACTTACTGTTTTGATGATGCAAAGATACAATGTTTTTAGTCTCATTCCAACTTTTTTCGTGTTTTTCTTCTCGGAGGTTATAAAGTTATAACTCCTGACACCTGACATTTAGGTTTTTGTATTTTGGAAAAGGTGGTAAAGAGTAGCTTGGGTACAGTAACACAGCATAATATCTTTTATTATATATATTATATATAATATATATAATAAAAAAACTTCGTTTCAAATAAAACGAAATATTAAGATGTCAGGTGTCAGGAGTTATAAGTTAATAACCCTGCACTTTCTAGTATAATAGATTTTTTTAAAATAATTGCCAAAAAACTTGCACAATTCAAAAATTATTCGTACCTTTGCATCATAGATGCAAGGATAAGAAAGGCGTCTAAAAATTGCGAACAAGCCAGAGAAAAATTTTTTGTAGGCCTACCAGAAAAATTTTCGAGGCTAACGCCGCAAATCTACGACTAAGGAAGAGGTTTTAAGGAAAAGGAAAAGATTTTACACCCTTAAAATTTTAATTTAATTATGGCTTTGAAAGTAAAGGCAGTAGAGAGACTGCTGAAGTTTGACAAAGAGAAAGAAGGTAAGTATCGTTACGTACTGAGCCCCGACCTGTACACCGCACTCAATCAGGAAAAGGTAATCAAGGAAGCTGCACAGCGCAGCGGCGTGATGCCTGGCGTGATGCAGGCCTGCTGGGACGCTGCAGGACAGGTCATCAAGGCATGGGCCACTGAAGGACACTCGGTAGCTATCCCCGGACTGGGCACCATGCGCTTCGGATTGCGAAGCAAGGCAGTGGAGAACGTGAACGACGTGAAGACTGGCCTCATTTCAACCCGCCGCATCATCTTCACACCATCGGTTGACCTGAAGGAGGAATTGGCTAACACTGCTATCCAGATTACCTGCATCGACCGCACAGGTAAGGAGGTGAAGCGAGTAACCAGCACCGACAGCGGCGACATCGAGGATCCTGAGAATGACGGCCCAACCGGCGGCCTCACCCCTAACCCTGGGGATTAACCATTTAAACACAAAACAACTATGACAAAGAAAGAAACAGCAAAATTCATCGTTCAGCTCATCGCCTCGATTGCCTCAGCGATACTGACGGCACTGGGAGCCACCAGCTGTATGGGCATGTAGTAATCCTCACCACCCCGCATTGTCAAAATCCTAACAATGCGGGGTTTTAGATACAAAAAAAATACTGAAATAGTAATTTATTTCCAATTATTTTTGTATATTTGCCACCGAAATGTGATCACTAGGGTCAGACCCTGTGATCACTATAAATTAGATTAGATGAAAAGACAATTGCTACTGTTACTGCTTGTGCTGATGACCGCTGGTGTATGGGCACAGCAGATTTCGGAAGAGCAGGCGCGCAATCGCGCCCTGAAATATCTCAGCAATAACGCTCCTGCCAAGACCAGAGGACTGAATGTGGGCATGGACCGGAAGACGGTTACGGCTAAGACCGGAGCCAAGAGTATCTATGCCTTCAACCTGGATGGCGGCGGCTTTGTGATTGCCTCTGGCGACAGCCGTGCGCTACCCGTGCTGGGCTATAGCGCCACCGGCAGCATCGACTGGGACAGGATGCCAGACAACATGCGGGCATGGCTGAAGAGCTACGACCAGGCCATGGCAACGCTGGGCAACACGAAGGAGTTTACCGACGGCGTGAGCAGACACGGACAGAAGACCCGCGCCCCGCGTGAAGCCATCGGCCCGCTGCTCAAGACCCAGTGGAATCAAATTGAGCCTTACTGGAACGACACGCCTCCCTACGACGGTGCCAATCCCGACTGGAAGGGTCAGCCGTCGGCAACAGGCTGCGTGGCCACCGCGATGGCGATGGTGATGAACTACTACCAGTGGCCGAAAGAAGCCTGCACGGAGATTCCCGCCTATGACTTCACGACGGCCCACGAGAATGTGGAGAAGGTGTGGCATATCGACGCGCTGCCGCCGACGACCTTCGACTGGGACAACATGCTCGACAATTATGTGACGCCAGAGGGTATCATCGGCACTCCCGAACAGCAGAAGGCCGTGGCCAAGCTGATGCGCTACTGTGGGCAGGGCGTCAGGATGAAATATTCCCCTGTAGGTTCACTCTCCTTCAACCAACTCGCTGCGGCGGCCCTTGTCAAGTATTTCGGCTATCAGAACACGGCGCAGGATAGACACCGTATATGCTATAGTATCGACGGCTGGGAGGACCTGATCTACAGCGAACTGGTCAATGGCCGGCCTGTGCTGTATGGGGGGGAAAGCGATGCTGGTGGACACGGCTTCGTGTGTGACGGCTACGACGGCAATGGTCTCTTCCACATCAACTGGGGGGGTGGCGGCATCTATGATGCCTACTTCTCGCTCTCTGTGCTCAACCTTTTTGACACCCCCGGTGCGGGAGCCGGCTCCCGCGGCATCGGCTTCAGCATCAATCAGGATGCCGTCATCGGCATACAGCCCGACAAAGATGGCACCTGTTTCAAGACGGTTAAGCATCTCGCATATCTCGATCCAGAGAATCCTGTAAGCGTTGCAGAGCCCGACTCTGTTAGATTCTGTTACTACTTTCTTTCCGATAGTTATGGCAACGAAGAAGTCAGTGCTGATCACGCCATCGGTACCCGCGCTGACGACGGCACCCTCACCCCGGTGTTCATGGGTAATCCCGCCGACAGTATCGTCTATAATTGGAGTAGCAATGCGCTCTTAGTCAAAGTCGATTCCACAGTCTTTCAGCCTGGGGAGTGGATGGTGCTCTATCCAATGGTACGTTTCCGCAACATCCCAGGCTGCGACTGGCAGATGCTCGCTTCCGAGGAATATCGTGTCATAGCGGGCCGCACAACTGGCGGGCAGTTCTATCTCGTCAAGGAAAAGCCCAATCTGGAGATTACCAAGGCTGAATTTACCAAGGGGCCTGGCCGTATGGGTATGGGCAACGACCTGACACTGACCATCCGCAACAAGAGCGAGCGCGAGAGTACGATGCCGCTCTATCTGGTACCCTCCTATTTCGGTAAGGTCAATCCGGCAGACCTTACGCCGGAGACGCCGCGCAGCAAAGGCGACCCAATGAAGGCTGGTGCCTATCTGCGGGCTGGTCAGGACACGGAGGTTACCTTCTGTTTCAAGCCGATGGCCAGCGGAACGGTCGGCTTATTGTTATCCTGGCCTGACGGTACGCCGCTAGCAGAATGGGCCATAGAGGTGAGCGACACCATCGGAAGTTATGACGACTATCTCGTCAACCAGAGCACCTACGAGCTGTTGCCTGGGCAGATTGCCTATCACGTGAGCATCGCGGATAATCCCGAGGCTATCGTCCCTCAGGGCGTACCAGCCAATAACATCTATTTATACGTTTGCATCGCTGATGACAATTGGGAGTTTACTCAAATAGCCAGGTTACGGCAGGAAGCCGCCGACTACCTGAGAGCCCTGCCCGAGAAGGCTGGCAGCGGCAATTATAAGCTGACGACGGATCTGACGCTCGACGTACCACGAAGCGGCTATTACAATGTAATGTCGTATTTCGTAAACGAGCTGAAAGAGAATCCTTCGGCTGACGATATTATCTACAGCGTTGCCCAGGAAGAAAGGTTCTACTTCGACTTGGAGACTGGGATTGTCAGCGTCTCCCGCGAGGATGACGACAACGGCCCTTATGTTGGTCTGAACGGCGTGGTTACAAACAGCCGTCCACAGCGCAAGGGCATCTATATCCACAAAGGCCGCAAGGTTATCCGGTAACCATAGTCTGTGGGACAGGTACTATCTTCTGGTAAAAAAAGCAACGGAATCTAAAACTTCGTTAGAAAAAAGCATAAAAATATATAAAAGTCGCTGGAAAAATGACAGCAACTGTTGCAAAAGTCGCAGGAAAAACGTATCTTTGTGCAAACGAAATTACCGAGGATACAGGATCCTCCCACAAACTTATAATATAATGTATAACCCATTAAATATTTAGCATTATGGCAAATTTAACAGCAGAACAAATCGAGCAGAAGAAGCAGCAGTTGAAGCAACTGGCTGAAGAAGCACAGCAGTTGAAGAACGAACTTGTGGAGGCCGGCGCATGGCCCATGGACGAGGATGAGTTGGAGGTGGTGACGGGCGGCCAGCGCGAGCGGCGCTCTCACCAGCGCAAGGTACAGGATCCTACAATCAAATAATATAATAAGGTATAACCCATTAAATATTTAGCAATATGGCAACAATGACAGCAGAACAGATTGAGCAGAAGAAGCAGCAGTTGAAGCAGCTCTCTGAGGAGATGAATGCAATCATCAAGGAATTGCAGGAGGCCGGCGCATGGCCACTCGACGAAGCCGACCTCGACCAGGCGGCAGGAGGAATACCTCTATTTGATATAATCAAGAGAGACGGAGAATAAATGGTTTCTCTGGTAGATTCAACAAGTGAATGCAACAAATTCTGAAACAAACATTTAATAATTATTATTATGGCAACATTAACAGCAGAACAGATTGAGCAGAAGAAGTTGCGGTTGAAGCAGCTGGCTGAGGAAATGAAGGCGCTGAAGGACGAACTCGTGGAGGCCGGCGCATGGCCACTCGACGAAGCCGACCTCGACCAGGCGGCAGGAGGAGTAAGAGCGCCAATACAATATTTTAGAAGGTAGTCTGTGATCACTGGGGTCAGACCCCGTGATCATAAACTATACAATAATTATTCACTTATAAAACTTTAAGATTATGGCAACACTGACAAACGAACAGATTGAACAGAAGAAGCAGCAGTTGAAGCAACTGGCTGAGGAAATGAAGGCGCTGAAGGACGAACTCGTGGAGGCTGGCGCATGGCCCATGGACGAGGATGAACTCGACAAAGTGGCAGGAGGTTTTATACGCCACGATCCTCACCATAGTTTTTTATAAAGATTCTACTGTTTATCACGAATAATAAAGATTAAACATGATGGCAACATTAACAAACGAACAGATTGAGCAGAAGAAGCAGCAGTTGAAGCAACTGGCTGAAGAAGCACAGCAGTTGAAGAACGAACTGGTGGAGGCCGGCGCATGGCCACTCGACGAAGCCGACCTCGACAATGCCGCAGGTGGTTCGGGCCAATATAATTCTCCCAAGCCATTTCACATCCTTCCAAAAAACTTTTTTTGAAGGGGATGACTGCTTGAATAAAGCTGGAAAACAATGTAACATAGAACTCTCTTTGAAGAGGATCTTTTAAAGGAAAAAACCCCGCATTGTTAGGAATTTGACAATGCGGGGTTTTATTATTCAATAGGATTATTCCTAAAATCCGCAGATAATTTTTCAACGGTCTAGTCTTGCCGTCATTTGAGACATGCCTGTCTGTTTTTTCTGCCGTTTATCTCGCTGTACTGATAGCCTATCAGCCTACTGCGAAGTCCTAGGTGAGAGTCGATTACAGAGGACAGAATAGAGTCGAATTTGTCCAAAACGAAAAATATTCCACCAAAAGCGGTGATTATCTCAGATTTTTGTTGTACCTTTGCCATGGCAAAATCCTGAGCCGCTCGGCTTTGCCGCTTCGCGCGTCGAAGAACTTTTTGTTGCCCAGGTACTTATAAAGAAAGTTAAACTAAAATGCTGCGGAATTAAGGTTCGTAACAATATGAAAAGAATCATGAAATGGGTGCTCGCCGCCATCCTCATCAGCGGCGCAAGCGTATTCACATCGTGTGTTGACAATTCAATAGACAACCCCGTAGTTCCAGACCACTTCGTCAACGAGGCATTGATGGACAAGACCGTCAAGCCCGGCGACGACTTCTACATGTATGCCCTGGGCACCTGGTTCAATTCACATAAAGAGGGCGACCCGGGTTACATGGACTATTACGATGCAATATACTCCAATGAGGTTGAAAAGAGCCTGTTTGCCTCCGACAACCCCCTGGCCCGGCACCTCGTGCGGAATATTGAGGCTCCTGCGCCATCATTGAATGAAGACGTGAAGGCCGTACTCGACTATCTGGACATCCAGAAGCCGACGGGAATCGGCATGCTGCTGACCGAAATCGGCAAACTGCAGGACAAGGGGCTGAATCCTATATTCTCGAAAAGAGTGGATATGCATATGCAAACCCACTCCTTCCAGGAAATAGTGAGCAGAGGCATCCTGACAAGAACGCCAGAATATCTGCTGGGAATTAAAAGGACAGACTTGCTGAAATCGAGCATCAAGCGCATACTGACGACCATCGACAACGTGGCAGATCCGGAGCGCACGAAGGCGGCAGGCTATGAGGCGGAACTCGAGGAGCGCGTCAGCGCGATTCTCGCCGAGGAGCAATTGATTTATGCGACAGCCCATGATGGCGGCGATACCTCCGACTCAGACCGTCAGAGCTTGTGGAACGTGCGCGACATACCTGAATACATCGAGGCCGGCAGCTTCGCGCGGGGCCGTGCCACACGTGCCGGGGGCGGCGTCGAAGACGAAGTCACCCGGGAGACGCTGGAGGAAGCATTCCATCCAATGGCTGGTGCAATCTTCGATGAATCCCCCGCCTTCAAGAAATATATGGAACAGAAAGGCGGCATCACGACCGTGCTGAAGACGATGGACAACTGCTACGACTACCTGAGATACTATGCCGTCATGAGCGTATTCAGCTACATGAAGGCTAATTATGCCGGTAACAGCGAAGGAGACGTCAAGAGTAATATCGTAGCGACATTGAAACAGACAAGCCCCTTCCTGATGAACAAGTTGAGTGCGGACGTACTACGGAAGATGGGGCAAGCCGGGGCAGACCGCTGCCTGACGATGCTGGAGAAACTGCGCACCGTGTTCCGACAGCGCATCGAAACGCTCGACTGGCTGAGCGACGCCACGCGCCAGGAGGCACTGAAGAAACTGGAGGCCATGCAGTTCTTTGTCGGCATGCCCGACAACCTTAGCGAAGGCGAGTTCACCCTCGACGAGGGGAACACGCTGGTCGAGGACGCCCTGTCCATCATAGCGCAGAATGAAGCCATCAGGCATAACATGTGCGGAAAAATTGAGCAGCATGTCCGCGCCTTCATCGACTATGAAATCGATTATAGCATGAAGAACGCCTTTTATAGTTGCGAGATGAACTGTCTGGTCATCTTGCCGCTATTCATCAGTGAAGGCATGTTCCCTGCCGATGATGATTACACCCAGTACGCTGTCGCTACAGTCTTCGCCCACGAGATGACCCACGGCTTCGATGCCAGGGGGGCAAAGTATGACAAACAGGGAAACCTGACAGACTGGTGGTCATCAGAATCCCAAGCGAAGTTCGAGGCCAAGCAGCAGGAGATGATTGCGCTCTACAACCGTATGGAGGCCTACCCCGGACAGCCGGCCGATGGCAAAAAGACGCTGGCGGAGAACATGGCCGACTACGGCGGCATGACGCTGGCCTACTCACTCTTCAAGCAGAAGAAAATGGATGAGGGGCTTCAGGGGGCTGCCCTCGACTATGCCTGCCAGGAGTTCTTCCTGCACTATGCAAAACTGTGGCTGGAATATCCCACCCTTGCCCAAAAGAAGGCGTTGTACCTGGCTGACGGCCATTCAATCCCCCAAAACCGCATCAATGTCATCGTGACACTCTTCGACGACTGGTACAGGCTCTTCAACGTGACCGACGGGAAACTCTATCTCGCACCAGAGAAGCGCGTGCAGATCTGGTGATATATATTTCATAACAGAGTCCTAAGTGTGAGTCTATCACAGAGGACAGAATAGAGTCGAATTTGTCCAAAACGAAAAATATTCCGCCAAAAGCGGTGATTTTCTCAGATTTTATTTGTATTTTGCCATGTCATTGATGATTTTGCTTGTCTTGATTTGCAGCACTAAGGTAAGTAAAAAATCTGACATGGCCAAATCCTGAGCCGCTCGGCTTTGCCGCTTCGCGCGTCGAAGAACTTTTTGTTGCTCAGGTACTTATAAAGAAAGTTAAATTAAAGTGCTGCGGAATTTGGGTATCACATAAAAATCACCATCCTGGTGGTAGGACAATATTCTCCGCGTCGTGAGCTGTCTCGAAGAGAGGAGAGATTTCATCGTCGCTGAAACCAGCGATACCACAGCCGATGCGGGTAACGAGGAAGATGAGTTCTGGATGTTGCTTAGCGAACTCAATGAACTCGTCAACATACGGACGGATAGTTTCCACCCCACCCTGCATGGTGGGAATGGCATAGCTTTGGCCCTGCAGACCAACGCCTTGTCCCATAATGGCGCCAAACTTTCGTAAGGCAACATAGGCAGCGCCTCCGCCGTGCATACCATGAAGGTTGCTGCCAAAAACGAAGATCTCATTTGGTTGGAGTGATGTTATATACTCCGGTGTAGTACGTTTCTTTTCCATATCGTCTTGTGCAGTTCAGCACGTTCTTCTTAATTGGACATGTATATACGTTCTTAGTTTATTCTATTATTGTATGCAAAGGTACACATAATATGTGGAATATGCAAATTATTATTTGCAACTATTTCGAATATAATCTACGCAAAGAAAATGATTGAGATTATGTAATTTTGAAACCCATTTTCAAAATCAATTTCAGTGTACCAATACTGGTGTTACGATCATATTCTCTTTCTTCTTCAGGTAGTTCCTCATATGGCACAAGACATGGATGAGTCATCAAAGTATCATTCCGTTCTGGACCGTATGTCCATCCTTGTCTGATACGGGCCTCAGCCCAAACCTCATGTACATTCTTAGCCATCTGTTCAACTAAGGTATTTAATTCTTTTGGCAGCTTAACATCACTTGTGTCAATCGGCTGCGGAGTATAATTGTTCTTCATAATTAAAATTTTTAATTTCTTCGGGTAGCATATAAGACAATTGCCCTAACTCCTCATGTGACTGAATTCTTGACATCATCTCTTGAATAGTTGATATCAGACAATCAAACGGATTTGGCTTTTGATATAGTTTTTCTATAAAAAGCATTATATATGATAAAGAATCCATAATCTTCATATCGATTTCTCCCAAAACACGTTGCTTATCATTAATAGAATGATGAAACATTTTTACTTTTTCATATCTTTCAATGAGCAAGCTTTTTAATACATTATTCTCTCTCCGAAGATGTTTTGTTATAATGGCTTTAGCTTTATTTGATTTATTAACGCGAATAATCATTTCTGCTCCATACTCCATCTTTAGGTAATCTAACCATTTACCTATCGATTCTCTATCACCAATCTTCCAAGCATCATTTTCAAGATTTCTTTCCTCCATAGTCTTATTCCTTTTATTAGAAGTACTTTTCCTAATAGTTTTTCTAGCATTTTCAAGTTTATAAATTCTTTCCTTTATTATTTCTCGCTGTTCTTCTATCATTCCAACAGCATCATCGATAGAGACATCTATAAAATTATTTTCATCAAATGGTTCATTACAATACGAGTAAATCAATAGGATGTCTTTAATAATTTTGCGAGAGCGACGATTATCAGGTTGAGAGAATTCCATTCTCAATCTTCTTCCTAATGTATTTTGTCTAGAAGACAAATTTTGAGCAATTTTCTCAGGAGTTATGTATATTTCTCTAAAACAATTTAACCATCTTTCAAAATAGCCTCTAGAACGTTCTATGTCAATAGATCCTTCGACACAAAGAATACCTAATGCTTTTTCATTAATCTCACCAACTTGTTCTAACTGTTTATCTAATAGATTTAACCAGAATATTTTTTCTTCTCGATTAGGAGCTAAACATACCATTAACGCATATCCTCTTAAGGACAGTTTATCCACTGTTCTGTATTCTTGCAAGATATTTTTTACATCATTATATAATTTTGCATCTATTGAAAATTTCTGCAATTTATCAAGTGCAAAATTTAATGTAGAAGGCAAAACAAAACCATCAGGAGCCGTAGAGCAATCCACTTCTAATTTTTTTATTATTTGTTTAGACGTTTTAAAATTCTCTTCTTCTCTATTATTAGTTGAGGTCGTTGGATAAACTTTTACATCGCCATTCATCTTACTAAAATATTTTACGACATAATCTTCTTTACCAAATAACTGTATTACAATGCTTTTTATCGAAGAATGCCACTTAAGTTCATATTCACTTTTGAAATAGTCGAAAATTTTAAGGTATCGTTTCCAACACAATTCATCATAGTATTCCACTGTATGACGTATTATAACCACAAATATTTTACGAATATCTTCTGGTGGTAAGCCAATAATTCTTTCACTCCTAAGGACCTCCAAGAATGATTCTGTAAATTTTGTACTATGCGACTTAAAAATAAAGTCTCCAGCCTCTCTATCAATAACAATACCACTTTTTAGATAATAATGATGTCTATTACAGAAAAGGTAAATATCCATTTTTATTATTTGTTTATTCAATCCTTCTTGTACATATCCATCTACATTATTCATACTAATTAATATTTTTTGTTTTTCTTCATGAGTCAAAATAGATAGATCTTCTTTAACAAACTTTCCATATAAAGCATTATAGATATATGTGGTAGTCAATGCGCTTTTTTTATCACCTAATTGATCAAACACTATCAAAGCATCTTTCATACTTCGATAGTTTTTGGAAATCAGCGTTGGTATTATAAACTCATTAATGGAGAAAGAAGGAAGTTGGTTATAACTTTTTGTGGAAGTTGCAGGATCAAGCAACCTGTGGATATACAATTCTTGATCGGGAGTTTGCGCCAGTTTATATACAAGGTTGAATGAAGCTTGATAGGAAGGAGAATTAATATCCCAATGTATATAAGGGTGATTTAGCAACTCATAAACATTGATAAAATTACGACGTTCTTTGAGAATGTAAAGTAAACTGTGTCAGGCTACAACAAAATGTAGTTTAACACGTTTATTTTATGATGGCAAACGAAGAAATTGATTACAAGCTGGCAGCCGAGCAGTTGCGTACAGGCAAGCCGTTGTTTGGAAAAGATGGTGCATTGGCACCAATGTTGGAGCGTATTTTGAATGCAGCTCTTGAGGGTGAGATGGATGCTCACTTGAGTGAAGGGTCCCGTGAGTCAGGGAATCGTCGTAATGGCAAAATGCCTAAAACTGTTCAGACGCAGTATGGTGAGGTAACTGTAGAGACACCTCGTGACCGTGATGGCAGTTTTGATCCTCAGACA
>NZ_FRBD01000043.1 GCF_900142525.1 Xylanibacter ruminicola | reverse complement strand
TTTTGCCATTATTACCGATGGTTTATTAATTCGATTACAAAGATACAAACTTATTTGTAATCCGCAAAAGAAATAACGAGAAAATGATCAAAAGAACCGACCCCGTGACTGATTCATTTGTTTATAGAAATCTTATTGGGAAATTCGTAATAATATTCTTCTAAATCCTCTTTTGTTACACGAGTATCTTTAGACTCTATTGCCAATTGAAGATAACTATACATAAGTCGTTTTACATGATCTCCCATCTCAAGATTGTTGTACTTGTATAAATTGTTGATGGCTACATAGGCATTGTAGTATCCAGGGGTATAATTAAACCTTTCAACCATTCTTATAGATAAATCCAAAAAGTTAGGATGCGATGGTGTTTTTGCCATTCTATCCTCTACTATCTTTTTGTACAAGATTGTATCGCCAAATGTTACTGCACGCGAATAATCAGCGTAAGGATGAACATAATTCTCTTTATTTCTGTTCACATCATGATCAGATATATAATAACCACAAACGAAACCTACTATTGGGATTAATAAGTAAACGGTAAATCTTGCAAATCTTTTACTCATACTTCTTGAATTCTTCTAGTTTTGAACTATTAAAATCGTACCCGTTTTTAGAAGACTCTGTTATCACGGACTTCACATAATCAGTAAGAGGAACCATCGCTCGTTTATTGCGATTTTTGATTCTGCTCTGATATAGCAGGTACAATTGCAATAACACGTATCCTGCATCTTTTTTATTGTATACGTCATACTCAACTATTACATAAGGGAGCCTGTCCACGCCAGCTTCACCGACAATACCGACCATCTTGCTATAATTACCTTCTTTTAAAACAGCTTCTTCATAATCATATAGGTCATAACGAGAAATATAGTTATAACCAGAAACAGGCTGTTCACTATCTTCATGGAAACTTTGATTATAAATATAACCAAAAGCTAGGCCAATAAGAAACAATGGAATCATAATAATCTTTTTCATTGTCACTTTTTTCTTCTTTTAATATGTTTTCAGCAATCACAGGGTCTCTTCTGATCATTCTGAACAGACACCATAGCATTATTGCCATCGGCATTAAGCATCGTTTCTGCCTTGACATAGTTCTCTGTAGGACTCTGCGCCAGCATCATCACCGGCACAAAGGAAAGAACCGTGAGTAAATGTATAATTATTCTCATTAACTAGCTACCATGTTTTATC
The DNA here is from genome assembly GCF_900142525.1 of Xylanibacter ruminicola. Lineage (GTDB taxonomy): Bacteria > Bacteroidota > Bacteroidia > Bacteroidales > Bacteroidaceae > Prevotella > Prevotella ruminicola_A. The sequence continues at coordinate 8,453 of NZ_FRBD01000043.1, read as the reverse complement.
TATAATATATTTCCTATAAGCATCACTAGCATAAAACTTTACGGCTTTAGAATTAATATCCATTCCTAAATTCATTAAAGTCCATTCGGTAGATTTGAACCAACAAAGTGGAATTTCGTCTATTTCTTTTTCAGGGACGAAAGAATAATCAATTTTTGGAAGGTCCTTGAGATTATTTGTAATAAACGAAGAAATTTTACATAAATTCTCAACATCTTTACTATTATTAATCCGTCTAATTAAATCTTCATCCATACACATCCGATGTTCGGATATACGAATTTCTTGAAGAAAAACATCCATTGACTCCTCACTACTCCACCAGCTTCTTCTACAATTACTAGGATATTCACTGTCAAGAAGCAACTCTTCTGGTCTTTTTATACAATCTTTAGGGATATCTCCCCATGTACTGTATATTGTGGTAGTTCTTGAAAGATATAAATCTGCGGTAAATGCATCATTATAATATCTGTGAATATTCAAACCTATTGTCAGATAAAGCGTATTGTCGACTTTCTTTACAAAAAGTCCTTGAGCCCCAGTTATTGAATCCTTAAACCAATGAAAGCCTAAATCTTCCATTCCTGGTTTCAATAAATTAATTAATTTTGATTTTGTAAGTTTCATTACCAACTTCATTTTACATTAGTTCGTTCTACTTATGGTCTTTCTTTTTGGGGGAAATTACGGAATCTTTTGATTATTTATTCCAACCATTTTTGATATAACTCGTTGCGGACTAAAGAGGATAACTTGTTTAGAACAATATGAGTTGAATCATTAGATAGTAACACCCATAAGGTGTCTGGCTGATGCTCTATGGGATCGCTTTTTGCTATTCCAAATTCAACGCCATATTTCCCGCTAAAGAAATCTTTGGAATCTTCTATCAGAATGGAATCGGGATTTCTGCTAATGAACTTCCAATTACCATATTCTTTCATTTGTCGATTTAGGCTTTGCATCTTGTTCTTCTTCAAATCATATACCGAATATGGCAATTTAACTTTTCCATTTTGAAAATTGCAGTTCCCATACAAAGCGTAAGATATGCCATTTCTCTCTGCTCGGGAAAACCTGAGATCAACTGTCGACCATCCTTTGATTTTTATATACACCAAAGAATTTAATCGACAATTGTTGATTACAACAAGTAGCACTAAAATAATTATTATTGTAATTGCAATAATTATTACTTTCCTATTTGAACTTTTTGCGTTTGCAAGTTTCTTTACCATTGTAAGATTTTTTATATTGATGCTATGATGTTTAAAACTTACCTATTTATTATTTGTTTTCCAATATCTTCAATAACCTTATTGCTAGTCGAATTGATTCCTTGAAAAACATAGTTTATTATAGCTCCTATCACATCTACATCGTTTCTATACTCTTCAGGAATTAAATCAAAATTATTACTTACTCTATTTATAGAATTTTCTAATTCTTCTTTTTGGCTATCAAGTGAAATGCTATCAAAAAAACTAGACCATGTTTGATATGTATCAACTATATAAACAGTCAAGTCTAATGCTAAAACACCTTTAGCAGCAATCTTTCCGCTTACGCCACTAATTGAATGCTTGCTGAATCTTCTATCTTCTAAACCTGTTGATTTTGCTATTGGATTCACAACATTTATAGATTCATCTTTAGGATCAATACCCGGAGTTTTATGGTTTAAAGAGAATGAATCGCTACTATATTTTGATAATGAAATATGTCCGACCTCAGTATTTATACCGACTTCTCCCGGTTTCCAATTGGAAGGATTATTATTTGCATTTCGGATGTTACGTCTTGTCGTTGCACTCAAATTATTTACATTTAATCCAAATGTTCCATTTCCCCGATATTCAATAAGATTTTTTTTATTCCATGGCCACATACCATCGGGGTCTATGAAATTCGTTGGATTATTCTTACAATACATATATGAACTGATTTCAGGAGCTTTCTCTGCCATCGGATCAATCCTATCCCACCTTGCTAATATTGGGTCATATTGTCTTGCACCGTAGTCGAATGTATTCAGACCATGCATCTTGTCGAGTTCCTTGCCATTGTACTTGTAGGGTTGGAAATCGGCATTAGTCGAAGCTGGTGCATCAGCGTATGGAGCTCCGAAAGGATAGTAGTTATTTACCTGCTTCACTGCGCCACTTGCATCTACAACCTCTCGGATACTACCAAGGTGGTCTTGGTTATAGAAATAGAAAGCGAAGTTATCGGTAGTTGCACTTGCAACTGATGCTTGGGCATAACCACCTGCAAAGAGGTATTTGTCTACCTTGCCATTCTTCATCGTCAGACTGCCGCCCATCAGATAATCCGTAGAGTCAACCTGCAAAATCTGCGTAGTTGTTAGCTCAGCAGGCTTGACTCCCCAAGTACGGCTGATGTTGGGCTTGGCTGTATAGTGAACAGCGCGCAACTTCTGCCCCGAAGCACTATATACATACTTGGTTACACTGCCGTTGGTGAAGTATATCTGCTTCGGGTTATTGTTGTAATCATAGATGATATAGGCTATGCAGCGGCTCTTGTCGGCAACCAACGAGCCATTCGTATTAAACTTATATCCTGTGCCGTTGGCTTTCTTATATTCAAACGAGCCGCTGGTGTTATTGTCCGAAACAGATTCGGAAACACTGGTAGGCTGATTGCCTGTATAGGTGATGGTGAGGTTATCCATCAAGCCATAGCCTGATGTACCTTTGCCATAGCGAGTGATCCTATTGACGTTGCCGTTGGCATCATACTGCATGGATTCGCTATATCTGCCCGTATTGCTGCTGAGCGCATCACCCTCGCCATAGGTGCCGGAAGTCAGTCGGTTAGCAGTATCGTATGTAAACTTATAGCCACGTTTCGTGCTTTGGCTGTTGTCCTTCCATCGGATACTGCTGATGTTTCCGTTGTAGAGCTTGGTGCCAGGGCCATCGGCATAGAACAGTTCCTCAAGGAATGTGCTCGTTGTAATTTTCGTCATCCAGCTGCGCAGGTCATAGGCATAGCTCACATTGCGGTTGGTGCCCGACGAGGTGGGGCGCGACACTGTTAAGAGTCTGCCCAGATTGTCGTGTGCATAGGTTGTTATGGCTCTTTTTGCTATTCCGTGATTCACGATAATGGTATCGCTCGACTTCTGGTCATTGTATGTGTTATAGCCTATGGATTCTATTACCGTCATGCTACTACCGTATTTCACATCGATGGTGGCTGTAGACTGGGTAGGCTTGTTTGTAAAGCTATAGGCGGTGGTGGTTGAAACGATCCTGCCACCGATGTCCTTTGTCTTGGAGCTTGTAGCATTGCCCTTGATGTCGTACTGCGTCGCTTGAGCCAGCAGCTCGCCATTCGTAGCGGCTGTTATCACACCGGTGAGCTGTCCTTTCTGAGAAACAGAGCTTGAAGGAAGCGTAAGGCTGGAGAAGTGCGGATTGTTGTTGTATGTAATCTTGCTTTGTTTGCCATCATAATAGTTGGCAATCTCCAGTTCTATAGTGCCAAGTCCTGAAGGTGCTGTATAGCTTGTCCCCTGCGTACCTGCTGCGGCGGGGTTGAACGTAGCATTAAAGACATTGGTGCTCGGACATGTTGTACAGAGCCCCTGTAGGACAACACGGTCGAACTTGTCGTAGACAAAGAAGCGGCACTTATTTGCACTCCGCATCTCGGCATCCTGCATGCAGATCATCCTGTCGGCCTTGTCATACCAGTACTTTACGTAATCAGCACCAGGCAGCTTCTTGTATTCAAGGCGTCCTCTGTCGTCATAACGATACTCATAGCACAGGGCTGCGAGGTTCTTCTCCGACTGGTACTTGGGGGGCAGTACGAAACGAAGACGCCCGAGATCGTCGTATACATGATAGGTGCAGAGGCTGCCGGCGACACGCTGCATGATGACACGCCCGAAGAGGTCCTTGAAAGTCTCCACCTGCTTATTTTCAGGATCCTTGCCTATCTCCTTGGTCAGGGAGTTGGCTGGATAATACCCGTTTTGCGTCAGGCTATTATTGCTTACACCATAGCGGATGACCTCATTGGCGGCATTGGTGGCATACGCCGTAGTGGCAGGCTTGTCGGCGAAGGCCGAGCCTGGTATGGTTACGGATACCGGTCTGCCAAGGCCATCATACTGCGTCTTGCTATAGGGAGCAGTATCGCTATAGCAGGAAACAATGGTGCCTGGCGACTTGTAGAGAATGGATTTATCGGTTGAAACAGGAACATACTTACATTCCTCACGCCCGAGAGCATCGTAGGTTACCAATGAGTAGGAAGTATGTCCATCATCACCTGTTGTAGCCACAGACACCGTAGGGTAGCCCAGACCATTATAGTACTGAACAGACACCATAGCGTTATTGCCATGGGCATTAAGCATCGTTTCTGCCTTGACATAGTTCTCTGTAGGACTCTGCGCCAGCATCATCACCGGCACAAAGGAAAGAACCGTGAGTAAATGTCTGAATCTGTTCATCTCAGTTCGTTTCAATATAGTCAATAATCCGTTTTGCAGCAATACTATCGTTGGCTGATATGAGTCTTCTTTTCTGAATCAACTCTTTTAAATATAATGTATCCCCAATGTCGATAGTTATTACATACGACTTTCTGTAATCTGCTTTGCATTCAAAAAGCAGATACTCGACTATTTCAAGAGACATTTTACGCTCTGCAGATATTAACGGAGTATAACCTGGTTCTACTGAAAAATTGACGTCTGCCCCCGCCTTAACCAGCATCTTTGTTTTTTCTAAACTTGTGAATGCGGCCCGCGTTAATGGTGTTTTATTACTTGGTTCATACGATAATTTCTCGTCTCTTTTTACGAAATCGTTTGGATTTCCTCCATGTGCAAGCAAATAAGCTAAAATATCTGAACGTATAAAATAGTCAGATGCTATGGCGATAGGTGAATCCCCATTATATGTGTCGTGAGCATTCGGATTCGCACCATGGTTTATAAGAAACTTAACGGCATCAATGTTTGAATTCCATACCGCCCAGAATAGCAATGTTTCTCCATATTTAGGCTCTCTAAAATCGATATCAATATGTTGTTGGGAAATTATCTTTTCTGCCTTTTGGAAATCATTCTTTGAAACACACTTTGCAAGTTCCCATACCTTTGTATCTTCCCACAATTTTATATTATCTCCATGATAGTCTTTTTCTCCTGAGCAACTTATAGTAGACAATATTATTAGAATAGAAATAAACGTATATGTCCTCATTTTGTTTTTTCCTCCTCTAACCTTTGTATGATAGTATTTATAGAATGATTTCCTATTCGCATAACAGTGTTTATACAATTTATTCCAGGTAGATATTTGGCGTTTAGCAGGAAAGCACCACCTTCCAACTTTAAGCCGGCCATTGACTGAAGATAATTAACTATCTCACCCTTCACGACAATATTAAAAATACGTCCTTTAGATGTCGTTGTTGGAAGCCTTAAAAGATTCTTCGTATTTTTTGATATTGCTGCAGCATTAAACGTAATAGCATTTCTATCTGTGGCCAATGCATTAGCCGCAGCTAATCCTCCTCCTAAAGAATGACCGACATAGGTCAATTCTGAATTCGCAAGAGTTTCGTTTAACTGCTTAGCATTATCAACAGACTCTCTATATTGCCTACTAGCTCCATACAATTGTTTTATATCCTCTTGGGCATCTTTTATATCCTCTGTACCAGCAGTAACATAAGCATATTCAGTAATTTTATTTATTGTTCTCTCATACAAAGCAGATCGTAATCCACTTTTAGTATTAAACGATTCTTTTTGATTCTTGCTAAGATGCCATTTACCTGCAAGTTTTACATTCTCTCCATAGACATGCTTTGCCATAAGTGCAGCTTCGTATGTGGTAGGTTCTTCTCCATTGCTATCAACTTGTTTAATCGGACTATTCCCACAATATGCATATGGACTGATGTCATAGTATTTCTCACACAATGGATCATTTCTGTCCCATCTCGCTAATATTGGATCATATTGTCTGGCGCCGTAGTCGAATGTATTCAGACCATGCATTTTATCGAGTTCCTTTCCATTGTATTTGTATGGCTGGAAGTCGGCATTAGTCGAAGCTGGTGCATCAGCGTATGGAGCGCCGAAAGGATAGTAGTTGTTTACCTGCTTTACTGCTCCGCTCGCATCCACAACCTCTCGGATACTACCAAGGTGATCTTGGTTATAGAAATAGAAAGCGAAGTTATCGGTAGTTGCACTTGCAACTGATGCCTGGGCATAACCACCTCCGTAGAAGTACTTGTCAATCTTGCCATTCTTCATCGTCAGACTTCCGCTCTTTTTATTGGTCAATTAATTATTATATTGCAAAAATAACCAATATTTCTGAAACAACCAAAAAAATTCAAGAAAAATTAATATTGGCAATAAAACTGCGAAAATAACAGCTTTATTGCCACGATAATAACAAAACAATGGAATGGGACAAAAGAAGTTAGGGTTCAAAGAAATGACGGGGGAAAATGATCAGATTTCAGCGGTAAAATGATCGGGAGCCCCCTAAAACCATTCACATGAAGTGCCCCCCAATAGTTTTGTGTCTATCTTTTGGGGTGCACTTCAGATTTCCTGAAAGAACAAATCAATAGAGCTGGTACCATGATTCCTCACCATAAATCCTAAAATGGAGAATTAGTATAAGTTATTTCATAGTCATTCAATCCCTTGGGCTTAAAAACAACGAATGTTGGCTCGTACAAGTAAGCCTTATCCTGCCATGGTAATTGTTGACCTTCATAAGAATTCCACCGATATCTGTTTTTGGGAACATGCATAAACGAAAATTCTCTAGTATTCTCACATAAATCTAAATCTGAAGCAAAAATATCAAGAAAAGCCCCATGATTGTCTACATTAGAAAGGATAATAGTTAGTTTCCCTCCAATAGTCGTATATCCCACAATTCTTCGATTATGCCAACTTACATAATATTCCATCAAATCACTTTTTTGACGAGAAGATAAAAGATAAATCTTTTCATTATTAACCCACATAAGGTCTAGAACTACAACTTCTTGACATGTATCTATTTTTAACGATGTTAACATATTTAGAGCGACTAAGTCCAACGACTTATTCTTAATTGAAAATTCCTCCAATTGAATAATGCCAGGATCATTATTGCGATGTTTACAGGAAACAATTAAGCATAGAAACATAAAGAACAATAACTTATTTCCATTTTTCATAACGATATATTTTTTGAGAATTAAGCAATCACAGGTAATGAAACCAAGGCTGATGCGAATGATATTATCGTTTTATCTTTTATAGTTATACTCATATATCATAAGATGGTTTTGATAATCATATTTCAGCGAAAAAGTGATTGGGAGAACTGGCCCCGTAATCCTTTAATAATCGTAATCAAATCTTTTCATAACATTCCATTGTCTTTCATATATAAAATCTGCATTTCCACTATGACTATGTGTAAAATTCGGTGATCAGTAGAGACTCTGTGATTAACTTTGATCACTTGGAGGATAATTTTATCTCCTTGATTCTGACTAACTCATTATTTACAATAATTTCCATCAGCCTTAACAATTTGATCATTTGCGGTGAGTATGTAACTTCAACGTCAGAGGTTATTTGAGTTTGTAAGTAATCTCCGAAATAGAAATCGTATTTCTCATATTCTTTTTTATGCTTAATCTTGATTTGAAGACAATTCTGTTCATCATATCGCATGACGTCAAGTCTTTCCTTTTTAAGTATCGGTGTAACTCTCTTAGAGATAAAAAGCGAATCAATCAATTTTATCAATGAATTTTCCATGGCAACAGAAGTTTTAAAATAATGCTTAGTCCACTTTGTTTTTTTTCTATTTGAGTCTTGTAATTCATTAATACACAATCTTGTAGAACCGTGTTTAACGCAACCTTTCAAATATATATATCCATATTTATAATTCATAGTTCGCGTATGATAATACATCGCAAATGAAACATCCTTTACTTGTTCTTTTTGAAATATTTCAAATAGAGACGCCTGCTGACAATCACCTTGAGCATACATATGGAATGCGATACTCATTAATATACAAAGCTGCATAAAACGTTGTTTACTCATCATTTTACCTCCCTTTTTTTGTAGTAATTATATCTATTCTTCACAAATTTCTTGTATTTACTTGTCGTTTTAGGATAAAACGTTTTGTCTCTCATCACATTTAAATATGCTAATCTGTGATTATTATTTGCATCGCCAAGGCCCCTAACTCCGTGGCTATACCATTCATGAACTATTAAAGAAGCAGACAGATTCTCAACTGTTGCAATCACAGTTGCAATCACAGGGTCGGTTCTTCTGATCATCTTTATTGAATCACAACTTTTGTATAACACCAAACGAAACTCCCGTAAGTCTAGATAACTGACGGAGACCAGTCCCGCTTTTC
>NZ_FRBD01000025.1 GCF_900142525.1 Xylanibacter ruminicola | reverse complement strand
AAGAATTGTCTCTCGCTTACGGACTGTCTGAGGATCAAAACTGCCATCACGGTCACGAGGTGTCTCTACAGTTACCTCACCATACTGCGTCTGAACAGTTTTAGGCATTTTGCCATTACGACGATTCCCTGACTCACGGGACCCTTCACTCAAGTGAGCATCCATCTCACCCTCAAGAGCTGCATTCAAAATACGCTCCAACATTGGTGCCAATGCACCATCTTTTCCAAACAACGGCTTGCCTGTACGCAACTGCTCGGCTGCCAGCTTGTAATCAATTTCTTCGTTTGCCATCATAAAATAAACGTGTTAAACTACATTTTGTTGTAGCCTGACACAGTTTACTTTACATTCTCATTAATTTGCTTTTTTGCGATTTATTTGGTTTCGTTTCCATAATCTTGATCTTATACGATTTAATTATTTTAGTTATAATAATAGCTAGAAGTATTGCCTCAACCTATCATATAATATATAAATACCTTCATTTTTGTATATTATAAGATAGGTTATGCTTTAAAGCATAGTGATGAGAAATTGTTTTTGCTATCATACTATCAAGAACCTCATATCCCTTCTCATTAAGATGCATTCCGTCATTAAGGTATAATCGCTTTAGATCATTTTTATAATCTTTGTTCCATGATTTGTATCTTATTACACATACTTTATCTTTGTATCCATTTTCATTTAATAGTTCATCAAATGCATTTCTAAATTGTTGTTTACAATTTATGGGTGTTCCAGTGATCGCCATAGATACATATCTCAGTATTTTCCTGTGTATTTTATGATTAGTAAAAGCTTTTTCTGTGTTGTAGTCTGGAATTTCAATAATTATGGGAATAATTCCTTTTTCTAATAAATAATTAATGATGCACTTCATGCTTTCTTTATAATAATGAGTACTCATTTTTTGGTTTGTATCATTAACTCCTGCCATTATAACACAGTAGTCCGTATCATCTTCCATAAGTTGTTTGATTTCTGTATTCCTATACAGTTCGTTATACACTTCTTTGCTTGTAAGACCGCTAATTCCAAATGAAACTGTTTTTGAAGCTTTTCCTGAGAATTCTTTTATTAAATGATCTATACTGCATTGATGGTAATAGTGCCTTTCGGCCCAACTGTCACCTATAATAGCCACTTTTAGCGTATCGCTAGTTTTATGTTGCTTGTACTTTTGATGAGATTCTTGCTTTGCTGCTGAGTAATAATTGATAGAAAGGATGATTATATATATCAATAATAATATCCCCACAAGTGGCAGCCATATTTTTTTTGTGATTATTATATCGCTTTTCATCTTTTTTTTTGCAAAAGTACTATTTTTTTTGTGCAATCTGGCTTATTAACAACATTTTTTGTATTTTTGCAGACAAGTGTAGTTTCAGTAGTTTTTTGAAATGGAAAGAACAGATGTTAAACAAAGAATAGTTTGGATAGACTGGGCAAAATCTATATGTATCTTCCTAATGGTTGTTGGCCATTGGTCTTCTAATGATAATGTGCTACTTTTTATATATTCGTTTCATATGCCTGCTTTATTTATTATTTCAGGTATATTGTATAAACCTCGACCATGGCATAAGTCAATGTTGTCCTTTGCTGTTCCTGTCGCTTTCTTTTCTATTATTAATATTGCTTTTCTGTTATTAACAGGAAGCATATGTATAGAGAACTTATTCTCAAAAGACGTTTTTTTTCGATTGTTTCATTATAGATATGGTTTAGGAGAGGGTTTTTATTGTGGTGACTGGTTTCTTTGGGCACTGTTGGGTCTAAGATTATTTTATGGTGACATCAGCTATTTGTCAGCGCTTAGAAAGTATTATATTCCCATAGTTGTTAGTGTTATTGTCTATATGTCTTTAGAATCTCATTTCCTCACTATTGATACAATATTTAGGGGGGCATATGTTGGTCGGCTAGTTCCTGCAATGCCCTTCTTTTGCCTGGGATTTTTCTTGAAAGACAATAGCTGGAAACCTTGGGGTTTTTCTGTATATACTTTGTTGGCTTTAAGTGGCTTGTTGCTTGTAATGCCAATAATTAATGGTAATACTTCTATTAATAGCAATATTTATGGTATTTCATATAGCGTGTTTTTTGTTTTTGCTTCTATATCGAGTGTGATTTTGTTTGAATTATCAAATTGTTTGCCAGCATTGAGGTTTGTGACGGTAATATCAAATGGAACTCTTCTTGTTTTGGGATTGCATATTCCAATCATGAAATTTTTGGATATGTTTTTTCCTTCGTGTTTTCATGAGTTCTTGCCCTTAGCTGTTCTTCCAATTTGTTATTTCCCTATTGTGTTTTTGTATAAAAAGTGTCCATTGTTGTTGGGTAAGATTTAAATGATTTTTTGTAGCAAATTTGTGATTCATTATAATTGGATTTGGTATGGATAGTTTATCTTTTAGAATCGTTAATAGTAAGAATATGCTAAGGTATATTATAATTGTATCATTATTGTTTAATGTATGTTGTGGATATATTATTTTCTTTAAGACAGATGTTTGTCAAAAGATAATATATAAAATAGGCTTTGGTGAGAACCCATCAATGGTAAATAAGCGCAAAATAGAGTTTCGTTGTATTCAAGGATGGGAGAATACCTTGTATAAAATGAATGTTGATGCAGATATTGTTTTCTTTGGGAATTCTATTACATATGAAAGTAATTTTCAACAGGTGTTCCCAGATTTGAAGATTGTTAATATGGGATGTAATAAAGATATTATTGATGATTTAATAAATAGGGCGTTTATGATAAAAAGTGTACATCCTAAAAAAATATTTGTTATGGGGGGGATTAATAATTTTAATGCAACTCCACTTGATGAATTTAAGATAAAATATGAGACTTTAGTTGATTCGATAAGAATATATAATCCTGGTGCAAATATTTTTCTACAAAGTATACTTCCTGTGAATCCTACAAAAGGCGTTGGTACAATTTATGTTGACTGCGTTAATAAAATAAAGGATGCCAACGAAATTATAGAAAACATATCTCGAAACAATAACTGTACATACATAGACCTGTTTTCTGCATATCAAGTGAATGACACCTTGCCTCAGAAATATACCAGAGATGGATTACATCTATATCCTAAATATTATGATATTTGGGCTGATGTAATAAAACCATTTGTTGAGTGATTTGTACTTATATGCGCGATTCTGTGCTTATATTGAAAAAGAAATGCATAAAAGTTTGTGAGTAATAAAAAAATAGTGTATATTTGTAGCAAAAAACAGGATGTTGTTTACTGTCATTACGATAAACTATAATAATTGTAAAGGTCTGTACCAAACAATAGAAAGTGTGTTAGGGCAGACCTGTCGTAATTTTGAGTATATTATTATTGATGGAGGTTCTAATGATGGAAGTGTTGATTTGATTAAGGAGTATGGTAAGAAAATCTCTTATTGGTGTTCAGAAAAGGATCGTGGAATATATCATGCCATGAATAAGGGTGTAGCTCTAGCTCATGGTGATTATTGTATATTTATGAATTCTGGAGATCGGTTCTATGATAATAAGGTTCTTGATCAGATAGCTGAGATATATGCAGAAGAAAGTATTATTGTTGGTAAAGTCTCTATTGATGATAATGATAATATTATATCACCTCCTCCTCATGGCGAGTTGACATTTTATCATTTATATTCAGGCGCAATTCCTCATCAAGGGGCTTTTATTAAAACATCATTGTTGCATAAATATCCTTATGATGAGAGACTAAGAATCGCATCAGATTGGAAGTTCTTTGTTCAGACTCTGATAATGGATAATTGTTCTATTCGTTATTTGAATGTCTATGTTGCGTGTTATGATTTAAATGGATTAAGTTCATCAAATCCAGAGTTAATGCAAACTGAAAAACAAAATGTGTTGGCAGAACTATTACCACCAAGAGTATTAGCTGATTATAAGCGAATGAAACAGTCGGAATGTCTGGTACAATCTATAACTCCACAGTTAAAAATTAATTATGGAGTTGATAAACTTCTATATAATATTGGCAAAATACTGTTGAAAATAAGGAGAAAGTAGCATGAATGATATAATAAGAGTAACCATTTTGATGCCAATATTTAAGGTAGAACAGTATTTGGAGAAAACGCTTGATTCTGTTTTCTCTCAAACATACAACAATATTGATTATGTGTTTGTTAATGATTGTTCACCTGATAATAGTTTGCAGGTGTTAAGAAATACTATAAGCAAATATGGAATACCAGAAGATAGGTATACAATAATTGATCACAAACAAAATGAAGGAATAGCTGTTTCTAGAGCTGATTGTATTTCACATGCAAAAGGAGACTATGTCTTTTTTGTAGACAGCGATGACTGGATAGAAAAGAATACTGTAGAAAAAATGGTCGAGGCTACTCGAAATGGTGTTGTTGATATTGTTGGATGTGATTTTTATAAAGACTATTTATCAGAAGATTCTACATATCATCATGAAGATTATGCAGAAACCTGCATGGAGAATCTGTATAGATGCTTAAATTATGATATCGCTACGGTGCTTTGGAAACTCTTGATTAGAAGAACTCTTTTTGACAACTTTACAATAACACCACATGTGGATATTGTTGAAGATTATATTATGTCTGTTAAGTTATATTACTATGCGAAGAGCTTTGTTGCTATTCCGCAAGCTTTTTATCATTATGTACAATACAATCAGGCAAGGGTTTCTCTTCAAACATTATGGAGCGTTAATATGCATATTAAGGGAGTTCAAGAAGTTGAGGAATTTTGTAGAGAGAAAGGATTGTATGATAATTATGTTATGCACAAGCTAAACCTCCGTAAGTTTAATATAAAAAGTAACTTTTTAACAAAAGGCTTGTTAGATTATAAAGCATATAGAAATACATTCCCAGAGTCAAAAAGAATGTGGAGAGAAATGGGTTATACTCGAAACGAGAAACTGAAGTTTTGGCTTGCGGAACATGATTTGTTTGTTTTGTTGAAATTCTTACAAAGATAGATATGGAGCAGAAAGTAAAAGTTTCTATTCTCGTGCCTTTTTATAACGTAGAGAAATATGTAGGTCGTTGTGTTGAGTCTTTATTTACTCAGACATATAAGAATATTGAGTATGTTTTTGTAAATGATTGTACTCCAGATAAAAGCATGGATGTTATTAATGAGTATATTATTAAATATGGAGTGTCGGAGCAATGTAAGATAATAGTTCATGAGGAGAATAAAGGCATATCTGTTTCTCGCAATGACTGTTTGGATAATATGACAGGAGACTACTTCCTGTTTATTGATAGTGATGACTATATTGATAGAGATATGGTAGAACTCTTGGTTGAAGCCGCTTTGAAAGAGAATGCAGATATCTCAGGTTGTGGATATATTGAGGAATATGCAGATCATAGTGTAGAATGTCCGCAGAAGTATACGAATGATCATGATGAGATGATGCGTGCGATTACTCTTCTGACCATCAAAGGGGTAATGTGGAAATTGTTGGTCCGTAGTACGATTGTAACAGATCACAAGGATGAAGTTCGTTTCATCCCAGATCGTAATATGGTGGATGACTATTTGTTCTGTTGTCAATTGTTCTACTATGCTCATCGGTTCGCTGGAGTTGATAGATGTATGTATCATTGGATTCAATATAACCCAAACAATTATACTCATACAACAGTTTTTGCTGTTGAGAGTCAAGCTGCAGCAATTCGTATGGTGGAAGAGTTTTATAGAGGTAAAGGGGTCTTTGAAGTAGTTGAGAATGAACTTAATCAACGTAAATTTATCTCAAAGCTTCCATTGCTTTTGGATAAGAATTGTTTAAGTGTAGAAAAATGGAGGAATCTTTTCCCAGAGAGTAATGCCGTTGGATCTCAGTTGTATTTCTCTGTAGGAAACAAAATTCTTTTCAGGATTGCTTCTTCTCCTTTCTATTGGATTCTTCCTTTGATATATCCTTTTATATCTCGCAAATAATATGTGGCATTAATAATTTGTTATAGTGAATAGAGATAAAAATCTTGATTTATACAAGGGAGTACTGATTATATTAGTTATATTAGGCCATGCTCTTCAGTTTGGATTTGGCCCCCAATATAGATTTTCAGAATTGTTCTATGATGATTTTATGTTTAGAGCAATTTACACTTTTCATATGCCGCTGTTTATGACAATAAGCGGTTCCCTGTTTTACTATTCAAATTCAAAAAGCTATCAATCAGTAATATTGTCTAAAATTAAATATATAGGAATCCCTTTTTTGTCATACTTTGTTATTATTTATGGTCTCATTTTTTACTTTGCCAATGCAGATTCTTTTTATTTCATAGATTTTATTAATAAGATGAGAATAAATATGTGGTTCTTGTCATCTTTGTTGTTGAATTGTATGATAGTATCAAGTACGGTTCATTTTTTTAAAAAGAGAGAACTAGTTTATTTAGTATTCGCATTCATATTTGTTCTCTTTCATGTATTGTCTGATGATATAATCCCTTCTCATCATAAATTCATGTTTTTTTATTTTCTGGTAGGATATTGGTGTTGCAATAAGTTCGGCGTTTTTTTTATATGTAATAAAGTCTTGTTGGTATCTCTTCTTTCTTTATTATTTATATTCACTTTGTTTATATTTGATAAGGAACTATTTGTATATGGAAGTGGTTTATGTATAATAAAAGAAGGACGTTTGTCTCTCCAGCAGTTATTCATTGATATAATAAGATATGTAATCGGTATTGTTAATGGATTATGTTTTTGTAGTGTTCTTGTGTTATTAAATAAATATAGATGGTTTAGTAAGATTTCTGATTATCTCCTTCATTTAGGCAATAATACATTGGCAATATATGGCGTTCAGTCTATCGCATTTATACTTATATCAGAATTATTGGAATTACATGAGGTATGTATCCCTTATAATTATGTGATTCCTATTGCTTGGGTAATTATTGTTATTATTATATCAGAATTGTTTATACTTGTTTTTGATAAATCTAAATTATGTAGATTTTTGTTCTTGGGGCGAAAATAGATAAAAAATAGAATATTAAGATTCAAATGAGAACTAGTAAAAATAAATTTGTAAAGCGATACTTAATCTATGTATCATTTTTACTTAATATATTGTTTGTTGCTCTTTTCTGTTGTTTGTTTTTTAAAAAAAACATCATAAATGAAATACTTATTATGCTTGAATATAAGAAGAGTATAGAAATACCCTACAAGAATAAACCAGAATATCTTGTTGCAGAGGCGTGGGCAAATTCTCTTTCTAAGCTAGATATAGAGGCAGATGTCGTTTTTTATGGAAATTCAATTACTTTTGATAGTGATTTCCAGTTACTTTTCCCTAAAACTAGAATATGTAATATGGGATGTAAGGGAGATGATCTTGACGATTTGATTAATAGATCGTTTATTATTAGTTGTGTCAAACCAAAGAAAATATTTGTGTTAGGAGGTATTAATAAATTCTCTCAAATCTCTTTGGAGGAATTTAAGCATAAATATAAGTTGATGGTAGAAACAATAACGAAACAGAATCCTACAGCTCAAATATATCTTCAAGGAATGCTGCCTGTAAATATAAACTTGCTATATGGTAAGCAATATATTGATTGTATAGACAAGATTAAGGCTGGGAATGATATTATTAAAGATATTGCAACTTCGTCGGGCGTGGTTTATATTGACTTATACTCATTGTTTCAAGATGATGATTCTTTGCCTTTAAAATATACAGAGGATGGTTTGCATATTAATAAAGAAGCGTATTATATTTGGGCAAATTTCATAGAGAAATATCTATTGTAATAATTTACCTATGATGACTTAAATGGATTAATTCTGTATATTGGCTTTATTAAAAACCTTTCAATTATAAGAGCAATTGGATATGTTATTAGAAGAATTGTTGTAAGGTGAATGACATCATAAATAATAGTGTCTTTCGGCAGATTTATATAATATAGCAATCTTTCTGAAATAGTAATAAATGGCCAGTGAATACAAAAAATAGATAAAGAATTTCTTCCTATTTTTGAAAATATATGTGATATTTTTTTACCCTCAACTTTTTTTGCGAGTATTATTAAAATAACACTGCCAACTGAGGCTCCAGGGAACAATAGGAAAAGAGATCTACCATAATATCTTATTGATAAGTTTACTGACCAGGTATAGTATCTGAATATTGCATAAATGATTATTAATAATATAATATGATTTGTTGTGATCTTTTCTAAAATATTGTATTTGCGAATAAGAAATCCTTCAAATAGAAACAGTGCAAAAAGAAAAGCAGTGTCCCAACTCCATGGAAGTAGAATCGGTAAAAAGGATAGTGCATATGAAATAATGAGATACAAAGAAAAAAATACGGTTGTTTTATACTGAAATTTGCTTTCTTGTATTATTTTAAACACACAAAATGATGTAAACATAGAAGGAAGAAACCATAATGGACAATTGCCTGATTGTAGAAACAATATATTATTTTCGTTATTATAAGGAAATAAACTCCATCTAGCATATAATGCTCCTAATATGTCACTTATTGAAAAAGATTGAGAAACAATAAATGCAATTGTAGTGAATAAAATATATGGAATAATTAATTTCCATAATTTTTCCATTATTCTTATTGGCCGATTTGTGCAATATCCACTTATAACAAAAAAAACAGGGATGTAAAAAAGAGATGCCCATGACATAAGAGGGTAAGATGCATGACTACATACAACAAGTATAATTCCCAACCCTTTTGCTATATCTATAAATTCAATATTCTTTTTCATCAAATACGTGTTAATTATGCATTATGTTTTTGATTTTGACGCAAAGATATGAAAAAATACCCAATTATAAAAAAAAGATGATAAAGTTTTGATTATTTCCAAGAATTTAGTATATTTGCAATGGTAAATTTGATGTTTATGTTAAAACAAGGTCGTATAGAATTTGTTGATCTAGCTAAAGGTATTACTATTCTGATTATAGCGTTAACTCATACATATGGGGATTCGGGTGGTTTTGTCTTAGAAATATTTTCTATTTTTAAAGTTCCAACTTTTTTTGCATTATCTGGGATTTTTTTTAAAACTTATGAATCGTCAAATGTGTTTTTTAAGAAAAAAGCAAATCAGCTACTTATCCCTCTTATCTTTACATATTTGTTCTTATCATTGCCTTGGAATGTTTTTTTAGAACTGTATGGAGGTCATACATTGTCTGTTACGAACCTGATTCTTATGCCAGGAACAAATAGATTAAATTTTGGTATGGCTCCAGGTGCATGGTTCGTTTTGTGTCTTTTGTTTATAGAAATCTTTTATTATTTTATATTTGTATTATCTCGAGGGAATATGATGCTTATTTCATTTGTGGCCTTATTAGCCGGCCTTACTGGCTATTTCCTAAATGAAATGAGTCTTCCAATATGGTTTGACACAGCCTTGACATCTATGCCATTCTTCTTACTAGGAATACTTATTGGGCGTTATAGTAGTTTCTTGAAGTTGGAGATGTCCTCAAGACAATGGCTGGTTTTAGCTTTATCGATTATTATATTTTTATATAATATTTATATTCTTGGAGATGGCGAAATCTTTTATGCTGCTAATAGGTATAACGTTAATGTTTTTTGTCTCTTTATTGGTGGTGCGTCGGGCGTTCTTGTTGTTCTTCTGGTTTCAAAGGCTATTAGAACGTTATCATTGATATCATTTATTGGACGTCATAGTTTAATAGTGCTGCTGACTCATCAATTGTACCTCTTTATTCTTAGAAATATCGTATATCAATTAAACCTTCAACAAGATAATATTTTCGTAAGTTTTAGCCTTTTTCTAATTGTTGTAGTTTTATCTGTACCTACAATATATTTCTGTAAGAAGTATCTTCCATGGGCTTTTGGATTAAAGGAACTTGTTAAATGATGATTTTATATGAGGATCAATAAGAATATTATATTGTCTGGATTGTTATTATTATGTGCATTAAATTTATTCTTTATGCACATTAATGTACTCTCTGTAAGTCAAATAGAGGATCCGCTTGATGGTATCTCATGGGTTGATAATGTATTCAGAGTTATATTGGATGTTTGGATAATTTTCGCTATATTTGTTTTATTGGCGTGTGGACGATTGAGAATTGCTATAATAGTGACTTTTATAGTAACATATATATGGTCTTTCTCAAATGTTCTATATTCACGTTTTTTTTATCATTACATAACTCTGTCATCAATTTGTGAGGTGGGGGCTGTGGCTGATGGGTTAGTTATTAATAGTATGATAGCAGGAATCAGATTTATTGATTTCTATTATGTGATGGTTTTATTATTCTTTTTTTTGTTAAATCGTAGATGCACATTCCCAGATGTCAAATTATTACGTTATATGCGTATATGGGTAACCTTTTTTTTGTTCATATATGTATTTGATCTTGCTTCTCATGTTCTATACTGTGTCTCACAACCAGAATTGCGTTATTGGGGATATTGTAAGCGCAGAATAGGAAGACGTGTGTTTGGGCAAAATCATTTTTTTGCTTTGCCGATTTACGCTCATTTTCATAATGGTTCAATCAAATCACTTATTTTAGAGTCTTTTATGACTATAAGGGG
Organism: Xylanibacter ruminicola; assembly: GCF_900142525.1. Taxonomy (GTDB): domain Bacteria; phylum Bacteroidota; class Bacteroidia; order Bacteroidales; family Bacteroidaceae; genus Prevotella; species Prevotella ruminicola_A. The sequence goes on along the minus strand of NZ_FRBD01000025.1, from coordinate 44,766 downwards.
AGAGATAGAACTAAATGATATGCAAACAAACTGTATATTAGAGACATTAAAACAATCAGAAAAGTCAATGATAAAATCTGTTCGGAATGGGGAAATAAAGAACTTAATCTTTGTCTTAATAGAATCCCAGATGTCTTTTGTTATAGATAAGATTGTTGATGGTAAAGAAATTACGCCATATCTGAATTCGCTCAAATCCGACTCTTCTGTATATTATAATGGACATGTTCGCCCTAATATAACAATAGGAGAGTCTTCAGATGGTCAGTATGTTTATATGACAGGAATTCTTCCTTTGCGTTCTATATTGACAGTATCAAAAGCATGTAAGAAAAAATTGCCAGGTTTACCAAGACAATTGAGAAAAGTAGGCATTAAACATTCAAGAATGATTCTTCCTACTTCTCCTTCACTGTGGCGACAAGATGAAATGTGTCAACAATATGGTTTCGAAAAATTATATTCAAGCAATGATTATCCTGGTGAACATAAACAAACTTTGACTGATAAACAGGTTTTTGAGTTGGCAGAGAAGTTGGATTCAGAAGAGTCTGATACACCTTTTTTCTCAATAGTTCTTACAGCATCGATGCATCAACCTTATAATAGATTATTAGATTCTTCATTTGAGATTAATGACTCATCAATTGATGAAGAATTAAAGTTCTATCTCAATGCATGTCATTATACAGATGAGGCTATTGGAAACTATTTGGTTTCATTAAAAAATAAGGGATTATATAATAATAGTATTATAGTTATTGCGTCTGATCACCATGTACATTCGACGGATTTCGGAGGTGGAATCTCAACAGATATTCCATTATTTATAATTAATGGAGATTTTAATGGCTCATATGCCGGGGCATGTAACCAATTAGATGTTTATACAACAATAGTTGATATGATGAATGTTCCTAATCCGTGGCCTGGTTTAGGTTATTCCCTACTTAATCCCAAGTACAATAATATTGATTTAAATAAACGTTGGGATGTTTCGGAATGGTTGTTGCTTAGTAACTTTTTTGATAGTTCTAGAATGTGTTATTGGTAAATTTTATATTATTGTTTCTTATTTCTTTTTCTCTTGTATTATATTATTTATTCGTCTTCGGCAATCATTTGCTCCTTTGCAAAATAATGAAATTAATAAAAAATTAATAGCAAGATAAATGATTAGTCCTACAGAACAGTAAAATGTGAGTGATAAGAAACCGCTATTGTACTTAATTGGTATTAAAGTTAAAGAGTAATGTGCAATAATAAAACTGATAATAGAAACAGTGTAGTTGCGGATTGCACCTCGCCAGTAAGTATAGATACTCTCATGAAAACCACTGTGGAAAAGGTAATATGGCTTCCACAATACTATAATCAGCAATGTTGAGACAATTTTACCTAGCAGAATACCGGTAATCCCCAAATAGAATCCGGCAATAATCGTTATAACCACGTTAATGCCAAGTTCTGTCCATGCAGACCATACATCGGCATACAATCCATGAGAGTGGTTATACATGTCAATAACTCCGCGAGACGTACTTATATAAATGTGTATGCAAAGTAAGATGAGTATATTATGACTTAAGATGTATTCTGGTCCTAACCACGTTGAGATAAAAGGTTCAATAAAGTGGAAAATAGAAAAACATAGGAAGCCGGCAACAAAATGCCGAATAGTCATGAGCTCCCAAAAAACTTTCATGGTGTTTTGTTTGTTGCCTTCTGCAACAAGATTACCTACTCCTGCATATGTGCTATCAAGTATTGAGCTAAAAATCTGTCCAACCTTTGCTACAATCATGGTATAATTCCCATAGTATGCAACCATTTTTAATGATACAAAAGCAAAAACAAATAGTTCATCACTTTTGTTAAGAATGAAATCTTTTATTTTGTGGATAAAGATTTGTCGAGTGTTTGTTAGAATGGTTGGATATTTCTTTAGAAGTTGCTTTCCGGCTTTTTTATCTGTTTTAAGCCAAGGATATTCCTTGTTGATTCTCCAATTTAGTACTATGCATCCAATAAGACTAAAAAGAAATTCTGTAGCAACCCAAATATATAGATTTTTGAAACGTATGGCTAGCCATATTTGAAGTGCTATTCGTATCATGTTTGCAGATTGAAAGTATATGGCAACAAGATAGCCTTTCTGGTCTGCTGATAATAATATTTGGCGATAATTTATGAAATAACCTATAAGTGAAGAGCCAAGAATAGAGAGAAAAGAGAAATAGATAATGAATAATGGTAGCTCATCGTTGTGGAATATTAGTGGGAAAAATAGTGAGATAAAAATTCCTACAGAGAGTATAATATATCCAATGCATCGATATAGATATCCAAAAACAGACATAATCTCGTTGATTTCTAATCGATTATTGGATTGTAATGGTTTAAAGAGAAAAAAGCTGATGCAACTACCAATTCCTAGTTCTGCTAAATTCATGTATCCAAGAATATTACTAAGTGTTCCTTGTAAACCTATGAATTCAGCACCGAGATTTGATAGAAATACTTTTCTTGAGAAAAAAGAAAGAAAGAGAGTCAGGAAGTAAAAAAGTAGATTTACTTCTGCATTTTTGATACTTTTACTAACTCGCTCTCCCATAATGAATTATTTGAAATGATAATAAAAATCATTTGAAAGACATCGCCAACACCAATGTAAGTTACTTATGTTCAGTCCATCATTAATGTCGTCTAAAGGCATCATTAGTGGAATGTGATTGATATGAAGATGGTGGTGCTCACAGAACACATTGATAAGCCTTTCGCTCATATATCCATAGATACGACTTTGAATAGGGTCATCTGTTGGTGGGACACGGCGTTCTACTTCGAAAAGTATATCGAATAACCATTCTGAATAGGCATCAAAATGTTTCCAATGTGTAATAAACATGTTATAACCTACAGCTTTATTGCAATGATCCATTGTTTTTTCGAAAGCTGGTATGTATTGAGGACTACGTTCCTTAATAATTTGACGTAGCATTTCCCAATCTTTCGCTATGTGATAATCGCCATATTGCTTAGTGTTGCTTACGCGCCAATGACGAGCAATAGGTAAGATAATATCGTATTTAGATAGTCTTTTCTCTAAATCTGGGAATTGATATTTCTGATTAAGAAATGACTCTGTAGATATAAAATGTTTATCTGCTGAGAATTGTGGCCATTTTTTTGTAAAGTCAAAATAGCGGCGATAATGATTTAGTCCGACAATATCAACATTCTTAAGGTTCTTCCATGCCCAGTAGTGACATGTGAGTTCACAGAAATGAGGATTCTTAATTGATATGTTTTCTCCTTCATTATCTGGCTGATAATCTTTAATGGGATTATGTATGGCCGCTCCTGCTTGGATTGGCAGGAAATAAGGATGTTGTGGTAGCAGAACCTCCTTATGAGCGCAGATGAAAATCTTTATATTACTCATATGCTATGTCGTATGTTCGGTGTGGATAAAATCTGTATTCTTTCTATCTATATGGAGAATGTTCTTCAGCATGCGGAGTACAAGTGTAGGGATAGTTAGTACTTTAGAGAATGAACGGAATCGGATTTCCTTAGGAATGGCGAAAAATAGTGATAGTCCTAATATAGCTAGTGTAATCCACCATTTTTCACACCATGATGGCATGGCAATAGTCATAAAAATGGAAATGCCGGCAAGTAAAACAATTAGTATTGATCTGGGAATTAATGCTTGCTGAATAGTCTTATCAACAAAGTTAATCTTTCCATGAGCTATTGCTCCTGGTATCTTAGGAAGATTGCTCATTAGGCTCTGAACCTGAGCGGTCATCCAGCGCATGCGCTGTTTCTGGAAGTTGTCTTGGTTACTAACCTTCTCGTCGAATACATGAATATCTGGCGCATATTTGATGAAAACTTCCTGATGGAGTAGGAGTGCTTCCATCTCGCGGTCTTCGCCTGCTGTAGATAGTTGGAATACATTCTTTTTGAATAGTTCATAATTGAAACACATACCAGACCCAATCAAGGCAGAAGACAATCCAAGGCGGTTGTGGGCTTTACGGAACAATGTGTTGTTAATTTCTTCGCTGGCTCCGTCAAGTACAGCAACATCGTTATTTGCGTTCTTAGCACAGCGGTGACATTGAATAGCATCGTAGACAGAACATAGAATATTGAGTTGAGATAAGAATTCTGGACGTACAACATTGTCAGCATCGAGTACCACCACGTTGTCGAATGATTCCTGTATCTCATTGATGGCATATTGCATTGCCTTTGCTTTTGAACTCTTCTCGAATGTTGGAGTAAGCAATGTAATCGGAAGGGTTCTTAGAAAATCATTAGTCTCAGGTTTCATGTGGTCAGAGATGACGGCCACAGTATAAAGGTCTGCTGGATAATCCTGCTCAAGGAAATGTTCTACAGCATTGATTATCACCCGATCCTCGTTGTAGGCAGGGTAAAGAATGAGAAACTTTGTCATTCTGTTAGTTAATGCTGCAGCATGTATAGCTACTCGATCTTCTTTCTCGTAAAACAATGAAATTATCGCAAAAAAAACTACATAAGCTACAGAGCCTAAGATTAGTACCCAAAGGGTTATGTCGATAATATGTAATATCTGCCAAATCATAATTGTGTTGAATGTATATTTAGTTGTTATCTTTTTTTCTGTGAATTAATTTTGTACTAATGATTCCCCATAGGGTAACAAATGGTGAACGCAAAAAAGTTCGGTCCCACATCTCATCGACTAGATAGTCTGGAGTAGCTAAAGCAAAAAAGAAAAGTGCCATAGAACTTAGAATCCACCATTTTATTACCATGGTCATGTATATGAAAGGTAGAACGATACTCATTACCATTAAAATACCGACCATACTGGTACGAGGGAGTAACATCCATTGAATCAGTTTGTCTGCCCAATCGTATTGTTTCCTAAAGATTGCTCCAGGTAAATATTTAATGTTCTTAATCAAATTCTGAATTTGTTGTAAGGTCCAACGGCTGTGTTGCTCATTCATCTTTGTCGTTGTTCTTTTCTTTTCACCATATAGGAGAATATTGTCAAAATAGTCAATAAAGTAGCCTTGCTTTAACAAAAGGGCTTCAAGCTCTTTATCTTCTCCTGCTGTTTTGGCTTTCATGACATTTTTCTTGAACCATGAAAAATCATATGCAGTTCCTGAACCAGCTAAAGCCGCAGATATACCGAGATTGATATGGCCTTTACGGAATATGGCATTATTAATTTCCTCGAAAATAGAGCCCATACGAGCTGCTGCTGTGTCTCTATTACGTGAGATACGATGCAATTGAATGGCTTTAGTCGCTGCGGTTTCAAAAGCATCATTTACTTTAGTAAGAAAGTCTTGTTCTACAATGTTATCTGCATCTAATACAAGAGCGATATCGTAGATTTTGAACTCAGGTAATTTTAGAATGGCATATTGTAGAGCCTTTGCTTTTGTACTTTCCGCAAAATCCGGAGTCAGTAAAGTTATAGGATATTGAGCGAGACGCATGTTTGTTATTTCTGATTGGTGGTCGGATACTACAACAACGTCAAACATACGTTGAGGATAATCTTGACTAAGAACAGATACAACGGTTTGCTCAATTACATTATCATGTTTATGAGATGGTATAATAATTGCAAAACGATTCTGTATTTTTGCTGTAGATAGAACACTTTCTCTGCTGAATAGTGATGCAATTGAAAAAACACCAAGATAAAGAACTGTACCACCAACTAAGATGAACAGAAACCAGTCGATAATGTATAATATAATCCAGAAATCCATTGCTCGAATTTAGAATTTGATGTTCGAATTAACAGTTCCTTTGAAGACGGCTTTGACTAAATCAAATCTGCCTTGGAGGGAATATTTAATCATGTCACGAGTTGCGACTATACCAATAAGGTATATATATGATAGGTATTTATTGATACCTTTATAGTTGCGTTTTACGAGAATGAGTCTATTGCGAGTGATGTAATAGGTGCGGAGGGGGCTATTTAGACCTGTTGTCTGACTTTCTTTGTGAAAAACAGTACAACATGGATCGTACCAGATTTCATAGCCGGCGTGGGTGAACATCATTGACCAGTCGATTTCTTCGTAATATAGGAAGAAGCAATCTGGCATCAAACCAACCTTTTCGATAGCTTCGCGTTTGATTAGCATAGCTGCACCATGAGCATAAGGGGTGGGGTGAGCTGTATCATATTGTCCTTTATCTTCTTCGCCAAAGCCAATAGCTTTATTTCTAAGTGTAATGCTTGATAGTGGGGTATATCCTGCAAATTGAATGGGATTATTACCCCAGGCAAAACGAAGTTTGGGGCAAACTATACCTGTTTTTTCAGAAGACTCTAATCGTTTGATAAGATTGTCAATATTGAACTCTTTAAAATAGGTGTCGTTATTTATAAGCAGAATGTAATCTCCTTTAGCCTCTTTGATACCCAAATTGTTTCCTCCTGCAAAGCCTAAGTTTTTGTCGCTACGGATTACTTTTACTTGCGGGAAACGTTCAGAAATGATGCTGGCTTCATCTTCTTTTGAGGCATTATCTACCACTATCACCTCCATGTTGTTATTGAAGGGGATGGAATCAATTAATTCGCAGGTATCTTTTATCCCGTTATAATTGACTGTAATGATAGATAATCTACACTCGTTTTGCAAGTTTCTTTTCTAATTTTAGTCTCTTCTTCTCTGCTTCTTCTGCAAGAAGTTTATCTTCATATTCCTCATATTGAGATTCAATTTTAGGTAGGATGAAAACTGTAGTCAATCCTCCGTAGAATATGAGGACATTAGGAAACTGCATTAAAATCTGGTTAGCATATCCTCCTAGATGCAAAGCTATAAATGCAGCACACCATCCAGCTCCGATTCCCATAAGAGATTTGTTCTTGATTCTAAAAAATACGTAGCTACATGCGCTAATAAACATAATTAGGTTGCAAATAATGAACCATGTAATTCCTATTTTTCCAGTGCGAACCCAAATAAAAACATATTCTGAATCAGGTGGTATTTGAGATACTATTTTAAATTTATTCCAAGCTGGAATATTATCTGCAAATATTCCAATTCCAATACCCCAAGGTGCATCCTTCATGTATTTGGCTATCGCTTCTTTGTTCACATCTCGTACATTGGCGGAAGCATCTTCTTTGTTAAATGCAGATCTCATTCGTCTTATCTGACTGTTGCCTTGGCCAATATCTGTGAATACTAATATAGAAAGGAATAATGCAAGTATTACACTTACAGGAGCTATTATCTTAACAGATTTTGATAATACTAAGAAAACACAGAAACCTGCAATTAGGCAAAAGATAGCAGTTCTTGTGCCTGAAGCAAACATCGCCCATACAGAAAGAATTCCTACAATAGCAAAAAATATCCTATACTTCTTTATCTTATTTGTGATGGCAAGGACTATGAAGAATACTCCTGCTGCAGCCATATGAATTCCAAATATTGCTGCATCGTTAAATACAGACCAATATCTGAGGATACCATTTACTCTGTGTGTTCTATAAGCATAATTATTCAACCAAGCATTTTCTGCTGCTGTAAATCCAATATTTTGTTGTTTCCACGTCCAAAAAACGGCAAACAATAATAATCCTGCCCACCAAAATATAAGTTGATTTATTCTTTTGGGAGTATTAATATATAGGCTAAAGACGATAACTGCATATAATAGTTGAAAAGCCATAAGTCTGGCTCCTGTAAACCATGCTGTTAGATTCATTCCTAAACCACAGGTATCATTAAAAACTTCAATAATACAAAATACACACCATCCTAATACACCGATTAGCATATAGTTGGCCAAATTCTCAAAATTAGATTCTCTTAGATCAATAATAGCTATGGCAATTAATACTAATTCGAGTAACTCGTTTGGTAGTGAAGCCGGTAATGGCATCTTGTTTTCTTTCTGAAGAAACATCACAAAGAAATTTATAAGAAAGAGTGCCCAAAAAGTCAGCATTCTGTAGCTAAATGCAAAATAGACAGCAACTATTGATATTGGTATTGCCAACATCATTGCTATGCCATTAATTCCAGAATTTTTAAAAGAATATAGAGTTAGCAAAAACAGGAGAAAGAGTAAAAAGACTCTTCCTCCGTTTTCATGTGCGTATTCTGAAAATCTGTTGGAATAAACTTTATTTATCATTATTTGGCATGACTATTTTCTACTGCAGTAATTCCCATTTGTGACATACGATAAATGAAGTTGTTGAAACCAGTATATGGTGGCAACTGACCAACAAATTCCTCAACAGCATAGCGCTGGCACTCTGTCAAGTACATGAATAATGAGTTTTTATTCTCTAAGCGCTCGTTTAACTCCTTTAGTGCTTTCTGGTCTACATCCTTCCATGTACGGTTGGCACGAGTTACCATCAAGTTAACTGTACCCATATTAAGCAAAGCTGGTGGAATTGAGTTGTCATCCAGGTTTGGATATTCTACAATAGCAATTTCATTAGGAAGAAGATCTGGGCAAATATCCTTGATATCTTTTGCCATAATGAATCGGCTATCCTCTGCAAGGTAATCTTCATCGTATGTGATACGACGAACCTGAAGGCCAATGGAAATCCAATAGTTCTCAAGTTCCTGAGCAATATAGCTCTTTCCGTTTGCAGCATCAGTGGAGAGGAGATTAAGTACGTTTTGTTTTCCATCTTCAAAGTGGGGCAGAAGAGCTTTGCTGAGCTGGCGTAATGCCATATCAGCAATAGTCTTATTGAATCGACGATAACGCAAGTTGCTCTCTTTAGGAAAACATCCCATTACAGGAAGCTTTGTTATTCTTTCTGAACGCATGCGATCACGAAGGGTGCGATCCAATAACTCTATAATGAAGAAGTACATGGCTGTTAACATGAATGTTAGCATAAATGCTGCCAAGAGTGTTGTCATGCGGTTTGTGGGTTGCGCATTCATGGGGAACATAGGTGGATTAAGTACCCTTAAAGTCGCGGTAGACATCTGGAGATTCTTCTGGCGTAGGCGTGCTGCATTAAGCGCCTTTAGCATCTCCATATAGTTTCCTTCAATAAAGGCGATATGACGATCTTTGCGAGCTATTGTTGCGCCTATTGGAGCGTAATAGAGTACTTCTTTGTCGATTTTTTCTCGCATAACATCTTGAGCACTCTCATGGGCTTTGGTCTCTTCTAATTTTAGAACTTGATCAAGCCATTTCTCTACCATGCCACTTGCCTTAACACCTGTCTCTGTGTTATAGTTACCAGCTTCAATATCTTTAACAAGTCCTCTAACATTGTTAGATGCTTCTTGCAACATACGTTGTGCTTTGGCCAATTCTTGTTGTGTTTCTATTTCGCTACCACCTCCTTCACTACTCATTAATCGAAGGTTAGAAATACGAGACTGGATACGAGAAATATCTGTTACTTGGTTAGTAAAGTCTCTATTGGCCTTGATAACTTTGGCTCTATCTCCTAATTGACGTTCCAAATAGTTCATCAAAGCACGAGTTGTAGTTTTATCTATCATCAGGTCATTATCAGTCGTCTTCTGTGTTGCATCCATACCAGATAGCAGCTTGGTCTGTTCGTCATAATTGATGATTCGTTTTTCAACATTATAACGAATCAAATCATCCTCGGCATTTGTTAAGATACGATAGAGACGAGCAACTTCTCGCTCAAAGAACTTAATAACATTGTTAGTTTCGCCGTAACGTAATAATGCATATTGTCGAGCAAATACATCGTTAAGAATATCCAATGTGTTATATGCTATACCTGCATCATTAGCCGAATAGCCAATATCTATAATGTCACTTTTTGAAAGTTGTACAACTTTCAAACGGCTAGTTATGCTATTTATTCCGAAATAGGGATGATAATTTGTAATACCGAAAATAAAGTTATCGGCAGAAGGACGTTCATATGCTTTAAGATTTGCATAAGTGGCATTTTCGCTATTGTGGTTAATGAGGGCTTTAACTTCTGCTGGTACACTATTATATAATTGGCGGAAATGTTCGGCAGAAATATAATTGTTGTCTTTATTCGCATTACCATACATCATGCAACGTGCAAAAAGACGCAATGATACTTCATGTACTGTTGCATCTGTTGTAATTAATAACATAAGGTTGGTTATGTTTGTTTGTGCTTGACCACCAGCTGTTCCGACTCCTCCCTCAATATTATATCCAGTAATCATTCCTGTATATATTGTGGTGTTAGTGTCATATATTCTTTCCAAGTTTCTTGTGGAAAACCATGCCATAATCAATGCAATCATAGGAAAGATGATGAGATACCATCTTATCTTAAACAGGAATCTGACAATATATCTGAATAAATCCATATATGCAAATATTTATTGTTTCTTTTGCTTTTTCGCTGCTTTGGCTGCCGCTTTTTCAGCTTTTGCTTCAGCCTTTTCTAACTTCTTTATTTTTTGCTTTTCTTCTTTTTCTAATGCTTTAATTCGCTTTTCGCTAGCCTTATTTTCTTTAGCTTGCTCTTTAGGCGTTTTATGAATGCTCTTATCGAGAGTTATTTCTGTAGTTGCATTCGTTATAATAGGTGTGTGAGTTAAAATCTCAAGCGTTATAATATCTGTAGTGATTGTTGTTTGTAAATCTTGATAACCAGATACCTGACTACTTTCTTCTCGCTTTGTATCAGCGTATGCTGCAATCTCCAAGTTTCCATTCTCAAAATCTTCTTTATTTAATGCACCAGCACCTTGAGATGCAGCGGCTGCTTCTCCTAATGTTTTTAGTGAAACCAAACTGTTCGTTATTTTTACGAAAAGGGTTGCAATTTGTAGTTTGAGTTGATCATATGCGATATCCTTATCTATGACCGCTTTCTCAACATCAATCCTTTTACGCTTAACTGCAGCTGTTAAATCTAAAATATCTTCAACAGGTATAGCTAAATTAATGCCAATATTCCAATATGCCTGCTTGGTTCCTTGATATTGCAATATGGTTTGATTATACCCCGAAGAACTATTTCCCCACATGTCACCTATTCCATAGCTATAACTCGCATGACCTGTTACATATGAGAAAATATGTCGCTTTTGTTTGGCAACTTCTGCTTCTGCAAGTTCACGGGCTTTTTCAAGAGACAATATTTGAGGATTGGTTTTCGCGTTTTCAAACAATACTGCCAATGGTGGAAGATGGAATTCAGAGAAGTTGATGTCTTTCTCGCTACTAGAGTCAAAAAATCCTGCACTTATACCGCTCTCGTTGAATTGGGCGAGGGCAGTGGTGCTAGTCGAGGCAATGGTAAATATAAATATCAGTCGTCTGAAGATGTTCATTACTGTAGGGATTTAGTTATACATTCTCCTTCTGGACGAAGGCAAAGAAAGTACGGAAAAGGATCTTCATATCCAACCAGAAATTGTATGTCTGGCCGTACTTTATATCGAGTTGCTTGCGCTCCTCTGCTGACATCATGCCGCCCTTGCCGCGCTCTTCAACCTGCCAAAGACCGGTGAGACCTGCGGGAGCCATGAAACGGTCGATACTGGTGTCGATGGTTAGCTTCTCTGCCTCGTAGAGTGGGAGAGGACGGTTACCAATAACTGACATATCACCCTTAAGGATGTTGATGAGCTGAGGAAGTTCGTCGATGCTATACTTACGGATGAATCTGCCGACCTTAGTGACGCGGGGGTCGTTTTCGATCTTAACGAAAGCATTTTCGATTTCTTCCTTTTTCTCCTTGCTGAAGTCAGTTTCGGAAATAACGAAGTCGTCACCAACCAGCATCACTTCGTCGTCGGAAATCATCATATCGGTGTCGTCGCCAATACTCATCATCATATTGGCTTCCATGCCCAATCCTGTAGGAGTCTTTTTAGGTTCTTCGTCCTTTTTACTCATCTCTGCATATTGATTGCCTGCTTCTTTTGCTACCTCTTTGAGGCGCTCCTCGGCATCCTGGTACATTGAGCGGAACTTCAAGAAATTGAAAATGGTGTAGTTCGCACCAACTCGCTTAGACTTGAAGATAATCGGACCTTTGCTCTCCAAACGGATGGCAATGGCAGTAAGGATGAATATAGGTGAGGTGATGATAAGTGCGAAAATAGCAAAGAATACATCAAAGATTCGCTTCCAAATGGGTATCTTAAAACGCAACATTCTGTACTTGGGCTGCTGATCGTCAAAAAGCATGTTCTCGCGGTCGGAGATGAACTGAATCTTCTTGTTGAACTCTGTGATAGAGGCCTTGGTATCAAGAGTATCGTTAATGCCGCTCTTCTGATACAGAACTCGGTTCTCTGGAGTCAACTCGTTGGTTAGCAGTATGATATATACGTGCTTGTTTTTCTTTTTTAAATAGGTGATTGCGTTAATATCATCGTTTTGGTCGCCTTGCTCGTAAAACACAATAAAATGTTCGTTGCGTACATGCGTAGAACACGCTGATGCCGCATCTTTGTAATTTCTTGTGTATTGCACCAATCGGCCGGGGATGTATTTTAATCGCTCCTCGGTTTTTGGATTGCTGCCAAGATATACAACACCAATCATATTATTCTATTTAGGGAATAATCTTCTTTACACGTATTTTTAACTCCATGGGGTTGAAGGGCTTGACGATATAGTCCTCTGCACCAATCTCCAGCAGGCGGATGCGCTCACTGGTGGAGTCTTCGCTGGAAAGCATGATGACGGGAATCTGCTTGAACAACTCGTTCTGCTTAATCCACTCCAAAAAATCATCGCCACGCATTCCTGGCATACGAATATCAGAGATGATGAGGTCGGGGGTGTTACCAGCTTGCAGCCATTTAACGCCCTGAAGACCATCGGGCAACCACTGAACATCGTAGTCGCTCATCAGATAGATAGAGAGAACCTTTGCAATGGTCTCTTTGTCGTCAAGTATTAGTATTTTTTTCTTCATATATGAATGATATTAATTCTGGTAATTACGTTATTCTATGTGCAAAGGTAAACAAATTATTTTAATTCAACTCAAAAATGCGTAAAAAAATCACTTTTTTAAGGAAAAAAGTCGATTTATTGGAAAAAAATAGGGAAATTTGCATCTGAAACGTACTATAAATAAAGATTTATTAATAAATATTATGGCAAATAGGTATCTATTAGGTTTCGATGTCGGTAGCTCGTCAGTGAAGGCATCATTGGTTAATGCCGATAACGGCAAGTGTGTAGCAACTGCTTTCTATCCGGAAAAGGAGGCTCCCATCATGGCTGTTAAGGCCGGTTGGGCTGAGCAGGATCCTCAGATGTGGTGGGATAATGCCAAACTGAGTCTGCAGAAGATAATGAAAGAGGCTGATGCTACAGCTGAGGAGATTAAGGCTATTGGTATCTCGTATCAGATGCATGGTCTGGTTTGTGTAGATAAAAATCTGAAGGCATTACGCCCAGCGATTATCTGGTGTGACTCTCGCGCCGTTCCTTACGGTGAAAAGGCTTTTAAGGATTTAGGTGCAGATAAGTGTCTGAGCCATCTGCTGAATTCTCCAGGTAACTTCACTGCTGCTAAGTTGGCATGGGTTAAGGAAAATGAACCTGAGGTTTACAGCAAAATTTATAAGGTCATGTTGCCTGGCGATTATATCGCCATGCGACTAAGTGGCGTAGCCAACACTACTGTTAGCGGTCTTTCAGAAGGTATGTTTTGGGACTTCAAGAACAATCAAGTAGCTGACTTCCTGATGAATTATTATGGATTTGATGGATCGCTGATTGCTGATATCGTTCCAACATTTGCAGAGCAGAGCGTAGTTAGTGCTGAGGCTGCTGCAGAGATGGGTTTGAAGGCCGGCACACCTATTACATATAGAGGTGGTGACCAACCTAACAATGCTCTGTCGCTGAATGTACTGAATCCTGGTGAGATTGCCGCTACTGCAGGTACTTCGGGTGTAGTATATGGTGTGCTGGGTGATGTGAACTATGATCCACAGAGCCGTGTAAACACTTTTGCTCATGTGAACCATACTGCAGAACAGACTCGTCTGGGTGTGCTTCTGTGTATTAACGGTACGGGTATTCTGAACGCATGGACACATCGTAACATCACTCCAGAGATTGGTTATGCAGAGATGAATGATCTGGCTGCTAGCGTGCCCATCGGTAGTGAGGGCGTGACAGTTATTCCGTTCGGTAATGGTGCCGAGCGTGTACTGGAGAATAAGGAGATTGGCTGTTCAATTAATGGCTTGAACTTTAATAAGCATAATAAGGCTCATTTGGTTCGTGCTGCCCAAGAGGGAATCGTATTCTCATTCTGTTATGGAATGGAGATTATGCAGCAGATGGGTATGGATATCAAGAAGATTCATGCTGGTAAGGCCAACATGTTCTTGAGCCCATTGTTCCGCAATACATTGGCTGGTGTTAGTGGTGCTACTATCGAGCTCTATGATACCGATGGTTCGGTAGGAGCTGCTAAGGGTGCCGGTCTGGGTGCTGGCATCTATGCTAATGCTGCTGAGGCTTTTGCTTCGCTTGATAAGCTGGAGGTGATTGAGCCTGATGCTGCTCATCGCGCTGAGTATCAAGCTGCTTATGCTGCATGGAAAGAAACTTTGAAAAAGAATCTTTAAATAAAAAGAAAACCCGCCAAACGGCGGGTTTCTTTTTATAATGTTTGTTTATACCATTCAAATAGTTTCTGTACTCCATCCTCGATTTCGACTTTGTGTGTCCAACCGAGAGAGTGGAGCTTGGAGACATCAATGAGTTTGCGCATGGTGCCATCTGGCTTGGAAGTGTCAAACTCAACCTCACCCTCGAAACCTACAGCTTTAACTACGAGCTCTGAGAGTTCGCGAATGGTGAGCTCCTTCCCTGTGCCTACATTGATATGACAATTGCGGATTTCGCCAAGTTTAGGGATGGCGCCACCGCGACCTGCAGAGTGGTTGCGGTCGACGGCTCCATCGGTACTTGTGCCATAGTGTACAGATGAATATTTCTCTATGCCAATAATGTCGCTAAAATTGACATTTAACAATACGTGTACTGAGGCGTCGGCCATATCTTCGGACCAGAGGAACTCGCGAAGGGGAGTGCCTGTGCCCCAAAGTACTACTTTGTTGTCGTAGATGCCGTATTGGGCTAAAGCTGTAAGGATTTCTTCTTTAGAAGATGTAGCATTAACTATCGCCTCCACCCCTTGCCTATCTTGCGTCCCTTCGGTAGCAAGCGCCCCTTCGGGTCGAGCGGTTTCCTCAGAGGTGGGGAGTTTGTAGGTAACGGGACGTTTGTTGAGGTCGACGGCTATTTTGTCCCATGCTCCATCATGGATGAGCTTGGCCAGATAAATCTTTCGCATCATGGCTGGCATGACATGGGAGTTCTCCAGGTGGAAGTTGTCGTTGGGGCCATAGAGGTTGGTTGGCATGACGGCAATATAGTTGGTGCCATATTGCAGATTATAGCTCTCGCACATCTTAAGTCCGGCAATCTTAGCAATGGCGTACTCCTCGTTAGTGTATTCCAGCGGACTGGTCAGCAGGCAATCTTCCTTCATGGGCTGTGGCGCATTCTTGGGATAGATGCAGGTAGAACCAAGGAAGAGTAGCTTCTTGACGCCATGAGCATAAGCTTCAGAGATGACATTGCACTGAATCTTCATGTTCATCATGATAAAGTCTGCACGATAGAGTGAGTTGGCCATGATGCCACCAACGAATGCTGCTGCCAATACAACTGCATCGGGGCGCTCCTCATCGAAGAACTTCTTGACTGCAACCTGATCGGTCAAGTCGAGCTCTTTGTGACTGCGACCAACTAGGTTGCTAAATCCTCGCTGGAGCAGGTTATTCCAAATAGCGGAACCCACAAGTCCGTGGTGTCCCGCTACATATATTTTACTATCTTTATTTAACATCGGTCGAACATTATTTATCTCCTCCACCCCTAGCCCCTCCTCCCAAGAGGAGGGGAGTTTAGGGATGAATTATTCTTCTTCTAAATGAGCTTTAAGGAAGAGCTTCTTGACGAACTTTATGTCGTGCTGAACCATAATCTTAACAAGCTCCTCAAAAGAGGTCTTCTGTGGGTTCCAACCTAACTTCGCCTTTGCCTTTGCAGGGTTGCCAAGCAACTGATCAACCTCGGCAGGACGGAAGTACTTAGGATCGACTTCGACCAGAGCCTTGCCTGTCTTCTTGTCGTAACCCTTCTCGTCGACACCATCACCACGCCATTCGAGTTCAATGCCTACTTCCTTGAATGCGAGAGTGGCAAACTCGCGTACAGTATGGTATTCGCCAGTGGCAATTACGAAGTCGTCGGGTTCGGGCTGCTGTAGGATGAGCCACATACACTCGATATAATCCTTGGCATATCCCCAGTCGCGGAGTGAATTCAGATTTCCAAGATAAAGCTTGTCCTGATATCCCTGAGCTATACGTGCTGCAGCAAGGGTGATCTTGCGGGTTACGAAAGTCTCGCCTCGGCGCTCACTCTCGTGGTTGAAGAGGATACCGTTGCAGCAGAACATGTTATATGACTCGCGGTAGTTCTTCATAATCCAGAAGCCATAGAGCTTGGCAACTGCGTATGGAGAGCGAGGATAGAATGGGGTGGTTTCTGACTGTGGAACTTCTTGAACTTTACCATAAAGCTCGGATGTAGAGGCCTGATAGATGCGGCAAGTGTCGGCCAAACCTGCGATGCGAACTGCCTCGAGCAGGCGGAGAACGCCATTAGCATCGGTATCGGCAGTATACTCAGGTACATCGAAAGATACCTTAACATGACTTTGGGCCGCAAGATTATAAATCTCGGTAGGGCGAATCTTAGAGATGACGCGAATCAGAGAAGATGAGTCTGTCATGTCGGCCCAGTGGAGGTTTACAAGACGTGCTTTCTTCATATCGCGTACCCACTCATCGAGATAGAGATGCTCGATGCGGCCTGTGTTGAATGATGAAGAACGGCGCATGAGTCCGTGCACCTCATATCCTTTCTCTATTAAGAATTCTGCCAAGTATGAGCCATCCTGACCGGTTATACCAGTGATAAGAGCTACTTTTTTATCCATAAGTTATTAATTGTTTCCTGAGAATTGTTTGATTCGTTGTTCCTCAGACAGTTTGCAAATCAGCAAAGTGTCGTCGTTCTCGGCAATGATATATCCATCGAGCCCCTGTATGACAACCTTCTTTTCCTGAATCGTATGCACGATACAATTGTGGCTCTCGATAAGACTGATGTCCTCACCAATGCTTACATTGCCGTAGAGATCTTTCTTGCTTTGCTCGTGGAGTGAACCCCATGTGCCAAGGTCGCTCCAACCAAAATCTGAAGGACAGACAAAAATTTCCTCAGCCTTCTCCATAATGGCGTAGTCTACTGAGATGTTCTCGCATTCAGGGAACAGACGGTTGATCTCTTCCTGTTCCTGATCTGTGCCATATATAGGGAGTAATGACTCGAATATTTTGGCCATAGAAGGCTGGTAGATGCGGAATGCATTGACGATGGTGTTGACATTCCATATAAAGATGCCTGCATTCCAGAAATAGTTGTTCTTTTTGATGTAAGCCTGAGCTGTTTCGAGATTGGGCTTCTCACGGAATGAGTCAACTCTGAAGATTTCCTTGTTTCTAAGTGAACTTGTGCTGAGATCGGCCTGGATATAACCGTAGCCTGTCTCAGGGCGGTTGGGTTTCATTCCTAGAGTAACAATAGCGTCGGTCTCGCTAGTGAATTGCATACATTCCTTGATAACACGCTGGAACTCATTCTTGTCAGTAACAATATGATCACTTGGGGTCACAATAATGTTGGCCTTAGGATCTTTAGACTTGATGCGCCAACTAACATATGCAATGCATGGTGCTGTGTTTCTGCGACATGGTTCGCAGAGGATGTTTCCTGCTGGCATATCAGGTAACTGCTTTTTGACGATGTCCTGATATTTCTGGTTTGTAACTACCCAGATGTTTTCGGGCTTAACCAGATTGCCAAATCTTTCTACCGTTAACTGAAGTAATGTCTTTCCAACGCCGAGAACGTCGATGAACTGTTTCGGGTTCTCGGTAGTGCTCATTGGCCAGAATCGGCTACCTACGCCGCCGGCCATGATAACTAAATGGTTGTTTGTTCTTGCCATAATCGTTGTTTGCTGATAATAATGTGCAAAAATACGAATAATTATGGAAATAAGCAAGAATTAAGCAAAAAAATGTTATTTACGCTGTCTTTTCTTGCTTATGATTAAGTTTTCGTTTGATAACGAAGTAAATTGCAGCTACCACGATAAGTCCAAGAATGGCAAATTTGATATATTCAGCATACTCGCTGATTTTGCTATTCAACTGATCTTCGGGAACAATAGCGTGCAAATACCATCCCAAGATGGCCAAAACACTATGCCATCCGCCTGCACCAATTGTAGTGAACAAGATGAACTTGCCATAATGCATACGAGCTAAACCGGCGGGAATGGAAATGAGATGGCGGATGACAGGAACGAAACGTCCTGTAAGGGTTGCAGCAATGCCATGATCGTCAAAGTATTTCTCGCTCTTCTCAACCTTCTCCTGATTAAGCAGGCACATCTTGCCCCACTTGCTGTTGGCAAACTTGTATATAACAGGACGTCCAACATATAGTGCTACAAAGTAGTTGATACTGGCGCCGACGTCAGCTCCAAGTGTTGCAAAAAGAATAACCAGGAAAACGTTAAGTGAACCGCTTGCTGCATGATATGCAGCTGGGGTAACAACAAACTCTGATGGTACGGGAACTACTGTGCTTTCTAATAACATCAGAAAGAAGATGGTGGGATACCAGCCGAGATAATTGAGAATGTTGGTAATAAAATTCATATTAATGATTGTTCAAATGTTTTAATGCATAATTGTAATAGTCCTTTGGATCCAAATCCTCAGGGAAGAATTCACCTAATACTGCTTTTACCTCATCAGGATTGCATTCACAGGCTTTCTTGAGGTAGCACAAGAATTCGTCTTCTTTCTTCAAGTCATTGCAACATAAGGCGATATAGGAATAGCCTTCTTTCCAGTTTTCGTCGACATTCTTGAAGAATCCCAAGTATAATTTATATGCCTCATTCAAGTACATATTGTCGTGATAAGATATAATAATCTTCAGTTTTATCTTAGGATCATTATGTGATAGTTCTAATGCTTTGATAAATTCTTGTCTCGCTTCTTTTTCTTTCTTGTTTGATAACAGGACATGCCCTCGCATGACAGCCATGTGGAGATGGTCGCAATCCAGTTTGTCGGTCAGGTCAATACACTGAAGAGCTTTCTCAACATCGCCTATTTTACTATAGATAAACGCCATTTCCTGATAAATCTCTGGTAGATAAATCGATTCTACAGGTGTTACGCTGACGGCTTTTTTTAATAATTCCAGGCCTTCTTCGTTCTTACCTTTGTTGACAAGGCATAGTGCTTGATGAAGATAGCTGAATTCGTCGTTTGGCATTTTTTCGGAATACCTTTGGAAGTAAACCAATGCTTCGTCGTAATTACCTAAAGTATATAGGGTGTTGGCTTTTGACAGCAGACCATCGGCATCATTGGGGTCAATGGCAATGGCGTATTCGCTACAGGTTAGAGCTGCATTGTAGTCTCTCTTCATATACTGAACTCCTGCCAAGGAATTCCAATAATTGGTCGAGTAAGGATTTTTGTCAAGAAGCTCATTGAAGAGTCTCTCACTGTCCTTATATTTACCTAATCCAAATAATGTGCGGGCCATGAGCTCCTTTAGACCTTCGGACTCGGCACCTGTGAAACGGGCTATCCATTCAAATGCCTTCATAAACTGGTCGTAGTCTAAGTATAGTTGCACTACTCCCTTGACGAAATCTGTGTATTCGTCGGTTGGCACGTCGTTTTTAAAGTATTCTGAAAGAATGGTGTCAGCTTTGTCAATATCATTCTTCTTGATTAGAATCTCTGCACGTAAATATACAGCTTCAAGCGTGTCGAGTGGGGTGATTCTGTCGGCATATTTGTCTGCCGTTTCGAAGTCTTTAGCTTCTAATGCTTCGCGGGCTTTATATAGCATTGGGCCAACTGCTTCTGGATTGTATTCCATAGCCAGAGATATGGCCGCATTTGCTTCGTCTATGCGGTTGTGATAATGATAATAATCAGCGACATCAGCCAAGTCGTCGGCGTCCATGTAGATGCGCTCGCCCGACTTGACTGACTCTTCGTATTGTCTCAGGATTTCTTTAAAATCCTCGCTTTCAAAATACTCTGTATGATCCGTCACTTCTTCCAAGTATCCTTAAGTCCTACAGTCTTATTGAAGATAGGTTTCTCGGCAGTAGAGTCTGTATCAGGAGTGAAATATCCGATACGCTGGAACTGCAGATAGGTGAGCGGTTTCATATCAGCTGCGAATGGTTCGATGTAGCAGTTCTTGATAATGTGGAGTGAATCGGGATTGATAATCTCCTTCATAGCGGTAACTGCATCGCAATTCTTTTCTTCACGGATGGCGGCCATGTCGTCACGAGGGTTCTCAACCTTCCACAGACGATCGTATAGGCGTACCTCAGCCTCAACGGCGTGCTTGCAACTTACCCAATGCAGCGTCTTGCCCTTAATCTTGCGGTTTGAACCAGGAAGACCACTGCGCGACTCTGGGTCATAGGTGCAGTAAATAGTGGTTACATTGCCGTTCTCGTCCTCATCGCATGGGTGATCCTCATTACATTTAATAATGTATGCATTCTTCAGGCGAACCTCTTTGCCAGGAGCCAAGCGCATAAATTTCTTCTCGGCCTCCTTCATGAAGTCGTCGCGCTCAATCCAAAGCTCGCGTGTAAACTCGACAGTATGAGTACCGTCGGCCTCGTTCTCTGGATTGTTGACGGCTGTGAGCTGCTCAACCTGATCCTCAGGATAGTTGGTGATGATCACCTTTACAGGATCAAGAACTGCACTAACTCGGATGGCGCGCGCATTCAAGTCGTCGCGAACGGCACTCTCAAGCAGAGCCATGTCGTTAAGTGCATCGATCTTGGTGTAACCAATCTTGTCGATGAACTTGATGATACTTTCTGGACTATAGCCACGACGACGGAATCCGCAGATGGTTGGCATACGGGGGTCATCCCAACCATTCACAAGCTTTTCGTTTACCAATGCCAGCAGATTACGCTTTGACATCAGCGTGTAGTTGAGGTTCAGCTTGTTGAACTCTGTCTGGCGTGGACGGTTGTCCTCGATGTTGTCAGTCTCGCCCTTCCATTCCTTCATCCATGTAACGAACAAATCATACAAGGGGCGATGCTCTACAAACTCAAGTGTGCACCATGAGTGAGTTACACCCTCCAGATAATCGCTCTGGCCATGAGTGAAATCATACATAGGGTAGGCGTTCCACTTATTGCCTGTACGGATATGGGGGATGTTGAGAACACGATAAATCAATGGGTCGCGGAACAACATGTTGGGGTGAGCCATATCGATCTTGGCACGAAGAACAAGTGTTCCTGGCTCGCACTTGCCGCTATTCATGAACTCGAACAACTTGAGGTTCTCTTCTACTGGACGGTCGCGGAAAGGACTGTTGGTACCAGGGCTTGTGGTAGTTCCCTTCTGCTGGGCAATCACCTCAGCACTCTGCTCATCAACGTATGCACGTCCCTGTTTAATCAACCAAACGGCAAAGTTCCAAAGCTCCTGGAAATAGTCGCTGGCGTAGTAGACATTAGCCCACTTGAAGCCAAGCCATTTGATATCGTTCTCGATGCTCTCGATATATTCTGTATCCTCCTTGATGGGATTTGTGTCGTCGAAGCGCAGGTTGCAGGTACCGCCATATTTCTTGGCCAGTCCGAAGTCAATGGCAATAGCCTTTGCGTGTCCGATGTGCAGATAGCCGTTGGGCTCTGGTGGGAAACGGGTCTGCATTCTGCCGCCGTTCTTACCCTCAGCCAGATCATTGATTACCTTCTGCTCAATGAAGCTAACCGACTTGACCTCTGTTCTAGCCTGCTCACGCTCGGCATTGTTCAAACAAGTTTGACTATGCTCTCGCTTACTCGCAGCCTTGTTCTCCTCGCTTTCGTTCTTAATAATCTCTTCCATATCTTAATTATCAATTATCAACTGTCAATTACTTAATTCCTCTTTCGTTAAGTGCTTTTGAATACTTGGCCGCATTCTTCAGGTGTTCCTGATAGGTCTTGGCAAAGTTGTGGGTGCCAGAGAAATCTTCCTTGGCGCACATATACAGATAGTCGTGAGCAGTACGGTTGAGTACGGCATCGATACCTGCTACGGATGCAATCTTGATAGGTCCTGGGGGGAGTCCTGTATTCTTATAGGTATTATAGGGACTATCAAACTGCAACATGTTGTGATAGATGCGTTTCAAGGCAAAATCCTTCAAAGCGAACTTGATGGTTGGGTCGGCCTGAAGCGGCATTCCTGCTTTGAGACGGTTGAGATACATACCTGCTATCATCGGCTTCTCTGCATTGTTTGCAGTTTCCTCGTCGATGATGCTGGCTATCGTACATACCTCTTCTTTGCTTAGGTTGAGGGCATCGGCCTTGATAGTGCGCTGCGTGTTCCAGAAATTCTCATTCTCTTTCTTCATGCGCTTCATCAGGTTCTCGATGGAGATGTTCCAATAAACCTCGTATGTGTTGGGGATAAAAAGACAAGCAATAGTTGCTGTATCGTATCCCTGCTGAGCACAGAATGACGAATCGCTGAGTAAAATAGCTACAGCGACGCTATCCATCATCAGTTTCTTTGAGAGATAACCCGCCAAGCGATCCATGGTACGACTCTCGGGTATGGTGAGTCTTACAGGCTCCTGATGGCCATTCTTCAGGTTACGGAAAACCCGGATTGTACTTTGGTCAGGAGTGATGGCATATCGTCCGCTACGTATGTTGTCGGAATATCCACCATGACGTGACATCATTTTAAATGCAATGAGACCATGGTATGATGCTATGGGTTCTAACTTGGCACAAACCGAATCCAGATTATCATTGTCATCGATATACACGTATTCTGTGGAGCTGAGTTTTGAAAAACTCCCCACAAAATAGTAATATGCGATGGCCAAGATTCCAATGAAGCATATTGCAATAGGAACCAGATACCTTGACTTTTTAAACCAATTCATCTTTATAATCTTGAAAAAACGCTGCAAAGTTACAAAAATCTCTTCACTCTTATCGCTAATTTCCCATTTTTTTGTATCTTTGCCCTAAAATATAACATATGAAACTTAAGTTTTCTATACAATATGGCACTCAATGGGGGCAAAACCTCTATGTGGTGATCACATATCGGAGTACAGATCAGACCGAAAAAACTGAACGTCTGATGATGGTTACTACCGATGGTTTGGTGTGGTCGCTGGAAACTACGGTGCTAGAGTCGCGTAAACATCCCATTGCGTCTTTCCTATATCATTATCAGGTTGAGGATAATGATGGTAATGTGATACGTAGGGAGTGGAATGCTATTCCCCGAATATATTATTTTGATACGTCGAAGAGTTATGTGATGGCTGATCAATGGCGTGATGTGTCCTTGCAGTATCATTTATATAGTAAGGCTTATCTTACCACGATGGGGATGGCTGGTGATGGTAAGGTGGAACCTCTGCGTGTGCCACTTTATCGTAAGACAATACTGTTCAGAGTGTCTGCGCCACAGTTGCAGAAAGGTCAATCGGTGGCCATCGTAGGTTCACATCCTGCCTTAGGCAGTTGGAATGTGGCTCGATATCTGAAAATGGAGTCAATAGGTTGCTTTGAGTGGTTGCTATCCGTGAATGTAGATGCGGTGTTACTGCCTATTGAGTATAAATATGTAATTGTTGATGACGAGACTCATGCTCTGGTGGCATGGGAAGAGGGGGATAATCGCACGACTGAAGGTCTATTGCCCGCTGACCAATCGATGGTTCCTGATGGAACGGTTCTTGTGGCTTACGGCGAGAGCCTGAGAGTAAGAGAACATATTTGGCGTGCAGCAGGTGTCGTAGTGCCCGTATTCTCATTGCGAAGCAAAGAGTCGTACGGTGTAGGAGATTTTGGTGATCTCTGCAGATTGGTTGATTGGTGCGTAGCAACGGGGATGAAGGCCATCCAGTTGTTGCCTGTAAATGATACAACCAGCTCTGGTAACTGGAGCGATTCTTATCCATATAATATTGTTTCGGCCTTTGCATTACATCCACATTATCTGGATTTAGAGGCTGTTGGTGTATTGAAGAATAAGACTAAGATGACCGCTTATCATCGTCAACGTCAGGAATTGAATGCTTTAGGCTATAGCGATTATGAGGCCGTTGATAGGGTTAAACGTGCTTATATAGAAGATGTATTTGGCGAACGTGGGCAGCAAACGCTTGATTCAAAGGAGTTTAAATCGTGGTTTGCTGAGAATAAGGAATGGTTGGAGCCTTATGCTAATTGGTCTTTGGCTAAATCAGTTTATAGTAGTATCGCTGTTATCTATTATATTCAATATCATCTTCATCAACAGTTAAAAACGGCTGCAGATTATGCCCGTTCTAAAGGAATCTTCCTTAAAGGCGATGTGCCTATCGGTGTAAATGGTGATAGCGTGGAGACTGCTACTCATCCTGATTTCTTCCATCTTGATGCCCAGACGGGTGCACCGCCTGATGCTTTTTCGCAGAACGGACAGAACTGGGGCTTCCCCACCTATAATTGGAAAACGGGCGTTGTGGATTGGTTTCATCGTCGATTGAACTGGATGGAGCAGTACTTCGATGCGATTCGTATCGATCATATACTAGGATTCTTCCGAATATGGGAGATTCCTGAAGATGCTGTGTTTGGTATCTTGGGCCATTTCTCACCATCGCTGCCTATGACTGTTGGTGAGATTGAGTATTTTGGCTTGCCTTTCCGTAAAGATCTTTTTACTCGTCCATTTATCAATGATAGGGTGCTGGATAAGCTCTTTGGCTTGCATGCGCCTTATGTTCGTGAGCATTTTCTGGTGGCTCGTAGTTATGGACTATATGATCTGAAGGCTGATTATGATACTCAGAAAAAGGTTCAAACAGCTTTCGAGGGTCGTACTGATGAGAATAGTCTGTGGATTCGTGATGGACTTTATCGACTGATAAGCGGTGTACTCTTCCTTGAAGATCCACAACAGCCGGAGATGTATCATCCTCGTATAGGCGTGATTGGCGAGCTTGTATTCGATGCTCTGTCATCAGAAGAGAAGGACGCGTTTATGCGACTATATAACAACTATTATTATCAGCGTCATAACTTCTTCTGGGGGGCTGAGGCTATTCGCAAAATTACTAATGTGTTTGGAACAACCCGTATGCTTTGTTGTGGTGAAGATTTGGGTATGTTGCCAGATTGTGTGGCTCCAGTGCTCGACCAGCTCCGCATTCTGACGCTTGAAATCCAGTCGATGCCCAAACAGAGTGGCTATGAATTCGCGCATCTTGACGCCAATCCTTATCGTTCAGTAGCTACTATCTCTACTCACGACATGTCGCCTCTGCGTCTGTGGTGGAGTGAGAGTCCAGAACGTACCCAGCGATACTTTGTATCGATGCTGCAGAAACAGGGTAGGGCTCCAGAGCAGTTACCGGCTCATTTGGCTGAGGAGATTATTGGTCGCCATTTGTATTGTCCATCTATGCTTTGCATGCTTTCATTGCAAGATTGGTTGGCTATGGATAGTGAGTTGCGAAGTAAGAATCCTCGAGAAGAACGAATAAACGTGCCCAGCGATCCGTATAATCGTTGGAAATATCGTATGCATATAACAATCGAAGAATTACTAAAGGCCGATAAATATAATAATAAGGTGAAAACCATGATTCAGCGTTCAAAAAGATGAAATACAATACTTATATTTTCGACCTTGATGGTACGTTGCTAGATACTCTTACTGATCTTGCAGCCTCTTGTAATTATGCCCTTCGCACTCACGGAATGCCTGAGCATTCTATTGATGATGTGCGTAGGTTCGTGGGAAACGGTGTACGAAAACTAATGGAACGAGCTATCCCTGATGGCGATGCGAATCCGGATTTTGAAGCAACTTTTGCTACGTTCCGTGAGCATTATATGCATCATTCGCTTGATACAACTCGTCCTTATCCAGGTATTCCTGAGATATTGGCTGAGTTAAAGGCTCGTGGATGTAAGCTTGCTGTAGTGAGCAATAAGATGATGGCTGCGACAGTAGAACTCTGTCATCATTTCTTTCCAGATACCATCGAAGTGGCTATAGGTGAAAACGAAGCCGCAGGCATCCGCAAAAAGCCTGCTCCAGATACCGTCTTTGCCGCCTTTGATTCTCTCAGTATTCCCCGACCCTTAGGGGGAGGGGCTAGGGATGAGGAAAACTCTGCCGTCTATGTTGGCGATAGCGATGTAGATATAGCAACGGCCCATAATGCAGGCATTCCTTGTATCTCTGTGCTATGGGGCTTCCGCAATCGCGAATTCCTCATCGAACATGGTGCAGAAACATTCGTTTCAAAACCATCAGATTTGCTATAACTGCTGTAGGCGAGCGATATACTTGCCAAGGATGTCGAACTCGAGGTTGACAACTGAGTCTACACGGATGTCGCAGAAGTTAGTGTGCTCGAAGGTGTAGGGGATAATGGCAACCTGGAAGGTGTTTGATGTAGGATTGCAGACCGTTAGACTAACGCCATTTACTGTTACGCTACCTTTGTCGACAGTAAAATAGCCTTTCTTTGCCATTTCTCTGTTTTCTGGATATTCGAAAGTGAAGTAGGTTGAACCATCGGCATCTTCTACAGCGATGCAGCGGGCAGTCTCGTCTACGTGGCCCTGAACGATGTGTCCATCCAATCTACCGTTCATCAGCATCGAGCGCTCTACGTTTACCTTATCGCCCACCTTCAGTAATCCAAGGTTGGTTCGATCAAGTGTCTCCTTCATGGCCGTAACAGTATATGTGCCATTTTCGATGGCAACAACGGTTAAGCACACGCCATTGTGAGCGACACTTTGGTCGATCTTCAGCTCGTCGACAAATGAACACTTCAAGGTGAAATCTATATTCTCGCGATCCTTGCGGATAGCAGTTACAGTAGCAAATTCTTCGATGATTCCGGAAAACATAATTGTCTATTTAGATTAAAAAGAAAAGGGTACGTGCCGATGATTTGGTGAAAACTCCTGTTTCACACGATTTGGGGGCTCCCCGCTGTTGTAATCCACCGGCATTGCTGCTCTCCTCATAAAGGATAATCGTGGCCCGCCATTGGCAAGGGAAACGATCCCGATTTGATTTTTTAATGTAGAGTATCCCGATCTATCAGGCACGACCCACTGTTTCTGCTGCAAAGATACAAATAATCTGTGACTTATCCAAACCTTTTGCCGTTTTTCTTGGTAAATCGGAACTTTTTCTTTAACTTTGCACTCAAAATAGGAAAGATTATGGCAAAGACAGTTTGTATCATAGCGGGTGCTCGCCCCAATTTCGTCAAAGTGTCGCCTCTGGTTAGAGCTATTAATAAGAATCCAGAAGCAACTTGTTTGTTGGTTTATGCTGGTAGTGAGAATGATCCCACACTTGAACCTTCGCTTTTTGAGGATTTGCAGATGCCACGCCCGCAATATTATTTAGGTGTTGACTCAATGAGTCTGAATGAGATTACTAGTCAGGTGATGGCTCGATTTGATGCTTTTCTTGATGAGCATGCTGTAGATGTGGTGATTGTGGTTGATGATTTGGCTTCTACTATGGCTGCTGCGATTGTTACTAAGAAGCGTGGTATCCGATTGGCCCATCTGGTGGCTGGAACACGCTCGTTTAATATCAATATGCCTAAGGAAATTAATCGTTTGGTGATTGATGCTTTATCTGACTATCTGTTTACTGCTGGCGTGAAGAGTACAGGCGTTGCCACTCGCGAACAATCAGAGAATTCCCAGACTTATATGGTGGGTAATATTCTGATGGATACACTCCGCTATAACTATGACAGATTGAAGAAACCGGCTTCCATACCTTCGTTAGAAGAGAAGAAATACCTGGTGTTTACATTGAACCGTAAGGCTCTCATTGCTGATGAGGAAAACTTGGAGCGTATGTTGAAGGCTATGGTTGAGGCTGCTAATGGTGTTCGCATCGTGGCTCCTTTGCGTGGTAATGCTCGCAAGGTGGTTGAAGGCTTGAATCTTGGAATCGAGATTGTTGATCCACTTAGCTATCTGGAATTCGGATGGCTGACAGCTCATGCGCTTGGCATTATTACAGATTCTGGTAATGTGTCAGAGGAGGCTACGTTTAATGGTGTGCCCTGTATTACATTAAACAATTATACAGAGCATCAGGAAACTGTAAATGTGGGCTCTAACGTGTTGGTAGGCGAGGATGCTGAAAAACTACGTACAGAAATGGTTAAGATGGTTGCTGGTGAGTGGAAGAAATGCGCTCTACCTGACCGTTGGGATGGTCGTACGGCAGAGCGCATCGTTCAAATTATACTCGCCCCATGAGTATTCCCCTCCTGTTTAGGAGGGGATAGGGGACTTTAATAATTTTCTGCTTTTACCTGGAAGTATGCCTGCGGATGATCGCATACGGGGCATATTTGTGGCGCTTTCTTTCCGATAACGATGTGACCGCAGTTTGAACACTGCCAGATGACATCGTTCTCTTTTGAGAATACACGCTCCTTCTTCACATTGTCAAGAAGCTTGCGATAACGGGCCTCATGTTCTGCCTCGACTTTAGCAACAAGTTCGAATTTGATGGCAATTTCGTTGAATCCCTCCTCACGGGCCTCTTTAGCCATACGGGCATACATGTCGGTCCACTCATAGTTCTCACCATTGGCAGCTGCCTCAAGGTTTTCGAGAGTAGTCTTGATGCCACCGCCTTCCAGCAGTTTGAACCACATCTTTGCATGCTCTTTTTCGTTAGCTGCAGTTTCTTCAAAGATGTTTGCTATCTGTACAAATCCATCCTTCTTGGCTTTTGATGCCCAGTAGGTGTACTTGTTGCGTGCCATTGACTCACCTGCAAATGCTTCCTGCAGGTTCTTTTCTGTTTTTGTTCCTTTCAGTTCTTTCATAATTGTATTGTTTAGTTTATATATTATGTATTCAGGGGCAAAGATACAACTTTATTTTCAAATCTACAAATATTTAACTACTTTTATGTAATATAGGATAAGGTACGCGCGTGTATATATATTGAGTAGGTGAAGTTTGATAAAATTGGAAGCTTTTGCTCTCGTTTATAAATCAAAGTTTCCAAAAAAGAAAATCTTGTTCCGGTTTATGAAGAATTATGTTTTTGCTTGTTTGTAATATCTGGGTTTACTTTTGGGAATGGCGGTATGTTGTCGTGTGTTTTGGTGGTTTCTGTATTAATATTCTGAAAATCAGAATGTTATAATTTGAAGTTAGAGAATGTTGAATTGCTATTAACATTCTTTTGTAGTTTTTTTATTGAATCATATAATGCTAGTTTGTGTAATTTTAGTATCTTTGCAACCGAATTCGGATTTTCTTTTTGGAAAACTTTTCCGAATTAAAAAACAAAAAAGTTTCCAAAAAAAGAAAACTGAAAAAAAGAGAGAGATAGTAAACTTAAAAAAATATAAGCAACAAATGGAAATTAAAAACTTTACCATCACTAAACGAGACGGTTCAAAAGACCTTTTCTCACTTGACAAGATTATGAATGCTATTGTAAAGGCATTCGAAAGTGTTCAAGAACCAGCAGACCTGGCAATCGTATCTAAGATCCTTAATCATCTTGACATGCACGACAACATTACCGTAGAGGATATCCAGAACCAAGTGGAGGAAGCTCTGATGCGCGAAGGATATTACAAGGTAGCTAAGTCGTTCATCCTCTATCGACAGACTCACTCTGAAGATCGTGAAACTCTGGAAAAGATGGTTTTCCTTTCTGAGTATTGCGAATCGGTAAATGCTGCAACCGGTTCAAAGTATGATGCTAATGCTAATGTAGAGCATAAGAATATTGCAACGCTGATTGGCGAGTTGCCAAAGTCAAACTTCATTCGTCTGAATCGTCGACTTCTGACTGATCGTATTAAAAAGATGTACGGCAAGCAGTTGGCGGATGAGTACATCGATAAACTGACTCACCACTTTATATATAAGAACGACGAGACATCGTTGGCAAACTATTGTGCTTCAATCACCATGTATCCTTGGTTGATTGGTGGTACTATCGCTATTGGTGGAAATTCAACTGCACCAACCAACATGAAGTCGTTTGCTGGTGGCTTTGTTAATATGGTGTTTATGGTTAGCTCCATGTTGAGTGGTGCTTGTGCTACTCCTGAGTTCCTGATGTACATGAACTATTTCATGGGTAAGGAGTACGGACTGGATTACTACAAGCGCGCTAACGATCAGGCAGACCTGAGTCTGAAGCAGCGTACTATCGATAAGATTGTTACTGATTATTTCGAGCAGATTGTCTATACCCTGAATCAGCCTACTGGTGCACGTAATTATCAGGCTGTGTTCTGGAACATCGCCTATTACGATAAGTATTATTTCGAGAGTATCTTCGGAGAGTTCTACTTCCCCGATGGCTCTAAGCCCGACTGGGAAGGTCTTTCTTGGTTGCAGAAGCGCTTCATGAAGTGGTTCAATCTTGAGCGTACCAAGACTCTGCTCACATTCCCCGTTGAGACCATGGCGCTGCTGGTTGATGAGAATGGCGAGTGCAAGGATAAGGAGTGGGGCGACTTTACTGCTGAGATGTATGCCGAGGGTCACTCGTTCTTCACCTATATGAGTGATAATGCCGATTCATTGTCAAGCTGCTGTCGTCTGCGTAACGAGATTACCGATAACGGATTCAGCTATACCCTTGGTGCTGGTGGCGTAAGTACAGGTTCTAAGAGTGTGCTCACAATTAACCTGAACCGTTGTATTCAGTATGCAGTTAACCACAATCAGGATTATCTGGAATACCTGAGTCATGTGATTGATCTCTGCCACAAGGTGCAGCTGGCCTACAATGAGAACCTGAAAGAGTTGCAGGAGAATGGTATGCTGCCTCTGTTCGACGCTGGCTATATCAATATCGGTCGTCAGTATCTTACCATCGGTATCAACGGATTGGTAGAGGCAGCCGAGTTTATGGGACTTAAGATAACACCAAACGATGATTATCTGCACTTTGTTCAGGGCATCCTCGGACTGATTGAGAAGTACAACCGTCAGTATCGTACAAAGGATGTGATGTTTAACTGTGAGATGATTCCTGCAGAGAACGTAGGTGTTAAGCATGCTAAGTGGGATCGTGAGGACGGATACTTTGTTCCACGCGACTGCTATAACAGCTATTTCTATGTTGTTGAGGACGATTCGTTGACTATCATCGATAAGTTTAAGTTGCATGGTGCACCATATATTGAGCATCTTACTGGTGGATCGGCTCTGCATATGAATCTTGATGAGCATCTTTCAAAGGAGCAGTATCTGCACTTGTTGAAGGTGGCCGCCAAGGAGGGATGTAACTACTTTACATTCAATATTCCTAACACGGTATGTAATGAGTGCGGTCATATTGACAAGCGCTATCTGAAGGAGTGCCCACATTGCCACTCTAAGAATGTAGACTACATGACCCGTATTATCGGCTATCTCAAGCGCGTCAGCAACTTCTCTCAGGCCCGTCAGGAGGAGGCATCTCGCCGCTATTACGCAGGACAGAATAAACTATGCTGAAATACGTAAACACAGGAATAGTTTTTCAAGAGATACCCGACGAAGTGACACTGGCAATTAACATTAGTAATTGCCCGTGTCATTGTCCTGGGTGTCATAGTTATTATCTTTGGGATGATATAGGTCTTCCACTTGATACTCATGCTATCGATGCTTTTGTTGATAAGTTTGGTACTGATATCACATGTATATCGTTTATGGGAGGTGATGCCGATCCGAAAGCAGTAAATCAGTTGGCTTTGTATATTCACGAGGAGCATCCTGAATTTAAGGTAGCCTGGTATAGTGGTAAGACAATTATATCGTCTGTCATTAATAAGCGTGATTTTGATTACATTAAGATAGGTCCCTTTATCAAACATCTGGGTCCGCTCAAGAATCCCAAAACGAATCAAAGGCTCTATCGACAGAAAGACGATGGAACCTTTGAAGATATCACCTCACGCTTTTGGCGTCAGTAATTAATACGTTATTTCGCCTCGGATACTCATTTGCATGTACTTTCGTACCGTGTCCGGATCATCGGGGAAGTGTGATTGTAGGAACATCAGTTTTGTTACGGCCGCTTCTACTGTAGAATCGCGTCCGCTTATCACACCAGCCTCCTGCAGATGGTAGCCGCAATCGTAACGGCTCATCTCTACAGCTCCTTGCATACATTGACTGATATTCACTATGACTTTTCCATTACGTGTTCCTTCACGAAGTGCATTTAATAACCAAGGATGCTGAGGTGCATTGCCACTACCGAATGTACGCATCACAATGGCTTTCAGGTTGGGCGTATGGATGATATGGCGAATCAGATCTTCGCGGATGCCAGGGAAGAGGGAGAAAATAATGACGTTATTATCCAATCGGAAGTGGGGAGTCATCGGCTTGTCCCATTCTGGTTTCAGAATACGGTCACGATGATAGGTGATGTTCACACCTGCATCAACCAGATGGGGATAG
Organism: Xylanibacter ruminicola; assembly: GCF_900142525.1. Lineage (GTDB taxonomy): Bacteria > Bacteroidota > Bacteroidia > Bacteroidales > Bacteroidaceae > Prevotella > Prevotella ruminicola_A. The sequence continues at coordinate 12,056 of NZ_FRBD01000025.1, read as the reverse complement.
TTGAACGATTCGAAGGCATTAAACTCTTCTGCGCTCTGCTTGGTGGTTCGATTACCACGCAACAGGTGACCTCCGAAATAGATGCCTACCTCAGGAACTAATGCATGACCCTCACGGTCCTTGGCTGCGGCAATCTCAACAGCAGTAATCAGATTCTCCTTACCATCAGTTCTTAACTGTCCAATAGGCAACTGCGAACCTGTGAAGATAACGGGTTTTGTCAGGTTCTCAAGCATATAGGATAGGGCAGAGGCGGTATAAGCCATCGTGTCTGTTCCATGCAGTACCACGAAACCATCATATAGATCATAGTGGTCGGCTATGCAATGTGAAATGTCTGTCCACATGCGTGGTGACATATCGCTTGAATCGATTGGAGGGTTAAACTGGTATGTCTCAATGGTAATGTCAAACTGCTTGAGTTCAGGTACATTATATAATAGGTGTTCGAAATCGAAAGGCTCCAGTGCTCCTGTACGTGGGTTCCGATTCATTCCTATGGTGCCTCCAGTGTATACGAGGAGGACTTTACTACGGTACGTCATCGTTTACGTTTCAATTTTTCTGCAAAGATAGTGTTTTTATTCGAGATTTTCTGTATCTTTGCAAAAAATTTAAGCAGAACCTATTAACAAATAAAATTATGAAGCAATTCAATGACGATAATTTCGTTCTGGAGACCCAGGTGGCTCAGGACCTTTATCACAATCATGCGGCTAAAATGCCTATTATCGACTATCATTGTCATCTCATTCCTGAAATGGTGGCTAAAGACCACAAGTTTAAGAGTATTACCGAGCTTTGGCTGGGTGGCGACCACTACAAGTGGCGTGCTATGCGTACCAATGGTATCGATGAGAAATACTGTACAGGTAAGGACACTAGCGACTGGGAGAAGTTTGAGAAGTGGGCCGAGACTGTTCCTTATACTTTCCGCAATCCGCTTTATCACTGGACTCACTTGGAGCTGAAGACTGCTTTCGGTATCACCAAGCAGCTTTCGCCAAAAACAGCTCGTGAGATCTTTGACGAGTGTAATGAGAAACTGCAGCAGCCTGAGTTCTCAGCTCGTGGCCTGATGAAGCATTACAATGTAGAGTGTGTATGTACTACCGACGATCCTGTTGATGATCTGCATAACCACATTGAGTATGCCAAGAGCAAGGCAAAGGATGATCCTATGATGATTCCTGCATGGCGCCCTGACAAGGCTATGAATATTGAGAAGGCTGATTTCTCAAAATATGTTGAGCAGCTGGGTGAGGTGAGTGGCGTAACCATTACTAAGTTTGCTGATATGGTAGATGCACTCAAGAAGCGTCACGACTTCTTTGCTGAGAACGGCTGTAAACTCTCTGACCATGGTATCGAAGAGTTCTACGATGAAGAGTATACCGATTCTCAGATTGAAACCATCTTCGAAAAGGCTATGCGTGGATTGCAGCTTTCTAAACTTGAGGTTCGTCAGTTCAAGAACTGTTTCTTGACTGTTATGGCTGAGATGGATGCTGATTCTGATTGGACACAGCAGTTCCACTACGGAGCTATCCGCGATAACAATACCAAGATGTTCAATGCCCTTGGTCCTGATACAGGTTTCGATTCTATTGGTGAATTCAATACCGCTAAGGCTATGTCATCATTCTTGAATAAGTTGAATATGAAGGATAAGCTTACGCGCACCATATTATATACTCTGAATCCTTGCGCTAACGAGATGATTGCTACTATGCTTGGAAACTTCCAGGGTGGTGAGCCAGGAAAGATTCAGTTCGGTTCAGGTTGGTGGTTCAATGATCAGATGGATGGTATGGTCCGTCAGATGAATGCCCTTTCTGTACTTGGTCTGCTGAGCCGTTTCGTAGGAATGTTGACTGATAGTCGCTCGTTCTTGAGCTATCCTCGTCATGAGTACTTCCGCCGTATCCTCTGCAACCTCCTGGGTAATGATGTTGAAAAGGGATTGCTGCCATGCGATATGGAGATTCTTGGACGAATGGTTGAGGATATCAGTTACAACAACGCCCGCCGTTATTTCAAGTTCTATTAAATCATAAAAATGACCGCAGATTTCCGAATCTGCGGTTTTTTTATGCATAAATTTGGAAAATCGCTCACTTATTCGTAACTTTGCACCCAGATATGAGATACAATTCAGGTTATAATCGTGAGGGTGACTATGAGCACCTGGTGGTTAATGAATCAAAACCGCTACTTGAGTGGCTGTTAGAGAATGTTCAGCAAAGTCGCAATAAGATCAAGGCGACTCTGCAGGGTAGGGGTATCAAGGTTAACGGTAAGACTGTTAGCCAGTTCGACTTCCAGTTGGAACCAGGAATGAAGGTTGCTGTGAGTAAGACTAAGCGTAACCAGAATTCTTTCAAGAGCCGTTACGTCAAGATAGTCTACGAGGATAAATGGCTGATTGTGATTGAAAAGGCCGAAGGCATCCTCTCAATGGCGGCTGGTCACTCTTCGCTGAATGTGAAGACGGTGCTTGATGATTATTTCAAGAAATCGCGCCAGAAGTGTACTGCCCATGTGGTTCATCGTTTGGATCGCGATACTAGCGGTCTGATGGTATATGCCAAAGATATGGAGACAGAACAGATACTTGAGCATAACTGGCATGATATAGTTTACGATCGTCGTTATGTGGCAGTTTGTTCTGGTGAGATGGAGAACGATGAGGGTACGATTGCTAACTGGTTGAAGGATAATAAGGCATACGTCACCTATTCGTCACCCACTGATAATGGTGGCAAGTATGCTGTTACTCATTATCATGTGTTGGATCGTACTACCGACCATTCGCTGGTAGAGTTCAAACTGGAAACAGGTCGTAAGAATCAGATTCGTGTACATTCATCAGATATGGGACATCCGGTTTGTGGTGATCCCAAATATGGCAATGGCGATGATCCTATCCATCGTCTGTGTTTGCATGCATGGCTACTCTGTTTCCATCATCCTGTAACAGGCGAGCCAATGGAGTTTGAGACACCTGTACCAACAGCATTTAAGAAACTGTTCAAGTAATATGGAGAACGTAGGATATTACATTTTTGTGCTTGTTGCTATCATAGTAGCTTTCTTGGTGATTAAGAAGGTGGCTTCTTGTCTCATCAAGTCGGCTATTCTGATTGCTATGGTAGTGGCTCTTGCTGCTATTTACTATCTGTATTTAAGATAGCAACCTCTTCAGGGAAGATACGATTAAAGGCCTCGCGCAGCTGTTGAGGCTGTTCTATGAGATTCTGCAGTTCGCTCAGTCGCTTGGCGTTTGGCGAATTGGGAATCCATAGTTTGATGTATCCATCCTTAGAATATTTGTTGTGCATGTGCTCCTTGAATCGAACCCAATGTTCTTCTTCGGTCTTTTCCGGGTAGTTGGCGAGTCCGAACTGGATGCATCTGCGGATAATTCTATCCGGATCGATGTCTCTGTCTGCTTCGGCAACAATCTTTCCATAGATGGTTCTTGGGCTGCGACTGGCTGATGCGCGATGATCCTCTACCGCTTCCTTCATAATTTTAATCTGTTCGGGCGAGAACCATTTCTTAAGTCTGGCATCTGTGGCAAGGATTTTTCCACCTCTGATGTGATGGTCGGCACGATGTCCGCACATCCCCAAGTCGTGGTATGCAGCAATGGTATAAACCATATTGGTATCAGCTCCTGTGGGCCTGATCAACTCTAGCGAATTACGTATAACTCTTGTTACGTGCTCCAGATTGTGGGCACGATCGAATTCTGCGTATTTGGGGAGTATCTGAGTCTCGATAAACTCCACTAAATCTAGGCTTGGGGTATTGTTTGTCATAAATATTTTCTTTTTTCTTTGCAAATTTACAAAAAAGATGTTACTTTTGCAAGAAATTTTGGAAAATAATGGCAGAAGATAAGAAAATTAAGACAAATTCGGTTAAGGCGTGGTTACTAGCAGCACGTCCTAAAACGCTTTCTGGGGCAGCTGTTCCTGTCATGATCGGTGTGGCATTGGCGTATGTTGATGCAATAGAGTATGGTACCGATTCTTTTAGTTGGATAGCTGCGTTGCTCTGTCTTTTTTTCGCGTTTGCTATGCAGATAGACGCCAATTTCATCAATGATTTCTTCGATTTTGTCAATGGTACTGATGATGCTGAGACGCGCCTTGGTCCTCGTAGAGCCTGTGCCCAGGGCTGGGTTAAGCTCGAGTCAATGAAGAAAGCCATTGCCATCACCACTTGTGCTGCATGTGTTATTGGTCTGCCGCTTGTGTATTATGGCGGTCTGGAAATGGTGCTGATAGGAATGATCTGTGTGGTATTTGCTTTTTTATATACTACCTATTTCTCTTATCAGGGCTTAGGCGATTTGCTGGTACTTGTTTTCTTTGGTATTGTGCCAGTATGCTGTTCGTACTATGTTCAGTTGCATACTTTTACTTGGCAGGTGTTCTTAGCTTCACTTGCATGCGGTATGGTGATTGATGCATTACTTATCATCAACAATTTCCGCGATAGGGATAATGACCGTGAGGCTGGTAAGAACACGATTATTGTACATCTGGGCGCTGAGGCTGGATTGCAATTATATATAGGTGTAGGTGTTGGCGCTATTATTCTGGGTGGCACATTCCTGATGAATGGGCATATCCTGGCTTTTGTATTCCCCTTCATCTATCTGGTGCTGCATTTTATAACCTATCTTAAAATAAAACGCATATACCAAGGAAAAGCGCTGAATCTCTGCTTAGGAGAAACAGCGCGTAATATATTTATCTATGGTGTATGCGTAAGTGTCGGACTTCTGCTCCTTTAGTTGAAGAAAGGCCACGATACACCAAAGTGTAGTACCGATCCGTTAGTGGGGTAGTGTGGGGTCAGGAACTTCATGTGGTTTCCTCCGCCGTTTACTACATTACTCATTACCAAGAAGAATCTTACACCTTTCAGGGTCATGTTGGCATATACGTCAACAAATGGATAACCACCAAGCTCCACACGACTAGCCTCATTCTTCTGTACTGCAAACTGATTGATGCCTGGGCAGAAGTCGGGGGCATAGTATTTCGAGAAGTAGGTGGCGTCAGCTCCCAGTTCCACTCCCAGCACCTTAGCTATACGGAACTTGAGATACAGATTGCTGAATAAGTTCCAGTCGGGCAGGGGTAATACATCCTTATTGCTTGAATTCTGATAGGTGATAACGTTCTCCCAGTTCAGCGGTCCAAGACGGAAGTTCTGATGTAGTTGTGCTGTCATAACCCTGATGTCGTCCGATTCCTGATAGATACCTGCTGTCATGTTTTTGCGACCTCCGTTTTCTGTCAGATCGTAGCTCATGCCATAGTAGGTGTAGTTGCTCAGGTTCTCCAAAGCTACACGCAGTTTTGTGTCTGTCTTCTGATAACTGAAGGTGCCTTCAATGCGAGTACGAGTTTCGCGGTCAAGATCTTCATCCCACCAGAAGTGCTTAGAGTGCTGCTTGGCCTGGAAGAATACAGGATAGCATTTATACAGATATGCCGATGCTGCTAACTGTACGGTGTCGCCGAACAACGGGAAGTTCAAGTCGGTACTGAAGTCGATGGTATAGTCGCCTTTATCTGCTCCCGAAACCCATGTTTCAGCTTGCAGGTCGAAGTGCAGCGTCTTACCTTGAGTCTTGCTCAGCTGTCCGCCGATACTCAGATCGTATTCATTCCATTTCTCCCAGTATAGATTACTGTTTGAATCCATTTCCGGCATTGAGTATGTGCAGTAGTCGTAGCTAACAAAACCTTTCAGTCCGGCCTTTACATATTTGTTGAATCCTTCTAGCAGTGCTACTCCCAATGTGTTTTTTATACGGAAATGCTTAGCCTGATCATAGATGGAGTCGTTGCCTAATTCCAATCCCTGTTTGTAATAGGTGTTCTTATAATAATCGGTGGGCGTATAGTACGACTGATAGATATGATCGTAGTTGTCGATATCAAGCGTATGGATAAAGCTGGTTACAGGCACATACTCGCGTTTCATCGTGGCATCGATAGAATCCTGAATAGCTTGCAGACGATTCAGGCTATCGATGGCGGCCTGCCCATTAATCTTTATTCTGGTTGTATCTGCAGCAATGTTCAGCGAGTCTTTCTTTGGCTCTTTGCCCATAACCATTGCGCCAGTTGGTCGGCCTGTAGGCTTCTTGATGTCCTTGTTTCTGGCATCTCTGCTGCCCATCTCATCATGCTCCTTCTTCGCATTGTGCTCTTGCTGTGATTCCTGGGCAAACTTTCGGGCTTTGATCTCCTCATCGGTCATCTTAACCTTACGGTAGAATCCCAGATTGTATCGATGCGAAAGATATACGTGCTGATGATCGTTACGATTCCAGTTCTTCGACAGTACTGTGGGTATCTCACTTTCAGTATAGTTGTCGGTAAACGACTCTGGATGCGTCACATAATTATCATCGGTAATACCGCCGTTTTCGGCTGTCTTCTGGTGGGCAGCGTTAAAGAAGAAGTGCATCTGATAACGATCGCCCAGATATGATGAGAAGAGAGTTCCGCTGAAGTGCGATGTACTCTGATTGCTATAATAACCGCGGGCATAAGCGTAATCAAGGTCGAATCCTATGTTGAAACGCTTGTTTACATTGACGCCGAATTTTGCATCGATGTGGTCTTCGCCGTTAGTCTTGTCGCCGCAGTTGTCGTAAAGTATCTGGGTGTAGGGCGACAGCGTATTCATAAACAAGAATTCATCAGGCTTCTTGTTTACGAAACTGTATGGCTCTGTAAATGTGAAGTACTCTCCAAAAGGACGGTCGATAAATATACGGCTCATACGGGCTGTATAGTTATTACCCGTCGTGTTATATTCACCATAGAATCCGCTGTTGAAGGTGGTGTTCATAAACAGATGCGGCAGTGTGTCTGGTTCTGCAGGAATCACATCGCCAAATCGTCTGTCTATCGTCCACGCATAAATTCCCTTTGGAATTTCCTTATGCTGCGTTGTGTCTTTGTTGTGTTTATTAAAGTTTTCGCTTCGCCGCGTAACGGTTCCATCTTCATCAATCTGGTTATATTGACGATCTGTCTGGGCGCTTGCCTTTGTAAGAGCCAGTAATGCAAATATTAGTGTTGATAGTTTTCTGTACATAAATTACTTTATCATTCGCATAGACGATTCTGCTATTTTAAAGCACATCGAGAATAGTATGATATATGTGCCCATGGTTCTGTCTTTGGTCAGGTACCAAATCACGCCCACAAGGGCCGTAATCATAAAAATGATATTCAGAATATTACGTATCTTGTCTTTGTTCATGTTCTGTTATTTGTCGTTTAGCAACGAATTGAATTTACCGAAGATAAAGTCCTTGCGGTCTATTGTCTTTCTGCGGAACTTGGCCGAAACAGGATAAAGCTTGGTGCGCTTCTTGTTGACGGCATACTTGTCGGTAATCCATTCTTCGGCAGTGTAGTGGGTTGGCTTGCGATCCAAATCGTAATCGTAAGATATACGTGTCATCTTTACGTCGGCTTTTCCGTCGGTACATTTCACTATCAACTGGAAGTTGAGCTGCGTACGATCCAATGAAAGGGCCGAGCTCTTGAATACCAGCCACTCATGGTAAACAGCGCCAAGCTCATATTTCTCTGTATCGCTGACGACTACTGCACTATTGGCAATCTGATTGGGCTCTTTAGTCATCTTGTCCATCTGCTTGTACAGAATGTCGTATATTTCTTTTGCCGATTTGCCAGGAGCATTGATGGCTGTCTGCCAGCAAACTTTTCCGTCTACAAGGGGTACAGCCCCTTCTGCCAGATATTTTGCATCAGGGTTTTCTTTCTCAGCAGGAGCCTGTTCAATACGTTCCCAAGTGTTGTCCTGAGCCGAAGCAATCAGTGGCATTGCCATCAGTATGGCTATCAAATACTTTTTCATATTTACCTGTTTAATTATTAAAACCGTGCAAAATTACTAAGATTTTTTTATTTTCGGGCACGGTTACACGGATTAACACAGATTTTTTTAATTCTTTAATTATTTAATTCTTTAATTTTCATTTTAGCTCCAGTTCTTTCTGCAGCCTTACTATCTCATCGCGATATTGTGCAGCCTGAAGGAAGTCAAGATTCTTGGCAGCCTCTTTCATCTTTCTGGTTGTCTCTTCTATCAGCTTCTCCATTTGTGGTCGGGTCATTCTCTCCTCAATCGGGTCGGCAGCCATCAGTATGCCTGTATTGCCGTTTTCTGCTGCAAGTGGAATGTCGCGCATCAGTTCCTTGGTATCAGCACGGTTCTCTTTCTGTAGTGCGCTGAATGTCAGGTTCTTTACTATCTGTTTAGGCGTTATGCCGTGCTCCGCGTTATAATTCATCTGCTTGATTCTGCGGCGCATTGTCTCATCGATAGTGAGTTGCATCGAAGCTGTTATCGTATCGGCATACATTATCACCTTACCATTTACGTTTCTGGCAGCACGTCCGGCCGTCTGTGTCAAGCTGCGATGACTTCTCAGGAATCCCTCCTTGTCGGCATCCAATATGGCTACCAGCGATACTTCGGGCAGGTCAAGACCTTCACGCAGCAGGTTTACGCCAACCAATACATCGTATACGCCCTGCCTCAGGTCGCTTAGAATCTTTACACGGTCTAGTGTGGCTACATCGCTGTGAATATAGGCAGTGCTTACGTTATGCCCTAGCAGATATTCGGTCAGTTCCTCTGCCATTCGCTTGGTCAGGGTGGTAATCAGCACTCGTTCGCCGCGATTCCTGCGGGTTATGATCTCGTCCAGCAAGTCGTCAATTTGGTTCTCGCTTGGACGGACTTCAATCTCTGGGTCCAATAGGCCGGTGGGGCGGATCACCTGTTCTACCACCACGCCTTCGGCTTCGTTCAGTTCATAGTCGGCTGGGGTCGCACTCACGTATATCACCTGATTAACCTCTTCCTGAAACTCCTCAAATTTCAGCGGACGGTTGTCGAAGGCTGCAGGCAGTCGAAAGCCATATTCCACCAGATTCTGCTTTCGACTTCTGTCGCCTCCGTACATCGCACTTATCTGAGGCACACTTACATGACTCTCGTCTATAATCAGCAGATAGTCGTCGGGGAAGAAGTCCAGCAGACAGTAAGGCCTTTCACCAGCCTGTCGCCCGTCGAAGTAACGGCTATAGTTCTCGATACCAGAGCAATGCCCCAGCTCCTTAATCATCTCCATATCGTACTCCACACGCTCTTTGATGCGCTGGGCTTTGATGGTGTCGCCTATCTCTTCGAAGTATATCACCTGTTTCATCAAGTCGTCTTGAATCTGACGGATGGCTATATTGGTCTGTTCCTGCGAGGTCATAAACAGGTTGGCAGGGTAGAGACGGTATTCTTCGAAACTGGCCAGACGGTCGAATGTAACAGCATCCATCTCCTCGATGGCATCAATCTCGTCATCCCAGAAGGTTATTCTCAGCACCACCTCGCTGTAGGCCATCGCAATGTCTACCGTATCGCCTTTCACACGGAAGTTGCCTCGTTGCAAATCCAGGTCGTTTCGTACGTAGAGCGCTGCTACTAACTTTCTTAACAAAGCGTTGCGGTCTAATATCTGACCTTTCTTCAGTTCTATCACGTTCTCCTGCAGGGCCACGGGGCTTCCCATACCGTAAATGCACGAAACCGATGATACCACCACCACGTCGTTACGTCCTGATAATAAGTTTGATACGGCCGATAGTCTCAATCGGTCTATCTCGTCGTTTATGGCCAGATCTTTTTCTATGTAGGTGTCTGTGCTTGGCAGATAAGCCTCTGGCTGGTAGTAGTCATAATAGCTTACATAATACTCTACGGCGTTCTGCGGAAAGAATCCCTTCATTTCCTCATAAAGCTGAGCTGCCAGCGTCTTGTTGTGACTCAATATCAGGGTGGGGCGATTGTGTTGGGCTATCACGTTTGCCATTGTGAAAGTCTTACCCGATCCCGTTACTCCAAGCAGTACTTGGGCTCGGTCTCCGCGGTCCAAACCTTCAGTCAACTGACGTATTGCCTCGGGCTGATCGCCAGTTGGTTTATATTCCGATGTTAGTATAAATTTGCTCATTGAGTGTGCAAAGATACGAATAAGTTATTAAAAAAACATCAAAAAACGCCAAAAACATGTATTAAAACTTTGTTATTTGCGCGAAAAGTACTAATTTTGCACCCCGAATATGAATAAAGGTATCATTACATTGGCATGTGCGGCCCTGCTACTTAGCAGTTGTGCCTCAGAGTTTAACAGTGTCTACAAATATGGAGACTCTGATTATAAGTATGAGTATGCCAAAGAGGCATTCGCATGTGGAAAGTTCCAGCAGGCTACATCGCTGTTGGAAGAACTGGTAACAATCAAGAAGGGGTCTGATGATGCTCAGGAGTGTCTTTACATGTTGGGTATGGCCCAATATGGCAATATGGATTATGATGCAGCTTCTGAGACTTTCAGGAAATATACTACAAGCTATCCTCGTGGCACTTATGCAGAGTTGGCTTACTTCTATGTAGGTCAGTCACTCTATCAGAGTGCGCCCGAGCCTCGTTTGGATCAGTCGCCTACCAATGGCGCTATCACCGCCTATCAGCAGTTCATCGATTTGTATCCAGAGTCAGATCTTCGTTCTCAGGCTCAGGATCGTCTCTACGAGCTGCACGATAAGCTCATTCAGAAGGAGTATCTCTCTGCCGAGCTTTACTACAATCTGGGCGGATACTTCGGCAACATCAACTCTAACGAGGAGAGTAATTATACATCGTGCATCATCACGGCTCAGAACTGCCTGAAGAGCTATCCTTACTGTAGTCTTCGCGAAAAGCTGATGGTGCTGATTATGAAGGCCAAGTTCGAGTTGGCCGAGAACAGTTCAGACGAGAAACGACTGGATCGTTATCGCGATGCCGAGGACGAATGCTATGGTTTCCTCAACGAGTTCCCCGAATCAAATAATGCCTCATTGGCAGAGAAATATATCAATAAGTGCAAAAAAGTAATTAAAGATTAAGATATGGATTATAAGAAGTCAAAAGCACCGGTTAACACCGTAACACGTAACATTATGGATCTGTGTGACGACACAGGCAATATCTACGAGAGCGTAGCTATCATTGGTAAGCGTGCCAACCAGATTAGCCTTCAGATTAAGGACGATCTGTCAAAGAAGCTGGCAGAGTTCGCTTCGTACAACGATTCACTCGAGGAGGTATTCGAGAATCGTGAGCAGATCGAGATTTCTCGTTACTACGAAAAACTGCCAAAGCCAAGTCTTCTTGCAACTCAGGAGTTTGTAGAGAACAAGGTTTACTGGCGTGATCCTTCTCGCGAGAATCAGGTTCAGGAAGATTAATTCGTTATGATACAGCGTAAGCAGACATTATATCTTTTGGCGGCCATTATTATGACCGTCATTTGTCTTTGTATGCAGATAGGTTCATTTAAGTTGGGTGGTCTGCAGGTAGCTCGTGTGTACAATCTCTGGTATACCGACCCTATTGGCAGGCATCATTTCGACACTTGGCCTCTGATGGCAGTACTGCTGCCAACAACTGCTATTGCAGCCTATACCATATTTATATATCACAACCGCAAGATGCAGGCTCTGTTCTGCCTTTTCAATGTGTTGTTTATCATAGGTTGGTATGTGTGTTTCTTCGTTGTAGGTCAGATGGTTGGCGATAAGTCGTGGGGCGCGGTTAATTTCCGTCCCTCATGGCCAGCAGTATTCCCCGCCATCTCGCTGATACTCTATCTCATGGCCCGTCGCGCTATCATTGCCGACGAGAAACTAGTCCGTTCGATGGACAGAATCAGATAATAAAATATCAAATATTACGATAATCCCCGCTAGGCTTCCTGGCGGGGATTATTGTATACTTACAACTAGACCATAAAGAAGTAAATTGTTCTTTTTCTCCTTTTTTATGGTAAAAAAAGTTTCGAAAAAGTTTGGAAGTAAATGATTTTTTTCTTATATTTGCCCCAAAGTATTTGATTTATCAATAATTTAAAAACCTATAACACATGAAGAAACTATTACTCT
>NZ_FRBD01000034.1 GCF_900142525.1 Xylanibacter ruminicola | reverse complement strand
CATGAAATTATTAAACATTCTTGGCGGAGCCAAGCGGCAAAGCCGAGCGAAAAACTAAACATTATGGCTATTAAAGTAATTGCACAGCGACGAGAAGTAAAACTTGGTAAGAATCCTGGAATGAAGTTCGTGATGCGTCCCGATCTGTATTCGCCCATTCAGGAGAAGAAAGTATTCGCAGAGGCTGCAACCCATAGCGGAATCTCTGCAGGTGTAATCAAAGCGGCTTGGGATGCCGCAGGCGAAGTAATCCGCACATGGGCCACCGAGGGCCACTCGGTTCCTCTGCCAGGTCTGGGAACCATGCGATTCGGAGTTCGCAGTAAGGCGGTTGAGAGTCTGGAGGACGTGAAGACCGGCCTGATTAGTGTCCGCCGCATCATCTTCACCCCTAACGTAGACGTGAAGGACGAGCTGAAGAACACCTCTATTCAGATTACCTGTCTGGATGAGGATGGCAAGGTGCTGAAGCGCGTAACCAGCGGAGATGGTGGAGACATCGAGGACACTGGCGAGGACGATGGACCAACCGGCGGCCTGACGCCTAACCCCGGGGATTAAGTAATCGGGGGTACGGAGGGGTAAGTAATCGGGGGTACGGAGGTACGGGGGCGCGGAGGCGCAAGAATACTCCTGCCACAGACATACCTCGCACCCGCGCTCCCCCCCCACCCCCGCACCTCCGGGAACTAAGGAGGGGAAATTTAAATCCGTAGGAAATTTAAATCCGTAGGTAAAATCATTAAAACAAAAAAAACATCATGACCAAGAAAGAAACAACAAAATTCATCGTTCAGCTTATTGCCTCGATAGCATCGGCTATTTTGACGGCATTGGGAGCAACATCTTGTATGAGCTACGGGCTGGTTTAGAAACAGCCTGAAAACAAAAAGAAAGTGCAGTATTTTTTTTAAATTACTGCACTTTTTTTATGTGTTACTAACAGATTTCATCCTGCGTGCGCCAAATGGTATCGAAGTCAGTCATCGTTCTTTAGTTTCATTCGCCTATGATTGTTACTACCAGTTCTCTTAATGTTATTTCTATTTGTTGTACCATATTCAAAGAATAATGTTATTCATTAGTGATAGGTTTTGCAAGTCTCATAGCATCTTTGGTGCCAAATGTTCTTCTGACGAGGGTTTCTACATATTTTGTGATGAGCACCTCATCATTAATCAGCGTGATGATTCTCAGTACTCTTGTTTGGTTAAACCACACGATTTGTACAGAACTGTTCAATGTGTGGCTATGACCGTAAATACTTAGTCTGCCTCGCTCTTCTTTTAAATTCTCAAAGTTTTTCAGCCCAACTTTATTCTGGTTGTACACATGAGCGAGTTCTATGCCTGTAACATTTGCCGAATCTGCCACCACAACGCTTTCGATATTGTTAATGTCGGCCGACTCCATGTATGATGCCCAATCTACCATCGTATACCAGTCGTAGTGTTGCGCTGCCAACAGAATGTCATATTGTTGCCATACCATATTTTCATCATTTCCATGCAAATGCTTCATCTCTTGTATGTAGCTAACATCATCAAGCATCGCTTCCATTTCCTTAACCGTTTTTGCTTTTGTTTTCGCATTGCGTATGCCGATATAGAATATGCCGACTAAAATGCCTATGACAGGACCGATGATTGCAGCAAGAACTTGACCAAATGTTTCCATTATTATTTCTTTTTGGGGGGCAAAGATACAAAATATTGTTAAGTATGCATGCCGGATTGCCTGTATTTTGTGTTTTTTTTAGTATCTTCGCAACCGTTTAGAGCTCTCCTTGAGAGCATAGTAGTATTAAAAAACTTACAATTATGGCAGATAATAAGAACAACAAAACTGTAGAGCTCGACGATGAGCAGCTCGGCGAGGTTAGTGGAGGCACGGCCACAGTGAACGAAGACCCAACAATCGTCCACACTTGATTACTGGCTGAAACGCCTCAAGGACAAAATCGTAGAGGCTAAAGACTGAGGCGATCCCGTGTGGATCACCATCAAGTAAGTAGAAAAAAAATAGATAATATTTGTTTTTCTTCTCACTTATTCGTATCTTTGCAGCAGAAATCAAACATTTTACAACTATGGCTGAAGATAAAATTAAAAAGACAGAAGAGCAACTCAACGAAGAGCAACTCGATGAGGTGAATGGTGGTCATACTAATAATGATCTTCTTGTAACAAATTGATTTGATTAGATCTGAATAACGATATGTAACAGGTGATTTAAATAATAACTAAAATAATTCGAGGCTTATGAAGAGATTGGTTTGTTTGGTAGCCTTAGCAATGGGGCTCATGGGTTCAGTAAACGTTAGTGCACAGAGTGATCTGGGCGGAGTACTGAAAGGAGTTTTAGGTGGCTCGAAGAACTCAAACAGTTCATCGGGCGACGATATCATTTCGTCGCTAACCAGCGTTTTCTCTAGTAAAAAGCAGGCCAGTGCCAGCAGTATCGTAGGCACTTGGAACTACACCGAGCCTGCCATCGTGCTGCAGTCGGACAATTTCATCACCAATGCCGCAGCCAAGTTGGCCACCAAGAAGGTAGAGTCGAAACTGCAGAGCTATCTTAACGGCATCGGCGTGGCGCCAGGCACCTTCAGCATGACCTTCAACGAGGACGGCACCTTTACCGAGACCTTGAAGGGCCATACTACCAGCGGAACATGGCAGGTAACCGACTCGAAGCTGCAGCTCACAATCGCTCAGCTGGCCAACGTATCGATAACCACCCAGTTGGATGGCAAGAATCTACAGTTTGTAACCGACGCCAGCAAGCTCTTGACGCTGTTCAAGACCATCGGTGCCAACTCGGGCAACGCCACCGTGAGCACCATCACATCGCTGATGAAGGGCGTAAACGGCATGCAGGTTGGCATAACCCTCAAAAAGCAATAACAACGATTTTTAAATGGAAGATACAGCATTAAACAGATATCTGGATGAGATAGGCAAGGAGGAGCTGCTGAGCAACGAAGAGGAGCGCCAGCTGGCCCAACGTATAGCTAAGGGCGACAACCGCGCGCTGCAGAAACTGATAGAGGCCAACCTGAAGTTTGTGGTTACCGTGGCCCGCCAATACAAGGGTAGGGGCGTGGCGATGGAAGACCTGGTAAGCGAGGGCAACATCGGCCTGATGAAGGCTGCTGCCAAGTTCGATGCCACGAAGGGTGTGCGCTTTGTAAACTATGCCGTGGTGCACATACGCCAGGCCATAGAAAAAGCTATCGACCAGCAGGCAGGGCTCTATCAGGTGCCCAAGGACGTGAAGCACGACTTGGCCCGCCAGCAGAGCATACCCGTATCGGTAGATGCGCCGCTGGGCCATCGCACCAACATGAGTCTGCTCTCGGTGCTGGTTAACAAGGATGCCCCGCTGGCTGACGAGCGCGTGCACTCTGAAGCCATCGAGGAAGCCATAGAATATGCGCTGGGTACGCTCGACGATCGTGAGCGCCGTGTGGTGAATGCCTTCTTCGGCATCAATCAGGAGCACGAAACGATGGCTGAGATAGCCGAGGATATGGAGCTGAAGCGCGAACGTGTGCGCCAGATACGCGACAAATCGGTGCGCAAGCTGCGCAAGGCCTATCGCAACAAGTTGAAGAATAAATAAAAAAAAGCTCCCGATTGGGAGCCTTTTTTTATTTGCGAAATATCGCGAGATTACTTAATCAGATCAACTGAACGCTTCAGGAACTTATCGAGTGCTTCGCCCTTAAGCATGCCGTTCTGCAGCAGTGCCAGGTCGATAAGCTGGTGAACCACTGAGTTGCCCTTGGCGTAATCAGCAATCACAGCCGTCTTCTTGTCCTTCTGCTCCTGTACAGCCTTCTCAGCCTCGGCCTTCATATCCTTATCGTCCTGAGTCTGCTCGTCGTACTTCTTCTTATCCTGAGCGGCGCGGATGGCTGCAAGGCGAGCCTCCTGTCCCTTCAGCTCGGCTACGATAGGCTTCAGAGCCTCCTCGGTAGCGGCTGCACTCTCGTCGAGAACCTTCTTAACCAGTGGGTGGTCTGAGTTCAGCACCAGGTTGAATGAGTCGGGCATCTGTCCATAGAAGCTCATGCCTGGCTGGAACTTGCTCATCTCCTTCATACGGCGCATATACTCGTTCTGAGTGATGACTACAGGGCGTGCCTCGGCACCAAGTGCATCTACCTGAACCATAAACTCGGTGTGGTCAATCTTTGGCAGCTGGGTGCGGAATACGGCTGACAAATTGTCACTCTGCTCCTCGCTGAGGTCGCTCTTAGGCGCGTCGCTCTTCACAATCAGGCGATCGATGATGTCGCTGTCTACACGGGTGAAGCGGCTCTTCTCGAACTTCTGCTCCAAGGTCTGGATGGTAGGTACGTCGAGCTGACCATCAAGCAGCAGCACTGAGTAGCCCTTATCCTGAGCTGCCTTGATATATGAGTACTGCTCATCCTTATCGGTAGCGTAGAGGTAAACCAGCTGGTCGTCTTTATCCTTTTGGTTAGCCTCAATCAGCGTCTTGTACTCATCGAAGGTAAAGTACTTGCCCTCAGTATCCTTGAAGAGTGCAAACTCCTTAGCGCGATCGTAGAAACCCTCCTCTGAGAGGATGCCGTAGTTGATAAAGAGCTTCAGGTCGTCCCACTTCTCCTCGTAGTCCTTACGGGTCTCGCTGAAGATAGCCTTCAGGCGGTCGGCCACCTTCTTGGTGATATAGGTAGAGATCTTCTTCACCTCGCGGTCGCTCTGCAGATAGCTGCGGCTTACGTTCAGAGGAATATCGGGTGAGTCAATCACACCATGTAGCAGGGTGAGGAACTCTGGAACAATGCCCTCTACCTGATCGGTTACGAATACCTGGTTGCAGTACAGCTGAATCTTGTTCTTCTGCAGCTCGATGCTCGACTTGATTTTTGGGAAGTACAGGATACCAGTGAGGTTGAAGGGGTAGTCTACGTTGAGGTGAATCCAGAACAATGGCTCATCGCTCATGGGGTAGAGTGTGCGGTAGAAGCTCTTGTAGTCCTCATCCTTCAGAGTGCTTGGAGTCTTAGTCCACAGAGGCTCTACATTATTAATAATGTTGTCCTCGTCGGTATCCACCTGCTTGCCGTCCTTCCACTCGGTCTTCTTACCAAAGGCCACAGGTACAGCCATAAACTTGCAGTACTTGTTGAGCAATCCCTCGAGCTTGAACTTATCGAGGAACTCCTTGCAGTCGTCGTCAATATAGAGGATAATGTCCGATCCGTGCATCTCGCGTTCAGCATCGTCAATCTCGTAGGCAGGCGAGCCATCGCAGCTCCACTTCACAGCCTTCGAGCCTTCTTTCCAGCTCTTGGTGATGATTTCAACCTTCTTTGAAACCATGAAGCTTGAGTAGAAACCAAGTCCGAAGTGTCCTATGATGTTGTTGGCGTTGTCTTTATACTTCTCGAGGAAGTCGGTAACGCCTGAGAATGCAATCTGATTGATATACTTGTCGATTTCCTCCTCGGTCATGCCGATACCGTGGTCGCTGATGGTGATAGTACCCTTGTCGGCATCGAAGTTCACGCGTACCGTCAAGTCACCAAGCTCCTGCTTGTATTCGCCCTGGGCAGCCAGTGTTTTTAACTTCTGTGTAGCGTCGACGGCATTAGAAACCATCTCGCGGAGGAAAATCTCATGATCTGAATAGAGAAACTTTTTGATGACGGGGAAAATATTCTCGGTCGTAACCCCGATGTTACCTTTTTGCATAATTCTTATATACTTATTATTATTAATGTTCTGCCGGGTGATATGCAAATAGCGTGCCAAACAAAAAATCCCCCCGATGTAAATCGGAGGGACTTGAGTTTATAGGGTAGGGGATGAATTACTTCTCACCCTTCTCCATCTGAGCCTTGAGCTGAGCCAGAGCATCGATGTCGCCGAGAGTTGTGCTAGCAGCAACGTTCTCGATCTTTGGAGAGTCGCTCTTGCGAGCGTTCTTCTTAGCGGCAGCCTTCTTCTCCTCACGAGCAGGATCCTCGAAGGTGCGGCTGTGTGACAGGATGATGCGCTTGCTGTCCTTGTTGAACTCGATAACCTTGAAGTTCAGAGTCTCACCAGCCTGAGCCTGTGAGCCGTCCTCCTTAACAAGGTGCTTAGGAGTAGCGAAGCCCTCTACATTCTCCTCGAGTGAGATAACGGCGCCCTTCTCGAGCATCTCGCTGATCTTACCCTCGTGGATTGAACCTACAGCGTACTTGCCCTCGAATACATCCCAAGGATTCTCCTCGAGCTGCTTGTGACCGAGTGACAGACGACGGTTCTCCTTATCGATGTCGAGTACTACAACCTCAATCTGCTCACCTACCTGTGTGAACTCTGAAGGATGCTTAACCTTCTTAGTCCAGCTGAGGTCGCTGATGTGGATCAGACCGTCAACACCCTCCTCGAGCTCTACAAATACACCGAAGTTGGTGAAGTTGCGAACCTTAGCAGTGTGCTTGCTGCCTACAGGATACTTAGTCTCGATAGCCTCCCATGGATCCTCGCGGAGCTGCTTGATACCCAGAGACATCTTGCGCTCGTCGCGGTCGAGAGTCAGGATAACAGCCTCTACATCGTCGCCAACCTTCAGGAACTCCTGAGCTGAACGCAGGTGCTGGCTCCAAGACATCTCAGAAACGTGAATCAGACCCTCAACACCAGGCTGGATCTCAACGAATGCACCGTAGTCGGCAATAACAACTACCTTACCCTTAACGTGGTCGCCCACCTTGAGGTCAGCATCCAGAGCATCCCAAGGATGTGGAGTGAGCTGCTTCAGACCGAGAGCGATACGACGCTTCTCGTCGTCGAAGTCGAGGATTACAACGTTGATCTTCTGGTCGAGCTCAACTACCTTGTGAGGATCGTCTACGCGGCCCCAAGAAAGGTCTGTGATGTGGATGAGTCCGTCAACACCACCCAGGTCAACGAATACACCGTAAGAAGTGATGTTCTTAACGGTACCCTCGAGGATCTGACCCTTTTCGAGCTTACCGATGATCTCCTTCTTCTGAGCCTCGAGCTCCTGCTCGATGAGAGCCTTGTGAGATACAACAACGTTGCGGAACTCCTGGTTGATCTTAACAACCTTGAACTCCATAGTCTTACCTACGAACTGGTCGTAGTCGCGTATAGGATGAACGTCGATCTGAGATCCGGGGAGGAATGCCTCGATACCGAATACGTCAACAATCATACCACCCTTAGTGCGGCACTTGATGTAACCCTGGATGATAGCATCTGCCTCGAGTGCCTCGTTAACCTTCTCCCAAGACTGGCTCAGACGTGCCTTCTTGTGAGAGAGGATCAGCTGACCCTTCTTGTCCTCAGCGCTCTCAACATAAACCTCAACCTTGTCGCCGATCTTAAGATCTGGGTTGTAGCGGAATTCAGAAGCGGGGATGATACCGTCGCTCTTGTAGCCGATGTTGACAACAACTTCCTTCTTGTCAATAGAGATAACTGTGCCCTCTACTACCTGATGGTCGGCAACCTTGTTCAGGGTTTCGTCGTAAGCCTTGTCGAGCTCTTCCTTGCTAACATTAGCAACTGTTCCATTCTCGAACTCGTCCCAATTGAAATCGTCGAGTGGCTTAACGTTCTTTGTTAATTCTGACATAATAAATAATATTGTGCTCCTCGTTTTTTGTCGGAGCGGGATCTGGACAGACGTTTACCAGACCATTTTTAAAGGGTTAATAATCCATAGGAGCAAGCGCCTGTTCCGGCTCCTATTCCCCCTACGGGGGATAAAACGGCTGCAAAGGTACGAAGATTTTAATTGATAATTGACAATTGATAATTGATAATTAAGATTTTTATAGATATTTAACAAAAAGAAAGAGCCAACTCATCACGAGCTAGCCCCTCCCATTCCAGTTTTAACCTTTTATACTTTACTTTTTACTAACTATCTGATTTAAGTATTATACAAGTAATGGCTTAGTATATTTATTGCATATTCAATTCATAACTGGATTCGAGTAGTGTATTACACGATGCCCTGAGCCATCATGGCGTTAGCAACCTTCATGAAGCCGGCAACGTTTGCACCCTTCACATAGTTGATGTAGCCATCAGCCTGAGTACCGTACTTAACACAGTTCTCGTGGATATCGTTCATGATACGCTTCAGGTAGTTGTCAACCTCCTCAGCAGTCCAGCTCAGACGCTCAGAGTTCTGACTCATCTCCAGACCTGATACTGATACACCACCAGCGTTAGAAGCCTTACCAGGAGCATAGAGCAGCTTGTTATCCTGGAAGATCTTGATAGCCTCTGGGAGTGAAGGCATGTTAGCACCCTCAGCAACAGCGATAACACCATTGTCTACGAGAGCCTGAGCCTGCTCACCATTGATCTCGTTCTGAGTAGCGCAAGGCAGAGCGATATCTGCCTTCTCGTGCCAAGGACGCTCACCTGCATGGTAAACAGCGTTAGGATACTCCTCAGCATACTCCTTAATACGTCCGCGCTCAACATTCTTCAGCTCCTTAACATAAGCCAGCTTGTCGAAGTCGATTCCGTCTGGATCGTAGATGTAACCGTCTGAGTCAGAGAGAGTCATAGGAATAGCACCCAGCTGCAAGCACTTCTCAGCAGCATACTGTGCTACGTTACCTGAACCTGAAATCAGCACCTTCTTGCCCTTCAGCTCGATGCCGCGTGTAGCCAGCATAGAGGTGAGGAAGTATACTGTACCGTAACCAGTAGCCTCAGGACGGATGAGTGAACCACCGAATGAGAGACCCTTACCAGTGAGTACGCCCTGGAACTGGTGTGTGAGCTTCTTGTACTGTCCGAACAGATAGCCAACCTCACGACCACCTACACCGATATCTCCAGCTGGTACGTCCTCATCAGGACCGATTACGCGATAAAGCTCGTTCATGAATGCCTGGCAGAAACGCATTACCTCAGCATCGCTCTTTCCACGTGGTGAGAAGTCTGAACCTCCCTTAGCACCACCCATAGGCAGAGTTGTCAGAGAGTTCTTGAAAGTCTGCTCGAAAGCCAGGAACTTCAGGATACCCAGGTTTACACTCTTGTGATAACGCAGACCGCCTTTGTAAGGGCCAATGGCGTTATTGTGCTGGATACGGTAACCCATGTTGGTCTGTACCTTACCCTGATCGTCTACCCATGTGATACGGAACTCGCAAACACGATCGGGGATGCAAAGGCGCTCGATAAGGTTTGCCTTTTCAAACTCGGGGTGCTTGTTATACTCCTCCTCGATAGTGGGAAGTACCTGAGAAACTGCCTGGATGTACTCCGGCTCATTGGGGAAGCGCTGCTTCAATTCTTCTACAACTTTTGCTGCATTCATAATTTAATTCTTTTTTCGTTGTTGTTTGTGATTAATTCTAAATTTCTGCTTGCAAAATTATAGCATTATTGCCGTAATACCAAACTTTTTATCACTTTTTTCTTTAAAAAGCTATCAATTTGTAACTTTATTGATTTATGTCAAGTCAAAATGGCATAAAAAAGCCCCTTTTCTGTGTCCGAGCACAAAAAAGAGGCCTTATATATATAATAATGTGTAACTATTATTTGCCTATTGCTGACAATTTGTTCTTAATTTTGTCCACATACGCATCAATTGTCGCTACAGCCACGATATTTACGACATCTCGTACACTGGCACCAAAGTCGATAAAGTGGATAGGTTTGTTCAATCCCATCTGGATCGGGCCAATAATCTCAGCATCGGTTCCCAGCATCTGCAGCATCTTGTAAGATGAGCGTGCTGATGTCAGGTTGGGGAATACCAGTGTG
Source organism: Xylanibacter ruminicola (assembly GCF_900142525.1). Classification (GTDB taxonomy): domain Bacteria; phylum Bacteroidota; class Bacteroidia; order Bacteroidales; family Bacteroidaceae; genus Prevotella; species Prevotella ruminicola_A. Next base: position 10,598 of record NZ_FRBD01000034.1, on the reverse strand, counting down.
TTTACCTTCTTACCCTTCAGGCGTGTGAATGGATACTGCTCGTCGCGCAGCTCATCGTCGAGTGCGAAGCTCAGCAGCATCTCACCGTCGATAGGCAGATCGGGATACAACTCCTGCATCTTGGCTACGGTATCCTTTACCTTCAGCGCGCCATCGCTGGTGTTCGAGCCGAAGTTAGAGTGTGATATCATGGCGATGACAGGCTTCTCGTTGAAGAAGCGTACTGCTGTTGCCACCAGCTTCGAGAGGTCGAGCAGTGTCTCGCGGTCTGGATTCTCGTTCACCATGGTGTCGGCGATATAGTAAGTACCCTTTGGCGAGTTGATGATATGCATGGTTCCGAAGTGCTTATACTCAGGACGGATACCGATTACCTCATTTACTACCTTGATGGTGTTAGAGTACTTGGTGTAGAGACCTGTGATAAATGCATCGGCCTCGCCCGTCTCAACCATCATCATACCAAAGTAGTTGCGCTCAAACATCTTATCGTTAGCCTCCTGGAAAGTGTAACCCTCGCGCTGGCGCTTCTCAGTCAGTATGCGGGCATAGCGCTCACGACGCTCCTGCTCGCTAGGATGGCGCAAGTTTACAATCTCGATGCCATCCAGATTCAGGTCGAGTGATGCAGCGAGTTTGGTAATCACCTCGTCGTTACCCAGCAGGATAGGCTGACAGATGCCCTCGGCTTTGGCCTGTACAGCAGCCTTCAGCATGGTGGGGTGAACAGCCTCGGCAAATACCACACGCTGTGGGTGAGCTGCTGCTGTAGCGTAGAGCTTCTGGGTGAGCTTGGTTTCCTGACCCAGCAGTACAGAGAGCGAACGCTTGTATTCATCCCAATCCTCGATGTTCTTACGGGCTACACCACTCTCGATAGCAGCCTTGGCAACAGCTGAAGAAACCTCGGTGATGAGTCGTGGGTCAACGGGCTTTGGAATAAAGTAGTTGCGTCCGAAGGTCAAGTTGTTCACCTTATATACATCGTTCACAACATCGGGCACAGGCTGCTTAGCCAGGTCAGCGATGGCGTGTACGGCTGCCAGCTTCATCTCCTCGTTGATGGCCTTGGCGTGTACATCCAGAGCACCGCGGAAGATGTAGGGGAATCCGATAACGTTGTTAATCTGGTTTGGATAGTCGGTACGACCTGTTGACATCAGTACATCAGGGCGTGCTGCCATTGCATCCTCGTACGAAATCTCAGGCACGGGGTTAGCCAGCGCAAAGATCACGGGATCCTTAGCCATCGACTTCACCATATCCTGCGACAGCACGTTACCCTTCGAGAGTCCTACGAATACATCAGCATCCTTCACGGCCTCGGCCAGAGTGTGAATGCCGGTACGTGTGGTGGCAAAGAATTTCTTCTGCTCGTTCAGGTCTGTACGCTCTACTGAGATAACGCCCTTAGAGTCGAGCATCACGATGTTCTCCTTCTGTGCACCGATAGCCATATACAGCTTGGTACAGCTGATGGCGGCAGCACCAGCACCGTTCACTACTATCTTAACCTTCTTGATGTCCTTTCCGATTACCTCCATAGCGTTCTTCAGTCCAGCTGCGCTGATAATAGCGGTACCGTGCTGGTCGTCGTGCATTACGGGTATGTCGAGTGTCTTCTTCAGGCGGTCCTCGATATAGAAGCACTCAGGTGCCTTGATATCCTCCAGATTGATACCTCCGAAGGTAGGAGCGATGCGCTCAACAGCCTCGCAGAACTTCTCTGGGTCTTTCTCAGCTACTTCGATGTCGAATACGTCGATACCACCGTATATCTTAAACAGCAGTCCCTTACCTTCCATCACGGGCTTGCCGCTCAGCGCGCCAATATCGCCCAAACCAAGTACTGCAGTACCGTTTGAGATAACAGCTACCAGATTTCCCTTATCTGTGTACTTGTACGCATCGTCGGGGTTCTCCTGAATTTCAAGACAAGGATAGGCTACTCCTGGTGAGTAAGCCAGACTTAAGTCTGTTTGTGTACGATAAGCCTTTGTTGGCTTTACTTCAATTTTACCTGGGCGTCCGCTCTCATGATATTGGAGTGCGGCTTCTTTCGAGATCTTTACCATTGTGTATTATTAATTATGTGATTATTCTGAAATACGGGCACAAAAATACATAAAACTTTTGAAAATCATTTGCGTTTTTGGATTTTTTTTGTATCTTTGCAGCAAAATGGATTAATATGCAAGAAAATAGTGAAATTTCCCAGTACAAATTAGGGCTTCGCGACAAAATCGTTGATGTGGCGATGAAGCTTTTCCTCAAGCATGGCATTCGTCTGGTCAGGATGGACGATGTGGCTCGCAAGATGGGTATTTCAAAGCGAACCATCTACGAGTTGTATAGTAATAAGGAAGATTTGCTTTACGAGGTGGTAGTGTGTCATTTCAAGCAGCGTCAGGCTGTGATGAATCAAGTGTTGTGTCGTTGTAATGATGTGATGGAGATTCTGCTTGAGGTGTATCACCAGAAGGTGGCCGATTTCAAAATGACCAATCCTTTGTTTTTCTCTGAGATGATACGCTATCCTCAGCTTCAGGATTTTCTGAATCAGCAGAATTTGGAGATGCGTCAGCATAGTATCGACTTCTATAAGCGAGGTGTTGGCGAGGGTTATTTCCGTGCCGATGTGAATTACGAGCTGGCCGTCAAGCTGTTCGATGTGATGGGGCAGTACATCATGGAGCAGGAGCTGTATCGCACATATTCTATCGAAGAGATATTCAAGAACATCGTGTTCGTATCTATTCGAGGCATGTGTACTGAACGAGGCGTTAAGGCTATCGACAAGATTCTTGGATAAAATAATAAAAAAAGTCCCCGCTTCATTTCGAGGCGGGGATTATTGTATGCTTACTGATGCTGCTCGCGTAGCAGATCGTTAACCGTCTTAACAGGATTGAATGTGCCCAGCGGTACCTCTACGAATACGGTGCTCCAGTTGCTCATGGCTCCATTCCACAGTCCTGGCAACTCCAGCGCCTTCAACTCCTTACCAGCTTTCGACTTCGATGAGATAAATCCTGTGGTCTTGTCTACAAAGTCAGGCAGATTGAATGGCTTGCCCTGATAGTCCTTTACGGCACACACCAGATCTACTGGGTTGAAGTGCGTACCCTGAGTAAACATCTTCATATAGGCCTCGTTGTTGGTGTCAATCTGACTGCTCTCCAGAATCTGCAGGCTTACTGTACCATCCTGATTATAGGTAAGGAACGGACCGCCACCAGGCTCTCCTACGTTCTTTACTACACCGCAAACACGCATAGGGCGGTTCAGCTTCCTGCGCAGATACTCTGCATCTACCTTATTATTTTTAGCATCTGTGCACAGGTTCTTAGCTACAAAGGCAGCAATCTCTTCCAGCTGGGTTGGGGTGGCGCCTGCATCTAGCATCTTCAGATACTCAAAGGCCTGCTTCTGCAGTGTTACCAATACGCCAGCGATAACCTGCTTCCACTCTACAGTCTCTGGCTTCAAGCGGTCGGGCACCACGTTGTCGATGTTCTTGATGAAGATGACGTCTGCCTCGATCTCGTTCAGATTCTCAATCAGGGCGCCGTGTCCGCCTGGGCGGAACAGCAGCGAGCCGTCTTCATTGCGGAATGGGGTGTTGTCGGGGTTGGCAGCAACAGTATCTGTCGATGGCTTCTGCTCGCTGAAGCTGATGTCGTATTTGATGCCATACTTCTGTGCAAAGTAGTCGGCTTTCTCGGCTACCTTGGCCTTGAACAGCTCCATGTGCTCGTGGCTCACGGTGAAGTGCACGTGGGCCTCGCCATTACTTGCTGCATAGAGTGCGCCCTCTACCAGATGCTCCTCCATAGGTGTGCGGGCTCCCTCGGCATACTTGTGGAACAGCAGCAATCCCTTGGGCAGCTGTCCGTAGTTCAGTCCCTCGGCCTTCAGCATGTTGGCAGCCACAGCCTTGTACTTACCCTCGGCCATCAGTGCCTTAATGCCCTTGCCCTCGTTCTTCTGGCATACTGCGTCCAGAGCCTCGTAGAAGGCAAAGTTTTCTATCTGGTCGAAGTATTTCTTCTCGAAGTCGGTAGTGGGCACATCATAGTCGGCATCAACAAATGCAAACATGTTCTTGAACATACGGCTTGCAGCACCACTTGCAGGCACAAACTTCACCACTCGCTTGCCTGCAGCCTTATACTCGTTCCATGCATCCACTAGCTTCTGGCGCTCATCGGCATTAGGGGCAATAATGCCTTTGCCTATGCCTGCAGCAGCCTCCAGCTTCAGGAATGGAAAACCTGTTTTAAACTCGTTTAACTGATTCTCGATTTGCTCCTTGGTAATACCTTTCTGAGCAATTTGCTTTAAGTCTTTCTCTGCTAACATAATTTAATAAGGTACTTTTAGTCAAAAAATCTACGGCAAAAGTAACCTTTTTTTTTGAAAAACGTTCATTAATTCGCAGAAAAATGTATCTTTGTGCCGAAATTTGTTGTTTATGGCCGAAAAATTTGCATTTACATACGAAGAGAAGAAGCGCATGGCGCGCCAGACAGCCGAGATCCTGACAGAGGAAATTGGCTTGAAAGGCGATGCTATCGAGGCTGTTGAGCTGATACCTGATATCGAGGCAGGTAACATCACCCTCGAGGAGGTTCAGAAGTCTCACGGCGAGTCTGTCACCCGCATTCTTCATGGCCTCAATCGCATCCAGCAGCTTTACGATAAGAATCCAGCCGTAGAGAGCGAGAACTTCCGTAATCTGTTGTTGTCGTTTGCCGAGGATATGCGTGTCATTCTCATCATGATAGCCAATCGTGTCAATCTGATGCGCCAGATACGCGACACTGAGAATGTAGAGGCCAAGCTCGAGGTATCGCAAGAGGCTGCTTATCTCTATGCGCCCCTGGCTCATAAGCTGGGCTTGTATAAGCTCAAGAGCGAGTTAGAAGACCTCTCGCTCAAGTATATGGAACACGATGCCTACTACCATATCCGTGAGAAATTGAGTGCCACTAAGGCTGCTCGCGATGCCTACATCGAGCGCTTCATAAAGCCTGTAGAACAGAAGGTTAAAGCTGCTGGCATCAAGTGTCACATTAAGGGTCGCACCAAGTCTATCCATTCCATCTGGCAGAAGATGCAGAAGCAGAAGTGCCCCTTCGAGGGTGTCTACGATCTGTTTGCCATCCGCATCATCATCGACTGCCCTCAAGAGCAGGAAAAGATGCAGTGCTGGCAGGCCTATTCTATCATCACCGATATGTATCAGCCCAACCCCAAGCGTTTGCGCGACTGGCTCTCGGTGCCCAAGTCGAATGGCTATGAGTCGTTGCACATCACCGTGCTGGGTCCTGAGCAGAAGTGGGTTGAGGTTCAGATACGCACCGAACGCATGGACGAGGTAGCCGAGCGAGGCGTGGCTGCCCACTGGCGCTATAAGGGCGTTAAGGGCGAAACGGGGCTCGACGAGTGGCTCACGGGCATCCGCTCTATGCTCGAGCATTCTGACGGGCTCGATGCGATGGACCAGTTTAAGATGGAACTGTACGAAGACGAGGTGTTTGTGTTCACGCCTGCAGGCGACCTGTGGAAGTTCCCTGTTGGTGCCACAGTGCTCGACTTTGCTTATCACATCCACTCTAAACTGGGCAATCAGTGTACGGGCGGCCGCATCAATGGCAAGGTGGTGCCCATCCGCTATCAGCTCAAGAGTGGCGATCAGGTAGAGATTCTTACCTCAGCCAATCAGAAACCACGCCAGGAGTGGCTCAACATCGTCAAGACCTCGCGTGCCAAATCCAAAATCCGCCTGGCGCTTAAGGAGACTCAGGTTAAGGATGGTCTCTTTGCCAAGGAGATGCTTGAGCGCAAGTTCCGCAATCGCAAACTCGAACAAGACGAGGGCGTCATGTTCAATGTCATCCGCAAGATGGGTTATAAGGAGGTGAGCGACTTCTATAAGGCTATTGCCGATGGTGTTCTTGATACCAACGATGTGATTGATAAGTTCTTGGAACTCAAAGAGAACGAGCGCGTGGTTACAGGAGATAATCAAGCACGTTCTGCCTCCGAATTCGAGCTCGACGAGTCGAAGATAGCTGGCTTGAATCAGGTCGTCAACGACGATGTGCTTGTCATCGATCGCAATCTTAAAGGCCTCGATTATCAGCTGGCCAAGTGTTGTTCGCCCATCTATGGCGACGAGGTTTTCGGTTTTGTCACCGTCAATGGCGGCATTAAGATTCACCGCTGCGATTGCCCCAATGCCCCTGAGTTGCGTCGCCGTTTTGGCTATCGCATCGTCAAGGCCAAGTGGAGTGGCAAGGGCTCGTCGCAGTATAGCATTTCTCTGCGAGTGATTGGTAACGACGATATTGGTATTGTCAACAACCTTACCAGCATCATCTCTAAGGACGAGAAGCTCGTTTTGCGTAGTATCAATATCGATAGCCACGACGGACTGTTTAGTGGCAATCTGGTTGTGATGCTCGAAGACACATCGCGCCTCGAGGCGCTCATCAAGAAGCTGCGCACCGTTAAGGGCGTTAAGCAAGTAGAACGAATATAATAACAATCATATGAGTAAGTATCATTTTATCGCAGTTTCTTTAGTAGTTCTGTTGCTCGCTGCTTGCCGTGGTCGCAGTCAGCAGCCCACACCCATTGTCGAGGAGAATATCGAGTATCGCCCATTGGTAACCGATTCTGCCGCCATCGACTCTATCAACAACGCGGGTATGGTCGATAACGATGCAGCCCTCGAGATGCCTAATATTCCTAAGGATAAGAATATCGATATGGGCGCTACTGATGACGAGGTCATGGACATCATGAGTGGCGCGGGCGATGGCGACCTGACCAAAGAGGCCGACCCGATGAAAGAGTAGGGTGTTTACTCTCTATATATCCAGGCCAGCAGCTTGTTTACCCATCTGATGGAGAATCTGAACCATCGGTAGGTGCTTTGTTCCTTACCGCCAAATCGTAGTATGAATTCGCGGTAGGGGTTCTTGCCGTATGGCAGTCCTACGTCCATAAATCGCATGTGCTGGCATCCTTTCTCGTAGGCGTGCTTCATCACGTCCCACACCACCATAGTGTCGGGGTGCAGCTTGTGGAAGGTTTTTCGTCTGAATGCCGAGTACCATAGGTAGGCATCGCCCTCGCTGTATGCCACAGCCGCACAGGCTATCACCCAGCCGTGATACTTCGTCACAAACAGCTCTGCGCCGTCTTGGTCCATCGCTTTTTTAAAGAATATGTCGTCTGGAATATAGCGTTTGGGTTTCATGATGTGGTGCTTTCTCAGCAGTCGCGAAAAAGCCTTAAAGTCATCTTCCGTCTTTACCAGCTCTGTGCGCACGCCTCGTTCGTGGGCTTGGTCTATGCGTCGCTGCAGTTTCTCTGTTATCCGCTCCTCGGGTGCGTGGCGATGCAGCGAGTTGTGTATGCTCATCCAGTTCACGGGGTAGTAGCCAGCCTGTCGCAGCTGCTTGTATCCCATCATCTTCTGGCTCATGTTGCTCACCTCTATATATAGCACGCGGTTGTCTAGCTTGTGTGTCAGGGTGTTCAGCATCTCGCCCAGCAGCTGATCCTTGGTAGTAGGGTCGGCATACACGCCTTCGCCTAGTATTCTGCAGTGTATCAGCAGGTAGGGTGGCAGTATCAGCGTGCGATATCTCACTATGCCCAGCATATGGCTCAGCTCGCGCCCCTCTTCGTCGGTCACCACCACCATATACGGCCGTTGTCGGGGCACTTGCTCCAGCACTTCCATCAGCTCGCGGCTGTGGAAGTAGCTACCTTTGTGCAGCTCTGGCATGCCTTTGCACTCGGTATAGATGGTGGTTGTTAGTCTTTTCACGATTGCAAAAATACATAAAAAAATCCATTCTAAATTCTTAATTCTATTTTTTTAATGTATCTTTGCAGAAAATTTTATTCAGATATGACAAATTTCAAAGATCTGGCGCAGATGCGCCGCAGCCATCGTAAGTTCTCTGCTCAGGAGGTCGATCCCGAGCACCTCAAGCTCATTCTTCGTGCCGCTTTGATGTCGCCCACGTCTAAGAGTCAGCGTGCCTGGCAGTTTGTGGTGGTCGATGATAAGATGGATCTCCTCAAGCTCAGCGATGCCAAGGCCATGGGCAGTCAGTTCCTTAAGGATGCCCCTGTGGCTATCGCCGTTCTGGGCGATCCCATGCAGAACGACTGTTGGGTCGAAGATGGCTCCATCGCCGCCATTTCCATGCAGTATCAGGCCGAGGAGCTTGGCTTGGGTTCGTGCTGGATTCAGATGCGTGGTCGTGGTCTCTCCGATGGCACCCCAGCCGACGATGTCATCCGTGGTGTACTGGGCATCCCCGATAACTTCTGCTGTCTCTGCATCCTAGCCATCGGCCATTGGCAAGACGAGCGCAAACCTCAAGACGAGGAAAAACTGAAATGGGAAAACGTCCACCTGAACAAGTTCTAATGTTCAATGTTCAATGTTCAATGTTCAATATGATCAATTACGACTTAACAAAGATAAAGGCTATCATCTTCGATATCGATGGTGTGTTGAGTGCCGAGACCATCAATCTCAGCGCCGATGGCGTGCCCCTGCGCACTGTCAACATCAAGGATGGCTATGCCATTCAGTTGGCCGTTAAGCTCGGCCTCCGTATTGCCATTCTCTCTGGTGCCCGTGTCGATAGCATCCGCGTGCGTTACGAGGGTCTTGGTGTTCAGGATATCTATCTCGGCTGTGCTGTCAAGATAGCCACTTACGATGAGTTCCTCTCTAAGTACGGCCTCGCTGACGATGAGATTATGTATATGGGCGACGATATTCCCGATATGGAGATTATGCAAAGGGTGGGGTGCCCTGTGTGCCCTAAGGATGCTTGTCCTGAGATTAAGGCTGTCAGCACCTATATCTCTCACCGCGATGGCGGTTATGGCTGTGGTCGCGATGTCATCGAGCAGGTGCTGCGCGCCCAAGGTAAGTGGGTTATGAACGAAAAAGCATTCGGATGGTAAAATATATTCTCGCTAGTAATTCGCCGCGCCGCAAGGAGCTCTTGGCAGGGTTGGGGCTCGATTTCCAGGTGCGTGTCATCGATGGTATCGACGAGAGCTATCCCGTTTCGCTGCCTGCCAGCGATGTGGCTCAGTATATAGCCGAGAAGAAGGCCGATGCCTATCGCGCCACGATGGCGCCCGACGAGCTTATCATCACCGCCGACACCGTTGTTATCGTTGGCCACGATATTCTTGGCAAACCTAAGGATGAGGCCGATGCCGTGCGTATGCTCCGCGAGCTAAGTGGTCGCACCCATCAGGTAACCACAGGCGTCTGTCTGCTCACTAGTCAGAAGCAGCGCTCGTTCTCTGTCACCACCGATGTCACCTTCAAGCAGCTCACCGATGATGAGATTCTGCACTACGTCCGTCATTATCGCCCATTCGATAAGGCCGGTGCCTATGGCATCCAGGAGTGGATAGGCTATATCGGCGTTACAGGCCTTAATGGTAGCTACTACAACGTGATGGGCCTCCCCGTTCAGCGCATCTACACCGAGCTGCAGAAGCTGTGAGTTATCGCAACATAATAGAGCGAACTCCGAAACGCATGGTGCCCAGTCCTGGCAGAGCCACGCTGTGACCCTCAGTCGCCCATGCCTTGATTACCTCGCCGGCTGCATCCCAGCAATAGAGCTCCGGCATCATCACGTAGCGGTACGAGCCCGCATACTTACCAATGTTCTGATACTGTTCCTTTGCTTTTACTTTCAGTGCCATAATCTTGTTTTTTTAATGGTTTGTTACTAAAGGTTCTGGTCAAATGTTAGAAGTTTTTCATAGTTGCTGCGACGTCTTTCAGCTCTTCGTCCATCCTCCATCTTCCTTATCAAATCCGATTGCCATCCGCACCCCTTCACGCGATTTATTATTCTCTCCCGTGGGCCAGTAAAATTTCTCTCGTGGGAGCGCATAATTTCATCCTCATTGACGTTGCAAAGGTACAAAAAATAGAGATGCAAAACAAGCCTTTCTCAAGTTCTTTTCTAATTTATTTCAAATGTTAAAATGTAAAATATTAAGAATTGTCAGTCGACTCAGTGACGCGGTTACGCAGTTTCATTTGCTCTCATCGAAGTATCAAACATGTAGAAATCTATATATATTATTAATATATTATAATATATTAATAATATAAAATAAATCTTCAAGAAATAGGCAACTATGCGAAAAACCTAAAGCAACGGTGTAACTGCGTCACAGCGTCAATTATTTACGTTCAATAAACGATATGTCTTTTCCTGATTTTGGTGGTTCTTCTGCAATTTAGTTGAAAAGTACATGCTCCAATACAAGTTTGTTCTTCAGTAGCTCTATACCTGCCCTTCCATACATCAGCCGCTTCACGGCTTTTAGTTTATTGACGTATCCTTCTGTAATTCCATTTGTGACGTTGAGCTTGATAGTGTTCCTGACAGCCTTGTAATCCTTCATTATTCCGAGGATGAAAGTCTTTAACGTTGCGATAGAGGTTTTCCAATATTTCTTCATCCATCGGATTAATTCTGTTGTATCTGAGCCTGTGATGATAGCATAGAATCTCTCTGTAG
>NZ_FRBD01000039.1 GCF_900142525.1 Xylanibacter ruminicola | reverse complement strand
GTCTCGGCATTCACGAACTCGGCCTTCTTGATGAACTCACGACTCGAGATGTTGGTCTCGGCCTGCTGGTCGGGCAGGAATCGGATGTGCAGCGCCTTCAGGTTCTTCTGTGGAGTAAAATCCTCCTTCTTGTCGGCACCGCCTGCCTCATTCTCCAGGGTGGTGTAGAAGATTCCAAGTCCGTCAATCTTCACTCGCTTCGAGTCGAGCAGCATCTCCAGCAGACAACTGCGGAACTTCTCCAGCACGCCGAACACCACGTCGGGGGTGTAGATACTTCCGTGCTCACTGATGTGGTTAGCCAGCTTACGGGTGTTCAGAGTCTCGATGGTCTTGCTCTTAGCGAACCACTTGCCTTTCACTGCAGAATTTTTCACGTTGTTCTGCTTCAACAGATAGAAAATCTTTGCCATAATGTTTTGTAATTTTTAATGGTTATGGGTGGTCTGATCAGGCGCCTTGTCTTTCCGTCCCCTTTATCGATTGCAAAAGTACGAATAATAAAAGTACCTAAAAAATATTTCAGCGATTCTTTTCGTTAAATGATGTTAACAAAAATAGCAAACCATTTCGTGCCCCATGAGCCGTAATTTTATGGCAAGATTTTCGTAATTTCATTGGCAAAGAAGTGGTTCGTTGTTCCGAGCTACGGAGCTACCGAGCTACGGAGCTACTTTTGGTTTTTGACATACCATCGTAAATGGTCTATTTATTTTAAGTATTATATATATTATAATATATATAATACTTAAATATATAATTTAATATTTATCATTGTTTATCCCATAATATCATTTTTCCAAATGTAGCTCCGTAGCTCGGTAGCTCCGTAGCTCCGGTCACTGTGTCTTGGCTGAAAGCCACTGCCGCGTTACGCCACCTTTTTCCACCTCAAAACCATTTTTCTCCTTTTTATTTGCTGATTCCTTTGTGTAATCCAGATAATTATTGTACCTTTGCAATAGGGCAATGCAATCGTATTCTAATTCATCTGACGAGAGATTATAATACTCGTAAATTGGCTTATGCTATAACACAATATTTTCAAATCAACAAAAAGGCGATCGAGGTACTTATTATCAAGGGTGGTAAGCACATCTCGGTAAAACGCGTAATTGCTAGTCGTTCTGATTTCTTCTATACGTTTAAGAAAGTCTATGAACGATAAAAGCCATCCCGCAAGGGATGGCTTTTAAAATGGAGTAGTTATCGTGATGTCTTGCTCCAAAGGCGGTGTCGATATAGTCCTGCCTTCTCGGGAAACTTACCTGGATATTCAAAAGCGAACTTTTGACGCTGCAAATATACGAACTATTTCAATAACTTCCAATTTTTTGGCATTTATTTTGTGTTTTGCCCCTTTTTCCTCCCCAAAACCATTTTTTTCTCTTTTTTATTTGTGTATTTCGTAAATAATATCTATCTTTGCAATTGACTCACATAGCCTGTAAAGGTGAAAGAGCCAATAACTTATTGTAAAGGACGTTTACGAACGTTATCTTCGATGTGCTAATCTCGCAAATTAGAACTCTCTTCGAAGGAACGCAACGGAGCGTCTACGTTAGGTGTATTGTACATTGTTACAATATATCATGGCGTGGGCTAACTCGAGTTGCTTGTCCTAAGAGAGAGGCGATGCGAGAGCCTGCACATGGGATAAGCGAGAAGTAGTGACTCCCACGTCTTTTATTTTAAACCTATAACAAAAGGCCATAATATGGGAGTAAAAGGCTGTGAATGGTATGAAGAGATTATATTCATTAACTATTCCCTACTTATTACTCATTTCTATGGGTATAAACGTAGTCGGTTGTGGAAAACATCTAAATCCCAACGAGTTGCCTCATTTTGATATAGATGGCAACTATACAGAGAAAGTGGCAACTTTCACATCAAAAGCTCCATCAGAAATAAAGTTCTATGTTGAAGTTTCTGGCAGCATGAATGGTTTTTTTCGGTCAAATAAGCCTACCCAATTTAAGAAGGATGTATGGTCTGTTTTTTCAGATTTTGCTTCAATAACGGAAGGCGTGAATATTTTTGCCAAGCAAGGTGATTCTCCTATTAAAATCGGTTTAAACGATTTTAGAACGAAAATGAATGCGGGTGCTTTTGTCTCGAGCGCTTCAACTGATGTCCCAGATATGCTTAAAAGAATCCTAGGAGATATCGATTGCTCTAAGTCTGAGGTGGGGATGTTGGTATCAGATATGAAATATGATCCTGTGGGCAATGCTGCAATCTCTGTACTACTGCAACAGTATACATCAGATATTAGAAATATGATGGCAAATTCCCACAAAGCCCTTTGCCTGATTGTTGCAAAATCAGAATTCTTAGATAAGAAAGGAAGTGTAGTATGTGAAGAGTCTCCGTATTATTACTTAATTATTGGAAATCCTGAAAATGTGGTTTGGATGAGGAACTTTGTTTGCACCCTTTTGAATCAAGATAAACATTTTGTAGATTATATAGAGTGGGGCGTTGACTATAAGAGCCCTAAAATTAAAATTGAGGATCCGGATTATTTGTCTGTTGAGAATGCTAAAGCACTTAGCGGCTTTGACGAAGACTGTGATATTGTTTTAAATGTTGATATAACCGATTATCCTTGGATGTATGAAAACCCTGACTCGTTAATTAAGTATCTATCGATTAAGAGCGAGGAAGATCTTGGCGTGAATAAGCTAACAAAAAAAGATATATCGTATGACATAAAGAAGGATGATGGCAAACAATTAAAACGAACAGCATTTGCAAATATTAAGTTACATCTTAGTGATATGTATGATACTGCCGACGTATTAAACATTAGCTTAAATACTCCTGAAGTTATTTTCCCGAATAATGATTTTGCAATGTTTTTGGGTGCTGTTACTCCCAATGACGTTTCTCGTACATACTCAATGGAGCAATTCTTAACAGGATGCTATGTGAGCATGGAACGTTTTAGAGACAAGAAAGCAGTACATATATTAATTAGTAAAAATTGATTAGCTATGATATTTTTGACAGTTTTAGTGAATTTATTCACAAGTAAAAAAGAGTATGTTGATAAGGCCGTAAGTTCTCTAACTGACCCAGAAGAAATAGAGAAGAAAAAGCGTCTTGCCACTAGATTCTGGAATGCGCTTGATTCAAATGATATTTGGATGTTTCTTATCATGTTATTTATAACGACACTCGTTTGTTGGTATTATTATATTCCTTACAACAGAAAAGCAGGAAGGCATTATCATCCTCTTCATTGCGCTTTATTTGGACTTGGAGCAGTATTATTAAGCGGTATAGCAACCTATTTGTTTTGTTTAGGCATTGTAAAGGTTAGCTATGACACTTCGCTGGTAATGAAAGTCTGTTTTATGAATGCGATATATTCGCTATTATGGGTTTTTGTTTGTTCTTTCATTTTTTGTAATTATTCATCAACCAACGCATATCGCTGGTTTAAAATAAGGTAATCATGAGCAAGGCATTTGTTTTTTGCATCGGAGGTACAGGCCTCCGCATAATGAAATCTGCAGTCATGCTAATGGCTGCTGGTATGAAGACTAATGGTTATGAGATATGTCCAATTTTGATAGATCCTCATGAGCAATTAGAGGAGAAAAAGAATTTGGATCTATTAATAAATGATTATATTGATGTTTACAATAAGGTCGTCGGAAAGGCGGATGTTGATAAAGACCAACATAACCCTCTTGATGGCTTCTTTTGTACTCCTATAAAAAGATATTATGAGTATGATGGAAAGCAAAATGATACATCAACATCGTTGGCCGATAATAGAACATTAAGGGATTTCTTGGAGGTTGGCCGTATTCCTGCAAATGATATAAACAGATTCCTTGTCCAAACAATATTGTCGGAATCAAATTTGAACAATGCACTCTCTGTAGGTTTTAAGGGAAACCCTAATGTGGGTACAATTGTTCTTGGAAATCTGATTGATAATCAAGATTGGTGGGAAGCTTTTCTGAGGCATTTTAAAGATGGAGATAGAGTCTTTATCTTTAGTTCTATTTTTGGAGGTACAGGGGCATCTGGTTTCCCGTTGTTGCTTAATAAAATATGTAATTGTGAAGGACATCCTATGGTTCAAAAGGCATTTGTTGGAGCGGTTACCGTTTTCCCATACTTCTCCCTTGAAGATCCAAGTACAACCAAAAGTGATATTGATTCTGCAAACTTTATTACTAAGACAAAGGCTGCATTGGCTTATTATGAGAAAAATGTTAATCCTGATTATCTTTATTATATAGGAGATATTAGCCATCAAGCCTCTTATGACAATAACGAAGCAGAGCAGAAAAATTCAGCGCATTTTATAGAGATGATTGCTGCAACTGCTTTATTTGATTTCCTAAGGAACCGTTCAAAGCAAAGCAGACCTCAGTATATGAGTAGGGCTATAGAGGACGATAAGGAGGTCTTGGATTTGAAATCGTTAGGTAATGGTTATAAGGAAGAGGTTAGAATTGTAGCTAATATGAAACTTCTAAATTTGTTAATGGAAGTTTTGAAAGATGAGACCTTTTTCCCTCTTAAGAAGACCCATGGTTTTAACAAGAAGTTCTATAATAGTGATTTTAAAGCACTGGATAAGTTTATGGGTAAATTCAATACTTGGTATGATGAAATCTCAAATAACACGAGAGGCTTTTCTCCATTGTCTATACCTAAATCAACGAGTGGAGATTTATCAAAGTTCATTAAGCACTTTTCATTTAATGCAAGCAGAGATCATGAACTGCTATTAGATATGATAGAAGCTAGTAAAATTCCAAATGAAAATCATCATAACGTTTTGCGATATTTTCTTGATTTTGCATATACTGCGATTAATAATCAAACAGGAAAACTCTAAATAATACAATTATGGCTAGTATCGATTTAAATATTATAGAGCGAGGTATAACCACTCAAACATGGAGTGCCGAAAAAGGCAAAATTACTGAAAATGATTTACGTGACGTTGGTGAGAACAGAACGAATAATGGTAGTGCATTAAATGCCTTACCAACACCATTTGCAAGATTCCATGTCATAAATGAGGCTTTTAGAAGAGTATATGAGGAAAGGTTACACAAAGATAAAGGAGTAGATGCAGGTGAAGCTTACAAGCAACTTGTGTCGGACTGTTTGGATGTTTTTGAACTCTTATATTTTTGGAACTATCATAAGAGCCATTCTACCGATGAACTCAATATATTCATTAAAGAATGGAAAAAAGAAGATAACATACAACGTTTGGAGGATATGACTCCTATTTTAGGAAAGTCTATTAATGCCTTCATGGAAAATGATATAAAAGCAAATGTTCTATACTTTGTCGTGCTTGAGGATAATGGCAAAGAATATTTGTTAGCTACAACATCTCCTATGACAGGTTTTGTTACACCACCAGACCTTGATAGAAAACCATACAGCAAGAAAAAGGAGTTTTCCAGTCCTCGCTACAATGATATGCCATTAATAAACCGTAAGGGTAAGGGAAAGTATTTTGGTGAAATATGTATGTTTGAGGATCGACCACGTGAGTTTAAGAAGTATATGTTTGAATTGTTTAGATCTCAAGTGGTATCTAACGACTTTGAGCATATCAGAGATTACATTGATTCTTTTAATGATAGCGATACGCGTAAAAAATATCATTTGAAGACAAAACCCGTATTGACTGAAGATAATAATGCGCTTGTTATTAATGGACTTACTATTTCAGAAAGTAATGGTACTGACACACTAAACTTTTTTAGTGATTATATTATCAAGTTACCATACCGTATATCTGGGGATAATTTCTTTGTACCACAATATGTTAATGATAATGATGAGCGTGATTATGATTATATTATTCCATTGACCAAGGAGGCATTGGATGTTCTTCCTTTAGACGAAATTAATATCTGCTTTAAAGAGAACAGAAAAACGGGTTCTTTTGCAAAAGTTGAAGTTTCATTTGAATTCAATGACGAAACTTACAAGCGCGAATACAGATATGAAGACAAACCTACAACCGAGTATGGTTGTATTGCTGATATTAAGAAGACCTGGCTTGTAAACTTTGATATTGGTTTATTTCCCCGTACTCTGTCACAAGAACCAACAGAGAACAATTATTTCAAAGTAATGTTTGCACTTTATGACGATAACGATAATGACCAATTGAATGCAGATAAGGTGCAATTAGATTTCTTTGTTAAACGTAATGATGACATAGGTTGTGATTTAATTGAAGTGGCTGATTCGGAAAGCTTTACAAAAGGTGCTCGCCCTCAGGTTACACGCTCTGAACAAAGTCAAGGCGATTCATGTACAACGTTATTTTATGAAATATTTAATACTGCGTTCGATGTGATAAGGCTTCAGATAGATGAAGACGCATGTGGCATATTGATTCCTAAGTGGACTTTGTCACAGCGCTCATCAAAGTCTTATACCTATGCCATTGACTTTGGTACTTCCAATACCTATGTATCACGACGAGAATCAAATAATTATTCTGAGCCACAACAACTTACGATGGATAAACCCATTATGAGTTATCTTCATGATAAACTTAATAATAAACAAATTAAACCAATTGATTGTTGGGATGATGCTGGTGATCCTAGAATAGTAGAGAGCCTCCTGACCGAATTTGTACCGCCATTTATTGATGGTAAAAAGTATAAATTCCCTTTGAGAACAGCACTTTGCAGATTGACTAATGGAACGGATAACCCGTCACTGTTTGATAATCGTAATATTGCATTCTGTTATGAGAAAAAGAGAATTGGGGGTAATAATAGGGTAATTACTGATCTTAAATGGTCTGAAGGAGAAAATAAGAAAGAAGCAGAGGTATTCATACGTGAATTGCTAGCTATTATTAAAAGTGACATTTTGGATGACAATGGTGATCTGAGCCAAACACAAATAATATGGTTCCAGCCTCTAAGTTTCAAAACAAGAATGCGTGCAGACTATGATGCCATCTGGAAGAGGGGATGCGAAGATATCTTGTGTATTAATGAATCTCAGATTCGTTGTTATACAGAGTCTGAAGCTCCTTATTACTACTTCTTGGAGATGAATAAGTTCAAAAGTACCAAAGCTGTATCAATTATTGATATTGGTGGAGGTTCAACAGATATGGTTTATTTCAGTGAAGACAAGCCTATAATAGCCAATTCTGTTCATTTTGGATGTGATGTTTTGTGGGGTAACGGAAATAATTCATTTATCGACACGCGCGAAAACGGTATATATAAACGCTATATTGATAGTATACAGTTCAAGAATGATGAATTGCGTGCAATAAATGAAGACTTGTGTAAGGAAGGAAGTAAATATACAACTACGGATATTATAAACTTCTGGTTGAGTAATACTAACGAAACAGAGATCGACGTAAAACTTCGTAGTGAGTTTAAACATCTTTTCTTGTACCATTACGCTGCTATCATTTATCACATGGCATCTGTTTATAAGGCCAAAGAACTTGAATGTCCAACTACTATTACATTTAGTGGTAATGGCAGTAAATATATAGATAATCTGCTTACGAAAGATGAGCAGCTTCTAGTTAATATGACAATGATTATCTTAAGAGATATATTTGGCGATAATGTTCGAGATGTTCAGATTATACTTCCAGAGCAACGAAAGGAAAGTACATGCTATGGAGGATTGTATCGTGATAAGGATAGAGTGTCACCTTCAACCTTCCAGTATGTTGGTTTTGGTAAGAAACAATATGAGTCTATTGATGAACTTAACAAGGATTATAAGCCGATCTTAAGAAATGGTATTGTTGGTGAAGTAAAACATCTTAACGAGCTTTATATGAGTATGCTGAAGCTTCTTATAAAAGAGGAAAAATTAGATGAAAAAGCTGAAAAGATAAAGAGTATGCTTAATGTAAATCCTGGCGATGAACTTGATAAGATTTATATACGAGATATAAAGGAGGATGAGAGTTATAATGATTCATTGTTCTTTATTCCAATTATTCAGCAGGTATTTAATCTTACAAAAAAGGAATAGAGATGGATGCTACATTGATTGTGTCTATATGTGTCACTATTTGCTTTTTAATATGGCAAATAAATACATATCGTAGAAATATGTCTGCAACAAAAAGAATGAAGAATTTCTTTATTGCAGATAGCACTGACGATTATAGCTTGGTTGAAGATCAGGATGGACGAAAGCTAATTGCCTATACTTCTGATAATGACTATGAGTCAGGATCAACTTCTTTGCAAAAATTAATAGAAGAACTGAATAAATATGTTCGTCAGAATGTTGGAACAACAGATTTCGCTGTGATTCAAAATAAGACAGAAAGATTCACTGAAACGATTTTTGAGAATTCGACATCTAACCTTTCCATGCCTACATATATAGGGCTGATGGGGACTTTTACGGGTGTCTTTTTGGGTCTTTTTGTTTTTAGCGTAAATTTAATGAACCTGGATGATGATGGCAAGATTAATGGCCTGATTTACGGAGTAATGATTTCTATGCTAACTAGTTTGTGTGGTTTGTTTTTGACAACAAAATCTAACCATCAAGCATCTCGTGCAAAGAAAAAAATGGATGAGCGTAAAAATGTGTTTTACGACTTTATTCAAAATCAACTAATGCCAACGTTAGGTACTAGTGTAGTGGAATCATTGGCAAAATTGAAGGATACTATTAATAATTTTGTTCCGGCTTTTGATACGGTAATAAAAAAATTCCATGACACATTTGATGAGTGTACCAAAGCTTTTGGAGATGAGTTTAGAAAAAACGTTACTGTTGTAACAGATGCAGTCAAGATAATGGGCGAGAACATTGGCGAACTTAATGAGGTGTCTACAAATGTTAAATCCCTTCTCGTTGAGCTAAGGACTGAAAAGATGACAGAAACCCTAGATAAGTTTGTTGACTCTGTTCATTCTTTGGATTCATTAGAAGAGAATATCGTTTATTTAGAGCAGCAAAAAGAATTCCTAAATACATCGACACAGGAATTAATGGATGCGCAAGAAGCATATCTTTTGTCCCTGGAATTGCCTCAAGATATTGTCAATAAATTGAAATCTATTCTTGATAGATTTGTGAATTTTGAAGATAATATAAATAAATTCGGAGAAGGCCTGGCTCAGAATCAACTTATTGGCAATAGAGAAATAAATCTTATACAACAACAAATAAATGCCCTTGAGAAGAACACAAAAGTTATAAACAATTTCCAAGAACTATCAACAGAAGAGTTGGAAAAGGTATGTAGTGCTCAGATTGATGATGTAAATACGTTGACTAAGAAATATACGGAAGCAATAAGTACTCATTCAGATGAGTTCAAGGAATTTATGGAGAGTGTTGCACGGGAAATTGTTGAGAAGAAAAAGGAGTTTATTGAGATGCTTGAGAGTGCATTCACTGTTTCTGATATAAGAACGGAATTTAAACAATTGAATAAGATTCCTGGTTTATTAGAGAAACTTGAATCTATCGACAAAGCTCTTAAAGCAGATTCTGATTTAGTTGAAAAGCTTGAAGATATTCGTCTGTCTACAGTTGATGTGTTCGATAGTGTAGATAAGTTTAGAACCAATAATCCTCTAATTGATTCAGTGGACGATTTGAAAAATAATCATTCTAACCAACTTCAAAAAATCGAGGAGACGAAAAATTATCTAGATACATCATTATCCGATCATATGCAGCTATTATCTTCTATACAGCAGAAACTTGATGTAATATGGGATGAAGGATTAGAAAAAGGTGGTCAGAATGTTATATCGAAAATAAATGGGTTAACTAAAGAATTCGATGAGGTAAAAAGATTAATCGCGTCAATTCCGACAGAAAGGATACCTACAGAAGAGATTAAAGCACTTGATAAAAAAATTGAAGAGATAGATAGGAAATTGCAAGAAAATAATATTGGTGATAGAAGAACAAGTTGGTCAATATTTGGTAGATAATATATGAAGGAGAATAAATACAATCATTCTTTTTGGCCAAGCTATGTTGACATTATGACAACATTGTTTGCTATTATGTTAGTTTTATTCGCAGTATCCTATAATCGGTTTAAAGTAAAAGAAGTTGAGTTAAGAAAGTTGGCTGATAAGTATGAGGAGATACGATCAATTTATCAAGCTGTCGAAAATATCGACTCAACATATTTTGAATTTAACCCCAAGTATGTTAAGCATATTTTTAAACTTCAAGTTACTTTTCAGCTAAAAGAATTCAGTCTATACAAACTAACAGGGGATGCAGATGGCAGAGTGGCCGAGGCAGATTCTATCCGTCATCATATTGTAAAGGCTGGAATGGAGATTAAGCGCACAATAGAGCAATTACAAAAAAATGATAGTATAAAGGGAGATATTAAGTATTTGGTCGTAATCGAAGGCCAGGCTTCTTCAGATGGTTATAATCAAGACCTATACCGAAATAATGATGTACTAAGTTATCAAAGAGCTTTGGAACTTAATAAATTCTGGATGAAGGAAGGTATAGACTTCTCAAATATGGACAAATGTGAATTAGTCGTCGCTGGTAGTGGTGTGAAAGGCGTCCCTCGCGACTCTGTAGAAGTTAATAATCAGAGATTTTTGATACACATAGTGCCAGTCATTGGTAATATTAGGATGAACAACACTGATTGATATACAATGAGTAAGAATATGTTTTCTTGTTTTGTGTTCTTGGGCTTTATGATATATTCATGCCAATGTTCAAGTTCTGAATTCCAGGAATTTGAGGGCGAATATTATGGAAAGGCAGATTCTCCTAAAGAAGATGAGATAGCATATTCGTCTTTAAATCAGAAACATAGTTTTGTATCTGACGTAGAAGAAACAAGTGAAGATCTGACAAATAAAACTATTACTGTTAATTCTGTTGAGATTCCAATAATATCACGAGATGTTGCTGAACAATTAATAAAGAGAAAAGCATATACAGTGTCTTATAATAAAGATACGAAATGCCCCAATTGGGTAGCATGGTATCTAACAACATCTCATGCTGATGGCGAGTGGGCAAGGTCAAATGACTATAGAGAAGATTATGATGTCCCTGCTCCTAGGGCCACAAATGATGATTATAGGGGCAGTTCTTGGTCTAGAGGACACATGTGTCCTGCAGGTGATAATAAGTGGGATGCCGATGCTATGAGTGAAACTTTCTTGCTTTCCAATATGTGCCCTCAAGATAGAGGCTTGAATAGTGGCCTATGGAATAGAGTAGAAACTGATTGCCGTAAGTGGGCGAAAAAATATGGTGGCGTATATATCGTGTGTGGGCCGTTGTATTACGACAAAGTACATGAGGTCATTGGTTATAATAAAGTAGTAGTGCCTGAGGCTTTTTTTAAGGTGGTCTTATGTTTGGAAGGAAAACCAAAGGCTATTGGCTTTGTCGTGAAGAATAACGAAGGAACGAAAAAGAAAGACCAGTATGTAAACTCAGTGGATGAAGTGGAACGTTTAACTGGTATTGATTTCTTCCCAGCTCTACCTGATGAAATAGAAAACGAAGTTGAGGCTAAGGCAAACTTGTACGAATGGTAAATCGCCCCTGCAAGAGCAGACTGCAGAGACGGATTACTGTATATTATGCGGTCGTGGAGAGTCGCTTTAGTGTCGAATCGAAATCGACTTTGTGATTAAAGCTTATTCTCTTGCCATCGTAGACTTCTGACACATCAATTCCTTTATGGATGAGGGCATCGATGAGTGCGGCATCGAATGTGGCACGTTGGGAAGTCCAGGAGCGAGAGCCTACTTCGTTGTTGAAATACTCTACTAACTGAGAAACTGGGGTAGACGAGAGTCTAACCAAATAATACTTGTAACTTGAATTTTTCTGTTTCATAAGGATAAATTTTTGAAGTTAATACTATTCTCCCGCATCGTACCTTGGCCACCGTGGTATCCTTTACTCGGTTGGCGAGTTCGCTATATATAGTAGCGACTGCTCTTGATGCTTTCTGGGTGCAAAGATAAACATTTTCTTGGGATATTTTGCTTTGTTTTAAGAAAAATACTATATTTGCCAACAGGAATAAGGACGATATATACACGCCTTGGATTCGGAGATACGAGATGCTTAAGATGTTTTTGTAGCTTCGCTGGATATGGAGGAATAGTATATATAATTATTAAATTGCTATTTATTGATAAAAAAAGTGTTTTTTATTTGGAAGATGTTCACAAATTTGTTAACTTTGCAGCGATAATCAATCATCGAGATGGAAAAAGTAAGAACGATAAAGTTATTTAAGGACTATTTTAAAGAGTTCTATATTGAACAAACGGACGATGTCCGAGATAAAATCAACTTCGTGTTGCGGCTTGTTGAAACACAGCGCATCATCCCACGGAAATTTTTCCGTATCATAGAAGGTTCGGATGGAATTTACGAGATACGAGTTGAATTGGACAGTAATATCTTTAGGATATTCTGTTGTTTGGATAAAGGTTCGATAGTGGTGTTGTTTCATGGATTCCAAAAGAAGACTCAGAAAACACCATCAAAAGAAATAAAACGTGCAGAGGCAATAAAGAAAGAGTATTTTAAAAGTAAGGAGGAAAAGTAATATGGACACAAAGAAGAAAGAGGCTATTATGGCCAGTACAACATTTGATGAACTGCTTGATGCAGAATATGGTAAAGATGGCACAGCCCGAAGAGACGCTTTTGAGGCAAAGGCTGAGGCTTTTTGTTTAGCAGAGTGTTTGAAAGAACACAGACTTCAGGCTGGGCTTACTCAAGAGCAGCTGGCTGCTAAGATTGGTACCAAGAAAAGCTATATCTCGAAGATTGAAAATGGGCATGTTGATGTTCAACTGTCTACTCTGTTTCGCATCTTTTCTGGGTTAGGCAAGAGAATATCGCTTACTGTTATGTAGTAAGCGCTTTGCCTGCCTTACTGCTTTGCAGTAAGAGGTT
>NZ_FRBD01000033.1 GCF_900142525.1 Xylanibacter ruminicola | reverse complement strand
ATGTATCGCGAGCGCTTTGGAGCTGATTACGAGTATATGGTGGGGCGTGACAAGATGGAGGCTATCATAGCCCGTAACGGCTTGAACGTAAGGCTCCCAAGGCATCGTCCCCGTACGACAGACTCCACCCACGGGCTGCCTACGTATCCGAATCTGGTAAAGGACATCAAGATTAGGATACGTAGGGATTCCAGCCACGGACTCCCTACGTATCCTAATCTGATAAAGGACCTCATACCGATACGCAAGAATCAGGTCTGGGTGACGGACATTACTTATATCCCTATTTGGAATCACGATGGCAGCTACTCCTTTTGCTACCTCTCGATGATAACGGACAGCTATACCAAGGAGATCATTAGCTGGTATGTAGGCGAGACAATGGAAGCCTGGTGCAGTGTAGAATGCCTCATGAAGGCTCTTGAGACGCTACACGTAGACGAGGTTGTTAATCTCATCCATCACTCAGACAGAGGCATCCAGTACGTCAGTGCAGCATATACATCGCTGCTTCTGGAGGCAGGCATTAAGATAAGTATGACAGAGAGTGGCGATCCTAAGGATAATGCAGTAGCTGAGCGTCAAAACAATACCGTCAAGAACGAGCTTCTAAAGGATATCAAATTCCACTCCATAGGAGAGCTCAGGAGGGCTTTGGATAAAGCAATAACCTTCTACAATAACGAACGTCCACACATGTCGCTGAACAACATGACTCCACATCAGGCAGCCTCTTGTATGGGTAAAATACAGAAAAAATGGATCAGTTTTAGAGAAAAGTATCTAGAAAATTTGGAAATTCAAGAAGGAGCATGTACCTTTGCACCGCAAACCCTGAAAATGATTGAACGGCTTTCCGCGGAGCCTATTCAACAAAAACAAGGGTTAAGAGAGAATTATTCAACTTCTGCCAGGGATAAGGATTAAGGTGCAAAATAAGCATTCAACCTATGGCAGGGTTAAGTTAAAAATCATTCAACTTATTTTAGGGAAGTACAGGGGGCGTAGAAAATCACATCGTCACTGATGATTGGTTTGCCAATGGCAGCATCACCTGTGTTGATAAACTGAAGAAACTGTTCAATAAGTTGTCTGTTTGTATTCATATCTTGAATCGTTATAGAAATTAAAATTATTGATTATTCTTGTACCTCTCACCAACGAAACCGTTGCCGACCTCACCTGCAATGAGGTCGAAATGTTGAAATACCGGCGGTGTTGGAGACAGGTCGTAATAGTCCATCTCTGCTATTGGCAGGCAGAAGTATTCCATCTGGTCATAACTTGTATAAAGGCGGGGCAGCACGGGATTATTATCATATATCCATCGTTTCACATCGTCTTCGACATTGAAGTTCACCATCCCTGAACATCTGACGGATATATTATCTGCGTAGGCCAGTATCTCCACATTGGGATTCAGGCGCAACTCCCGATAGACAGCCTTCTTAGCAGAAGTGGCAAAGTAGAGCACATGCCCTTCCTGTTTCATAATCTGGAAGATGCGCAACTTAGGAAGATTGCCCTCGCACGTTGCAAGGGCAATCTCTTTGTGGTCTTTCAGAAACTGAATTGCTTTGTCGAACATCTCGCTTACCATTTCAGTTCTTCCTGCAGGATGACACCATCAGTCATGGGACTGTCAGCCTCGGTGAAGGCATTGGCCTTGTACTGGATGCAGAGCATGGTCAGGTTCTCGCTGCCCGTGTTCTTCAGCGCACGCTTGCCATCGGGAGCGACACGGATGATGGTGCCCTCGCTGACGGGGAATACCTCACCATCCACCTGATACTGGCCTTCACCCTTCAGGATAATGTAAAGTTCCTCGTGAGTCTTGTGGGTGTGCAGGAAACCGCTGTCCTGACCAGGAACGAGTGTCTGGAAACTCAGTTCGCTGCCAGTTGCACCTACGGCCTGACCTGCAAATACTTTGCCCTGAATGGTTACGTTCGGTCCCATGGGGAGCACGTGCTCGATAATCTCACTCATCTTACCTACGCTTACTGCGCTGAAGTTCTTTCCACTCTTAATTGTTTCAATCTGTTTCATAATTCTTATTCGTTTAAAATGTTATTTGTTCGTTTTGACGCTGCAAAGGTACGGCAAGTTTTTCATTCCCACAAGAAGGCACTTTTTGGTGAGATAGTTACCAAAAAGTAGGAATTGTGATGTTATCGTACTTCTGCGAAAGTGGCGTTAACTTAGATTAACTAAGTGTAATTTGGTAATTCAGTAACTATTGGTTATCTTTGCACTAAAATCATGAATTATGGCAGATATTAAAGCAGAGTATTTGACTTGTCCAATCAGGCAAGTAGTGAGTCGTTTCGGTGACAAATGGTCTATGCTGGTGCTCTATATGCTCCACACCAGCGAGACTGGCGTATTGCGCTTCAATGAGATCCGTCGTCTGATGACGGACTGTTCCCAGAAAATGCTCTCGCAGACGCTGAAGAATCTGGAACAGAGTCACCTTGTTCATCGTGAGGTCTATCCGGAGGTTCCTCCCCGAGTGGAGTATTCCCTAACAGAGACTGGCAAATCGCTGATGCCTACACTTTCTGCTCTGATAGCCTGGGGCAAGGAGCATTTCAATGAAGTGGTAACAGATTAACATTGGGACTGTCAATGACGTTACGCGAACTCATACAATCAGTGGATTCTGAGCAATACAGCGATTCCCCGCTATATCAGAAATTATGTGAGACTAAGCCTGAATATGGTTCAAACAGGCATATTCAGGTAAAGCTAGTTGGTGGTGAGATAACCATTACCAATGTTCATGTAGGATCGATGGGTGACATTATCACTTATCCTATTGATGTAGATCCAGACCTGAATATATCTAAGGTGCAACTTCTCGATGCTATCCTACATGAGCTATCCTCCAATGGTTTCAGTGACTCTGAGGTGTCTGATTTCTGGGATGACTTTGATAATCTTCAAAAAGCAAAGATAGTAAGATGAATTTGCCCAAGTTTATAATAACTATGGATGGCTACTTTCGCCTTGGCATGGTTAATCAGCAAAAAGACCTGCTGAAGTCGGGTGACCAATGTATCGGAGGTGGGTACTACCATTTTGATTTCGTATCAAATCGCATCATTCTAGACAGAGAATCATACGACTTTGGCCGTCCTAAGTGGCATCTGCTGGAGGTGTTGAAAGTACCCTCAACCTACCGAGGTCTTCGAATCGTGTACAAGTATGACGACGGTTTCCACGATGACTTTAATGTCAGTGAGGAACTGAAAATAGAATATTATGACTAAGCGTATGACAGAGAAAGAGAAGATGCTGGCAGGTGAAGTTTATTCTGCCGTTGCCCCGGAACTGATAGAAGAACTGATGGCGACAAGAGAGGTTCTTTATGAATATAACTCACTGCGTCCGTCTGAAACCCAGCGGATGAAGGAAATCCTGAAGGGCTTGCTTGGTCATGTGGCAGATGATGACTTTCTCATCAACCAGCCGTTTCACTGCGACTATGGCAAACAAATAAGCATAGGCAGGCGATTCTTTGCCAATTTCAACTTCACCGTCCTCGATGAAGCCCGTGTCACCATTGGCGATGACTGTTTTATTGGCCCTAATGTCAGCATCTATACGGCCTGTCATAGTACCGATCCTGTAGAGCGCAACAGCCGTCAGGAATGGGCAAAGCCTGTCACCATTGGTAATAACGTATGGATTGGAGGTAGCGTGACCATCCTTCCAGGAGTAACCATCGGCGATAATGTTACCATCGGAGCAGGCTCCGTCGTGGTTGGTTATATTCCGTCAAATACCGTTGCCGTAGGAAACCCTTGTAAGGTCATAAAGAATCTATGAAAGACTTTGATTCCATCTGGCGCACTCAGGACGAGATAAGAACGGTGGTCAATGCTGTTCTGGGTGAATGTATCTGGAACCTGAGCTATAATGAGAGACTGATGGCCATTGAACTGGAGTTGGCCAAGTATTTGGAGGAGGAAGAGGTTGGCAAGCTTATCAATCAGTTTTCTGTACCTGCAGACTATGACGGTGTAGGCTCGAAAGGAACAAAGTTCGTGTTTTACGTGTAAAAAGGGAACTCCCATTTCTGAGAATTCCCGTGTCCTTTTTTGAAGGCATATGTAGAGGCAAAACGTGCTCTTTATCTGCGTCCAAAGTGACCTGTGTTGCTGTGTCCGTGGCGTGGTGTGTTGCTGGCCAAGGTGTGGTTTGAAATACCGTGACGCTTGTCAACTTTCACAGGAGCCTTTGGGTGATGCGGAGCAGGTACAGGATGGTGCACAGCTGGAGCATGGTGATGTACTGCGGGCTTGTGCATGTGAGCATAGTGCGAGCCGTGAATCCTGTTGTGGCCGCCCTTGTAGGTCACGAACACCGTTGGACGGTCATTGTAGAAACGGCCTCTGTTGTAGTGAGAGTACACTGCGAACGTCCAGCTACCAGCCTTCCAAGCCACAGGACGATAGAAGTGTGAGAGTGCCACATACTTGTCGTACTGCCAGCTGTTCAGGACATAGCGGAGATCAGCGTTACGGCGATCCCACCAGATGCCGAAGACATCACCGTGTCCGTTCAGGCTCATCAGGTAGTCGAGATTGATCTCATAGACAGCCTCATACTGTGCAGCGGTGAGGTTAAGCTCGTAAGCCATCTTGTCAGAGAGGAAGAGGGCCTCGTTCTTTGCTGCATTATAGCTCATTGCTTTGGCCGAGATAGTCATAACCATCATCATTGCCAGGATCATCATCTTCTTCATATCTTTATCTCCTATACTTTAGAGTTGGACATTTTGTTTCTTGTTCACGGTGCAAAGTTCGGAAATAAACTATAGTTTTGCAAAGGATAAGTCCTAAAACGAAAGAGGCAAACTCCTAAAGATTCTGGGGATTTTCCCCTCTATCATACAAAAGTTTGCTATAGCCCATAGAATCTTCTTGCTCTGGCAAGCGTCTCCTTTCGTCGCCGAGCGGTCATTCATTATCTTTGCGGAAGCAAGAATTATCTGCATATTTAACTTCTACCCATTTAATTGTTCTTCAAGAAATTCTGCTGCATCAGCTACACAGTCAGGACATTCTCTGAGTACCACCTTTGTTCCGATACCTTTCAGCAGCTTGCATTGTGTGGCTCCGTTTCTCTCTTGGAACTTGGTCATTATCTGACGCATCTGTTTCATGGACTTTGCCTTATCTTTGTTAACTAATCCCAGAACGAGGCCAGATCCAACAAGTGCGCCACATGTACCTTCCATATTACCCATACCACCACCAAAAGCCCCAGCAATGTTCATGGCTTCATCCTCACTGATTCCAGCTATATCTGCGTAGGTGTGAAGAATTGCTTGGGCGCAATTATGGCTGTTGCACCTCTTTTTCTCTGCTGCTATTTGTTTTCTTGTTTCCATTTATTCTTTTTTCTTTTTGAGTTTATTTTTTAACCGCTTGTAACCCTCAACACCAAGAATTGTAAGACCTCCATATTGACAGGTCTTAGCCAATCCGAATAGTATAGTCCATAAGATTCCCTTTGCAGCAACACTTGTTGGTAGCAGCATCTGGGCGAAGGAAAGGATATAGAAGGGTATGCAGCACAAAAGAACAATAACACCAGTTCTGAAAGAGAGCGACTGGAGCCAGTGTTTCACTATATGAAAAAAATGAATGAAGGCATCCTTTGGGGCATACCATATCATTCTTGGCCCTGCCCAGCGCATCACTTCACGGATGGCCTCGCGCTCTTTAGGAGCATAGCAATGGGTAGGACAATCCTTGCAAGCTGACTTCTGTTCGCCATACGTGCAATGATCAAGACGACGACAAGCGAAGTCTGCCAGATGCAAGTATTCATCCGGCATTGTGTCCTGATGAAGATGATGGAGACAATACAGCTCAATCATCTTACGGACTATTCGCTTCTCTTGCTCAATCCTGGTCATTTCATTCTGCCATATTTCATTTCTTCACCCTGTTTATCATACTGTTTACGCTTACCAACGGGAGGTTCAGTCAGAGTAATCCTAACCACTGCTGTCCGTTCGAGACTTCTGGCAATAGCATCATCGAAAGCATCCATATGATGAGGGAGAAAATGCTGGCAGATAGCTCTCAGACCAGCAATCTTCTCTTCGTGGTCTGTCACAATCTCTGCCTTGCCTACGGCGGTTGCAGATTTGTATTGTAGCGTAAAACTTCCATCTTTAGGGCCAACCGTAGGCGCACATTTAGTAACTGCCGAGAGGAATACAGTCGGACAGTGACGAATGCAGTCCAACTTGTCACCCTCCAAGGCACAATGGAAATAGAAGGTTTTCTCGTCTGTGCGTACCAACGACAGAGGTAATCCGTATGGACTCCCATCTGATTTAATCATGCTGACTGTAACGTATGGTGCCTTATCTAACACCTCCAAAGCGAAGGCGGCATCCATCTCTCTACTTGCTTTTCTCATAGTTGTTTATTCACTAATGCTATAAGTATGTACACTTGAACCTTGGGCTGATGGCAGGTAATTGATACCCCACCAACACATTTGTAAGAGTACGAACGATATGATGATTATCCAAAGGGCCAGCCGCTCACGATGGAGTTGTAACTGGCGGTAGTGGACGTAGATGAGGTAGGCTAGCCAAGTGATGGCAGCCCACGTTTCTTTAGGATCCCACGACCAGTAGTGGCCCCATGCCTCCTTGGCCCATAGGGCACCAAAAAGCATGCCTATGGTGAGGAAGGCAAGACCGACATAAACGAGGTTGTCCGTGATGTCAAACTCTTGGTCAGCGATGTCACTCTTTTTTATAAAGAGCAGATAGATAGCCATCACTGCCGCCGCACCGAGTACGGCGTAGGCGAACATATAGACGATAACATGTGGCGCAAACCAAGGACTCTGAAGGGCGGGCATCAGCGTCTTGTCGTGTATCTCCGGTTTGAACAGATTTACACAGATAAATACCAGGGCGAGAATGGTCGAGAACGACAGGATCCACTTGTACTTCCAGCGCGAATAGACGATGAGACCCGCCAACGGCAGGAAGAACGAATACCAGAGTCGCGTTTCGCCCATCGTGCGCAGTGGCGGTCGCTCCAGCGAGATCCACATAGAAAGGATGAACGAGAAGAAAAAGAGCAAGCCCAAGACAGTTGTCGCGTAGGCCATACCAGTTTTACTCTTCCACGCAGCCCATGCACCCACGGCCCAAAGCAGTACCGCTGCAATTGCGAAATATATAAAATGCTCCCAACTCATACGCGTTTCCTCCCACCAATAACAAACATACAAACCGCTCCTGCCAGCATCATATAAATACCTGTATAGACAAATGGCAGCCACGGGTCGCTCACCAGTTCGAGTATTGATATCTGGCTCTGAGCCCCCATCTGCGTGTCGTAGCCGTACTGATAGATTTTCCAGCCGTCCACCTCGTAGGGCATGTTCACATCAATGGTAGTCTCGATATTCTTGCCCGTCTTCGTCAGTATCTGTATCTCCGAAGCAAAGCGCTTGGCCGAGCCGTCGTCGTAGGTTTCCATGATGAACTTCTTCAGTTCGATGGCCAGATCCATTTCTTTGATAGCACCTCCTTGCTCCATTGCGCGCCATTCAGGTTCGCCAACGCTACAAATCATTTTTACGCGCTGTATGTCGGCATTGCCAAGCGTGGCAGTGGTCAATGCTATGAAAAGGCCGAGATGGTTCAATAAGAAAGGTACATCGCGCTTCATCGACCACTCACCTCTGAATATTTGACGTAATCTGCGATGGATGGTGAGTCCCAGAATCACCGTGATATACACATAAATAAGAACGAACGGCCAGAACGACAGCATATTGTTCAGCCACGTGCCGTTTGCTTGCTGTCGTGTCAGTCCCATGATAATGGTCAGCGCAACAGCATATACCATAGCTGGGATGGCTGCTTGATACGTTGTCATCCATTGGAAGGCATATATTTTTTTACGCAAGTACGCCATCGCTGTCAACATCACAAAGAATCCTGCCAGCACAATGGCGTTAGCTGGCCACGCAAATGCATCCCACATTACAGGACCCACGCTCAGTTCCAGCATCAGTCCTGCAAAGATAAGGCCTCCTCCAATGAGGAAGCCTTCCTTAAATGTCCAGGGTTTCGTCCACATCAGATTTCAATCAGTTTTCCGTTCTTTTTCGCCTCTTCAATCCACTTGGGCTCGATTTCCTGCAGGAAGCGTTGCTTGTTCTCGTTCAGCTTCTGCATGTTGAGACCGATGGCAGCCTGAGCCTTTGCCTTGGTGCTATAATCAGGCACAGGGATGGCTTCGGTATGTCCGTGCTTGGCGGCTACGCGGGCGATGAGCAAACGGGCCTGCTGGGCATAGTCGACTGAGTGGGAGAGCAGACGGGTAACTTCCTGAGGCGCATGGAAAGTAGCACCATGAGAGGCGATGGCATAGTCCCAACGCCACTGGCTCTTGCGCAACAAAGCCTGGATAGGAGCCATCTCAGCCTCTGTAGCTCCCTTGTCGATGATGAACTTAGCCTCGAAATGGGCACGGGCCAGTTCCTGCTCGGCACGGTTGCGCACCTCGTTGCACTTCTCCTGACGGTCGTACACATTCTGGCGCAGCACCTCGGCATCCTGACGGTGACAGGTCTGACAAGTGCGGTCAATCTTGGCCAATGGCGACTGAATCTGGTGGTCAGAGAACTTCACGCCACCTTCCTGCTTATAGGGCATGTGACAGTCGGCACACGATACGCCGCGCTGAGCATGGATACCGTGCTGCGACATCTCCCAACCCGGATGCTGAGCCTTCAGAATCTTCGTGCCAGATAGCGGATGGATATAGTCGTAGAAACCAATCTCGTCGTAGTATTCCTCGGCAGCCTCGCAGGTTAATCCCTTGTCGTGCGGGAATACCAGATAGTTGGCCTTGCCGGGATTCTTCTCGTCGTTAGGCTTGATGAAGTAGTACTCCACGTGGCACTGAGCGCATACCAGCGAACGCATTTCCTGATGGGTAGCATTCTTCACATCCAGACCACGACGGGCAAAGGCCTCGTAGAGGGCAGGACGGGCAGGGCGCAAATCCATGGTGCGGGCATCGTGACAGTCTGAGCAGCCGATGGTATTCACCTCTTCAGCTCCTAACTCACTCCACTTCTTAGCATAGAAGTTTGCAGGATCAAATTGATCCTTACCATTACCCAGTTCGCGCATCATGCGAGGCACATCGGGTCCCTTACACGTCCAGCAGGTGGCGGGCTGCATATCTACGGCGATAGAATCGCTTCCATCGGCAGTCTTTACCATAATGCCTGGATTACCCGTACGCAGAATCTTGCGCATATCCTCAAGGGCGTGCTTATGTCCACGAGGGGTATTGTAGTGGCGCGAGAAGGCATAGCCAGCCCACAGCACCACCATCTCAGGACGCTGCTCAAGCACATCTACCTCCTGCGACGAGTTGTACTTTGATTTGAACGTGGTGTCCTCTGTCATCGCCCACGTCTCGTACTCACGCGGATAGTCAGCCTTGAACTTCTCGTTCTGAGCGATTATTTCATCCTCAAACACAGTACGCTTGTTGTTGAACACACTGGCCACCTCGGCCCTGCGCTCCATCAGCGACGACACAAGCAGTCCCAGGATAAAGACCACTGCCATCGATCCTCCAAACAGGATCCAACCTTGCCATTGTTTCAATTGCTTTGCCATAATATTTTGTTTTTTATTAATTCGTGAAATTGGTGTAATTCGTTGTTTAGTTCATCATGTTTTGCAACCAATCAGGAACGGGAGATGGGGGCAACGGTGTTACGCCTTCAGCATTTGGGGTAGCCATCAGCGAGTTCATGCCGCCGTGTGGCACACCCCGATGACAGTCCCAGCACACCTTACCGCCTGTGGCCAACTGCTGCATATAGCCCATGCGGCCCGTCTTCACAAACTCTGTATTCAGCTGCGTATGGCAGCGGATACAATTGTCCATTACTACCTGGCCTGTTAGCTTCTCGGCCTTGATGGCCTGATGCTCCATGTGGCCCACGAAATATGCCGTGTGCTTCAAGCCGTCAACCGCCTTGAAACCATAATACACAGCCAGATTCTGATGGGGCACGTGACAATCGTTGCACGTGGCACCGTTCTTCTGGTGGTCGATACGTCCATGCGAGGAGTGGCTCCACGTAGCATAGTAAGGGGTCATGATATGGCAGTTGACGCAGGCCGACGGGTTGTCGCCTATAAAATAAGTATGCGCCCTGAGCAGATACATAAACAATCCGCCGAGGCCGCATACGACGCCCGCTATCACCAGCAAACCCACCTTCTGTCGATACGATAGCCAGTCCTTAAAAGCGAAAAAATCCTTTAGCTTCATTCGTTATAGGTATATTTATGTTGCAAATATACGGAAAATATTCCAAACTGCCTAATTTTAGGACATAATAATTGTTAATCCGCCATTCTCTTCTCAAATCTGAACAGACCGTCCTCCTGGTCAAACTACTCTATCCTAAGCGGGACACAGAAGCCCTCCCAACAAGCTACTCTGTCACAATTATTTCGGTGCTTGTTATACCAATCTAAGTTTCCGAGGCTTTCTTGGCTATGCGCGAAATAATAGCGAATGCTGATTTATACCAACGATGTCTATTCGGAGTCCGCCGAAGCGGAAACCAACGGCAAAATTACACAAAAATCTTCAATTTAGTAACACAAAACAACAAAAATCACACAAAAAGTGATGAATAAGTTTATTATTCTTCTTTCATACGCTCAGATTTAGGGGAAAATCCCCAATGTCACAAAAAAGATAGCCGATAATGTGTTTTTTTGAATTGAATTAGCGTTTTTCAAAATAAAATTTGTAATTTTGCAGCAGAAATTCAAAATGTCAATTTGAAGAAATGATTAACAAGACGGTCTTAAAACAGATTTTGGCATCCAACCAGAAGGATGTGGAGAATTATCAGGTTATGCCCCGTGAGTTACCTTCCGACGAGTTCGAAAGGCGCGTGTTCATTGGTGTTCGTCGGGCAGGTAAATCTTTTATGCTCTATCAGAAGATGCAGCAGAAACTTGCCGAAGGTCATGGTTGGGACAGTATGCTTTATCTGAACTTTGAGGATGACCGTCTGTCGGATTTCTCGGTAGAGGACTTCGAACTGATTCTGGAGTGCCACGCGGAAATGTATGACCAGCGGCCTATGCTGTTTCTCGACGAGGTGCAGAATATTGACGGCTGGGAGAAGTTTGCCCGTCGTATGGCAGATGCAAAGTACAAAATGTGGATTACCGGTAGTAATGCCAAGATGCTGTCATCTGAGATTATGACTACCCTTGGAGGCCGTTACCTCACTACCGAGGTGTATCCCTACAGCTTCCAGGAGTTTCTGGATGCCAAAGGTGTTCCCTATGACGAACACGCACTTCTCGCTACTGAGAGTCGTGCCAAGATGCTGCGCCAGTGGAGCGAGTACCTGTATTGGGGCGGCCTGCCTGAATCTGTCAACCTCAGTGTCAAGCGCGACTATCTGACCAGCACCCTGCAGAAGATATATCTGGGCGATATCGTCAGCCGCAACAAGATTTCCAACCCTAATCTACTTCGTCTGCTCTTGAAGAAACTCGCCGAAAGTGTCAGGCAGCCTGTTTCCTACAACCGGCTATCCAATGTTTTGTCATCTGTAAGCGGTAAGATCACTATGCCTACCGTGAGTAAATATATTGAATATAGTGAAGATGCCTGGCTCCTGCTGCGCCTACGCAATGTCTCTGCCGCCTTTGCCGACAAAGAGACTTCGTGCAAATACTATTTCGTAGACAACGGCGTACTCAATCTGTTTCTTCTCGACGGTGACACTGCACTGCTTGAAAATCTGACAGCCTTGACTCTTTTCCGAAAGTATGGACATGACAAGGATAATGAACGGGTGTTTTTCTATAATGACAAGGTGGAAGTGGATTTCTATGTTCCTGAAGACAAACTAGCCATTCAGACTTCTTTTAGCATATCCAAGGCAGGGTCAACTCGCGAACGTGAAGTGGATGCCCTAAATAAGATTCCTAAGGTACTTGCTTGTGACCGCCGTATCATTCTTACCTATGAAGAGTCGGACACTATCACTGATGATTTTGGCACCATAGAGGTTATGCCATTATGGAAATGGATTCTCGGACAATAAAAAACTATTGCTGTCCGATAAAAATCGGAATTGATTAAATCTTGTTTGTGAATGTCTGTAAACAGGCGATTCTGTTCAACTTTTCAAAAAGTAAGCCCCCCTATGGTGAAAATTGCAGTTCCAATTGCACCGTATTCTGGGCCGTTTCGAGAGAATTCCAGTATCTAAGCCGTTCTGCCCATGCCTGTTTCGGACAGTTCAGCAACGTAACGAAATTGACATAGTTCCCAATCGTCAGTCTTGCAAGCGTGACGATGTTCGAGAATGCGAGTTTGCACTTTGCCTTGTGCTGCATCACTCTCAGGAGGAGATAGGCTATCATGGTCACCCATATCTGGACTTCAATGGCGTTGACGTTGTCGCCAAGGAAGTATTTAAGCGGAAAATTCTGCTTCAGTTTCTTGAAAAGGCACTCAATAGCCCAGCGTCTGCGGTAGGTCTCACAGATCTGTTCTGCAGACATCTCGCTCTGATCCAATACGTTGGTAATGAATGTGACAGTATCTTTACCGTCATCACTGCGACGGACTATCCTGCGGCAACGGTATTTGCCTTTTACGTATTCACGCACTGTCACAATGCCTGATTTAGGACGACGCCCACGTCTGTGGCTCAATTCCTCTTCAGTCATGGGGCGCTCTACGAGTTTGTTTGAAGATAACTCGATGATCTGGTCGGCTATGATATCCTTCTCAGGACAGCTCCTTTTCTCGATGATTTCGAAGCGGGCATTGTCCTTCTGGCGGGTAACAAACTTGTATCCTTTCTCGGTCAACTGCTTCCATATCAGATAATCGTTGTATCCCATATCAAAGGTAATGAACGAGCCTTCTGGCAGGGAGAATATTCTCTTCATCAGCTCATGGTCACTCGTGGCAGCTGCAGTAAAATCGACAAATATAGGCAGGTCAATATCCTCCTGAATGATGGTGTGAGCCTTGATGCCTCCCTTTTTCTTTCCATTTTCGGAATTGCGGCCAGCACCCTTGAGAATCTCTGAGAACAGCGTTATCGTCGTAGAATCCATGATGTAAATCTTGGTTGCCGTCTCATGTTTTGTCCGGCTGTCCGATAAAACTGGGGCATATTTTCTGAAGAGAGAACGATATATACGGCCAAAGAAAGATGAAGAACGGCGTCTGTTGGCGTCAGACAGCGTACTGCGACAGATCATATGGTCAAGACCGAAATGATTCATGCGGGTGGCATTCGCCTCAAAACCCAGACAAACCTCTCGCAAAGAACGCAGGTTACACAGTACAGCATACAGCATAACAACGAGATGAGAGTACCCGTCGAGGTACTTTACGTAGCGGTCTGAGCCCGTTTTTGACGCTAAAGTGTTAATATTTTGCCTGTCCATCAATTTTATTAGCTGACTTAATACCGGCTGTCCGGAGAAATTTGTACCTTTGCCCATAGATTTGATATTTTGGTTGTAGCAAACGCAAAATTACAAATCTTTGGGGACTTATCGAAAACCTGTCCCCATGATTCACGAATGCAGATAATAAAACTAAAGAGGTCTTCGTGTGGCCTCCAGGCCATATGAAGAACTTGTTGTACGGCTGTCGGGCATGAATCTATGGGGATTAACTTCGGTTTGACTCTTGGTTATGCGTCGTCAGGAAGGAAAGAAATCAGCGTAGCCGATGACGAAAAAGCCGTCCGCGATAGTAATAAGAGGCTGCTGGTACAGCCGAATCGGTCTCATAGCCATTCCCCGTTGCGACAACCCCGACTACACGACAGAGAACCTGCAAATCTTCGACTTCGAGCTCACACCTGCTGAGATGGCCATCATCAGCGGACTGAACCGCAACGAGCGTACATACGAGAAAAACGATCCCGACAACTTCCCGTGGTAATGATTTCTGTCTGGTACCTCAGCCAATAGGCCTCTTCTAAATGTTAACCCCCGGCATTTCTAAAGGAGTGTCGGGGGCACTTCTTCTAGTATTCTCTGGTCAAGGCTCATTCCACCTCCATCTGTCCGCTATAGCTGATAGACTCCCTGTTTCTGGCAGTGACATCAATGGATGTACTGCCTCCCTTACTGCCACCATACGACACGTTGCAAGCCCGTCCGAAGTATGATTAAAAGGTCTTATCTCCTAAATAATCACAAAAGAATCCTCCATATCACCGAGATACGGAGGATTTTTCGTACCTTTACACCCGCAAACAAAAAAAACAAATCAATAAAAAATGAGAAGATACATCCTTATCGCTGTTCTATTCACTTTTATCCTAACGGGACGGGCGCAGCAAGTGAGGATCGAGCAGGAGCAGATACACATCGGAGATGACCCGATGGAGTGGCTGCTAAAGACCGACGGAACGCAATATGCCTGGGTGACGGAACAGTACCAATGGGGGAAATGCTACTACGATGCCGACGGCGGCATCACGGTGAAGTCGGAACGGCGGCAGGAAGGCGACAACATCGTGGAGACCTATACCTTCACCAACACCACAAAGAAAAGGGTGACGGTGAAAAACATCGGCATCTACACCCCATTTAATGACAATTATCCTGATGCCAAGACATGCATGACCTCACGTTGCAACGTGCATATCTGGCCGGGCGGCAAGGCTGCTTACGTCAATGCCATGCGGATGAACGGCGTGGGGCCTCACCTTGGACTGATGGTTACTGAGGGCGAAATCGTCGACTACGATGTATGGGAGCGCGGCGCGAAAAAAGGCATGTCGAACTTCCGTGGCGTCTTTGCCCTCTGTCCGCCAGACATGACGCTAAAGCCCAGACAGAGCTACCGGCTACAGTGGCGGCTCTTCGCGCATAATGGCGCGGACTTCGACGAGCAGCTGCTCCGTCAGGGAGGCATGATAGCCCGGAGCGACAGGTATGTCTATGCCGTAGGGGAGACGGCCCGCGTGGAATTCGTCACTGCCAAGGGTACAAAGACCGTCACGAGGAAGATTGCCGAGGGCGACAACCGTGTGGAATATAAGGGTACCCATGCCCTGCTACTGGGCATCAGCGGTGAACGCGAATTAATGGAAAAGCGCATCCAATTTATTCTCGACCATCAGCAGATGATGAATCCAGAAGACCCTCGCTTCGGGGCGTTCATGTGCTATGATAACGAGGGCGACAGCATCGTGACCAACTATACTCGCAGTGACCTTGACGAAGGACGCGAGCGAGTAGGTATGGGAATCCTCTTGGCGGCCTATGGCCTAAATGATAAAGGAGAAATGAGAAATGAGAAATTAGCTACCGCCTTGGAACGCTACGCCAAGTTCGTCCGCGAAAAGATGCAGCAGGAGGACTACACCACGGGATCGAGCGTGGTGCGAAAGTCGAAGAACCGGGGCTACAACTATCCCTGGGTAGCCGACTTCTACTTCCGCATGGCTCTGCTGACAGGCAACAAACAGTATGCCCTCGACGGCTATGCTACGCTGCAGGCCCTATACCGTAATTTCGGATACGGATTTTACTGCATCGACTACCCTGTCATTACAGGTCTTAAAGCACTGGAACAGGCCGGCCTTGATTTTGAGCGTCATCAGTTGCTCTACGACTTCAAGGCCACTGCCGACATCTTCATGAAGAATGGTCTGGATTTCCCCAAGTTTGAGGTAAACTACGAACAGTCCATCATAGCCCCTGCCGTTCAATTCCTTTGCGAAGTCTATCAGATTACGGGAGCAAAGCAATACCTGGATGGAGCCAAGAAGATGATGCCTGCATTGGAAGCACTGCAGTGGCACCAACCCTCCTACCACATGAACGAGATTGCCATCCGCCACTGGGACGGCTATTGGTTTGGCAAGCGCCAGACCTACGGCGATGTCTACCCCCACTACTGGAGTTGCATCACAGCCGCCGCTTTCCACCGCTTTGCTCAGTGTACTGGTGACAATTCCTACCAACTTCGTGCAGAGCAGACAGTGCGTAACAACCTCAGCCTTTTCTTCGAGGACGGCAAGGCCACGTGCGCCTTTGTCTATCCCCATCGCGTCAACGGTGATACTGCCAAATATGCTGATGCCTACGCCAACGACCAGGACTGGGCCCTGATGTATTGGCTGCTGGTAAACGTGAAATTATCAAGGGAATGAAGTATGCAACACAAGCGTATGAATTGGGAAAATCATTGTGAAACAGGTACCAGGTACCTGTTTCATGCACATCCATCTTGTCGATGCCACCACTCCCCTCGTTAGCCTTGACTTGTATGTACGCTCTGTTAAGGTTGTCGGGAGTCAAGATGTACTCAAGCATCCTGCCTGACGTTAGTCGCACTTCTACGAGGTCGTCTCCGACCATCCCAATCAAAGTCTGCGCTCCCTCATAGCTTTCGCGTTCCGCACTATCATTTTGAGGGCAGCTTTCCTGTGTTTTCTGCCTTTCTTCCTTCATCGGGTAATCTAATGTCGTAGCTCGTTTGGTTAAGTTCTGCCCTTCACCAAGACCAACGAGCTTTAAGGTCTCGGCTACTATGGCGTCTGCTGACTTCTGCGGGTTCGCTGGTGCTGCTTGCCTACAGGCTCGCCCCGCAGACCTCCTCGGATAAGGGCATCGTCTTTCCATCTTATGCCTGCCACATTTACACTCACCGTTCCGAATAGCTATCGGGCTTGGGCTTGTCTTGCAGCCTTACCCACGGCTCCGCGCCTTATATGTGGTTTCTGTTCGTCAGGCCAGATGTTTGCCGTAAGCTTCTTTCAGATTCCGCCTCGCGACGGACACCCTTGCTCTTGGCTATGTGATTCCCGCTATTAGGGCTCACTCGGGACTTGCACCCGTTAGACAATACTCATGCCGAGCATACAAACAAGTCCGCAATGCCTGTTTATCGGCACTGCGGACACATGATTTTTCGCTTTTCAACTTTTAGCGGACAGCAATAATAAAAAACTGAAAAAAGATAATGAAAAGAAGTCATATACTGGAAGAACGCCGAAAACTGGTGAATCCAGACATTCGCAAATCCGTTACCGAGGTGTTTGATAGAATTGATGCTGCAAGTGATGCTAACGACGAACCTCAATTGAAAGTGTAGAGGTTACCGTCAAATTCCCTTTGTTTTTCCAGTTCCTGCAGCTCTTCATCAAGACTGATATAATCATCAGTAATCATTGAAATATACCATGCCACAGAGTGAATCCTTTGCGTTTCTTCAAGTACGGCATGGTATTTTTCATCAGACCTGACAGAATATTCACAATACTCAGTAAAGTTCAACGTACCGAACATCCTGCCAGACGAGTATTCGATGTACAGTTCATCAAATAACTCTGGCCAGCTACCGTCTGTTGTAGCCCTTAACTTGTTGATCTCGCAAAGACAGGTTTTCATGCTCGATTTTACCTTGTTCTTCTTGCTTGCTAAGAGGCTCTTCCTACGTTTGAACTCTTTTGGATCGTCACGTTCCATATCATAGAACATATTCAGGAAATCGGCTTCTATCCCGAGGTCATATGCCTTGCTTAGTGCGTCATCCAGACAAATCTTTGTCTTCAACTTGTATGGTATGTCCAACCTGTAGGTTCGCAGGAAATCCCACTGTTCATAGATGGTCATGTCCTTCATCTTGAAGAACCAAGTCATAGGAATTGCTATCTGCTGTTTGTTGATCCTGATTATCCTTGCCTCCTCATAGGTTGACGTGGGAATATATGTCTCAGCATCCACTATCATGTAGTCATCCGGCACGCATACTTCGTGTGCATAAAGCCTCTTGTCCCGTGAATCCCTATTCTTGGAATCTTTCGGCAGCCATCGGCCTCTGGCTGATAAATCAATCTTCAGTGGAATGTAGTTGCGACGGTCATGCCCGAACAGCATATTCCCGTCGTAGGTCATGGCATCAGCCATGTTCCTATAATAAATGCTCACTGAGTCCATACGTTAATATCACAATACAACTATACGTCAATACGTAAATATATCAATACAACTATATATGCAGCGTTCCATATAACAATACTTTTATTTATATGTACACGCATACATGCATATAGCAATACTCCTATACAACAAACTGTTAATATATGAATCTGTCAATACGGTAATACGGATATACTACAATACCGTATTCGACGCTATCAGCTTTTCAACTTTCTCCTTCGGTTTGCCTTTGCCCCGATGCTTTTTGGGCTCGTCATCAGCATCATCCTTGGCTTTCTTCTTGCCAAGCTGTTTTTCGAGGGTGGCAATCCTTGTCTTCAGTTCCTTGATCTTCGCTTCGTATTTCAGATTCAGCTTGACGAGTTTCCCGTTATCCTGCCATGCTATAGCGGCTTTCATCACTTCTGCACGGAATTCTTCACTGACTTCGCCCAACTCCTCGAAGCCAACATGATATATGAATCCATCAAGCAGCTTCTTAGGATTGAAATACATGAATCCTTGCTTCTTTTCGCCCTTCTCGATATCAAGCGTATAGCCGTTTGGCACCGTTCTTACGTTGATAACCAACTTGTCTTCCTTATCCTGCTGTGCCATCAGAGTTTGATTTTTGAAGCGTTCAACATCGTGTCCTTGTGTCTGGCGAAGTCCGTCAGACGTGGAAAGCAGGAATAGATATTCGAGCAGTTCCTGGTTGATGACTTATACAACTCCTCAATGGTCTTGGACAGGGTACGCCCAGCAGTTGAAAGGGGTAGGAGTAGGTAGATATGGTCATAGTCCTCATTGCCGATTGCTTCCATCCAGGCATTGAGGTTCGTCACCTGATTGAGAATCAATACATCACTCCATTCGGGAATTTCCTTGAAGATTTGCCCGTGAAGAGACTCGTAGGCAAGGAAGTCAATATAGTCGGCAAAAAGAAGAAGATGGCTGTCTTGGACATCCTTCTTTGGCTTCCGTTTGATGAAAGTAAGTCCTTTTTTGCCGAATGTCACAGGACTCTGGCAGTAGATGTCACTGTAAATCTCCAGTCCTCCGTTCAGGTTCTTCATACAGATGGCGTGAACCATGCAGCTCATGCAGTCGAACTCTATGCCGTTGCAATAGCGGTCAATCACTTCCTTGGAAATGTTTGTACGCTGCATCTGCTCCAATGCGTCCTCACTGGGTTTCTCTCTCACTTTGATATGTTTGGCATATCCGAAATTCAGGTGATTGAGGAACCTGCCTTTAGCGGCTGCCTCTTTACCTCCTAAACGTTTTCCTGTTGACATTATCGTAAAATTCTTGTTCTGTCAGTTCCTGTAGTTCGCTTGCCTGATGGCCGAGACGGAAGAAGTCGGAAATATCCTTCTCCTGCTTGGTTCCTGCAAGCGGTAATTTCACCTGGGCCACATTCTTGTAACCCAGATTCCTTGTTTCCTCCACTCGCGAGCTGGCTTCCTTCAGACCCGTTTCATCGGTGTCATATAGGAAGACCAGCCTTTCAAAGCGTCCGGAAAGAGACTGCAGAAGTCCTTGTGGAACCTTCGCAGTCTCGCTATTTAAACTAATCGTATGAAATCCATGAGAAGAGAGGCTGAGAACGTCTTTCTCGCCTCCAGTGAAATAAAGCGTCTCTCCATGCTGTGACAGCTGATCCAATCCGAAAACATACGGATGGGGCAGCTTTCCGGCATAGACAAAACGGTGAAAATGGCCTGGGCGATAGATTTTCACGCCCTCACCACCTCCGAAATAATAGCCGAAGAAGGGACTTCCGTCTGCTTGGATCTCGTAAGGTGTACCATCCTTCTTCTGTGAGCTGAAATAGTTGACACTCTTTACGTTATATCGCTCCAGAGTCGCTTCATCAATACCATACTGTTGCCAGTAAGCTTTCTCTGCTGACGAGAAATGCTCGTTGACTCTGATGTTGAAGGGAAGAATCGTGTTGGAATTGGAAGGTACAATAGTCGCTACGAACTTGGGCTTCTCGGACTTCTGGGTTAC
The DNA here is from genome assembly GCF_900142525.1 of Xylanibacter ruminicola. Taxonomy (GTDB): domain Bacteria; phylum Bacteroidota; class Bacteroidia; order Bacteroidales; family Bacteroidaceae; genus Prevotella; species Prevotella ruminicola_A. The sequence continues at coordinate 1,863 of NZ_FRBD01000033.1, read as the reverse complement.
TGGCTTCTTGTCATCCTTGAAGATGTTCAGGCAAAGCTCGTTGTCTATAACCCGAAGGATTTCCTCAAAGTCGTTGTGATAGTCCAGGTTCTCCCATTTGGCAACGAACCAGAAACAGTCACCGCGCTCTCCACTATCACCGAAGTCCACGAGAAAATATCTCCCGCAGGTCTTGCCGTAATAGAGGTTGCAGCTGGCAATGGTGTCCGTATAGAACGGATTCTTGAACTTTACTCCAGCAACAACCTTGTCGCCAAGATAGTGCTGGAATACCTTCAAGCCGCCGTCAGTTGCCCTGAGAATGTCATCCTTTTCCTTCAGATCCTTCATCATTGCTTCATTATCAGGGCATGAGTCTGTAGAGAGAAAATAAGTTCCTTGATTTCCGTCAGAGAGTACCAGACGGCTGAGTTACGGGAGTCCCCCATCTTCACAGGAACAAGCAGGTTATCCCTACGCCATCTCTTCAACATAATGGGCTGATAGCCCATTTTCTCCAAATAGCGTTTGGCATCCTCCTGCTTAATCCTGTCATCCTCAGGATCTCTGGTCTTGATGTATCTCTGAACACCAATATCTGCCGATGCAGAGATAATGTTTCTTAATTGATTCAACGTAATTTCCATATTCGTATTGAACTTTTTTGTGCCTGTTTGTGGTACAGGCTTTGGCTTTTCAAAGAATCGGCGCAGTTTTCTGCCTTTCACAAGGCAAAATGAGGCATATTCGACGCAAAACCTCATTTTTTGTAGCAAGATTCAATAATTTAACACCCATTTTCTTTTGAAATCCAATCTTTTTTTTTTAAATTTGCACCCGAAACAAGTTATCCTTATCGGATGCGGTTCTTGAAAACGGCTGCAAAGATAGAACTTAATTCTATATTCCGCAAGTGGTTTCTTGTAAAAGGCAATATTTTAACATTGAATTTAACATAGTTTTACTATTCTATGAGAATAATAGACAGGTTTGACCTTTACATGAAGGAGAAGGGACTGAATGACAATCGCGTTACAGTCCAGCTTGGTTTGTCAGTAGGTTCAATCGGTAAGTCCAGAAAAGAAGGACGAGACCTCTCGAAGAAGGCTGTTGCCAAGATTCTGGCTTACTACAACGATCTAGACGAGACGTGGCTTCTAACCGGTAACGGTGAAATGCTGTGTGAGCCGAGAGAAAAGGAAGAGGAGCAGAAGCCTACTCAGGAAGACAAGAAAACTTCAACTCGTTCAACCATTGAGAAACTTGTTGATGGTATCTGCAGTACGGAAGCCATCATTGAAAAATTGGTGGATGAAATCTCCAAATCACATGACCTTGTCGCTAAGCAGCAAGAACAGATGGATCGTGTTCTGACTATGCTGGAGTCAGAAAGAACGGATAAAGGCGAACTGGAGAAAATTCTCAAGAAGAAGTACGAGGGTTCTTTGAAATAAAATCTTAAAAATAATAACGGGTGCCGAAATCGACGCAAAATCGACGCAAACCCGATTTTCGATAAAGTCGCAAACATCGATAAACAGAGGGACTATCGGAGAATTTGATAGATTGCTTGTGGTTCTGAATGTCGTGGGTTCGAGTCCCACCGGGCACCCCAAAGAAACAATCCCTGTAAGTAAACAACTTACTGGGACTTTCTTTTTTACCTCTGTTTTTGAAATATTTCAACGTAGGGTGTACATTGGGTGCAAGTATCTTCAGTGGTTGCTGCAGTGTCATGAATTGTCATTGTCATGATTGTCATTAAGGGTTTGGAGGTTGGAGGGGTAAAATTATCTCTATAAAATATATATTATATATAATATATATTTTATAGCTACTTTTTAGAGTTCAGAAAGCTTAATGACCTTAATGACAATGACAATG
>NZ_FRBD01000032.1 GCF_900142525.1 Xylanibacter ruminicola | reverse complement strand
TTTTTCCTTTATGTTTGGCGATATAAAGTTACGAAAAATTTGTCAAATATCCTAATATTTTTGCAACGTATATTATTGATTGTCAGTTAATTATATATAAATAAAACCATTCGCAAATCTTGTCAAACTAGATAGAATAAATCGCGATTGATATAGCCGATAAACTATCGTTCTTTTCAACTAAATTGCAGAAGAACCATTTTGGTTGACAGTTTATTGCTTTTTTCCTGATATAGTTGACAGTCGCTTTACTGAATAAGTTGACTCTTTACTGGAATCGTTGACACCTTTACTGACATTAGGACCAGATGCATCAGGATGGCGACTACTGGTGTGGCGAGTTCGAGACGGACGACATCGACTGGAAACTCGCAGAGCTCATTGTGAACATGCAGTACGCCTGTCAGCGCCACTACTTCGGCGCTATGGCCGAGGCCTATTTCGACAACAAGCTGAAGGATGCCTCAGTGAATGTGCAGCGCAAGCAGAAGACCTTCGAGGCTTTTGCCCGCCTGCCAGAGGAGTTTACCAACGACGATGTTGTACGTTGTTTTAATCTGTCGGGCTCATCATCAGCAAGATGTAGGATTAGTAGATTTCTACGTGATCATCTGGTAGAAAAGGTTCGCGAGGAACGTGGTGCTATACCCGCTCTATATCATAAAACAGGTACAGTAATACTCTAATCATTAGGCGCGTCGGCGTTTCCCCGCGTCGGCGCGTCATTTATTGCAGAGCAGTTGCATGATTACTTGAGTTTGCCAAGAATGGCCTCCTGAGCCTCTTTCTCTTTAGCTTTCAACATTTCTTTGTAGCGTCTTTCTACATTGCTTGTTGAGTCGAGAACCACCTTGAAATTATCGTCTTTAACTGAGGCAAATTTTACTTTCTGGGCTTTAGAAAGCAACTCGGCATTCCATGGCTCAATCTTCAGGCTAACCTTCAACTCGCCTTTGGCCCCCTTTTCAAATCGCTTGCTGTAGTCGCCAGGTTTGAATGTGGTGCGTCCTCCTACACATAGTGGATTACCGTCTTTGTCGAGATATACAGCTGAGAGATAATGCTGGTTGAATTTGCTCTCAAGCTGGTTGATTTCTTCTGTATTCTCAATCTCGCCTACAAATACCACCTTCTCATTCTTTGACTGTTCCATGTCGAAGATGAATGGCTTAGAGGCCTTAACAGGAAGGTTATCGTCGAAAACAACAGGAATCTCCTTGCCCTCCAGTTTACGCAGAGCTGCATCTACTGTGGCGTTAGCTGTGCTGTCGAGTTCTTTAATCTTGTTAGTGAAATTCTTAAGATCTTCGATAGTGGTAAGATCTTTAGCTGATTCGAGTACAGCAATGGCCTGATTTCCGTAGTCGATAGCTATTGCAGGCATCTCGCCAAAGATACCATCGTTGCTGGCCTCGCCATTACCATCGCCCTTACAACCTGCAATTGACAACATGGCTACCAGAACTACTGAAGCTGGAGCAAACATTCTACTGATCTGTTTCATAATTTTTAAATTTTTAGTTGGTAAATATTATAGATTGAAATTTTCTCTGCAAATATAATTATTTTTCTTTTACGTTGTTACATATTATACCTAAAAGTGAGTATTTTAGTACGAAAATCGTAAAATATTGATTATCAGAAGGCTTTTTTTTAGTACCTTTGCGGCCAAATTAAACAAATACTTATGTGGAATAAACCTTGGAAGATGAAGGAGGGCTTTGCTATTGGCATAGGTCTGATAGCCTTGGGCGTGGTGCTGCAGTTGGCAGTAGGGCCTGTGGCGTGGAGTGCCTTTGCATGGCCTGTTAACGGGGTAGTGATGTTGGCTTTTGTGGCTATTATCGCCCTGATATATGCGTTGCGCAAGCGCGTTTACGCCATGCTGTTTCTTGGCACCAACTATGCTGCCATACCTGCCATGGCGCTGGCAGTGGTGCTGACTATCGTGATGGGACTTACCATACAGAGTGCTGAAGGCACATGGTTCAACAACATGCTGAGCTTCTGGCCGTTTGTGCTGATATACATGCTGATAGCGCTGATATTGGGGCAGGTTATCATAGGTCGCGCGCTGCATTTCAAGTGGAAGCGCGACATACCTTTTATGCTGAACCACTTGGGGCTGTTTCTTGCCATGACTACCGCCACACTGGGTAATGCCGATGTGCAGCGACTTAGGATGATAACCACCGAGGGACTGCCTGAATGGCGTGCTGTGGCCGACAACGGGATGGTGAAGACAATGCCCATGAGCATAGAACTGAAGAAGTTTATGATGGAGACTTACGATGACGGAAGTCCCAAGCGATTTGCGTCGGCAATCAAGATAGTAGAGAAATCAGGCCGTGAGATGGAGGCTACCATCGATGTTAACAAACCAATAGTGGTTGATGGATGGAAGATTTATCAGTATGGCTACGACACCAGCATGGGTGCCGAGAGCAAGATATCGATACTGGAGCTGGTGAGCGACCCTTGGTTGCCGCTGGTATATGCTGGCATATTTATGATGCTTGGAGGTGCGGTGTGTATGTTTATCTTTGGTAAAAAGAGAAAGTGAGAATATGATTACTTGGGAACAATTTATATATTTTGCTGTGGCTGCGGTGCTGCTCTGGGTTGTAGGTGCCTGGGGCGCTTGGAAGGGCAGGGCAAAGATGGCCTACGCGACAACAGGCACTGGATTGCTGGTGTTTTTCAGTTTTATTGTGCTGATGTGGATATCGCTTGAGCGTCCACCTCTGCGAACTATGGGCGAGACGCGACTGTGGTACTCGTTCTTCCTGCCATTAGCTGGAATAATAGTGTATACGCGATGGAAGTATAAGTGGATACTTACTTTCTCGACCATCTTGGCATTGGTATTTATCTGTGTGAATCTGCTGAAACCTGAGATGCACTCTAAGGCGCTGATGCCAGCATTGCAGAGTCCGTGGTTTGCGCCGCATGTAATCGTGTATATGTTCTGCTACGCCGTGCTGGGAGCAGCAACGGTGATGGCAATTTATCTGCTGTTTTTCAAGAAGAAGGCTGTTACTGCCGAGGAACTCGAGATTACAGACAATCTGGTGTATGTGGGTTTGGCGTTTATGACTGTGGGCATGTTGTTTGGTGCGCTCTGGGCCAAGGAGGCATGGGGCCACTACTGGAACTGGGACCCAAAGGAGACGTGGGCTGCCATCACATGGTTCGCGTACCTTATATATATACACTACCGCCGACTGCCAAATAGCAATCAGCGGTTAGCGTTATGGTGCCTTATAGTGGCGTTTGTGTTGCTGCAGATGTGCTGGTGGGGTATCAATTATCTGCCCTCAGCCCAAGCTACATCAGTACACACCTATAATTCATGATAGGACCTACGGATTATACGGTAAAATAATTATTTACGGACATAGTCTACGAAGGAATAACGGAAAGAATGCTTCTCGTCGATGTCGTGATCCTCGCGGGCTGATTCCTTCCACTCATCGGCGTAGGGTGGGAAGAAGGTGTCGGCATCCTTTGGCGTGTCGTCAATCTCAGTAAGACAGAGTCGATCGGCCAGGGGTAATGCCTGTTCATATACGCTGGCGCCACCAATGATGAATACCTCTTCGTCCTTACTGCAATGAGCGAGGGCTTCTTCGAGAGATGGGTAGACATCGCAACCAGGATAGAGCTCATTTATACGCTCGCTCAGACCACCCCTATCCCCTCCTACCTCAGGAGGGGAAAACAGAGAGCGCGTGAGCACGATGTTACGACGATTGGGTAGGGCACCCTTGGGGAGCGACAGAAAGGTGTTGCGCCCCATGATGATGGTGTGGCCCGTGGTTAATGCCTTAAAACGCTTAAGATCATTGGGCAACCAATAAATCAATTTATTCTGAAATCCAATGGCGCGATTCTTCGCCACTGCTGCAATTATACTAATCATAATGTTCAATGTTCAATGTTCAATTAAACAGAGACTTCTGCTTTAATGTGTGGATGTGGATCGTAGCCTACCAACTCAAAGTCTTCGAACTTGAAGTCGAACAGGTTCTTAACATCAGGGTTAATCAGCATCTTGGGCAGCGGACGAGGCTCGCGGGTTAGCTGCAGCTTAGCCTGCTCAATGTGGTTTAGATACAGGTGGGTATCGCCTGTGGTATGGATAAAGTCGCCAGCCTTGAAACCAGTAACCTGTGCCATCATCTGTAGCAGCAGGGCGTAGCTGGCAATATTGAACGGCACGCCCAGGAAGGTATCAGCCGAGCGCTGGTAGAGCTGCAGCGAGAGTCGACCATCAGCCACGTAGAACTGAAAAATGGTGTGGCAAGGTGGCAGAGCCATCTTGTTGACTTCGGCCACATTCCATGCAGAAACAATCATGCGGCGAGAGTTGGGGTTGTTCTTCAGTTGGTCGAGCACGTATTGTATCTGGTCGATGGTGCCGCCATTATAATCAGGCCATGAGCGCCACTGGTGTCCATACACAGGACCAAGTTCGCCGTTCTCGTCGGCCCACTCGTTCCAGATGCGAACACCATGCTCCTGCAGGTATTTCACGTTGGTATCGCCCTTCAAGAACCACAATAGCTCGTAGATAATACTCTTGAGGTGCAGTTTCTTGGTGGTGAGCAATGGGAACCCATCGTCGAGGTTATAGCGGCTCTGGGTACCAAAGATGCTGATGGTTCCTGTGCCAGTGCGGTCGCCTTTTTCAGTGCCCTCTGTCAGGATGCGGTTCAGGATGTCTAAATACTGTTTCATATATTTTATAACTATTCACTATTCACTCTTCACTTCTATCACCCTTGGTGCCTCAGTGGGCAGGTGGGTGCTCTTGATGCGCCAAGCCTTGGGGTAGAGGTTGTTGGCGCGATTGCCAATGTTCTTGGCAGGACCAAGCGGTTGCCCCTTATAGGTGATGGTGACGATGCCACGTGGGGTATCAGGTGGCAGCACCAATGCCTCGCCACGGAGGTATTTGATGGCCTCGAGGTAGTCGACGTCTACTGTCGGAGGTACGGGAGTACGGGAGTACGGGGGTACGAGAACACTTAAGCCTTTGAGTTTTCGCTCGTCTAATCTCGCGCCACCGCACCCACGCTCCTCCGCACCTCCGTTCTTCCTTATCGCGCAAGCAAATAATCCTTCGCCACGCGTGATGCCAGGGATGAAGCGATAGACGGGGGCTGTGAAACCAGGGAGCAGCGAGCCTGTGATGTTCCACGATGGTTCGATGGGGATATTGAGCACTTCGGCATCGAAATTCTCGAGAATCCAACGGATGTTCTCCTCGTTCTCCTTTGTATTATATGTACACGTACTATATATAAATAGTCCGCCAGGGTTCAAGCACTCCCATGCATCAGCCACAATCTCGCGTTGCAGTCGCCAGCACTTCTCCACATTCTGCATGCTCCACTCGCTGATGGCGTTAGGATCCTTGCGAAACATTCCCTCGCCAGAGCAAGGTACATCGCACAGGATGACGTCGAACTTAAGCTTGGCTTTCTTGAAGTCGCGAGGGTAGTTGTTGGTGACGATGCAGTTAGGTGCTCCCCATTTGGTGATGTTCTCCAACAGAATCTGAGCGCGATTACCCATGGGCTCGTTGCTTACCAGCACACAATCCTCAGGCAATACGCTACGCATGGCCGTTGATTTGCCTCCAGGGGCAGCGCAAGCATCTAATGCGCATTGAACATTGAACATTGAACATTGAACATTGCGCAAGATGTGAGTGACGAACATCGATGAGGCCTCCTGTACATAATAGCATCCAGCATGCAACATAGGGTCGAACGTGAATTGGGGCCTATCTTTCAGATAATATCCCTCATGACACCAAGGCACTTGACTATCAAAATGGTCAATGGTCAATGTTCCATGTTCAATGTCTATTCGCGTATTCACGCGAATAGAAGTGGGGGCTTCCTCTTCGAAAGCTCCTATGAAGCGATTAAACCTCTCATCGCCCATTATCCTGCGCGTTTCTGCAACAAAATCGGCTGGTAAATTGACCATTATCTCAGAAATTTGTGGCAAAATTAAAAAAAATCTGAGAAAAATCACTATCTTTGCAACTAAATTTTGATTTGTTACGTCAAACAGGTGTAGAATTTAAAACAAAGAAGATATGAAACAGTATTTAATCGCAATCGCCATGGTGCTCGCACTTAGTTCCAACACAAGTGCCACAGCACAAAAGCATCGCCACACGCCTCGCACTGAGCAGGTGAGCGACTCTGTAAAACACGATCAGGGCTCAATAGAAGCCTTCTCTGACACTACTGCTGCTAAAACCAATTCTAATGTTGATGATGCTGATGACAGTTATGAGCGCGTAACTATAGAAGGTGAAGAAGCAGACGAATTCGTAAAAGGCATGTTTGAAAGCATGGGTGGAGGTGTATTCCTGATTCCAATCATTGCTATTCTCTGCTTTGGTTTCTTCTTGCCTGTTGTCATCCTGATTCTGGTGTTCTACTTCATCAATCGTAATCGCAAAGAGAAGTATCGCCTGGCTCAGATGGCCATCCAGAACGGACAGCCCATTCCTGACCAGCTGCTGAAGGACAGCGCTGCAGAAACCTTTGCCGACAACAGCATGTATAACGCTGGAATCCGCCAGATGTTTACAGGTATCGGACTGGCCATCTTCCTGGGTATCATCATCGATGAGCTTGGAGTAGGTATAGGCGCACTGGTATTCTTCATCGGACTGGGTAAGTTTATCATCGCACGCCAGTCGCGCAAGAATACTGAAGACTTGAAGAATATGAATCGTGATTTTGAAAACAACAACCCTAAAAACGAGGAATTATGAATAAGAGACTGATGAGATCAAACGACAGAGTAATAGCTGGAGTTTGCAGCGGAATAGCTGAGTACCTGGATTTCGACCCCACAATGGTACGCCTGGCATATGCATTCCTTACAATATGCACTTGCTTCAGCGGGGTGATCTTTTACATCGTATGTTGGATTGTAATGCCAGAAAAGAACTGGATTGAACAGAAGTAAATAATGGCTAGCATCAGCGACATAGCACTAGTGACACAGGTGGCGGTGTTCCACAACAAGCAGGCGTTCGACCAGCTTGTTAGGAAGTACCAGTCGCCTGTGCGCAGGTTCTTTCTGAACCAGACACTGGGCGATGAACAGCTTAGCGACGACTTGGCACAAGAGACCTTTATCAAGGCCTATATGAATATCAGCAAGTTCCGTGGCATGAGCAGCTTCTCGACGTGGCTGATGCGTATTGCATATAATGTATATTACGACGATCTGCGCGCTCGCAAGCAGACCTACGATATCGAGGATTCGAGCGCCGTTCGTCAATCAGCCAATACTGGCGATTCTAATATCAAGATGGACATACACGCTGCGATGGCGCTATTGAAACCTGACGAACGCACTTGTATCACCTTGCAGCTGATAGATGGATACCCCATCGACCAGATCAGCAAGATAACAGGCATTGCGGAAAATACTGTTAAATCGCATTTGAAGCGAGGAAAAGATAAAATGGCAAACTATTTAAAGGAGAACGGTTATGGAGGATAAAAATGACATTTTGCTGAAGCAGTTTTTCGAAGAGGCTGCAAAGCAGACAATAGAAGATAACGGATTTACTGAGCGGGTGATGATGAACCTGCCAGAGACGGATATGGCAGAATCTAGAGTTCGCAGATTGTCGCATCTCTGGACTTTGTTCTGTCTGGTTATAGGATTGGTAGTATTCTGGCTTACCAGCGGATGGCCTATCATCGAGGGCGCCATCTCTGGTGGAAAGCAGATGCTGATAAACGCCATCGAGGTGTTCCTGATTACGGCTCCAACCACAGAGATTTCTATTAATCCTTGGGTTGTGGTGCTGCTGCTGGGCTTTGTACTAGTTTTCCTGCCTTATCAAACAATCCGTAAGTTGTCCGCAACACTTTAAACTCAGTCCTTCGGTTCATCTGATGGTACTGTTCCTGCAGTTCCTCAGGGAGCGCGCTGATCATCTCCTCCGTCAGTACATCGCCCTCCTTGAGGAATTCGTATTTCTCAGCCACACGTTTCTTGATGCGCTTAGGATTGCTCTCGCCATAACCCTTAGGTGTTAATCTGTCGGCTGCTATGCCGTGGGCTATCAGATAGGCCACCACGCTCTCAGCACGACGTTGTGACAGTTGCTCGTTGTAGGCCTCCGAACCACGACAATCGGTGTGGGCCGATAGCTCGATGGTGATGTTGGGATTCTCGTTTAGCAGCTGCACCAGTTCATCGAGCGCTTGCTTTGATTCAGGGCGCAGAGTGGCCTTGTTGAAGTCGTAGAATATGTTCTCAATCAGCACGGGGGCTGAGATGTTGGCCAGTGGGAATTGCAGCACATACTCTTCTGATTTCTTAGTTGGCTCCACACGTATCTGCTCCTGATGATTCAAAAATCCCTTGCATGTTCCAAGTATCACGTAGTCTACATTAGGCTTTATCTCCTGCGTGAACGAGCCGTCGCTTCTTACGCTCAGCTTGATGTTGGTGCCGTCGTTACCCACCATATACACTTGGGCTGCGGTCAACTCGTAGCCATCCTGTTCGTATACCCAGCCCTTAACGGTTTGGATAACCTCTGGGTTATAAAAGCTGTAGATATGGTCGAAGCCACGCAGGTCGCCACGATTCGAGCAGAAGAATCCTTGGTTCAGTTTCCCCTCGAAAGTCATTCCGAAGTCGTCGCCCTGCGAATTCAGCGGCCAGCCTGGGTGTGCCACCTCCACGTTCTCCCCGCCCTTTATAGGGGAAGGCTCAGGGGTGGGGTGAGATATGTAATAGATATCCAACCCTCCCAATCCAGGGTGGCCGTTACTCGAAAAATATAAATCGCCATTGGGGCGGAAGGTGGGGAACATCTCATCGCCTGGGGTGTTGATGGGGGCTCCTACGTTTTCAGCATAGCTCACCTCAGTACTGCTTTCTAGTCGGCATCGCCAGATGTCGAGTCCGCCCATGCCTCCAGCCATATCGCTTACAAAGTACAGCCATTCACCATCAGGACTCACTGCTGGGTGTGCAAAGCTCGATAGCGTGTCGCGAGCTATTACCAGTTCTTTGGGCTTGCTCCATGAGGCATCGTTACGTGTAGACACCATAATCTTAGCATATCGCGGATAGTCAGGATCGGTAGCGCATTGTGTCAGATACATTGTCTTACCATCAGGCGAGAAACAGCAGGCTCCTTCATCGTAGACAGAGTTGAGCTCTGAGGCTATGACCTGTGGCTTTCCCCATTTGCCTTTTTCGTCTTTCTGAACGTAGAAGATGTCGGCATTCTTTGCCCCAGTGATGCCGCTCAGCTCGTCGCCTTGGGCCTGATTACGGGTTGAGGTAAAATAGAGTTGATCGTCGCTATCGCCAGAAAGCATGGGCGAATAGTCATCGCGGCGCGAATTAAACAGGTCCATCTTCTTGATGGTATAGGCCGAACCTTCCTTTTTCCATTGTGGCGCCTTCTGGGAAGATTCCAAACCAGTTTTTGCGAGTTGTAACAAACCTCTCACCTCTTCGCTCTCATCTCTTACCTCTAAACTGTCGATTGCGACAGCGAATTGTTTTGCTGCTTCTTTATAGTTGCCGTTTCGCATGTAGAGCTGCCCAAGATACAGGTGTGTGAGCGAATCGGCTTGCTTGTATCTTATAACATTGTTATAGGCTGAAATCGCCTTATTGGTTTGGTTCAGTCGTCGATAGCATTCGGCTAGTTTCTTGGCGCGTTGTCCGCGAGTGGTGCGTTCTTTGCTGGGCGTCTGACTGTAGGCCTTCTTATATTGCTCTGCTGCATCGTAGTATTCGCCCACCGCCCAGAACTTATCGCCCTTCTTCACAGCCTGATCCACCCCACAGCCCATCAGCAGCAGGGTGAAGCACACTATATATAATATGTATATGACTTTTCGCATACCATATTATAAACGCAATTCTCTCAAAAATATTGTTTTACCTACTATCGTGGACAGAATATAATCCGTAAAATCCGTATAATCCGTAGGCTTTTTACTTATTTCTTAGCTGATTTTACTTTTTTGAGGTCGGCATCGGTTAATACCGTTACGCGGCGATTGCTGGGGTCGGCTATCACCTCGTTAACTATCTCAGTTACCTGCTGCTTTAACTCGTCGATAAACTGCTTGGGGTCGTACTTCTGATGCTCTATATCGCGTAGCTTTTTCTCCCAGATACCCGTCAGCTCGCAACTCTTCAGCAGCTCCTCGCGTATCAGGTCAATCAGCTCGATACCAGTTGGTGTGGCTATCAGTCGCTTGCGTTCGCGCTTGATGTAGTGGCGCTTGAAGAGTGTTTCGATGATGCCAGCGCGACTTGATGGGCGACCAATGCCATTCTCCTTCATGGCGGCACGCAGTGTTTCGTCTTCTACGAATTTTCCTGCAGTCTCCATGGCGCGTAGCAGCGAAGCCTCGTTGTAGTAGGCTGGGGGAGTGGTCCACTTCTCAGTCAGCGTAGGCTTGTGCTCACCGCTTTCGCCCTTCACGAATGTGGGCAGAGTGCGCTCCTCATCGTCCTGCTTCTTCTCGCCTTCTTCCTCGGCCTTTGGCTGCTCCTTGCCCTGAACCACGCGCCAACCTGGATCCAGAATTTCCTTTCCCGTTACTTTGAATTCTACAGTATTCTCGCCCCCTTGTACCTCCGTACCTTCGCACCCTCGAACTTCACCAAGCACAGTAGTGGTTGAGAACTTACAATCAGGCAAGAACACGGCTATGAAACGACGAGCTACCAGGTCGAACACCTTCTGCTCGGCATCGTTCAGATTCTGTGGCACTACACCTGTGGGGATAATGGCGTGGTGATCGGTCACCTTCGATGTGTCGAATACGCGTTTCGATTTCTTCAGTGCCTTGCCGCCTATGGGTTTTATCAGCTCAGCATAAGGCGCTACCCCTGCAAACTTGGTCTGATAGAGACCGTTCAGTGTCTGCGGACATTTGGGGTAGATATCATCGCTCAGATACTGGGTGTCAACACGTGGATAAGTGGTATATTTCTTTTCGTAGAGACTCTGAATCAGGTTCAGTGTCATCTCTGCCGAGTAGCCGTATTTACGATTGCAGTCTACCTGTAGCGATGTTAGGTCGTATAGCTGTGGAGGCTGTTCCTTACCCTCTTTCTTCTCCACCTTGGTCACGGTGAAAGGCTTGCCTTCGATGGTCTCGAACGCCTTTTCGCCTTCCTCTTTGCTCGTAAACTTACCCTTAGTGGCAGTAAAGGTGGTGTCGCGATAGACGGTGGCTAGCACCCAATAAGGCTCTGGCTTAAAGTTCTCAATCTCCTTCTGGCGATTCACGATGAGCGCCAACGTAGGTGTCTGTACACGTCCTATTGACAGCACTTGGCGGTTCTGTCCGTATTTCAGAGTGTAGAGTCGTGTGGCGTTCATGCCTAGCAGCCAGTCGCCAATGGCTCTAGAGAGTCCTGCCAGATATAATGGCTGGTAATCCTGCTGATCCTTGAGCTGGGCAAATCCCTCGCGGATGGCTTCGTCCGTCATCGAAGATATCCAGAGTCGCTTAACAGGACAGGTGGCCTGCGCTTTCTGCATCACCCATCGCTGTATCAGTTCTCCCTCTTGTCCAGCGTCACCACAGTTCACAATGCTGTCGGCCTTCTGCATCAGACCTTCAATGATTTTAAACTGCTTCTCAATGCCTTTATCGTTAATCAGCTTGATGCCGAATCGTGGTGGAATCATTGGCAGCTGAGTCAGTGCCCAGGGCTTCCAGGCTTGTGTATAATCGCCAGGCTCTTTCAGCGTGCACAGATGTCCGAAGGTCCAGGTAACCTGATACCCGTTGCCTTCCATATATCCATCGTGCGAGCTGTTGGCCCCCAGAATTCTTGCTATATCTCGAGCTACACTCGGTTTCTCTGCTATACAGACTATCATATCTTTCTTTATTTTAGGTGCAAAGGTAGTGGAAATTATTCGAATAATTAAACTTTTCATCGCTTTTTTCGTCATAATTCATAGAATAAACCCTATTTTTACATAATGAAAAAGCTAATTATTATCACTATTCTGATGGCTATGTCGATGTCGATACGTGCCGAGTACCGTAATGTATTTGTTGAGATGGGCTATCAGCCTGCTCAGGTTGATGCAAGGCTCAAACAGGTGTTCAACGATGTTTTCCGTGGCCCCAATAAAGTCTACTTCGAGGTGGGCGATTCTATGGGCTACGTGAGCGATATCAAGAATCACGATGCCCGCACTGAGGGTATGTCGTATGGCATGATGATTGCCGCGCAGTTTGGCGAGAAGGATATCTTCGACCGCCTGTGGCGCTGGAGCAAGAAGTACATGCAGCACCAGAGTGGCAATCGCAAGGGTTATTTTGCCTGGAGCTGTAAGACCGATGGCACGCACAATGCCGAGGGTGCAGCCAGCGATGGCGAGCTGTATTTCATCACTGCACTCATTTTTGCCTCTAACCGTTGGGGCAACGATACTGGCATTAACTACAAGGCTGAGGCGCAGCACATTCTTAACTGCGTACAGCCTAAGGAGTACACCCCTGAGCCCATGAAAGGCGGTTTCCCAGGCTTTGGCCCCCAGCAGCAGGGGCCACAGAAGATGTATCTCATCGACCCTGAAACCAATCTGATTACTTTTACTCCCGATGGCTTTGGCAATAAGTTTACCGATCCCTCTTACCATATTCCTGCCTTCTACGAGGTGTGGGCCAAGTGGGCCGATGATGGTCGTTCCGATTATTGGAACAAGTGCGCCAAGGCCTCTCGCGAGTTCCTGCATAAGGCCATCAACCCTAAGACGGGCTTGAATGGCGATATGAGCCAGTATGATGGCAGCGAGATGCAGATGCCCCGTTTCCCAGGCATGCCTCAGCGCCCACAGGGCCAGAAGCCACGCCGTAATGGTAGCAACAACTTCCGCTACGATTCTTGGCGCGTGCCAATGAACATCACGCTCGACTACGAGTGGAGTGGGTCCGATGCCAAATGGCAGAAGCAGTATGGCGAGACCATTCAGAACTTCTTCTATGCTCAGGGTGTAGATAAGTTCCTCGATCAGTATCGCACGGACGGCTCTCTGCCTGAGGAAGATGAAATTATTCCTGCTGGTGGTTTCCGCAAGCTGCGTCACAGCATTGGTCTCGTCAGCACCGTTGCTGCCGCATCTATCCTGTGCGACCACGCCAAGAAGAAGGAGTTTGTTGATGCACTGTGGAATGCAAAGCACGAGCCGTTCGAAGATGGCTATTTCGATGCCTACTACGACGGGCTGCTGCGCCTCTTTGCATTCATGCACCTCAGCGGAAACTATCGCATCATCGAACCACAACGATAAATGAGCTCCCCACCAGCAACGGTGGGGATTTTTCATTATTTTTAGGTATTGTGTATGTTCTGATTATGTTATACCTTTGCACCCGCAAAACTGCTCAGGATAATATTAATATAATTAGAATATACAGATGTTTAAAAACAACGCAAAAAGTTTGCTGTGCGCTGTGGCTCTCGTGGCCTTTTGCAGTCAGCTTCAGGCGCAGCAGGATCTTCACGATTCAATCGATTTAAAAGAGGTAAAGATTGTGGGCAAGAGTAAGGCCCGCCGCATGCAGGAGCAGGCCTACGCCATTTCAGTGGTCGATCTGGCCAAGCAGTATGTATCTGCCACTCCGCTCAATAAGGTGCTCAACACCGTTACCTCAGTCAAGATACGCGAGGAAGGCGGACTGGGTTCAAACTACAGCCTCTCGATGAACGGCTTTACGGGCAATCAGGTCAAGTTCTTTATCGATGGCATTCCTATGGACAATTTCGGCTCGTCGTTCTCTCTGGCCAATATCTCAGCCAATATGGCCGACCGCGTAGAGGTTTACAAGGGTGTGCTGCCCGTTTATCTGGGTTCCGATGCCCTTGGCGGAGCAGTGAATATCGTTACCCGTCGCAATGCCAACTACCTTGATGCTACCTATTCTGTTGGTTCGTATAACACCCATCGTGCTGCCTTGAATGGCGTCTTTACTTCAAAAGGTGGCTTCACGCTGCGTGCCAACGCCTTTGCCAACTACTCTGATAACGATTACAAGGTCTATGCGCCTATCGTTGACCTTGCTACCAACCAGCAGAAAGGCGAAGATTGGGTGCGCCGTTTCAACGATGGCTACCGCTCGTTCGGCATCAAGCTCGAGTCGGGTGTTGTGGCTAAGTCGTGGGCCGATTATCTGCTGTTTGGCGTCATCGCCTCGGCCGATAAGCGCAACGTGCAGACAGGTGCCACTATGGATGCCGTCTATGGTGGTGTTAAGAACAATAGCTGGTCGCTCATACCTAGTATTAGGTATAAGAAGGATGATCTGCTGCTGCCAGGACTCTCGCTCTCGCTCTATGGCACTTATAGCATGGTGAATACGCACAATGTCGATACCTTGGCTCGTCGCTACAATTGGCTAGGCCAGTGGGTTCCCAGCACTACGGCTGGCGAGGCTTATCTCACCGATGCTACCATCTGCGAGCGCCAGTGGCAGGCCAATGCCAACCTCAACTATGTTGTCAGCGACCATCACTCCCTTACACTCAACCATGTTTTTTCAGCTCTTCGCCGTAAGAGCGACGATAAGATGTATCCCGACTACGAGATGAACAATGTTCCCCAGCAGCTCACCAAGAACATCACTGGTCTGGGTTATCAGATTCGCTACAACCGCTGGAATGCCCATGTGTTTGGCAAGATGTACCAGGTTTATAGCTCTACCAACAAGTTAATGGATCAGTTTACCGATGACCAGCGCTGGGAGAAGCTTACCTCGACCAAAAGCAACTTCGGCTATGGTGCTGCTGCCACCTATTATATATTACCTTCGCTCCAGGCTAAGGTGTCGTTCGAACATGCCTATCGCATGCCTGAGGCTGTTGAGCTGTTTGGCGATGGACTCATCCAGAAGAGCAATCCCGACCTGCGCCCTGAGAGTAGCGATAACCTCAATGTCGGACTGCTGTTCGACCACACCTTCAGCGCCCACCGCGTGCAGGCCGAGGTCAACTACATCCATCGCGATACCAAGGACTTCATTCTGCGTGGTGTCACCCTCTCAAGCAATCCTACCACCAGCTACGACAACATCGGACGTGTAAAGACCCGTGGCTTCGAGGCTTCGCTGGCCTATTCTTATCGCGATGCCCTCCACCTCAGTGGCAATCTCACTTATCAGGACATCAAGGATGATCAGCAGTACCAGACCACCGAGAATACCTTTGTGGGCGATGGCATCATCGAGAATATTACCTATGGTCAGCGCCTGCCCAACATCCCTTATTTCTTCATGAACGGCCATGCCGACTATCAGTTCCGTAACCTCTTTGCTCGTGGCAATACCCTCTCTCTGGCTTACGATGTGCAGTATGTGCACGATTACTATCTCTCGTTCACGGGTCTGGGTGCCAAGGCCACTAAGAAGGTCATTCCTGAGCAGCTGTCGCATAATGTGTCGCTGGGCTACAGCCTCTGCGATGGTCGCTACAGCATGGTGCTCGAGTGTACCGACATCACCAACGCCAAGCTCTACGACAACTATCGCCTGCAGAAGCCAGGTCGCTCGTTCTCGCTCAAGTTCCGTTATTATATCAGTAAGTAATCCATCATTTTTCTAAATACGCAATATAGCAATGAAACATATCTTTTTCAATATAGCGCTGCTGGCTTTGGCCGTAGCTTTTACCTCGTGCGATGACAATCTCGATGCCGAGCAGGAGCAGCCAGGTGCCCCTTACGTGCTCAGCTTGGGCATCACCTCTAGTGGCAACACCACCTATTACGTTGTTTCTGCGTCCGATCTGATGCAGGGCACCATCAATGCCGTGGGCAAGGGCATCGAGCAGACGGGTTATCACGATTACCAGCAGGGCGCTAACTCTGTGTTTTGCATTGGCGGCATGGGTGTTACCAATGCCACGGCTGTGGTTCGTGGTGCCGATGGTTTACTCAAGGAGCAGGGCCAGTATGTGTTCGATAGCTCGCTCAATGGCCTTTGTCAGGCCGATGCCAGCACCATGGTGGGGCTCGAGTTGCCCGCCTCTAAGGAGAGCGGTCGCAATCTCACCTTCTACACCGTCGATGCCAGCTCCGCTGCCATCCTTAGCAAGAATACTGCAAATGTGGTCGACCCCATCAGCACCCTCGATTGGCCCAGCATCACGGGCATGGAGTATAGTGGTGGAAACATCTATGTTACCTACACCCCGATGAATAGCAACACTTTCGAAACCGCCTATACCGATACCTGCTACGTGGCTGTCTATAGCTATCCCAGCATGCAGTTTGTTACGCTCATGAAGTCTGATATGATGGGCCCTGGCGGTTCGTGGGGCGCTTACAATGGCTTGTTTAAGGACGAGGCCGATAACCTTTATGTCATGTCAAACTCAGCCATCTCTAACGGTTATTCTCAGAGTACCAAGCACGCAGGTTTCCTGCGCATCAGCAAGGGTGCTACCCAGTTCGATGCCGATTACTATTTCGACTTCGAGGCAGCTACAGGCGGACTCAAGCCTGCCCACATCACCTATATTGGCGATGGTAAGGTGTTTGCCGAGGTCAGCACCCTGAATCCTCAGACAGCCGCCGATCGCTGGGGCGACAAGAGCCTCAAGTGCTGTATCATTGACTTGATTAATCAGACCGTTACCGATGTCGAGGGCATCCCTGTACACAATGGCAATGGTGGTCGCCGCTTTGCCTGCCTGGTTGATGGTAGCTATGTCTATCTGCCTGTATCCACCAGCGATGGGCTCTACGTCTATCGCACCAACGTGGCTACTGCTCAGGCCACGCGTGGCGCCCGCATCTCAGCCACCTTTGTCGGCGGTTTCTTCAAGTTGTAATAATCAAAATAAGTACAATAAAAACAGGCTCGTTTCACAACGAGCCTGAATTTTTACTCTTAAAAAATTAATTAATCAACCTTAAACCTTAAAACTTAATCATATTAACTATATATTGTTTTTTTCTTTTGTGCAAATGTAGACATAAAATCTGATTTTGATGTTCAATTTGAGATAAAATATGTTGAAAATGCGATATCTGTCGATATTTTGATGCCAATTAACTAATTTTAAACAGAAGTTCTTCTCTCGAGGGGAAGTAGTACGAGGCATATTATCATATTTTTATGCAAATTTTGCGATTCGTGCCTAAATTTTTGTATCTTTGCACGCTGGTATGACATCTAAACTTTTAACAGCTTTACTACTGCTTGTGGCCGTCAGCGTGTTGGGCCGTCCGCAGTTGCACAATCTGGATATCCGGGTTGTGCTGATGAAGAATGGCGATGCGCTGATAACGGAGACGCGACAGATGACCATCGACAGTGAGGGAACAGAGTGCTACATCGGCCTCGCTAACCTTGGCGCGAGCAAGGTGAGCAACCTGAAGGTATCGGATGAGAGCGGTACGGAATTCCTGAATGTGGATTGGGACATCAACGAGGATCGCAGTTGGAAAACCATGAAATGCGGCATTGTTGAGACGAGTAAGGGTTACGAGCTATGTTGGGGCTTAGGTGCCAGCGGCGAACGAACCTATACCACCACCTATACGCTGACCAGCATGGTGTATCGCTATACCGACGGGGTGGACGGACTACGACACGTGTTCCTGGACCAAACGGTATCGCCAAAACCCGAACATGCCAGGATAACCATCACGGGGGCCGACACGACGATGGTGTTCAGCCCGGATAGCTGCGGCATTTGGGGATACAGATTCTATGGTGATTTGTGGTTTGAGAATGGCGCTATCGTGGCTGAGACCACTGAGCCCATGAGCAGCGAGGCGGCCCTGTATCTGATGGCAAAATTCCCCGCAGGTATGTTTGAGCCCACCAACATGGAGGATGATACCTTTGAGAACAAGAAAGCGCAAGCCCTAGAGGGGAGTGACTATACAGACTATAGCTCGGACGAAGTGGATTGGAGCGACCCTGAGACCTTGCTGGGCATCATCGTTGTGGTGTTTACCTTCCTGGCGCCTATCGTGGGCGGTATCTGGGCGGCCATCTACAAGTGGCGCGCTCGTCGTCGCATTAACAAGGACCTGCTGTGGTATCGCGATATACCGCTGGATGGCAATCTGCAGACGGCCAACGACATGCTGAACGCCTATAAATGGGGTAATGCCGATTACAACAACCTGCTATCGGCCTGCATACTGAAGCTGATAGACCTGGGTGCCATCAAGATTGAGACGCACCCCAACATGCAGGGCAAGCTGGAACCGAACTTCACGATCTACAGTTTGCCCAACGCTAGCGAACAGCCATCGCTGATACGCCAGATATACAACATATTTGAGCAGGCAGCGGGTGGCGACAAGGTGCTGGAGCCTAAGGAGCTGAAGCAGTATATGAGGAGCAGCTTTAACTCGAAGATTACCGATGCTTTTGTCAATGCGCTGCACACGCAGACCTCGATATCGAAATTCAGAAAACGCGAAGACGAGGTGCGACAGGTGTTCGGGCTGAGAAAATACTTGAAGGAGTTTACGCTGCTGGACGAGCGCGGCGTGGACGAAGTGAAGCTGTGGAAGGACTATATGATCTACGCCACGCTATTTGGCATAGCCGACCAAGTGATACGCGACATGAAGAAGATTAATCCTGAATACTTTAATATGGACCAGGTGGCCGGACAGATGGCCAACGACATTACGCTGCCCACCATCTATTCGGTGATGCATCGCGGCACGGCGCGTGCGGCTGCCAGCAAGGCTGCGCGCGAAAGCAGAGCCCGTGGCGGTGGCGGTCATTCATCGTTCCACGGTGGTGGCGGAGGCTTCCACGGCGGCGGTGGCGGCGGCGGAGTCAGGTAATATTTTTTATAAATGGGTGGCGAATTAATAGAAAAAGTGTATCTTTGCACCCGAATGAAACTAACATTTTTATGATAAACAATCAAAGCATCAATTAATATATAAATAGGTATAGCAGATGAGTAAAAAGATGATAACGATATTAGGGCCAACGGCTTCGGGCAAGACGCCCGTAGCTGCCCATTTGGCCGCTATGATAGGTGGAGAGATTATCTCTGCCGACTCTCGCCAAGTGTATCGCCGTATGGATTTGGGTACAGGTAAGGACTTGGAGGACTACGGTGGTGTGCCCTATCATCTTATCGACATTTGCGAACCTGGAACAAAATATAATTTGTTTCAGTATCAGCAGGACTTTTTCGATGCCTATCAGGATATAGAGAGTAGGGGGGCAGTACCCATTCTGTGTGGCGGAACGGGACTTTATATCGAGGCCGTGCTCAAGGGCTATCAGCTCTCGCCCGTACCCCAGAATCAAGCGCTGAGAGATAGTTTGGAGGGCAAGTCGCTCGATGAGCTCACGGCCATGCTGGAAGAGCTGAAAGCCAAGACGGGCTCTAACATGCATAATAAGACTGATGTTGACTCGTGCCAGCGTGCCATCCGTGCCATCGAGATTGAGACGGCTGTTCTTGAATATCGAGGGTGCGAAGGTACGGGGGTACATGGGTGCGAGAATACAAATCTCGTACCTCCGATCCCCCGTACCACCGTGCCCCCCATCGACTCACTCATCATCGGCATCGACATCGACCGCGAGTTGCGTCGCGAAAAGATTTCGCGCCGACTGAAAGCGAGACTCGACGAAGGAATGGTCGACGAAGTACGCCATTTGCTCGACGAAGGTATCGCGCCCGAAGACCTGATTTACTACGGGTTGGAGTATAAATTCTTGACAGAATACGTGACGGGACAGATCGCTTACGACGAGATGTTCACCCGTTTGGAAATAGCCATCCATCAGTTTGCCAAGCGACAGATGACGTGGTTTCGTGGTATGGAGCGCCGTGGCTTCACCATCCATTGGATCGACGCCACACTCCCGATGGAGGAAAAGGTGAAAACAATTGTAAAATTGTACAATAGTGAAATTGTCAAATAGTGAAATAGTCAAATAAAACCATGGCAGTAGAATCAACAAGATGGGGCATACTTTATTGCCCAAAGACAGGACTCGTATTTAACCCACGCAAGCGTTGGGAGAAGATACAGAAGGTGCTCGACGAGCGCAAGGTGCTTTACGACTTTGTGCAGAGCGAAACGGCCGATAGTGTGGAGCGACTCGTTAAGATGATGATATCGAATGGCTACAAGACCATTGTGATTGTTGGTGGCGACTCGGCCCTTAACGATGCCGTGAACTGCCTCATGATGGAAGAGAAAGCCGTACGCGATGAAATCGCACTTGGCGTGATTCCTAATGGCGTGCTGAACGACTTTGCCAAGTTCTGGGATTTCGACGATGACGACATAGAGCAGACCATCGATTGGCTCATACAGCGCCGCATCCGCAAAATCGATTTGGGTTGCATCCGCTATACCAACAAGAAAGGCGATAAATGCCATCGTTATTTCTTGAATTGTGTTAACATTGGCCTTACTGCCGACATCATGAATCTGCGCCGCCAGACGCGCCGTCTTTTCGGTTCTCACACCCTGGCATTCATCGTGTCGGTATTCGTCATGTTGTTCCACCGCATGGAGTACAAGATGAAGCTCAAAATCAATAGCGATGTCATCGATCGTAAGGTGATGACGGTGTGCGTAGGCTCTGGCCCAGGCTACGGCCAAACCCCTAATGCAGTGCCGTATAACGGCATGCTCGACGTGAGTGTGGTGTATCATCCTGAGGTGGTTCAGCTCATCGAGGGCTTGTGGCTCTTGGTGGCTGGCCGATTCCTTAATCACCGTAGTGTTCACCCCTATCGCACCCGCGAGGTTGAGGTGGAATACGCCAAGAAAGCCATCGTTGGTATCGACGGGCGATTGATGAAAACACCCGTTGGTAGTTACAGGATAAATGTAGAGCAAGAAGTAGTAAATTTTTTGATACCAAGTTAAGAAAAAAGGGCCCGCAAACATTGCGAGCCTTTTTCTTTAATTGTCAATAATTGTTAAATATACTTAGCAAAGCTTTGCACTATGCGGATTTTTGCCTACCTTTGGAAAATCAAACTTGAATATTCACTAATTAATACCTTTAGACAGGAACTATGAGCTACCTACGTTTAGAAAAAGCCGTGATGACTAACCTGCAGGATAGTCTCCGCCGTGAGTTCCTCCGAACCAACCGTTCGGGCGCCTATAGCAGCTCTACGCTTGTAGATTGCAATACGCGCAAGTACCACGGATTGCTGGTAGTTCCCGTACCCGAGCTCGACGATGAGAACCATGTGCTCTTGTCATCGCTCGATTGTACGGTTATCCAGCACGGAGCCGAGTTCAACCTCGGACTGCACAAGTATCAGGGCAACAATTTCAGTCCTAACGGACACAAGTACATTCGTGAGTTCGACGCCACCACCGTTCCTACTACTACTTATCGTGTAGGTGGTGTCATTTTAAAGAAGGAGATAGTCTTCCAGCACTACGAAGATCGCATCCTGATTCGTTATACCTTGGTCGATGCACACTCAGCTACTACACTGCGTTTCCGTCCGTTCCTGGCCTTCCGTTCGGTTCGCCAGTTTACCCACGAGAACTCTACAGCTAGTCGCGAGTACTCTGAGGTCGATAATGGAATCAAGACCTGTATGTATGCCGGCTATCCCGACCTCTACATGCAGTTCTCGAAGAAGAATGAGTTCATCTTCATGCCCGACTGGTATCGCGGCATCGAGTATCCTAAGGAGCAGGAGCGTGGTTACGCCTCTAACGAGGACCTCTACGTGCCCGGCTACTTCGAGATGCCTATCAAGAAGGGCGAGAGCATCATCTTTGCCGCTTCTACCTCGCAGATTAAGCCTTCGAGCCTGAAGAAACTCTTCGACGACGAGGTGGCCGACCGCGTGCCCCGCGATAACTTCTATCACTGTCTGGTTACCGCCGCCCACCAGTTCCACCGCAAGGAGAAGAACCGCGACCGCTACCTCATGGCTGGTTATCCTTGGTTCAAGTGCCGTGCCCGCGATACGTTTATCGCCCTGCCCGGATTGACGCTGGCCATTGGCGAGATCGACTATTTCGAGAAGGTGATGAAGACCAGCGAGCGCGCCCTGCGCGAGTTTATGGCAGGCAAACCCGTATCTGGTAAGATCTACGAGATCGAGCAGCCCGATGTGCCCCTGTGGGCCGTATGGGCCATGCAGCAGTACGCCAAGGAGGTGGGCCGCGACAAGTGTTTCGAGATGTACGGCAAGCTGCTTCAGGACATCGTGCGTTTCATCCTCGATGGCAAGCACCCCAATCTGCGTCTCGACGATAACGGACTCCTTTATTCTAATGGTCGCGACAAGGCCGTTACCTGGATGAACTCTACTGCCAACGGCAAGCCTGTAGTGCCCCGTTCAGGCTACATCGTCGAGTTCAACGCCCTCTGGTATAACGCCATTAAGTTCTGTGCGCTGATGGCCAGCGAGAAGGGCGACCAGCAGGGTGCCGACCAGCTAGAGGAGCTTGCCGTTAAGGTCAAGCAGTCGTTTGTCGATACCTTTGTCAACGAGTACGGCTATCTGCTCGACTACGTCGATGGCACCATGATGGATTGGAGCGTTCGTCCTAACATGATTTTTGCTGTCGCATTCGACTTCTCGCCGCTTTCTCAGCAGCAGATGAAGAGTGTGGTTGATATATGTACCCGCGAGTTGCTCACACCTAAGGGTTTGCGCTCGCTCTCACCAAAGAGTGGCGGCTATAATCCTATATATGTAGGTCCGCAAACTCAGCGCGACTACGCCTACCATCAGGGCACCGCATGGCCTTGGTTGGGCGGATTCTATATGGAGGCCTGCCTCAAGCTCTACAAGCGTTCGCGCTTGAGCTTTATCGAGCGCCAGCTGGTGGGCTACGAAGACGAGATGGACTATCATGCCATTGGCACCATCTCTGAGCTCTTCGATGGTAACCCGCCATTCTCGGGCCGTGGAGCCATGTCGTTTGCCATGAATGTGGCCGAGATTCTGCGCACGCTCAAGTTAATGGAAAAATATTCATATCAAAAGTAAGGAGGGCCAGCTATGAAAGTATTAATGTTTGGATGGGAGTATCCTCCTCACGTATTCGGCGGTCTTGCTACTGCCAACTATGGTATCTCTGAGGGCCTGAAGGCTCAGGGCGATATCGAGACGGTGCTGTGCCTGCCTCACCCCTTTGGCGATGAGAGTCAGCACGCATGCCGCATCGTGGCTATGAATGCCGTACCTATTGCCTATCGCGATGTAAGCTACGACTATGTGAAGCAGCGTGTGGGCAACATCATGGATCCTGATTATTATTTCAAGCTCCGTGAGCATATCTATGCCGATTTCAATTATATGAACGTTAACGACCTCGGTGCTATGGAGTTTGCTGGTGGTTATCCCGGCAACCTGCACGAGGAGATTAATAATTACTCTATTATCGCAGGTCAGGTGGCCCGTGCCGAGCAGTTTGATATCATCCACGCTCACGACTGGCTCACCTTCCCCGCTGGTATCCACGCCAAGCAGGTTAGCGGCAAGCCTCTGTGCATCCACGTTCACGCTACCGACTTCGACCGCTCGCGTGGTAAGGTTAATCCTACCGTCTACTCAATCGAGAAGAATGGTATGGACTGGGCCGACTGCATCATGTGTGTATCTGAACTCACACGCCAGACGGTGATTAACCAGTATCATCAGGATCCACGCAAGTGTTTCACTGTTCACAATGCCGTCTACCCCTTGCCACAGGAGTATCAAGACATTCCTCGCCCCGACCATACGGGCAAGGAGAAGGTGGTTACCTTCCTGGGTCGTATCACCATGCAGAAGGGTCCTGAGTACTTTGTCGAGGCCGCTACCATGGTGCTGCATCGCACCCGCAACGTGCGCTTCTGTATGGCAGGTTCGGGCGACATGATGGACGCCATGATTCATCTGGCTGCCGAGCGTGGCATTGCCGACCGTTTCCACTTCCCTGGATTTATGCGCGGCAAGCAGGTTTACGAGTGCCTCAAGGCCAGCGATGTCTATGTCATGCCTTCGGTGAGCGAGCCGTTCGGTATCTCGCCCCTCGAGGCCATGCAGTGTGGCACGCCGTCTATCATCTCTAAGCAGAGTGGTTGCGCCGAGATTCTCGACAACTGTATCAAGGTTGACTATTGGGACATCCACGCACTGGCCGATGCCATCTACTCTATCTGTCACAACGAATCGCTCTTCAACTACCTCAAGGACGAGGGCAAGCGCGAGGTCGACCAGATAACATGGGAGAAGGTGGGTCGTTGGATTCGTACCCTCTATCTCCGTACCCTCGGCTGGGAAGAATGATTTAGTTAAGAGTTATGAATTAAGAGTTAAGAATTAAGAGTTATGAAAACAATTTGTTTATATTTCGAGATACATCAGATTATTCATCTGAAGCGTTATCGTTTCTTCGATATCGGCGCCGATCATTATTACTACGATGACTACGAAAACGAGCGTAGCATCACCGATATCGTAGAGCGCAGCTATATGCCTGCACTCAATGCCCTGCACGACATGATCCTCGAGCATGGCAAGTTCTTCAAAGTGGCATTCAGCCTTTCAGGTACTGGCATCGAGCAGTTGGAGATGCACGCACCTCAGGTGCTCGAGAAGCTGCAGGCCATGAACGAGACGGGCTGTGTAGAGTTCCTGGCCGAGCCTTACTCTCACGGTCTTTCGTCGCTGGCTAACCCCGAAAGCTTTGCTGTCGACGTAAAGAAGCAGTGTGCCAAGATCGAGGAGCTGTTCGGCAAGAAGCCAACCGTACTCCGCAACTCATCACTCATCTATAGCGACGACATCGGTGCTCAGGTAGCCTCTATGGGCTTCAAGGGCATGCTCACCGAGGGTGCCAAGCACGTGCTGGGTTGGAAGTCGCCTCACTATGTATATCATTGCAATCAGGCACCTAACCTCAAGCTGTTGTTGCGCGATATCGAGCTCAGCGACGATATCTCTCTGCGCTTCAACAACTCCGAGTGGGATGGCTATCCACTCTTTGCCGATGCCTATATCGACCGCATTGCCCGCCTGCCTGAGGAAGAGCAGATCATCAATATCTTCATGGAGCTCTCGGCTCTGGGCATCGCTCAGCCATTGTCAAGCAATATCCTCGACTTCCTGAAGGCTCTGCCCGCTCAGGCCAAGGCCAAGGGCATCACCTTCTCTACACCTACCGAGATTTGTAAGGCATGCAAGAGCGTGAGCCAGATCGACGTGCCCGACACCCTCTCGTGGGTTGATGAGGAGCGCGACGTAAGCTGCTGGTTGGGTAACGCCATGCAGCGCGAGGCTTTCAACAAACTCTACTCTGTGGCCGATCGCTTGCGCATCGCTAACGACCCCCGTATCAATCAGGACTGGGATTATCTGCAGGCCTCTAACAACTTCCGCTTCATGACCACCAAGCCCTCAAACGTAGGTCTCGATCGTGGCATCTATAGCGGTCCGTTCGATGCCTTCACCAACTATATGAACATTTTGGGCGACTTCATCAACCGTGTGAATGCCCTCTATCCGCTCGATATCGACAACGATGAGCTCGAAGGTCTGCTCACCACCATCAAGAATCAGGGCG
Organism: Xylanibacter ruminicola; assembly: GCF_900142525.1. Classification (GTDB taxonomy): domain Bacteria; phylum Bacteroidota; class Bacteroidia; order Bacteroidales; family Bacteroidaceae; genus Prevotella; species Prevotella ruminicola_A. The sequence continues at coordinate 1,703 of NZ_FRBD01000032.1, read as the reverse complement.
ACGAGATTGAGATGAAGGATAAGGAGATTACCCGCCTCAAGGCCAAGATCGAAAAGATGGAAGGCAATGAGAAGAAAGCCAAGGCCCCTGCCGAAAAGCCCAAGGCTACTGCCAAAGCTAAGGCCCCTGCCAAACCCAAGGCTAAAGCCGCTAAGGCCGCTAAATAAAAAAGAAAGAGCTTGCAGTTTTTTTTGCAAGCTCTCTTTTTTTTTGGATTTAAAATTTGGATTTTTGCTCACTTAATCGTATCTTTGCAATCGGAGAACCCAAAAGTGGATGTTGTTATGAAAGGTAGGTTAAGAACAGTGGGCGTGAAGACAGTTGTGAGGCTCATGCTATGGGCGGTGGGAATCGCCGTGGTAGTGGGCTTCATAAATTATCACTACACGCTGTCGGGCATCAAGCAACAGTATGCTGAGAATTTCCATCTGCGTATGCTCATTAACTATGAGTACACGCGGCGCGTGCTGTCGGATGTGTACGTGCAGGTTACTAACAATGTGTATTACATTGAGAGTACGCTTGACAAGCCCGAGGGCCACATGGCTGCCATGGAGCGCATAGTGCGAAACGGCAACCGCGTGCACAGCTGCGGCATGAACTTTGTGCGCAACTACTACCCGCAGAAGGGCGAACGCTACTGCCCCTTTGCCTGGCGAAACCCCGAGAACCGCGAAGAGATTCTGACCGAGGAAAAGGGCAATCAGGATTTTAACTATCTGAACTCACTCTGGTTCAGGAGCGTGGTTGAGGGCGACACCTGCCTGTGGAGCGACCCCTTCTACGATGGCTACGACAACACCACCGCGCTGGCCGCCTATATGGTGCCTATACACGATGCACAAGGAACGCCGGTGGCGGTGCTGGGGGCCGACGTGTCGCTAGACTGGCTGACAAGCAAGCTGGCCGAGACCGACAGCGCCTACAACGTCCAGAGTCCGCGTGCCGTGCAGCTGATGGGACTGAAATCGCAGAGCTATATTATTAACTACGATGGTAAGTTTATTACGCATCCGGAAGCTGAGAAACGATTGGAGGGCATGTTCTTTAACCATGTGCTGGGCGACAGGATGGGCGTGAAAACGCAGCTGGAACGCCGCATAAAAGCGGGCTTGCAGAGCAGCAACGAAACAGAGGAGAGCTATAAGTTTAATGGCGAGAGGTGCTACTTTTTCTACACGCCGCTGAAGTATACCGGCTGGATAATGGTAACGGTGGTGCCATGCCAAACGATAGACATGCTGGCGGTGATGTATGTGCTGAAACAGACGGCCTTTATGCTGCTGGGCATGCTGTTGCTGGTGGCTGTGGTGTTTATCTACTTGAAATACAGATTTAGATTTTGATATATTGTCCCAGTGACTAAAATAACATACACTACAAAGCCTCTCCAATTTGGACGAGTGGGTCCTGGAATGAAATTCCGCCGTTTACCTGCTCCAACTCTTCCTTAGTTAACTCCTGATCCTTCTGGATGTTCTCTTCATTCTGTTTCATAATCTAATAAATTTTAAATTGTTAAACTTGCTGTTTCTTGTCTCTAAGATGTCGTTTGTTCTGATTGACATTGCAAAGTCAGCAGCAATTAACACGTCAGAGGCCCTCCCGTTTCGGATGTGGTATAAAAGTAAGCCATCAGTAAACCCCGTCTTGTGAGATTCTATAAGATACTCCGAAAAAGTTGGAGAGATTCTTGTAGATGT
>NZ_FRBD01000023.1 GCF_900142525.1 Xylanibacter ruminicola | reverse complement strand
CTTATTGCCTCGATAGCATCGGCTATTTTGACGGCATTGGGAGCAACATCTTGTATGAGCTACGGGCTGGTTTAGAAACAGCCTGAAAACAAAAAAGAAAGTGCAGTAGGTTTTTAAATTACTGCACTTTTTTATGTAAGTCAATCATAATTTGCCATTGCTATTTCTATAAGCTCCCTATCGGCCATAAAACATTTATAGGCGGTTTTAACTAAATCCCAGTTTCTCGTCAGCAGCCATACACCCAGGCATTTCTTTATCGTGGGCCAGAAGGCATTACGATTTGTACGCATAAAATCCTTGATAATTTCCTCATCGCTCACGCCATAAGATTTTAGCAACACCATGCTAGCTATGCCTGTACGATCCTTTCCTGCCGTACAATGACAGAGGGTGCAAATACCATTTTCAGCATTCTGCCGCATTACTGCTACCGCCTTGTCGAGATTAGTACGAGAGTACTCATCGGTAACAATCTCTTTGTATAGTGCCTTGAAATCGGGCACCATTTCTTTAAGTTTCTCAGGGTGCTTACGCAGATTGCGGATAATGGTCATAGCGTCAGAACCTGTTTCGTGTGTAATGCCAACCGCAGCATCTTTCAGAAGTGGGAATTGCAGATACTCCACACCCTCGGGCAATGGGTCGGGAAATTCAGCTGATTCTATTGGCGTACGCAGGTCGATAACGCACTTGACGCCATACTTACGGCAAAATGCTGCGCATTCTTCCTCCGTAAAGATGCTCAGTTTGCCGCTACGCAGAAGCAATCCTTTGGGAATGCCTATGCTATAGCCGAAATCCCTAAGATTTAGTTCACGCAGTTTACTCATTTGTTTATAAAACCCTTTCGCTTTCAGCCATTGAATCAGCTGGGTGCTCCATGTTTCTGTGGTTGTTTCGCCAGTTTGAGGCATGAGCTCGTACGGGCCTTTGCCATCGCCATACATGTGTAGCTCGGCGTTTGCGCCAGCATTTTTACATCCTTGGGCATCTGTCCGTAGCCTTTATTAAGATGATAACGCAGACCTATGGCAGCAATACCACGTTCGTTCAGGAACTGAGCCATCTTTACCACGTCGCTATCCCACGACAACCAACGCATAGCACCGCCTGGGCAGAGCACTACGGCACAACCATTTGCAACATCCTGACGAGGCAGATAAACCTCAATCATCGGTTTATCATTTTCTGACATATCTGCACTACCCGTTGGCAGGAAATACTGTTTTTGCGCCATAGCCATCATCGGCACTAGCAGAACAGTGATTGCAGTTATAATACTACCTTTCTTCATAAACTATCCTAAAATTGGGGACAAATATAATGATAATTGTCGGGAAATCGCTATTTTTGCAATAAAAAATTGCGAAAACAGACAGCACCTCAGCATAAAGCGAGCTTTCTGCTTTCGGTTTGCACTGTTTTTGCCGATAGAATTAAGTGAATTTAGAATTTTAGATATATGCCAAACAAAATAAAACTGATAATATTCGACTTTGACGGTACACTGGGCGATACACGACGAAACATCGTAACCACCATGCAGATGACTATAGCAGAGCATCAGCTGCCGTATCGCAATGAAGATGAGTGTGCTTCTGTAATTGGTCTGCCATTGGCAGGTTGCTTCAAAACCTTATTCCCTAATATTCAGGAAGAGCTGATAACTCGTTGTTCAGAAACTTACAGACGCATATTCAATGAGAACCTCAAGAAGATACAGCCACAGGCGTTTCCTGGAGTAGTTGACACATTAGCCGCATTGCATCAGAAAGGAATAGTGCTCACCATCGCTTCTTCTCGCTCTCGCAATTCTCTAACAGAGTTGACTCACAACATGGGGATAGCTGATTACATATCGCTACTGCTTGGTGCTGATGATGTAAAGGAGGCAAAGCCCAAGCCTGAGCCAGTACTGAAAACGCTGGCAGCGATGCACTTTGATGCCAGCGAAACACTTGTTGTGGGTGATATGGCGGTAGATATCATGATGGGAGCCAATGCTGGGGCTAAGACATGTGGCGTGACTTGGGGAAATGGAACAGAGGAAGAACTAAAAGAAGCAAGACCCGAATTCATTATTGACAGAATCGAGGATCTTCTAAAAATTGTAAATTATAGAATATGAAGAAGATTATTAATCCTTGGCGCAACCATCCTGAGTACAACTGCTTTGGCTGTTGTCCTGACAATCCCATCGGACTTCATTTGGAGTTCTATGAGGATGGCGACTATATTGTAAGTAAATGGAATCCCCAGCACAATTATCAAGGCTGGGTAAACACTATGCACGGCGGCATTCTGAGTACATTGATTGATGAAGTGTGCGGATGGGTGGTCACCCGCAAACTGCAGACCAGCGGCTATACCGTCCAGCTGAATGTGAAGTTCAAGAAAGCCATTCCGACTACTGAACCAGAGCTGACCATTCGGGCAAAAGTATCGAAGCAAGTACGCAATCTGGTATATATCAATGCGGAGATAACTAATTCGAAGGGCGAACTCTGCAACGAAGGCGAGGCTATCTATTTCCTGATGAATCAGGAGAAGGCCAAGGAAATGGGATTCCTGCACTGTGAGGTAGAAGAGTAATCAGGCCCGACTTATTCGATTGTTCTTCCAACCTGTGCTTATCTTCCTGGCTCTGTGGACAACAGGCGGATGGAAGTACTGGAAGCTTTGGATGAAAGGGAAATTTAAGGAATAAAAATATAATGCTTATGATTGACCAGATTATTGCTTACAACAAAACTTTTGTTGAACAGAAAGGCTACGAGAAGTATCTAACCAGCAAGTATCCAGATAAGAAACTGGCGGTATTGTCATGTATGGACACCCGCTTGACAGAGCTTCTTCCAGCAGCTTTGGGATTGAAGAATGGAGATGCCAAAATCATCAAGAATGCAGGAGGTTTAGTTATTTCTGCGTTTGATTCTGCCATGCGTAGCCTGATTGTGGCTATTTATGAACTTGGTGTCGAGGAAATCATGGTGGTGGCTCACTCGCATTGTGGTGCCTGCCACATGAGTTATGACCACTTCCATCATGAGATGATAGCCCGTGGCGTTACTGATGCAACACTCGATACTATCCGCAAGTGCGGCATCGACTTAAATCACTGGCTTGAAGGATTCAAAGATACGCCCGAGTCAGTCCGTAAGACAGTTGAAACCATCAGAACTCATCCACTTGTCCCCAAAGATATTATGGTTCGTGGCTTCATTATCGATTCAGAGACAGGAGCCTTAGAAGAAATAAAATAGAATTATCGGATAATCTTGGCTTTTTGCAGATTATCGAAATCATCCCAAAAGGCGGACTCTTCATCTTCGGAGAAGCCGCCTTTTGACATTTCCTGCAGGATAGCGTCCAAGAGCTGGACCTTTGAGATGTTCAGCTCAGGTGCGACTTCAATTACATATGTGAGAATGTCGCCCAGGGAACCAACGTGGGCGTTGGTAATTACGAGCTGGCCATCCTGCTCTTTTACCTGAATACGTTGGATATAGCCGTATTCGGGCTTTGTGGTACGTAGCTTCTGGTATAGCGGATTGTCGCTATACTGCTCGGAGTCTACGGAGTTTATGAGGTCGCGTAATGTCATTATTCTTTCTTTTGGGGGTGCAAAGGTACGAAATAAAATTCTAAAAATTACTGAATATTTGGCAAAAAACTTCTCTGTCTGCTCTATTTTTACTATCTTTGCCCAGGTATAATACTAATGATTTGTTTTGTGACGCTTTTTTAATTTGTTATTTATGAGAAAAATTATATTCCTAACAATTGCTTCATTATTATCGATAATGAGTTGTAGTAAAAATGACTCTGATATGAATGATAATCCTGGTAATAATGTTGAATACTATGTAAAATACCATTGGCTCACCAATGGTATTATAAATGGACATGCACATTTTTGTATTTACGACATTAAGTATGTTTCTTCGATATCATCTACCAATAGACCTATAACAAATACTATTAATTATTCCTATCCATCTACGAAGAAGCATCAAATTGAAGATGAGGTAATTTGTGGACCATTTAAAAAATCTGATAAGGTTTCGATAGAAATATTTAATGAGAAGAGTGATTTTTCAAGATTATTAGAAATTTATGTTTCTAAAAATAATTCTCCTTTTGCTTTGAAATGCAGTACCGATGCGAATAAGCTTGATTATGTAATTAACGATTAGAATTCCAATTATTTAGATGTTAGTTAAGTATGGTTGACGTCGATACTGCCAACATGTGTTCACACTTGCAGAAGAAGCTATTCGAAGAGGATGGCATGTATCATCAGCTTTGGTTGGCGATGCAAAATGATCCAGAAATTACTGCAGTAGTTCGTTCTCGCCAGCTACATGTTTACCGCAATGGAAAGAAGATTTTGGTGCTGGCGGGAAAGGCTGCACCAAAAGTAATAAGGGAAGATAGACTATGTGCTCAGATTATCTTCTGAACACCTTTTTTTCTTCATTTTTCTCATCGAATTGAGAAAAAATATCATTAGTGTCCCGTTAAAATGGGACACTAATGTACCTAAATAAGAACCAATAGATTCTTGCTTAGGCAAGCGTCTCCTTTCTTGCGTCCCTTCAAAGAATTGCCCTGTTTATAAGTACCAAAGTTCATCTGATGAAATTAGTTCTTAATGGACTCTCCAATTCTGGGTGGCCTCATAGCAATCTTGGGGGTTAATCGTCGCTGCCGGGGTAGTCTACCCACTTGTATTCGTCGTCATCCCATTGCATCGGGTTCCAGCCCTTGGCCTTGAGTGCGGCAACCTGACTCTTAGTGCAAACATTCTCCTCCGTAAATTTAGTATAACTGGTATCGATAACATTGAATTTGTATAAAGTAGAAGTGGTGTTCTGTGGCAGACCGCCTATCAGGTCGTCCATATTCTGTCCACTTATCTTGTTGGGACCGCATTGTAGCATTTCTAATGCCGTGCACTTAGAGACGTCGAGCGATGTGATTCCATTTCCGGCGCAATACAGAATTTTCAGAGCTACATTATTTGAAAGGTCGATCGAAGTAATGTTATTGAACTCAAAATCCAGTTCCTCTAATGCTGTATTCTTCGTAAGGTCGAGCGAAGTCAATTCATTTTCATAACAAAGCAGTCCTCGTAATGCTGTATTTTTTGAAACGTTGAGTTCGGTTAGATTATTATAACAACAATCCAGACTATCGAGCAATGCGTTGTTAGACACATTGAGCGATGTAAGATTATTGTCACAGCAATCTAGAAATGTTAATGCAGTATTCTTCGAGAGGTCGAGTTCGGTTAGTTCGCAATCCTCACAATCCAGTCTTTTCAAAGCAGTGAAATACTCAATACCTTTCAGACTTTCGATAAAGCTATAAGATACATCTATTTGGGTTATGTTCTTGATTTCTGCTTCGGTCAGTACACAATCTTCTCCATAGTCTTGACCAAGAAGGAAACTACGGAAGCCGGGATCAGGAAAGTTCTTCCCGTTGATAATAATTCCATCTGCTATAGGCGAGACGGGATTGTCGTCAACATCGTTACATGCAGTAAACACCGTTGTAGTTATTATGCAGCACGCCAGGGCTGCGAGAGTTTTTAGGTTCTTTTTCATATTAAGTAAGATTTAGAATGTTTTCTAATAATTGTAATTTTAGGAATGTAATGTTTCTAATAATTCACGTACTTTGTCGACCCTTTCCTGGGCTATACCTGATTCCAACATCGGCTCGAACATATTAGTATTCATATCTTCGATCGATGAATACTTATACTGTACAGCAATCTTCTTCATATTAAATAAAAACAGTCTTATCATCTGAAGAGCCTTCACCTTGATTTGTTTCACCACGATGACTACCGCCACCATTCACTTCACTTAGCTGCTCGTCCTGGAGCTGCTCTTCATTCTTTTTGTTTTTGTTTTCTTTCATATTTATAAATTTTAAATTGTTTGATTAATCTGGGTGCAAATATAAGCAATAATTCAGAATGGGCAATGCAAAAATACCTGTTTTGCTAAATTGGCACAACATTTTTGTGAAATTGACACAAACTAAAAACAAAAATCCCCTGCCTGATGAGTCAAGCAGGGGATAAAACAACCAATAAAACTAACGTATTTATTTGTTCAAACCACGGTTATTGATGGTAGTGTTGAGCAAAACTAGATACTTGCGCATCTGATCATCATTGAGTACATAACGCATCCACTTTACATCATTCTCGATGGCACGCTTAACCATTGAGGTGCGGTCGTTGTCGCCATACTGTGCAGCGAAATTCATCTCGGCTGCAAATGTGTTCTGGATGTTCTCTACAACCTCCTTCTGGTCGTTGGCCAGATTCAAAGCACGTGAGAGCTTATCCATATTGATATTCATGTCATAAGCCTCTACATTGCTTACTACGGTTGCGGTCTCGCCTTCTGCAAATGCAGTTGTCATACTCAGCATTGCTACCAGTGTCAAAATCATCTTTTTCATCTTTTTACCCTTTCTTTTCTTTACTCGGACAACCCTTATGGTCGACCTACTTTAAACTTTAAAACGTTATCCTTTATGTCTTTTGACGATGCGAAGGTACGGCGATTTTTTGACCCAAACAAGACTTTTTGAAGAATTGTGTACGAACACAACTCTTTTATTGATACACATCAAACCAATTGACGCATATCAACCTTCATAACCCAAACGTTTAAAATATAGAAAAAACGCCGATTAAATGCGCTTTTACAAATAAAAACAATACCTTTGCAGTATGGTACAATATAACATAGACGAAAAAGTATATGCATTTTCTACCCCACGTGCGTGCGAAGATGCAACCAAGCCCTACGACGGGTTTAACATTACAGACTATACAGGCGACAACCCCGAGAAAGTATCTTTATGCCGAGCAATACTAAGTGACTTGTTGCTGGACATCCCGAAAGAACGCCTGATACTGCCCCTACAAGTACATGGCACAGAGATAGCCGAGGTAACCGAAGAAAACCTGGGCGATAAATTTGATGGTATCGACGCCCTGATGACTACTCTGCCAGAAACATGTATCGGCGTATCGACAGCCGACTGCGTGCCTATACTTATCTATGATACACGCGCGTGCGCGATAGCAGCAGTACACGCTGGCTGGCGAGGAACGGTGGCCCGCATAGGTTGCAAAACGATTGAGGCGATGGCTGAGCGATACGGAACGAAAGCCGAATACCTGAAGATAGTGATTGGTCCGAGTATAGGCCCCGACTCGTTCGAGGTAGGCGATGAAGTGTATGATGCCTTCAGCGAAGCCAATTTCGATATGGAGAAGATTTCGTTTAAACGAAACGGCAAGTGGCATATCGACCTGTGGCAGGCTAATGCACTCCAGTTGGAGCAGGCTGGTGTGCCCCACGAGAACATCGAGATAACTGGCATCTGCACCTATCAACAATACGAAAGATTCTTCTCTGCACGCCGTCTTGGTATCAAAAGTGGAAGAATTTATACGGGAATTATGATAAAATGAAAGTAAATAGCCAAAAAACCTTTCAGATATTTGGCCGTTTGCACAAAAACACTTACCTTTGCAGCGCCGGTGGATGAAGCCCTGCTTGTTTAGGGGTACCGCCTTAGGCAAGATAAATTGCATAGGAATATGAAAGTATTGAAATTCGGCGGAACGTCCGTAGGTTCCGTAAAAAGCATTCTTAGCTTGAAAAAAATCGTTGAGGCAGAGGCTCGGACGCAACCTGTCGTAGTAGTAGTAAGTGCGCTGGGCGGTATCACAGACAAACTGATATCAACCTCACAGTTAGCCCTGAAGGGTGATGATAAGTGGCGCGAGGAATTCGACGCAATGGTGACACGACATCACCAGATGATAGACACCATCATCACCGATGATAAAAAGCGCGTAGACTTATTTAATAAGGTGGATCAGCTGTTCGACCAGTTGAAGAGCATTTATTATGGCGTATTTCTGATTCACGACCTCTCAAAGAAAACAGAAGATACAATAGTAAGTTACGGTGAGCGACTGAGTTCGAACATCGTAGCTACGATGATAAAAGGCGGCAAACGCATGAACAGCCGCGACTTTATACGCACGGAGAAGAAGAACGGCAAGCACCGTCTGGCTGCCGACCTGACCAACCAGCTGGTTCGCGAGGCTTTCAAGGAGATGCCCGATGTAGCAGTGGTGCCGGGATTCATCAGTCGCGATAAAGATACCGGCGAAACAACAAACCTGGGACGTGGCGGTAGCGACTATACAGCAGCCATCATAGCTGCAGCGCTGGATGCCGAGGTGCTGGAAATTTGGACCGATGTTGACGGATTTATGACTGCCGATCCACGTGTGATCAAGACGGCCTACACCATCAACGAGCTGAGTTACATCGAGGCGATGGAGCTGTGTAACTTCGGCGCCAAGGTCATCTACCCCCCTACCATCTATCCCGTATGTGTAAAGAATATCCCCATCAAGGTAAAGAATACATTCAACCCCGAACACCCAGGCACGCTGATTAAGAATCATATTGAGAACGACCAGAAGCCTATTAAGGGTATATCGAGCATTAAAGGCACCACACTGATTACCGTTACCGGACTCTCGATGGTGGGTGTGATTGGTGTGAACCGCCGCATCTTCACCACGCTGGCCAACAAGGGTATCAGCGTATTCATGGTGTCGCAGGCTTCGTCAGAGAACTCTACATCTATCGGTGTGCGCGATGAAGACGCCAACGATGCTGTTGAGGTGCTGAACGACGAGTTTTCCAAGGAGATTAAAGAAGGCGCGATGTTCCCCATGCACGCTGAGAGTGGACTAGCCACTATAGCCATCGTAGGCGAGAACATGAAGCACACACCTGGTATTGCCGGTAAGTTGTTTGGCACTCTGGGCCGCAGCGGTATCTCAGTGATTGCTTGCGCCCAAGGTGCATCAGAGACCAACATCTCGTTCGTTGTCGACGGTAAGTTCCTGCGTAAGTCGCTCAACGTGCTGCACGACTCATTCTTCCTGTCGGAATACAAAGTGCTCAACCTGTTTATCTGCGGTGTTGGAACCGTTGGAGGCAAGCTGATAGAGCAGATTCGCAGTCAGTACGAGACGCTGATGCAGCGTAACGGACTGAAACTGAATGTGGTTGGTATCGCTTCGTCGAAAGCCGGCGTATTCGACCGCGATGGTATCGACCTTGATAATTATCGCGAACTGCTGAAAGCACCTGAGGCTCAGGGCAAGAACCTGCGCGACGAGGTACTGGGAATGAATATATTCAACTCGGTGTTTGTTGACTGTACAGCCAGCAAGGATATCGCGTCGCTATATCAGACATTCCTGGAGCATAACATCAGCGTAATTGCTGCCAACAAAATTGCTGCATCGAGCGATTACGATAACTACATGAAGCTGAAGAAGACAGCCCGCAACCGCGGTGTGTGGTTCCGCTACGAGACAAACGTGGGTGCCGGACTGCCTATTATCGGTACGATTAACGACCTGCGCAACTCGGGCGATAAGATTCTGAAGATTGAGGCTGTGCTGAGTGGCACGCTGAACTTCATCTTCAACGAGATTGCTGCCGATGTTCCATTCAGCGAGACGGTGCGCCGAGCTAAGGAGCAGGGCTACAGCGAGCCTGATCCACGTATAGACCTGAGCGGAACCGATGTGGTTCGTAAACTGGTGATCCTGACCCGCGAGGCAGGCTATCAGGTAGAGCAAGCCGACGTAGAGAAGCATCTGTTTGTGCCCAACCAATACTTTGAGGGTAGCGTAGACGACTTCTGGAAGAAGTTGCCCGAGCTGGATGCCGACTTTGAGGCCCGCCGCCAGAAGCTGGAAGCTGAAGGAAAGCGTTGGCGCTTTGTGGCTACGATGGAAGACGGCAAGACGAATGTGGCGCTGAAGGAGGTCGACATCAACCATCCATTCTACCGTTTGGAAGGCTCAAACAATATCGTACTGCTTACCACCGAGCGCTACAAGGAATACCCCATGCTGATACAGGGTTACGGTGCTGGAGCCTCAGTAACCGCTGCAGGAGTGTTTGCAAACATAATGAGTATCGCGAATATTTAAGGCCTACGGATTATACGGATTTTACGGATTGATTATGAAACACATTATTATACTGGGCGATGGAATGGCTGACCTGCCTGTTGAGAGATTGGGCGGAAAGACGTTGCTGCAATACGCCAATAAACCCATGATGGACCAGCTGGCTCGCGAAGGACGTTGCGGGCGACTGATTACTGTGCCTGAGGGATTTCCTCCAGGCAGCGAGGTAGCCAACACCGCCATTCTGGGATACGACCTGAATAAGGTTTACGAGGGTCGCGGACCGCTTGAAGCCGCCTCAATAGGCTATGAGATGGCCGACGATGATTTAGCGATACGATGCAACATCATCACTCTGGAAGACGGAAAGATTATCACCCACAACGGCGGAAATCTGGAGACAGAAGATGCCGACGTGCTGATAAAATATCTGAACGAGACGTTGGCTAAGCCCATCAACGAGCGTGAGGGCTGCGAACGTGTAAAATTCATTACCGGCATTCAGTATCGCCACTTGTTGGTAATAAAAGGCGGCAATAAGCACATCATCTGTGCCCCACCCCACGACCATCCAAACGAAGAGTGGCGCGAATTGCTGGTGAAGCCCGAGATTCCTGAAGCACAAGCAACAGCCGACTTGCTCAATGAACTCATCTTGAAATCGCAAGAGCTGCTGGCTAAGCATCCATTCAACATAGAGCGCGCTAAGCGCGGCGAGCGCCAGGCTAACAGCATCTGGCCCTGGAGCGGCGGCTATCGCCCATCGATGGAAACCTTGATGCAACAGTATCCTGACATCAAATCGGGCACCGTTATCTCGGCTGTAGACCTGATTCGTGGTATCGGTCACTATGCAGGACTGAAGATAGTTGAGGTAGAAGGCGCCACAGGACTGGCTAACACCAACTACGAAGGCAAAGCCCAGGCTGCCATAGAGGCACTTGAGAACGATGACTTTGTGTTTGTACACGTTGAAGCCAGCGACGAAGCCGGACACGACGGTGACCTGGAACTGAAGCTGAAAACGATTGAGTATCTGGACCAGCGCCTTATTACTCCTATCTACAATAAGGTGATGCAGATGAACGAGCCTGTAGCAATAGCTGTTCTGCCCGACCATCTTACACCAGTAGAGATGCGTATTCACGTAGGTCAGCCCGTACCTTTCTTGTTCTGGTACAAAGGCATCGTTGCAGACGAGGTAGAACGATACGATGAAGTAAGTTGTGCATCAGGCTCTTACGGTCTGTTAAAGCTCAACGAATTTATGCAAGAGTTTATGAGGTTATCATAATTATCCGCTCGGCTCTGCCGCTTTTACAAAGGCGACAGCCGACTAAAAGAATTGTCAATTATCAATTAATATGAAATATTATAGCACTAACGGCAAGGCTCCCATTGCCGACCTGCACAAAGCAGTAGTTAAGGGATTGGCAGAAGATCGCGGACTCTATATGCCCGAACGTATCAACAAACTGCCACAAGAGTTTTTTGATAACATCGAGAAGATGAGCTTCCAGGAGATAGCTTACACAGTAGCCAGCGCTTTCTTCGGAGAGGATGTTGAACCTGAAGCTCTGCACGATATAGTTTACGACACACTGCAGTTCGACTGTCCTGTAGTAAATGTAAAGGATGACATCTACACGCTGGAGCTATTTCATGGCCCTACCCTCGCCTTTAAGGATGTAGGCGCCCGTTTTATGGCTCGTCTGCTGCAGTACTTTATCAAACAGGAGAACAACCACAAGGAGGTGAACGTACTGGTTGCCACAAGCGGCGATACCGGTTCGGCTGTGGCAAACGGATTCCTTGGAGTTGATGGCATCCACGTATACGTGCTCTATCCTAAGGGAAAGGTTTCGCCTATTCAGGAATGTCAGTTCACCACGCTAGGCAAGAACATCACCGCTATCGAAGTTGATGGTGTGTTCGACGATTGTCAGGCTTTGGTAAAGAACGCCTTTATGGATGCAGAACTGAACGAGCACATGAAGCTGACATCGGCCAACTCTATCAACGTGGCCCGTTTCCTGCCTCAGGCATTCTACTACTTTAACGCCTACGCCCGCATGAAAGAACAAGGCAAGGCTGACAATCTGGTAATGTGCGTACCTTCAGGAAACTTCGGCAACATCTGTGCTGCATTGTTTGGTCACCAGATGGGACTGCCCATCAAGCGCTTTATCGCTGCCAACAACGCTAACGATATATTCTACAACTATCTGCAGACAGGCAAGTACGAGCCAAAACCATCGAAGCAGACTTTGGCAAACGCTATGGACGTAGGCGATCCATCGAACTTCGCACGTATTTACGACCTATATGGCAAGAGTCACGCAAAGATTACATCGCTCATCAGCGGTGCAACCTATAGCGACGAGCAGATTAAGGAAACGATGCGTGAGTGCTATAAGGCATCAGGCTATATCCTGGATCCTCACGGTGCATGCGGCTATCAGGCCTTAGTAGATGGCTTGCAGCCTGGCGAAGTTGGCGTATTCTGCGAGACAGCCCACCCTGCAAAATTCAAGGAGAAGGTTGACGAGATTCTGGGTATCGACGTAGAGATACCAGAGCGCCTTGCAAACTTCATGAAGGGTACCAAGCAGAGCGTAGAAATGAGCAAAGACTTTGCGGATTTCAAGGCTTACTTACTAAAGCAATAATAAATCCGTAAAATCCGTATCGCTCGGCTTTGCCGCTTTTACCAAGGCGGTACGCCGACTAAAAGAATCCGTAGGTTATACAAAAATTATAGACTATCGAGGCGGTCGGAGTAGAGTTCTCTAGCCGCTTCGTTTGTTTCATCATCAGTCATATCAACCAGAGGGTGCATATTGATATCGTCGAGATTAATACCAAAACGGTTCATGTTCTGATTAGTAAAAGTAAGCTGTGCTCCAAACAAACAGATGGTCCACGATATCTGCAACCACAACATAAAAAGTGGAAGTGCAGCAAACGAACCATAGATGGCGTTATAGCCCGTAACCCAAATCTGCGAGTGGATATAGAACAACTGTAACAACTGCATAGCGATACCAGCAAGTATTCCTGGCACAATAGCGCTCTTTAGCTTGACATCGGTATTTGGCATATAAACATACAGCCAGATAAACAGCAATGAAAGCAGCAGATAAGGCGAGAAATCGAGCAACAGACGCATAGCTGGCCCCAACAGCATAATACCACTCATCTTATTGGCAATAGTTGCCATAAAGATAGAAAGACCCATCGACACTACAATGATGATAGGCACAATAAAGAACATAGCCATATAATTGGTAAGCGAGCGGATGATGGGGCGAGCATTACTAACCTGCCAAATCTCGTTGAAAGTCTCTTCAATATTGTTAACCAGCATCAGCACCGTATAGAGCATGAACAGCAAACCCACACCCAGAAAGATTCCACTCTGGGTATGAATAAGATAGCTGTTTACAAAGCCTGCCAATATATCGGCCACCTGAGGTTGAGAAGAAAGAGCATCGCGAAACCATATCTCGATATACTTATTATAACCGAATCCGCGGGCTATAGCAAAGATAACTGCCAGAATAGGCACCATAGCCAGCAGCGACGAATAAGTAAGCGCCGAAGCCTGAGACATCACTCGCTTTGTGGTAAAAAAGCGAATGGTAAGAAACAGAGTGCGATATATCTCTTTAAACTTCATATTTCAAAAAAGAAAGCACTGCACCTATAAGCCGGGTTCTGTACCACACAAGTGTGGCGTTTGTCATTTATCTAGTCCATAAGTCACCTCATGGCTCAAGCGTTCTACCCTCCACCGTATTACTCGGACGGGCAATCCTCAGACGATGGTATACATGAACTTGCAGCCTCCAGTCGACACAGCCCAACGATCACCCGCTGGCTGGTGGTCTCTTACACCACCTTCTCACCCTTACCCCTTCGATGACCGAAGTCAAAGCGGGGCGGTTATTTTCTTCTGCCGGCACCTACTGTCACCAATAGCTTCTACTTTCAGAAGTGGAGCGCCCTATGCTGCCCGGACTTTCCTCTCGCGCGATCTTTCAGAAGCGCCAGCGACAAACCGTTGCAGTGCGTTTTCTGCGTGCAAAGATACCAATAAATTTCATAAAATAAGAATAACAACAGCAAAAATAGAGATATAATTAAATATATACAACTAAAATTATAACAAAAACTTAAAATTGTCAGTAATTTAAGATTTCAAGTGTTAATCGCAAATGCGCGTTAAGCATTTAGGTACAATTGTTAAATTGGGACAAAAGTTAACGACAATTTGTCAGTATTTCAAATAATGCACTTATTTTTGCACCATGAAAACGTGAAAGGGAACTTTAGTGTAGAATTTAAAACTTAAAAAAATGAATGAGAATATGAAAAAAATCGTAAATGTAGCAACTCCTGCCGTATGCGCAGTTGCTTTGATTCTTTCAGTAGCAGCAATCAGCAAAACTAACGCAGCTACTGCACCCGCTCCTATTGTGACATCAACAACAGCTGCTCCTGCCGGACAGCCAGTAGACCTTACCTATGCTGCAGAGAAAGCTCTGCCATCGGTAGTTTACATTAAGTCTGTACAGAACTCAAAAATACAGACAGTAGAATATAGCGACCCATTCGAGGAGTTTTTCTCTAATCCATTCGGAGGTTTCTTCGGTCAGGGACAAGGTCAGGGAAACAACGGACGCCGTCAGCGTCAGGTTCAGACTCCCAAGCGTGCTGCAGCCGGTTCGGGTGTTATCATCTCAGCTGATGGTTACATCGTTACCAACAACCATGTTGTTGACGGTGCCGACGAGCTTACGGTTAGTCTTAATGAAGGTTCAAAAGAGTTCTCGGCTCGCGTTATAGGTGCCGATAAGACTACCGACCTGGCACTGATTAAGATAGACGGCAAGAATCTGCCTGCTATCCAGATTGCCAACAGCGACGATGTAAAGGTGGGCGAATGGGTGCTCGCTGTGGGTAACCCTCTGGGACTCAACAACACCGTTACTGCAGGTATCATCTCGGCTAAGGCTCGTACACTTGGCGCAAATGGTGTAGAGAGTTTCATTCAGACCGATGCAGCCATCAATCAGGGTAACTCAGGTGGTGCGCTCGTTAATGTCCGCGGCGAGTTGGTTGGTATCAACGCTATGCTTGCCTCACCTACAGGTTCTAATATCGGTTACGGATTCGCTATTCCTACAGCTATTATGAATAAGGTTGTTGACGACCTGAAGCAGTATGGTAACGTACAGCGCGCCATGATTGGTATTCAGGGTAACGACGTGAAGAGTTACGTTGACAATCAGAAAGATAACGGCAAGGAGATTGACCTGGGCACTATGGAGGGAATCTACGTAGCAAAGGTTGTTGAAGACGGTGCTGCCGAGGCTGCAGGCCTGAAAGAAGGTGATGTCATTACCACTATCGACGGTAAGAAGGTTACAAGCTTTGGCGAGCTTCAGGGCATACTGGCTAAGAAACGTCCAGGCGACAAGATCACTATCAGCTATTTGCGCGACAAGAAGAGCCGCAACGCAACACTCACTCTGAAGAACGAACAGGGCAACACCAAGGTGGTTAAGAATGCCGATACAGATGTGCTGGGAGCCGACTTCCGTCCTATCACCGATGCACAGAAAAAGCAGCTGGAGATTAACTACGGTCTTGAGGTGGTGAAGGTTAACGGCGGCAAGATGAAGGATGCCGGAGTTCCTAAGGGATTCATCATCCAGCGCATTAACGACGAGCCTATGAAGACCTTCGACGATCTGCAGAATGCAGTGAAGGAAGCTAATAATTCTAAGGATCAGATGCTGGTTATCCGCGGTATCTTCCCAACAGGTAAAAAGGGTGGATTTGTGGTATATCTGCAGAACGAATAAGCAAAAATCAAGAAAATAAGGCCACGAATATCAAAATTCGTGGCTTTTTTTTGGTTGTTTCAGGAAAAAGCCTTACTTTTGCCCGCGGCTAAAAAATATTACCACGATGAGACAACTAAAGATCACTAAATCTATAACCAACCGAGAGAGTGCTGCTCTTGAGAAGTATCTGCAGGAAATCAGCAAGGAAACAATGATCTCGGCTGAAGAAGAAGTTGAACTGGCACAGCGCATCAAAAAGGGCGACCAGAAAGCGCTTGAACGTCTGACGAAGGCTAATCTTCGTTTCGTGGTTTCTGTGGCTAAACAATATCAGAATCAGGGACTGTCGCTACCCGATCTGATTAACGAGGGTAACCTGGGACTGCTGAAAGCAGCAGAGCGTTTCGACGAGACACGTGGATTCAAGTTTATCTCGTATGCTGTATGGTGGATTAGGCAGAGTATTCTGCAGGCCATCTCAGAACAGAGCCGTATCGTACGCCTGCCTCTTAATCAGGTAGGATCGGTCAACAAGATAAATCGAGAGATAAATCGCTTTGAGCAACTTAACGAGCGCCGTCCATCGGTTGATGAGATTGCCGAGAAGGTAGATCTGCCTCAGGATAAGATAGACGAGGCAATGAACATCAACGGACACCAGATAAGTGTTGATGCCCCGTTTGTGGAGGGCGAAGACAACAGTCTGCTCGACGTAATGGCAAATACTGATGCTCCGATGGCCGACAACTCGCTGGTTGAAGAGTCGCTTAGATCTGAGATACAGACAGCGCTGAATGCTCTGAACGAGCGCGAGCGCAATGTGGTTGAGGCATCATACGGTATAAACCAGCCAGAACTTACGCTCGAAGAGATTGGTTCTAAGTTTGGACTAACACGCGAACGCGTACGACAAATAAAAGAAAAGGCTATCCGAAAATTAAGGAATAGTAAGACGAATAAATTTTTAAAGACATATTTAGGATAAATGAAATTATTTAAACACCTCACTCTCGCCATCTCGCTGATGGCATTCGGCAGTAACAATGTGTCGGCTCAAGATGTAAAAGTTCCCCATGCGTATATGTTCGGATTTGTAGCTTCGTTTAATGATTCTACAGTATATTTCACTAACATACAGGAAATTGACAGCGTTTGGGTTACCAAAAAGAAAAAGATGCTTTCTGGTAGAAATCAATACTCATACCAGCTACGCGATTTCTTTGCCCAGCAGCGCCAGATGCCTAACCGCACTTGCGTGGTAATAGCAAATGTAGACCGCAAGAAGCTCGAAAAGAAATATATCAAAATGAAGAATAAATATCTTGTAAAGAGCAAGAAACCATACGATGTCAGGAACTTAGCTGAAACAGACTTTAAGTTTACCGCTGTCGATATGAGTAATGACTAACAAATAATAAGCCCCTCGCAATTGCGAAGGGCATTATTTATTATCTGGGATTATTGATTTCGAATATCTTCATTCGTTCTTCCAGCATATCGTACTGGTGGTCTTCAATAAATGATGTACATACTCGCAATCCCTCCTGTTCGGATCCGCAGGTTATCAGACAGATAGCAGAAACACCATAATACATCAGCTCGTGAGCCAATTGGCCTGACGTCATACCCGGATAACCTATTGTAAAATAGAATCCGTCGGCTATCGGTTCATCGAGGTCCTTATCGTAAACCACATAGAAGTTATGGCGGCAGAATATCTCCTTCAACTTCTTGGCACGCTCACCATAAATACTAATCTCCTTACGGAAATCATACTTACCCTCGTAAGCAGCCTTCAGCATTGCAGCCATCGCAAACTGAGCACTATGACTGGTACCTGAACTTAAGGCATAAAGCATACGTGTTGAGAAAACAGGACCAAAAGGCAAACCCTGATAACGCTCCGACAAATCGTTGAAATGACGGTGGAACAATTTATTGCTGATGCAGGTTACGCCGATTCGCTCGCCAGCATAACTGAAAGCTTTTGAACCACTAATCAGCAACATGTAGTTATCGGTATAGCGAGCCACAGTGGCTTGATAAGGAGCCTGAAACGGTGTAGACAGGTCTTTACGGAAATCCATTGCGAAATAAGCCAGATCTTCCATCACTACCACATCGTACTTTGTGGCCAGATCGCCAATAACCTTTAATTCTTCCTCACGAAGACAGATCCATGATGGGTTATTGGGGTTAGAGTAAACGATTGCACAGATGTTACCTTCGTTGAGATAACTCTCAAGCTTAGCCTGGAGCTTATCACCACGATAATCGTAAACATCAAATGTCTTATACTTAACGCCCATCACCTGCAGCTGCATTTTTTGCACGGGGAAACCTGGATCTATAAAGAGTACAGTATCCTTTTTCTTATCACATTGCGAACAAGTAAGGAAGCTAGCGAATGTTCCTTGCATAGAACCGCTTACAGGTACACACCCTTCGGGCTTGATATCGATGCCGATGAAGGCCTTCACAAACTGCGATGCTGCCTCTTTAAGGGCTGGTGTTCCCTGAATATCAGGATAGCTATGGGCGATACCGTCCTGCAAAGCTTTAATCTGGGCATCAACACCTACCTGTGCGGCGGGCAGACCAGGAATACCCATCTCCATTTTGATGAACTCTACCCCACTGGCTTTCTCGGCTTTAGCAGCTACCTGCTTTACCTCGCGGATTGTAGCCTTTGCAAAATCCTCGATTCCCAACTCAGCTACAAGTCCGTCTACTATTTCTCTCTTAATTGGAGTCTCTACCATTGGACAATTTGAATATTTAGAATTTTACTTCTGAGCTGCACGGCCAATGGCTAATGCTTTGATGTTTGCATCTACAATAGCATCGCCTTTACGGGCAAAAACACGACGGATAGCATCCTCAAGTTTATCGTACTCAATACCTAATGCCTTCTGAGCAGCACCTAGAAGGATAACATTAGCACTACGTGGCACACCATTATCTTTAGCTGCCTGCTCAATATCGAGAACAATCACATTCTTTACATTCTCTAAATCCTTCTTAATCGTCTCAATATCAGGATAGTTAGGAATGTTTACGAAAGGAGCGCTCGAAGTAATAATCCACCCATCCTTAGCCAAGAATGGCAAATATCGCAGGGCCTCCATTGGCTCCATCGAGATGATAACATCTGCACCACCTAGAGGAATCAAATCG
The DNA here is from genome assembly GCF_900142525.1 of Xylanibacter ruminicola. Classification (GTDB taxonomy): domain Bacteria; phylum Bacteroidota; class Bacteroidia; order Bacteroidales; family Bacteroidaceae; genus Prevotella; species Prevotella ruminicola_A. The sequence goes on along the minus strand of NZ_FRBD01000023.1, from coordinate 42,772 downwards.
CTATTGATGGGATTGCTCGATATTCGCAGATTACTCTGAACATCGCCACCACGCTGACTCATTCCGTGTACCTCGGCCTGTTTGATATAGAGGTTCTCCTTCATGGCAGCCTCGCCAATGATGGTAGCAATTGAAAGGATTCCCTGACCTCCTACTCCACAAAGTATTATATCTGTCTTCATTGTTTTATTTCAGTATTTGACCATTTCACTATTTCACTATTTAGCCGCAGCCTTTTTCTGCTTCAGGTGGCGCTGCAAAGTCTGCATACACTCACGACGCGGGATGATAACACTTACTCCGTGATAGTTAATCTCCTCGCGAATGGTTGCAGTTATCTCTGGCATATTCTTTGGTATAGGATTTACCACCTTCAGGTGATCCTCCGAAAGTCCTAGACCCTTACAGATAGCCTCGAACTTGTTAGTACCAGCCGAATCCTGTCCGCCAGTCATAGCAGTTGTCAGGTTATCGCTGATGATAACAGTGATGTCGGCATTCTCGTTGATAGCATCAAGCAGACCTGTCATACCGCTGTGGGTAAAGGTTGAGTCGCCGATAATAGCAACAGCAGGCCACTGACCAGCGTCGCTGGCACCCTTAGCCATCGTGATAGAAGCACCCATATCAACACAGCTGTGGATAGCTTTGTATGGAGGAAGGAATCCTAGTGTATAGCAACCGATATCACCAAAAACACGTGCATTTGGATACTCCTTCAGCACCTCGTTCAGAGCGGTATAAACATCACGGTGTCCACAACCCTGACAGAGTGCGGGTGGACGTGGAGTTACATCCTCACATGGAGCATAGCTCTCGCTGCTCTCAATACCTAAGGCTTTCTTCAAGAAGTCAGGATTCAGCTCGCCTGTACGAGGCAGTTCGCCTGTCAGTCTTCCCTTAATAACAGCATTACCAGGCATCACACCACGAACCTGATCCTCGATAAATGGCTGCCCCTCCTCGGCTATCAGCACCTGCTCGCAATCGTCAGTCATGCGACGGATGAGTTTCTTGGGGATAGGATACTGAGAAATCTTAAGTACAGGGAACAGACAACCCTCAGGATAGCACTCCATCAGATAGTTATAGGCTATACCGCTGGCAATAACACCAAGCTTATGATCGGTACCATCGATATACTTATTATATTTGCTATCTACGGCCATCTGCTCTAACAAGGGCTGCTGACCTGTTACTACCACATTACGCTTGCGTGCAAAAGCAGGCAATAGTACCCAGTTAGAAGCCTGAGCATTGTAGTTAAGCTCGTTTTGGGGACGAGACTCTTCCTTCACATCTACTACGGCACGACTATGGGCCATACGTGTTGTAACACGCATTAGTATAGGCAAATGTAGCTGCTCGCTCAGATCGAAAGCTTCCTGCATCATATCGTAGGCTTCCTGCTGACTGCTGGGCTCTAGTGTAGGAATCATGGCGAACTTAGCATAGAAACGCGAATCCTGCTCGTCCTGCGATGAATGCATTGATGGGTCGTCGGCCACCAACACCACTACTCCACCATTAGTACCCGTCATAGCCGAGTTAACGAATGGGTCGGCACAAACGTTCAGTCCCACATGTTTCATACACACCAGTGCCCTCTTGCCCATATACGACATACCTAATGCAGCCTCCATAGCCGTCTTCTCGTTAGTACTCCAACGGCGATGAATGTTGCGCTCCTTGGCAATAGGTGACTCCTGGATATACTCCGTAATCTCCGTTGATGGAGTGCCGGGATAGGCATATACACCACTCAAGCCTGCATCGATAGCGCCTTGAGCAATAGCCTCATCTCCCAATAAAAGCTTTTTCATTTTACTATTTTACTATTTTACAATTTTACGATTTTCAGTGATGCGATATTTTACTATCTTCGGCAAAGGTACTACTATTTTCGCAAACAGCCAAAAAAATACGGCTTAATTTGCATAAGCCGTATTTTTATTCAATCACTTTTCAATTTTGATAGTTATCAGAAGGTGTATCCCAGTGTCAACAATGCCTGATTACGCTTATTAGTAACTTTTGCAATACCTGTATTAATACCTGATTCATACTGCTGGAAAGGATGGAAATCACCATCAGTCTTGCTCAACTGGTAGGCCAGATCGATGTTCATCTTACCAACCTTGAAACCTACACCACAGGTCAGGCGCTGAGTATCCTTCCAATTCACATAGTCGGTTGTCGAAGCATACATGGTACCTGGGCTGTCAACAGTCATATCGCGCACACCTTCAGTCTTGTAACCGCTGGTCAAGTAGTTATAACCCAATCGCAGAGCAACTTCTGGTACAGGCTTATACTCCAGGCCTGCTTTGAATGTAGAAACACCCTTCAGCGACTTCTCGGTGTTATACTTCATTTGAACATCTTTTGATGTCTGAGCATTGTCATAATAGTCGTAACCGTCGATTATGCGATTCTGACTAGCACTATAGTCCGTATATTCGAATCCTGCACCGAGTGCCAGCTGTGTGCCTACTGTTGTACCCAGACTCAAACCGAACTTCCAAGGTGTGTGGAATGAAAATTCGTATTCTTGAGCGCTAGAACAATCATCATATGCTCCAATCGGCTTGTTATTGTAGTCAAATGCATTATTCAACAATTGTGACGAATTGCTCGTTGTAAGCTGATACCATGTTGGAGTATGTACATATGCACCTATTCTGAATGGCGACTCCTCTAATGGGCGAACAATGAATCCAAGTTTTATGTCAACACCATTACCTTTTATCTTGCGCTCGTCGCCAATAGCTACAGAACCTGCACTTACTTCTTTACCCTGTTGATCATGCATCACTAACGATTCGGCATACTCAGAATAGCCCTTATAACGAACATCTTTCACGCCAACAGTCAGACCCCAGAAGAAACGGTCATTGTAGTTCCCGCTCAGGTTGAAGTCGAAATCGGCTATCCAGCCTCTGTGTGCTCTGTCAAATGAATATCTGTTTGCATCAAGATAATCAATACTCCAATCCAGGAACTTACCCTGACCATCAAAAATCTCTGTAAGCATAAGAGAATTGGCATTCATATAGTCGGCCTCATTGAAGCAGTACGAACGATAAGGATTGCTTACTTTGTTAGGATCTCCATCCCACCCCATAATATATTTATCCTTATTATAATCAAGAGTGTAACCACCATTATATTCTGTTCCCCTCAGACCTTTCACATAAGTCAGGCCGTTCTGCGAACAACCACTCAAAGAGTTTGCTGCCGAAAGGATCTGGTCGAAGTTCTTACTCTTATGGTAGTTGAATCCAACGTTTACAAACGATGTAGGGCTGACTTTAGCAGAGTAAACAAATCCTATCTGATCAAAACTCATATTGGTCTTACTCAGTCCGTCAAACTCCTTTGCATCTGCCTGCGACACAAAACCAAAACTCGTACTAACATTGGAGTGACGGAAAAGGCCTATACCAGCCGGGTTTGTACTCATGGTGGAAATATCAGCACCCAGTGCTTCCATTGCTCCTCCCATACCCACATATCGGGCTGTTCCATTCAAATCGCTGCCCAATAGACGGGCGCTTTCATATGTATCCTGTGCAGCTGCCGGCAATACTAATGCCAAGGCCATAGCTGCAATAATAATCTTCTTCATAATATTCTATATTTTCAAAAAAACATTATATCAATCCGTTAACGACGTCCGCCCATATGGCTTCCGCCACCGCTTCCGCCGCCACTTCTGCCACCACCGCTGAAGCCGCCGCCAGAACGTCCACCGCCACCGAAGCTACCACTACTACTTGACGAGGAGCGCGACGGACTGCTATAGGTAGACGAAGAACGTGATGAGTTGTTATAAACGTTTCCGTTATCGATTGTACGGCGACCTACTCGCTGGCTATTACTATTGCTTCCATTGTTATTATACACACGATTTCCACTCATGCTGCTAGCCCTATCTCTCAAGCTGCCCATACGCTGACTATTGGTGGATACTGTATTACGATGTGCTGAGCGATAGTCAGTACGTCCGTGAACATCTATAGTACCTGCATTGCCTGTTCCTCGGTAAGCGATATGATGACCACCTCCGCCAGGATAATGTGGATAATAAGGATAGTATCCACCGTACCAATATGGCGAGTACCAGCTATAATATCCGTAATATGGCCATCCCCATGAAGTGTAGAATGGGTCATACCATCCATAGTACCAGGGATCATACCAGCTATAATAATAGGGGCTATACCATGAGCCGTAATACCAAGGCGAATACCAGGGATCGTACCAGCCAAATCCGTAGCGGCTATAATACCAAGGTGAGTGCCACGCAAACATACTGCTTCTACCAGCATTATATCCTGCCCAGAAAGCAGAGTTGTCGCTTACTTCGTAGTCGTCAAAACGCATCATCTTCTTGGTCAAGGCATAGTCCTCAGTTTCTAATGTATCTGATGGATAAACACCTCTTCCTTCTGTGAAGTCGATTACGTCTAGTTTGCTCGTATCACCGTCTATCACCTCATAGCTGCTCTCGGCTTTAGGCTGTGGAGCCACCATGGGGGTGTATTCCTTCACCTTCTCAACTTGTGCCTTTTTCTTTTTCGGTACAAAGTAGAGATCGTCATCCTGAGCCATCATTGCCAGAGGCATGGCTCCGATCAGCATTGAAATTAATAACAGTTTCTTCATCTTCTTATACGTTTTAATGATTCACGCTGCAAAAATACAACGAATTTTAGTGCAAAATTAGGGAAAAACCCTAACTTTTGATAGGATTTTCCCTATTTTTTGTAATTTTGCCTCAAAAATTAACTAAAATATGAAGTATTTTGAAGTAGAATTCACCATTTCGCCCCTATCGGCTGATGCTACCGATCTGCTTGCAGCACTTGCTGGCGAGGCAGGTTTTGAAACTTTCGAGGAAACAGAAACCGGTATTAAGGGATATGTTCAACAGAATCTGTTCGACGAAGAGACTCTGCGCAGTTGTATTGAAGATTTCCCGTTCGAAGGCACTCGTATAATATATAATGTACGTGAAGCCGAAGATCGCGACTGGAACGAACAGTGGGAACAAGAAGGATTTGATCCCATCATAATCGCCGATGGAAAATTAGTGATACACGACGGACGCCATCTACCTGAATGTAAAAGTGGAATCTCGATAGAAATTGATGCTAAACTCGCCTTCGGCACCGGTACGCACGAAACTACAAGAATGATTTGTTCACAGATAGAACAATACGCAAAAGGAGCCCGAGTGTTAGATTGCGGTACAGGTACCGGCATTCTCTCTATCGCCGCCCTCAAGTATGGCGCAGCTGAGGCTATAGGCTACGACATTGACGAGTGGAGTGTCGACAATGCCCGCCACAATGCAGTCATCAATCGAGTAGACAATCACTTTACATCACTGTTAGGCGATGCAAGCATTATCGACACTATCGATGGCGATTTCGATTTAATCATGGCAAATATCAACCGTAATATACTTTTGTCAGACATGCCACGTTTCGTAAACAAGATGCATCAGGGCTCCATACTCATCCTGAGCGGCTTCTATACAGCCGACATTCCCCTACTCGTCGAGAAAGCTGAGAACTTAGGTATTTCTCTTAAATCACAGATTCAAGATCACGATTGGGCTTGTTTGGTGTTTAGGTATTAATATGCAATTAATATAAAATATAAATATTGTTAATAATACACCATTGTTGCACGTATATCATTTTAAATATGTACCTTTGCACCCGATTTTTAATGGTTAAGGTTTATGGTTGATTAATTTAGTTTTTTACGGGAGAGGCTAGCAGTGAATGCTCGCCTCTCTTTGTTTTTATTCCTTAGTCATACTAATTCTTCCCTTTATTGATTATATAAATGCCAAGTGCAGCAAGACCTCCAGCGAGTGCATATTTCAAATGGAAGGTCTCTCCGAGACAAAGACACGAGGTAACAGCACCTACTATTGGAATCAGCGAATTGTAAATGGCAACCTTTCCCACCGGATTGCAACTGAGCAGTTTGTTGTAGAGTGCGAATCCGATAGCAGAGATAGCTATTAACAAGACGAGACAAATAATGCCAAGCAAATTGATATTTGGCAGAGTTCCACCAAGAATCAATCCTAAAGCAACAAGCAACAATCCTCCGATAGATAAACTATAGCCCGTACCAACAAACACATCTACCCTACGGCTTAGTCCTCTGGTCATCAGGTTAGAAAGTGCTCCACAAATGGCATTAAGTATTATCATACCATCGCCCAACAACGTAAATAATCCGCTTTCAGCACCTCCAAGATTCAAAGCCAAAATGCCGCTGAATCCAACGACACAACCAAGAATCTTACGTGACGTAAGCTTGTCGCTCTTAAAACAAGCACAGGCCAGTAATACCACAAGGAATGTGCTCAACGAATTAAGGATAGCAGCTCTTGAGCCTTCGCTATGTGACATGCCAATATAAAAGAAGAAATAGTGAAGTGTGGTGTTCATCAGCGCAAAGGCCAGGATGAAACTCCAATCTATTCTCCAGTTTGCCTTAAACGACCGCCCATTGACACGAGCCACCGACAATACAATCATGCCTGCTGCAGCAAAACGGATGCCAGCAAAAAGCATCTTGCTACCAGTCATGTCGGCAGTAATACCAAAGGCATTAAAGCCAATTTTGATAAGTGGGAATGCCCATCCCCATGCTATAGCAGCCGTCAGGGCAAACACAACTACCCATGCAGGCCGTTGAAATATGGACATTATTTATAACTATTGCAAAATATTATTCACCAAATATTTCTTTGAGCTTAGCATGCAGACCTTCAGCACGAAGACCACGAGCCACGATCTTACCCTGCGGGTCGATAAGTAAGTTATCAGGGATACTGTTAACGCTATACACCTCGGAAGCAACCGTACGCCAGAATTTGAGATCAGAAAGATGTACCCAAGGCATCTTGAGCTGCTCGATAGCCTTAACCCAAGCTTCTTTCTTGCTGTCGAACGATAGACCGACTACATCAAAACCTTTGGCATGATACTTATCATAGGCAGCTACCACATTTGGCATCTCACGGCGACAGGGACCACACCATGATGCCCAGAAGTCCACTAGTACCCAACGGCCCTTGCCTACATACTCGCTGAGTTTATGCATCTTACCATCGACATCGGCCTCCTCAAGGTCGGTGAACTGCTGACCGATAAAAGCCTTCTTCTGAGCCTCGATAGCCATCTCCTGAGCAATGTACTGTAACTTAGCCTTAGCCAAAGGATGTGAGGTCCAAGCAGGGCTTGTATTTACGATACTATCAAGACGCTCCATACCGAAGTGCTCGGCATACTCCTCGATGAAGGCAACGGGAATAAAGTTGTTGCGCTCATCCATAAAAATCTTCTCAACAGCAGTAGGGTTAGGATTTGCACAAGCCAGATCGTAACGCACCAGACGTTCGTTTACAGGTGATCCCATAAGGGTATTATCGTCGAGATTTACGCTCACAGGTGTACCATCGTTGAAGAAGAGAGTCATCCAAGATCCCTTCTCCTCGCCTACCGACATAAGCGCATTCTTATCGGCATCGCCACTAATAACGAACTTACCATCGGCTACAACTGCTGAGCCTAACAGAGCACGGGTTGCATTATTAAAAACAACCACCTTAGCGCCATTCTTGCTAGAGGTACCATTAACGGTGAAATGAGTTTGCTGAGCCACAACAGGCAGAGCAGCGAGCACAAAAAGTGCTGCAAATAAAATCTTTTTCATAAAAAAACTATTTCCTATTGATTAAAAATCACTTTACTGCGGCAACATTCCACATCGCCATCCTTACAGATACGCACGCAATACTCGTTCTCACCAGTCTGCATCATGTAGAACGAAAGGGTGTCGCCCTGATGAGCCTCGGCCACATAGGCAATCTCAAAACGACGGATGGTATGCTCACGATACCAATCGAGATTCCAAAGATCGAGCACATGCTCGATATACTTTACAGAATTGATGTGGCCATTGATATCCACATCGTTGTATTTAGTCTCGACAGTAGCAACAAGCTTAGCCGAATCATCCATCTTAACTCTTCCACCCTTGTCAATGGGACAATCCTTATCGCTAACAATCCAGTTATTGATGGCACCGTTGTCAATAGCAAATATATCGGTAGGCTGTCGACTTTCGGTATCAATCATTGCCCAGATAGAGCGACCATAACCATACACCTTGCCCTCGTCATCAACTACACGGAAATTACGACTAGTAAAGTATCGCATGGCAGATTCAACCCATGTCTCAATATTAAACTTGGTGTACATCTGCGGCAACTCATCCATCTCGATAGCTAAGCGCGAAAGCACCCACGAACGCTGAATAGTCATCAGATACTGCATGCCAAAGCCACGAGCCGTTGAATGGAAATCAGCAGCATTCAGCATGTGATTGCCCAGATGGCCCATAAACAGACGCTGCGAAAAGTCGCAATGGAAGGGCTCTGCCAGAAACTGGTATTTTCCTACTTTATCCATTCTCACGCTCCTCCAAAAATTCGCTTACTTGCTCCTGCATGCCACGAGTTACAGCAATACGTCCTGAGCGGGTGTACTGCAGCACGCAACCAAAGGTGTCGAGAGCACGGAACAGCGAGATAATATCCTCAGTAATACCATGCTTCATCACGATGGTGTACGTAGGGTTTACCTCTATGATATGTGCATCGAATCTACGGATGGTACGAGAGATTTCAGGATTCTCAAGCACCTTATCGGTAGACAGTTTATAAAGACCCGATTCACGGATGAACAACTGCTCATCGGTGAAGTAGTTAGCCTTTACCACATCTATCTTTTTCTCAATCTGACGGGTAATCTTTAAAATCTGGTCTTCGTCGCTCCAGGCGGTGATGGTGTACTTATGCACACCAGGAATACTGGATGCCGACACGTTAAGACTCTCAATATTGACCTGGCGACGGGTGAACACAGCGGTAATCTGATTCAAGATACCGGCTACGTTCTCCGAATATACCAGCAATGTATATAAATTCTTCCTATTTTCCATCAACTATCAATTATCAATTGTCAACTATCAATTAAACCTCCAACATCATCTTATCTACATCCATGCCCGGAGGTGTCATTGGCAGCACATTATCTTCTTCAAGGATAGCACACTCCAGCAGGAACGGACCATCAGTAGTAAGCATCTTCTCAACAGCTGCAGACAAATCCTTACGATTGGTCACAGCCTGATAAGAAATGCCGTAACCCTGAGCTATCGCCTCGTAACACGGATTGAGCATCTTGGTGAACGACTTACGTCGCATCCAGAACATATCCTGCCACTGGCGAACATTGCCCAGGTAGTGGTTATTCATCAGAATCATCTTGACAGGAACATGCTGCTCCATGATAGTACCCAATTCCTGGATACACATCTGGAAACCGCCATCGCCCATAAAGCAGCAAACCTGACGGTTTGGAGCAGCGAAGGTAGCACCGATAGCAGCAGGCAGACCATAGCCCATGGTTCCCAAGCCACCACTTGTACAGATACTGCGCTTATGGTGATACTTGAAGTAACGTGTTGCAAATAACTGATTCTGACCAACATCGGTTACAAGAATAGCATCATCAGCACTCTTCTCGGCAACCATATTTACCACCTCGCCCATACGCAGTGGGCCCTCCTTAGGATGAATAGCTGGCTCAATCACTTTTTCGCGTTCCTTCTTATCAAGCTCGCGGAACGAGTCACGCCATCCTTGATGACTATTCTCATTGATGAGCTCAGTCAGAGCTGGTAATGATTCCTTACAGTCGGCTACTACAGCCACCGTAGTCTTCACGTTCTTATCAATCTCACTTCGGTCTATATCCAGATGAATCACCTTGGCCTGTTTGGCGTAGGTTTTCAGGTTACCCGTCACACGATCAGAGAAACGCATACCGATGGCAATCAGCACATCGCACTCCTGCTCTTTCAGATTCACAGCATAGTTACCATGCATACCCAGCATACCCACATTAAGCGGATGATTAGATGGCAGAGCCGAGAGTCCTAACATGGTGCGACCAGCAGGAATATCGGCCTTCTCCAAGAAACGTATAAGTTCGCTCTGGGCATTACCCAACTCCACACCCTGACCAACTAAAGCCAAAGGCTTCTTAGCAGAGTTAATCAGTTCGGCAGCCTTCTGAACAGCATTCATATCGAGCTTAGGATAAGGCACATACGAACGAATGAAGTTACACTTCATGGGTTCCCAATCTATTTCCTCCGTCTGAGCATTCTTTGCAAAGTCGAGCACCACAGGACCAGGACGACCTGTGCGGGCGATGTAAAACGCACGGCTCACTGCCCACGCCACATCCTCGGCATGACGAATCTGGTAGCTCCACTTGGAAATAGGCTGCGACACACCTACAAGGTCAACCTCCTGGAAGGCATCGGTACCAAGGGCACCAATGGGCACCTGACCAGCTATCACCACAATAGGTGTAGAGTCCAGCATAGCATCGGCAATACCCGTCAAGGTGTTAGTAACACCTGGGCCACTAGTTACTAATGCCACGCCAACCTCACCACTCACGCGGGCATAGCCCTCAGCAGCGTGAGCTGCTCCTTGTTCGTGACGTACTAAAATATGGTCGAAACACTTCTTCTCGCCTCTTGTATAATCATAAAGCGCATCGTAAACAGGCATGATGCTGCCGCCAGGGTAACCAAAAATGGTTTTTACGCCCTCAGCCTGCAGCGCTCTCATCAGCGCTTTAGATCCTGTAATTCTATCTCTTAACATAATTCTCTAGCATTTCTAGTATATCTAGTATTTCAGCCTTAGTCGATAAGGCGAACGCCGCCTTTATCGGCCGAACTAACGCTCTGCGCATAAGCACGCAGGGCTTTTGAAACCACGCGGTTGCGCTTCAATGGCTGCTGTGGGCGTGCTGCCAACTCCTCATCGCTCAGTTTCACGCTGATAGAGCGACTTGGGATATCAATAACGATGATATCACCATCCTTAATCTTGCCGATGTTACCACCATTGGCTGCCTCGGGCGAGATATGTCCAATACTCAGGCCGCTGGTACCACCCGAGAAACGCCCATCGGTAATCAGGGCACACTCTTTTCCTAAGTGCATACTCTTAATATAAGAGGTGGGATACAGCATCTCCTGCATACCAGGACCACCCTTTGGTCCTTCGTGAGTGATCACCACACAGTCGCCACTCTTCACCTTACCGCCAAGGATTCCCTCACAGGCATCTTCCTGAGAGTCGAACACCACGGCTGGGCCCTCGAAGTGCCACAGGGCCTCATCCACACCGGCGGTCTTCACTACGCAACCATCCTGAGCGATGTTTCCAAAGAGTACTGCCAGTCCACCATCCTTGGTGTAAGCGTGCTCCAGGTCACGGATACAGCCGTTGGCGCGGTCGGTATCGAGCTCAGGCCATTGCTCGCTCTGTGATCCCATCTTGGTAGAGAAGCGGTTGCCAGGAGCGGTGTGATAGATGCGATCGGCCTCAGCATTAAGAGTGTCATCTACAATACTATATTTCTTCATAGCCTCACCAAGGGTCATGCCGTCCACACGGGGAGCAGAACCATCAATCAGGCCCCCTTTATTCAGTTCATTGAGGATACCTAGGATACCACCAGCACGACCGCACTCCTGAACCGAGTACTTCTGAGTGTTAGGAGCCAGTTTGCACAGACATGGTACGCGGCGACTCAACTCATCGATATCCTTCATCGTAAAGTCGGTACCAGCCTCCTGAGCTACTGCCAGCAGGTGCAGCACGGTGTTTGTCGAACCGCCCATAGCGATATCAAGCGCCATCGCATTCATAAAGGCCTTGCGGGTAGCGATGTTACGAGGCAATACGCTCTCGTCACCATCCTCATAGTAGGCAAAGGCGTTCTTCACCACCTGACGGGCAGCAGCCTTAAACAGCTCGATACGATTAGTATGGGTAGCCAGGATGGTACCATTGCCGGGCAAAGAGAGACCGATGGCCTCCGTGAGTGAGTTCATCGAGTTGGCGGTAAACATACCTGAACAGCTACCACAACCAGGACAAGCGCAACCCTCAATCTCCTTCATTTCCTCGTCAGTCACGCTGGGGTCGGCACCTTTTACCATAGCGGTAATCAGGTCGGCATTCTCGCCGCGCCATTTGCCAGCCTCCATAGGTCCGCCAGAGCAGAACACCGTGGGGATATTCAGTCGCATAGATGCCATCAGCATACCCGGAGTCACCTTGTCGCAGTTAGAGATGCAGATCATCGCATCGGCCTTGTGGGCATTCACCATATACTCTACGCTGTCGGCAATGATATCGCGACTTGGCAGCGAATACAGCATACCATCGTGCCCCATGGCGATACCATCGTCGATGGCAATCGTATTAAACTCTGCTGCATAACAGCCCATCTTCTCAATCTCTTCACGTACTATCTGTCCTATCTCGTGCAGATGTGTGTGACCAGGCACGAACTGGGTAAACGAGTTGACGACGGCAATAATTGGCTTACCAAACTGCTCGTGTTTCATACCCGTAGCAACCCACAATGCGCGGGCTCCTGCCATTCTTCTGCCTTCGGTGCAAACAGCACTCCTCAACTGGTGTTTCATTTCTTTTCCTTTATTTAGTTTGCGAATTTTAGCTGCAAAAATACATTAAATCTATCAAATAGCCAACAATTTCGAAATTTTTTAGTAAATTTGCAGCAAAATAATGATTACTAATTACAAATTGAAATGAAAAAGCAACTCATAACGATGCTCTTAGTTGCCCCACTTTCTGTGCTGGCGCAACCCAGAAAGGAGATTACTTTAAGCGATAATTGGAGCTTTAGTCACGACAAAAAGAAGTGGCAGACGGTAAGTGTGCCTCACGATTGGGCAATAGCCGGACCATTCGACAAGAAATGGGATTTGCAGAAGGTTGCCATCGAGCAGAATGGTGAGACAGAAGCTACAGAGAAAAGTGGCCGCAGCGGTGCTCTGCCTTGGATTGGCGTGGGGCACTATCGTCGAACCATCAACATTCCCCGTAAGTGGATGCATGCAGAACTATTGTTCGATGGAGCGATGGCCGAACCTACGGTATATCTTAACGGCGAAAAGGTTGGCTATTGGGCCTATGGTTATAACTCTTTCAAGATAGATATTACACCTTATATGAAGGCTGGCGAGAATCTACTAGAGGTAGATTTGCAGAATCTGGAGGAAAGCAGCCGCTGGTATCCCGGTGCAGGCATCTATCGCCCTGTCAAGCTGATTCTTACAGGCAATAGTATCATCGACCCTTGGAAGACCTTCATCCGCACCACCGACATCAGCCGAGGCAAGGCTCAGCTGGATATCACCGTTGGCGGCAACGATATCGACGAACAGAATAGCTTTGACATCGAACTCACCGATGCACAGGGCCGTGTGGTAGCTCAGCAGAAGGGCGTTGGCCTCACCTATCGCGGCGAAAAGAACCTACGCCTCACCGTTCAGGATCCTAAACTCTGGACACCCGAAACACCTTATTTATATCAGGCACGTATCAGGCTCTATCAGCAAGGCGATCTGGTCGACGAGGTTTCGCAGAAGTTTGGCATCCGCACCGTTCTGTGCTCTCGCGAGGGCGGTTTCCAGCTCAATGGCGTTACCCGCAAGCTCAAGGGTGTTTGTCTTCACCACGACCTTGGTCCGCTGGGTGCAGCCATCAACAAGTCGGCCCTTATCCGCCAGATCAAGATGATGAAGGCCATGGGCTGCGATGCTATCCGCACATCTCATAACATGCCCTCGCAGATGCAGATGGACATCTGCGATTCGCTGGGCATGATGGTGATGGCCGAGAGTTTCGATATGTGGAAATATCCCAAGTGTAAGAACGGCTACGCGCGGTTCTTCGACGAGTGGGCCGAGAAGGATCTCACCAACCTGATTGTTGTCAACCGAAATCACCCCTGCATCGTGATGTGGAGCATCGGTAACGAGATTCCAGAGCAGGGTTCAGCCGAGGGACGCCTCATTTCTATCCGCCTGCAGGGACTCTGCAATAATCTCGACCCCACCCGACCTGTTACTCAGGGTATGGACCACGCCGAGAAGTCGCTCGATGGTGGTTTCGCACAGGTGATGAATGTGCCCGGCTTCAACTATCGCGTACATAAATATCAGCAGAACATTGAGCGCCTGCCTCAGGGATTCCTGTTGGGTTCTGAGACGGCATCTACTGTCAGCTCACGTGGCGTTTATAAGTTCCCTGTCGAGGTTACCGATAATTCGCTGTATGCCTCGTGGTCGCCCAATTATATTCCTGGAGCTATCGACAAGGCTGATGGCCAATGTTCGAGCTACGACGTAGAATATTGTTCGTGGAGCAATCTGCCTGATGACGACTGGGTATGGCAGGACGATAAGTCTTGGGTGATAGGCGAGTTTGTATGGACCGGCTACGATTATCTGGGCGAGCCAACACCTTATGATGAGTATTGGCCCTCGCGCAGCAGTTACTTCGGCATTTGCGATTTAGCCGGACTACCTAAAGATCGTTACTATCTCTATCGCAGCCATTGGAACACTCAGCAGCACACCATCCATCTGCTACCGCATTGGAGCTTCGATAAGGAGCGCCGCGGCAAGGTAACACCTGTGTATTGCTATACCGACTATCCAACCGCCGAACTGTTTGTAAACGGCAAGAGTCAGGGCAAGATCAGCAAGAACCCCAACAGCCGCTTAGATCGCTATCGTCTGCGTTGGAACGATGTAAAATATCAGCCTGGCGAGCTGAAAGTGGTGGTTTACGATGCCCAGGGCAACAAGGCTGGCGAGAAGACAATCTGTACAGCCGGCAAACCTGCAGCATTACAGCTCGATACCTGGACGCAGCACGATGCACCAAAGCTAAAGGCAGATGGCGATGATATGGCATTTGTTACCGTATCGCTTACCGATGCTAAAGGAATCCTGATTCCTGATGCCGGCGATCAGCTGAAGTTCGAGGTATCAGGTGCTGGTAGCTTCGAGGCCGTATGTAATGGCGATGCCACCAGCCTAGAGCCATTCAAGCAGCCTACGATGAAGCTGTTTAATGGTCAGTTGGTAGTCATCGTTCGTGCTGCCAAGACTCCAGGCATTGCCACGCTCAAGGTCACAGATAAGAAACGCAACATCAGCAAGATTTTACAGATTAGTGTGGAATAATCAGAATTCGTACCCAAGGTTAATGAAGAAGTACGGCTCTTTGGTGCGGTTGCTGTAGCCTAGGGTGGCACCAATAGGGCCAGCAATCGTATGATAGTAATAAGCCATCTGCACGCCCTTTTTCATCATTTCTTTGTAATACGCTTGGTTACTGAAATGGCCCCCGTTGGGCATATCAGGCGACAGAGGTGGCATCCTACGCACTTGGTTCCCACAAGACGAGGACGACGGGTTTCGCTATCGAAGACTATAGCCTGATGTCCGCCATCGCTACACGACACTTCACAACGCCCGCAACCTACACACATTTCCTTGTCAAACTTAGGATAGATAATGGTGTCGCGATCCAGATGATCGGGGTTCAGGAACTTGGGCAGATGCTCGCCAACCAGCTGCTGCAGTTCGTTTACACCACGCTTGGCCATAAAGCGTTGCAGACCAAGAATCAGGTCGTCTATGATGCGATAGCCGTACTGCATAACAGCAGTACATACCTGCACATTACTACAGCCCAGTTGGATAAACTCCAAGGCATCCCGCCACGTCTCGATACCGCCGATTCCACTCAAAACGGGCTTCTGAGGCATCTGAGCTAGCTCCAGAATGTGGCGCAGGGCTATGGGGCGCACGGCACGTCCTGAATATCCGGAGATAGTACGCCTGCCGGTAACCTCGGCATCAGAGGCCATCGTTACCGACTTGATGGTGTTGATAGCCGAAATGGCATCGGCACCCGCCTGCAAACAAGCTTCGGCAGGTTCGGTGATATGGGTGATGTTAGGCGTCATCTTCGGGATCACGGGAATCTTCACACTACTTTTTACGCAGGCGGTATAGGAGTTCACCAGCTCTTGGCTCTGTCCCACATCGCTGCCCATGCCTTTATGTTTCATCTGCGGACACGAGAAGTTCAGTTCTACGGCATCGCAGCCTGCCTCTTCAGCCATCTTCGCCAACTTCATCCACTCTTCCTCTGTCTGTCCCATAATCGAGGCAATGACAACCTTCGTGGGATAGTCCTTTTTCAGTCGGCGCAGAATGTCGAAGTCCTCCTCCACGGGATTCTCGCTCAGCTGCTCCATATTGCGGAAGCCGTAGAAATCGCCATGAGTAGCATTATTGTGCATGGCATCGAAAAGTGGCGACACCTCTTTGATTTCCTGCATACAGATGGTCTTGTAGAATACGCCAGCCCATCCGGCTTTAAAGGCGTTAGCCACCATCTCGTAGTTAATGCAAACAGCAGATGATGCCAGGAAGAAGGGATTCTCGCATTTAATACCACAGAAAATGATGCCAAGATCGGGATAACAGCTGTCGTCCACATCGTCTTTATGTATGCTATGTACCACCTCTTTTATACGTATAGGCCAGTTGTAGTGTATGCAGGCCTGTTCTGCCCGTTCCAGGTCGGCATCGCTGCAATCCTTCACCCAGCGCAGTGCCGGTTTGTGGTTGTCAAAGCGGATAGCACGCAGGGCTCTTGCAGGATCTCCTGTCTTACAAGCCTTGGTACAAGGAGCATCCTGGCACAGCAAGCAGCGGTTAGCCTCCTCGTAGATGTTCACTTTTCTGAGTTTCACACCCTTCAATTTAATCTGGTTGTTTTCCAATGCCTCAATGATAGCCAAACTCTCTATGTGCTTCACTCCAGCCTCGGCTAGTACCTTGCGGCCCTCTTGGAATTCCTTCTCAATGATAAATCCCATACCAATAAGTGTAGCCCCAGCTTGTTTACACAGGTCAACCACACCAACACCGGTATTGCCAAAAGCCAGAAAATCATCAACAAAGAGTACGCGATCATCGGACGACAGATACTCCTTACTGATAATCAGCGTATAGTCTCTTTGTTTAGTAAACGAGCGCACCTTTGATACATAGAAATTGTTCATCGTAGATGGCTGTTTCTTCTTGGCGAATACCACAGGTAGCTCCATCAGATAGCCAAGCATAACAGCAGGTGCAATGCCTGAGGCCTCGACGGTAAGAATCTTCGTAGGCCGTTCATTGGCAAAGCGGTTCATAAACTCTACCGCAACCTGTTTCATCAGGTAGGGGTCCATCTGGTGGTTGATAAAACGGTCAACCTTCAATATGCCACCGTCCAGACAGTGGCCGTCTTGCAAAATGCGATTAATCAACGATTTCATAGGCGTTCATATTAATATTTAGTTTCGTAATAGGTTTTATGCCGACAAATATACACAAAATTTCAAATCTAACAAATACTTTATAAAAAAAGTTGTTCAATAATAGGTAAACAGTCATATCCGCTATCTGTTTACATACCTATTAATGATTAATTCGTTTTGTAAATTCCATAACAAGTAGTCCAGACAAAAGCCCCATTTTTGAGTATTGTGTACTTGAAGGAATCGCCGTACCTTTGCACCCGGATTTTTAAGCCATTTAAAAGTAATAATAAAAATGAATGCAACAATTGTAGTTTACGGTTCCTCTACAGGAACATGCGAGGCTATCGCAGAGAAGATAGCACAAAAGTTGGGATGTGAGGCCATCAATGTACAAGACCTTACTGCCGATGTAGTTAACAACAACCAGAACCTGATTCTCGGCACTTCAACCTGGGGCGCCGGCGAGTTGCAGGACGACTGGTACGATGGACTGAAGGTACTACAGGGAGCCGACCTCTCTGGCAAGACTATCGCCCTCTTTGGTTGTGGCGACAGTTCTACCTATAGCGACACCTTCGTGGGAGGCATCGGCGAGTTGTACAACGGCATCAAGGCCAGTGGTGCAAAGTTTGTAGGTGCTGTTGAGACCGATGGTTACACTTTCGACGACTCAGAGGCTTTGGTTGATGGCAAGTTCATCGGACTTCCACTCGACGACATCAACGAAGACGACAAGACCGATACACGTATCGAAGCTTGGATTGCAACTATATCTCCTAATTTATAAAATATAAAAACTAGATAGCTATATGAGACAAACCGACATTATGCCAACAGAGTTAAAGGTTCTTTCAAATCATATCTACGAGCTCCAGAAAGGAGTACGCCAGATGGTACTGTTCACATGTCCCAAGCAATATGAAGAATGTGCACGGAAGCGCCTGTGCAGTCAGAATATGGACTTTGTGCTGCAGCCAGCAGGCAAAAACAACCTTAACTTCTATATTGGCCGCAAGGAATGTCTCAATGCCATCAGGTTAATCGTAACCCGACCATTAAACGAGCTTTCGCCCGAGGAGGATTTCATCCTCGGTGCGATGCTCGGTTACGATCTCTGCGCCCAGTGCGAACGCTATTGCGAGAGAAAATGCAAAAAGAAATGCAATAAATGTAAAAACTAACATTCAATATCAACAATGGTAAAAAGATTATTGATAGGATTGGGATTAGCATCGTTCGCTTCTCTTCCAGTCCTATCCAAAGAATATTATATCGAAGAGGATAGCGTACTTACAAAAGAAACCCCAATCGAGCTACGCGAAGTTAAGGTGATGGGACGTAGTAAAATCAGAAAACTTCAGGAGGTAGGCATGCCAGTATCGGTGTTAGGTCAGCGCCAGCTGGAGGGTACTGCTAATAATATCAACGATGTTCTGGCACATGCCACTGGTATCACAGTACGCAACACAGGTGGTGTTGGTAGTGCCTCGCGTGTATCAGTACGTGGATTGGAAGGCAAGCGCATGGGCATATATATAGATGAGGCAGCCATCGGACAACTTAGCGATTACATGTCGCTTAACGATATTCCTACCGACATGATTGAACGTATTGAAATCTATAAAGGCATAGTGCCCTATCGCTTTGGAGGTTCGGCTTTAGGTGGCGCAGTTAACGTAGTAACCAAGGAGTATCCACCCGTATATCTGGATGCCAGCTACGAGTTTGCGTCGTTCAACACCCACAAGCTTAACTTTGCCTTCAAGCGCACCAATGCAGCTACAGGCTTGCAGTTTGGTCTGGGTGGATGCCTGGCTTACTCAGACAATAACTACACGATGACTCTGCAGAACCTTGACAATCGCAAGGTGAAACGCGACCACGACCAGTTTAAGAAGATGATGGTGGGCGGCTCGATTAAAGCCACTAAATGGTACTTCGACGAGGCTAAGTTCGAGTTTATCGTTACAGGCACCAGAGCAGAGATTCAGGGCATCGACAGCGACATTCGCGAGGCATACAACCATTGCATAAGTGGTATTGCTGCCATCAAGCTAGCACGCGATAATTTCCTGATAGATGGTCTCGACTTCGACGGATGTTATAGCTATGGTAAGAACGGACTTGTGGACAAGGCGATGTATCGTTACGACTGGGACGGCAACCGCTATCCTGCTGTGTCGCCTTACGGTGGCGAACAGGGCAACTATGCCTCCGACTCCGACAACCGCACACACGACTGGGTAGGAAAGTTGAACATGAACTACCTGTTGAACGAGCATCACACCATTAACCTAAACCTCTATGCCACACACACACACGACAAGAACCTAAGAACGAGCTCATGGATAAAAGCTTTGGCTACCAGACCAATTTCCCAAGCCGCATGAGTAGTTTTACTGTTGGACTTTCGTACGACCTAACGCTATTTGGCGGCAAGTTCATGAGTTCAACCACACTTAAGAATTTCAACTATAGTTCACGTACCAAGGTACTCGAACATACCTACATCAACAACCCTGTTGACATAAGCCTTAGTCGTAACTACTGGGGCGCTAGCGAGGCGCTACGCTACAAACTCACCAAGGAACTCATGATCAAGGCATCATTCAGCTCAGAGGTACGTATTCCTACCGCCGAAGAACTTACAGGTAACGGCTACTCCATACTACCATCAACCGATCTGGAACCAGAACGCTGCAAGGGGTTGAATGCCGGACTATTGTTCCATCATCCCAACAACTACGGATTCATAGAAATTGAGGCAAATTACTTCTTGAACCAACTAGACGATATGATTCGTTATTAGGCAGATATGATACCATCTATGGCCCGCTATGCCAACTTCGGCAAGGTGGTAACCAAAGGTGTTGAGGGCGAGGTGAAAGGCGATGTCACATCATTCCTTTATTTCTACGCTAACGCCACATATCAGGACCTTAGAGACAAACGTAAAAACGAGATTGGTTCAACAGCAGCCAACCCGACGTATAACAAGCGTATGCCTAACATTCCTTACTTTCTGGCCAATGCCGGCATCGAACTGCATCAGGAGAATCTCTTCGGCGGCAGAGCACAGAACAGCCGTCTGATGGTCGACGCATCGTATATCCACGAATACTTCTACGACTTTGAGATGAGCAAGTATCAGGACCGTAAGATTCCCACATCGTTCACCATCGATGCAGGCATAGAGCATAGCTTCGAGAACAACCGATGGACACTGTCGTTCAAGCTGAAGAACCTTACCGATCGTGTGGTATATTCTGATCTGAACCGTCCTCTCCCGGGCCGTAACTTTGCCGTAAAGATTAAATATATTATGAAATAACTTATAAATTCAAATTATCAAGAACATGAACATTAAACATTTATTCTGTATCGCAGCTCTTGCAGCTACATTTGCTGCTTGCGATAGTGATGACAACAACAAGGGTAACAACAGTAGCGAACCAGAAACAGGTAAGATTCTCTTTTCAACCACAGTCACCAATCCATCAGGCGATAGCGGTAGTGGCTATCTGCAGAGTGTGGGCACACTCGATGGCGGTATTCACTATACCAATGCCAATGCCATTCCTCTTGGCTTCGGCTCGTATCCCTGTGTGTGTAAGAGCGGCAACATCTATGTATTCCCCGATTACATGGGCGGCACCGAACTTAAGCTGCGCCGTTTCATCCTCAACGATGCCAACGAGTTAGAACTTAAAGGCTCCATGCCCCTCCCGGCTAATTCAAGTGCAGCCATCGTTGTAGAAGCTAGTAACGAGAAAGCATACGTATGCTGCCAGAGTCTGGATATGATCATCGTATTCAATCCACAAACCATGACCGAGCTCTCGCGCATCGATGTGTCAAGCCTTCGCAACGAGGGTGTGTCGGCCTATCCTGGAGCCCTTTACATCCGTGACGGCATACTCTATGTTGCCCTCGAGCAGTACAACTCCCAGTGGATGCCACAGGAAAACGCACTCGAGATGGCTCTTTACAACGTAGCCGACGACTCGTTCATCAAGAAGATTCGCAACACATCTCTGGGCCTCTGCGGACCAACACGTCCTATTGACAACCAGTCTATCTTCGAAGACGAGAAGGGCGAGCTCTACATCAACTGCACTGGTTCGTTCGGCTATATCCCAGGTTTCGATGCCGGTATAGCCCGCATCAAGAAAGGTCAGACGGAGTTTGACGAGAGCTATAGCATCAACTTTGCTCATACTAAGATTGAGGGATTGAGCTGCGACTACGTTAACCTGTTGGCTATGTGCCGCTACGCAGGCAATGGTAAACTCTATGCTTATGGATTTGCCTATGCGCTCGACCCCGACAATCCTAACACCTACATCGCCCGTCTGGGTGTACCTGTAATTGTCGACATCTATAACAAGACAGCCAAAGTCATTGACGGTCTCCCCCACTCTAATGGTCACGGTGTGGCTATGGGCCGTCATGGCAATAAGATGGTATATGGTTCTGCCAACGATGAGTACAATGGCTTCTCTACTGTCGACCTTACCACAGGTCAGATTGAAACCAAAGTTGCAACTGTAGAAGGTTATCCTTCGTTCTTTTATAGCTTCGAATAAACAATGAAAAAGATCAATTACCTCAGTATTCTTGGTTTCATTGCCCTGTATGTCGTAACTGTATTTGCTACGGCTTTTATTGGTTATTTACATCCGCTCTGCTGGGTAGGTTTCCCTTCATTAGCAGCATTGCTGGGAGCATTCTCTTATTATCACGTATGCCTTCGCTGGCAACAGTTTGGTGCAGGCACGTTGTTAGGTTTGGTATTCGGTCTGGTACTATTGGTTACTGGCGAGGGCGATGTTATTACGTTTGTCATCATGGCAGCGGCAGGTATTCTTTCCGACATTGTGCTGAAACTTACCTCTCGCCCAGCCTATGCCTATCCAGTACTCGCTATAGGAGTCATCAGCTGGCTCCTCCCACTCTGGACGCGCACCCAATGGTATCATGACGGTGCAGCCGAGGAATTGGGCACAGATTATGCCGAAGGTCTGATGCTACTGGCTTACTGGTGGGGACTCCTGCTCATCGTTGCAGCCACAGCCTTGATGGGTTATCTGGGCATACGTTTGGTAGCAAAATACATTAAATAATATGTTCCAGAATAAATAATCATTTTTAGGTATTGCATGATTCAAAAAAGCGCCGTACCTTTGCAGTCGAGAAATTGAATAAATCATGATAAAGAATAATAGACATCAGACGGGTACAGTAACTGCCAAGAGGACTTACGCAAGCGTGAGTCCTCTTTTTTTTGTGAACAAATTGGAATATTGTTCGTTTTTGAAAGGAGGCACATTATGCAGATGAAAAAGGAATATAAGTGCGAAGTGATAGTTAAAGCAGCCAAGTTGGTGTTTCTCAAGAAAGGCTACACCAAAACCTCCATGCGCGACATATCCAAAGGGTGCGGAATTGGTTTAAGCAATATCTACAATTACTTTAAGAGCAAGGACGAGTTGTTCAGGCATATCGTAGCACCGCTCATCACAGAGTTAGAACAGATGATGAACGAGCATCACAACATGAACGACCAGAAAGAGTTTCTAAGGTACGCACGCGGCGAGAGCGATGAGATGGTAAGGGAGCACACACAGGAGTATCTGCGGCTCATCAACAACTATCGCGACGAGTTGATTCTGATCATGTATAAAGCGCAGGGATCATCGCTCGAGACATTTATCGATGACTACACAGAGAGATGTACACATCAGGTATTGAAGTTTATGGACGAAGTGAAGCGCAACTTTCCTGAGATGAGAGTAATTCACACGCCATTTACATATCATGTGCATACGGTGTGGATGTTCAGCTTCATCTCAGAGGTAATCAAGCATCAGTTAAAGCCTCAGGAGATACGTGATGCCATAGAAGACTACATCCAGTTTGAATTCGCTGGATGGCGAGCGCTAATGAATAAACATCAAACATTATAAATTAAACATTAAACATTAAAATGAAGATTGAAAGGATTAACGAGCTGTTTGCGCGATTTGCCGAGCAGCTGTTGCGGGTGCACTGGATGGCACTCTGTGCATTTGTGCTACTGATAGTGATATCGGTAGTAGGTATGAACCGCATGGTTAAAGAGACATCGTTCGACGACTATTTCATTGAGGATGACCCAATGCTTATTAAGACCGAGGAGTTTAAGTCGCATTTTGGTAATGATTATTACGTAGGCGTGCTTACACAATGCAATAATCACTTTACCAAAAAGAATCTCACCACGCTGCGTGCACTATCTAATGAGTTGCTTGACAGTCTGTCGTATGCCGATAAGGTAACCTCGCTGACGGACATCGAGTTTATGGTAGGTAGCGAGGATGGTATGACCATCGAGCAGATTGTGCCCGATGAGATTCCCGAAGATGGAACTGCTGCAATGGACAGCATCCGTGCCCGTGCCTACAGTAAGCCCCACGTAGCGCGCAAGCTGGTTTCAGCAAAGGGCGACCTGTCGTGGATTATGGTAAAGTTGCGTGCCTTCCCCAAAGACAGCGTGTGGAAAAAAACAAGTACCGTAGCACCTGATATTATAACAGGCGAAGAGGTAGAACACATCATTAAGAAGCCCGAATACGCCTCACTCCACCCCAAAGGCACCGGCATGCCCTACGTTACCCATTGTAAAACCGTATATATAGGTAAGGAAATGGGACGCCTCATGATGATAGCCACATTGATCTGTATGGTGGTGATGTTGTGTATGACCCGTTCGCTACGTGGCGTTATAGCACCTATCATATCAGTTATGGGCGGACTATTTATTACTTACGGCATTGCAGGATTCACCCAGATGTACGTAGATTCAACGGTGCTGATGATTCCTACCATACTTTCTTTTGCCGTAGCCATCGCCTACAACATCCATATCTTCTCATATTTCCGAGGCAGGATGCGTATTCACGGCGAGCGCCAAAAGGCCATAGTAGAAACCATGAAAGAAATAGGCTGGTCGGTATTCTTCTGCGGATTCACCACCCTGGTGTCCCTACTCTCTTTCCTGGTCATCCCCATTCGCCCCATGCATTGTGTGGGCGTTATCAGCTCTATGAGTGTATTGTTTGTGCTGCTTACCTCGTTGGTTATCACGCCAGTATTGCTGTCGTTTGGAAAAAACAAACGCCCCATAGAAGGTTTTACCGAAGATAGCGATACACGCTGGACCAAGGCGATGGTTAATCTTAGCGATGCTGTGCTACGAAATCCGCATAAGATTGGCTGGTCGTTCCTGGTAGTCTGCATCCTGTTGTGTATCGGATTGTGGAAGATTGAGGCAGCCTTCGACATCGAGCGTACCATGGGCGAGAATGTGCCTTACGTTAAAGAGGTTATGAACGTAGGCCGATCAGAACTAGGCTCGCTCTACTCATACGACCTGATAGTAGAACTGCCCAACGACGATGAGGCCAAGGAACCCGACAACCTGAAGCATCTCGACGAGTTGCAACAGAAGGTGGCTGATTATAAGCTAACCAAGCGTACCACTTCGATTCTCGACATACTTAAAGACCTCAACCAGACGCTTAACAACGGCGACACAGCCTATTACCGCATACCAGATACCGAGGAAGAGGTGGCACAGATGATGGTGCTCTATGAGAATGCGGGCGGCACCGAGTCAGAGTACTGGATGGACTACGACTATCGCCGACTGCGCCTGATGGTTGAGATTTCCGACTTCAACTCGGCCCAGGTAGAACGCGAGATGCAGCAGATACAGGCCGATGCCGAGAAACTGTTCCCCGATGCTAAGATAACAATAGTTGGTAACATTCCTCAGTATGTAACCATGATGCAATACCTGGTACGTGGTCAGATGTTGTCGTTTGTTATCTCAATATTGATTATCGGAGTTATCCTGATGATAGCCTTCCAGAGTATCCGTGTAGGACTGATAGGATTGATACCCAACATGATGCCGGCCATATTCGTTGGCGGCTACATGGGCTGGATGGGAGTTCCACTCGACATGATGACGGCTACCCTACTACCTATGATGCTAGGTATGGCGGTCGACGATACGATCCACTTTATAAATCACTCTAAATTGGAATTTGATCGTACCAATCTTTACCATAGTGCCATCCGCCGTACCTTCAGGGTGGTAGGTGTAGCCATTGTCATCACCTCAATCATCACTTCGGCAGTATTTGCCAGTTTCTGTTCGTCGGCATGCATCATGTGTATCAACTTCGGTTTAACAGCCATCATCGGCATCATGTCGGCATTGGCTGCCGACCTGCTGATAACACCTATTCTTGTTAGTAAATGCAAAGTGTTTGGGAAGAGAAGTGAAAAGTGAATAATTAATAGTGATAAATGAATAGTGATATGAAAAAGTTATTATTTATTTTGGCTCTTTGTCTGATGGGAGCAACAGCCGCAAGTGCGCAGAAGTTAACTGGGCGCGACATCATCCAGAAAGTAAAAGACCGCCCTGATGGCGACACGCGCTATGCAGAACTGGAACTGACGCTGAAGAAAAAGAACGGCACCACCCGCCAGCGCAAGGTAACATCGTGGGCCATAGACGAGGGCAAAGATACCAAGAAGATGATGTTCTTTACCTACCCTGGCGACGTGAAAGGAACGGGATTCCTCACATGGGATTACGATCAGATTGGCAAGGAAGATGCCAAGTGGCTCTATCTGCCAGCCATGAAAAAGACGCGCCGCATCAGCGGATCATCGTCGAAGACCGACTATTTTATGGGAACCGACTTTACCTACGATGATATGGGGTCGCGCCATGTTGATGAGGATACTCATAAGTTGCTGCGCGAGGAGGTAAAAAACGGCCATAAATGCTGGGTTGTAGAATCGGTGCCTGTTGACAAGCATGAGATTTACAGCCGCAAGGTGTCGTGGATTCGTCAGGACTGCCTCACAGCTGCCTATGTGGAGTATTACGACAAGCTGAACAAGTTGCACCGTGTGCTCAACATCGACGATGTCAGGAAGATACAAGGATTCTGGACCATCCAGAAGATGGAGATGAAAAATGTACAGACGGAGCATAGTACTGTCATCCTGGTCAAGAATACGCAATACAACGTGAAGATTGATAAGGCCCTGTTTACGGTGGCCAAACTCGAAAAAGGCTTATGAAACACCTTTTGACTATAGCGATAGTATTATTTTTTATTCCTCGTTCTGCCTCGGCGCAGGACGAGGATTCGTTGCGTGTTGACGTCAAGGGCTTTGTCGACACCTATCATGCCGTGCGTACCGAGTCGCCTAACGATTGGATGTCGTCGCGTACCCGAGTGCGTGGCGAGGTTAGGCTTGAGAAAGGCCATGCTGGTGCATTCGTCTCGGCCAATCTCGTTCATAATGCCATTCTTAAAGATCGCTCAGGTTTCCAGTTGCGCGAGGCTTATGCCTATTATAGCGACGACCATTGGGATGCACGAGCTGGCAGGCAAATCATCACATGGGGCGTAGCCGATGGACTGCGACTTACCGACATCATCTCGCCCATGGACTATACTGAGTTCCTGGCTCAGGATTACGATGACATCCGCATACCTGTGGGCGGACTGCGCCTGCGCTACTCGCGCGAAAAATGGTGCCTTGAGGCGGTTGCCGTTCCCGTAAGCAGCTTCTTCGAGTTGCCTACCGACGATAAGAACCCATGGTCAGTAGGCCCCATTCCCATTGGCGATGAACCAAACCATCGTCTGTGTAATATGGAGTATGGAGGCCGACTCTCGTTCTTCCTCAGCGGTATAGATTTCTCGCTGTCGGCTCTACATACCTGGAATAAGATGCCGGTATTCTGCGATGGCATCGGTCAATATCAACGCATGACGATGCTGGGTGCCGATTGCTCCATACCTGCAGGAAAATTTGTTATTAGGGGCGAATTTGCCGAATACCTCGACGAGGCGCAAAGCTTTGGCAGAGCAGCATCGAGCAACGCTCTTATCGGTATCGACTGGTATGCGGGCAACGGTTGGATGCTGTCAGCCCAATATGCCCATAAATATGTGGCAAGTGGCGAACTACGAAACACAGGACTTGCCACACTCCGCATTTCAAAAGATTTGCTTCACAACACCCTCTCGTTGCAGAGTTTTGCCTATATCGATGTTACCAATGGCGGCATCTACAACCGTCTGAGTGCCGACTATGCTCTGAACGATCAGTTGCACGCCACCCTGGGCTACGACTTTTTCCATGCCGACCGCGGCACATTTACCGTCTACGATAATAACTCGGAGATATTCGTAAAACTGAAATACAGCTTTTAAGGCGTTTAAATACCCACTTCTTACTAATCATATTTAGTTAGAGTCTACTTGCATCCCGGCAGCAAAACACCCAATTTTGAGTATTGTGCAGCCGGGATTTTCGTTGTACCTTTGCACTCGCAAATCAGCCAAGGCAAATATTATTTATTATACATATTAATTTTTTAAGGTAAAATGAAAAAGAATATTTTCTCTATGACAGCAGCATTGATGCTGACTCTTGTGTTCACCTCGTGTTCAAACGACAGTAATGATGGAGGTATTAAACTTGAAGAACAAACCTACAAAACATGGAGCAAAGTGGTATTTGCCTATGGCACCATGTACGATGCAAACGAAACAATCACAGTTAGTCAGGAGCAAGTTACTTTCCATTCAGATACATGGGGAGACGGAACCTTTACCGTTAGCGACTTGACACAGAACAGCGATGGTAGCTACCAAATTGCTGCAACAGGCACCATAACTATGGAAGGACATAGCGGCAAGAAAGATTACGAGGCAACTGTGTCGGGTACCATCAACCAGAGTTCACAGAGCTTCATCATCAACATTCCTTCAGTCATGGGTGGTACTGTGCTCAACATAACTGTAGGCCAGATTCCAACCGCTGCTGTAGTTGAAGGCACCTATACAGGTGGAACCTACGCCAGTAGCAAATACTTCCAGCATTATCAGCCTACAAAAGACGAGAAAGTAATTATCAAGGCAAACGATGATCTGTCGGCAGCCTCACTCAGCTACACCTCAACCACATGGGGCGAATTTACTTTCGAGGCAATAACTATCGAAAAGAAAGAAGATGGTTCATATTCACTTGTTGGCGAGGGCAAGACCCTGATGCCAAGCATGCAAGGCGGTACTGCCGAATATACTGCCACCCTGGAAGGCACAGTAACAGGCAAGACACTTGTTGCTACCTTTGCTGTTCCTGGTGTGATGGGCGGCACCACCATCTATTTCAATGCGGCTGATTTCGACGAAGTTTATGGAGCTGCCAATGAATCATTATAAACATTTCATCCTGCTGGGAATGATAGCCCCTCTTATGGGGCTTTTCTCAGCTTGTGACATGCTGGAGGGCGTGTACGACGACCCTCATGTAGACACTCAGGAAGGCCAATACTACATTGATGCCACCGACTATGCACAATGGGTTTACATCAACCTCCATACCGCCACACCCACCATTACCGTTTCTACTATCAATACCGATGATTTTAGCGAGACGGGAGCACCTGCCGAGTGGGACATCGCTCATCATCGTTATGATGTAAAGACCAACGGTGCAACTGTGATGATGACTCCCTATCACTCTATCAAGGAGTTAGAGAACGCAGGAATGCCCCAAGAAGGAACATGGGTGGAGGACGAAGAGAGTGAGCAATGTATTACGGTCGACATGTCGCACATGATGGAAGGCTATCTTACCTATGCCCCAGGTCACAAGAATCTGGAGATTGGCAAATGGGTTGAGGTTGACACCAGCACCATGCCCCCCATCTATGCCATGAACGACAACGTGATGCTGCTGCGATTGAACGACGGCACCTATGCTGCCATACAGCTGGCCAACTTTATGAGCAACGACAGTTATCAGATAAAAGGCTGGATGACAGTTAATTACAAGTATCCCATAGACTTTAAATAAAACTACAGAAGTGTTGAAAAAGTTACATATACTATTTATGATAGGGCTGTGTGTATGTGGCACAGCTTACGCTGATGAAGAACCTGCCGATACCTCCGTTTGGAATAAGGACCCGTTACAACTCGAAACGGTAGTAGTTACAGCCACACGCACCCCAAAGGTACTCAAAGACATCCCGGTATTGACACGTGTTATTACTGCCGAGGACATCAAGAAGGTAGATGCCACAAACGTAAAGGATATGCTGCAGCAGGAAATCCCGGGCTTGGAGTTCACCTACTCGATGGGGCAGCAAGTACTCAACATGGGTGGCTACGATGGAAACAACATTCTCTTTCTGATTGACGGCGAGAGAATGGCTGGCGAGTCGATGAACAACATCGATTTCTCGCGCCTTAATCTGTCTAGTGTCTCACGTATCGAGATTGTGAAGGGTGCTGCCTCTACACTCTACGGTTCATCGGCCATGGGCGGTGTTATCAATATCATCACCAAAGACCCCTCTGCTACCTGGGCGGCTAATGTTAACTCGCGTTATGAAGGAGCTACCAAGGAATGGCGACATGGGGCCAGCGCTGATTTCAACTTCGGAAAGGTCAACTCGCTTACCACCTTTCAGATGACCGATGCCGATGCACTTAATCTGGGCGAAGATTCATCCCTGCCCACTTATGGCAGCAAGTCATACAACGTGAAGGAGCGCCTTATCTGGCAGGTAACCGATGCCCTGAAGTTGACTGGGCGTGCAGGCTACTTCTTCCGCGAACGCGAGTCGAGTACCGTTAGTCACGAACGCTATCGTGATGTGAACGACGGGCTGAAGGCCGATTGGCGCATCAACTCGCTGCAAAACCTAGAAGTGGCTTACAGCTTCGATCAGTACGATAAGTCGGACCTCAGTCTGCTCACCAATAAGGACATTCGCGATTATTCCAATCGTCAGCATATCGGGCGTGCACTTTACCATCTGCAGTTGCCATCTTGGCAATCGCAGTTCATAGCTGGTGCCGACTACATGAATGATTACCTCATGACTTATCAGTTCTCCGATGATCAGAACAATCGTTCACAGAATAGTTTCGATGCGTTTGTACAATGGGACTACTCGCCCTCTAAATACTGGGAGTTCATTAGCGGTCTTCGTTATGACTACTTCTCGGCCTCGGCAACGGGAAAGCCCACATGGAAGCTGGCGGGTATGTGGAAGAACACACATCACAGCATCCGTGCATCCTATGCATCAAGCTTCCGCGCCCCCTCGCTTAAAGAACTCTACATGAATTTCTTTATGGGTGGCATATTTATGATTTACGGCAATCCCGACCTGAAGTGCGAAACAAACCATCATTTTTCTTTGACGTGGGAACATCATGGCTCTTTAGGCTACAACTTCAGATACAGTACAACTGCTACAGGTCACTACAACTTCTTTAATAACTACATCACTACCGCCACGGTGCAGCGTGATGGGGTTTACGGACAGATGTACACCAATATCGCCAAACAGCAGATTGTAGGTGCCGACATCAATGCACAACTTCACCACATCAGCGGTTTGAGCACCAAACTTTCGTATGCCTTCGTCAAGAACATTGTGGAAAAGGGGAAGCCCGACCTCACCGCAGCGCGTCCGCATTCGCTGACCTGGCGACTGGATTACGACCATCAGTTCACCCGCAATTACGGGCTATATGCAGCCTTGTCGGGACGTTTCCTGTCGGCTGTCGATGTCACAGAATATACCTCTACTACCTTAGAGGAAATGACTAATACCCATTACGACGGTTACTCACTCTGGAAGTTCAGCCTCTCACAGCGATTCTTAAATGGTATCACACTCAATTGTGCAGTAGACAACCTCTTTAACTATCGCCCCAAGAACTACTATGCCAACTCGCCAGTCACTCTTGGCACAACACTTACTGTAGGACTTTCAGTAGATATCGAGAAACTCTTTTAACAGATACAAATGAACAGAATCAAATATAAGAAGAAGTATATTTTCCTTAGTATTCTAGCTTTGATAATCATAGCAGCGCTAACCGCATTCTGGCGTTCTATGTGCAGCAGCACAGATGTGGCTTTCGTGAACTATCAGGTTATCACCCTTGGCGAGATATCTAAGGCCAACGACAACAGTTTTATCCGTCTGCATGAAGCCCAGCTAGCCGACATCGATGATTGGAGCAACTATGATGTAGTGCTTATCAACGGCATGGGTCTTCGCATCACAGAGGAACAGCGCACCCGATTGCAAAAGCTGGCCGATAACGGATTGAAGGTATTGACCACAGCCACCACTAATCCCGCCAACAACATCGTCAGTATCGATGAATGGGACGCAGATTCGTTAAAGCAATATCTCTCGGCTGGCGGTAGAAAGAACTACCGCAATTTCCTGAACTACCTTCGTAACGAGGTCGACGGCAAGCTCTTTTTCCTGCATGAGGTGGAACCTGTGGAAGAACGTGAAGCGCAGCTGCTATACCACCCTGACCTGAAGAACACAGAGGCCGAAGAGCTGAACTTTACCTGCATCCGCGATTACAACCAGTATCTCAGCGAAAACGGGTTGTTGAAAGATGGTGTACCTCGTATTCTGATTACAGGTATGATGGGTGATGCCACCGACCTCATCAAACGCTTGGAAGCCACCGGCAACGTAGTCTATGCCACTCGCGATCTGGGCACACTTATCAAGACTCAGGCCATCGACAGCATCCAGCCTGCCGCCATAGTGAATATGGCGCACGGACGCATGGGCGACTTTGTGGTTGACTACCTGAAGAAGCAGAACATACCGCTATTTTCTACAGTCAACGTGAACCGTATGACTGCCGATTGGGAGGCCGACAAACAGGGCATGCAGGGAGGTTTCTTCTCGCAGAGCATCGTCACGCCCGAAATAGACGGTATGATTCGCCCCTTTGTGCTCTTTGCTATCCGTGAGGGAAAGGAGGGACTGCCCGAAGCCTACACCATACCCGAACGATTAGAGACATTTGTGGATGCCATCAATAAGCACATCAACCTGAAACGCATTGCCAACAAGGATAAGAAAGTGGCCATTGTCTATTTCAAAGGCCCTGGTTCTAACTCCCTCACCGCATCAGGATTAGAAGTCGTGCCGTCGCTTTATAATCTATTGGTGAAGATGCGTGAGGAGGGTTACAATATTCAAGGTTTGCCGGCATCACCCGATGCACTCGCCACGCTGATTCAGCGCTCTGGTAGCATATTCGGCACTTATGCCGAGGGTGCACAGGCCAAATTCATGAATGAGGGCAGACCCCAGCTCGTCAGCAAGCATGATTTCGAGGGGTGGACAAAGCAACTCTTTACCCAGAAAATGCAAGAAGAGATGCATCGTGTAAATGGTGATTATCCTGGCAACTATTTTGCTAAAGACAAAGAGACACTCGGTTTGCCTATTATTCAACTGGGCAATATCGTCCTGATGCCGCAGATGCCAGCCGGAACAGGCAGCGACACTTTCAAGATGATACATGGCACAGAAAGCGCACCACCCTATCCCTACATTGCGCAGTATCTATGGATACAGAACGGTTTCAAGGCCGACGCGCTTATCCACTTTGGCACACATGGTTCGCTGGAATACACACCAGGCAAACAGGTGGCACTATCACAAGATTGCTGGAGCGACCGACTCATTGGCGCATTACCCCACTTCTACCTTTATACCATTGGTAATGTGGGCGAAGGTATGATTGCCAAACGACGCACCTATGCCTCGCTGGTATCCTACCTCACCCCGCCTTTTATGGAGAGTAACCTACGCACGCTCTACAGCAAGCTGAGCAATGCCATCGAGGCTTACAACAAAGCACCTAACAACAAGGCCTCACTGGCAGTTAAGGCTGTCACCATAGAGATGGGAATACATCGTGAACTGCATCTTGACTCTATTATGAACAAGCCCTATACCGAGGCTGAGATAGCACGCGTTGAGGCTTTTGCCGAGGAACTGATGAACGAGAAGATTACCAGTAGATTCTATACGCTAGGCGTTCCCTACGATATGGAGCGCATCAACTCTTCGGTTTATGCTATGGCTACCGAACCGATTGCCTATAGCCTTCTGGCACTCGACAAAATGCAGAAGCGGGCAGCAAGCGACGTAGAGAAACATCAAACCGTTTTTACGGCTCGTTACCTTCATCCTGCCAAGGCTTTGGTAGGCAAACTCTTGAACCGTCCCGCTGATGTAACCGATGCCGAGATTTGCCAGATGGCTCATATCAGCCTGACTGACTTGCGTCGTGCCCACCATATCGATTCTGTCGTTGCTGCGCCACAGCAGATGATGAGTATGATGCAGAGCATGGCCAACGAGGTGCCTGGTGCCAAGCAGAAAGTGCCTGCAAAGCAAAAGACCCAGAAGCACGCTGGTCCATCAAAGAAAGATATGACCAGGATGCGTGAAATGGGAAAAGGCATGGATCCCAAGAAAGCACTCGCCATCGCCAAGATGATGGGTGCCTCGCCCGAGCAACTCAAGAAGATGAAAGAGAGCATGCTGAAGGGAAAGAAGGGACATGCATCTGATGCCCACGCCGACCGCAAGATGGCCAACATGTCGCCAGCCATGCAGGCAATGGTCGACAAGGTAGCCGAAGCATCGATGCTAACCAAGGCCGACAAAGAGTTCTCGCATGCCGTACTAGAAGTAGAACGCACCATGCGCAACGTAAACAACTATAAGACGGCCTTACTCACCTCGCCAGGTATCGAAATGAAGAGTCTGCTCAATGCATTGGCAGGAGGTTATACGGCCCCGTCGCCTGGTGGTGATGTCATCAGCAATCCCAATGCTGTGCCTACAGGCCGAAACCTCTATGGTGTGAATGCAGAGACCTGCCCTACAGAACAGGCATGGGAAAAGGGAAAGGAACTGGCTGAGAACACCATCCGCCTTTATCGCCAACGCCACCATGACAGCATTCCACGTAAGGTAAGTTACACATTGTGGTCGAGCGAGTTTATCGAGACAGGCGGAGCCACTATTGCACAATGCCTCTATATGCTGGGCGTAGAACCCATTCGCGATGCCTTCGGAAGAGTAACCGATATCCGTCTCATCCCCTCAAAGGAACTAGGTCGCCCGCGCATCGACGTGGTGGTGCAGACCTCAGGTCAGTTGCGCGATTTGGCAGCTTCACGCCTGTATCTCATCACCCGCGCCGTAGAAATGGCATCACAGGCCAAGGACGATGCCTATCCCAACAGAGTATCCGAAGGCGTGATGGAGGCCGAACGCGTGCTGGTGGATAAAGGTCTATCGCCAAAGGAAGCCAGAGAAGTGAGCACCTACCGTGTGTTTGGTGGTGTGAACGGCAACTACGGCACAGGCATACAAGGTATGACGATGGCAAGCGACCGCTGGGAGAAGGA
The DNA here is from genome assembly GCF_900142525.1 of Xylanibacter ruminicola. Classification (GTDB taxonomy): domain Bacteria; phylum Bacteroidota; class Bacteroidia; order Bacteroidales; family Bacteroidaceae; genus Prevotella; species Prevotella ruminicola_A. The sequence continues at coordinate 8,090 of NZ_FRBD01000023.1, read as the reverse complement.
GTCGGAGCTGGCCGAAGTGTATCTCAACAACATGGGCGCCTTCTATGGCAAGGCCGACCAATGGGAAAGTATGCGCCAATACGCTTTCGAGGCTGCGCTGGCAAATACCGATGCGGTGATTCAGCCTCGCCAGTCGAACACATGGGGCGCGTTGTCGCTCGATCACGTCTATGAGTTTATGGGCGGCATGAATATGGCTGTTCGCAACGTAACCGGTAAAGAGCCCGATGCTTATCTCTCCGACTATCGCAACCGCAATCGCGTAAAAATGCAGGAAGTGAAGGAGGCCATTGGTGTCGAGAGTCGCACTACGCTCTTCAATCCCACCTATATCAAGGAGAAGATGCAGGGAGGCGCCAGCGATGCCAATGTCTTTGCCGAACTGGTACAGAACACTTTCGGATGGAACGTGATGAAACCAGAAGCCATCGACAACGAGATGTGGAACGGCATCTATGACACCTATGTCGAGGATCAGTTCCATCTGAACACCCGCCAATTCTTCGAAGACAAGAATCCTGCTGCCCTGCAGGAGATGACGGCCGTGATGATGGAGTCGGCCCGCAAAGGCTACTGGAAGGCTTCAGCTTCGCAACTAAGCAAGATTGCCAAGTTGCATACGGAGCTGGTAAACAAGTATGGTGCCAGCGGCTCGCAGATGGTGAGCGACAACCAGAAGTTGCAGAACTTCATAGCCGATAAGGTGGATGTCGCTTCGGCCCAGGCCTACAAAAAGCAAATAAGCGAAGTGCGCCAGGAGAAAGTGAGCGACAAGGATGGTAAGGTACTGAAGAAGGAGGAGCTTAGTGCTACCAGCGATACAACCACATGGGTGAGCAACCTGGTTGTAGCCATCGTTGTTATCGTATTCCTCGTTCTGATGATTCTGTTGATCCGTCGCCGCCGACAGACAGCGAACTATGCGGATTCTGATAATACTGAAAGCTGATGGAAACCGTTGTCTGGGTCATGATTCTATTGGTTTGCTTCAACTTCGTGCTGAAGCAAACCTATCGCAAGGCATGGATGGTTGCCGCCATCTCGGTGGTTTGCGCCCTGTTTGTTGCCCTCACATGGCAATGGGCCATCGAACAGAGCAAGTCGCAGCTGAATGACTGGCTGAACAATCCTGCGCTGATGCTTGACACCGCTGTGATACTAAGCATAGAGGTCATCATACAGATGGCTTACTGCATCATGGCGGTTCATCTGATGAATACAGGCAAGGTGCGCCGCCGCACCATATTAGTTTACAGGCTACTGCGCTGGTTCCCTGGTCTGCTCATCTTTCCCGTCCTGTTTCATCTCGAAACCAGGTGTATGTTCTGGCTAACGGGAATGGCTTTCACCACCATCGCCTACGGATTGGCTATTGTGGTATTACTGGCTATTCCAGCCTTGGCATGGGCCATCAAGTGGCTTATTCCTGAAAAGGAGTTACGCCTGGAGGTATTCTTCCTCTCTAATGCCCTCATTGCTATTCTTGGCATCATTGCTACGGTAAACGGCCGAACGGCTGTGGCTGGCATTTCCGAGGTAAACTGGGGCGCGCTTGGCGGCATGCTCAGTCTGATGCTTCTGGGCGGCATCGCAGGATTTACTATTTTTCGATTAAAACATAACAAATAAAAACATAAGATATGCATTACATTTCTGATATCCTTTATTGGATTTCTACCGGTTTGTTAGTACCCGTTATTGTGCTTCTCATTATTCTGTTCGGACGCGCGCTGCTGCTTATCGGCAGCTTCTTCGGACAATACCTGTCGGTTCGTAAAACAGAAGCGCTGTTGAAACAAGAGTTCAACACACTCGACAAAGATACCGTTTCTACTTTACCCAAACGTTTACCCAAGGGTCAGAAGTCGCTCGTAGTCAACCACATACAGCGCATGCTGCAACATCAGAACAGCGAGGCACATCTGCAGAAACTGCTCTCCGACTTCGAGATAGCATCCATGGCCGATCTTGCCACAAGCAAGACACTCGCCAAGATGGGACCGATGCTCGGACTCATGGGTACGCTCATCCCCATGGGCCCAGCCCTGGTGGGTCTCTCAACTGGCGATATCGCCTCGATGGCTTACAATATGCAAGTAGCATTTGCCACCACAGTTGTGGGCCTATTCTCTGCAGCCATAGGCTTTATCACAGGCCAGGTAAAATCTCGCTGGTATCAGCACGACCGTGTAAACCTCCAGTTCCTGGCTGATTTATTGACCGAAAAATAAGAAGCGCGATGTTGAAAAGAAAGAATCATTCCCTGCTCAATATGGTCGATGACGACGACCCGATGTCGGTAGTCAGCAACCTCTTCGATGTAGCTATGGTGTTTGCCGTTGCCCTGATGGTGGCGCTCGTCACACGTTACAACATGACAGAGATGTTTTCGCAGGAGGACTTCACAATGGTGAAGAATCCTGGTAAGGAAAACATGGAAATCATCACTAAGGAAGGTCAGAAGATAAACCGTTACACCCCCAGCGAAGACCAATCGAACGCCGACGGCACGAAGGGTAAACGCGTGGGCATAGCCTACGAACTGGATAACGGTGAGATTATATATGTGCCAGAATAAGGCTTACGGCTAGCGCCAGGGCTACCATCAGTATTTCAGCTGTTCGATTCACTCGGACAGCTGTTTTCATATCTGCTGTGGTCAGTTCGCGGTCGTTTTCGCCGATGTAGGGTTTATCAAACACTTCGCCGAAGTACTTGTGCGGGCCGCCGAATCGGCAATCCAGTATGCTGGCAAGTGCCGCCTCTGGGTAGCCGCTATTGGGCGAGGCGTGGCATCGTCCGTACTTATGGACGAAATTGAACATTGACCATTCTTGGCGATGCCAAGCGGCAGAGCCGAGCGGAACATTGAACATTATCATCAGTAAGGCCGTGAGGCGGGCGGGGATATAGTTGGCCACATCGTCGATTCTAGCCGCCACGCAGCCAAACTGCAGGTAGCGCTCGGTATGATAACCTATCATCGAGTCGAGTGTGTTCACCATCTTATAGGCCAGCATGCCTGGTGTGCCCAGCAGCATGAGCCAGAACAGCGGTGCTATCACGCCATCGCTCAGGTTCTCGGCCAGCGTTTCGAGGGCAGCCTTACGCACCTCTTGTGCCGTAAGTTCCGATGTGTCGCGACCTACGATACGAGCCACCTGCGCCCTACCCTCTTCGAGCGAACGATCCAGCGCCAAGAACACCTCGCGAACCTCTTTGATAAGCGTGGTTCCTGCCAGACAGTAGAACACGATGATAGCATCAAAAAGAATAACGAGAAGTGTGGAGAGAGGAGTGTGGAGTGAGATTTGTAACGTATGTCGGATAAGCCAACTAACACCAAACACCAGCAGGATTAAGACTACAGACATTACGGCACCTTTCAGCTTGCGATACTGCCCACGGTTCAGCCGTTTCTCGCCAAAGGCAATCATTCGCCCGAACCACACTATCGGGTGCGGCAGTCGCTCAGGATCGCCAAACACCAGATCCATCAGCCAACCTATGAATAACGAGATAGGATTAATCATTTTTTATCTGCTGAGTTTCTCGAACTCCTTTTTAGCGGCTGCCATATCGTCGAGAAAGGGCTTGCAGGTATGCAGGCGAGCATAACATGCAGCGGCCAACATACGCGAGGCATCTACGTCGCTCTGCCAATGGAATCCTGCTATCACGCGACTCTGTCCCCATTCATAGCCAAGTTTAAAGAGTGCATCCTGTGCTGCAGGATTAATCTCGCAAAGCAGCAGAGCCATTCCCCATCCACGAACGGTATGTCCTGAGGGATACGAACCGTTGGTCCTTAACTCTTCTTCCTCTGCAGGAACCAATGTTGGCTCATTAAAATACACATATGGACGCTTGCGCATATACGTTGCCTTGGGTTTTGTTGCACTCAAACGGATAGTCAGCACAGCGCGCTCTACTACCTTGTAGATGGCTGGTGTTTTCTGTTTAGAAATCTCCATTCCGAAGGCACTGCAGAACTGCGGCACCATGTCGGCCACTTCATAAGCAGCCTCGCGAATGGCCTTTTGTGCTCGAAGCGTGTCGAGTCGCTGCTGCTTTCCCCAGTAATACTGCGATATGTCGTACATAAACTGCGATGATCCAGGTGCAGGTGGCGAAGGCAGCCAATAAACTGCATTAGGAACTTCGTCGGCTGTCAGATATACTTTGTCTGACTGTTGAGCAAATGCAATATTGCTCGAAAGGAACATCGCTATTATCAGCGAAAGGATTGATTTCTTTTTCATATTCTAAAGTTATTTGTGGGCAAAGATACACCGTATTCGGCTTCTGTGATTCCCTGCATAATGATTGTTGGTTGCTGTCGTTATTACTTATTGATAATCCAGTACCCGCTCTTGTCGCTGCCTTCCCTGGAGATAACTCCAAAGTCTTTCAGTTTCTTCAATTGTTTTTCCACCCCTCGTTTGCTGATACCGACATGTTCCGCAATTTCTTTAGCAGTCATTCCTGGTGTTTCATTGAGAAGAAGTAGCAGTTGCTTTTCGTTTGCACCGAACTTTATTCCGAACTTTACACCGAACTTTACACCGAACTTTGCACCGAACTCCTTATCGATAAGATTGGTGTCATCTGTAGGTAATTCCTCTCCTTGATGCGATTTCAGCGTCTTATATATCTCGTTCAGCATAAAGTCGATGAAAGGCCCCGACTCTCCGGCGTTAGTGCTGGCAGTAATAGCATCATAATATTGCTGCTGATTACTATAAACCATATTCTCCACTGGCAGATGCTCGAACAAGGGGTGCAGTTTGCCTAAGATGAGCGACTGCCACAAGCGTCCTGTTCTGCCATTGCCATCAATAAACGGATGGATAAACTCAAATTCGAAATGAAATACACAAGAACGAATCAACAAATGGTCCTTCGAATGTTTCAGCCAGTCAAAGAGATCTCCCATCAACATGGGCACACGATCGGCAGGAGGTGCCAGATGCACTAACCCCTTTTCGCCAAACACGCCCACGCCTCCATGTCGATAATGCCCAGGATTATCCACCAAAGCTTGCATCATTACGGCGTGAGCTTTCAGCAAGTCCTTTTCCTTAAAAGCATCGAGCGTTGGATACATCTCGTATGTCTTAATGGCATTCTTCACTTCCTGAATCTCCTTGATAGGTGCTACTACGTTTTTGCCATCGATAATGTCTCGAACCTGATCTTCGCTCAGCGTATTACCCTCGATGGCCAGCGAAGAGTGAATGGTTTTGATACGATTAACCTTACGAAGTCGCAATCCATCTTCTTGCTCCAAACGGATAGCATAGCGTTCTATCTGACCCGATATTTCTGCTATCAGATTGATAGCCTCAGCACTTACTGTAAACGGTGGTATATACATAGTTCTGTCTCCTTTTTTATCATTTTACATCACCTACTTTTATTTCACCAGACATAAGTTTTGGAAGAAGGGTGTCTCGGAGAGTGGAAAGACGACGAGATTCTAATTCGCTATTGACTATTTGCAGATGAATGGGTGCCATTAATGCATCTATCTTGTTTAGGTCTTCATCACTTGGAACCAAGACCATCGCTATTATCAGCGAAAGGATTGATTTCTTTTTCATATTCTAAAGTTATTTGTGGGCAAAGATACGTTTTTTTTTATTAATATGGAAGTTTTTTTGTATTTTTGTTTGCTCATATTAGATATATATGTATCTTTGCAGCGTCAGAATGTACACAAAAGGGACGGTTCTTTTTGTGTACATATGGTAAGAAAAGCCGCCGACACCCCCATCTATGGAGCCTGTCGGCGGACATTCGTTTAGAGATAAGCCCCTTTAGTCATACCTCATACATCATTTCTACACAGCTCCCAACCTCGCAGCATGGCAAAGTAATCTAGGGCGGTGGTGCCGGTTTCTTGTATCGCCATGGCGGCAGCTACAGCCATCCAGCGGGCGGGCTTATCCGATGGGATGCCGATGGGCTCATCAGGGGCGATGCCGGTTAATCGGCTCACATTATCAATATACGCCCGCGTGTTGTTTTCATTCGGCGGGGCCCATTTCTGGATAATCGCCCTGATGGTAAAAAGCCGGTACGTGTGGTAGTAGGTACGCGTAAGCAGCCAGAAAGCTGCCCGCCAACCATACTCCATCGATTCAAACTGACAGAATGCTGCGTCAGTCTGCTGGGCCCTGAGGCCCTTCCACTTATCCTTGCTTCGGCGGATATTCAGTGGATTATTGTTCCTAAATCCTCTTGGTGTCATCATTATCTATTCTTTTTTACTATACTTTAATTTATACTCCTCAGTTTTACAGTAGCAGTTCGACACTTCGTCGAATACAATGTGGCCTCGAGTGGCCCACGTTCTCAGCGTTGACTCTCCATCGCCTTCACGCCCCTGAGTCTGTCGCATCAGCTGGTATTGCTCTTTGGTAAACTCATCGGGCAGCAGTTCCAGCAGGTTCTGAGGTCCAGACTGGCGCTGAATCTCCATCTCCTCGCGCAGTTCCTTTTCCAGTTGCTTACCAAAATAGAGCATCTTGCACCAAAGGTTATACTGCGAGCTCCAGCGCACAAAGTCGGCTATGGTCTTATCCCAGCGGTAGCCGTGGGCTATATAGAGCACCATTCCCTTGAGCCAGGCAATCACGTTGGCACGATACGACAGGATGCGGAAAGCCTCGCTTTCGTACAGACGGCAAACGTCATCATTTTCGTTTGCTATATCAAGTGACAGGCGTTTGGCCTGCGGGCATAATATCAGTCCGCTAGCAGCCTCCAACCGGTCGATATAGGGCTTCAGTTCCTCAGCGAACTTATCGTCGTAGATACCAATAACGGGGCGAGGCGAACTATCATCCGTTTTCTTGATGATGGTCGATATGTCCAGTCGACCCAATGTACCATCGTTCACCATTTTATAGAAAAACTTACGGGCGTTGGTAGGCGTTGTCGAGGCGTTGAAGTTCCAGCGCAGCGGAGCGATACCGCTCACAGAGTCGGCGCCTACGCGCTCCTGACCAGCCAGAGAGTTATCGAAAGCCTTACGTATAAGCAGGCCCACAACGTCGATAGAGTTCTTCGATGTCACCTTCTTGAGCGAATCTATCTCATCTACAATGGTGTAGATGTAGCGCTGACCGTTGTTGTTCACATCCACGATACGCTGGTTAAATACCGCATCCGTCAGGTCATCTATCAGCATCTGTATGCAGATGTCTGCTGGGCGCGGATCCTTATTCTGTTTGCCTGATGGATTTTTCTTCTTCCACTCAGCCTCTCGCTGTCGGTTGGGCGCATCGCGTTGCTTGATATCTTCCATGATGTAATCTATTGGCTTCTTGATGGAGCCCTTACCTACAGACTGGCGACCGATGAGCACGTTCATAAACGTGGCCTCATGTTCCACATTATCCCAGTAGCGAAACTTTACGCCATGGAGATGTGCACCCAGCGCGGGGAATACGGTGCTGGCCACAGCGGGTTTATACAGATCGGGCACTTTGCTGGTTAGCAACTTAATGAGTGGCGGTAGACGCTTGGGCAGCGGCGGTGGCGTGGTTGCGGTGCCACCACAAGCTTTTACTCCGGCCTCCGATTTCAGCGCCTGCAGCACCTGTTTCATTCGCAAAGGCATGCCTTTCTTAGGCTCTTTAAGAGTGTTTTCAAGTGTTTGCCGATACTCTGCAGCATCTTTGGGATCACACTTCCCGTCAGCCGTCATCCAGTAGTTAGGTATCTGTCTTATACTGATATAGGTTGACACATTTAGAAACTTAATAAATGTGTTAGACTTATGAGAATTTTAAATCCAAGGATTCCAGAAGAGAAGAAAGCGGAGATTATTTCTGCTTATTTGAATGGTACCAACAGTTATGAAGAGTTGGGAAAGTACTACAATGTTGAGCCAAGTACGATAAGATGTTGGGTAAGCCGGTACAGAAAATCAAAAAATGTTGTATCTTTGCAGGCGGATACCAAACCGCTTGAAGATATGGCACGTAAAAAGAAAGAGGAGAAATCTCCTGAGGTACTGGCACTCGAAGCTCGCGTTCGTGAGTTAGAGTTGCAGAATCTGGCCCTGAACACGCTGATTGACG
>NZ_FRBD01000045.1 GCF_900142525.1 Xylanibacter ruminicola | reverse complement strand
AAGTCCTGATGACAGGTAGATTTTAGAGATTCCATCACACTCCGGCAATTTTGTCGTGACCAAATTGCCGTATTCCAATTTTTTTGTTGTAACTTTGTCGCCGTTAGGGTATTTGTACATTGATTTTTCCTTTATGTTTGGCGATATAAAGTTACGAAAAATTTGTCAAATATTCTAATATTTTTGCAACGTATATTATTGATTGTCAGTTAATTATATATAAATAAAACCATTCGCAAATCTTGTCAAACTAGATAGAATAAATCGCGATTGATATAGCCGATAAACTATCGTTCTTTTCAACTAAATTGCAGAAGAACCACCAAAATCAGGAAAAGACAATCACCTGCATCATACGTTCCAGATTATAGCCACAGATGCAACGTAGAGTTAATGCCAGGTCGAAGGTACGCATGTTTCTGTCGCCAGAGTTTGGTATCTTTCCACCATTAAACAGCTCCCAGTACTTAGCTATGATATCTGTAAATAGTATGCCATTGTACTCTGCCTGTGGGTCGTTGGCCACGGGATTAACTATAGTCGTTGTTTCTGAACTGTAGCACTGTAGCGGTGTAGCATCAAACAGCTCGTCATCCAGAAACAGCAGTTCGTTTTCATCAGCAGTTGTGGTATAGAAAACCCTTGTTATGTCCTTTGCAGCATCATCAAATTTAATTCCGAGCAATCGGCTAGCCCACTGCAAATTACCCTCTTGCGAGAGTTCCTGCTGACGGCGAAAAGCCAAGTGATAACCTTTAGTGGCCGATCGCTCAAACATCAGCAGGCCAAGTTCTTCGCGCTTCGATAGCACCAATTCGGGTACGCCCGCCATCTTCTCAGCAAGCCAGGTCTGCTGCTCCTCAGGCGACAACTCTTCAGGTACCACAAAGTCTATGTCCATACCCACCGAGCACGATGCCTGTTTGCAGCCCTTCAACAGTCCGTCGTCGCCAGGCAGACACGAGTAGTTCATCTGCACAAGTTGATTCTTTAAATCTATACGGCCTGCTCGTATTTTGCTCAGAGTAGTAGTCTGTTTGCGACTGCCTCGCAGGGCCAGATAGTCCTTTCTTGTAAGGACGGGGCGCATCACTTTGGCTCCATCCTCGTTGTAATGATCTAATACGTACACACTCATTTCTTTCGTCCTTTCTTTAGTAATTTAAGGAGGTATTTTACAGCCTCTGCCGAATCCTCCTCCAATATAGCAGGCAACTCATCGCGCATCTCACTGGGCAGCATCACCAGGAAGCGATCATATCCATCGGCACCAAACGACAGGGTACTGAATTTAAGTCTAAGTTCAGGCTTATTGTGTCGGCGCTTACGGCGAATAAAGTCGAATGTGCCGTTGCTCAGTAGTTGACCGCGACCTACAGCACAGAACGGCTTTACCAGTCCAACACTCGGATTATCAGGCAGCACCTGTACATAATCCAAACCACTCTCACTCTTTGTAACGGCCATCATGCCGCTGATAGTAACTGTGTTAATTTCTTTCTTCTTCATGTTTTTTGAGTTTATTTTAGCGAGAAGAAGCTGGGATTCTTTGGCCATTTACTCGAGAACATCCTCCTCACTCCAACTCAAAAATTAATTAAAGCTTAACGATTTCATTTGCAACTATGTCCATGTAATTCTGCCCTTGGAACTCTCTCGCCTGGAATCGCATATCGCAAGCAACAAGCTGTTCCACTTCGAACTCGATGGTGGCCTGATTGCCAAGCAGCGTAACCACATAGCAGTTGGCATACTTGCCGCCCAGCTCTTGTAGAACCAGCGTGCGTTTATTCAGCACGCCACCTTCTGATTTTTCACTCTGTACGGTAGTCATTGCTCCGCACTTTTTCACTCTTAAAATTAATGTACTCATAATAATTTTGAATAATAAAAAGTTTTGATTAGAAAAAAATATAAATGGAATTTCCAAATAGCCTCTCAAAAAGGTTTCTTACCTCTTCGGTTGTCAAGGGCGCACAATGATGACATTTTTCCTCATCTATCCTCACCTGGCGAAAGAAGTCCAGATACTCCTTGCGCTTAACACGTCCACGCGATTTGCCTGCCGCTTTGGTTTTCTCGTCCATTTTCCAACAATCGCACAGATAGCAAGGTCTCACTTCTCGACCATGTTTTGCACAACCTCTTTTTGTTATCAATCTCGATTGCTCCTTGTAGGCGCAACTGGCGCAGCACATCTTAATGCTGATGCCGAAATGATTCTTTGTAAATTTTACTGTTTTCATATTGTTAAAAAATTAATTCGAGTGCAAAAGTACGGCGATTTTCAAATGGGTAAAAACAATCGATTTTACCCAAATGTTAAAGTTGATATTGCTCTACTATTTTCCTTATTTTTACTAGCAACGAGTGCTCTTCTATCCCCATTCCCATATAACGTCTATATGGACTTTCCTTTCCATCAGGCTCCAATAGCGCGTCGTATTTTCGGTCACTATAATACTGGTACACACCTTTTTCGCGCAGCACGCCTATAATGCGTACCACATTATACTTATCGAACTCCTTACATAATCGCGCCTTGGGCTTGGGCATCAAATATTCCACAAGTTGTTCCGTTGATAAAATCTGTTCCCACAGTTCATCAATTACCGTTTCGTAGTCATTAGTCACAAACGTCCTTATACGCGCCACATACGCGCATACATCTTTTACCACCTGTGCCTTGCTGACAATCTTCTTACCCTCGTCAACAAAAAGTCTCCCCTCTCGTGCAGCCGCCATCAGCGCCTCAACGTCAAAGCCCTCAGGACGGACTTGTTTTAGCTTACTCATAACCTCGAAGTGTTATGCTCGGCCAGCAAGAGTGGATAGCTATCCAAAACGCACCGGTGCAGGCTCAGGCAAGCTTCGCGGTTAATACTATATACTCATCCGACAAAATGTCGTCTGAGGTTTACTTGTGCAAAGATAAAGTGTTTATATTGCAATTAACTTTTATCTTTTAACCGGCAATCATTCCAATAAAAAAAAATTCTCTGAAATAATAATATATTTAAGTGCATACATTTCCGAGTATTGAATAAGAAATACTCATAGAAACAAATGATTTCGATATTTTTAGACAATGAGAAGGAAATCTTTTCCTAAAATACAACATGTGTATTAGAAATCAAACACAAAATAGGTGAACTCCGAATCAGAATCCACCTACCATATGTTTTATAAAAAGGAAGAACTTTACGTTTAAGCAGTCTTTAACGTTAATCCAGATATCCTTTTAGCAAAAGCTTGAGCCAACTCTTCATTACTAAAGTTTTGGTCTTTTGTTAATTCTCTTCTGCTTTTTGACACTGCAGACCAACCTGTGGGTGTATACTTTCCTTTATAAGTATTGCAGAAATTTTAGCAAAAAACTTATAAAAACTTTGGATTTTGCTTGGATGTTTCAGAAATAGTTCGTACCTTTGCAGCACGAGAACCCGCCAAGCCTCTTTACAATGCTTAAATCGGCGGGCGTTTATATAGTTTCTAAAAAGTATTCAATCGCCTTTTGCAATGAATCGAGATCGTTCTTGATGGTTGAGAAAATCAGATAGCCGTTGATATCGAAGTATCCGTGAGCTATGTGATTTCGAATGCCCATAACGTCTATCCATGGGATTTCGGGACGTTCGGGAAGAAGCTGGCCATTAGTAAGTTTGTCAATCTGCTTAATACCCTCGCCGATTGCCTCGATGAGCATGCAATTGGCAGCAAGTGTTTTCATTCCGCCTGGAGACAAATAGTAGTCTTCAGCAGACTTTACATCCGCGTTCCACTCCTTCAACTGATTAATAGCTGTGTTAATCTGTTCAAAGGTAGCCTTTAGCCTATCACGATCATTGGATGACGTAAATTCCATCGCGCTCAATATCCTTTAGTAAATAAGGGTTTATATGTGGGTGCATGTGAACAACATCAACAGAACACTGCAATAACTGTTCCAAGAAGCGCTTCAAGCGAACGACCATATAAATGGCAGGTTCCATCTCTACACACACATCAATATCGCTACCATCGCGCTGTTCCCCACGAGAAACAGAGCCAAATAGCCGCAAGGTGCGTACGCCAAACAAGGTACGCAATTCATCAGCATGCGCTTTAATCAGTTCAATATATTCGCTTGTAGTCTTCATTCTAAAGTATTTCTTAAATTATCACGATGCAAATATATGAAGAAAAAACGAAAAACAAAACATTTTCAGCAAAAAACTTATAAAAAATTTGCTTTTGCTTGGAAGTTTTGAAAATACAAAATTTAAACTGGGTTAGCTACGCGCTACAGTGCTACAGTTGAATTTTTAGGGGTAGATTGGTAGAGTTAGATTATTATATTTATATATATTATAATATATATAAATATAACCTCATATTTCAGGGTAAGCAGGCTTAATTTTTAAACTGTAGCACTGTAGCACTGAACGCGCGTGCTTGTCTTTTCCTGATTTTGGTGGTTCTTATGCAATTTAGTTGAAAAGTACATGCTCCAATACAAGTTTGTTCTTCAGTAGCTCTATACCTGCCCTTCCATACATCAGCCGCTTCACGGCTTTTAGTTTATTGACGTATCCTTCTGTAATTCCATTTGTGACGTTGAGCTTGATAGTGTTCCTGACAGCCTTGTAATCCTTCATTATTCCGAGGATGAAAGTCTTTAACGTTGCGATAGAGGTTTTCCAATATTTCTTCATCCATCGGATTAATTCTGTTGTATCTGAGCCTGTGATGATAGCATAGAATCTCTCTGTAGCATTGTACATTTCACGGAACCAGCCTAATGTGTTGAGTA
>NZ_FRBD01000031.1 GCF_900142525.1 Xylanibacter ruminicola | reverse complement strand
CGGTCTGTCCCAAGCCTTTCTGCTGTGATGTCGAAGAGCTGCTGCTCCAAGGGTGTGGCGGGCGGCACAATCTCCTCCTCTGCAATGTCGGGAGCAGGCAGCCTCTTCCTGTCAACCTTTCCATTGGGAGTGAGTGGCAACTCATCCAGCTGTATATAGGCAGCAGGCACCATATAGTCAGGCAATGATTTTGCAAGGAATTCTTTTAGGACTCCTTCGTCTATATCGCAGTCTGCGGTATAGTACAGGCACAGCAATTGTCCGTCATACACGGATGCCACTGCCTGGCTAATACCCTCGAACTTCAAAGCCTGGCTCTCTATCTCGCCAAGCTCGATGCGGAAGCCCCTCAGCTTCACCTGCTGGTCGATGCGACCGAGGTATTCCAACAGCCCCTGCTCGTTCCAGCGGCACAGGTCGCCGGTGCGGTAAACCTTTACAGGCTTGCCATCTACGATGATATCAGTGAACACTTCCTTGGTCAGTTCCTCACGCTTCCAGTAGCCGGTTGCCATCTGCATGCCAGCCAGACACAGTTCTCCGGCCATGCCCTGCAGCAACAGCCGCCTGCCGCTGTCGATGATATATGCCGTCTGATTGTGGAGCGGACGGCCAATGGGTATATTGTCATACTGCCGTCCTGGCTCAAGTTCATACCAGGTGGCATCCACGGTGAACTCCGTAGGTCCGTAAGTATTGATGAGCCGACAATGGCATGAGGGATTCTTCGTCATTCGCTCTCCGCCTACCACAAGGTAGTCCACAGGCAGGTCTGGATACTCATCCAGCAGCATCTGTCCCAACTGTGTAGTGAAACATCCACCAGTAATGCGATTGTCAGTTATGAACTGATGCAGCAGATGCAGGTCTTTGGTCGCATCTTCGGGCACGATGCAGACCGTTCCTCCAACTGTCAGTACTGGATATAGATCCTCTATTGAGGCATCGAATGCGAAAGGAGCATGACAGCTGATACGGCTCTCGGCTGAGAGTCGCCACTCGTCTGCGATGAATTGCAGGAAATGTGAAAGGGCTCTGTGTGGAACCATCACACCCTTTGGTCTGCCTGTAGAGCCAGAGGTGTATATCATATATGCCAGGCCGTCTGGTGTGGCAAGGTTGATTGCCTTGGTCTCTTCTGTGAAGTCCACATCCTCGATGAAGATGACCTGCATCCCTTCGGGCAGAGCCATCCCCTGTGACAGTTTCTCCTCCAGTAGGGAATGGCTGGTGATGAGTACCTTGGTCTGGCTGTCTTCCAGTATATACTGTAAGCGCCCTGCCGGGTATTCCGTATCCATGGGTACATAGGCACCGCCTGCCTTCATGACTGCGATGACCGAGAGCGGGAACTCCTTCACGCGGTCGAGCAGGATGCAGACAAAACAGTCTGGCTGCACTCCGGCGTCTGTCAGCAGGTGAGCCAGCAGATTAGAGCGTCTGGATAGATCGGCGTAGGTCAGCTGGCTATTCCCATCTACCACAGCTGTCCGCTCTGGAGTCTTCGCTGACTGTCTTTCGAAGGCGGACACGAAGGTATCCTGGGTATCGATGTCTATATGTTTACCTGTGCCGAGCCTGATCAGCTCTGCCTGCTCGGCTTGGGTAACCAGGCTGAGCGATGACAATGGCGACTGCGGATGCAGCATCATGTCTTGCGCCACTGTCTTTACCGTCTGCACCATAGTTCGCAGGAAGCCTGGGCTGTAAAGCCGGTCGGAAGACTCTGCACGGAGGTCATACTGACCATCGCGCTCTACGACAGTGAACGTCAGGTCGCTGCACGTCGTGTTGGAGTCCAGGCGACAACAGGGATAGCTTTCCTCGCCAAGCTTTATTTCCTCGGTGATTCCACCGCTGTAAAAGTTGAAGCTGATACCCGGCTTCATCTGGAGGTCACGGCAGAAATGGCTGAAGGGATAACTCCCATGACGGATGGTGCCCATTAGTTCGGTACGGAACGACTTGACAAAATCCGTAACCTTTGTGTCTGGATTCACCAGTGCCCTGACAGGTACTGTGCGTACAAACATACCAAATGCCTCCCTGAGCCGGCGCTGAATCCTGCCGTGGCTCGTAGTGGTAAAGACAGAACTGCTTTCCCTGCCTACAACAGAAAGCGTATAGGCAAATGCCGCCATCAGCAGCAGATTGGGAGCTGTGTCGTATCGTCTGCACCACTCAGCGACCTCTGCCATGGGCAGATGCCCATCGTATCTGATATACTTGCCTAATGGATCGCTGACGGACTCAGACAGGGAGAGGGCCTCACAACCCTGGTAATGCTGGCGGAAGTATTCCCTGTCCTTTTCGTAAGCGGCAGTGTGAAATGTCGATTCTTCATCTTCTGCCCATGAGAGCAGGCCGTAATGCTGTTCCGGCAATGGCATGCCTGCGTAAGCTAACGGCAGATATACTTTTCCCAAAAGCAGGGCAATGGACGTTCCGTCGGCAATGAGATGGGAGAAATCAACGAGAAACACAATCCTGTCAGGAGTCTCTATCAGGTGGAAACGGCAGAGTACGTCGTTGAAAGGGTCGAAGGGTTTTAGGGCTTTCTGGAGAAATTCCTCACATTCTGGTTCCGACAGCGTGAGCCTGAATATTGGCAGCTCCCTTGTATCGTCAACCGTTTGCCGCAGCTCATCACCCTCTGTCAGAAAACGGATGCGAAATGTCGGACAGGTGGCATAGATGGTCCTAAAGGCTTGTTCCAAGCGGTCAAGGTCAATACTCTTGGGTAAAGAAGTCATGTATCCCAGGTTATATTGTGTCATCTGGGGATGCTGCATCATCTCCAGGAAGATGCCTAACTGAGATTGGGTCAGAGGGTAAGTTTTCATATAGCTATTTGTTTCGTTATTTCTTTATATTCAGGTACAGGCAATTCAGTCCATTGGCGTATTTGTAATTGATCTCATCGCAGAGCCCTTTTACGATGGCTATGCCTATCTGCTCTTCGTCTATCACGTCGTGCTGTCCCGGCTGATAGCTCACCAATGGGTTGTATGCCTTGCCCACGTCCTTTACGATGATGGAAAAACGTGTGGGCTGGTCGATGATACTCACGTCGAAGGAGTCTTGTTTCTGTTCTTTTTTCCCCATATCATATTGGTGAAACATGATCTCCTCCAGAACATGCTGTACCTTCGTCATGCGCTCCTCCCCAATGTCGAAAATACTGACGTAGAAAAGGAGGTCGTTAAGTTTGCTGTTCACATCGTTGAAATCGTAGTTAACACTCACGGAATAGGAGTCAAGATTGCCGACGGTGGATATGAGATATATCCTATGGGTAGCGACTTTATGCTTTGACATGGAATATGGTATGGCGAGGGAAATAAACATGAGCAGCCACATACCTATAGGGAAGGCTACCCAGATGTTTGAAGGAAACCAGTAGGAGCATGCCAGGAATGTGAGCAGTATACAAACGACTAAGCTTACCATTAAGAGAGAGGCAAGTTTTCCCCTATTAGTAATAAGGAAAACATTAACCAGCATAAGGTTTACTGCCAAGGGAATCAGCACTAAACTGAACAGGCGCAAAGGTTGTTCTGATACGACCAGAAGGTCTTCATCCGCCCCAAACAATCGTGCCAACAAAGAGGGGAAAAGGGATATCAGCAGAGTAATCAATGCTGCTCCACCCAGCACTTTTTTAAAGATACTATCGAACAGCCGTTTCATACCGTTCCAATCGCGTTCGCCATAGAGCTTACCTCCAATACCTGTGATGGCACTTCCAGCCCCCCCAATTACGAGCATACCAATGGAGAAAATCTGTATGCAGACACTGAGGATGAACATACCATCGGCCCCTTGGATATGCATGACGATGGCATTCAAGCCCAACAGTAACACTGCAACGGAGACTGTGCCTATGGCATTTGGAAGTCCACGAAGCAGGCACGTGCCCCCCAGTTTCAGCGATTCTGCGGAAAGAGGAAGATTGAAATGGAAGGGGCGCGGTTGTTTTGTAAGATATGGTATATAGCTGAGAATGACAGCCACCGAACTCAGGGCAGACGCAATGGCTGCTCCTTTCATACCCAATTGAAAATAAACTACCAGAAATAAGTCGAGTAGGATATTTGACGAGGAAAGAATAACCATGGCTTTAGTTACTAATCGGGGACGACCGCTGATTTCTATGAATTGGCCAAGACTCATGGCCAAGAGTGTCACCACGCCTCCAATAAAGGAAACGGGAAGATAGTCTATGAGGTAAGGAAGCAGACGCTCATCATCAGTGAGAAAACGCGCTACAGGGTCTGTCCAGATGCATAGAGTCGCAGCAATCAGGCCATTAAATACCAGTAAGCTGACAAGGCTGAGGGTTAAGATGCGGTTGGCTTGTCTGTACTGCTGATTGCCAATGGCTGGTGCAAACAGTAGTACTGCTCCCGAGATAATGATTGATCCCAATAATGAGGAAACTGTTAGAATCGGGACCGACAGCGTAACGACTGATATAGCATCACTGCTCAATGTATTGCTCACTATAATTCCATCGATAGTGGTATTGACCTGCCCAACGATGGAAGTCAAGATAGCAGCTATCAAATAGACCTGCAGGGAGTGGTTGATGATGTATGAGTTCCTGTTTTCTTCCTTCATATATTGTTCATCCTTACTTTTTTATCGTGTGTAATAGAATTCCAGGATTTTCAGGCGTATCAAGCTCTCGTACTTGGCTTGTACAGCATCCTGTTGGGCTTTGTGGAATTTCTGACGGGCCTGTAAAAGATCGAAGATGCTGGCGCGACCTTCTTCATAGCGGATTTCCTCGTATTCCACACTAATGCGGCTGGCTTCGCAGGCTTTGACCGATGACTGGCGTCTCTTTTGAGCTACAGTGGCATTGTAATAGGCATTCTGGATATCTTCACGCAACTTTAGCTTGGCATCCTCGAAGGCAAGACGCTGTTGGAGTATTTCATTAGAGGCATGTTTTACACTGTTGCGCGTCTGGAAACGGTTGAAGATGGGATAAGAAAGCGACAGCCCTATGATTTCACCCAAATTGCTGTGAAGCTGATGGCCAAAACTGCCTAAACCTCCCTGGTGGAACAAGTTGTAATAGGCAGTTCCTATGCTGCCCGTCAGGTTGAGTTGGGGATAATAGTCTGCCTTTCTGACCTTCAACAAGGATTCGCTCTGGCGGATACCTGCCTGTGCAGACATGATGGTAGGCCAACTGTCGACGGTGGACTCATAGATTGTCTGTGGCATCTGAAGTGTAGCATCAGAAGAAAGTCCCAGAGCCTGTTCGTCCTCAACGATACGGAAACCTTCGATATCAGGCATGTTAAGGGCGTGTGCCAGAGTTAGTAAGGACAGAGTATATTGCCCCTCATCATTTGTCAGTGTATGCTCGTCAAGAGCCAACTGCGCCTCGGCATCGGCTTGCTCACTACGTGGGCGTTTACCATCTTCCACCAGAATGGCGGCACGTCTTACCATCTCACGGCTGGTCTCTACCTGCTTGCGCGATACATCGGCCATGCCTTTATAATAAAGACATTGCAGGTAATAGGCGGCTACCTGAATGGAGATGTCTTTTTTAGCAGCTTCCAAATTGGCAGTGGCGGATATCAGGGAGAATTTGTCGGCCTGGATCTGATTCTTGATCCTAAAACCGTCGAACAATGGCATCGAGGCTCTTACAGATCCTGTCGTGGCTGAACCGTCCTCGGCAAGTGAGACGCTGCCATTGCCTGACGCTGCCCCAGGATTATTGAAACCGAACATCTGGCTCATGTCCAAATTGAGGTCTGGCAGCCATGCATTCTTCGATGTGTTGAGTGCTATCTCCTGCTGGCTGATGGCCAGCGCACGTTCCTGTACATTGATATTATGGCTGATGGCATAGTCGATGCACTCATCGAGTGTATAGGCATGTTCCTGAGCTCTTGCTGCTGACAGCGCAGCTAAGAGTATAGCCACGGAAGTTATCATCTTATATTTCATATCGCTCTTTACTTTTTAATTCCCCGTAAATGGTCTTCGGCATTTACGCCTTGAAGTATCTCCACATAGATGCCATTGCTGATACCCACCTTAACGGGTATGCGTTCCCATTCCTGTGAAGATAGATCCTCCGGGCTGGAGGTGAGGCGATAGACGAATGCCGAGTCTGCATCGAACACCACTGATGCTTCATCGATGGAGAGCACACCCTTGTGCTCCTCAGTGACTACACGGGCATTGACACTGTAGCCAGAGCGGATATCGACACCATCGGGGATGCTGGCAGCTGCCCATACCTCAAACTTGGTTACCCCGTTTTGCTCTACACCTTCTGGCGAGATATATTCCAACGTAGCAGGCACCTTGACTTCTTGCATGGCACCGAGTACCAATGTGGTTTCCATACCAACACGGAGCCGTGCTACCTCTGTCTCATCGATGTGGCCCTTGAACAGCACGTCGCTCATGTCGGCCACCGTGCAGATAGTGGTACCGTCGGAGAACATACTGGTAGCCGATACCGACGAACCCTCCTTGACTGGCACATTGAGCACGATGCCCGACATAGGACTGGTGACAATCGTCGTATTGATAGTTCCAGAACGTCTGGAAGCTCCTTTGGTCACGACCTCATAAGCTGCCTCGGCTGCAGTGAGTTTTTCGCGGGCCGCCTTCAGCCTTGTCTCATACTGCTGGTATTCTTCGGTGCTGATAACACCTTTTTCATACAAACGTTTGGTACGGTCCCACTCGCGCTGCTGCTCATTCAGTTCGATACGTGCACTCTCTATGGCGGTCTGGGCACTGTTGAGCTGGCTCATGTCGGGGATGACCCTGATGTGAGCCACCTCCTGACCTGCCGTAACGCGGTCGCCTGGTTTGACAAGCACCTTGGTAATGACGCCTGTTATCTGGGGCTTCACACTTACCTCACGACGAGCCGAGAGCTTGCCGGTGGCCACAGTCGTTTTCTGAATGTCCCGCTTCTGAGGCAAGACCAGCTCATAGACCTCAGGCTCTGGTTGGGACTGTTTCCAAAGGAAATAGAATGTGTAAATCACGAATAGGCCTACAAGGCACCAAATGATGGTTCTGATAATCTTCTTCATATTTTACTAATTTTCTTTGTTTTTATTCTTCCCTTAAGGCTTCGATGGCTTTGATGGACAACGCACGCCTGGCAGGTATCCAACCGGCAATGAGACCACCAAGCACCAAGATCAGCAATGCTGAGATAGCGGCAACAAAGGGCACATGCGGGTTGTCAAACAGGCTGCCCTCCTCAGTAGCGATCTGGCTGCTTACCGTGTACAGTCCCCAGAACCCTATTATAATACCTGTAACCCCTGCGGCCAATGTAAGCAGCAGGCTCTCACACATAATCTGACGGATGATGGCCGTTGGCTGTGCTCCCAATGCACGACGAACGCCAATCTCCTGAGTACGCTCCTTGACGGTTACAAGCATGATGTTGACGATGCCTATCAGACCAGACAACAGCGTGCCCAGGCCCACTATCCATACCAGCAGGTTAATACCGTCAGACATGACAACGACCTGGTTGATCATCTCCTTGAAGTCAACTTCATACAGCCCATTCTCATCGTCAGGCGCTATGGAGTGCTGCTGGCGCAGTACATTGCCTATCTCCTTGAGGTAATCACCTGACGGGTATTCATCATTCAGTATGAATAAGGCCATATTCTGCTCATTGATGCGATTGTAGAGCAGCTGTGCTGTACTAATGGGCAGGTAGAGGCTTTCCGACTCGTTGGGACCTACATGGATAAACGGGCTTGTCTTCCGCATGACACCGACCACCTGACAGGTGAATCCATTCAGGTGGACTTCCTTACCTACGGCTTTTTGTCCCGGGAAAAGCTTGGCAGCCGCCTGTTCGCCTAGGACACACACCTTACGGTTCTCCCGTACATCAAATTTGCTGATAAAACGGCCTTCAACCACTCTTAACGGTGAAAAGAGATGGTAATTCTCGGTGGTACCTGCCACCAGCATCATGTCGCTGTATTGCTCAGTTTTTACCTGTTGCGCCTGACCTGTTGACGGCACTTCTAAAACGAGGCCCTTGTCATGGATGATGCCTGGAAATTTGCTCTCGATGGCAGCAAAGTCGGCATCGGTTATATTCCAACTGCGCCCACGCTCAAATCCACCGTATGCAATGGTTGTAGGACTAGTAAAGTAAGCCACGGTGTTGTTAGGAATTGCTTTCATCTGCCCGGCAATACCTCCGCTGAATCCCATGCCGGCTCCAATGAGGAACATCAGTATCAGAAGGCCCCAAAACACACCGAAGGCTGTCATTAACGAACGCATTTTCTGCTTCCGTATGGACTCCCAAACCTCTTGCCAGAAATCTTGATCAAACATCTTTGTTATTTACAATTTGACAATTTACAATTAGATAATTTATGATGTCAGCGCATCCACGAGTTTGATGGTGACGGCCCTTTTTGCCGGCACATAGCCGGCTGCGATGCCAGCCAGTATCATGATGAGGTTACACCCCACAACCATACCAAACTCAACAGTAGGGTCAGTGAAATAGGGTACACTGCCGCCCAAGACTGCCGACAGCAGCTGGGTAAGCCCGATGCCGAGCATCATACCTGCATAGCCGAATATCATCGTGATGATGACAGCCTCGATAAGCACCAGCCTGATGATACTTCCACTGCTGGCACCCATAGCTCTTCGCACACCAAGCTCACGGGTGCGTTCACGCACCGTGATAAGCATGATGTTGGAAACGCCCACCACACCTGCTAATAGTGTAGCAATACCAATAATCCATACGAAAATGCCAAGATAGGAAAGTACTTTTGTCATATTGATCACCGTCTCAAAATCGTTTCTGATGACCAATGCCTTGCTGTCCTGAGGACTGCACCCGATACGAGGTGATATGAAATTCCGGATATCGGAAGTGAGATGGTGTAGCTCGTCCAAGTCTTCTATGCCGGCATATTCCACCTGCATCATACTCAGGGCCGGTTTCGTAGGACTGTATAGTGCCATCACTGTAGAGATGGGCGCATAAGCACTGATGGCTTGATAGCCTTCAAAAAGATAACGACACTCACCTACCACTAAAAAGATGTTTCCGTCGAAGATCACTTCGCATCCTACAGGATTCTTGTCACCAAACATCTCGCGACACATACGGCTGGAAAGCACACAGACTTTACGCTGCTCCTCAATATCAGTATGGTTGATGTCACGCCCGCGAAAGATCTTATAATATTGTGCAATAATGTAACTCGGTGTACATCCTGTTAAGGAGGTGTTCACATACTCGCTCCCGCTGACAGCCTGCACAGCCTGATTGAACGTGGGATACACATTAGCGACATAATCGAAATGCTGGTTCCACAGTGCATTTGCATCTTCGAGGGTCATCTCCACCATACGGTCAGTATTCATGCCGTTCCAGGGTATGGAGGTCTTGCCCGTGGCGAGTGTGATGAGCTGAGGCATATCGAGATTACCACCCTTGTAGACACCCTTCTGAATACCTCCGGCCGAACCCAGCAGCGTCACCAGGATGAACATACCCCAACCGATAGCGAATCCTGTCAACCAGATGCGCTGGCGGTTGTTTTGCATGGAGGCTCTTACCTCATCGATGACATCCCTCATTTCTCGTCCTTGAATATGACACCGTCCTTGAAGAATATCCTCCGGTCGGTCTGGTTGGCAATCTCCTGTTCGTGAGTCACGATGATGACCGTCTGGCCCTCCTTGCGGTTCACCTCCCGCAGCATGTCCATCACCTCCTGTGTGGTCTTGCTGTCAAGCGCTCCTGTTGGCTCATCGGCCAGGATAATCTTGGGATGCGAGATGAGTGCACGGGCAATGGCAACACGCTGACGCTGACCTCCAGAAAGCTGCATGGGCAGATGATGCCAATGTTCGGCGAGCCCCACCTTTTCCAGATACTCCATGGCAAGCCTGTTTCGTTCCTTCCGTTTTACGCCACGGTAATAGAGCGGCACTGCCACATTCTCCATGGCGTTCTTGAAATTAATCAGGTTGAACGACTGGAAGATGAAACCTATCAGCTCATTGCGATAAAGCGCTTCAGTCTTCTCATTGAGGTTTTTCACCAAACGTCCAGCCAATCGATATTCGCCTTCGTCGTAGTCGTCGAGGATCCCCATAATATTGAGCATGGTGCTCTTACCAGAGCCAGATGGACCCATGATGCTGACCAGTTCTCCTTCATCAATATGAAGGTCTACGCCTTTGAGCACGTGGAGGGGCACTTCTCCAGGGTAGGTCTTGTGAATACCTTTAAAATCTATCATCGTTACAGATCAATTTTTAGTCTTAAATTATTTTCAAAGATAGTTAGCAATAAAATTCTGCTTCCAGATTTCTTATATTGATCATAGTTCTGTTGTGTATTTACTTGTAATTAAAACCCTTGTATCACACTCCAACAACTCGGCAATCTAAATCTTTCATCTTTTCCTTTTTATATGATTTGAACGCAAATTTAGTGAATTTCTTCGAGAAAGCAAAACAATCCACTAGATTTTAATGATTTTAAAGAGAAAATAATGGAAAAACGATCTTTCTGCGTGTAATAAATCCCGCTTTGCCTATTGACGCACCACTTCCGACCTTTATGGATGAGAGGATGTCGTCGTGAGGGTAAACATGCAGAAACAGAGTTCGAGAAGTATCGCATAGTACAAGACCGTCTGTTCCAAAGCGATTTTGACAAATATCTGGGCGAGTTGCCTTTTGATGGCGAATAATTGGCTATTACAAAGAAATCCCAACTCACTTGAGCTGGGATTTCCTTTTTAGGCTATGCCTCAGGCTGTAGGCAGGCGTACTCGGTGCTGGGGGTGAAGCAGGGGCACTCTTTGGCTACGTTGGGCAGTTCCTTGTGCCCAATGATGCGGGCCTTGGGGTAGTCACGGTGAAGTTGCTTCAGTAGCTCGAAGAGAGCAGCTTTCTGCTGGGGAGTACGGGTGTCGACCTTTCGGCCTTGTGGATCCAATCCGCCTTCGTAGCAGATACCCAGCGAACAGCGGTTGTAACCTCGGGCGTGGGCACCTCGAACCGTCTCGGGCAGGATAGGAATCAGGTTACCATTGCGGCGGATGTACCAGTGGTAACTGGGTTGGCCGAACCTGGCTTTGCCTGTGGCAATCAGGTTATCTACCGAGAAGTTGCGGTCGCTGCGGGTGGCCGAACAGTGAACTATTAATAGTTTCACGTCGTCGTGATTTAATGGAATAAGTTGTTTATTCATGATTACATGAGTTAGTGGATACAACTTGAGAATAGTGCTGAGCCTGCGAGTGTGGCAAAGAGCATTGACAGGAACTTAAATACTGGTTTCCAAGACGATAATTTCATTTTCATAATAATTAATTTTTTACCTATTGATGATACGGATTTAATTTAAAGGGAAGGGGGAGCATGTAGCAGATGGCTTTCACGGCCGTGATTTGACAATGTTGTAGGCTATGCTACCTGTTTGGCCGTAGCTTTATCCCGGACTCCATGTTCCCCCTTGGTCTGATTAATCGCCGGGGTTAGGGGTGAGGCCACCGGTTGGGCTGTCGTTGTTGTTATCGTCGGTTGACGACTCGACCTTCATCGAGTTGTCGTGGGTCTCCTCGAATACCACGTCCTTAACCAGCGTCTTGGCATTCACGTACTTCTGTACAATCTTGCCATCCTTCTCGGCCGAGCCTGTCACGATGCGCTCTACTTCTGGCTGGAACAGCACGCGGCGCGAGGTGATGGTGGCGGCGGTGCAGCTGGCGGGATCGGTAACGCCGATGCTTGAGAAACCAACCTTAAAGATGCCGATGCCTGCCAGACGGATCTTCTGTCCCATCTCCAGGAAATGCTTCATGGCTGCGCCCAGCTCGTCGAGAGCAGCCTTGATGTCGCTGCGCTTCAATGTGGCCTGGGTCTGGATGAAGTCGGCAATCTCATCGGTCTCGATGAACTTCTGGTCATACACTGGCTGGGCATAATACTTGCCATAGCACTTCTCGTTGAACGAGTTGTTGTTCTTTGTCTTGATGTACTTCTGACTCATTTTAAATTTAACATTTTAAATTTTACATTAAAGGGGCGTGTGAGGGTGGGGGATGTTCGGGTCGTAGTTGACGTTTCTTTCGCTCGAATCTCAATCACTTTGCGGTCGTAGATGAGTCACTTTACCCCCCTAAGATGACTGCGGAACGAGTCGTAGATGACTTCGGAACGGGTGGAAGATGACGCTAGGACAACCCTAAACTGCCTACACCTGGCTCACTTGCCTTAACGAGTACAAAGGTACAACATTGGCGAAGGCGTTTTGTACGCAGAATCCATCATAATCGGCACAATAAGCATAATAATTTAGAATTTACAAATATTCAATCTATGCACAGATAATACTTGATGCGTTCTACCATTTGGGCTGTATAGCCGGTGTCGCCAGTACGATAATGTAGTCGACGCAGGTCGGCCATTAGGTCAGGGCAATGAGTTGTTTCGCGCCATAGTTTGTGCAGTCGGCTTTCTGGTTTGATGTTGTTGGCATAGATTGCATCTGCCAACTCTTGCTTTGAATAGTCTTTTACTTCTAACATAATGCTTCTTTTTTTTAATAATCCTTGTAACCTATTAATTATTAGATAATTAGCTGTTATTTGGTGATATAGTGATATAGATATATGCGAACTATCTATGCAAAAAAGAAAATGTACCACTTTTTTATTTTTTCTTATAGAAGTTTACTTTTCCCTATGTCACTATATCACCTTTATGTTTCTAGGGGTGACTCAAGTTATTGAGAATCAGGCTCTTGCGGGTCTTCTAATTCGAAAGAATGTCCTCCGTTATCTTCAGCAATAAATATTTGTTGCTGGTCGAATGGTATCTCAACCACTCTATAGTAATAACCTGATTTCTTGTGCTCTCTTGTATATCCGAGACGACTCATCACATCCCCAATCTTGCGGTTGGAGAACAGGTGGGTATGTCGGCCATAATTGAGAAGCTGGTTGATCATCTCTGAACTCATGAGTTTATAAGGCTCACGGCCGCGAGGCTTGCGCAGGCGGATGGATATAAGCTGCTCTTCGGGGCTTATAAGCATAAAGGGCTCGTTGAGTTTGTTAATCCTCGCTTCGTCTTCGGGCGTAAAGTAATAGGGAAATCCGTCGCGAAATTCCTTCAGCAGTTGGGCATATAGCTGCTCATAGTCTAAGTCCCATTGATGCGGATCGTCGATGCTACTCACCTTGAAGCACAGCCATCGGCGGTTGCCCGATAGGTCGGTAAGAATATGCTCGATATTGGTTGTGGCGCAGAGAGATGCCATGCGGGTATGTTCCTCGGGAGCTTTGGCGTAGGGGCGGCGTAATTTTATCTTCTCTGATGTTACCACACCTTTGAGTCTCGACAGTTCGGCTCCCTCAAATGCATCAACCTCATCAAGCGATATCAGGCAGTTTTCTACCATGGCTATCAAGTCATCTTTCTGGCCCACAGAGTTCTTCTTGTTTTCTTTAAAATACGACTGTAATGGCGGGGGGAGTAGGAAACGGAAAAAGGTGGTTTTGTATATGCCTTGAGGACCAATAAGCGTAAAAATAGCCTGATTCTCAATGTTGTCGTATAACCATGAGGCAATCATGGCCAATAGCCACTTGTGCATTGCCCAAAGCATGGCTTCATGTGTCTCGCTATCAGTCATGCCAACTGCTGCCGCTACCACGTGTATATGCAGAGCGAGTTCGAGCACACGGTCGCGACCGTCCCAGTCGGGTAGCAACTGCATATACTGACGTATGGGATGCACCGGGCGGGCAAAGTCGCTATAGTAAACGCGCTCCATGTCGCCGTCTTTAATTCGTCGGCCGGTGTCGAATGTTATCTGATTGTATCGCGTGTTTATTTCAATAGTGTCTAGCGGCTTCCATACGTCGGCTGTTAGGGGCAGTAATGTTTCTTCGCCATCAGTATTTGCCTCAGGCACATCGGCCTTCGAACACCAGAATACTTGACAGGTGACGGTATTGTAACAACACGAGACGCGCTCCGACAGCCATTTGCGAATCTCGGGCAGCGTGAGCAGGCTGTTGTCGCGAGATTTCTCGCTAGCGTTCAGACGCCATGTACCTAAGAGAGTATCGTCCTTGTATTGATGTCGTATGGCTCGGTTGCGCTCGTCTTTAGGATGGTCGGGCCACTCGATATCGGCAAACTTGATGACATCATCCAGTGGAACACCAAAACGTTTAAACAGGTAGGCTGCATGCATAATGTAGTCGTGGTGATGGCCCGGCTCATATCTCACGTTCTTCTCATTCAGCATCTGTTGTACTCGTTGCCATGCCTCGTCGGCTGTGGTCTCAAAGCTCTTGGCACCATACACCTTTCGTGGCCGTCCGTGCTCCTGATGCTCGCAGTTCTGCACTACAATCATATCATCGGTAACGATGAATGGCTCGGCTTTCGGATTGACATACACATTCTGATCGCCAGCCATACCCGATAATCGGGTGTAGTCGGATGTCTGATCGTCGTATTCATGTTGCGCAATGGCTGCCAGATGCTCGTTACCAACATAGTAGGCTCCTCGCCACGATGTGTCGTCGATTCGCTTGTTGTTCTCGCGCTTATACCAATATAACACACGCAGCCCAAGTCCACTTATCGTTCGATACATCAGCAGTACATGCGGATCTTTTGACAGTCGTTCGAAGGCAGCCTCAAGTTTGGCTTCGGAGTCAAAGTGGTCAATGTCACAATGGGCAAGCCCTGTAAACTGTTCGGCCTGGCTTTCGCTGTGCCCCAATCCGTGAAAAGTAACGGCCACGCTGAATGCTGGTACCAGCTTCTGTTTGATGTGAGTGTTGGCATGTTTCTTGCCCATCACAACCATGGTCTTACGATAGCTCTCGGTGTTAGCCGCAATAATCCTGTCGAATCGTATCATGTTTACGATCTGAGTTAACGACACAAGCGAGCTTGTGTAAGCATGATGGTTGGCAAATAGTGATACCTTTAGTTCTTGAATGTTCATTGTATAATGATTATGATTTATATCTGTTTATTCCTCGATTAATACTACTACCTCGGGTTTGAATGTTGTTAGATATATCATCTCCTAATGCCAGATTCGAAATCTCCGCCAGTTTTTCTGTCAACATGTTTAGAAATCCCCATGTGTCATGTCCATCAAGTATTCTTGCAAGTACAGCATATATCTCTTTGCACTCTACTAACTCGAAATTAAAACAGATGTAGATCTCTTCTTTAAACCCATTGTAATTACGTGTTACATAGAACTTTCCATCGAATAGTTTATGTAATTCTTTTAGAAAATGTTTTAGAAATTGGGGCCAAAAATCCCTTAGACGGACTTGCGCCCGTTCCTTATTAATCTTCATGATAATTAATGTTTAAATTAATAATTAATGGTGAATTATGTCAATAAATATTATTGACCAAATAATATGTGCCCGTTAATGGTTGGAGAGTTTTCTAATAAAGCGCCCATCTTGAGGAATGCAGCCCAACAAGATGAGCCAGGCGATGAATACTGAGTTTTCTTTTTCATTATTGGATAACTATTTTACTGCAAATTTATCCATTATTTGCCATTTGGGCAAATAAAAAATATAAAAAAACAGGCAAACCTCTCAAAACCCTAGAAATCATGTCCAACATTAGACAAAAATCCCTATAATAGGGCCCTTTTTTGAAACTTTTCTTGTGTTTTATTTGCAAGTTTCCCTAAAAGTTTCTACCTTTGCATTCGATCACTGGCACATACCTCGGTGGAGGGCCGGTGTGACTTTTGAGGGTAAAATATAACAGCATTAGCAGTTATTCGGTGAACATAGGAACCTGAGAAATTTCTAAAAGAAGTAGATAACTGATAATTGTGAATGTCTGCGCTTAGGGCGTGGACGTCACTTATCTTTCTACTGGGCTTTCTCAGGGCCTCTATGTTCGATAAGGAGCGGACACGCTTTCTTCGTACATAGTGGTCTTGTGATTATAAGCCCAAAAGAATCCGATAAGTGCTTTTGCCATTAGCTATAAGCGCGAAGTATGCCAAATAAAAACAGCGAGCTCCCGATTATTGATATCAGGGAGAACGACCTGTTGGAATTGTCGGCAGAGGTGCTTGATACACTGCTGCGTGACCATACCACGGGTAAGAATATATTCTGGGCTACGCACGACTACGAGGCGCTTGGTCCTGAATACGATTACCATTCCGAGATATTGCCCCAGTTGATTACGGGCGATAGAGGTATGGTGATAAGACCTCGTGTGCTTAAATCGAAGGAGAATCAGACCGGTCGTGCCAAGGATATGGCAGAGGTATTCACACCTTCGTGGGTGTGCAATGCCCAGAACAATCTGGTTGACGAAGCGTGGTTTGGGCGTAAGAATGTGTTCAACACTGAAGATACTGAGCAGCATACATGGGCTCCAAATCCCGATAAGATTGAATTCCCAGAGGGAAAGACATGGAAGGACTATGTGCGAGCCACCCGAATGGAAATGACATGTGGTGAGGCGCCGTATCTGGTAAGTAGATATGATACAACAACAGGTGAACCAATCCCAATAGAACAACGAATAGGACTGCTCGACCGTAAACTGCGCGTGGTAAGCGAGAACACTGAAACAAGTGGCGATTGGCTCGACTGGGCTCAGAAGGCCTACATGAATACTTATGGCTTTGAGTGGCAGGGCGACAACCTGCTGTTGGCTCGCGAAGCACTCCTTTGGACTTTTATCGAGTACTATCAGCAGAGGTTCGGCAAGGCGCCACTCATCAAGAGCATCAACTACATCGCTTACATCATATCGTGGAACCTTTGGCAGATGGATGGTCTGAAAGGCGTGGTGCCCGACAGTTGTCATGCCGAGGTTGAAATGGTTGATCTGTTTAGTTCTGAAGGCAAGGAGAAACCTTGCCAAGGGTGTGTCGACGGAGGCTATTACCACCATAACGGCATATACTGCCTGCTACGCGACTGGGGAGCGAAAGACCCTGTGACTAAAGAGAATAACCGGAAGATACGATTTATTGACCTTATCAAAAAATAAAGACCTATGGCAACATTCGAATCCTCACTAAAAGCCAAACTAATCTATGTGTTTGCCATTAACGATGAAGCACATAGCGACTGCCTGAAAATAGGTGAAACCACTCTTGACGATGACAATGGCGAAGAGCTGTATCCCAATTGTGAACTCTATCAAAAAGCTGCTCATAACCGTATCAGGCAATATACAGCTACTGCGGGTATAGCTTATCAGTTGCTATATACATGTAGTGCCAGTTTCAATCACAATGGCTTGATTTTGTCGCTTAACGATAAACAGATACATCGTGTACTGGAACGCAGTGGCATTAAGCAAAAAGAATTTGCTGGGGTTAAAGGTGCCGATGAATGGTATTGCTGTGATCTGGAAACAGTCAAAAAAGCCATCTCTGCGGCCAAAAGGATGGAAAATAGCCTGAAGCCATCTGATATTACGCAAGGTCAGTCGCCAGTTATCTTCCGCCCAGAACAGAGTGCTGCTATCGCTAAAACCCGTAAGCAATTCAAACGTGGAAACCAGATGCTCTGGAATGCAAAAATGCGATTCGGTAAAACTCTCTCAGCTTTACAGGTGGTTAAAGAAGAAGGATTCGCACGTACTCTGATATTAACGCATCGTCCTGTGGTCGATGAAGGATGGTTCGATGATTTCAAGAAGATATTCTATGATAGCAAGGAGTATCATTATGGTTCCAAGAACAACGGCGAACTATTCGGAAAACTCGAACAGTTGGCTGCCAAAGGCAATAAGTATGTGTACTTTGCATCCATGCAAGACCTTAGAGGTTCAGAACAGGTAGGGGGAAAGTTCGATAAGAATAACGAGATATTCCAGGCCAAGTGGGACTTTGTGATAGTAGACGAAGCCCACGAAGGGACTAAGACAGAACTCGGTCAGAACGTACTGAAGGAGCTGGTAAAGCCTACTACTAAAGCGCTGCAACTATCGGGTACACCATTCAATCTGTTTGATGATTATAGCGAGAACGAGATATTTACCTGGGACTATGTGATGGAACAGAAAGCCAAACAGGCTTGGGCTGTGGATAATCCATACGAGCCTAACCCTTACGCCTCGCTGCCGGCTATCAACATCTATACCTACGACCTGGGTAATCTGATGGGCGAATATATTGAGGATGAAAAAGCGTTCAACTTCCGTGAGTTTTTCCGTACTAAGGATGATGGTACATTTGTGCACGATAAGGATGTAGACCGTTTCTTGGATTTACTCTGTAAGGAAGATAAAGACAGTCTCTATCCATATAGCAACGACGAGTTCCGCAGGATATTCCGCCATACGTTATGGTTGGTACCTGGAGTAAAAGCTGCCAAGGCATTAAGTGCCAAACTGAAAGCTCACACTGTGTTTGGTATGTTCCAGACTGTGAATGTAGCTGGTAATGGCGATGAGGATGAGGAAAACGACGAGGCTCTGCAGATGGTGAATAGAGCCATAGGTGATGATCCTGATGAGACATATACCATTACTTTGAGTTGTGGCCGACTGACAACTGGCGTGAGTATAAAGCCTTGGACGGCTGTGTTTATGATGGCTGGTTCGTTCAGCACCTCTGCTGCACAATATATGCAAACCATCTTCCGCGTGCAGACGCCATTTACAATCCACGGTCGTATGAAGGAGCAATGTTATGCCTTCGACTTCGCCCCCGACCGTACACTACGCGTGTTAGCCGAGACGGCTAAGGTATCAGCCAAGGCTGGTAAACAGAGCGAAGAAGATCGCCGCATATTGGGCGACTTCCTGAATTTCTGCCCAATCATCAGCATCGAAGGTAGCCAGATGAAACCATACGATGTAAACAAGATGATGGGCCAGCTGAAGAAAGCTCAGATAGAAAAGGTGGTTCAGTGTGGTTTCGAGGATGGAGCTCTGTATAATGATGAACTGCTGAAGTTGACGGATGTAGAGCTGCGGGATTTTGATGACTTGAAGAAAACCATTGGTACCACTAAGGCCATGGCTAAGACAGGCGATATTGACGTAAATAATCAGGGCTTTACCCAAGAACAATATGAGGAGAAGGAGCGCCTGGAAAAGAAACCAAGACGCGAACTTACTCCAGAGGAAAAGGCAAGGCTTGAAGAGTTAAAGGCTATGAGCAATCAGCGCAAGAATGCCATCAGTATTCTGCGTGGTATCTCTATCCGCATGCCTTTGTTGATTTATGGAGCAGAACTGAAGAACGAGGACGAAGAAATCACTATTGATAACTTTGCCAAACTAATAGACGATACATCGTGGGAGGAGTTTATGCCCAAGGGCGTAGATAAAGAGAAATTTGAGAAGTTTAAGAAGTACTACGATCCAGACATCTTCCGTGAAGCAGGCAAGCGTATCAGAGAGATGGCTCGTGCTGCCGATAAGTTCACGATCGAAGAAAGAATAGAACGTATCTCGGCTATCTTCAACACCTTCCGCAATCCTGATAAAGAGACTGTGCTGACGCCTTGGCGTGTAGTAAACATGCACATGAGCGACTGTTTGGGTGGATGGTGCTTCTATGGTGAATCGTTTGGCGAGAAAGATATCTTATCGGTTCCACGCTATGTTGATCGTGGAAAGGTGACGCAGGATGTGTTCCGACCAGAGTCTCATATCTTGGAGATTAACTCAAAGAGTGGTCTTTATCCCTTATACGTAGCTTATAATATATATAGGAGTAGGGTGGAGAAGGTTAAGGCAAAGTATGGCGAGATAGGTCATGCCTTTGCTATGAGTCTTTGGGATGCAACGATTGAGGAAAACATCCTCGTGGTCTGCAAGACTCCTATGGCTAAGAGTATCACCAAGCGCACGCTTGCAGGATTCCGTGATACAAAAGTTAATGCACAATATTATCCAAACTTAATCGAAAACATTACAGACCGTCCAGAAGCAGTTGTCAACACATTCCGTGATGGCAAGCACTTCTGGAAGATAAACGAAAATACGAATATGAAATTAGACGCAATAGTAGGCAATCCTCCTTATCAGGTAATGCAAGCAACGGAGAAAGCAGGAATTAATAGTGCTTTTGCAAGTGCTGTATATCCTCAATTCATTGAACTATCTAGAAAATTAAAACCATCATATATCTCTTTGATTTCACCTAGTCGTTGGATGACCAAGACTGGACAGGGAATATCTGACGATTGGGTTGATGATATGATTAATTGTAATCATATTATGACCATACATGATTATTATAATGCCTTGGATTGTTTTAATGGAGTGGAAATCAAAGGAGGTATTAGCTACTTCTTATTTTGTGAAAGTAATACTGGAAGATGTAACTATACATTGCACCAGAATGGAATTGTGTCACATAGATATGATTTCCTGAATTCTTTGGGAGCAGGGATTGTCATAAGAGATACCTTTGCATCAAAAATAATAGAGAAGATTAAAGCTGTTGAAGGAAACTATATACCTGATATCTGTTTTTCAAAATATGTTAGTCCACAACATTTTTTTGATAAGGATGGGCTACTTACAACAAGTTGGACTGGATTCGTAAATGAAAAAGATAAGGAACATACTATTAAGTATTATTTGAACAAACAGATGAATTCAAGAGGATATGCATGGATAAAAGAATCCGATATCCCCAAGAATAGAGAGGCAATATCGTTACACAAGATATACATATCTAAAGCATATAATGGTGGAGATGCATTTCCGCATCAGATAATTGGTAGGGCTTTTTATGGAGAACCTAATAGTGTCTGTTCGCAAACATATTTAATAATTGGATATAATGAAAGCTTTTCTGAGTTAACATGTAGGAATATTATTACATATATGTCAACCCGATTCTTTAGGTATATAGTTTTTGTAAAAAAGAAAACTCAAGATAACCCTTCATCTGTATTTGAGTTTGTCCCTCTCCAAGACTTTACAAAGTCCTGGACGGATGAAGAACTCTATAAGAAGTACAATCTGACAGACGAAGAAATCCAATTCATCGAATCGATGATCAAACCAATGGAATAACCTATATATAATAAGGAATAAGAAATCTTATTCGAATATCGAATGATTTTTGGTAAAAAACTTGGAAGTTTCGGAAATTGTTCTTATCTTTCTTCGCAAGCGAAGCGGCAGAGCCGAGCGGCAGCGTGAAAGGTGGAACCAAGTAGAGCCACGATGTGCGGCGCTCGACCTTTGGTCGCTTTGCTTGCAAAGAACGGTGGCATGGCTGCAGTTATCTGCAGAGATGATGAGCTATTCGACCTAGCCGCTTGGTTTCATAAACATAGCGACCGTTACTTCTCGAGAGTAGCGGTCGTTTCTATTGTAAATGTATGAAGCAAGCATATAACAGTGCACAGCTGATAGAGATAGATATACGTTAGTAGTATACTACTTTTTTTCCTCTCTGGATATAGATGCCTTTGCGGGGGTGCGCCGCTCGGCTTGGTTAGCCAAGACGCTTGCCTAAGCAAGAACTCTCATCTGGGTGCCTATTTGCGAAATATAGCAGAATTTTAGAAAAGTGTAAGTTTTTAATCCGGGATCCATTGGAAAAGTGTCAATTTTAGGCCAAAAATACATTGGAAAAGTGTTATTTTTTCTGTTTTTCTTGTTGGATAATGTAATTTTTACTATATTTGCAGCCGGATAAAGCTTTAATTAGTATGATAGACAGAAAGGCAAACGAGTCGATTCGCGACTTTTTCAAGAATGATAAGCGTGCGCTGCTGGTGACAGGAGCTCGTCAGGTAGGTAAGACCTTCGCCATTCGTAAGATTGGTAAAGAGTGTTTCGATCATGTTGTCGAAATCAACTTCATTGAGCAACCTGATGCCATTGCTGTTTTCAGTGAACCCAAGGATGCCAAGGGCATTTTGTTGCGCCTGTCTGCATTCACTCACAAACAATTGATTCCAGGCAAGACGCTTATATTCTTCGACGAGGTGCAGGAGTGTAAGGAGATTGTCACTGCCATTAAGTTCCTTGTAGATGAAGGTAGTTACCGCTATGTGATGAGTGGCTCGTTGCTAGGGGTGGAGCTGAAGGATATAAGGAGTGTGCCCGTGGGCTATATGGGCGAGATCGAGATGTATCCACTTGATTTGCAAGAGTTTGCCACCACTGTTGGCATCAGCAGCGATGTACAGACTCATTTGCGCGAGTGTTTCGAGCAGCATAAGCCTGTCGACAGCTTTATCCACGAGCGCATGATGGAGTTGGTGCGCCTCTATCTGATTGTTGGCGGAATGCCTGCTGCCGTTCAGCGCTACCTTGACACAAACAATCTGCGACGGGTGTTGGGCGAGCAGCGCGACATCATCCGTACCTACAAACGTGATATTACGAAATACGACCCCAAGAAGAAACTGCTGATAGAGGAGATCTACGATCTGATACCCTCAGAGCTCAACGCCAAGAACAAGCGTTTTATCCTGAAGGAGCTGAACGAAAAAGCCCGTTTCAGTCGCTATGAGAGTGGCTTCCTGTGGCTGAAGGATGCTGGCGTGGCCCTTCCTACCTATAATGTCGAAGAGCCCAGACTGCCCTTGTTGCTTAGCAAACAGCGCAATCTGTTTAAACTCTTCCTCAATGATGTCGGCCTTCTGGCAGCGATGTATGGAGGTGATATCCAGTTGCGATTGTTGGAGAAGGATTCCAATATCAACTTTGGTGCTGTATTCGAGAACTTTGTGGCGCAGGAACTCTATGCTCACGGCTTTGCACAGAATCACGACCTGTTCTATTTCAACAGCAAGAAGCAGGGCGAACTCGATTTTGTGGTAGAGCAGAACGGAGAGGTGTTGCCCATCGAGGTAAAGTCGGGCAAGGACTATGAGCGCCATCGTGCCCTAAGCAATGTGATGGCCAACGAAGAATATGCCATCCCACACGCCATCGTATTCTGTCAGGACAATGTGCAGGTTAACGACAACGTAACATATCTGCCCATCTATATGCTGATGTTTATGCAGCACGAGCAGACGGAAGATGTGATATACAAGTTCCAACCGGTATAATCTGCCACGGGACAGACTGGCGTAATTGCCTGCAAAGATAAGACATATTTTGGAATATACGAATAAAATGAAAACTTTTTTATCATTAACCAATACATTATATGGATTTTCTTTGTATATTTGCCGTCGGTAATGTAAATGTATGAAGCAAGCATATAACAGTGCACAGCTGATAGAGATAGTTGAAGAACTGGGATTCCTGCCTCTATTAGATAGCGGTATAAGAGGGTATTCGGCCGAAGACCTTGTTACTGCAGATTGTCGCTATGTGATATTGCCGGATGGTGGTTGGGATTGGCCGCTTTGGAAATGGAAAGGCGAGATGATTACTGAGGGGCACCTTGTGTATGGTAAGTTCTTTGCTGGTAAAGCTGGCTTCATAAGTAAAAAGTGGTGGGCTGATTTCTGCAACTATCGTCGTAGTGCTCATCCCATAGCTGTTGAAGGAAGTATTGAAGAGGCAATACTATTTACACTTGCTGAAAATGGTAGTATGATTACTCGCGAGTTACGTGCAGCCAGCGGTTTCAATGGCCCCAAGATGCGTAGCCGTTTTGATGGATATGTAACAAAGTTGCAGATGGCGACGAGAATTGTTACCGAAGATTTTGTATATCCTGTTGATAAGCATAATCATGAATATGGTTGGGGATGGTCACTACTTACGACTCCCGAACAATTGTATGGACGAGAACACTTCAAGTGTGATAGAACGCCTGAAGAGTCGTTTGACAGAATCTTCACTCAAATAAGAAATATCTGCCCTAAAACCACCGATAAGCAAATAATGAAAATGATTAAATAGGTGCTTTTCTTTAATAACAATCCATATTTCTTAAGTTCGTTCTGTATTATGAGATTCTTTTTCGCAGTTGCGTAAAAAGATGATATCATTTAGAGGCAAACGACCTCGTCGCATAACTCACTGATTGTCTTTCGGTGGGTGATGAAAAGCATGGTCTTTTGTGGGTATGTCGTAAAGAGGCGGTGATATAGTTCGCGCTCCGTGGGTTCGTCGAGGGAACTGCTGATCTCGTCAAGCAGGAGGATGTCGCCACCGTGGAGCAGTCCACGAGCGATGGCGATACGCTGGGCCTGGCCCTCGCTGAGCCCGCTGCCCCGTTCACCAAGT
The DNA here is from genome assembly GCF_900142525.1 of Xylanibacter ruminicola. GTDB lineage: Bacteria > Bacteroidota > Bacteroidia > Bacteroidales > Bacteroidaceae > Prevotella > Prevotella ruminicola_A. The sequence goes on along the minus strand of NZ_FRBD01000031.1, from coordinate 3,739 downwards.
TCGGTGTCTATGCCCTCGGGCAGATCGAAGACGAAGTCAGCACATGCTGTATGTAATACCTCACGCAGTTCGTCTTCGGTGGCATCAGGTTTTGCCAGTTGCAGGTTATAGCGAATGGTGCCGCTCATCAGGGTATTGCCCTGTGGCACGAAACACAATTCACCGCCCATAGCAACCTGTCCGCTGGTAGGCTCGATGAAGCCGAGTATCAAGCGGAACAGCGTGGTCTTTCCGATGCCCGTCTCTCCTATAATGGCAGTCTTTGAGCCTGCCTTGAATTCATGCGTGAAGTGGGAAAGTATCTCCCGGTCGCCCTTGGCATAGCGGAAAGAGACATCGTTGAAGTTGATGCCTTTAGAACTTGTTTTGCCTGTCCGCGCAACAGTTGGCTCTTGCGTTGTCTGTTCCAACTCTTCGAGCCGGTCAATGCTGGCGGTAGCATGTATCACCTCCGGCACCATGTTCAGCAATTGCAGAATAGGGCCTTGAATCATACTTACCAGTTGCAGAAATGAGGTCATCACGCCGAAAGTGATCGTGCCGTTACGCAGTCCAATGCCTCCCCACACAAATGCCAGCAGATAGCCAAGCCCGAAGACACAGCCCATGATGAGCCGTGTGACGACTGTAAACCGTAGGCGTCGCATCACATTTCCTCGAAGCCGTTGCTGCATGGTGTCGAGCCTGTCGGTAACCCACTGCTCTGAGCCTAAGGAACGTAGCACGGCATTATGCTCCATGCCTTCCTGCACCTGCATCTGGATGCGGCTCTCGTCCTGTCGGATGTCGAGCGTCATGTGGCGCAACCGACGAGCAATCAGTTTGCCAAAAACGATGGCCAATGGTGTCAGTAACAGCAATGCCCATGCCAGCCGTTCGTCGAACCAGCGCATCAGCAGGAAGGCGCCGCAGAGTTTGATGCCGGTAATCAACATCTCGGGCAGGGTATCTGTCGTGACTTTTGTCACCTGTTCAATGTCCTTAGCCAGTCGCGAGGACACGTCTCCTGAGTGCAGTTCGTCGCCCGTGAACAACTGTCTGTGAAACAACCTGCCGAAGATGCGGAGGCGCAGGGCGTTCGACTGCCGTACATTTGCTGAGGTTTTCAGCCAATAGCCCACTTGTCTCAACACCACACCGCCCACGACGGTCAGCACCAACAGTTTAACCATCCTCAGCACATCGTCAGCCGTTCCCGTGCGGATGGTCTCGTCAATGAATCGCTTGCTGAGCCACACCATCAGCAGTCCGAGCACCACCTGCCCGATGCCCGTTACGATGCGCACCACCGTATTCCAGCGGATGCCCATGGAGTTACGCCACAGCCATGCGAGATATCTCATTCCACCACATCTACTTTCTGCCATTCGGCTATCATCTCCTTCACGTCGGCCTTGGCCTCGTCAGCCGTCACGTCGTATTCCGCGCAGAGCTTTTCAGCCAGCGCCTCGACGGTGAAGTCACCCATTGCCTGAGCCTGCTGCCACAACCATGCCGCCGTCTCGTTCAGAGCCAGCAGTTTACCGAAGTTAATGGCACCGAGGCCCTCACCCATAATCACACGTTCGCCGCACACTTCGCGCAGCACAAATCCTTTCTTCAGTCTCATAATCGTCTGTATATTGCTAATAAATATCTTCTCACGGGGCGCAGCCAGTACCACACCTTTGCAGCCAGCTTCCGCCACCCTTTATATAAATAATGTGTACGCTCCTTCTCGTCCACCACATGCGTCACCCGGGCCTTGATGTCATTGAGCAGACAATGCTCCGTACCCACCAGATTGCCGTCGCCCATCAGTGTGACCCGTTCACCATCAATACGGACAATGCGATGCACCACATACCGACAGCCGTCCACCCATGCCAGCACCACGTCGCCTACGTCTATGAGTCCTGGCCCATGCAGGATGACGCTCTCCTTGCCCCCGATGATAAACGGCAGCATGCTGTTGCCATTCACGGGCAACGTCACGCTCACGCCTTCCCTCACCAGTCTGACAGCTTCCTCTATGATCTCATTGTCGGTCATTGCGTAATGGTTTCGTTACACAGTTTCGCCGCCTCTTCGTCGGGCAGACATTCCAGATGCCAAACGGGGATAGAAGATGCCAACGCGTTCTCCGTCTGGTGCAGACCGTCGGCTATGCGCTCATCCCAGCGTTTGCCGCTGATGCTCTCCATCAGAGCCGCATACGCATAGATGCCGTTCAGACGTTCAATCTTATTATATGGTGCCTGACTCAGCAAGACGATACCGCCCAATGGGTAATGCACGCTGCGATAGCAAGGAGTCTTGCCGCTCCAAGGCGAGCCATAGACCGTCGCTGTATCATCCTCGCTGATACGCACCACCGGGTTATCATCGTTTACCAATGCCGTGCCCGCTATATACCGCTGCCACAGACTGGCGTGCGTGCTCTTCCCCGTGCCGCTTGGGCCTAAGAACATATATCCTTTATTCTTATAACTCACCACAGCCGCATGGAACAGCACCGTACCCTTATCAGCCGTCGCCAGGGCGAACATAATCATCAGTGCATTGTCAATAGCCATTTTCTCATGCTTGCCCGTTGTGATGAGTCGTCCCTGACTATAGTCGTCCGAGCAGACGAGCCAGCCTGCCGTTACGCCCCACCTATGACGCTCGACCTCTGGTCGCTTGCTACCAACGGGACGCAAGAATTCAAAGACCGCTTCACCTGCAGCCGTATGTCCGCAGATAATCGTCTGTCCCTCATCCTCCTGTCGCATTTCCTCGACATATTCAGGAGCATCACCATTTTCTACGTCTAAGGCAAACACAGTCTCACCGTCAGCACAGGCAAACGGCTCATAGTTGGACATCAGCGTGAATACATCTTCCTCGCCGCTGACGCAGAACCGATGTCCTGCCACCTCATAATATCTTGTTTCCATACTTTAACCTATCTCTTTCATCTGCTTTTGCCTCAGATCCATGTTTGCCACAATCATCGTTGTTTAAAGCATTTCGGCTGCAAAATTACAACAATTTCTCGATATATTGCGCGATTTAATGATAAATTATGAACTAAAAGGCTTGAAGTCTGAACTGGCGGCAATTGACCGAAAGATTCAACTGAAGTTGGCGAAAGAAAATCAGCCAAAGGAGGGAGAACTGCAAAAGCAAGTTGCCAATAGCGATGTTGTTAAAAAATCACCAAAGGCAAAGGGAACGCTATGCAAAGGGTTACGACATTGAAGATGCGATTCAACTTATAGTTCTGGTCAGTTCGAGAATTTTGGACTGACAGTTTTTTTGAAGCGCATGATGACAATGATAAATATCAAAACTACACTTTTAAAATTGTGGCGTTATTATGTAAAATATCGCGTTCTGAAACGTCATTTCTTGTAAAATATGAGAATGTAAAGTAAACTGTGTCAGGCTACAACAAAATGTAGTTTAACACGTTTATTTTATGATGGCAAACGAAGAAATTGATTACAAGCTGGCAGCCGAGCAGTTGCGTACAGGCAAGCCGTTGTTTGGAAAAGATGGTGCATTGGCACCAATGTTGGAGCGTATTTTGAATGCAGCTCTTGAGGGTGAGATGGATGCTCACTTGAGTGAAGGGTCCCGTGAGTCAGGGAATCGTCGTAATGGCAAAATGCCTAAAACTGTTCAGACGCAGTATGGTGAGGTAACTGTAGAGACACCTCGTGACCGTGATGGCAGTTTTGATCCTCAGACAGTCCGTAAGCGAGAGACAATTCTT
>NZ_FRBD01000029.1 GCF_900142525.1 Xylanibacter ruminicola | reverse complement strand
ATCAGTGAGCATGGTAGCGTGTACACCAGCGACGTGGTGTTTGGTGTGCTGGAGAAGTTCCGTAGCTGTCTGGTAGAGATGCTGCTGGAGAGCAAGCGTGTGAAGATTGAGGGTCTGGGCACCTTCTTCACCACCCTCGAGAACCAGGAGGGCGGCGCACAGAAGAAGGAGGACTTTACTGTGCAGAAGAACTTGAAGGCGCTGCACATCCGATTCATGCCTGAGGGCGAGCAGGAGATGAACATCAGCAGCCGCGAGTTCATCAAGAAGGCCGAGTTTGTGAATGTGGACACCCTGACGGGTGGCGATTCCACCAGCGGCTCTGGCTCAAGTGATGAGGACGATGGCCCAACTGGTGGCTACACGCCTAATCCGGGGGATTAAAATAGGTAAAAGAGTTTAATCACTCCACCCCTAGCCTATCTTGCGTCCCTTCGGTAGCAAGCGCCCCTTCGGGTCGAGCGGTCTCTCGAGAGGAGGGGAATACCTACGGAAAGTATTAACCATTAAAATCAAATCATTATGACCAAGAAAGAAACCGCAAAGTTTATTGTGCAGCTTATCGCGTCGATTGCATCGGCGATATTGACTGCGCTGGGCGCCACATCGTGCATGGGCATTTAGCCTTCATAATAAAACTTAGAATTGTGGATGTTCGGGGTTGCTGATAGCCTTAACGGCGGTACACTCCATCTCTACCAGCCAACCAGGGCGGCACACGGGAGCATGAACGATGACAACGGGCTTATCGGGGAATCGCTGCGCAAACACATCGCGAACCACCTGATAGTCGGCCACATCGCGCAGATACACAATCATCTCGCAAGCATCATCGTAGCTGCACTCGGCCTCGCGGAGCAGCGTCTCTACATTCTCAATCATGCGGGCAGTCTGCTTCACCACATCCTTGGCAAACATCACCTCGCCCTTGTTGTTGATTGAAGCAGTGCCTGAGATGAAGACATGGCGGCGATCGGCATAGTCGACATAGGTGCCACGCTCGAACGACACACCGTAGTCGCTGGTGCGATTGAGATGCGTGGGGGCATAGAGATAGTGTATCTGCTGCTGACTGATGCCTGCGATGGCGTAGTTGTCCATCTGAGCCAGCACGTTGGTATCCTGCTGGCGACCGCCAATGCCTGTAGAGGCAATAAAATGGGTGTTGACGGTGAGGCCCTGGGTGAAGAACACCTGATTGCGAGCGCGCACCACACCGCCGTAGTTGAGGTCGATATCGTTGACAAACAGCCACGTACGGATGCAATGGTCGGAGAGTTTACAGCCCTCCTCAGCCAGTTGCATGATATACTCGTTGAAGAGCAAGCGCATCTGATACTCGGAGTTGGCTGCCAGGTTATGGGCCGAGGCATTGAACAGATGGCGGAACGAGCCATGGCGCACCTCGTAGAGGCCGCTGGCAGTCATACCCGTCTGCACCCCAGTCATGAGCCACACCCACAATGCTACCTTGCTACCATTAAGCGGAGCCTGCTGGATGATGCTCTTGGCGCAATCAGTGACATCGGCCACCACCACATCGTCGGCCTGATTGGCTGCGTCGCTCAGAAAATAGCGCTTAAACACAGCCTGCGCCTGGGGCACGCAAGCAAGCAACTCCTGATAGGCATTCATCACCGCCTCGAGCTGCTGACTCCACGGCAGAGCACCATCAGCCACCTGAATCATGGCATGATACTCGCTGACCTCGGTGCCGTTGTCGAAACAGAACACACGGGTACTGGCGTGAGCAGTGTCTATACTGAACAGTTTCTGGTTCATATTTATAATTTCCTTTTGGGATGCAAAAGTATATAAAAAAAACGAGAAACAAGAAAAACAATCAGAAAAAATAGTGCAACATAGACGAGCAACGAGGGTGATACTGCGACTGAAGCCTGATGGCCACCAAACTGGCACTGATACTGCAACATCTTATCGACATAGGCATCTACGGCCTGCCAGCGACCAGCCTCTACCTCAGCAATCAATCGGGGAAACACCTCGCGGATATACTTCTGATGTTCGGCACTCATAGAGGCAGGCAGATCGTCGGTAGCACTATACCACGACACTTTACCGCCCTCCTGATGGGGGAAGATGCGCATGGTTTGCCAGCCATCGGCCAACACCACAAAGCCCGCAAAAATCTGCTCCACACTGAGACTGTCGCCTGCCTGGATAGCCTTGCGGGCATGAACAGACAGAGGGGTAACGGCCGAACCATCGGCAATGAGCAGCTGACAGAAATGCTGGGCCTGGGCCTGAGGAATAACTGTAGGCTTTGCCGAAGTGGATAACGACCAGAGAATAGTGAATAGTAGCAGCAGCAGCCGCCAACTATTCACTATTAACTGTTCACTATTCGCTCTATTAAATCGATTCAATGAACTTAACGATGGCATCGCGATCGGATTTGGGCAGATTGTAGAACTTCTCTGTGGGGCGATAAGCCTGCGACTGCTTTGAGTAGCCATGCCACATGATGGCCTCGACGACGGTACGCGCACGACAGTCGTGCAGGCGATCGTCGGCACCCGTGAGGCGGCGACTCAAGCCACGGCCCCAGAGAGGCGTGGTGCGGCACCAGCCCGTACGGATATCGTTAGCCATGAAGAGGCGGTGCTGAACCAAATCAGTGTATGGCCAGATGGTCTGGTTGGCATACTTGGGCAGCATCTGGCTGGCATCCTTGCCAATCTGCTTGGCATAGGCCTTGGTGCTGGCATCAACCCACATATCGTCGCTACCAGTGGTCCACGATGGGCGGTGGCAATTGGCGCAACCAATCTCGCTGAACAGCTGTTTTCCGCGCTGTACATCAGCATCGTTCAGATTACGGGCAGCAGGCACAGCCAGTCCGCGGTGCCACACCATAAACTGGTAGTACTGCTTGTCGCTCATCTCGTCTACCCCATTATAGGGCGCGCCATTAAGCAGATACTTCTCGAAGGTATCCTTGTAGGCCACAGATGGGGTGTTGAGCACCTCGTAAACACGGTTAGCGATACCCTCGTCGGTACCATCGGCATAGTAAGGATACAGGATGCTGGTGGGCGATGAGCCATGCTGCTTAATGTAGCTGATGACCTCAGGATCCTCGCTCTGAGCCTTAGCCCACGCAGCAGTGGTGTAGAGCCAGTGACGATCGGAGCGGGTGACGTTGGTGATATTCCAGATGGCGTTAGAGCCAGCACCATCCTGCAGCGAACCACGCGTCATGGCATAGGTGAAACGCTTGAGCGGACCATGCGAGCCATGATGCGAACCAGTATCGTTGTAAGGAGCCGAATAGTAGGCAGCGGCCTTGAAGGTGTTAGCCTCCTTATCCCACATGGCAGGGTTGAGCTCAGTGAAGCGAGCCTCTGAGGCCCACTGCTTCTCAATATCCTCATCGTCGATGGCATCGAGCAGAGCGGTACCATAAACACCAATGGTCGACTCCAGGCGAACCTCGTAATCAGTAGGCTTAGGATTGGTATTGAAGGCCGACTGAGGGATGCGCACCTCAGGATAAATCAGCGAGTAGCTGTCGCCGCCATCGGGGAAGGTCATTGCCAATCCGCTCTCCATCTCAGTTACGGTCTTCCAGTCTATCTGAATCTGATTCTCGTCGATTGGCGCCTTGAATGGAGCCATGGCCTGAGTCTGAGGCATACCTGTTACCTCAGAGATATAGGCATTGGTCTCGGGGTGATAGATAACCAGCAGATAGCCATTGCCCACGGTGTTGGCACGATACTCCGTCTGGCGCTTGCCATGACCGTAAGAGGGGTGGCAGGTGATACAGCCATTACGAACCCAAGCAGGGCCCAGTCCACGACGGGGCGCCTGCTCGAAAGTATATAAATGTTCGAAGAAGTCTTCGCCTGTATTAAAATCATCCTCCATGCCCGCTATGCTCTGTACAGCTGGCGTTGGCGATGAGTAGCTGGCCTTTTCGGTTGTACCCAGTTTTCCACCTGGGAACCACTCTTCGGCCGTGAAATTACCTGTAGCTTTTCCAAATGCCTGCTCTTCAATTTCGAGTTCGCCAAGGCTCTTGGCATCGTCGTCGCTGGTACAGGCAGTGATCATGGTAGCAGCCGCTATAGCTGCAAAAATCTTAAAAGTATTTGTCATCGTTACTTATTTTGTGATTATTCTTCAGTCTCCCAGTCCTCGTCATCCTCGAAGTTGATGTTCCAGATGGTGCAGCAGTACTTAACGAAGGGCGAAGGCATGTTGCTGATACCCTCGATGGCTCTGACGTAGGCACCCTCAACCTTCTGGTTTACGGCATCCTGCTTAACGCTAGCAAAGAAGGTGTGGAAGCTGTACTTGTTGGCCTTCTTATCGGTAGAACCCAGCCATACGTTGCGGATAGAACGGATGTTATCGCGGAAGTCGGTGATAGAGTTATAGCTGTAAGGCGACTCTACATACGATACATCGCCTGCAGAGAATGGGTTGGCAATCTTAGCTGTACCTACCTCGTTGGCAATAGCTACGCAGCTGCCCTCATCGTCAGAGAGAATCTGTGCGATGGCATCCTTCAAGGTTGGGAATGAGCTGCCAGAGCCACTGATACCTGCGTTGATGAGGTTGTCGCCATAAGAGAGGCCCTTCTGAGTCTGATAGTCGAGACCAGCAGCCTCTACAACAGCCAGGCGACTGGCATTCTTACCACCATCCCAAGCGCACTGCAGCTGGAAGGTGCGCTGCTTGAGCAGGGTGCAGATGGTCTGGGCGTAAGCCAACTCCTTTTCGCCAGAAACATTCTCGAAGTTCTTATAGGTGTCGTTGCCCTTCAGCTCGGCCACCTTACGGGGCTGACCATCGCGGAACAGGATGAACTCGAGTGCGTGGAAACCAAGGATGGTAGCATCGTCGAGCATCTCGTCGTTCATACCGTTATTAAAGTAGCTGAGCAGCAGCGAACGGTTCAGAGGCCATGAGTCGATGGTGGGGTCGATATCGAAATCGGAAGCAGCACCACCCAGGAAAGCCTCGCTCTGCTCCCAGTACATACGGGCAGCCTTGAAGTCACGGCAAGCCTCATCTATCTGAGCCTGAGTGATGGTGCTGGTGGTAAGACCGTTCAGGGTATTCTCCAGCGCCTCGGTGTTATCAGCCAACTTGGTATAGGTAGGCACAATCACCTCGCTCACCAGATTCTTCAGCACCTCGCGCAGATAAGTCTCCTGAGCCTCAGTAAGCTTGGCACTACCAATGATGGTGTTAGCAGCCTCGAGCTCGCTCACCACATCAGCACAACCATCGATAGCTGTCTCGCCAAAGCTCTTCACTGAGTAGTTGGCGGCAGTGGTGTTAAGGCTGTAGTTATCCTCGTCGACAACAGGTGTAGTCTCAACTATACCAAACTCTGTTTCGTCGTTCTTCTTGTCGTCATCCTTACTACATGATGTCAATGTCATAGCGCCCATCATCAGCGCCATTGAAAAAATAAATTTCGTTTTCATACTCTTTATTATATTGGTTTAATTATCAATTGTCAATTAGAGAAAGAATCCCTCGTACGTCACGCCAATGTTGATGGCGGGCTCGTTGTTGTACTGACTCTTCAGGAAGCGGTTTGAGAACTCGGCCTTGATGGCAATCTCAGGCACGGGAAAGTAGTTCAGGCCCACCGCCATGCGCTTCACCTCAGTATAGTCGTAGGCTGTGCTCTTGGTGTTGCTGGCGTAGGGGTTATACTGCTCGTAGCGACCAAAGACATACAGCTTCTGCTCATCAGCACGCATACAGCTAATCTGCGAGAACACATCGTAGCCAGCCTCGATGCCTACAGCATAGGCATTCTTGCTGACAAAAGCCGAGTGGTGATAAGGCGACTTCTTGTTGGTACGATTGTAAATATACTTCAGTTGCTCCGCATCGCCCAGATAGCCATAATCAGCCTGTCCACGGATAATCCAGTTGTGGTCATTGTAGGTAAAGTCGAAAGCGCCTATCAGCACCTGACCCTTATACTCCGCATCCACACCATTAGCGTTCTTAGGATAACTGTTGCCAATGCTCTCGCCATAGTATCCGCTCAGACCGAGACGCAATCCGGGAATAGAGTAGTTATCCAGACGGAGGGCCACACCATACTTATTAGCCACCTCGAACTCCAGAGGATTGGCAGTGCCCTTCTTAATCCAGTTGGTGTTGGTAAAATTATCAGCATTCAAACCTGCCAAGAACTGTGCCTCGTAACGGAATTTCTTATAACGGCCAAAGAACGACACACCCGTTTGGTGCCATGTGCTAGGCATGATGGTGTTTTCGCCCTCAGGACGATAAACAGTAAAGAAGTTCAGTGGTTCGTGGTGGGCATTATTCAAGCCTACAGGCACCACAATATGTCCGAAGCGGAGATTGGCTGCACGAGAGAAAGTCTTCTGAATCCAGAACTGCTCCAGCTCTACCTCACCACCCTTCTCGGTTTCCTGTTCCCATTCGCCGCCTTCTTCGTCTTCCTTCTCATAGGCAAGTCCTGCGCCACCGTGTTCAAACTCAACCTCGGTGCCCCACGACCAGCCCTTACCAAAGTCATAACCTAAATAGATGACGGCATGGGGAATGTCGAAACGACCGTGACTAGGATCGTTCTTATGCTCCTCGGGCTGACTATACCTACTTACATGATCACTATAAAAATTGCGTGAGTAAGCTACCTCGCCGTAGCCTCCCACGCTTAACTTGTTGCCCTTAGCGTGCTGCATTACGCTATCGGCAACATGCACTTGTGCTGAGACCTCGGCAGCGCCAACAACAGCCAAACAACACATTGCTAATCTAACAAACGTATTCATTACAAAAACTCATTTTATTTTCAATTCGGCTGCAAAGGTAGGGTGTTTTGCATAATTACACAATACCTAAAAATAGTGAAAATATCACTATTCACTATTCGCTGTTCACTATTCACTAAAAAAATACCTAATAATAATTATTGTATATATCGAGAAAAATGCATAATTTTGCAGCGGTAATTATTAATAGGTATGAAGAATCAGAAAATGTACGAGGCGGACGACAAGATGATCTCGCTGATCCGCGACAACTACGACTTGCTGCAGTCGCTGGGTAGCTTTGGTATCAACTTAGGTTTTGGCGATAAGACCGTGCGCGAGACATGCGAGGATAACAACGTAGACACCTACACATTCCTAGCGGTGGTTAACTACACCATCAACGGATATGGCGAGTTTGAAGCCGACTCACAGCTCGACGTGCCCACACTGCTGCGCTATCTGGAGGCCTGCCACGACTACTTTCTGGAGTTCCAACTGCCTTACATCCGCAGAGAGCTGTCAGAGTGTCTCAACCCTAACGACTCGCTGGGGCGCCTGATTCTGAAGTTCTACGATGAGTATGCCCACGAGATACGTCGCCACATGAAGTACGAGCAGAAGACGCTGTTCCCCTACGTACAGTCGCTCATCGACGGGCAGCCTGCTAATGATTATAATGTAGACACATTCTCAAAGCATCACGGTGCAACTGACAAGAAGTTGCGCGAGCTGAAGCTGCTCATTATCAAATACCTGCCACAAGACGGATTGCACAACAACCAGCTAACCGCCACGCTCCACGACATCTACGAGAACGAGGTATGGCTGCGCCAGCACGCTGAGGTAGAGGATCATATCTTCGTACCAGCCATCCGCCGCCTGGAGCAACTCACCAAGCAGAATGATGTGTCGCGCAACATATCAGGCATGGTGTTCGGTAGTGCTCAGGCACAGAATCCTGATGCATTGAGCGACCGTGAGAAAGATGTGATTATTTCGCTTGTACAAGGCATGTCGAATAAGGAGATAGCCGATCATCTGTGCATATCAACCAATACGGTTATCACCCATCGACGTAACATTGCCCGCAAGCTTCAAATACATTCACCAGCCGGATTAACCATCTATGCGATAGTTAATGGGCTGGTGGACATATCAACTGTAAAGTTATAAAAGGTGTAGTGTTAGCTTAAGAATGGAGGAGCAGCACGAAACGTGTGCCCTTGGTGAACTCGGCATCGATGTCGAGATCGCCCTTCATCTTCAGTGCCATCTGCTTGCAGATAGGCAATCCAAGGCCGTCGCCCTCAGTGAAGTCCTTCACCTCAGTAAATGGCTTGAATACCTCATCGCGCTTCTCCTCAGGAATAACCTCGCCTGTATTAGATACCAGGAACTGGTGAACATGTGCACCACGCTTCTTGTAATCCAACCAGATAGTGCCGTCCTTTGGTGTGTAGAAAGCAGCGTTATTCAGTAAGTGCAACAGGATGTGTGATACATACTCCTTATTGATCTTTGCGCTCATGTTGGGCACGTTGACCTTCAGAGTAACACCTGCCTGCACCTTATTACGAATCTGATTCACAACACCCTCGCAGAATGGGGTGAGCTGAACATCCTCCAGTTCTACCTCCTCGTCCATCGAGTTCTCGATATTCGACAACGTGGCAATGTGCTCAGAGAACTGAAGCAGCGCCTTTACCTCTGGAATCTTCTCATCGAGTTTATGGAGTGTAGGATCGAGCTGGGCCGAGATGTTGCTGATGAACTTAGCCTTCAGCGCATTGTTATCGTTAGCCAGCTTGATGGTCTTCTTCTGCTTACGGGTAAGCAGGATGTAGCGCATCAGAACAATACCACCCAGAACCAGTGCAGCAGCCAGCGCACCTGCCAGGATGCAGAGACCTACGATAACAGCCCAACGGGCAGTGAGCGAGCTGGCCTGATCGTCGATGGTCTTCTCGTTCTCAGAAATCTGCTGCTTCAGGGCACCTGTCTCGTCAGCCAGCTTCAGGGCACCTACAGAATCCTTCCAAGCCAGATAGTTGCTGTACGACTGAGCTACCATATTGGCATTGCCACTCTTACGGGCATTGGCTATCAGAGTCTGGTAAACGCCATCCACCTTATCATACTGCTTTGAGGCAGTAAGCTTGGTGGCCATCTCCTTGAACACAGCATTACCCTGTGCATTCTGACCAAATGAATAGTGGTAAACAGCCTTATTATAAAGCAGATCGTTCTTCAAAGCCTCATCAGCAGCATAGTTAACCTGATTCTCCATGACCTCAATCTGGTCTTTAGCGCTATCGCTCTTACGCAGTTTGATATACATGGCCAGGCGCTCCTTGGTGATGATATAATGGAGAGCAGCCTTCTCCTTGGCGTTCTTACCGCTGGCTTCAACCTCCTGGTCGGCACGGCGAAGCAGGTCGAAAGCTTCTTTCCAATAGTTTTCTTTGTAATACAGAGCTGTTCCGCGTGCTGCACATTCCATACCAGCCTTCAGCTGGCCTTTCTTGGCATAGTCTTCGAAAGCGCGGATAAAGTGGAAACGGGCGCTGGCCACGTTTCCCTTCTCGAAGTCGCTTTCTGCGCGCTGATGCAACTCACTTTTCTTGGCTTCCTGTGCGTTCACAACGCCAAAGCCCAAGGTTATACTTAGGAGAAGAATGAATACCTTTTTCATAATACTAATTAATTAGAACTTAGCCATCTTAATAGCTACCACTGCGCACTCATCGCCCTTATTACCCAGTCGACCACCTGCGCGGTCCTGTGCCTGCTGCATATCGTTAGTGGTGAGCAGACCGTAGATAACGGGAATGTTGCTGGTTGCATTAAGACGGGCGATACCCTCGGTAACACCCTGACAGATGTAGTCAAAGTGTGGCGTTTCACCGCGTATCACACTTCCCAGTACGATCACAGCATCGTAACCATCGTTAAGTGTCATCTGGTGAGCACCATAAATCAGCTCAAAGCTTCCAGGTACCGTCTTAACATGTATATTTTCAGGCAAAGCGCCATGCTTTTCGAGTGTGCTAACACATCCGTCAAGCAGGGCGCCTGTTATTTCGGGGTTCCACTCGGCCACAACCACTCCGAAAATCATGTTCGAAGCATCGGGCACTGTGGTAATATCGTATTCCGATAAGTTTTTAGTTGCCATGGAGATTATTTTGCAGAAACACGCTCAATATAACCATCGATGGTCTGATAAGCCATTGAGTTGAAGTACTTATCCTTAACCTGCTGATACAGCTTCAGGGCCTCATCGTTCTTACCCTGGCTCTCGAGAATCTCACCAGCCTGAATCAGGAAGGTAGGCGACAGAGAGTTGTTATCAGCCTTCTCAGCAGCCTTCTTCAGGTGTGATACAGCCTTGTCGAGCTGGTTCAGGTGAGCATATACATTACCCAGAGCACCCTCAGCAGCTGGAGAAATCATCTGATCGTCGGCACCGTCAAAGTTCTCGAGATACTTAGCAGCATCTTCCCACTTGTTGAGCTTAGCGCTGCAAAGACCGGCATAGAGGTTAGCCAGGTTACCTGCAGCAGTGCTGCTGTACTCGTCAGCCAGCTTTACAAAACCCTTGAAGTTTGCGCTGTCGCCATTCAGTGCCTTCTGATAGTCGCCTGCCATGAAGAGCTCCTGACCCTTTGCGATAGCTGTGCTTGCCTTAACTTCGTTAGGACCGCTGACATAAGTCTTGTACAGAACGGTACCAGCAACGATTACTACGAGAGCTGCTACTGCAGCAATAACGGTCTTCTTATACTTGAGGAAGAAGGCCTCACTCTGATTCAGGCTCTGCTCCATTGACTGGGGAGCCTGCTGTTGATTTGTTGTATTTGCCATTATAATATTTATATTTAATTTCAAAAATCGGGTGCAAAGTTACTAAAAAAGCAACACAATTTACATTTTTTCAAGGAAAATATTTATTAATCTGTGTTAATCCTTAGCATCAATGGCCAAAAAACGCTACCTTTGCACTATGATTTTAGAAAAGATATCAGTTATCAATTACAAGAACATAGCAGAGGCCACACTTGAGTTCTCGCCCAAAATCAACTGCCTGATAGGACAGAATGGGGTTGGCAAGACCAATGTGCTCGATGCTATATACTATTTGTCGTTCTGCCATTCGGCCAACAATCCCATCGACTCGCAGGTCATCCGCCACGGGGCTGAGTTCTTTGTTTTAGAGGGCGCCTACGAGGGCGATTTGCATATTTACTGCGGTATGAAGCGCGGCACCAAAAAGCACTTCAAGCGCAACAAAAAGGAGTATCGCCGTTTGTCAGAACATATCGGACTGATACCCATTGTAGTGGTGTCGCCATCCGACACCCTGCTGATTGAGGGTGGCAGCGAGGAGCGACGCCGCCTGATGGACATGGTGATATCGCAGTACGACCATGGTTATATGGAGGCGATGAACCGCTATAACAAAGCCCTGCAGCAGCGCAACGCCATGCTGAAACAGGAAGACGAGCCAAACATAGATGTGATGAGCCTATTCGAGGAGCAGATGGCCATCGAGGGCGAGCGCATCTATCAGGCACGCAAGGCTTTTGTTGAAGAACTCACCCCTATCTTCCAGCGCATACACGAGACGATTGCAGAGAACCGCGAACAGGTAGGTTTGAACTACATTTCGCACTGCCAGCGCGGCCCACTGCTCGAAGTGATACAGCGCGACCGTTTCAAGGATCGCGCCATAGGCTACTCGCTGCACGGCATCCACCGCGACGACCTTGAGATAACGCTTGGCGGGCACCTGATGAAGCGCGAGGGTAGTCAGGGCCAGAACAAGACGTTTGTGATAGCGCTCAAACTGGCACAGTTCGACTTCCTGAAGCGCACCAACTCTAAGACCACACCGCTGCTGCTGCTCGACGACATCTTCGATAAGCTCGATGCCCAGCGCGTAGAACAGATAGTAAAGCTGGTGGCAGGCGATGAATACGGACAGATTTTCATTACCGATACCAATCGCGACCACCTGGATCTGATTCTGAGCAGATCATCGCTCGACTATAAGATATTCCATGTTGACAACGGCGAAATAGAAGAAGTAAAGAAGGATGTTTAAGCGCGACGTAAACCAGATAAAAGACTTGATTCTCAAGAACCTGCGCGCTCAGGGACTTGAGACACCACTGCTACAGAAACGACTCATCGATTCGTGGCCCGAAGTAGTGGGCCCCATGATTGCCAGCTATACCGACGGCATGTTTATCAAGAACCAGACATTGTTTGTACATCTTACCAGCCCGGCCCTGCGTTCAGACATGATGATGATGCGCAGCGAACTGGTTAGGAAACTGAATGCCCACGTAGGTAGCCAGGTAATAGCCGAGATACGATTCCACTAGACTACCACATCTACCCTTACATCAGTAGACGCTGTGGGTACCATATCCACTTTCTGAAAATCAAAGCACACGCCTATCAGTTGGGGGCGTGGATGGCTGAGCGACTTCAGGAAACGGTCGTAATACCCCTTTCCCCTACCCAATCGGTTGCCATCGCCATCAAAGGCCATACCTGGCACCAGTACCGCATCTATCACCTCATCAGCAGCTATCTGCCGTCCTACAGGCTCCATAATACCGAAAGCCCCCAGGCTCAGACTTTCAGCTCCAGTATAGCGGCATAACACCATCTCCTCGTTGCTAATCACCTTAGGCAGATAAACCGTTTTACCATCAGCCAGCAGCTGGTCGATAAAACCATGCGTATCCACTTCATCAGGCAGCGAGTAATAAGCCACGATGGTCTTGGCATCCTTAAGCATAGGCTTGATACGCCCCACTATAGGCAGCGACAGTTCACACAGCTGCTGCTGAGTGAACTGTCCTTTCTTTTCACGTATCAAACGCCTAAGCTCGCTTTTAAGCATGGGCTATCAAAGTGTTTATCTGACGAATGGCACGACCGTCGCCTGCCTTGGCCACATTCTTACCCCTGGCACCAGCCACGGGCTTCTGTGGGAATGCGCCCTCGTTGTGGAACAGGCGTAGCGTTTCCTTAATCACCGGATCATCCTGATTCAGATACTCTGTCCACGACTGCTCGCTGTGGATGTTGTATATGATACGACTTATCACGAAGCGCTCCAGCAGCTTCTGCGATTTCTGTATCATCAGGTTACGGCGCTTCAGGCCGTTCTTATCAGCATATACCACAAACTGCTCAAGTATATTCTGGCGCTTCAGATAGGTCTCCATCTCCTTCACACCCTTCAGGGCACTGAGCTTGGCACGATTATCATCCGTATAAGTGAATGCAAACTGCAGAATGAGTCCCGACATGGCAGCCTCCTTATAATAAGATGTCACACCAAGCGTATCCTCTGGGATAAAGATATCAGGCGTGATACCACCACCACCATATACGATACGACCGTTGTTGGTGTGATACTCCGGACCCGTATGCTTGATGCTATCCTGCGAGAAGAACTCACCATGCTGATAACGTGTCAGCCAGTCGTCATCATAGTGGTTACCATTGTTATATGGTTTCTGGATACAACGTCCAGAAGGGGTGTAGTAACGTGCAATGGTAAGACGTATCATCGAGTGGTCGCTAAACTCCATGGGCTTCTGTACCAGTCCCTTACCAAACGAGCGTCGACCAATAATAGTACCACGGTCGTTATCCTGAATGGCACCAGCCAGAATCTCTGAGGCCGAAGCTGAGCTCTCGTCAACCAGCACTACCAATGGCAGGCGCTGATAAGAGCCACGGCCATCGGCACGATAGTCCTGACGTGGGAACGCACGGCCCTGCGTATACACGATGAGCTGTCCGCGCGACAGGAACTCATTAGCTATCTGTACGGCTGACTCCAGGTATCCACCCGTGTTACCACGCAGGTCGATTACCAGATTGCTAAAGCTCTGCTGCGAGAGCTTAGCCAGAGCAATGAGCAACTCAGGATAGGTATTTTCGCCAAAGTTACGAATCTTGATGTAACCACAATCCTGATCGAGCATATAGCATGCTGTAACGCTCTTAGTAGGAATCTCACCACGGGTGATGGTAATGTGGTGCAGCTTCTTCTCGCCATAGCGCAGAATGCCCAGCTTCACCTTGGTGTCCTTTGGTCCTTTCAGGCGATGCATAGCCTCCTCGTTGGTCACCTTCTTACCTACGAATATCGAGTCGTCAACCTCCACAATCTTATCGCCAGCAATCACGCCAGCGCGCTCAGCAGGACCGTTGCCTATTACATTCTGCACACGGATGGTGTCCTGACGGATGGTAAACTCGATACCAATGCCAAAGAACGATCCACGCAGGTCATCGTTGGCTATCTCGCCATCACGGGCACTGATATATACCGAGTGTGGATCAAGCTCTGCCAGAATCTGTGGCATGGCCTTCTCTACCAAATCGTTGATGTTGACGGTATCCACATACTGATCGTCGATAATGCGGAGCAGGTTGTTCAACTTGTTTCCGCTCGAATTAATAATATTCAGTCGATTGCCCGAGAAGTGGTTGGCATAGAATGTGCCCACCACAATGCCCACGACCACACATACGGCCATCAGCAAAGGCATTAATCGGTTTGTGCTATTTTTACTCATATCTTAATCTTACTCCTTCTCTCCTTCATCCAGCCCAATGTAAATCACCTCGATACCAGCGCGCTCCAGCAGTTCGATACCATCAGTCAGTCGGTACTTCTCGCCATAAACCACACGCTTGATACCAGCCTGTATAATCAGCTTGGCACATTCGATACAGGGCGAGGCGGTGATATAAATAGTGGCCCCTTCGCTGTTGTTGTTACTACGTGCCAGTTTAGTTATTGCATTAGCCTCAGCATGCAGCACATAAGGCTTGGTCACGTTATCATCGTCCTCACAAACGTTTTCAAATCCGCTTGGAGTACCATTATAACCATCGCTGATAATCATTTTATCCTTGACCACCAGTGCTCCCACCTGACGACGCTTGCAGTAGGAGTTCTCAGCCCAGATACGTGCCATCTTCAGATAGCGCACATCAAGCTTACTTTGCTTGTCGTTTGATTCCATTTCTTTTAAGTAATGCATCAATGGTGAGTTCGCCACCCTTGAATCGTTTGTATAATGTCATCGGATTCTCCGTGCCACCTTTCGACAGGATGTTTTCGCGGAAACTGCTGGCAGTCTTCTTATCGAAGATACCATGTTTCTTGAATACGCTAAAGGCATCGGCATCGAGCACCTCGGCCCACTTGTAGCTGTAGTAGCCAGCAGCATAACCACCAGCCATGATGTGCGAGAACTGCACCGTCATACAGGTGTCGGGCAGCTGTGGCAGTATCATCGCTTTCTCCCAGGCCTTCTTCTCGAATGGGATGATATCTTCCTTAAACTCATCCTTCTGGGTGTAGTAGGCCATATCCAGCAGTCCGAAGCTTACCTGACGTATGCAGGCGTATGCCACATTGAAGTTACGACTGCGAACAATGCGGTCTATCAGTTCATCGGGCAATGGCTCGCCAGTCTGATAATGGAATGCAAAGGTGCGCAGGAACTCCTTCTCGATGGCGAAGTTCTCCATAAACTGCGATGGCAGCTCCACAAAGTCCCACCATACGTTAGTACCGCTCAGACTCTCAAAGCGGGTGTTGGCAAACATGCCATGAAGCGAGTGTCCGAACTCGTGCAGGAATGTCTCCACTTCGCCCAGTGTCAGCAGCGCAGGCTTTTCTTCAGTAGGCTTAGTCAGGTTCATCACCACGCTGACGTGCGGACGCACATTCTCACCCTCCTTGGTGATCCACTGTCCCTGGTATTCAGTCATCCAGGCGCCACCCTGCTTACCCTTGCGGGGATGGAAGTCGGCATAGAACACAGCCAAGAATGAGCCGTCTTCATCAAACACCTCGTATGCCTTTACATCAGGATGATATACTGGAATATCCTTGTTCTCCTTGAATGTGATGCCGTACAGACGGTTGGCCAGTCCGAACACACCATCGATGACCTTCGACAGTTCGAAGTATGGGCGCAACATCTCGGCATCCAAATTATATTTCTCAAGCTTCAGCTTGTGCGAGTAGAACGACAAGTCCCATGGCTCCAGCTTAAAGTCCTTACCCTCCAGCTTACGCGCCATCTTCTCTATGGCTTCCACCTCCTTCATGGCTGTAGGCTTATAGGCCTTTATCAGATCGTTCAGCAGTTTATACACGTTGCGCACGTTACCTGCCATACGGTGCTTCAGCACGTAGTCGGCATAGGTCTTATGTCCTAACAGCTGAGCCAGTTCGCGGCGCAGGTTTATCAGGCGCTTGCATATCTCCAGATTGTTCTCCTCGTTATCGTGGATACACTCTGTATTCTTGGCCATATATAGCTGCTTGCGGAGCTCGCGCTGCGTAGAATAAGTCATGAATGGCGAGTACGATGGGAAGTCGAGTGTAAACAGCCATCCCTCTTTTTCAGCCTCCTTGGCTGCCAGTGCAGCTGCCTCGCGGGCTGTATCGGGCAGACCGTCAAGTTGCTTCTCGTCAGTAATATGCAGTGTAAATGCCTTGTTCTCCTTCAGCAGGTTCTGCGAGAACTGCAGTCCCAGCATCGAGGCCTCCTCAGTCAACTGGCGCAGGCGCTCTTTGCCTGCAGTATCCAGCAGCGCACCACTACGCACAAATCCGTCGTAGCAGTTATCCAGCAGCATCTTCTCTTCTGGTGTCAGCTTGCGATGATGCTGGTGCACATATTTGATGCGTTCAAACAGTTTCTCATTCAGTCGTATATCGTTTGAGTGCTTGGTCAGTATCGGACTCATCTTCTGTGCCAGCGCATCCATATCGTCGTTGGTCTCGGCCGACAGCAGATTAAAGAACACTGTCGACACGCGTCCCAGCAAATCGTAATATCCATCCTTATCCTTCTCGTCGTCAACGCTGATAATGGTGTTGTCGAAAGTAGGCTTGGCAGGATTATTGATAATCTTCTCTATCTGTTCATCATCACGACGTATTCCCTCCAACATAGCCTCTTCGTAATCTTCCAGTCGGATACGATTAAAAGGAGCTGTGTCGTGAGGTGTGTTGTAAGGTTCGAAAAACGGGTTCGTTCTCTCAATATTTTCGTTTGTATTCATACTAACTTTATTTAAGGCGCAAAGTTACTACAAAAATCCGATACTGAGCAAATCTATGCATTAAAAAAGTTGAAAACGGCCATATTAGCCGTTTCTATTTGGTGTAAAGCAGTCGTTCTAGCTGCTTAATCTCTATTTTTCCTCTACTCAGCGTAATCAGTCCCCTGTACTGCATATCGTTCAACACACGCGACACATTCAGCCTGCTGTCGTTCACTTCTTCAGCCAGTCGTGTCATCAGGATATTAAACACCTTATGCCCAGCAGGATAGTAGGAATGCTGACTCAGAAACCGCACCACGCGCTCCTCGAGCGATTGTGGCTGTCGGTTCCACACCTGCCTCATCTGCTTCTGAGTCTGCGTAGCAAAGTGGTTCATCATGTTCAGTCGGAACACCAGGAAGTCTTCCGTCAGCCTCACCACCTCTTCCTTGTCGATGGTAATGAAGTTCACATCCGTCTGTGCCACAAAGTCGCGGGTGTAGCGCTGGTAGTATCCGAATATCGACTCCAGCTGCACAATGTTTGGCGCTGCCATCTGCTCCTCAACCGAGTAGCCGTAGTCATCAGCGTATGTGCGCACCTTCAGTATGCCGTTTATCAGGAAGTACAACTGGTTGCACGTATCGCCCGCCTTCACCACAGTCTTGCCTGCACCCAGTTTCATAAATCCGAATCGGGTGTGTCCGGCCACTATCTCCAGATCGTCGCGACTCATGCCCTGGAACAAGGGGAATTGTAGCAACTTGTCGAACAACTGCAGTACGGCCATACCTTTATCTACTTCTGTATTTTGCTTTCTAGCGATGCCGAATACCACACGGCATTCTTACCCTCCTCATCGCTATATATCAGATACGCCATCAGCTCCGGGTGCTGCTCCAGCAGTTGCTTTGCCCTCTCCAGTCCCATCACCATAAACGATGTAGCGTATGCATCGGCCACCGCACAACTCTTGGCAAACACCGTTGCCGATAGGATGCTGTGCTGCACAGGATAGCCCGTCTTGGGGTCGATGGTATGTGCATATCTCTTTCCGTCTTTATAGTAGAAGTTGCGATAGTTACCACTGGTAGCCATTGCCTTGTCGGTAATCTTTACAATGTTCTGCACCTCGCTGCCATTACCCGTAGGGTCTTCCACGGGCTTCGATATGCCCACACGCCAAGGCTGGTTCTCAGCATTCACGCCACTGGTCACTATCTCGCCGCCTATCTCTATCATAAAGTTCTTGATGCCCTTGCTGCGCAGCAGTCGTGCCACCACATCGGTGCCATAGCCTTTGGCTATAGCCGAGCAGTCCAGCATCACCCTGTCGTCGGTCTTGGTAATCTTGCCGCCCGATAGCGACACCTTCTGATAGCCTATCATCTGCATCAGGCTGTCCACCTGTTCGCTGGTGGGCCCAATGCCGTTCTTGAATCCGAATCCCCAGGCATTCACCAGCGGGGCCACGGTAATGTCGAAGGCACCATCAGTCTCTTTCGATATCTGCTGGGCCAGATAGAACACATCCTGGAACATGTCGTTCACCTCTACATCCTGATTCTGGTTAACGGCCGTGATAATCGAGTTCTTATTGAATGGCGACAGCGAAGCATCAACCTTAGCCAACTCGGCGTTGATGCTATATGTCAGGTCCGAGTCGCATTGGTACGTGGCGTGGTAGAAGGTTCCAAACACCTTGTCGGCACTCTTCTGGTAGGGCACGTTGCGCTCATGACGTATAATGAGCACTGTTCCCACTATCAGCAGCACCAAGAATGGCAGCTGCCACATCAACTTCTTATTTCTTGTTTGCTGCATAACAGTTTAGATATCTATGATCACGTTGAATGTTCCGCCTAATCGCGTATCGCCGAATTTGCCAAAGCCTGGCACATACCAGGTGTTACCAAACTCGCCTTCCTCGCTGTGGGCTATGCGGCGCTTGTATCTCACGCTCCATCCCAGGTGTACAGGTCCGACTATCTGGGCATCCACACCCACCACTGCCTCCAGCCAGTGGTAGCTGCACTTGGCATCCTTAATACCGAAGTCTGCATCCCACTGCCACACAGGGTCTTGCAGTCCCTGGCGCGCTATGTCTACCTTATACGATGTAAACGCATAGCGCAATCCGCCATACAGTCGGTAAGGCCCATGTTTATCCTTCAGCAGGTTCTTGTCGATACCTATTCTGAAGTAGGGAGCCGAAGTCTTATAATGAATCTTGGTCACCTCATCGTCGTGGTTGGCCTTACCCAATCCAGCCTCAACTATGGGGAACCACTCGTCGTGCAGGTTGATGCGCAGCGCACCCTCATACTGCCCGTTATCGCTCAATGCCATCAAGCCTGCTCCCACCAGGTCGAACGATGCAGCAAAACCACGGAACACAGGCACAGAGTCTTTCTGAAACGAGAAGAACTTCTGAGCCGATGCAGGCACCGATGCCGAAAGCACCACAATGCTAATTGCTGCTCTTAGGATAGAGGTAGAAATGAACTGTCTGAGAGTCATAGGTCACCGATGGATTTTTAATAACTATTGAGTCGATATAGTGTCGCGTAAACTTCACATCAGTAATGGTGTGGAAGAACGCAGCACTGCAGTCAACCGATTCAAAGTGCGGATAGTCTTCTTTCTTAATCCACACCGTGTCGGTTACATGCAGATCCTTGTTGTTGCTATTGTCAAAGTGGAACACCAACACATCCTCAGGATGCTTGTAGCTGATGGGCAGTGTAAACTCTTTCAGTCCGAAGCCCTTGTTATAGAGCGTGGCATCCTGTCCGTCTATCAGCGTAGCCTCTGTGCCATCCTGTCGTGCCGACACCACGGTCATTGTGTCGCTCAGCGCCATCTGTGTCCCAGTGCTGTCGCACACCTGATATAGCGTAGCCACCGTACTCTGCACCGGACAGTCGATCGACGAGCATGCCGCCATCACCACTCCCAGCAACAAGTATGTCAAGCGCTTCATCATATAGTCTCTTCTATTTGGTAGTCATTACGTCCGTTCGACGAACGACTAATCAGGTCGCCTAGGAATCCTGTCAGGAACAGCTGTGTACCCAGGATCATCATCGTCAGTGCGATGTAAAAGAAAGGCGAATTGGTTACCAGTCGCTGCGGAATATGATTAGCCAGGCACCACAACTTGTCGGCACCAATCCAGAAGGCAGCAATGAAACCGATAAAGAACATCACGGTGCCCAGGAATCCGAACACGTGCATAGGCTTCTTGCCGAATGTAGAAAGGAACCACAGCGTGAGCAGATCCAGATAGCCGTTCACAAAGCGGTTCAGTCCCATAAACTTCGACGATCCGTACTTACGCGCCTGGTGCTGAACAACCTTTTCACCAATCTTGTTGAAACCGGCGTTCTTAGCCAGATATGGGATATAACGGTGCATCTCGCCGTATACCTCGATGTTCTTCACCACAGCCTTGCGATAAGCCTTCAGTCCGCAGTTAAAGTCGTGCAGATTCTTGATACCGCTTATCTTGCGCGCTGTAGCATTAAACAACTTGGTGGGTATGGTCTTCGAGATGGGGTCATATCGCTTCTGCTTATAACCACTCACCAGGTCGTAGCCATCTTCCTTAATCATGCGATACAGCTCAGGAATCTCGTCGGGCGAGTCCTGCAGGTCGGCATCCATCGTGATCACCACGTCGCCCTGCGCCTGCTCAAATCCGCAGTACAGCGCTGGACTCTTTCCGTAGTTACGACGGAACTTGATGCCCTTCACCACCTCAGGCTGCTTCTTGTTCAGCTCCTGTATAATCTCCCAAGAGCGGTCGGTAGAGCCGTCGTTGATAAATATCACCTCATAGCTGAAGTTGTTCTGTTTCATCACGCGCTCTATCCATGCATAAAGTTCAGGAATCGATTCATCCTCATTATAAAGAGGTATAACTACTGATATATCCATAATTATTTCAATTTCTCATTATCTCATTATCTCATTTTTGCTCTGCGCTTCTGCGCTGCATAATCAGCCCGATGGGCACACCGAGTATGAATCCCAGCGAGATATTCACGGTTAGTATGTTCAGCGCATAGTCGATAGGGCGTGTGGCAGCCATCTCGGCCAGATACTCGTCAGCCCCCTGAGCCATGCCCAGCTGCTCCATCAGCATCTTACCCTCGTCGCTAGTCAGCATCTTCGAGAACATACTTACCAGATAGCCGTTATCCATATATGCAAAATACAGATACTGAGCCACTGCCAGCAGCACGGCGCCATAGAAGAACACGAAGATAGTATAGGCATAGCTACGTGCGAATGAGATAATGCCCTCCCTACCCTCATCGCGGAATTTCTTGAGTCTGCTTGCTACAAAAAACGGCGTTGTTATTACCATCAGCAATGAAGCCACAGCCATAAACTGGCTGGTCAGTCCCATAATATAGCCCGCAAAACAAGCTATCCACAACAAGGCCAGGAAGAATCCATCCTGACGTGCATAAGCCTTAAGTTGTATATACTCTGGTGCAGTCATTTTAACATTTTACTCTTTCGGGTGCAAAATTAATCATTTTCCTACATATAACGAGGCCTTTATCTAAAAAAATAGTTAAAATCCCAAAACTTTTCACTTTTCACTTTTCACTTTTCACTTTTTTATTGTACCTTTGCACCCGCTTTCAAGCAAATTGATCTTTTTCAACATGGGTAAGTCCTGTACGGCCAGCTCCCTTTGAATCCCCCAGGGTGGGAACGCAGCAAGGGTATTAGGTCGTAGCGGCGCGATGCAGATCGCTTACCCACCCGCCTCTTTAGCTCAGTTGGCCAGAGCACGTGATTTGTAATCTCGGGGTCGTTGGTTCGAATCCGACAAGAGGCTCAAAAACCAAGAAGGACACATTAAAAGGATAGACTTTTCGTCTATCCTTTTTTGTTTTATTCCGAATATATGATTATCTTTGCAGCCGTAAATGTAAATATCATAATATAATAATGTATATGAAGAAGATTACAAAACTACTGCTGGCCCTGCTCGTGATGGGAGCTGTGGCAGCAAAAGCCCAGAGTCCTCAGCAGGACATGGACGATAAGTATGCAACAAGTCTGGTAAAGGTTGGTACAACCGCACCCGATTTCAAGATGAAGACGCCTCAGGGTAAGACCATCCAGCTGTCGAAGATAGCAAAAGGTAAGACCGTAGTGCTCGATTTCTGGGCATCGTGGTGCCCCGATTGCCGCAAGGATGCCCCCGAGGTGGTTCGCCTGTATAATAAGTACCATCAGTATGGCATCGAGTTTATCGGTGTGTCGATGGATACCGATGTAGAAGCGTGGAAGAAGGCTATCGAGAAGTATGGCATTACCTATCCACAGGTTAGCGAGCTGAAGAAGTTTAAGGAGACTGATATTGCCAAGGCGTACGGTGTGAATTGGATTCCATCGATGGTGGTTGTCGGCCCCGACGGACAGGTAAAGCTCTCTACCGTACTTACATACAAGGTTGATAAGTATCTTAAGGAACTCACTACTGGCTCGTATCAGGCAGCAAAGAACTACTTCGACCATGGAGATGGTTGTGAGGCAAACTAGGACTATAGTGCCCAGTCCTTCAGTGTGCTACATACGCCAAGAAGATAGTCGCGGCGGGCTGTGACACACGCATTGAAGCGATCCTGACATTGCTGAATTACTGCCTCTGGGAATGAGTCGCTAAGTGCCAGCCAGCTGTTGCTTCGGATAATGGCCACAGCTGCAATCTGTTCCTTTCGCTGCTCAATGATATCGGCAGGCAGTCCTTCGAAATAATAGTTGATGGTTCGATTCCATAAATCATTACCTAATTCGCGAGGTATTCCGATAACGGCATCGTAGTCGCCCACAAACAGAACCATCGCAGAGTAGGCGTGAGCCAGATCGAGTACAGGATGGCCATAGCCCACCTCGCCCATATCTATCAGCATGAGCTCGTTGTCCTGCATCATAGCGTTCTTTATCTGCAAGTCAAGATGTAGCAGACGGTTACCCTCAGGGATGGCATCGAGAAGCTGGAGTAGGAGGTCGATGCCCTCTTGTGGAAAATAACGGCGTACATGCTGCAGCTGCTCGCGCTCGTGCTCAATGGCATTGGGCACACAGCTGCCAGCTGGTACCTCGATGTCGTGCAGCTGGTGGAATAAGGTAGCATACTGACGTGCAAACTCGTCGATTCGCTCGGGTTGGCGCTTGATGAGCGCACTCAATGTTTCGGCATTAAGTAACTCGTAAACCAGTCCATACTGCGAGCCCACCTTTACCACATCAAACGATATGGCTGTGGGCATGCCAAGCACGAAGGCCTCCTTCGACATGGTTATCTCCTTACGCACCTCGTCCATAGTGGTACCTTCACGAAAGACTTTGATGATGGTGTCGTCATCCACACGATACACGGTTCCTACGCCACCGATACCTATGACCTGACAACCATCAATACTCATCCGACGGAGTGCGCGTTCTACGGTCATAATCTTAACAAACCCCGTCATGCTAAGTACATCGTAGATATCGGTGTTTACACCTATCACCTTGAAATCCTTGAATTGTTTGGCCAATGAAAGCAGAATGCGCAGACCTGAACTCGATAAGTATTCCAGTTGTTCGGCATCTACTGTAAGACTATGGATAGGGCCCGACGTAGCCAAAAACTGGTCGATGTCAGCCTTCGTCTGCATGGAGCACGATGTGTCAAGTCGGCCACATAGTGTTACCTTGGCATAGCCTTCATGTTTTTCAAATTGTACCGTCATAAGCATTTGTTTTTTGTTACTCTGCTGCAAAGATAAACAAATAAACGAATAAAACCGCTTGATATTCGAAAAAAAATGGCTACAAGAACTCGCCCGCCATTCTTTTTTTTATATTCGTTGCAACTTTTGGGGCGGGTGATACGTCTAATAGTTGTAGAACTTTTAAAAAAGCAAGATTATGATTCTATCAACAACTCCAACAATTGAGGGTCACACAATCCGTGAGTATAAGGGTGTGGTGACTGGTGAGACTATTATCGGTGCTAATGCTTTCAAGGATTTCTTTGCAGGAATACGCGACATCGTAGGTGGACGTGCCGGCGGTTATGAGAAAGTGCTGATTGAAGCCAAGGATACATCACTTCATGAGATGATGCAACGCGCACAGGCACTTGGTGCCAATGCCATAGTAGGTATCGACCTTGATTACGAGACCATAGGAGCCAACAGCTCGATGCTCATGGTAGCCGCCAGTGGCACCGCCGTTGTAATCTAAACCAACATTTTTTTCCTAAAAAACTTTCAGATTTCAAATAAAATCATTACCTTTGCACCCGCTTGCGGTGTTTTTTATACGCCCAACGATAATAATTTAGAATATTCTGTTGACAGGCTCGTTGTGAAACGGGCCTGTTTTTTTAATCTTCCGCCGCCATGGGCAAAGATGTTTCTAAACTATTCTATGGATTTTACCAAACAATCCACTACAATTTTATCGGCAGGGAGCCAATCTACAGAGTATATATCAGATAACCTCAACCAACGGGCTGCCTCATGTTCTTTTAATGTTAATTGACCACTCTCTATACTACAAAAAAAACAATGCATTTTAAGATGGAACTTCGGATAGTCATACTCTATCGTAGTAACAAGTCGCTCTACTTGAATACGAGTTTCTAATTCCTCCAAGATTTCCCGTTTCAACGCATCCTCAGGACTTTCCCCGGGTTCCATTTTTCCCCCAGGAAATTCCCATCCATCCTTCATATCTCCGTATCCTCGTTGAGTCGCGAATATACGCCCCTCAGCATCGTATATGATTGCTGCAACTACTTCAATTTGTTTCATATCTCAATGAAGCCAAGCGATTTTAAATAATGGTATGTGCCATTGTAGTACTCTGGCAGACGGGTTGCATCGTCACTATTGCCTTCGGGCACACAGATAACCATTCCCTGACGGGCACGGGTAAGCAACACGCGATAGGCATTGAGTTGATAAGCCTGACGTTCGGACTTCTTAATACGATTCCATCGATTCCCCCCATTAAACTCGTAATAATCCCAACCACCATCAGTATAACGAAAATCTCCATCCCAAACCAAACAGGTCCAATCCAACTCTAATCCTTGAACATCAAACTCGCTTGCAGCATCCTCTAAGAACAATGATGAGCGTACATCATTAGCATCGTCAAGGAACCAATGCACCGTATCGGGCTTGCAGCGCACATCGATGGCCAACGGCTTTAGGCGATAGCCTTTTGAGGATACAAGCAGGCCATAACGCTCAAGTGAACCGCGAGACTTTTGCTTAAGCCAAGCTTTTGCTACATCAAGGTTTCGGGTAATAACAATAGGATAACGCTCGCTTATTTGCTGATAAATCTGACGCACTATAGCAGCATTGCCTTCAAGCAGGTAATGCACCATTCGCGATAGGTTCTCTGCCCTAAAACTTCGCATTGAAACAGCCAAGTGCAAATCAGGCGAGAATACAACGTTTTTATGTTCAGCAAGCATCTCTGCCACTTGACCCTCCGCATATTCCTTGTCGGTAAGTTGGTTAGAAATATACACCTTCCAATCAGGAAAGGTTTCGTTCATAGCCCTAACCCACTCGCCTATTCCGGCTTCACCTGTATTAATTTCTTGTCCGCCACCAACCAAACATACAATTACAGCCCAGTCATCTCGCTGATCGAGCGACCAGATTAGAAATTCGCCCTCAGACATTGGGAAGTCATTAAAGCCTTTCTTACGCTTTAACCATCCTGCGAGGTACTCTTTATCCCACGAACGCTGAGCCTCGTCGAATATAGCAATATTCTCTACTTCGGCATAGCCTGCATTTTTATCACGTAGTTCTTTGGCTGGGTCTATCTCAATCTTTCCATCGCGTACAGGCGTGCGAAGTTTGCCAAGCATCTGGTCGCGATAGCGATGGATAATTTGTATAAACTGCGACACCTCCCGGCGTGCAGCAGTAATATAATAGGTATTACCCTTCTCTTCCTCTTGGCGTTTCTTATCACGTGCCAACGCCTCGGTAAGCACAGCTACAAGCGGGCCATTTCCCGAAAGGTATACAGCCAAATCACGCTTTCCATCGGTTAGTTGCTCCGACTGCTGAATAGCCACATTTAGTCCAACAAGCGTCTTGCCAGCTCCAGGCACACCTGTTACAAAACAAATACTCTTGCCCTTACGAGCCTTAGTCTCACGGATTACTTGCATTACGTAATCTGTAGTTCGTTGCAGTTGTTCGCCTTCAGCTTCGTGGCGCGTTATGTCGACCACACTGTGTTGAGTATATAGTGCGCTTGCTGCCTCTACAATAGTTGGCGTTGGTGCATAGCGGCTACGAATCCAATCTTGTAATGCTACATGGTAATTGATGGTGGGCAGCTGTTGTTGGAGCACCTTAGTAATGACATCGCCTAACGAATCTTTATTGGCCACCATTGGTTCGAAAATACCATCATCGTAATGCGAAAGACGGCAAACTGTTGACGTCTGGTCATTCTCTGTTGGCACCAAAATAGGCACAATCATACGGTCAGCACTGCCTTGATGGAAGTTCTTTAGATCAAGTGCATAATCAAGCACTTGGTCCATATCTGCATGCTTTATTTCATCTTCGCCAGCTTTAAATTCAATTACAAAAACACGTTCACGCAAAAGCAAAACCACATCAATACGTTTACCTATACGCGGAATAGTATATTCGAATGCGATCCAACATGGCTCTGATTTGTAAGCATCAAGAACTTTTTTCATCACTACTATTTCTTCTGCCCAAGCGTTCTTTTGCGTACGAACAGAATCGTACTCGTCGCATCCAGCGAGCTTTCCAAATATCTGGTCATCGCTCTCGCCCAAAAACGTTTGTATATCGGAATAGTAGAAATATCTAGGCATTTAATGCTTATATTTGTGTGCAAAGATATATATTATAATCGATACATCCAAATAAAACAAGGATTATTTGGTTATGTGGAAGAAAATGCGTACTTTTGCAGCCGTGTTCTTACACAACACAAAGATTACTATTCGGTTAGTCGATTAATGCCGTGATGGCATGGGGACAAATAAAAAAGTTTCATGATTATAGGATTTAGAAAGTAATTATTAGGAGGACTGGCAGTGATGCTAGTCCTCATTTTTTATGCTATCATGTAGAAAAATCATTTTGATTTTTGGATAATTGCGATTTCATTCGTTATTTTGCAAATCCAATGAGGAACAGGACTAACAAGACATCAACACATGCTAGACATAGATCCTGAAGAAGTTCACGGACTTCAGGATCTAGTAAGCGCACTGAAGTCCTATAGAAACAGAGATAAGCTTACCATTAAAGAGAATCCACAAAATGAATTTGAGTGGACACTAGATGATTGCATCAAGAAATCGCCTTCATTCCGAGTGTTCTGTCAGGAGGTTCGTCCTGATTATCTTCAGCAACTACTGCCTTTATGCATCGAGCTGGACTATTATCTTAAAGATACATCAACAGGCAACTGCCTGACATTCAATATCGGGAAACACGAGAAAGCCGACATATACCACATATTAATACGCATCTGGGAAGAGTGCTTTGGCAAATATACTTGTATCAAATGGTATTACGAATACATTTCAAAAATAACCAATCTTGCCAACAATAGTGGAGCGGTAAGAAAAACGATTGAACGTAGGAGATAAAAACGCTTGGACAAATAATGGACATTGAGCGGAAATCAAATGGACAAGAAAATTTGGCTGCCAGAATTATTCCCCGTACTTTTGCACCCGCAAGTAATTATTCAAATACATACAATATGAATAATAACGAAGAACTAATTTCATTGTTGAAGCGTTTGCACGAAAAGCTGCATCAAGCAGACGATAACAAGCAAAGCAGCGCTGTGGTAATTCTGCCCGCATCATTACGTACAGCAAGGGCAAAGGAAATATGGAAGAAAGCACAAGATGCAGGGTATATAGACGAGAATTACCAGCCACTCTTAACCAGGACCCAAGCAGCCGTATTCGCTTACGAGATGGCGGCAAAGCTAAAGATTCGAAATAAGTGGAAAATCTTTGAAAGTTTTTGGAATCGAAGCAACATGCGGAGCAACTACTATCGGGCCCTCTATCAGCAACAGTATTCCGACTTTGTCGATGAGCTAAAAAAACTTTAATTTATAATAATTTGTAGGCAGTGCGTAGGCAGGTCAGGCATCTACAAAACTACCTGGTTTGCCAACCTGCTTCCACCCGAACTGAAACAGTATTTCCACTCGAATACCAGCTTTGGCAACATGACAAAGGACGAGGTGCTGAAACTGTCGAAATACGGACTGATATGCTGCGAAGAGCTCGACACAATGAAGCCTGCTGAGATGAACCGACTGAAGTGGGCCGTAACTACCGTGGTTACCGACGAGCGTAAGCCCTATGCCCACAACTCTGAACGTCGCAAGCATATAGCCACCTACTGCGGCACGGGCAATAACCTGCAGTTTATCGACGACGACACCGGCACACGCCGATGGTTGCCATTCGAGGTGATGAGCATACGTTCACCACACGAATACCGCATACACCATGATGAAATATTTGCACAGGCATATAAGCTATACCTGAGCGGATTCCAGTATTGGTTCAACGATGAGGAAATGAAGTTGGTAGCGCGCCATAACGAACGCTTCGAAGTGGCCAAGCAAGAGCGCGAACTAATCAGCAAATACTATCGTCTGCCACACGATGGCGAGCCTGGCATATTTGTAAGATCTACCGAGATTATGCAGACCATAGGCGGACTGCTTACCAACCAACTGACCAAGAACAAGCTGGGACGTGCCATGACGGCCTTAGGCTTTGAAAGCGTGCGCTCGCATGGACAGCGCGGCTACATTGTAGTAGAATACTCTGCCGAGGAAATTAAGCACAACAGGAGTGTGCTGGCCTATGATGCCAAGCCCGAAGAAGAGACTACGGCTATAACCGGAAAAGAGATATTTGACACAAATGACACAATATTCTGAAACTTTCTCATGCGTACCGCGCACGTGTATACGGTACGCACGTAAAATCCTTAAAAAATTGTGTCAATACGTCAAACACAATATTGCAAGAGAATAAAGCCTCTAAACTATATGAATGGAGGCTCTAAAGCAATAGTATTAAACCTTTAAACTTATCAAATATGGACAACAGAGCATTTCACAAATCAGAACTGGCCCAGATGGCTGGTGTATCGTATTCATCGTTCTTCAGATTTCTTTGCACCCGTCGCAAAGAGCTAACTGCCATGGGCAGTCCGGTGAGAGCACAAATTGTAAGGGGCAAGGTGCTAAATTACATCTGCAAAGAATATAACATACAGCTACCTGATGCTGAGCCGGAAATAAAGAAACACGAGAAATTCAGATAATTATTCGTCAAAGATTGCCAAAGTTCGTCAAAGATGGTCAGTATGCATTCAAAATGTAGTATCTTTGCAAATGCATTCCGGATGCAACAAATCACTCATTATTCACAATTAAAAATTTACATTATGCCAGTATTAATTAAAGTCTATCAGAACAAAATCAAGGAGGCTAAATCGTTCGGGAAGTGGTACGGTCGTGTGGCTTCAACCAAGACCATGAGCTACCAGGAGCTGTGTAAGCACATGAGCGAACACAACTCTGTATACGGAGAGGATGTATGTCTGGGCGTGGCCAACAAGCTGCAGAGCTGTATTCTTGAGCAGTTGCTTGAAGGCAAAAAGGTACAGTTTGGCGATCTGGGCACCTTCTATCTCTCACTCTCCAGCAGTGGTGTTGACAAAGAAGAGGATTTCAACCTCGGACTGTGCATCAAGGGCCTTTACCTGTGCTTTGCACCTAGTCGTACCGATGTCAACAATCTGTCATCGAAGATGCTCAAGCAGAAGGCTTCGTTCATGAATGTGAAGGACCTGGCTGGCAGCCATACTGCCAACTCAGGTGCCGACAACGATGACGAAGACGACGGCCCAACAGGCGGCTACCCCCCTAACCCCGGCGATTAATTAACTTAAATTTTGGAGCGAATGATTAAGATTAGATGGACTCAGGTTGCTAAGGTCCTTAAACTTACTGCAACGGTTATCACTACCATCATTACAACATTAGCTGTACAGTCATGCGGACCATTACTCTGATTGTTGTTCACTGTTCAGCAGTAAAGCCCGATCAGCAGAGCTCGGCCGCTCAGATTGACTCGTGGCACCGCGAGCGAGGCTTTCACCTCGGCATCGGTTACCACTACGTGATCCGTCGTAACGGAGATATTGAGCCAGGCCGCCCCGAATGGTTGATTGGCGCCCACTGCCAGAACCACAACAAGTACTCCATTGGGGTGTGCTACGAGGGCGGACTGAACGTCCGTGGACAACCCGCCGACACGCGTACGGCTGAGCAGAAGGCCACCATGCGCAGACTGCTAGAACACCTACACCAGCGCTACCCCCGCGCAGTGATAGTTGGGCATCGCGATTTAAATCCCCAGAAGGCCTGCCCTTGCTTCGATGCCGCCCGCGAATACGCCGACCTCCAGCCCAAGCTGTAAAAAAAAAGAATCCCCTGTTGGTATCAAAAAAACTGCAGGGGATTCTGCTTTACTGTTTGCATTTTTTTTGCAGTGTTACAGTTCTAATCTTGTTAGTAAATCCTACTTCTTGAAGAGATACTGTGCGAATTCGTGCAGGGATTTGCGCCATACTTGCCACTCGTGATCGCCAGGGTATGAATTAAACTTCACCTCAACCCCACCATCACGCATCTTCTTCACAATGTCGCGTGTGTAGCTGATGCGCGGATCCTGCTCACCACAGCTCACAAATAACACATCAAGCTGCCGATTAAACGTCTTAGTATCACTAAGCATGCCAGGCACCTCTTTCTCCAGATCGATATTCGCTGCACCTGCAATACCACCAAACATACCTGTTGAGAAGACGCCTACGTTGGCAAACACCTCGGGCGAACGCAGACCGATGTAGAACGACTGTCCGCCGCCCATCGACAGTCCGCACATGGCGCGACTCTTGCGATCCTTCTTCACACGGAAGTTCTTTTCTACAAATGGTATCACATTATCTATCAGCTCGCTGCGGAAGTTCTGCATGCCCTGCCAGCTGTAGCCGCCACCAAAGCCGCCGTTACGCGCGCGTACATTACTATTAGCACTTACCACAATCATTGGCACAGCCTTGCCTGCAGCTATCAGATTGTCCATGATCTGTGCCGTGCGGCCCTGTTCCATCCAGCCATGATGATCCTCGCCACCACCATGCTGTATATATACCACGGGATACTTCTGCTTACCCTCGTCGTAACCTGCAGGGGTGTAAACCATCAGCGGGCGCCAGGCCTTATCCACCTCCGAATAATAATGCATGATGCGCACCTGACCGTGAGGCACTGCCTGCACCTCGAAGTCGTCCATGCCAGCCTCAGGCACATCGATGGCACTCGACCATCGGCCGCAACCATAGAACGACGGACTGGCTGGGTCGGCTACCGACACACCGTCGATAATCAGCGAATAATAGTGGAATCCGGGCACCTGCGAGTTCGACGTCACCTTCCAGATGCCGTCAGCGCCCTTGATCATGTCGTACTTGGTGCCGCACAGGTCTACCTGCACCTTCTGTGCCTCGGGGGCTTTTACAGTAAACTCTACCTTGTTGTCGCTCAGCAGTTTAGGTACTATCTGAGCTACTACCTGAGTGTAGCAAATAGCCGAAAAAACACCGGCTAATATCCATCTAACAGTTCTCATATGATTTAATTGATTAATTTTTCTGCAAAGATAGTGATTATTACGAAATTATCGTTATATTTGCACCAAAATTAACAATGCTTTATGTTTAAAACTAGTATTACAACCATCGCCTTCGCGATATTATCAATGACTGCTGCCACATCTAAGGCACAATCTTATCCAACACGTCTTCTGGATCACGAGTCACAGATCAACGACATCATCAAGGGCATGACTCTTGAGGAGAAAATCAACATGCTGCATGGCAAGAACATGTTCTCGTCGGCAGGTATCCCCCGACTGGGTATTGCCGATATGGAATATGCCGATGGCCCGTTTGGCATTCGCGAGGAGATGGAGCCCCACTCCTGGAACTCTGCCCACCTCACCACCGATTCGGCCACGTTCTTTCCTACCGGCTCTGCCCTGGCTGCCACATGGAGCACCGACATGGCCTATGCCTACGGTAGGGGCATGAGCCGCGAGGCCCGTTTGCGTGGCAAGGATATGATTCTGGGACCGGCCATCAACATACAGCGCATACCCACAGGTGGTCGAACCTACGAGTATCTGAGCGAGGATCCGCTGCTGAGCGGTATGCTGGCAGTGGCCTACACCCGTGGAGCACAGGACGACGGCACTGCCGTATGCCTGAAGCACTATGCCCTGAATAATCAGGAGGACTATCGCGGCTTTGTGGATGTGCGCATATCCGACCGTGCCATGCATGAGATTTACCTGCGCCCATTCGAGATGGCTGTGCGCGAGGCCGACGCATGGGGCCTGATGGCTGCATATAATAAGGTGAACGGGCGCTGGTGCTCGGAGAACATGCAACTGCAGACTACCATTCTGCGCCAGCAGTGGGGATTCCCCGGTATGATTATCAGCGACTGGGGCGGCGTTCATTCTACCGTAGATGCTGTTACCACTGGCATGAACGTAGAGATGCCAGGCAGCCGATATATGGGTAAAGCCCTGCTCGACTCGGTCAAGGCCGGAAAAGTGAGCGAAGCTGTTATCAACCAGCGTGTTCGCGAGATTCTGCGCGTACGCCTCACCGTCAAACCGATAGATAAGGCCGTTGCCAATACGAAACCCGTGGGCAATGCCGAGGAGATGGCTACAGCCCTCGAGATAGCACGAAGGTCGATCGTATTGCTCAAGAACGATCAGCTGCTACCTATCGATGCTAAACATGTAAAGCGTATTGCTGTGGTAGGCGAAAATGCCATCACTAAGATGGCCCTCGGTGGAGTTGGTGCAGGCGTGAAAACCCGTTGCGAGATAACACCACTCGAAGGTCTGCAGGCAGCACTGCCCGCTAACATCAAGCTGACCTATGTGCCTGGCTATAAGAGCTTTGATCGCGAGAGCCGCAGTAAGCGACTGAGTCCGCAGCAGCCGGCCGACAAAAAACTGATGGCCGAGGCTGTGAAAGCTGCCAAGAAGGTCGATCTGGTGATATTCTTTGCCGGCGACAACCGCGAGGTGGAGACTGAGGGTTCCGATCGCAAGAGCATCACGCTGCCCTCAGGCCAGGACGAACTAGCCACAGCACTAGCCAAGGCCAACAAGCGCATGGTAACCGTGATTGTTTCCGGCGGTCCTGTTGATGTGTCAACTGTCAGCCCCGCTTCAGGTGCACTGTTAGTATCATGGTTCAACGGCTCTATGGGTGGTAAGGCTATTGCCGAGGTGCTAACAGGCCAGATCTCACCATCGGGCAAGTTGCCTATGACGTGGCCCTGCCGTCTGGAAGATGTGCCTGCCTATGCCACAGGCTCGTATCCACAGAAACTTGAGAACAACAACCAGAATGATATCTTTGTCGACATCACCCGCAACCGCAGTAATGAGCGACGCCAGCAGCTGATAGCCAACTATACCGAGGAAGAAATGGTAGGCTACCGCTGGTACGACGACAAGCCGGCCCCTGTGGCTTACCCCTTTGGTTTCGGTCTGTCGTATGCACAGTTCGACTACAGCAACCTGCAGGTTACTGCTACGGCCGATGGGTTAGATGTAAGTTTTGTATTGACCAACAAGTCTAGTCGTGATGCAGAAGAGGTTTCTCAGGTATATGTATCGCGCCCCGAATCGCATATCGCGCGCCCTGTTAAGGAGCTCAAGGGCTTCCGCCGCATCGCCTTGAAGGCCGGTCAGCAGCAAAAAGTCACCATCCCAGTACGCCGCACCGACCTATGCCATTGGGACGCACCCGCTCAAACCTGGATGCTAGAGCCCGGCATTATCCAAGTAAAAGTAGGTGGCTCATCAGATTATCTGCCATTAAGCAAAGATTTTGATTTGAAATAAACTCCCCTCCTCCCAAGAGGAGGGGAAAACGAAAAAGCCCCGAGGAAATGAATCCTCGAGGCTTCTCTTTTAAAAAAGACGGCGGCTTCCTACTCTCCCGCATTGCATTGCAGTACCATCGGCGCAGGTGGGCTTAACTTCTCTGTTCGGAATGGGAAGAGGTGGGACCCCACTGCAATAACCACCTGATAAATCTTATCTAGCATCACTAGCATCACTAGCATCACTAGTATGGGATTGACAGTGTCGACACAAGAACTGAAGTAATTACTTCTATTAGAAACAACTACATCTGATAATATCAGCATGAAGCGAAAGATCTCGGGCAATTAGTAGTGCTCGGCTTTGACGTCACCGTCTTTACACCTGCACCCTAT
>NZ_FRBD01000028.1 GCF_900142525.1 Xylanibacter ruminicola | reverse complement strand
ATAGGGTGCAGGTGTAAAGACGGTGACGTCAAAGCCGAGCACTACTAATTGCCCGAGATCTTTCGCTTCATGCTGATATTATCAGATGTAGTTGTTTCTAATAGAAGTAATTACTTCAGTTCTTGTGTCGACACTGTCAATCCCATACTAGTGATGCTAGTGATGCTAGTGATGCTAGATAAGATTTATCAGGTGGTTATTGCAGTGGGGTCCCACCTCTTCCCATTCCGAACAGAGAAGTTAAGCCCACCTGCGCCGATGGTACTGCAATGCAATGCGGGAGAGTAGGAAGCCGCCGTCTTTTTTAAAAGAGAAGCCTCGAGGATTCATTTCCTCGGGGCTTTTTCGTTTTCCCCTCCTCTTGGGAGGAGGGGCTAGGGGTGGAGGAGATAGATTCTTTATTCCTATTAAAATTAAAATTGGTCGAACATTATTTATTCACCCCACCCCTAGCCCCTCCCCTTATAGGGGCGGGGAATACGTTGGTGAATTCTCTCGAGAGGAGGGGAGTACATTGGCGAATCTTTTGTTAGGGGTTGGGAATACGTGTTTTGGCAAATTCCAATATCTCTTCAACAATTGCATTAGGATACCTCCATACAACCTCATTCCGGAACCTCATTACAGTGACTCCTTGTTCTTCTAGAAATTTGTCTCGTATCTCGTCATGCTTATCTGCCATAGGTGCATCATGTGCGGAACCATCTAATTCGATATCTAAACGTAATAACGGGCAATAAAAGTCAAGAATATACGGACCTATACCATGCTGTCTGCGAAACTTATTTTCATAATTCTATCCTGAACGTGGTTCCTTTGCCGAGTTCTGATGACTTAACGAATATTCTGCCTTTATGGTATTCTTCTACGATACGACGGGCCAACGAAAGTCCCAAGCCCCATCCTCGTTGTTTGGTGGTGAAACCGGGTGTAAATACATGACTGATGTCTTTTTTGCGGATTCCTTTGCCTGTATCGCTTACTTCGATGGCGACTTTATTGTTATCTTCGGTGAGTTTTAAGATGATCTGACCCTTACCCTCCATGGCATCTACAGCATTCTTGCAAAGATTTTCGATGACCCACTCAAAGAGCGAGGCATTCATATTTACGATAACATCGTGATCGGGTAAATGATAGCTGATATCTACTTTGTTTGATACACGGCGACGCATATAGTCTACTACATGTTCAATCACTTCATTCATTGAACTTGGTGTTGGTTCTGGTAGTGAACCAATTTTCGAGAATCGTTCGGCTATGCGTTCCAAACGTTTCACGTCCTTATCCATTTCTGGTATCAAGTCATCATCTGGATGGTTCTCCTTTAATATCTCAACCCACGCCATCAAGCTAGAGATAGGTGTACCAAGCTGGTGGGCTGTCTCCTTAGACAGTCCTACCCATACCTTATTCTGTTCGGCCTTCTTTGATGATAGTAGGGCAAAGATAGCCACAACCACAAATATCATGACAATACCCAATTGCCAATAAGGATACTGAGATAGGCGTTTTAATAGTACGGACTCATCATAGCATACAATCTGACTACCAACCACAATGGTGTCGCCAGATTTCTGCATTCGTTGGGCTATCTGTTTTAGGTGGAGCGTATCTTCAATATTGCGATAATCATCTATTCCACCTTTTTCATTTATTACTATGACAGGAATGGTGGTGTTACCTTGCATGACGTTGAGTACAAGTGAAAGGTCGGTATTCTCATCCGCATGATTCAAGGCATGAAGCGCTTCAGCCCATACCTCCATCTTCTTGCGTTCTTCGGTTGAGAGGTCTTTGACTAAGAGGTGAGATACAAACAATGAGGTAACAGCTATGATTATAGCTGCGATAACCAGGATAATTTTGGTTTGGCGGATTCTATCTGTCCATTGCATATTCTTATAACGCGAGATTGTTGGTTTTATTATAGGTTGGGACAGTTTTTATGTATCATATCTCTTGTATTGCACAAATAGGGGCGGATTTGTGTAATATAAGGGGCTGAAAGTCAACGATTTTGCACTAAAATGATAAAAAAATAAAATAACCGTTCCTTAATTGGAAAAAAGTTTGTAACTTTGCACCCCAAATAGCGCGCGAACCGAGTTCAGAAAAGCTTGCTTTTATGATGAGGTGAAGCTGCTATTCACCGAAAGTAAATGTGGTAAATGAATAGTTTAGAGATGTTGAGGATAGATTTGAAGAGTTTGGTAGATGAGGAAACGACCTTGTCTTTCGATCTCGATGATACCTATTTCGCAGCTCTGGACGGTGCCGAAGTAAAGAAGGGTTCTTTGCATGTGTCGGTGTCTATACGCAAGGCAACCGGCTTTTTCGAACTCAACTTTCATACAGAAGGCACAGTCATTGTACCTTGCGACCGTTGTCTTGACGACATGGAGCAGCCGGTAGAAACCGACAACCGTCTGATTGTCAAGCTCGGTAGCGAATACTCAGAGGAAGATGATATCATCGTTGTGCCTGAGGACGAAGGAATACTCGACGCATCGTGGATCATCTATGAGTTTGTGGCGTTGGTTATACCCATCAGGCATGTGCATGCACCCGGCAAGTGCAACGCTGTCATGACGAAAGCTCTGGAAGAGCTGTCAGCTGACCGAAGCAGCGATGAGGAGTCCAGCCAAGCCGTAGACCCCCGATGGGAGAAATTAAAGAATTTAAAAGTTTAAAATTTAAAAAAGTAATAGAATTATGGCACATCCTAAAAGAAGACAATCAAAGACTCGTACACTCAAGCGTCGTACTCATGACAAGGCAGTAGCTCCCACACTGGCAGTATGCCCTAACTGTGGTGCATATTATGTTTATCACACAGTATGCCCAACTTGCGGATACTATCGTGGTAAGGTAGCTATCAAGATTGAGGAAAGCGTAGCTGAGTAATGGGTAAAATCAATGCGATAATCACTGGTGTAGGCGGCTACGTGCCCGACTATATACTGAACAACGATGAGTTGTCACGTATGGTCGACACCAACGATGAGTGGATTATGACGCGCGTTGGTATCAAGGAGCGTCACATTCTTACGGAGGAAGGTCTCGGCACCAGCTACATGGCACGTAAGGCAGCCAAGCAGCTGATGCAGAAGACCGGCGCCGATCCCGATTCTATCGACGCACTCATCGTTACCACCTCTACAGCCGATTATAAGTTCCCTTCCACAGCATCTATCGTGCTTGGCAAACTTGGACTGAAGAATGCTTTTGCATTCGATTTCTGGGGTGCTTGCTGTGGATTCCTCTACACACTCGACGTGGCAGCCACGATGATCCAGAGCGGACGCTACAAGAAGATTATCGTGATTGGTGCCGATAAGATGTCGTCGGTGGTCGACTATAAGGATCGTCAGACTTGTCCTCTCTTCGGAGATGGTGCAGCTGCGGTTATGCTTGAGGCTACCGAGGAAGAGAATATCGGCGTGATGGATTCTTATTTCCGTACTGACGGTAAGGGACTTCCGTTCCTGCATCTGAAGGCTGGAGGTTCTGTCTGCCCACCGTCGCATTTCACTGTCGATCATCGTCTGCACTACCTCTATCAGGAGGGTCGTACCGTGTTCCGCTATGCGGTTACTAACATGAGTAACGACTGCGCACTGATAGCCGAGCGTAACGGTCTGAACAAGGATAATATCCAGTGGATTGTTCCTCATCAGGCTAACATGCGTATCATCGAGGCTGTGGCAAAGCGCCTTGAGGTACCTATGGATCAGGTGATGGTAAACATTGAACACTTCGGTAACACGAGTGCAGCAACTATACCTCTTGCTATCTGGGAATACGAAAGTAAATTAAAGAAGGGCGATAACATGATCCTCACCGCTTTTGGTGCTGGATTTGTTCATGGAGCTTCTTATTACAAGTGGGCCTATGATGGCAGCGAAAAGTGAATAGTGAAAAGTGAACAGTGAATAATGCATAAAGCAGGATTCGTAAATATTGTTGGAAATCCCAACGTAGGCAAAAGTACGCTCATGAACCAGCTGGTTGGTGAGCGTATTTCAATTGCCACCTTTAAGGCTCAAACCACCCGTCATCGTATCATGGGTATCGTAAATACACCCGAGATGCAGATTGTATTCTCGGATACCCCGGGTGTGCTTAAGCCAAACTATAAACTTCAGGAGTCAATGCTCGCATTCTCTGAGTCGGCACTTCAGGATGCTGATGTGCTGCTCTATGTAACCGATGTGGTAGAGAACCCCGAGAAGAACATGGACTTCCTTGAGAAAGTGCAGAAGCTGGATCTGCCAGTGATACTGCTCATCAACAAGATTGATGAGCTGGCTGGGGAGCCTGGCGGTTCTAGCAAAACTAGCAATGCTAGCCAGGTTAGACTGGCTAGTATCGTAGAGCGCTGGCACGCCCTGCTGCCTAAGGCAGAAATCCTGCCTATCAGTGCCAAGAATAAGTTTGGCGTTGATATTCTGCTGAAGCGTATTCAGGAACTCCTGCCCGAGAGTCCGGCCTACTTTGATAAGGACCAGCTCACGGACAAGCCCGCCCGATTCTTTGTGTCTGAGATTATCCGCGAAAAGATACTGCTCTACTACGATAAGGAGATTCCTTATAGCGTAGAGGTTGCTGTAGAGCGATTCAAGGAAGACGATAAGCACATCCACATCAATGCCATAATCTACGTGGAGCGCGACTCTCAGAAGGGCATCATCATCGGTCATCAGGGGGTAGCCTTGAAGAAGGTGAGCACTGAGGCCCGTAAATCGCTCGAGAAGTTCTTCGACAAGCCCATCTTCCTTGAGATTTTTGTGAAGGTGGATAAAGACTGGCGTAGCTCCGAGCGTGAACTTAATCATTTTGGATATAATCCCGAGTAATCTAGCCCAGCTAGAAATACTAAATATACTAGAAATAGAATAATAATATGGGAAATTTAGTAGCAATCGTAGGGCGACCCAATGTGGGTAAATCAACGCTCTTTAACCGACTGACAAAATCCCGTCAGGCAATTGTCAGTGACGAGGCCGGTACCAC
Organism: Xylanibacter ruminicola; assembly: GCF_900142525.1. GTDB lineage: Bacteria > Bacteroidota > Bacteroidia > Bacteroidales > Bacteroidaceae > Prevotella > Prevotella ruminicola_A. The sequence goes on along the minus strand of NZ_FRBD01000028.1, from coordinate 33,234 downwards.
CCGCGACCGCCAGTATGGCAAGTGCGAATGGAACGGCAAGGAGTTCTCAGTTGTCGACACCGGCGGCTGGGTAGTCAATAGTGACGATGTATTCGAGGAGGAGATCCGCAAGCAGGTGATTATTGCCACCGAAGAGGCCGATCTCGTGCTCTTCCTCTGCGATATAAATAATGGCGTTACCGGCTGGGACATGGACGTAGCGATGATTCTGCGCCGCGCCAAACTGCCCGTTATCCTGGTGGCTAATAAGGCCGACGACGGCAAGGATCTCTATGACCAGTATGAGTTCTATAAACTTGGTCTCGGCGATCCATATCCTATCTCTGCTGCCACTGGTAGCGGCACCGGCGACCTGCTCGACAAGGTGCTCGAGATGTTGCCCGAGAAGGCCAAGGATGAGCTCGAAGAGGGCATCCCCCGCTTCGCCGTTGTTGGTCGTCCTAATGCTGGTAAGTCAAGTATCATCAACGCCTTTATCGGCGAGGATCGTAACATCGTGACCGATATCGCTGGTACCACCCGCGATAGCATTTACACTCGTTACGATAAGTTCGGCTTCGACTTCTATCTGGTTGACACAGCCGGTATCCGTCGTAAGAATAAGGTAACCGAGGACCTCGAGTTCTATTCGGTCATGCGTTCTATCCGTGCCATCGAGAATAGTGATGTCTGCATCTTGATGCTCGACGCTACTCGTGGCATTGAGGCCCAGGATATGAATATCTTCCAACTCATCCAGAAGAACAACAAGAGTCTGGTAGTTGTAGTTAACAAGTGGGATCTTGTTGAGGATAAGTCGCAGGAGGTTATCAAGACCTTCGAGAATGCCATCCGTAACCGTATGGCTCCGTTTGTCGACTTCCCTATCATCTTCGCTTCGGCCCTCACCAAGCAGCGCATCTTCAAGGTGCTCGAGACGGCTAAACAGGTATATCTTAACCGCAAGGCTAAGATTGGTACCTCTAAGCTCAACGAGGTCATGCTGCCATTGATCGAGGCTTTCCCACCACCATCAATCAAGGGTAAGTACATCAAGATTAAATATGTGGCTCAGGTGCCCGACACGCAGATTCCTACCTTCGTGTTCTACGCTAACTTGCCTCAGTACGTTAAGGAGCCTTACAAGCGCTTCCTGGAGAACAAGATTCGTGAGAACTGGGAGCTGACAGGTAGTCCGATTAATGTGTTTATTCGTCAGAAGTAATGAAGAAACTAGTATATCTAGTACTACTAGTTCTGCTAGTTTCGTTTGCCGCGTGCAGTGGTCCTACCAGAGAAGAGTTGGCCTCATTGGCAGCTAAGGGCTATTATCAGCACCTGATAGAGGGAGATTACGATCACTTTGTGGAAGGACGCCTGATGGCAGATAGTCTGCCTGCCGATTACCGCTCGCAGCTGATAGATGGCTATAGCCAGTTTATCGCTCAGCAGCAAAAGGCCCGTGGCGGTATCAACGAGGTTCGTATCTCGCGAGCTTTTACTGATAGCACACAGCAATACACCAGCGTGATGCTGATATTATGTTACGGCGATTCTACTACCGAAGAGGTCGTTGTGCCGATGGTGGAGCGAAATGGCCGTTGGATGATGAAATAGCCCTCCGCTATTTCCCCTCCTGAGGGTCTTGGACGAGCCAGGGGGTAGGGGGGCTGAACAAAGGAATTATTAATTGAAGATAAATATGAAAAAGTTTGTATTACTAATAGCAGCCGCCTGTATGCTGGGTACAGCTCAGGCGCAGGATAGTCTCCAAACAGAATCATGGTTCAAGAAGCATAAGGTTTTTCAGAATCTTGATGTGTCTGTTACTGCAGGAACCACCGGAATCGGTATCGACGTGGCTAGTAAGATTGGTGACTATGTACAGCTGCGTGCTGGATATGAGTATATGCCCCGTTTCACCAAGAGCATCTATTTCCCTGTAGAGGTGGGCGGAGAACCCGCTGTGAAGTATGATGCACAGGGCAATCGCGTTGAAACCAAGTTCGATCGCATGTCCAAGCTACTCACCAGCCTTACAGGCTATACCGTAGACGACGAGGTAGAGATGGTGGGCAAGCCTACTGTCAACAACTTTAAGTTCCTGGTTGATGTATTCCCCTTCACTAATAAGCACTGGCATGTTACTGCCGGTTTCTATTGGGGCCCCTCTCAGTTTGCTTATGCCGAGAACTCAACTCGTGCTATGACTTCTTTGCTGGCTGTAAGCATGTATAACCATATTTATGATAAGTGTTACAATGATGAGCCTATCGTTGAGTTGGATGGTTATCCTGATGTTTATCTTCCGACAGCTTATCGTCAGCGCATATTGGAATATGGCCGTATGGGTTTCCATGTGGGTGACTTCAAGGAAACTGGCGAGCGCTACGTGATGGAGCCAGATGTAGATGGTATGGTGAAGGTTTCTGCCAAGTCAAACCCGTTTAAGCCATATCTGGGCTTTGGTTATGGCGGGCGACTGCTGAAGAATCGTGATGACTGGCAGGTATCATTCGATGCTGGTGCTATGTTCTGGGGCGGCACGCCCGACCTCTATACCCACGATGGCACTAACCTGACCAAGGATATAACGAATACTACTGGTAAAGTAGGCGATTGGATTGATTTCTTAGGTGGCATCAAGGTTTATCCAGTGCTCAGCGTTCGCTTTACAAAAACTATATTTTAGTTGAATTTGCAAAGCACCTAGAAAACAATTGCTAGCTAACTGGTTCGCATTTGAAAAGTACCTAGAAAAAAAAAGCTATGCTTTCGCATCTCGAAAGCATAGCTTTTATACAATAAAAGCATAGGTTTTGAAGTGTAAAACCTATGCTTTTGTGATATACTGATTTCTTTATGGAATAACTACCTTTTTTCCATCTTTAATGTAGATTCCAGGGCTCAGAGCCTTGTTTTCGTCTACTGGCACACCAGCAAGGGTGAATGTACCCTTTACTGCGCTTTTCTGTGTACTCGTCTCGATACTTCTGATGCTGGTGTATGCGTCACGGTCTACTCGCTTAAAGACGCCACTCAGCCAGCTTGGTACGTTCAGCCAACAGGTATTCATAGGGATGTACTTACCACCAGCCAGGTCACTTTCCTTAGCAGTAGTTAATACCAGATTTTTGGTTGCATCTACACCAAGCACACGCATTTTACTACTATTATATTCTATGAAGGCATAATGATTTTTGTCTTCATAGCTGGCGAAATAGGTGCCGCTCATGACATTGTCTACTGGTGCTGTTGTCTCAGTGAATACAGGTGTCACCTTGTTCTGTGCGGGATCGTTACTATTGCTTTTAAACACCAATGGTGTAGCAGCAGGCTTTACATCGTCTGTTATTAGCTTTAAACGGAACTGTCCCTCACATACACCGTCAACATAGTAAACTTCCACATTATCACTAGCCAGTTTGAAGGGGTATGATGCATACAGGGTGCCATACCAGCCATCAGTAGCCTCTACTGTCGGTTGTAGGCCGATGTAATTGTCTTCGGTGTTGACAGGTAGTAGTTTCCAATACCCATGTTTTACGGTGCCACTACCTTTTTTGGTTACGGCATTGCCAACCTCTCCTTTATTGGCGCTGTCATATAAACGTCCACTACCATACGAAGTTGTCATTTCGAATCGGTAGGTTCCATCTCCATTATCTACAATGTCCAGGTATTTTTTTCCACCGCTTAATTCGTAAATACTGAGTCCTTGGGCAATCAGGTTGTATTTGCTACCCACTTTCTGTATATAGAAAATGCTGCCTGGATTGCTCTTTACCTTATCAAATCCTAGCCAAGATTTTAAGTTGCTCACATCGACTTTTGATGATGACATGTCTATCTCACTGTTGATAACATTATCATTCAACACGAGGTATCGCTCGGTAGCAACGTTTTGTATACGATAATAACCGTCAACGGGCAACTCTGCCGTGGCAACGATCGGAAACAGGCTGGCGAGGAGTAATAGAATCTTTTTCATCTTGTTATCCGTATTGTTTTTCAGAAAAAGCCCAGCCCCAAGACGGGACTGGGCTTTGATTTATTGTTTGGGTAATCTGTTGATTACTCAGCGATTACGATAGATACACGGTTGCTGTCGTTGTCAGCGAATGGCTGAACACGAGCACCCTTGCTGTCGTAGCTGATGCGGCTAGCAGAGATACCAGCCTTCTTCAGAGCCTTAACAACTGCGTCGGCACGACCAGCGGCCAGACGATCGTTGATGCGGTCGTTACCGGTACCAGCGTCAGCATAACCAGTTACGTTAACCTTAGCCTCAGGATTAGCGTTCAGGTAGTCTACTACGTCCTTAATCTTCTGCTGCTCGCTCTTGCGGATAACAGTCTTACCGATGGTGAAGAAGATATCACGGCGCAGAGGCTCAGCAGCAGTAGCGTTGGTCTCAGCCTGTGCAGGAACGGGAACCTCAACAATCTTCTCTACAATCTTCTCTACGTAGCGGATCTCTGGCTCTGGAGCAGGGATAAAGCGTGTAGAGTAGGTCTTACCGAGGGCGATTTTCACACCAGCGAGGGCGTTGAAGTACCAATCCCAGTTACCAGCCTTCTTTGAGTTGTATTTATCGCTCAGAGTGTTAGCGCTCAGCTCGATGCCAAGGCTTACCTTCTCGCTTACATTGAAGTCAGCGTTCAGACCGAACTGACCCATCAGGCGAAGCTTTGTGCCATCCCAGAGGTATGCAAGAGGCTCGTAGCCGAGAGGCTGAGCAACACCATTCTGGTCAACAGGACCGAGGTCGTTCTTAATCTGATTATTAACTGTAGCAGCCTCGTCGTTCTTCCAAGCGATGTTCAGACCGATACCAGCGAAAGCGCTGAGGTTGAAGATACGCTTTGGATTATAACCAGCAATGAGGTTAGACAGGTTCAGAGTAGCATCGAGTGTAGGAGCTACATAGTTCCACTTCCAGCCGTACTCTACCTGTGGCCACATAATTCCAGTGTAATTGTATGTGCTACCGCCCTTGCTCTGCCAAGCGTTTACAGCGAGACGAGCGCCCCACAGCTTGCTGAACTGACGGCCAATAGCAGCCTGTACGTTATATGAAAGCAGGTCGCCGAAATCGCGCTCACCCAGAGTGTACTGTCCGCCCAGAGGCTGTATCTGTACATACCAGTGTGGCTCGAAGACGTATTCAGTCGTGCCCTTCTGCTCCTGAGCAGATGCTGAAAGACCAGCCAACAGCATCAGGCAAGACAATATTGTTTTCTTCATTTTCATATTCTGTTTACAAATTATTATTCTACAATGTTAATTACTGAACAGTTACGTTGTAACGCTTAACAATCTCGTTTCCGTAGAAGTCGAGAGCAGCATAAATAATCTCATAGCTACCAGCTTCGCTCAGGTCTGCAGCATAGTTGTCGAAATTAGCCTCACCCTTAGTCATGAGCTTCTCAGCCTTAACGGCACCGTCCTTCTTAACAGCAACATACTTCTTGAATGCAGGAGCAAGCAGTTCGTTGGTAACTGTGGTTGGAACCAGAGTATAAGAACCCTTCTTGATTGTAGCACCAGTAACAAGGCGGCATGTGGCCTCACCATTGTCAATCAGCATAACTGGCTGCAGAATTGTATAGAAACCATCGTTAGCAAACTTGGTGATGAGGTTGTTTGCAAAATTGTTCAGAGTGTTAGTAATGCGATTACTGAGGCTGGTAGCACGATCAGCATACTTGTTTGCATCACCCAGAACCTTAACAAGATCGTTAATCAGAGGAGCAATATTGATACCCTTCTGAATGTCTGCAACAAGACTATCAATGTCTTCATTGAAATCAACACTGAATTCATCCAATTCAAACCAACCATCGGTTTTTTCACCGCCTATTATGCTGCCAATTGGCGTGGGTGCAGCTTCCTTTATGCCTTGAATCTTCAGACCGTTGATGAACTGAAGTGACACACCACTATTAGTCTTAGTCTTTAATTCATAGTAGAACTTATAGCCTCTAGAGAAATCACCTTTAACTTCAATTGAATCAATATTGATATTATTGAGATCCTTATTAATCTTGCCAAGTTCTTTCTTTAAACGCTTTACAATCTTTGCAACGGCTCTGTCCAAAATGTCGATGCTAACTTTTGTGTTTGGATCGATGATACCCTGACCATAGTAGAAGTCGATAGGCTTGAATGCTGTAGCAGCGAGAGAGTAGTCAGAAACAGTACTGAAAGTACGTGTCTTAGTTGGGTCATTAACATCCAGACATGACCACTGAGCCTTCAAACCAAGAGCTGGCAACTCAGGGAGAGTGATGTTTGCAGCCTCTGTCAGTGCAGTAGCTGTCTCAGAAAGAATTGCCTTAGCTTTTGCCTTTGCATTTGACTTGTTAACACCCTTAGACTCTTCAATAATGTTCTTAACGTGCTCAACAGCCTCCTTAGCATCGATAATCTGAGTAGGATCGAGCTGGCCGAGTTTAGTAGGATCTGAAACTGATACAGAAGCCTTCCAAAGATCGGTAGCACCATTAGCGCCACGTGTTGTGCCCCAAGTAAGAACCTTGTCAGATTTCTCAGCTGTTCCCAGTGTCAGGTCTGAATAAGCAGTACCCTGGCTGTTAATCAAAGACAGGTTAACCTTAGCCATCTTGGCTGCATCAATGTTAGAAGGATTTGCAGTGAAGTAAATAGTTGCGTCCTTCTCGAACAGCTTATCACCAGCTACTGCAGTGAATTTTGTTCCAGTATATTCAGCTACGCTTGGGAAGCTTACTGGAAGGCCAGCCTCACCATAAGTAGTACCTAGGAACTGCATATTTACGCCAGGGAACAGCTTGCTATTATCCAAGATGCTAGTAGAAGTAGCATTAACGATAACGCTGGTAATCAAACAGCTGTCAGCAGCGTCAAGTCGCTCAATCTTTTTCTTCAAATCGTTCAGATCTGTCTGATTCTGCTGCTGAAGAGCCAGGAACTCAGCCTGCATGTCTTCATCATTGTCCTTACAAGAAACGAATGATGCCGAAGTAGCTGCAACGAGAGCTACCATCAGAATACCATTGATAATTTTCTTTTTCATTGAACTAAAAATTATAATTAAACAAATAATAAAACAATATATCGTACGTTAATTTATATAAATCGATGGCAAAAGTAGGAAATATATCTGAAACTTCCAAGTAAATTTCAGTTTTTTTTTCAAAATACCGCAAATTTATGCTTAAATACTAATAATGTGGTAGTATTCCTGTTTGTAGGCATTGTCGTAATATTAATTAATAATGTGCGCCTGACAGGACTCGAACCTGCACGTCGTAAACACTAGATCCTAAGTCTAGCGCGTCTACCAATTCCGCCACAGGCGCTTTTCTGTGGTTTCTTTCGTTTTGTGGGTGCAAAGATAATGCTTTTTTTTCAATTTACCTACGGAATGCTAATCTTTTTTTATTTTACCTACGGATTTTACGGATTTATTTTTCTATACTGGATGTTATTGGCTATTTTTAATCCGTATAATCCGTAGGCAATATTATCTTAGGAAATCTCGGGCAAATTCTATGATTGTATCACGACCGCGGAGGAAATCTGTGGCGGTTAGGGTCACTTGGTAGTCGGGGACGATGCCAAATTCGGTTTGGTTATGATTGCGGTCGTAACTGGGACAGGCCGAGAAACGCACGGTCCATCCGTTGGGTAGTGTGGCGGTAAATGGCATGCCGCTGCCACCGCCAGTCTGGTCGCCCACCGTTGTTACTTGCGGTAGGCATTTCATGTATTTTGTAAATTCGTTTGCAGCGCTGAACACCCCTCGGTTGGTGAGCAGTACCACAGGTTTATGCCAACGCATGTTGCTGGATGGCTCTAGATACTGCGGCTCTTCAGACGAAAAATCATTGTGCCCCTTCCCCGTCTTGTGCTGCATATAGCCCACTAGTGTCTTCTCGTTACAGAATCTGGCAGCCAGTTTCTCGGCATAGGTCAGGTTTCCGCCGCCGTTGTTGCGTATGTCGAGTATCATACCTTGGCATAACATCATGTGTTCTATCACCTCGTCGAGGTTACTCTCGCCCACACTGGTTGAGAAACTTCCGCAGTATACGTAGCCCACGTTATCGTCAAGTATTTTATAGCGCAGTCCGCCGGCTATGCGGTAGTCGGTGCCAAGGTACCGGCGCTGTAGGGTATCGCTGAAGTTTGCGGGATAGTCTTCGTACCATCGCCAGTAGCGGCCATTGTCGAAAGATGTATATAGGTTGACGTGGCCGTCGCGCAGATTGCTGAGCATATCTGTCAGCACTTCAAATAGTTGTTCGCTGTTTAGATCCCCTTTCGCGCGTACCTTATATATTTTATATATCTCGTTCCAGTCGATATCCTTGTAGTCAAAGAAACAGTAGTGCTCGTCTATGATGTGCCACAAGGCCTCGAAGTTGCCTTCTGGGGTATTGGGGCGTTCTTCTTCGTCTACGCAGGAGGTGGCTAGTGTAGCTAGCATAACTAGCATGATTAGACTGGTGCATATTTTTAGAAATTTTCTCATAGGCTGCGGGTGAGGCCGATTAGGAAGCGGTGCGTATAAACGTGCTGCTTGAGGTTGTTAACTTGCGACTGCTGGTAGTTGCCTAAATAGGCCAGGCGGAGGGCCCATCTCTTGCTGTAATGCCAGTCGATAGCTGCTATCTGGCGGAATGTTGGGGCAGAGATAAACGTGGTGGGTACGATGTTGTGATCGTAGTTACCTAGATTAAATATCTCGTAATACGACTGTCCGAAGTTTGGACTGAACATCACACCAACTAACGGCAGGTTCAGCTCGTAGTGGGCTGTAAAGTGTTGCTGTCGGATGCTGAAATGATAGGCTGCTGTGGCCGATGGCATGATGTTGATGGCGGCTCGGGCCTGACCGGGATTGTTGCTTGAGGTCAAGTTATAGATGCCACCAATGCAGGCATTAGCTGTAGCACCTACCTGCAATCGCAGATTGTTGGCAGGGCGCAGATTGTAGTATCGCGCTAAATAAAGATTATAGGTACCCTCCAAGTCTGAGGCGCTGCTGTTGCGATGCCTGGTCTTCGAGAAATCCAGTTCGTGTTCGATAGTAGTGGTCCATCGGCGCAGTGTATCGGTATGGGCATTATCTTTTATGTAGAGGTAAGTGAAGCCCGTGCCGCTGTACTTCTCGGGGGTGAGGTAGGTGTCAAGGACTTTGCTTGGCCCCACACCTATCATGTGTGATGATGTTTGGGCTTTTGCGGCGAGGAGGGAGAATAATAGGAAGAAGAGTGTAATCACTCCACCCCTAGTCCATTCTTGCGTCCCTTCGGTAGCAAGCGCCCTTTTGGGTCGAGCGCCTCTCAAGAGGAGGGATTTTTTTCTCTTTTTCTTACTTAAAGTCCTCATTATCAAAGAGATTTAGCTGTCCGGTAAGTTCATCGCGAACTTGCTCTTCGCTCTTGCCGGCATCTGGATCAAGGTCCTCGTCTAGGTCCTCGGCCGAATCGGCCGAGGGGCTGGCGAGATCGCCAGCCAGGCTAGCATTACTAGATATACTAGCCTCGCTAGGGAATCTAGTTGGCTCGAGTTCCTCGAGACTAGCCAGAGCGTAGGTGGTTAGGCGCTTGCCTTTGGCCTTATAACCCTTAACGGCAATAAACTGTTCGGCATCTATCTCCTCGCTACCACGGAAAGCATCGGCACCGCCGTAGGTTATCTGGATGCGAGGGTAGGGGGTGTCGGTGAGCAACAACAACTGTGATGACGGATTGTCGCTCAGCCAGTTCTGCTTTTTCTTCGAGGCATCCATCTGGAATCGCTTCAGATATGGGTAGCCCTGGTTGTCGGCATCGTAGAGCACGGCAGTCCAAACCTTGTCGGCATCGTACTTCTCTATGCGCAGAATGTTGTCTTCGTAGTGGTTGTTCAGATCGAAGTTGCTCAGATAGTAATCACCGTTCTTCAGAATAATCAGTATCTGATCGTCGTCGAAGAACTCGCCCAACATCTGTCCGTGCTCGTCGTAGTTCAGACGGTTTACATCTGGGTCGAACCAAACCTTTCGTCCGCCTAAGGTAGAGTGACCGTGACTCTTCAGTCCGATACGGTGAACAGCATATTTGGTGAGCAGATTTCCCTTAGAGGCGCGACCCTTGATCATCACCTCCGAGAAGTCCTTCTCGATAAATATCTTCTTGATTTTCTGCGATGGATCGAGTGTTACCTTAATTACCTCGGCCTCACCATTCGGGTTGGCAGTGAAGTACATCACGCGTGAGCCTTCGGTACCCTGAGTCAGGTCGTACTCCTTGTCACGCGTCATACTGGTAACGTTGAATCGCTTGATGAAGCAGGCTCCCTTCTTTCCATCGCGGTAAACGGCGTTGTAGATGGTGCGCGAGTCGTTCTTCTTGAACACGTTTACATACAGGATGTTCTTGCCCACGAAGAGTTTCTCGGCTATGCGCACAATCTTGTATTTACCGTCTTTGTAGAAGATGATGACATCGTCGAGATCGGAGCAGTTGCACACAAACTCGTCCTTCTTCAGACCGGTACCGATAAAGCCGTCGGCACGGTTGATATACAATTTCTGGTTGGCCTCGGCCACCTTGGCAGAGTCGATGGTGTCGAAGTTGCGGATCTCAGTGAGGCGTGGATGATCCTTGCCATACTTATCCTTCAGGAACAGGAACCAGTTGGCTGTTACCTCCACCAGATTAGCCAGGTCGCGATCAATCTCCTCGATCTCGGCCTTCAGGCGTGCCATCAGTTCGTCGACCTTATCCTTATTAAACTTCAGGATGCGCTGCATCTTGATTTCGAGCAGCTTCAGGATATCGTCCTTGGTCACCTCGCGAATCATCTGTGGATAGTACGGTGTGAGTCGCTCGTCGATATGTTCGCAAACGGCATCTACGTCCGGTGCCTGTTCGAATTTCTTGTCCTTATAGATGCGTTCCTCGATGAAGATACGCTCCAGACTCTGGAAGTGCAGCTGCTCCAGCAGTTCGCCCTTGCGGATTTCCAGTTCCTGACGAATCAGGTCCTTGGTACGATCTACAGAGTGGCGCAGCACATCGCTCACGGTGAGGAACTGCGGCTTGTTGTCTTCGATGATACAGCAGTTGGGCGAGATGCTCACCTCGCAGTCGGTAAAGGCATAGAGGGCATCGATGGTCTTATCGCTCGATACGCCAGGAGCCAGATGCACCTGTATCTCTACCTCGGCAGCCGTGAGGTCTTCAACCTTACGGGCCTTGATCTTTCCTTTCTCGATGGCTTTTACGATAGAGTCCTGCAGGGTCTCTGATGTCTTTGAGAATGGTATCTCGCGGATAACCAGCGTCTTCTGATCTATCTTTTCGATCTTGGCACGTACCTTGATGACACCGCCACGCTGACCGTCGTTGTATTTCGATACGTCGATGCTTCCGCTGGTGGGGAAGTCGGGGTAGAGTGCAAACGGCTGCTCGTGCAGATAGCTGATGGCTGCATCGCATATCTCGTTGAAGTTATGTGGCAGGATCTTTGAGCTCAGTCCTACAGCAATACCCTCGGCACCTTGTGCCAACAGCAACGGGAACTTGACAGGGAGTGTGATAGGCTCCTTATTACGACCGTCGTACGACATTTTCCAGTCGGTAGTCTTTGGGTTGAATACCGTATCAAGTGCAAATTTGCTCAGTCGTGCCTCGATATATCGTGGTGCGGCTGCCGATGATCCGGTAAGGATGTTTCCCCAGTTACCCTGCGTGTCGATGAGCAGGTCCTTCTGTCCAAGCTGTACCAGAGCGTCGCCGATACTGGCATCGCCGTGAGGGTGGAACTGCATGGTGTGACCAACGATGTTGGCCACCTTGTTATATCGTCCATCGTCCATTCGTTTCATCGAGTGGAGGATGCGTCGCTGCACAGGTTTCAGTCCGTCGCCCAGATGGGGCACGGCTCGCTCCAGGATTACGTAGCTGGCGTAATCCAGGAACCAGTTCTGATACATGCCGCTTAGATGATGAACCGCTGCGGCATCAAAGCGGTTACTTGGTTTATAATCGGTATGCTGTTCCGACTCTAATACATCTTTTATTTCGTCGTCCATTATCTTTAACGGGTTTTCAGTTTGCCTGCAAAGGTACAAAAAAATCTAGAAAGAACAAAGTTTTTCTTTGTTTTTTCTAGATTGGCTAGCATCTCTAGCATAACTAGATATTCTAGCATAACTAGATATTCTAGCCAATCTAGATATTCTAGCTAGGCAAGCCATGCTAGAGATGCTAGTTATTCTTTTTATTCTTAAGCTGTTCTAGTTCTTTTTGTAATCTCTCGTTTTCTTGCTGTAATCTGTTAATTTCTTCTTTCTGGTTGGTGCGATAGCCAAGGCGGGCGGCTGTCATGCGCTCTTTGATGCCTCCTTCCTCAACAAATGTCTTCTGCAGGTTCTGCTGATAGCTGGTCATCATCTTATCAACAAAATGACATAATGATAAAGCGATGTTTGCCATCTCTTCATCATTCCATTTGTCGAAGTAGGGTTGATAATCTTCCAGTTTGTTGTGGTTCTTGCAGAAGTCTATCATTCTGGCGTATCTGGGATGATTTTTCTGCCAGAGTTTAAGTTGGCGTGATACCAGATAGTCTTCGTAATCTTCTTTCAGCTCTTTGATACTGGAGCGGGCTACATTCATCAGTTTGATTTCCATTTCCATCGATGTCACTCCATCGGCCGAGCCTTCTACGATATTCTGTTTACCTGAGCGTGCGGCTTGTACCATCTGATCTATCGTGCGATCGCCATGCTTTAGGTAGCGCTTTGCAAAGATGAAAGTCAGCTGATATAATACTTGTGACTTCTGATAGAAATATAGTGATTCCCAGTTAGGTTGACGGCGAAGTACATTCATTTTGGCGATTAATTTAATAACTAGATTATCTAGCATTACTAGCCGTACTAGATGTTCTAGTAGGGCTAGCGATGCTAGTATCATTTTAGAGGTTTGCAAGCTCTATCACCTTGTCGACTGCGGCAGTAAGGCCATCGGGGTTCTTACCACCTGCCTGGGCGAAGTGAGGCTGGCCACCACCGCCACCCTGCATCAGCTTAGCAGCTTCGCGTACCAGCTGACCGGCATTCAGACCGTGGTCTTTTACCATATCGTCGCTCAGCATGACATTAAGCATTGGTTTGCCGTCGAACACGGTACCTACTACACATACAAGGTGCTCAGGGCAGAGCTCGCGAACCTTGAATACCAAATCCTTGGCTGCATTAGGCATCATGTCGAACTTAGCTGTGATAACAGATACGCCATTTACGGTGCGGGCCTTGTTTACCAACTCTTTTGACAGATTTGCTACGCGTGCAGCCTGGAAGGCCTCGATTTCTTTCTTCATCGAGTCGTGCTCCTCAATATATTTTGCAATCACACCCTGCAGGTCCTTGGCATTGTTGAAGAATGCACGTACGGCACGCAGATTGTCTTCCATCACATACAACATTTCCTCGCACTCCTTACCGGTCTTAGCCTCGATACGACGGATACCGGCAGCCACGCTGCTCTCAGAGAGAATCTTGAAGAAACCGATGCGACCAGTGCTTGATGCGTGGATACCACCACAGAACTCGCATGAAGGACCGAAACGAACCACGCGAACCTTGTCACCATACTTCTCACCGAACAGGGCGATAGCACCGAGTTTCTTAGCCTCATCAAATGGTACATCGCGATGCTCATCAATGTGGATGTCCTGACGGATCATGTCATTTACCATGCGCTCAACCTCACGCAACTGCTCGTCGGTAACCTTCTCGAAGTGAGAGAAGTCGAAGCGCAGTGTGTCGGGGCTTACGAACGAACCCTTTTGCTCTACGTGGTCGCCCAGAATCTGCTTCAGTGCATAGTCGAGCAGGTGGGTAGCTGTATGGTTAGCGGCAGAGGCGTTACGCTTGTCGGTATCCACACAAGCCATGAACTGGGCAGTAGGATCCTTTGGCAGGGCCTTTACGATGTGTACGCTCTGACCATTTTCGCGCTTGGTGTCGATAATGTCGATGGTCTCGGCCTCGTTGCAGAGTACACCACAGTCACCTACCTGACCACCCATCTCGCCATAGAATGGGGTATAGTCGAGAACCAGCTCATAGAACTCGTTCTTCTTCTGGGTTACCTTGCGGTAGCGGATGATATGGCACTCGTATTCTGTATAATCGTAGCCTACGAAGATCTGCTCTCTAGCCTGACTAGCAGAACTAGCATTACTAGCATCACTAGCATCACTTGAGACTTCAACCCAATCGCTGTTCTCTACGGCAGCGGCGTTGCGGGCGCGCTCCTTCTGCTTCTGCATCTCTACGTTGAACTGCTCCTCGTTAACGGTGAAGCCGTTCTCGCGACAGATAAGCTCTGTCAGGTCGAGTGGGAATCCATAAGTATCGAATAGACGGAAAGCCTTTTCGCCGTTCAACTCCTTCTCTCCTTTACTCTTCATCTCCTGCATAGCATCGTTCAGCATGCCGATACCCTTTTCGAGGGTGCGCAGGAATGAATCCTCCTCCTCTTTAATCACCTTAGTTATCAGCTGCTGCTGAGCCTTCAGTTCTGGGAAGGCATCGCCCATCTCGGCAACGAGTGTTGGAACGAGCTTATGCAGGAATCCATCCTTCTGATTGAGGAAGGTATAAGCATAACGCACGGCACGGCGCAGGATTCGGCGAATCACATAACCAGCCTTGGCGTTAGAAGGCAGCTGACCATCGGCAATCGAGAATGCTACGGCACGCAGGTGGTCGGCGCAGACGCGCATGGCTACGTTGATACTAGCCTGGCTAGCAGAACTAGCCGAACTAGCCTGACTAGCATCACTAGATTTACTGGCCTCTTCTTCCTCGAAGGTATAGTATTTGAGGCCGGTAATCTGCTGCTCGGCCTTGATGATTGGCTGGAAAACATCGGTATCGTAGTTAGAGTGCTTGCCCTGCATCATACGAACCAGGCGCTCGAAGCCCATACCGGTATCGATCACGTTCATACTCAGCTTCTCAAGACTTCCATCAGCCTTGCGGTTGAACTGCATGAATACCAGGTTCCAAATCTCGATCACCTGTGGATCGTCCTGGTTAACCAACTCACGACCAGTCTTGCCGCTGGCAGCCTTCTGCTCGGGAGTACGAGAGTCAACGTGAATCTCAGAGCAAGGACCGCAAGGACCTGTATCGCCCATCTCCCAGAAGTTGTCGTGCTTGTTACCGTTGATGATGTGATCCTCGGGTACATGCTTTGCCCAGTACTTGGCAGCCTCGTCATCGCGAGGAATGTTCTCCTCAGGTGAACCCTCGAACACTGTAACATAGAGATCCTCTGGATTCAGCTTGAGCACATCTACCAGATACTCCCAAGCCATATCGATGGCACCCTCCTTGAAATAGTCGCCGAAACTCCAGTTGCCCAGCATCTCGAACATGGTGTGATGGTAGGTGTCGTGACCAACCTCTTCCAGGTCGTTATGCTTTCCGCTAACACGCAGGCACTTCTGTGTATCCGCTCGACGACGTGGCTCAGGGTCACGTGTGCCGAGAATAATATCTTTCCACTGGTTCATACCTGCATTCGTAAACATCAGCGTGGGGTCATCCTTGATCACCATAGGGGCTGATGGTACGATAGCGTGCTGTTTCGACTCGAAAAACTTCTTGTAAGAGTCGCGAATCTCGTTTGCTGTCATCATCTTACTTCTTATTTGACAATTTACTATTTCACTATTTGGGGTGCAAAGGTACGAATAAACAAGCGAAATACAAAATAAAAATCCATTTTTTCTTTTCGTTCAAAAATATTTTGTATCTTTGCGGCGAAATAGAAATGAATTATGGCACTTAATCTGAAAAAGAATCTCAAGACTTACTACTCCATCAGGGAGGTAGCAGAGATGTTCGACCTGAATGAGAGCACTTTGCGCTATTGGGAGCAGGAGTTTACATTCTTGAGGCCGAAGACCTCAGGCACAGCCAAGATACGTCAGTATCAGGAGAAAGATATCGAACAGATCAGATTGATACATAATCTGGTAAAGATACGCGGTTTCAAGATATCGGCTGCACGTGAAATACTACAGAAGAACCGCAAAGGAGCCGATACCAAGGCGAATGCTCTTGAAGCACTGATAGAAATGCGTTCGGAGCTTGAAAAACTGAGAGATCACTTAGACATGTTATAAATAAAAAGAGAATCCCCGCCAACCGGCGGGGATTTCCTTTTTATCTCTTATGACCTCCGAACTCGTTCTTGGTCTTTTCTTTGAATTCAGCACCTTCTTTCAGCATTTCCTTCACGGCGCGCTCCAGCTGAGTGTCGTGTCCGTTAATAAAATCGTCAGGACTATTGTATACTACAATGTCGGGATTCAACGGTGTATTCTCACCGTAGTCACCACGAATATCGATACGTCCTACCTGTGGAATGCCGAAGATGATGCCGTTAACCAGTGTCTCCCACCAAACGCTGGTAGAAGTTCCTGCAACAGGGGCACCGATAACCTTACCAATCTTCATATCCTGATACAGTCGTGGGAATCCGCATGCATTGCTATAGTCATCCTCGCAGACAAGTACACACGAAGGCTTGTTCCACTGAGCAGAAGGCTCGATACCGAGATACTTGCCGTGAGCCATGAAGTGGGAGTGCTGGCGTCCGTTCAGCAGTCTACATAAGTCATCATGCAGATAACCACCACCATTATGACGCTCATCTACAATGACAGCGTCGCGCTCGCGATTGTCCTCATTCAGCAGCTCTTCGTAGAGTTTGCGGAAGCTGTTGCCGTTCATCGATGGAATATGAACATAGGCAATGCGCCCACCTGAGATACTATCTACGAACTGGCGGTTACGCTCAACCCATCTGTCGAAAAGCAGTGAGTTGAATGCCGACAATGAGATGGCTTTGATGATTACATTCTTGCCCCCGATAGTCAGTCTGACATTCTTTCCGGTCTTGTTTAACAGAAGAGGATAAAAGTCTTCGCCCTTCTTGATAGGTGTGCCATCGATGGCTTCGATGATGTCGCCAGCCTTAACACCTGTGTTGCGAACAGCCAGTGGACTACCCTTTACTATTTCGGCAATCTTCAGACCGTCGCCCTTATAGCTCTCGTCGAAGAATACACCAAGCGAGGCGGTGCGGAACTTGATGCTACGGTTATAGCGTGCACCGGTATGTGATGCATTCAGCTCGCCCAGCATCTCGCCCAACATGTCGCGGAAGTCGTATTCGTTGTTGATATATGGCAGGAACTTCTCATAGATCTTCTTGTATCCGGCCCAGTCAACGCCATGCATGTCGGCACGGTAGAACTTATCGTTTACCTGGCGCCAGATGTGGTCGAACAGATTCTTGCGCTCTGCATATGGACGGTAGTTGAATGGTGCCTCGAACTCGATAGTGGTACGACGGCCCTTTGGAATCTCAATGCGCTTGATACCGCCCTTAGAGAGTGCGAAGAGGTTCTTGCCCTTCTTGTCGGCCTTAAGCGAACCTGAACCGATAGCATTCAGAATCACTTCTTTTTTGTCCTCCAGCAGATCGTACTTATACAGATGGTAATCTTCGTCGTAAGCTGCTTCATAGTAAAGCGTGTCGCCCTTAGTAGTCATGAAGGCATCGCCCATGCGGGTAGAATGGTCGGTGAGGCGAACGGTACGCTTACGGGCATTCTCAAGGTCGAATACCAATGGTGCATTGGCATCTTTCTTGTCAGCCTTATGCTGTTCGTCGTAGATAGCCTTCTCTTCCTTGGTCATCATGAAGCGCTCGTAGGCGTCGATATCGAAGAACATGATGAAGAAGTCGGTATGATAACCGTGACCGCCGTGGTTCTTATAACCTCTGCGGTTGCTCTTGAACAGCATAGCCTTACCGTCCAGAGCCCAGTGAGGATTCATGTCGGAGTAGCCACTGTTAGTGAGGTTGTATGGCTTCTTCTTACCTGAAGCATCAATCAGCGCGATGTCGTCGTGATGATAACCGCCATCGCCAAAATAGGTAGCTAATAGCCATTTGCTGTCGGGACTCCACTCAAAATCAATGTCGCCATCGGAATATGAGAATACGTTCTTGCCATCCATCACGGTGCGAATCTGCTTGGTGCCCAGATTGATGATACGCAGTGTGCCGCGGTCCTCAAAGAAGGCCACCTCTTTGCCGTCGGGACTATACTGGGGCTGTAGTGAGGTCTTGTTCTTTTTGGTCAGCTGTTCCTCAATCAGATCGCTGGCATAGGTGAACTGCTTTTCTTCCTTGTTCTTAATCTTAGTTTGGTAGATGTTCCAACTGCCGTTGCGCTCTGAAGCATATACGATACTACGACCGTCGGGGGCAAAACATATATTACGCTCCATCTCGGGGGTGTCGGTAATCTGTTTCGTCGTTTTGTATTCAACCGATGTCACGTAAACATCGCCATGCATCACGAAAGCAATCTCCTTGCCACTGGGCGAGGGGAATACTTCAGTAGCACCCTTGGTAGCTACTTCTGGAATCAGATCGCGATCCACACGGTCACCGGTGATATAGATGTTGATACGCTGTGGTTTACCTCCCTGGTGGAGTGTGTATATCTCGCCATCGTAACCATAGCAAAGTGTTCCGTCTTGAGCTGACGACAGGAATCTTACCGGGTTTGTCTGGTGATAAGTGATCTGCTGTTTCTGTGAGCCGTCAAGGTTGCGATACCAGATGTTGAATGAACCATTCTGCTCGCTCAGGTAATAAAATCCTTTGCCGTCAACCGACCATACTGGTGTACGGTCTTCGCCAGCAAAGTCGGTCAGTTTGGTGTGCTTACCCTTCGACAGCAGCCAGATATCGCGGCAGATAGGCGACTGGTGATGCTTACGGAAAACATCTTCGCCACCTTTGGTGTCGTGGTACAGAATATCGCCCGTCTTGCGGTTGATGTTCATATCGGCCAGCATCAATGCAGAGAACAGGTGTGGACGACCGCCTTTGACATTTACTTCGTAAACCTGTGAAAATTTGGATACAGGTGCAATGATCGACTGCTTAGTAGGCATATCGGCCATACTGAAGATAACGTTGTCGTTATCCTTGAAACCTATGACTGACTTGTTATGACTACTTGTGGTAAGCATTTTTGGCTCACCTCCGGTACTTGGAATCACATAAACGTTCATGGCTCCTTCACCACGGTCGGATACGAATGCAATCTTACTTCCGTCTGGACTCCAGACGGGTTTTGCTTCGTAGGCAGGGTTTGTGGTCAGCTGTTTAGCTGTTCCACCTGTTGAAGGAACTGTGTATAGATCGCCTTTATATGCAAATGCGATTGTGCTGCCGTCGGGCGAGATGGCACAATAGCGCAACCATAACGGACGCTCCTGGGCAGTGACAGCTGCCGACAGCAGAGTGGTTAAAACTAGTAGGAGTAATTTCTTCATATATAAATAATGTGTAATTAGTTGCTTATTGTAGGGGAATCCAATTGTCGTTGCGGGCGAAGACTGTTTGCAGGGTGATTTTCGCCGCTTCGGCTTTTGACAACTGTCGACTCCATGCTACGCGCTGCTTGGGCTGTGCACCCTCGCCACGGTTGTTGTATTCCATATAACGGGCTGTCTTTTCGTTCTCTGGGTTACGCCAGTTCTCCCACCCCTCGGCATTGATATGCCCTGCCAGCTGACAGTTCATGAACAATGTGTAGGCATAGGGGCGCCATGGTCGGCCCAGATAAACCTTTGTAGCCTGACCTCCGGCTGTCAGTCGGCAGTTGTTGAATATATAACCGAAAGGCTGATCCTTAGGCGTTGAGGCTGCAGTGACGTACGAGTTGATAAGACTCTCGATGGTGCAGTCTTCGAACCATGCTGTAGACGGGCCGAAAATGAAATCGGTAGTGCCGCAGATGTAGCAACCCTTAAAGTAGAGTCGTGTGCCAGCCAGACCGGTATACACGGTATCCTGATGTCCCACGAATCGGCAGTTGATAAACACCAGACGGTCACCCTCGGTATGTAGAGCCACAGCCTGTCCTAGACGGGCAGAGTTGTTCTCGATGGTGATGTTCTTCAGTGTGATGTCGTTGCCTTCTATCTTCAGCGTGTAGGTGCGGAAAGTGCCCATGGGCTTTCCCGTCTCAGGGCGCTTGATGTTGGCATGATCATCGTAAGTGATGATGGTCTTATTCACATCCTCGCCACAAATCTCGATGTTCTGTACCCATGATGGGATAATCAGTTTCTCTTTATATGTGCCATTCTTAACAAATATCACCTTGTGATAATCCATAAAGGCACGGCATACCTCGATGGCTTCGTCGACGGTACGGAACTCGCCCGTACCATCTCTTGATACAACAATCGTATCAGGATTGTCGTATTTGCTGGCAGCGCTTGCAGCGCAAGAGACCATGATGGCCAGTAATAGTAGTAGTTTTTTCATCTTTTATAACTAGTTTGTTTACATAATTTCGGCGATTTCTTTCAGATCCTGAATCTTCTTCAGGTTCTCCATGATGGCGCGTACATTTTCGCGGTCATGCACTCGCATTTCGATGGTACCCTCAAAGATACCTTCTTCGCAGGTGATGAGAATCTTGTGGATGTTGACATTCATCTGCGACGAAATGACCTGTGTAATGTCGTTGAGCATTCCCATACGGTCGATACCGCTGATGCGGATGGTAGCATCGAAGTAGAGCTTGCGGTGCATGTCCCATTTGATATCGAGAATGCGGTTGCCATAGCTGGTCTTCAGCTTAGCTGCTACCGGACAGGCACGCTTATGTATCTCAATCTGATTCTTGTTGTTGATGTAACCCAAGGCATCGTCGCCTGGAATAGGGTGACAACAGCCCATGAACTTATACTGTTTGATATTCTCTTCGGAGATGTAGATGGGCTTCTTGCGGTTGAACTTGTCGGGCACTACAAACAGCTCCTGCTTGGCCGACTCCTCTTTTTTCTTCTTGTCGCCACCAACAAATGGTATGTACTTTCGCCATCCCTTGTTGTTGTCGTCATCTTTGTTCTTGCCGTTCAGCTCGTCGATGTCTTTCTCGCCCAGTAGTACTATTTTCTCGCCTAGAGCCAGGAAGAAGTCGGCGCGGCCGCGGTATTCATGAAACTCGGTCAACTTGTCGGCCAGGGCCGTTGTGGGTTCAAAGCCGTTCTTCTTCAGGAATGCGTTCAGTATCTCCTCGCCCTCGCGCTGGGTCTCGCGGTTGTCACGACGCAGTATGGCCTGAATCTTGGCCTTTGCCTTGGCGGTAGATACGAAGTTGATCCATCCGGCATTGACATGCTGTGACTTCGATGTGAGAATCTCCACCTGGTCGCCGCTCTGCAGCTTATAGCTCAGTGGCACCAACTTGTGGTTTACCTTGGCACCGATACAGTGGCTGCCCAGGAAGGTGTGAATAGAGAAAGCGAAGTCGAGCGCTGTACAGCCTGCAGGGAGTGTGCGTATCTCGCCCTTAGGTGTAAATACGAATATCTCGCTGGCAAAGAGGTTGAGCTTGATGGTGTCCAGAAAGTCCATAGCATCGGGCTGTGGGTCGTCCAGGATTTCCTTGATTGTACGCAGCCACTCGTTCAACTCGTTCTCGTCTTCGGTGTATTCCTCCTCAACGCCGTCCTTGTATTTCCAGTGTGCGGCAAATCCCTGTTCGGCAATCTCGTCCATGCGGTCAGAGCGTATCTGTACCTCTATCCACTGTCCCTGTTTCGACATCAGTGTTACATGCAAAGCCTGATAGCCGTTGGCTTTTGGCTGACTGAGCCAGTCGCGCAGACGGTCGGGGTGACTCTTGTAAATCTTCGATATGGCTACATAAATATTGAAGCACTCGTTCACCTCTTCGTTGCGGTTATTAGGCGTAAAGATGATACGTACTGCCAGTATGTCGTATATCTCCTCAAAGCTCACGTGCTTGTTCTGCATCTTATTCCATATAGAATAAGGTGTCTTTACGCGCTCCTTGATCTCGTATTTGATGCCCATCTGCTTCAGAGCATCCTCGATAGGACTGGTGAACTGCGAGAACAACTCGTCACGCTCGTCACTGGTCAGCTTCAGTTTCGACTCTATCGATGCATATTCGTCGGGATGTTCGAACTTAAAGCTCAGATTTTCCAGTTCCGACTTGATCTTGTTCAGTCCCAAACGGTTGGCCAGTGGGGCATATATATATAAGGTCTCGCCTGCAATCTTATATTGCTTGTTGGCAGGCTGACTCTCCAGCGTTCGCATGTTGTGCAGACGGTCGCATATCTTGATGATGATCACGCGGATGTCATCGCTCATCGTCAACAGCAGTTTCTTGAAGTTTTCTGCCTGTGCCGAGGCTTGTTCGCCGAAGATTCCACCACTGATCTTTGTCAGTCCGTCTACAATCTGTGCTATCTTGGCACCAAAGATGTTCTCGATATCTTCTACGGTATAATCGGTGTCCTCGACCACATCGTGCAGCAGGGCGGCACAGATACTGGTAGAACCCAGTCCAACCTCCGAACAGGCAATCTGGGCAACAGCGATGGGGTGCATGATATATGGCTCGCCCGAGAGTCGGCGTACTCCCTTGTGGGCCTGACGTGCAAAGTTGAAGGCCTTAGTGATAAGGTCGACTTTCTTACGATGACGCGACGAGATATAGTCGTTCAGCAGCTGCTGAAACGCCTCGTTAATCATCTGCTCATCTCTTTCCTCCTGTGTTATTTGCTTCTCTTCTGCCATATTCCCATTTTATATTTTTCCTACGGATTATACGGATTTTACAGATTATTTCTTTTCGGTATTATTAATCCGATTGATCCGTATAATCCGTAGGCTTTATTTTTTATCTTCTTCTTCTCTTGCGCGACTTTGTGGCTTTACTGCGGCGTGATTTGCTGGTTGCCTTGCCGCGACGTGCGTTGCGCCCCTTGCGGGCACTGGCTCGGCGACCGCGCTTGGCTACCTTACTGCGGAAGGTTGGCAGGTCGTCGTTCACATCTACTACGGCACGCTTGGTGAGCAACTCGCTGGCACGATAGCTATAGATAGAATCCTGCATGTCGATAAATCGGCCGGTGTCAGCCATTGGCAGTCGGATAGCGTATGGCTTGTTGGCGCCTGGCACAATGTCGCGACGGTATTGCGGGTTCAGTGAGCGCAGCATCTCGATGTCCAGATCCAATACCTTGGCTATCTGCTCCAAGTGTACATCGCGGTCTACAACCACAGTGTCGGTTTGTAGTGGCAGTCGGGTACTCATCGGACAGATACCATGCTCACAGTAGTATGTCATGGCATAGTTGGCTGCAATAAATGCAGGTACGTAACCACGAGTCTCGGCGGGCAGATATGGGTACAGTCGCCAGTAGTCCTTCTCGCCACCCGAGCGGTGTATGGCCTTATTGATGTTGCCTGGTCCGCAGTTGTAGGCGGCAATAACCAGGTTCCAATCGCCGAAGATACGATACAGGTCGCGCAGATAGCGTGCTGCTGCATACGATGATCTAACCGGGTCGCGACGTTCATCAACCAGCGAGTTGACCTCCAGTCCGTATTGCTTACCTGTGCCTAGCATGAACTGCCACAGTCCTGTGGCGCCTACACGTGATACGGCCCTTGGGTTCAAGGCGCTCTCAATAACAGGCAGGTACTTGAGCTCAAGTGGCACCTGATATGCCTCGAGTGCCTCTTCGAATATGGGTACGTAGAAGTTTGTGGCTCCCAGCATATAGCTCACTGAATGGCGCAGGCGTGCCATGTATCGGTCGATGAATCGCTGTACGATATCGTTGTATGCCATCTCCATCACTGTTGGCATACGGCGAAGTCGGTCTATATACTCTTCAGGAGTAAACAATGGGTTCTCGTCCTTCATCTCGCAATCGCCCGGCATGCTCAGATAGTTCTTCGACATATAGAGGCTCATCAGACTGTCGAGATTATAAGTCATGGCCTCAGGGAAATCGATGAATTCGGTGTTACCCTGTTTGTCAACTACTGAGATTTCGTCTTCTATAGGCACGAACAATGAGTCAACTTCCTCCTCGTCATCATCGTCTATCACTGTCTGCGCAGCAACAGGCGAAGTGAACAGTGAGAGGTTGAAAGTGAAAAGTAATGTTCCCACTTTCAGCCACTTGTTCATACCGTTTACATTCTTAATATTATTTATAATCATAATCATCCATTAATTACAACTCCTCATCTCCTTCAAAACCTTACACTGCACTGCAGTCCTACTGCCGCGTCAAGCGGATTCTTCGAGGTGTGATTGTCGAGTACTGTTGGCTCGATTCTCAGACTCAGGTCTTTCGATATATCGAAAACCGACAATTCTGCATCTACATAAGCGTCGACTACCGATAGTGCATAAACGCCAACCAGCACAAAGAAACTCATGTCGCGCCAGCGGCGGTAGCGGTCTTTTCGCTTTTTAAACAGATCTTTATATCGGTCTTTATTGCTGTCGTTAATCTGTGCACCAAGGTGCAGAAACTGGTTGTAACTCTGTGTGGCCGGGTCGCTATCTGTCAGGTCAAGATATGCCTGCGAATAGTCCTTGTACATGGTGTTGTTCCAGTTCATGGCGTACAGACAACCCAGGAATCCGCCATATACCAGCGGCAACTTCCAATATTTGCGGTTGTATATCTGTCCGCCGCCCGGAATGACCAGCGCCAGCCACAGAGCTCGCTTGGGGTCGGGGCGCCACAGATTCATGTCCCTCGCGGGATTCTTGGGAATCCGTGCCGAATCGATCAGTACCGACATCTCGTTATTAATCGACTGCTTTAACGAGTCGTCCTCTAGCGGCTCTTGCGCCTTGGCGGCACTTGTCACCAGAGTAAGGAGCATACCCGTTAGCCACAGTTTGCTTGTTCTCCTCATTTCTGACCTTTCTTCACTTTGTCGAATACCTGCATGATGTACTCCAGTTCGTCCTCGTTTGAGAAGTTAATACTGAATTTGCCTTTCATCTGGGGCGAGCAGGTCATTGTAACTTTTGTTTTAAACAGTTCCGACAGACGGTCTCTCAGAATGCTGTACTCCAGTGGCAACTGCTTGGGGTCAATCAGTTTCTTAACCTCCTGCAGTGGCTCACCTTTCTTCATCCTCTGTACTATCTCTTCTATCTTACGTACCGAGTAACCATTGCGATGTGCATCCTTATATAGCTTGAGCTGTGCCGACGGGCTGTCGAGCGACAGCAGTGCACGGGCGTGGCCCATGTCTATATCCCTGTTCTTCAGGGCCATCTGTATCTGTGCAGGTAGTTTCAGCAGTCGCAGGTAGTTGGTAATCGATGCGCGGCTCTTGCCAAGTCGCTCCGACATACGCTCCTGAGTCATACCTGTTGTCTCGGCCAAGCGCTGATAGGCTAGTGCTATCTCAATGGCATTCAGGTCTTCACGCTGAATATTCTCGGCTAGAGCCATCTCCATCACGTGCTCATCGCCGGTAGCCATGATATATGCTGGCAACTCTTTCAAACCAGCCATGTTCGATGCTCTCCAACGGCGCTCACCAGCAATAATCTGGTAGTGGTTGCCCTCCATCTGTCTGACGGTGATGGGTACAATCACGCCAATCTCGCGGATGCTGACAGCCAACTCCTTCAGTGCGCTCTCGTCGAACTCGTGTCGAGGCTGGTCGGGGTTGGGCTCTATCTGTTCAATAGGCAGCATCAGTAGGTTTGCTGTGCCTTTTGTTCTGATGTCGTTAGTGTTTATCAGTGCATCTAGTCCAAGGCCTCTGCCCGAACCAATATTATCCAGTCCGCGTCCCAAGACGCTACGGTCGTATTTCTTCTTAACAGCCATAATTTATTTTCTGTTCTTGTATATGATTTCCTGAGCCAAAGCCAGATGGTTCTTGGCACCCGTCGATTCTGCATCGTAAAGGATGGCGGGCAGTCCATGGCTCGGAGCTTCTGATAGTTTCACGTTTCGCTGTATAACGGTCTTGAACACCAGTTCCTGGAAGTGACGTTTCACCTCGTCGTAGATCTGGTTGGCCAGACGCAGACGACTGTCGTACATTGTCAGCAGGAATCCCTCAATCTCCAGCATGGGGTTCAGTTTGTTCTTGATGATTTTGATGGTATTCAGCAACTTGCTGATACCCTCAAGTGCAAAGTATTCGCACTGTACGGGGATGATAACCGAGTCGGCAGCAGTCAGTGCGTTAACAGTGATGAGGCCCAGCGATGGTGAGCAGTCTATCAGTATGTAGTCGTACTCATCGCGTATTGGGTCGAGCATGTTCTTAAGCACTTTCTCGCGATCAGCCAGATTCAGCATCTCTATCTCGGCACCTACCAGATCTATGTGGCTGGGCACTATGTCCAGACCATCGATATCGGTGGTGTACACGGCTTCGTGAACGTCGGCTTTGTTGATGATACATTCGTATAGTGAGCAGTCAACTTCCTTAATGTCGACTCCCAAACCGCTCGATGCGTTGGCCTGAGGGTCGGCGTCGACTACGAGAACAGTCTTCTCCAGCGTGGCCAGCGAAGCTGCCAGGTTGATGGTTGTCGTTGTTTTACCGACACCGCCTTTTTGGTTTGCTAAAGCAATAATCTTACCCATTTTCTTCAGTTCTATCTTGATAAAAATAAGAAATTTGGCCACAAAGTTACACATTTCTTATGAGAAAACGCTGCTTTTTAAACCTTTTTTCGTACTTTTGCACGCAAATCATAATTATTTTATGGAAATTAAACGACCTTTATTGCTCATTTCGAATGATGACGGTTATCAGGCAAAGGGTATAAACTGCCTGATAGAAATGCTCAAGGATATAGCCGACATCATTGTATGTGCTCCCGATGATGCCCGCAGCGGATACTCGTGTGCTTTCTCGGCTGGTATCCCCTTGCGACTGAATCTGCACCACAAAGAGGATGGGGTAGAGGTGTGGTCGTGCAACGGCACACCTGTCGACTGTGTGAAAATGGCTTTGGTAGAGTTATGCCCTCGCCGTCCGGATATGGTGATTGGTGGTATCAATCACGGCGATAATGCTTCGGTAAATACGCACTACAGTGGTACTATGGGTGTTACCATCGAGGGATGCCTGAAATATATTCCGTCGGTGGCTTTCTCGCTTTGCAATCAGCATGCCGATGCCGACTTTGAACCTCTGCGCCCCTATGTTAGGCAGATAACCCAGCGGATACTGGCCGAGGGACTGCCCAAGGGTGTGTGCCTGAATGTGAATTTCCCTCTGGTTGAGGCTTATAAGGGTGTGAAAGTATGCCGAATGGCGTATGGCACCTGGTATAACGAGACGGTGAAGTGTCATCATCCCCGCGGTTATGACTATTGGTGGATGGTAGGTCACTATCGCAATGATGAACCAGAGGCTGAGGATACCGACAACTGGGCCTTGTCGCACGGCTACATCGCCATCACCCCTACCCGGATTGACGTCACCGCCTACGAGGCGATGGATAAAATTAAAGGCTGGAACTTATGAGGTATTACTTAATAGTTGGTGAGGCCTCGGGCGACCTGCATGCGTCACATCTGATGCACTCGTTGAAAGAAATTGACGCAAATGCGCAGTTTCGCTTCTTCGGTGGCGATATGATGACTGCTGTAGGTGGTACCCGTGTGCGTCATTATAAGGAACTGGCCTACATGGGCTTTATTCCTGTGTTGTTGCATTTACCAACTATTCTTCGCAATATGAAGATGTGTAAGCAGGATATCGTAGCGTGGCAGCCCGATTGTGTGGTGCTGGTAGACTATCCTGGTTTTAATCTCAAGATTGCCGAGTATGTAAAATCTCATACAAACATACCGGTGTTTTACTATATCTCACCGAAGATTTGGGCTTGGAAGGAGTATCGTATCAAGAACATCAAGCGCGATGTCGACGAGTTGTACTCAATCCTCCCGTTCGAGGTGGATTTCTTTGAGAAGAAACATAACTATCCCATACATTATGTAGGTAATCCCACGGCTGATGAAGTGCGCGAGTTTTGTGGGCGCGGTGGCGCGGTGGTACGAGGGGATGATAGAATCATCGCTCTCCTGGCGGGCTCGCGTAAACAGGAAATTAAGGATAACCTGCCGCCGATGCTGGAGGCAGTGAAGGGGTATGAAAATAATTACCAGATTGTGGTGGCTGGTGCTCCCGGTATAGCTCCCGAATACTATCAAGAGTTTATGAAGGGCTCTCAGGCAGAAATCGTGTTCGGCAAGACTTACGACTTGTTGTCGAAAGCCCATGCAGCGCTGGTCACCAGTGGTACTGCTACTCTGGAGACATGCTTGTTCGGTGTTCCACAGGTGGTGTGCTATAAGACGCCGTTGCCTCAGATTGCCGGCTTTGTCCGTCGCCACATGTTGAAAGTAAAATATGTTTCGCTTGTCAACCTAGTGGCAGGTCGCGAGGTAGTCAAAGAACTTGTGGCCGAAAGTTTCTCGGTGGCCAATATACGTACCGAACTTGCTAAGATCCTCAGTGGTGATGCAAGAGAGGAGATGTTGGAGGGCTATCTAGAGGTATCGCGTGCGTTGGGCGATGAGAAAGCCCCCGACAATGCGGCAAGAATGATGTATAACTTGCTAAATAATTAAAAACATGAAACAATTACTATCCTTACTTGGGTTCGATGTCGAGAAGCACTCGATGAGAACTGAGTTTGTGGCCGGACTGACCACATTCCTCACCATGTCTTACATACTGGCTGTTCATCCTCAGATGCTGAGCGATGCCGGTATGGATAAAGGTGCTTTGTTTTCAGCCACAGCCATTTCGGCCGCTGTAGCTACTCTCGTCATGGCGTTCTATGCCAAATTGCCGTTTGCCCTGGCTCCAGCCATGGGCATCAATGCCTTCTTTGCCTACACACTGGTCATCACTATGGGCTACACCTGGCAGGAGGCACTGGCTGCCGTACTCATCGAGGGTATCGTGTTTATACTGCTCACCATCTTCAAGGTTCGTGAGGTCATCGTTAATGCCATTCCGCAGAATCTGCGTTATTCTATCTCGGTGGGCATCGGTATCTTTATTGCCTACATCGGACTCAAGAACGGTGAAATTATCGTGGCCAGCGATTCGTCGATGACAACTCTTGGAGTATGGAGTGCAACCTCTGTACTTGCTGCCCTTGGTGTGCTGTTGGGTGCTATCCTTCTTTCGCAGAACGTACGTGGTGCACTGTTCTATACTATTATGATTGTTACAGCAGTTGGTGTGCCCTTCGGCGTTACCCATTTGCCCGATGATTTCGCGTTTATCAGTAGCCCTCAGTCGCTGGCACCCATCGCTTTCAAGTTCGATTTCTCGCGCTTCGTGGCGCTCGATTTTAACTACTATGTTGTGGTGTTTGCGTTGCTGTTTATGGATTTGCTCGACACATTGGGTACTCTTGTAGGTACCGCAGCCAGTGCCGGACTTGTTGATTCCAGAATAGGCGAGAACCGTAGCATCGGTCGCGCCCTGATGGCCGATGCCGTTGGTACCACTTTCGGTGCTATGTGTGGTACTTCAACCGTTACCACCTTTGTAGAGAGTACCACTGGTGTTACCGAGGGTGGTCGCACCGGTCTCACATCCTTCTGGGTGGCCGTATGGTTCATCTTGGCGCTGTTCTTCTCGCCATTGTTCCTGTGTATCCCTGGCGCAGCTACTACATCGGCACTTGTGCTGGTAGGTGTGTATATGATGAGGGCCGTAACCAAGATAAATCTTAAGGATTTCACCGAGGCTTTGCCCAGTTTCGTTGTGATGGTAACCATGCCGTTCACCGCCAGTATCTCCGAGGGAATCGTGCTGGGCCTTATCTCGTATGTGGTCATCAAGGCGTGTACATTCCGTTTCAAAGAGATTTCGCCTATCATGTGGGTTCTGACTGTATTCTTCGTACTCAAATACATTATATAATTAATCATTCATATATTTAGTAGAAAGATGAAAAAGTTTTTTTCTTTGGTGTTGATGGCTGTAGCAGCTCTCAGCGTAAACGCACAGAATGTGCAGTTGCATTATGACTTCGGTCGTAACATCTATTCTAATCAGGAGGATGGTCGTCAGAAGGTAACTATGACTCTCGAGCAGTTCAAGGCCGACCAGTGGGGTTCATGGTATTACTTTGTTGATGTCGACTTCACCAACAAGTTTGTTGAGAGTGCTTATACTGAGATCTCTCGCGAGTTTAATATCGGTAACAAGGGTTTTGCTGCCCATGTGGAGTACAATGGCGGATTGAACCGTTTCCAGTCATTTCAGCAGGCTGCTCTGATTGGTGCTGCCTACAATGGTCACAATGCCGATTTCTCTAAGACTTGGAGTGCTCAGCTGATGTATAAGCGCTTCTTCAAGAGCTACGAAGGCACCTCAGCTTATAACTCTGTACAGTTTACTGGCGTATGGGGTCTGAACTTTGCCAATAAGAAGTGCACCTTCTCAGGTTTCTTCGATCTCTGGCGCGGTGAGAAAGCTAATGGCCACGGCCAGTTGGTATTCCTCAGTGAGCCCCAGTTCTGGTACAACTTCACCAACCACTTCAGCGTTGGTACCGAGATTGAGCTAAGTAATAACTTTATCTATAACACTTACGACGATCATTCATTCTTCGTGAATCCCACTCTCGCCGTTAAGTGGAACTTCTAAAATATTAAATCCTCGCCAACTGGCGAGGATTTAATATTTAACTACATAACTTTTCATGGCAATAAGACTGTTATTATCGCAGTTTTGTTGCCTATATTATTTTTTTTGGATTTTATTTGGTTGTTTCTAAACTATTGGGATGAGTCACGGGGTCTCTTTTGATCATTTTCTCGTTATTTCTTTTGCGGATTATAAATAAGTTTGTATCGATTTGTAATCGAATTAATAAACCATCGGTAATAATGGCAAAACAGATTAGAAAGAAAAGCGGGACTGGTCTCCGTCAGTTATCTAGACTTACGGGAGTTTTGTTTGGTGTTATACAAAAGTTGTGATCAAGCCATGATTATTTTGCAATGATACTGTCTAAGTAGCTGAAAAGAAAAAAAGAAGGATTGAAGTGCTCGATTTTTTTAAAAAATATGTATCTTTGTAGCGTTGTTCTTAGGAACACGCAGAGTGAATGACAATAACTATCAAAACAAAACATCAATATGAGTAAGAGTAAAAAAGCAATCTGGTCAGCAATCTTCATCCTTGCACTCTGTGGAATGACGACGTTGGTGTCGTGTACTGACAACATAGACAATACAGGCTTTTTGCCTCAGGATGAAACGTCTTCGGCAAAGGATAACCTCCCTTGGCCCCTTTACGACAATATGGACACCGTGAACTACCGTCCGGGCGACAATTTCTATATGTACTGCAACGGCACCTATTGGAAAAACGCCGACATGATGGGTAAGAAAATCGTTGGTCTTTACGATACAGAAATGGTGGAGGCGTTGAAGCTGCTGAAGGGCAGCGTGACGAACCCTACGTATGAGCAGTTGGAGGCGCATGAAAACGTACAGGTGACCAACGACCAGTTCTATGCTTTCCTGAAGCCTTTCTTTGAAATGATAGACGGCATCCAGAGCTATGAAGATGCCTTCCGGGTGGCGGGTGAACTGAAAAAGGCTGGTGCGCTGAAGATTTTCAATCTTTATTTATCGGCCAATAAAGTAATAACCGTTTATGTTGACACGGGGGGACCGATAGATGCTGAAGATGAGCATTTGGCTTTTATGGAGAGTGATAATCTTGATGATGTGTACCAATATTTTGCAACCCATACAGGTGAGTTTGACTGGCTAAAAGCTGTTGAGGAGGAGGCATATTGGGAGGCTCATGAGGAAGAGTCGGCAGAATATGAGGCCAGGGCAGATGGGCTGGTGAAACAATATATGCTGCCGGCTATGGGCTTGAAAGCGGCTGATCTTAATTATCAAAGAGGCTTTAAAAACTGGCTTCGTACGCCTATTGAAGAGTTAAAGGCCTATTTGAAGACGAAGTTATTCCGCGACTTTGCCGCTTTCGCCAACCAGCAAGGGCATGAATATATGAAGGTCAGGGCGTGGGATTTCGAAACGCCATACACTTACGGAATGTATATGACTAAGAAGCTAAAAACATACCTTGATGGTCGACTGGTGATTGAGCGTTATGTATCCCCCCAACTTAAGCTTGAAGTGGAAAGCCTCTGCGAAGAGATGCGGGATGCCTACTGTAAGCATATCCAAAACGTGGCTTGGGCAAGCCCCTCTACCAAGGATTACGCCATAAACAGAATGAAAAACATACAATTCCATGTTGGGAGTCCGGACCGCTGGGTGGCGGATTTTCCTGACTTAAGCCATTGTACCAATATGCTGGAAGATATGCAGGCTATTTATCAGGAATATGTCATGATGCATCTCAGGCTGGTGGGTGCCTCGTATAAAGAAAATACCATGAATTTTGAGGCGATGACGAGATTTCCCTTGCTGACAGATCAGTCGTTTCACGAGGAAGACTGCAATAGTGTCGTTATATTTGCACCGTTTATGTTGCCTCCTTTCTACGAGCAAAATATGCATCCGGCTATGAAATATGGTATGCTGATGAGTGTGATTGGTCACGAACTGACACATGCCATTGGGTCATACGGCTCAACCCTTGATGAGTGGGGAGATGATTATGACTGGATGCCGACACAGGACAGGGCGGCGTTTGAGGCCTTGCAGCAACGGCTGATAGAACTCTATAACGGATTTATACCGCTTCCTGATTATCCGGATACCCGTACCAACGGAGAGAAGACGCTAGAAGAGAACTTGGCCGATATCTGTGGAGTGGAGGTGGCTCACAGTGCCTTTGTAGCCTACTGTCAAAAGCAGGGATTCAAGGGAGAAGACCTGGACAAAATGGAACGTAAGTTCTTCCAAGGCTATGCGGAATATTTCCGTTCGAAATACGGCTATGCTTTTTATAATTATTTTAAGAATGATTGGTATGCATTTGACAAGGAGCGCGTAAACGGTGTGGTCATGAACATGGACCGCTGGTATGAACTCTACAATGTGCAGCCGGGCGACAATCTCTACTTGAGGCCAGAGGACAGAATCCATATATGGTGAGGTGATATCATCAATACCATAATATGTAAACGCTTAATGATACTACTAAAGTTTCGCAAGTGATGGCGCACCTGCATAATTTAACATAAAATAGGAATAAAAAAGGCTTCGAAGTTTCAAGGATGAGTCACGGGGTCTCTTTTGATCATTTTCTCGTTATTTCTTTTGCGGATTATAAATAAGTTTGTATCGATTTGTAATCGAATTAATAAACC
>NZ_FRBD01000050.1 GCF_900142525.1 Xylanibacter ruminicola | reverse complement strand
CAGCTTGTAATCAATTTCTTCGTTTGCCATCATAAAATAAACGTGTTAAACTACATTTTGTTGTAGCCTGACACAGTTTACTTTACATTCTCTAATCCTGAAATATATTTGTTGTTTAATCTTGTTTTTAAGTTTGGTGCAAAGGTAATGCTTTTATCTTGAACTCGCAAATAAATCAATGGATAATGCTTACTAATCTCTTCATAACTTGATGGTTTTATCTACTTACTCTTTGTAATACGATTGTATTCATCAATGAACTTTTGGCCAGTGGGGCTAGGGCGTCTATTGATTTGTTTATTGAAGTTGATATATTGCTTGATAATATTTTGGAGTCCAGATACATTTTTTATATCATTAACTTCATATAGATCAAAAAACTCCTCTATCTTTATAGCTATTTCTTCTGTTGTTTCTCTACTTTTTGTAGAATTGTTCACGAGACTAATCATTTCTTTAAGTTTAGCAATTCTTTTCTCATTTCCTCTAATTTCCTTTTTGATTGTAAGCTCTACGTCATAAACAATCTCATTTGCAACAGCAATTCTTATATCTTCATCAGTTGCGCCAAATACTGCTGATTTCTGGAATTGATCTTTCCCCACAAATCTTTCTAAAACAAGTAAAACTACAGTGTTCCTTTCTTTTTCAGAAGATATTTCATCCGAAAAAGTATCTAAATTATCATGGATCTTTGAATTAATAAGATTACGGCTACTATCTTTTAATCCCATAATCTTTCCAAATATCGGCTCGAAGTAATCCTTGAACTGGGGATAATATTGAGTGAGGCCAACTTTGGCTTTCTGGATATAGTCAGGAGTTGATGACTGCGCAAAGCCTATTGTCACTGCGAATACCAATAATAAGATGCTTACTAATCTTTTCATAACTTCTATAGTTTTATGTTGCAAAGATAAAACAAACAATCCTATCGTCTTAAGTTTTTATATCTAGCATATAGGAAGTTTATCCATCTTAAACATTTCTTGTTTCATCTTATCTCTTTCTTCCTTTAGAATCATTTCTGTATTAACAAGGTCGTTTGCTAAAAAGAAGTTGTTTAATCTTATATCAAGATGATCTTTAAGATTTGATATCATTGGACGATACAAGATGCTTGTGGTGCAATAGATTTTAATATATTTTCCTTCATCATCAATGAAGTATACTGTTGTTACACTGCTCCTTGAGTTTGCATAGTTTACTGCATGTTTCAATCTCTCAACTTCTTCAACGTTATCAAGAGGAACTCTCTTCCAGCAGTATTGGTTTATATCAATATAGTGATGACCTTCATCTAATTCGATAAAGAAATCTTTGCCTTGGAATTTGAATTCTATCTCGCCGTCCTCTCCTTCTTCGCACTTGCAACCCAGTTCCTCCAAGCATTTTCTAACCGTGTCTTTCATCGCTTTGTATTCTGGAATTAAAGATAGATCATCCATCTTCTTCTTTGCAAGATTATAATATTCCTTGTAATAAATGTCTGGATCTGCAACTATTCTTTCAAGTTCGCCATAGTTCATATTATTAAGGGAGTCTTCCCACTCCTTTAACGGTAATATTTTTTTCTTGCCTGCCATTTTTCTTATAATAATCTTTTAGGTTTTATATTTGCAAAGATAGGGTTTTTATTTATAAATAACAAATTTTTAATTAAGAAAATCACTAGTTTCCTAGAAGAACAAAAACAAAAGTAAGTTAAAATACCCCCTTAAACAATTTCGATGGTTTGGCTACGCCTATGTACTTAACAAATCGATGGTACAGTGGTACATTAGTTCATTTTAAAAATTGAATATATTGTACTTTGTACTTCCCTAGAAAAAGTTGAATGGTTTTTAACTTAACCCTGCCATTGGTTGAATGCCTATTGGGTACCTAAATTCTTATCCCTG
>NZ_FRBD01000026.1 GCF_900142525.1 Xylanibacter ruminicola | reverse complement strand
TCTTCGGCATACTAGACGGATTTAGTTTAACATCTGGGGTTCCTTTACTTCTTCTGTCAGGTACCTTTCCGTCTGCAAAGGTACTAATCCATCTGCGAATAGTTAGTCTATTTACATGAAAATCTGCACTCAATTGTGAAATTGGAACATGATTTAACAAATGAGCTTTCACAATCATTAGTTTTTCCTCCAAAGTTTTTTGCTTTTTGGATTCTTTGTGTCTCAATGCAAGTTCTTGCAACTCCAATAAATCTGAATCTTCGTTTTTTTCCATTTTAAAACGTTTTTTTGATTCAACGTTTTTCAGGGTAAGACACTTCCCTAGAAAAAGTTAAAAACCATTCAACTTTTTCTAGGGAAGTACAAATGGCACAAAGAAATTGCGAATGTGGCACACTGGCACAAGTTATTTGTAACAATGGCACATCATTAGAAGCTAAAAAGCCATTGCCGTTCAATCGTCCTTGCGATAGGCTTTCTCGCCTATGGTTTCTTGAGAACCGATGGTCATCTGGCGTAGGTCATAGTAAGAACCGTTGTAGATATTGAAATCAACATTACCCTTGATGCCGGGCAGACGGCCCACATCGGTATGCTGCCAGAACTTCCACGGACCCTGATACTCAAGCGAGTCAACATAATAGTGAGCTATCCAATAAGGATACTCATCGAAGACGGGATCGGACAAGTAGCGTGTCTTAAATTTAAAATAGGTATATATAATAGGTTTTACACGATAGTGCTGCTCCACAAGCCGAAGCCACTTCAATACAGAGCCTTTAAACTCCTCGTCGGTCTGACCTTTAGGTTTATGCTCAACATCAAGCACGGGCGGAAGATCGCCATTCTCCAGGTCTACGGTCTTAATAAAATGATAAGCCTGTTGCTCAGCAGGTGTATGAACACTATAGAAATGATAAGCACCACGGGTAAAACCATTTTCGCGAGCCTGATAGAAGTTGTCGCGAAAATTACGATCGGTCTGGGTAGCTCCCTCGGTAGCCTTGATCATAACAAAGCGTATAGGACAATGGTCAATCTGACCGTTATCCTTCAGCTCATCCCAATCGATGCGGCCCTGATGATGGGAGATATCGATACCGTGAATCTCGTAGCCCTCAGGATAACTTACGTCGCCATACAATGCACGCCAACGGAATCCGAACGGACCAACGAAGAAATAGTAGAAGAAATACAAATAAACGGCCACGACAGCAGCACCACCAACCCAATAAGACCACGAAGGCAATCTACGCAATAATCGAACCACGACTCCGGGACGTTTTCTGCGTCCGGGGCCGTGGTAAGTATGAGTGGAGCCGATACCTTTTCGGCGAACTACGTGTCGTTTATTCATCTAATTTATTTAGCCTGCTCAAGAGCGAGGGTACGGGTTGGCTGGTCGCATACCTCTGTTGGTCCCCAGTACTGGATTGGGCCAGGATATACGTAGGCTGTCTCACGAGCCCAGCGATCGCGCTGTGCAGCAAATGCCTTGAATGGAGCACCCTCGAGCTCAACAAGAGCCTTGCGGATAACAGGCTTCATCTCACCATTACGCTTTTCCATGTTCATCATCATAGTGATGGGCACACCACCAGCAATCCACTGCTCAGCAGGAGCGGTTGTGTTCTTAACGATTGCCATGTAACCAGTCTTACCATTAGCGATGAGCTGAGCAGCTGAAGTACCCAGAGCATAGCAATAGTCAGCATCGAAGTTAGATGGAGCTGCGCAACGACCCTCATAACCGAAGAAGTGGTGCTGAGCTGAGAACTTACCTGTGTACTTACCTTCCTTCTTCATCTTCTCGAGTTTCTGAGCAACCATGGTAGAAAGAAGCTTCTCGGTCTCAATGAGTGATACCTGTACGTTTCCATGAGGGTCACGGTCAAGAGCAAGCTGACGAGCAACACCTGTAGGCAGACTATTGAATACAGCAAGGTTTTCGTCGGTGAGGTGAGCCTTCACGAAGTCGATAGACTCATGACGGTCGAGGTTCTTTGCCTCAGGCATAGCGAGAACGTCGTTGAGCTGAGCAATAAGCTTCTTGATGGCAGGGATGAACTCGATAACACCCTCAGGGATGATAACAGTTCCGAAGTTGTTGCCGTCTGCAGCACGCAGGCATACGGTGTTAGCAATGTAAGTAACGATATCGTCGAGGCTCATAGCCTTCTGCTCGATTTCCTCAGAAACAAGACAGATATTTGGCTGAGTCTGCAGAGCGCACTCAAGAGCAATGTGAGAAGCAGAACGACCCATCACCTTGATGAAGTGCCAGTACTTACGGGCAGAGTTACAGTCGCGCTCGATGTTACCAATGAGCTCAGAGTATGTCTTACAAGCAGTATCGAAACCGAATGAAGTCTCAATCTGATCGTTCTTCAGGTCACCATCGATAGTCTTAGGACAACCGATTACCTGTACGCCGTAGTTCTTAGCAGCATAGTACTCAGCCAGAACACAAGCATTGGTGTTAGAATCGTCACCACCGATAATAACAATAGCCTTGATGTTGAGTTCGCGGATAATTTCCAAACCCTTCTCGAACTGATCAACCTTCTCAAGCTTGGTACGACCTGAACCGATCATATCGAAACCACCGGTATTGCGGTACTCATCGATGATGTCAGCTGTGAGCTCCATGTAGTTGTGGTCTACCAGACCGCCAGGGCCCAGGATAAAACCGAAAAGACGGTTCTCTGGATTGAGCTTCTTTATCTGATCGAAAAGACCAGTAATCACATTGTGACCGCCAGGAGCCTGACCGCCAGAAAGGATGATACCAACGTTCATCTTAGTGTTGTTAGCCTCGGTAGCAGGCTCAAACTCTACGATAGGCATACCATAAGTGTTAGGGAAGAGTTTCTTGATCTCCTCCTGGTCGCCAACACTCTGAGTAGCGGCACCCTCCTTAACTTTTACTGCACCCTGAAGCGCCTTAGGCAACTTAGGCTGATAAGCGGCTCTCGCCATCTGCAATGCACTTTTTTCCATAATACTTTTTAAATTATAAATTGAACTAATTGTTTTCTGAGGCGCAAAATTAGCTATTTTTTGTAAGAAATACGAAAGAAAATATGCAATTTTCGTCATTTTAATATTTTTTTTGGCCGAAACACTTGTTATCTCGTTTTTTTTTTCTAACTTTGCTTACTGAATATAACAAAACACCCTCCTACGAGGATTAAAATTAGTAAGAGTATGATGAATAAAAGAAGTTTGAAAAAGGCAATTAATGCCGTTAGCGACCAGTTGTTCGCAAATGCAGTAGCTGTTTCACTTTATGGAAACAACAGAAATGCAGAAAATGATGAAGCACTTATTAATTCGATTCTCACCATGCGTGAAGACTTCGTGAGCCGTATATCACACCCAGAACCAGGTATGAAGAAGCAGGCATATTATAAGGACTTGCGTGACAAGTTTATTTCGCAGGCTCAGGAGATAGCCGACCAGATTAGTCTATAATTGCCCATGTTAAGACAATTATGTAGCTGGCTGCTATACAAACGATGGGGGTGGAGAAAAGAAATAACACAGCCCCACCCCGAGAAATTCATTATCTGTTTGGCGCCGCATACCAGTAACTGGGATTTTGCGTTGGGACAGTTGTATAGCCGTGCAGAGGGGATGAAGATTAATTTCCTGATGAAAAAGGAATGGTTCTTCTGGCCCCTCGGCCCCATCTTTAAGAGTATGGGAGGCATACCTGTGTACCGTCAGAAGAAAATGAGCATGACTGATGCGATGGCAGAGACAGCAAAGAATGTTGATCAGTTTAAGCTCTGTATCACACCCGAAGGAACCCGTTCGCGAGTAGAAGAATGGAAAAAAGGTTTCTACTTCATCGCACTCAAGGCAGGCATACCTATTTTATTATATGGTGTTGACTATGAGCGAAAACTGATACAATGTACCAAAACTATCATCCCTACTGGCAATCTCGAGGATGACATGAGGGAGATTAAGCTGTACTTCAAAGACTTCAAAGGCCGAAAACCTGAGAACTTTGCAATAGGAGACATTGAGTAATGAAACGACGTAGCGTGATAATACCTCTGGCTCTGTGTGCCTTGCTTACAGCAATACCTGTAGACTCAGCTCGAAAGGTAAAGGTAAAGACACCGCCAGACCCCTACAAAACTCTTAAAGAAAAGATAGACAGATACTTCGTCAACTTCAAATCCGACGAACAGAAAATTCGTTCAACTTTCCACCTGAAAACTCTGGTGGTTAATGATTCGTTGCGCATTGTTAACATCAGCGCCAACAATTATTTAGGCGAGCAGCTGTTCAACGACGATCTGGCTGAAACAATCTATCAAGAGGTGGGAGACCTGCTACCAGATACACTGCAAGAATATGATCTGAAGATTACCACTAATGGATGGGACCTGCGACAGCTGGTGCCAAACAGACTGAGAGATTCTAAGGACAAAGCACGTACCTGGGGGCATATAGATTATCACGGACGTCCATGGGTGAAGAATGTATCGCTACCCTTTGAAATAACCGATGGACTACAGAACAGACATATCTCGCTATGGGCAAGTCACGGACGATACTTCAATGTAAAAGACAGCACTTGGAAATTTCAGAGACCTCCGCTGTTTGGTACTCGTGAGGATCTGTTTACACCAACCATAGTAACGCCCTACTTGATACCAATGCTGCAAAATGCTGGTGCAGTGGTATTTACACCACGCGAACGAGATTGGCAGAGAAATGAATTCATAGTAGACAACGACAGACCAGAAAGCGGATACAGCGAGACCATCGGGAACCACCCTTGGGAGAATAGCAATGAGTGTGGCTTCGCTATTCACCCTGGCCCTTACACTGATTGCGAGAATCCGTTTAATGAAGGCAGTACCCGTATTGCTAACACTACCAGCAACGTACAGCGACAGAGTGAGATAGTATGGAAACCCGCCATCACAGAGAGTGGATATTATGCTGTATACGTAAGCTACCAGACGTGTGATAAAAGCATAGACGATGCCCACTACACGGTGTGGCATCAGGGAATGCCCACAGAGTTTCGTGTAAACCAGCAGATGGGCGGGAAAACATGGGTATATTTGGGAAACTTTTATTTTGATGAAGGACAGAGCATTCGCAACTGTGTAACCCTGTCAAATCTAAGTAAGCATCACCACGGTGTGGTAACAGCCGATGCTGTACGTTTTGGTGGAGGTATGGGAAACATAGACCGCGGTTGTGGAACAAGCGGACTACCACGATGCTTCGAGGCTGCGCGTTACTATGCTCAATGGGCAGGAATGCCTTACGAGATATACAGCACCAAAAACGGTGCCGATGATTATGGCGACGACATCAACGTGCGCAGCTATATGACAAACCATCTGGCTGGCGGTTCTGTCTACGAGCCAGATACCACTGGATTAAATGTACCCATAGAGCTGTCGCTAGCCATACATAGTGATGCCGGATATACCAAAGACGGAAAGAGTCATACTGGCACATTGGCGGTTTGCACCACAACAATGAACGATTCTATACTGGGAACAGGAATGACGCGCCTGGCATCACGCGACTTTGCCGACGAACTGCTCTTCTCTATCCCAGTAGACATCACAAAGAAATATGGTAGCTGGCCCACACGTGAACTGTACGACCGCAATTACTCAGAAACACGATGTCCTATGGTGCCAAGTGCCATACTGGAGACGATGAGTCATCAGAACTTTGCAGACATGAGGATGGGCCAAGATCCTAACTTCCGCTTCGATCTAGCTCGCAGCATATATAAAGCAGTGCTCAGATATATCTGCGACATGCACCACAAGAAATATGTTGTGCAACCATTGGCACCATGCCGAGTAAGTGCTGAACTAACAGGCAAGGGAGAAGCAAAGATTTGCTGGCGCCCCGTATACGACGAATTCGAGGCTACAGCCAAGCCCACAGGATATGTGCTGTATACAGCTACAGGACGTAGTGGATTTGACAACGGAACTTATATAAAAGGTGGCAACGAGACCTCAATTACAGTCCCCGTCGAGCCTGATAAAGTATACAGTTTCAAACTAACAGCTGTAAACGATGGAGGCGAGAGTTTTCCTACTGAAGTGGTATCGGTTTATGATGTGCCAGAGGCTCAGAAAACAGTACTTGTGGTTAACGGATTCCAGAGACTGGCATCACCATCAGTCATCGACAATCAGCTAAGTCAGGGTTTTGACTTAGAGGAAGATGCAGGCGTAACCTATGGACGTACAGCAGGATGGCTAGGATACCAAACAGGATTCGACAAGTCAAAAATGGGAAGCGAGCGACGCGACGGACTGGGATTTACCAACGACTCACTGATGGGACAGTTTATCGCCGGCAACGACTTCGACTACATCCGCACCCATACCCAGGCTATAGCCACAGCAAATAAATATCGTGTGGTTAGCTGTTCATCGCAGGCATTAGAGTTTAACGATGTGCACCCACAAAAATATGAAATGATGGACTTGATATTGGGATTGCAACGAAAAGACGGATACTCGTTGGTACCTTATCAAGTGATGACACCTATCATGAGAGAGCACATCCGCCTGTTTGCCAAGAAAGGTGGTGCACTACTGGTTAGCGGAGCATATCTGGGAACCGACATGCAGGAGCCCGCTGAGCGCAGATATCTGGAGGATATACTAAAGATAAAATTCAGCGGACGTGATTTGGATAGTCTGCAGCGTGACTCTATTCGCGGATTAGGTACAGAATTCACATTTTATCGCCATTTGAATGAGCGCCATTATGCGGCACATTATCCAGAGATTCTTGAGCCTGTATACCCCGCATTCTCGGCAATGAAATATGCCGATGACTATAGCGCCTGCGTGGCCTATAGCGGCACCGACTATAAAGCAATCACCATGGGATTCCCACTTGAATGCATCAAAGACGAACCCAAGCGCAACAACATTATGCGCGGATTACTACAGTTTTTACTACAATCACAATAAAAACACTTAAAAATTTACAACCAATTATGAGAATTCAATCTAATTCATCCGGAACAAGGACCATTGAAGTGAGCGAGGCTCATCTTCAGACTATTGACCAGTACCAGTTATTTCGTGATCTGATCGACTCGAACGGATATGTTGACGAACAGGTACTTGACAAATTGAGACTGAACATTCGCAGTCTGCTGGAGGGCGATGCGGGAAAGGATAAAAAACTGCTTGACCTCTGTCTAGATGTCATCTACCATCAGAATATGAAGGCATTTGGACTGCAGCAACTGGTGTTATTATTCATTAACTGGAAGAATCAAGGTAACGATGGACTCGGTATGACCATAAGGGCTGTGCAGGGCACACCGTTCAATTGATAATTCCTCATTGACAATTAGGAATTGAGAGAATTTAGATTAACAGATTTTTTACCTACAACAAAGAAGGAGTTAGAGCTCCGAGGATGGGATTACGTTGATGTAATCCTATTCTCGGGCGATGCTTATATAGACCACCCATCATTTGGTGCGGCAGTAATCGGACGTACACTTGAAGCAGCAGGCTATCGCGTGGCTATAGTACCACAGCCTGATTGGCATGGTGATTATCGCGATTTTAAGAAGCTGGGAAAACCCCGACTGTTCTTCGGTATCGCACCAGGATGCATGGACTCTATGGTAAACAAATATACGGCCAACCGCCGTTTAAGATCGGAAGATGCATATAGTCCTGACGGACGACACGATATGCGCCCCGAATATCCCACAATAGTCTATACCAAGATATTGAAGGATCTTTATCCAGACGTGCCGGTAATACTGGGAGGCATCGAAGCTTCGTTACGCCGAGTAACGCATTATGACTACTGGCAGGACCAGCTAAAGAAATGCATATTATGCGACTCGGGAGCCGACATGATTACCTATGGCATGGGCGAAAAGACTACTATCGAAATGGCAACGAGACTGAGCGAAGGTCAGAAAATCAGTGAGATTCGCGATGTGCCCCAAACGGTGTATCTGAGCCGTAAAGAGGATATCCCAGGAGGTATAACCGATGATGATATCGTACTGAATAG
Organism: Xylanibacter ruminicola; assembly: GCF_900142525.1. Classification (GTDB taxonomy): domain Bacteria; phylum Bacteroidota; class Bacteroidia; order Bacteroidales; family Bacteroidaceae; genus Prevotella; species Prevotella ruminicola_A. The sequence goes on along the minus strand of NZ_FRBD01000026.1, from coordinate 31,006 downwards.
TCATGAGGAATGCTTAAGAAACAAGCGTGCACAAGCCGAAAACTTCCGCAATGTAGAGGAACAATCTAACATGATGCATGCCAAGCGCCTGATACAGGGAGTTGACGGACGCTATGTAGTAGTGAATCCGCCCTACCCTCCAATGACTACCGAGGAGCTAGATGCATCCTTCGACCTACCATATACACGCCAGCCGCATCCTAAGTATAAAGGGAAGCGAATTCCCGCATACGATATGATCAAATTTTCGGTAAACATCCATCGCGGCTGCTTTGGCGGATGTGCCTTCTGCACCATATCGGCCCATCAGGGAAAATTCATTTCATGCAGATCGAAAGAGAGTATTCTGCGCGAGGTGAAACAGGTGATAGAAATGCCAGACTTTAAGGGAAACCTAAGTGATCTCGGCGGCCCATCGGCAAATATGTATGGCATGTGTGGACGAAATAAGAACGCCTGCGAAAAGTGTAAGCGCCCCTCGTGCATACACCCACAGATATGTCCTAATCTGAACACCGATCACTCTAAACTGCTAGACATATATCACGCCGTAGATGCTCTGCCTGGCATCAAACACAGCTATATTGGAAGTGGTGTGCGCTACGACCTACTGCTACATCGCAGCAAAGACGAGGTATCAAATCAGGCAGCTATGCAGTATACACGCGAGTTGATAACACGTCACGTGAGCGGACGACTGAAGGTTGCACCAGAGCATACTAGCGATAGAGTGCTGTATCTGATGCGAAAGCCATCATTCAGCCAGTTCTACGACTTTAAGCGTATATTCGACCGCATAAACCGCGAGGAGAATTTGCGACAACAGATTATCCCCTACTTCATCTCATCGCATCCAGGATGCCATGAGGAGGATATGGCTGAGCTCGCTGTACTCACCAAGAATCTGGACTTCCACCTGGAGCAGGTGCAGGATTTTACGCCAACACCTATGACCAATGCCACAGAAACGTGGTACACGGGCTACGATCCATACACGCTGGAACCCATTTTCAGTGCCAAGACGCAGAAAGAGAAATTGGCCCAGAGACAGTATTTCTTCTGGTACAAACCAGAGGAGCGCCGAGGCATAGAGCAGAGCTTGCGAAGAATAGGCAGACCGGACCTGATAGCCCGCCTATACAGCGGACAGCCGCCACAATCTGGTGGATACAAACCTTCAGGAGCCAACAAGCAAACTGGAGGAAACAAGCAAACTGGAGGAAACAAGCAAGCAGGTGGCAATAAGCCCAAATCGTATAATCCAAACTTTAAAAATGAAAATAATAGAGCAAAGCATCATAGCGAAAAACCCCGCGAAGAAAAGCGAGGACGGGATCGTCGTCACAGATGATTTCATAGCTGTTATCGATGGTAGCACATCGAAGACCAATCGCCGTCATTGCCCCTTAATGAGCAATGGCCGCTATGCTATGAAGCTGATTAGCCGTTATATACGCAAGATGCCCGCCAACACATCGTGCCATCAGTTCTGCGTAGGCACAACTGAGACCATACGTAAGCACTACAGGTTACGATTCCCCGTAGAACGTATGAAACAGCATCCTGAAGAACGCTTGTGTGCATCAGCAATCATCTTCAGTCGACTTCGCAGAGAAATATGGATGGTTGGCGATTGCCAATGCCTAATAGGCGGAGAGTATTTCGACAATCCCAAGCCCTACGAACAGGAATTGGCAGAAATGCGTGTTTGCAAAGTACGCGAGTTATTAGCACAAGGGGTATCGCAACAGGAGTTGCTTCAGCCACACGACCCAGCACGCGAGGTCATGATACCAACAATGCTGGAGGTGATGCAGAATCAAAACGTAACTTATGCAGTTATTGATGGATTCAAAATACCAGAAGACAGAGTCAGAGTGATACCACTCGACTTCCAAAAATGGGAAATTGTATTTGCCAGCGACGGTTATCCCAAACTGGCCGACACACTCGAGGAATCGGAAACATTGCTGGATTATCAGCGAAAGGTTGACCCGCTGAACATAGGCGGATTCAAGGCAACCAAGGCATTTGTAGAAGGAAACAACTCGTTCGACGACCGCTCGTATATCCGATTTGAAGTATAAAAGCAGAGCATGGAAAAGATCATATTAGGCATTGACCCAGGTACCAACATCATGGGATACGGACTACTGAAGGTGGTAGACAAGAAAGCACAGATGATAACGATGGGAGTTATCGATCTGCGAAAGTTTCCTGACGCTTATCTGAAGCTGGGCCACATCTTCGAACGCGTAACAAGCATCATCGATGGATTCCTGCCTGACGAGATGGCTATCGAGGCCCCATTCTTCGGAAAGAATGTACAATCGATGCTGAAACTAGGTAGAGCACAAGGAACAGCGATTGCCGCAGCTGTGAATCATGGGGTGCCCATACACGAATATGCGCCAATGAAAATTAAGATGGCGCTAACCGGTAATGGTAACGCCTCAAAAGAACAAGTAGCAGGAATGCTACAGCGACTTTTAAAGATACCCAACGACGAAATGGGAAAATATATGGATGCCACCGATGCTTTGGCTGCTGCCTATTGTCACTATTTGCAGATGGGCCGACCAGAGAGCGAAGTAAAATACCGTGGGTGGAAAGACTTTATTAATAAGAACCAGGAAAAGGTTTCAAAGCGCAAAATAAAAAATGAAGACAATTGAACTACACAATGCAAAAGCAAGAAAGCCAGAATGGAGTTTGGCAGAGCCTGTAAACTTTTACCTTGATGAAGGCGAGCATCTAGCCATCATTGGTAGAAACGGAGCTGGAAAAAGTATGCTAGTAGATATGATCACTGGGAAGCATCCTGTGTTTCCAGACAGTATAACTTATTCCTTCGACGAACCTTATAACAACCTGAAAACCATCACATTCCGTGATACATACGGGGGCGACAATGACAAAACTTATTTCCTACAGCAACGCTGGAACCAGATGGAGATAGATGAAGAAACGCCTACCGTAGGCAGCAAACTGGAAGAAGCATTTATGCTGGCTGGCGAAGATACGCCTGAGCGTCGTGCATTCCAGAAGCATCTATACGAGTTATTACATTTAGAAGAACTACTAGATAAATATATCATACTTCTGAGTAGTGGTGAGTTACGTAAATTCAAACTGGCTGCCAACTTGTTTACTAACCCCAAGGTGCTGATTATCGAGAATCCTTTTATTGGTCTTGACGCAGAGACCAGAGATCAGGTAAAGGATCTGCTCCAAATGCTGGCCAAAGAACAAGATATACAGATTATCTTGGTTCTATCGAAGATGGACGAAGTACCCGACTTCATTACCCGTGTCATCAAGCTTGACAAGCTACGTATTGTTTCTGAAATTAAGGTAAGAACCGATTTCGAAATCGAGCATTGTCCACATGCTATCCAAGTAAGAAACGAAAAACCGATACCTCCTATACCACAACAGGTCATCAAGTTTAATCACGTTACTATCAAATACGGCGAGCGAACTATTCTTAAGAATCTGAATTGGGTAGTACTTAAAGGCGAACATTGGTCACTATCAGGCCAGAACGGCTCAGGCAAGTCTACCCTACTCTCGCTGGTTTGTGCTGATAATCCCCAGAGCTATGCATGCAACATTTCACTTTTCGGCCATAAGCGTGGTTCAGGCGAAAGCATCTGGGACATCAAGAAACATATAGGATACGTATCGCCCGAGATGCACCGCAGCTACAAGCAGAACATTCCAGCTATACAGATAGTAGCTAGCGGTCTAAAAGATACCGTCGGCCTATACTTCACTCCAACACAACAAGAAAAAGACATGTGTATAGAATGGATGAATGTATTTGGCATTAAACATCTGGCCGACCGTAAGTTCCTCGAGATGTCAAGTGGTGAGCAGAGATTGGTGCTGCTGGCACGTGCTTTCGTAAAGTGTCCCGATTTGCTGATACTTGACGAACCGCTACACGGTCTTGACCTTTGTAATCGTAATATGGTAAAGGCTATCATCGACCGCTACATGATAGATAATCCTGAATGCACGCTGATATATGTGACACATTACGAAAATGAGTTACCGAACTGTATCGATAACTCACTCTATCTGAATAGAAACTAATTCGTTTTGCAGGTTATTTCTCCATCAGAGCTGCTGTTCTCACACGAGACAGTGTCTCTGGTGTCATCTGCAGATAACTTGCGATGTAAACCAATGGTGCACGAAGCACAAGCTGAGGCTGATTCTTAACCAGTTTCTGATATCTGTCCTGTGCACTCTCAAAGCGCAGCATATCTGCATGATGCTGACTCAGGATAAGCGACTCTTCAAGTATCTTACGATACAGAATCTGGATGTTCACACTCTTCATGGCTACAGCTTCAAGATCGGCCTTTGGCAGAGCAATCAGAATGGTAGGCTCAAGTGCCTTAATCTGCAACTGCGAAGGCACCTCATGGAACAGGCTCTCGATACACATCACGATGCTGTTCTCGGTAGCCATATACTCAGTTAACTCCTTATCGTTTTTAAAATAAAACTGGCGCACCAATCCACGTACTACCCAGTAGATATTAGTACAGGTATCGCCCTCTTTAAGTATCAACTCGTTTTTTGCAAACTTCATCGGTACCAAGATGCTCTCCAGAAGATCAAGCTCTTCGTGAGTCATCGTACTGTATCTTCGGGCCAATTCGCGGGCCACGTCACGGGTTGTCAAACTTACATTTGCCATAGATCATTGTTATGTTTTTAGTCCAATTTCAATACTGCGAGGAATGCCTTCTGAGGCACTTCCACATTTCCTATCTGCTTCATGCGCTTCTTGCCTCGTTTCTGTTTCTCCAATAGTTTACGCTTACGGCTCACATCACCACCATAACACTTGGCGGTTACATCCTTACGTACCTGCTTAACAGTTTCGCGGGCAATAATCTTAGCACCGATAGCAGCCTGAATAGCGATGTCGAACTGCTGACGAGGAATAAGTTCCTTCAGCTTCTCGCACATACGACGTCCAAAGGTTACGGCGTTGTCCTGATGAGTCAATGTAGACAAAGCATCAACAGGCTCACCATTCAACAGGATATCCAACTTAGCAAGTTTAGAAGGTCGGAATCCTGCCAGATGATAGTCGAACGATGCATAGCCCTTAGAGACAGACTTCAGCTTATCGTAGAAGTCGATCACAATCTCGCCCAAGGGCAACATAAAATGCAGCTCTATGCGATTTCCGCTTACATACTGCTGGTCTATCAGCTCACCACGCTTATCCAGGCACAGCGTCATGATAGGACCGATATAGTCGGCAGCGGTGATGATAGATGCACGGATATATGGCTCCTCAATATGCTCAATCATGGTCTGATCAGGCAATCCCGATGGATTATGTACTTCCTTCACCTCACCTTGTTTGGTATAGCACATGTAGCTTACGTTAGGTACGGTGGTAATCACATCCATATCGAACTCGCGGTCCAGTCGCTCCTGAACAATCTCCATGTGGAGCAGTCCCAAGAATCCGCAACGAAAGCCAAAGCCAAGAGCTACCGATGACTCAGGCATAAACGTGAGCGAGGCATCGTTAAGCTGAAGCTTCTCGAGCGATGCACGCAGGTTCTCGTAATCAGCGGGATCAATGGGATAGACACCGGCAAACACCATAGGCTTCACTTCCTGGAATCCCTCGATGGCTGCACTACAAGGATTAGCTACATGAGTAATGGTATCACCCACCTTTACCTCCTTCGAATTCTTAATACCACTGATGATATAGCCTACATCACCTGTCTTGAGTTCCTTACGTGGAATCATGTCCATCTTCAGCACGCCAATCTCGTCGGCATCATACTCCATGCCGGTATTGAAGAACTTCACGTGATCGCCGCTCTTAATAGAACCGTTAACTATCTTGAAGTAAGCGATGATACCACGGAACGAATTAAATACAGAGTCGAAAATCAGCGCCTGAAGCGGGGCCTTCTCATCGCCAACTGGATGAGGAATACGCTCTACCACCGCGTTCAGAATTTCCTCTACGCCCTCGCCGGTCTTACCCGAAGCACGTATAATATCCGAACGGTCGCATCCAATCAGGTCGATAATCTCGTCTTCAACCTCATCGGGCATCGCACTCGGCATGTCTATCTTATTGATAACGGGGATAATCTCCAGATTATGGTCGATAGCCATATAAAGATTTGAAATAGTCTGAGCCTGAACACCCTGTGTGGCATCAACTACCAGCAAGGCCCCCTCACAGGCAGCTATCGAACGCGAAACCTCGTATGAGAAATCAACGTGTCCCGGAGTGTCAATCAGGTTCAGGATATACTTTTCGCTTTGATAAGTATATTCCATCTGGATGGCATGACTCTTAATGGTGATACCACGTTCACGCTCCAAATCCATATCATCGAGCATCTGTCCCTCAGTAACCTGTATAGTCTTAGTATACTCAAGCAGACGGTCTGCTAGAGTAGACTTACCATGGTCAATGTGGGCAATGATGCAGAAATTTCTTATATGATCCATTAATATATCTATGCTTTAAGGTGCAAAATTACAAAAAAAGTCGCGAAAATCGAATAATTTTGCTTTTTTTTGTACCTTTGCAGGCAAAAAATAGCATTCATTATGAAAAAGTATTGGATAATAGCAATAATTGCGCTAGTATTTACTGCTTGTCAGGAGAGTCTGGAAGATCGTTGTGAGCGTGATGCCAAAGAGTATACCCGCAAGCATTGTCCCGTGGCGATGGATAATTGCACCATTATCGATTCGCTCACCTTCGAACGCGCTACCCACACCATACATTATTATTATAGACTGACGGGAGTTGCTGACGAGGAACGAATCATCAAACAGATTGATGCTGTTAACACGCTGAAGCAATCGCTCAAAAACTCTACTAGCGTCAAGACCTACAAGGATAATAAGTATCGCTTTGCTTATACCTATCGTTCGGGAAAGGATCCCAATAAGATTCTGTTCGAAGTGGTTTTCACAGATAAAGATTATTAATAAATAAGAATCCCCACCTTCAGCCTAGCGGGGATTCTTTTTATATTATTCAGCTACCTCTTCAGGTTTCATGTTTGTGTAAACTGTCTGAACATCATCGAAGTCCTCCAGTTTCTCAACCATCTTGTCGATGGTCTCACGTTGCTCGGGTGTAACGTCCTTCAGGTCGTTAGGAATGCGGGTGAACTCAGCACCGGTTACCTCGAAGCCGTTCTCCTCCAGGTGCTTCTGCACAGCGCTGAAGCTTGATGGATCGGCGTAGATGGTGATGCTGTTCTCCTCCTCGTCCTCGTCGTACTCGTCCTCAACTCCGTAGTCGATCAGATCCAGGATCATTTCGTCCATATCCAGACCGTCCTTCTTCTTAAAGGTGAATACGCTCTTGTGGTCGAACAGGAAGCTCAGGCTGCCCTGAGTACCCAGGTTACCATTAAACTTGTTAAATACTGAACGAACGTCCCCCACCGTACGTGTGGTGTTATCAGTCAGAGTCTCAACAAAGATAGCGATTCCGTGAGGTCCATACCCCTCATAAGTTACCTCCTTATAGTCGCTCTGGTCCTTACCCATAGCGTTCTTGATAGCACGCTCAATGTTATCCTTTGGCATGTTCTCACGCTTCGCGTTAGCGATGATAGCACGCAGTGCAGGATTGTTCTCTGGCTCTGGACCACCAGCCTTAACGGCAATAGCGATCTGCTTACCAATCTTAGTAAATGTCTTGGCCATGTGGCCCCATCGCTTCAGCTTTGTAGCTTTACGATATTCAAATGCTCTTCCCATAGATTAATTATACTATTTTACAATTTTACTATTTCTTCATTATCGCAGTTCTGCGTTGAGCTGCTTCTTGATGTTGGTGATGAGTTTCTGCATGATAGCATCAATCTGCTTGTCACCCATGGTCTTCTCCTCGTCCTGCAGGATGAAGTTAACGGCATAGCTCTTCTTGCCGGCAGGCAGCCTGTCGCCCTCGTAAACATCGAACAATTCTACCTTCTTCAGGAGTTTCTTCTCCGTCTGACGGGCAATCTGCTCAATCTGTGCAAACTCTACGCTATTGTCAACCAGCAGCGCCAGGTCACGGCTAACGGCAGGGAACTTAGACACCTCAGTATAGAGGACCTCGTTCTTCTTAATCACTTTCATCAGGGCAGTCCAGTTCAGCTCTGCATAGAATACAGGCGCATCGAGACCAAACTGCTTCAGCAATTTCTTGGTGATGATACCCATCTCGATGAGTTTCTTACCACCACGGTTCTCGATGGTGAGACCAGCTGAGAAGATGTCGCTCTCGCTCTTCTTACGAACAATCATACCCGGCTTCACACCGATGCGACGCAAGATGTTCTCAACGTAGGCGCTCAGCTCGTAGAAGCTGCTCTCCTCGTTGACGTGAGCCCAAGAACCTTCTACACGCTTACCTGTAATCCACAAGCCACAGTGGTACTGCTCCTTGTAAGCCTGCATAGGATCGTCATCGTTCTGCTTAGCAGGATCGAAGGTGTACACATTACCAAACTCGAAGAAACGCAGGTTACCGCGTTTACGGTTCACGTTGTGCTGTACACTCTCCAGACCGCCAAACAGCAATGTCTGACGCATCACGTTCAGGTCGGTACTCAGTGGGTTCATAATCTTTACGCAGTTCTCAGCGGGGAATGCGTTGTGACCCTCATAATAAGCCCCCTTGGTGAGTGAGTTGTTCAGAATCTCGTTGAATCCCTCACCTACCAGCTGTTCGCTAACCAGATTAGCCAGCTTGTGCTTCTGGTCCTCATCGCCCTTGATGACGAGCGAACCCTTGAGCTGTGTAGGAATCTCTACATTATTATATCCGTAGATACGCAGGATATCCTCTACTACATCGCAAGGACGGGTCACGTCTACACGATAAGCAGGAACCTCCAGCTTCAGGCCCTCGGCAGTCTCCTCAAGTACCTTCATCTCCAGACTCTCGCAGATGCTCTTGATCTTCTCTACAGGAATATCCTTACCTACCATATCGTGCACATACTTATATGAAAGGTCTACTACAGCGTTCTGCATAGGCTCTGGATAGACATCACAAATCTCCATGCTTACCTTACCGCCTGCCAGCTCCTTACACAAGATAGCAGCCTGCTGCAGGGCATAGATAGTACCGTTTGGATCAACACCACGCTCAAAGCGGAAGCTGGCATCGGTGCTCAGTCCATGACGACGAGCACTCTTGCGAATCCATGTAGGATGGAAGTAGGCACTCTCCAACACTACGTTCTTGGTGGTCTCGTAAGTACCGCTACCCTTACCGCCGAATACACCGGCAATACACATGGGGTCCTCAGCATTGCAGATAGCCAGGTCGCGATCGCTCAACTTGTGCTCCTCACCATCCAATGTCTGGAATGGAGTTCCATCTGGCATGGTCTTAACAACTATCTGGTGCCCCTTCACCATATCTGCATCGAAGGTGTGCAGAGGCTGTCCGTAAGCCATCATCACATAGTTGGTGATGTCGACGATATTGTTGATTGGGCGCAGGCCGATGGTGTTGAGTTTGGTCTTCAACCACTCAGGACTCTCCTTCACCTCACAACCGGTTAAGCTTACACAGGCATAGCGCTTGCAGGCCTCGTTATTCTCAATCTTCACCTCGATGGGCAGATCGTGATTATCAACAGTAAACTTTGAGCAGTCTGGGCGGTGCATCTTGGTCTCGTAACCATTGCTCCTCAACCAGGCATACAGGTCGTGAGCTACACCCCAATGACTCAGTCCGTCGGCGCGGTTGGCGGTGATATCAACCTCAATCAGCCAGTCGCTCTCCAGATGGTAATATTCAGCGGCTGGAGTACCAACAACTGCATCCTCTGGCAGTACGATGATACCATCGTGACTGGTACCTACACCAATCTCGTCCTCAGCGCAGATCATACCATTACTCTCTACACCACGGAGCTTCGACTTCTTGATAACAAACTCCTTATCGCCATCATAGAGCACACAACCCAGATCGGCCACGATCACCTTCTGACCTGCAGCTACATTAGGAGCGCCACACACAATCTGCGATGGCTCACCCTTGCCCAAATCAACTGTAGTTACATGCAGATGGTCAGAATTAGGATGTGCCTCGCAGGTAAGCACCTTACCTACGTACAGACCCTTCAGTCCACCTTTAATACTCTGTACTTCTTCCAATGCGTCGACTTCCAGACCAGTTGACGTCAATGCATCAGCTACCTGCTGAGCCGTCAGGTCGAAATCAACGTATTCCTTCAACCATTTGTAGGAAATATTCATTATACCAAATCTTTAGTAATTACTATCTTTGAAATTTCAGGGTGCAAAGGTAGTAAAAAAATGGTATATTCACAAATTTTTCCTGCAAAATCTACTCAATACACTTCATTAAAAAGTCAACAGCACCGTTTATGCCGAATTTTCGCACATCCAGACAGATATCATAGTTGCGTGCATCGGTCCAATCCTTGCCTGTAAACGTCTTGGTGTATAGCTCTCTGCTGTAGTCATTATCTACCACCATAGCAGCGGCATCACCAAGGCTCAGTCCGTACTTTTCGGCGATACGACGCTTACGGCAGTCCTCGCTGCTGTGAACAAAGATTTTCAGGGCATTAGAGTGATTCTCGAAGATGTGGAATCCGCATCGTCCCACAATCACACAACTCTCCTTGGCGGCTATCTGACGAATGGCTGTACACTGGGCTTCAAACAGCTCGTGCGATGTCTGATCCTGCTCAGCACCGTCATACTCAGCCTTAGCCATGTAGTTACGATAGAAGTTGGTGAAATCGTCACGCCATAAGGGATTACGGGCCTCAATCTTCTCCATGGCCTCCTCTACTACCTGGTTTCGCTTGGCTACCTCGTTAAGAATCTGCTTATCCAGCAACTTAACATTTAACCTTCGTGCCAGTTCAGCGCCAATCTCATGTCCTCCCGTGCCGAACTGTCTGCTAATCGTGATTACAAATTGTTCCTCCCTATTCATAGTTACACGGTATTTAGTTAAACATTTTTTCTTGTGTGCAAATATAAGAAAAAGATTTGGAAGTACCAAACCTTTTTCCTATAATTTTTGCATTTTTACATTTTCTAATTTTTGCATTGCTCAAGGTATTGAGCTACTGCTTCAGCACATCGTTCGCCGTCGACACCGGCCGACACGATGCCGCCTGCATATCCAGCACCCTCGCCGCAAGGGAAAAGTCCCTGAATCCTAACATGTTGCAGTGTTTCCTTATCGCGAATTATACGCACCGGACTGCTGGTTCTCGTCTCTACAGCTATCATCACTGCCTCGTTGGTCAGGAATCCGTGAGCACTCTTGCCGAAGGCCTTGAAGCCTTGCTGCAGTCTGAGCGATATCATCTTAGGCAACCAGAAGTGCAACGGACTCGAAATCAGTCCTGGGGCATACGACGACTTGGGCAGGTCGTAGCTCAGTTTGCCGTTCACAAAGTCCACCATTCGCTGCGCCGGCGCCATCTGCTTCATATTGCCCTGCTGCCAGCACATCTTCTCCAGTTGCTCCTGGAATCGCATCACCTTCAGAGCATCATCGCCTTCTATATCTTCATCGCGTACTTCAACCACCATACCCGAATTCGACCACGCCGTACCTCGACTAGCGGGACTCATACCATTTACCACAATCTGCTCCTTATCGGTAGCTGCAGGAATGACGAATCCACCCGGGCACATACAGAACGAATAAACGCCGCGTCCGTCAACCTGTGTCACCATCGAATATTCGGCAGCAGGAAGCCAGCGTCCTCTACCCTGTTTATTATGGTATTGTATCTGGTCTATCAGCTGCGATGGATGCTCCAGTCGTACACCTACAGCAATACCCTTAGCCTCAATCTCGATCTTAGCCTCCGCCAGATACTTATATACATCACGTGCAGAATGCCCCGTGGCCAGGATAACAGGGCCGAAGAATTCTTTCGAGGAACGAGGAACGAGTAACGAGGAAGGAGAAAACTCTTCTGCCTGGACGCCAATAACTTCCAGTTCTTCTCCGCCAACTGGTAATCTCGTTCCTCCTTCCTCCTTCCTCTTTCCTCGGAAAATGAATCCAGTCATTTTAGTCTGAAAGTGCACTTCGCCACCACAATGGATGATGGTGTTACGCATCGCCTCAATCACCTTTGGCAGTCTATCTGTTCCAATATGCGGATGGGCATCAGCCAAAATGGCCGTCGATGCACCATGCTGACAGAACACATTCAGAATCTTCTCGATGTTACCACGCTTCTTGGAGCGTGTATACAGCTTGCCATCAGAGTAAGCACCAGCACCACCCTCGCCAAAGCAGTAATTACTCTCGCCGTCTACCTGCTGCGTACGGCTGATATTGGCCAGATCCTTCTTTCTGTCGTGCACGTTCTTACCGCGCTCCAGCACGATAGGACGAAGTCCCAGCTCTATCAGGCGCAGTGCCGCAAATAGTCCACCAGGACCGGCACCCACCACAATCACCTGCGGTTTGCCCTCTACATTGGGATATTCCGTATGCTGGTACACATCGTCGGTAGGCAGTTCGTTCACGTATGCGCGTACCTTCAAATTCACGAATATCTGTCGCTGACGTGCATCTATGCTGCGCTTCAGTATCCTAACGCCGTTGATGGTTCTTGCATCCAGCCCGTCTTCGTCGGCCAGATAGGCTTTCAACCTATCCTCTTGCGCCGCCACCTCGGGCCTAACTCTTATCTGGTATTCTTTAATCATGGTGCAAAGGTAATCACTTTTTAAGAATCATGCAAGAAAAAACACAAAAAAGCGCGGCACCTTTTTGTGAGTGTCACGCTATTCTGTTTGTTTTAAGTGTACCATATCGATGGCATCGGTTGTTTACTCGCTTCGACTGTGTTGCTGTCAAGCTTCATGTTTTCGTCTTTTACTTCAGGTTTTGTTGACATAAGCAGTTCCTCCGTTGATTGTTAGTACGGCAAATATAGGCATTTTTCCCGATGGTTGTTCTCTGAACGCTCATTATTTATGTTCCATTAACATTTAGGCGCATTTTTCAGCATTTTAATACGCTAAATATGCAAAAAACAAGGAAACCAAAATGCCCATATTAGTTTCCTCAAAAATGATTAAAAAAATTGTAGTGTTTACAATTATTTCTCTACTTTTGCACCGCGAAAAAGATTGTTTAACAACACAAAATGTGCATTTATGAAAATTTACCGATTTATTGCTATTCATGTACTATTATTAGTAGTTGTACTTGCATCTTTTACAGCGTGTGAGCAACAACAACATTACGAGATTCAGGACGACGTTCTCTACTCCTTACTCGAGCCCGACAAGGTAGAAGGGATGGAACAACGTGGCGACAGCCTTTATCAAGCGGGCCAGATATCCGCACTCTGTCGCAAATTCTATCACGCCTATCCGTTGTGCAACAAGTATCACCAGTTTAACGATGCCGTACCGCTGTTCCGCGAGATGCTGAAGGAAGGAACCGAGGATTCGCTGGAGCGACTATTCCAGATTTGTGCAGCATCTGAGCTGACCATGATTCTGCGATATCAGGGACACGTAGAAAACTCCATGCTCACAGCTATCGACGCCACACAACGCTTTTCACTAGAAGAGGCCATGACCGACCAGACAGCACTTGAGAGCTACATCCGCCTAGGCACCTTTATCGGCGACGGCTTGGTATCAACAGGAAACTATGAAGAAGCTGAAAAACAATTCACAAAGTTCTACGATTTATCAAACGAGATGAAGCCCGGTGTGATGCGACTGGCTGAGTGGTACCCACGCCATTTCGAACTCTACGAGGTCATCATCCGTTCATATATAGTTAGCGGCCAATACGCACGAGCGTTACCATGGATAGAACGCTGCGAAAAGGATGTTGAGGCCTACTACAAAGCGCCCGAGTTTAAGGATATGCCCCACTCCACCACACAGTATGTAGAGGGCTACCTGGCAGGTTCGCAGATTTGTAAGGCAGTAGCCAACGAGTATCTGGGCAACCCCGAAGAAGCCGAGAAGGCTTATCACACATATCTTAAAAGCGATATGGCCCACACCATTCTTGGAAAACTCAACCGTGCATTCTATCTATCGGCAAGTAAGCATTATAAGGAGGCTGCCGACATCTTCCAGCAGCTCGACAATGTGCTGGCTATGTACAGCCCCAGCATCTCGCTCGACTGGATTCACGAGTACTATCTGCCCAAATTCGAGGCCAATCTGCATGCAGGTCGCCGCGACTCAGCATTTGTTCAGGCCGAGCAGATATGCGAGACACTCGACTCTACACTGACCACCTACATGCACGACGAGGGCGGCAAACTGGCCACCATCTATGCATCGCTCAAGAAGGAGGAGAAAATCATAGAGCAGGAAGAGCACATCATCAAGCAGCGCACACTGGGTCTCTCTACATTTATTATATTAATGGCAGGATTCTTTGGCACATACACCGTTCGCAGCAAGCGCCACGCACGCCGTATTGCCGAGGTGAAGGCCGAGCAGGAGCGCATTGAAAACGAGCTGAGCATCGCACGCGAGATACAGATGAGTATGGTGCCTCACGACTTCCCCCAGCACCATGGCCTTGATATGTACGCCCTGATGGAGCCTGCCAAGGAGGTTGGTGGCGATCTATATGGCTACGTTTTCAACAAAAACAAGCTGTATTTTGCGGTGGGCGACGTGAGCGGTAAGGGTATCCCCGCATCGCTGTTCATGGCCCAGGTAACACGCCTGTTCCATACGCTGGCCGACGAGGGTCAGAGCCCCGCACAAATCTGTACCATCATGAACAAAGAGCTGTCGGGCGCCGACAACGTAAACGGCATGTTTGTAACTATGTTCATCGGTATGCTCGATATCGACTCAGGCCATCTCAACTTCTGTAATGCCGGACACAATCCTCCCATCATCGGATGTGGCGAGAAGAAAGCCCGATTCCTTGAGATAGAATCAAATGCGCCTATCGGATTGTGGCCCGATCTCGACTTTGTGGGCGAAGAGATCGACTGCATCAAGAACCAGACTCTGCTGGTTTACAGCGACGGTTTGAACGAGGCCGAGAACCTGGAACAGAAGCAGTTTGGCGACGACCACCTGATGGACATCATGCACAATGTGCAGTTCGTCTCGTCGCAACATATCATCACCCACCTGCAGAACGAAGTAGAACACCATCGCGACGGCGCCGCTCCTAACGATGACTTGACGATGTTCTGTCTGCGCGTGAGCTAAAAAAGTAAAAAGGCCGGAAGCATAGAACTTTCGGCTTTTTTTATTAAACTAAAAAATCGTCTAAAGAGCAAAAATAACCACCAAAATATTTGCATAATTCCATTATTTTTTGTACATTGCATCATCAACAAAAGGTTGACAAATTCAGCTAAAATTGCGGACAGGCCAGAGAAATATTTTTAGTAGGCCTACCAGAAAATATTGAATGGCGAACAATCCAAATCCACGACTAGAAAAAAGATTTTAAGGAGGAGGAAAATTTATTACACCCTTAAAATTACAAAGTAATTTATGCCACTTATCGATTATAATTCATTACTTATTTGTTTTGCTCATATTATTTAGTGGGTATTATTTGTTTTCTGAAGGATTTTGTGTAATTTTGCAGCAAAAATGTGTAAAGATGAAGAAACTCTGTGATTACATATCAAAATATATGGGTGCGATAGTGGTGCTGGTGGCTGCTGTGGCCCTGTTTTGGCCAGCATCATTTTTGAGTATTGATACATGGGCCATCAACCCCATGCTCGGCGTCATCATGTTCGGCATGGGACTCACGCTATCGCCACAGGATTTCCGTATCGTATTCAGTCGCCCCAAAGATATTCTAATCGGATGTCTGGCGCAGTTCACGGTGATGCCGCTGCTGGCATTAGGACTGTCGTGGGCTTTTGCGCTACCCAAGGAGCTAGCTTTGGGTGTCATCTTGGTGGGCTGCTGTCCTGGCGGCACAGCATCAAACGTCATCACCTATCTGGCTAAGGGCGACCTGGCACTATCGGTAGGCATGACGGCTACGTCTACCCTACTCGCCCCACTGCTCACGCCGCTATTGGTATGGCTGCTGGCAGGCACAATGGTCGAAGTAGACACCATCGGCATGCTGCTGAGTATCATCTATGTGGTGATTGCGCCAATAGTAGTAGGATTGATATTCCAGCGTTACCTGCCTAAGTTTACTCGTAGCATTGTACCGTATCTGCCCGCATTTTCGTCGATAGCGATTGCTTTTGTAGTTGGTATCATCGTAGCACATAATGCCGACAGACTGCTGGTTGGCGGACTGATAGTAGTGCTGGTAGTGATACTACACAACCTGTGCGGATTAAGTCTAGGCTACGCTATCGGACGCTTGCTAGGCTTGGCAGAACCCAAGAAGCGCGCCATCTCAATCGAGGTAGGCATGCAGAACTCAGGCCTGGCTTCATCATTAGCCACACTCCATTTCGCAGCCTTTCCACTAGCCACTATACCAGGCGCCATCTTCAGCGTCTGGCATAACATCAGCGGTGCACTAGTGGCAAGAATCTACGCAAAATAGAAAACAATAATCCCTGCCTTAAGTTTGGCAGGGATTATTTGTTGTAATCAGTTGTTCACCGAACCTCCTACAATATCGAGTAGTTCGGAGGTGATGGCTTGCTGACGGCTCTTGTTGTACTGCAAGTTGAGCTCGCGTAGCAACTCGTCGGCATTATCAGTTGCGGTCTGCATGGCCACCATACGGGCAGCATGCTCTGAGGCATTGCTATCCAGCAGGGCTGTGTAGAGCGACAGATGAGCCAGCTTAGGCATGAGCTGCGAGAGAACGGTGTTCATGTCGGGCTCAACGATGAAGTTATCGTTGAGCGGCTTCACATCTTCCTGCTCGCGGTTAGCCTCCTTCTCACCACGCTTCTTCAGGTAGTCCTGACTCTGCTTGGTAGCAAGGTTGCTGGTGAGATCGCGCTCGTGGTCGGCCTGCAATTCACTCTCGATGTCGATAGGCAGAAACGTCTTGCGAGTGAGCACCTGAGAGCCTGCGCTCTTAAAGTGGTGATAGATGAGTTCTACCTTATCTATCTGGCCCTCGGCAAACTTACGTCCCAGCTCCTGCGCTATCTCGATGCACTGCTGCACGTTGGGGTGATCGGCCAGAGCCGAGAACTCGCCCTGCACGTTGAGCCCCATCTTACGAGCCTTCTCGAACACCTTGCGACCTATGGGATAAATCTCCACATTCTGGCGCCCGATGGTTTCGTTATACTCATCAACCACATGCGTCATAAGCTTGATGGTGTTGGCATTGAATCCGCCACACAGCGACGAATTACTAGAGAACACCACCAGAGCAGCACGCTTTACAGGGCGCTCCTGATCATAGACGGTCTGAGCCTCGGCTTCGGCAGCAAGGAACGACTTGAGGATGTGCTCCAACAGCTCCTCGTAAGGCAGCATATTCTGGATAGCTACCTGTGCGTGGTGCAGCTTGCTGGAAGCCACCATCTTCATAGCCGACGTGATCTTTCGCGTGGAATTGACTGAGGCTATGCGGCCTTTAATTTCTTTCAGGCTAGGCATAGGCTATCAGGCTTTATACGTTCCAGCTATGTCGGCCATTACAGCCTCGATGGTATCGGTGGTGGCATCGTCGATCTTTCCGCTAGCCAGCGTCTCGATAACCTCGGGATGAGCTGAGCGCAGCTTGTCGAGGAACGATGTCTGGCACTCGCGTACCTTGGCGATGGGCACCTCACGCATCAGTCCGTGAACACCGCAATACAGTATGGCAATCTGCTCGCCTACTGGCATTGGGCTGTACTGAGGCTGAATGAGCAGCTGGTTGTTCTTACGTCCACGATCCAGAGTCATCGCTGTTACGGCATCCATATCGCTTGAGAACTTAGAGAAGGCCTCGAGCTCGCGATACTGTGCCTGGTCGATCTTCAGCGTACCAGCCACCTTCTTCATAGACTTGATCTGTGCCGAACCACCCACACGAGATACCGAGATACCTACGTTGATGGCAGGACGGAAGCCCTGGTTGAAGAGGTCGCTCTCCAAGAATATCTGACCATCGGTAATAGAGATAACGTTGGTTGGGATGTAAGCCGATACGTCACCAGCCTGAGTCTCGATGATAGGCAGCGCGGTAAGCGAGCCACCACCACGAACATGCCCCTTCATACACTCGGGCAGGTCGTTCATCTGCTCGGCCACCTCCTGCTGCTCGTTCATCTTAGCTGCACGCTCCAAAAGGCGTGAGTGCAGATAGAACACATCACCAGGATAAGCCTCACGTCCTGAAGGACGGCGCAGAATCAACGATACCTCACGATAGGCTACAGCCTGCTTCGAAAGGTCGTCGTAGACAACCAGTGCTGGCAGACCGCGATCGCGGAAGTACTCACCGATAGCGGCTCCCGCAAATGGTGCATAGTACTGCATAGCAGCAGGATCGGCTGCGGTAGCGGCTACCACGATGGTGTAAGGCATAGCGCCGTGCTCCTGCAGAGTAGATACCAGAGCAGCAACGGTACTGGCCTTCTGGCCGATGGCTACATAGATACAATAGACAGGCTTGCCTGCCTCGTAGAAACTCTTCTGATTGATGATGGTATCAACGGCGATAGCGGTCTTACCCGTCTGGCGGTCGCCGATGATCAACTCGCGCTGACCGCGACCGATGGGGATCATCGAGTCAATAGCCTTCAATCCTGTCTGCAGAGGCTCCTTAACGGGCTGGCGGTAGATAACACCAGGGGCCTTACGATCAAGCGGCATCTCGAAAGCGTCGCTCAGGTCGATATCACCCTTACCGTCGATAGCTTGTCCCAGCGGATTGATAACGCGTCCCAGCATGTTATCGTTGACACGGATAGAGGCGATACGCTTGGTACGCTTAACTACCATGCCCTCTTTGATGCCCGAGGTAGTGCCCAGCAGCACACAGCCCACGTTGTCCTCCTCGAGGTTCATAACGATAGCCATAGTGCCGTTTTCAAACTCCAGCAGCTCGTTGGCCTCGGCGTTGCGCAGTCCATAGATGCGGGCTACACCATCGCTCACTGTGAGCACGGTTCCCACCTCGTCGAACTTCTCAGCATCCGATATACCTTTCAACTGGTCGAGCAGTACCTGCGAAACTTCGCTTGGTTTAATCTTATCTGACATTTTTTAATATATTTATTGAACATTGATGATTGAACATTGAACATTAAAAGCCACTTGACTTTGAAGATTTGAAAACGATGACTCGTGCAATAGTTCAAGCCAATACTGGCTCTCATCAGCCTCCTTCAAAGCAATATTCATCTTGTTGATAAAATCAGCTTTGCTCTGAGCATTAACGCTTTCACGTACATTTGCACCAATACTTGTTCCACTTCTCAACAATTGAGTTGACATTACATACTCCTTCTTATCCTCCTTCAAATAAGTGTAAAGCTTGATTATCCGAAGGGCGAAGGATTTAGAGATTAACAATATCTGATTGTCTGCTCGCATATAATGTTCAATCTTCAATGTTCAATGTTCAATAATTACTTACTTAACTTAGTGAGTATTGAGTTGAGTTTGGTCTTGACACTGGCGTCCATGCGGTAGGTGTCGTACTCCAGGATGAAGCCGCCGATGATATCGGGGTTTACCTGCGACTCAAACTCCACTGTTCCATTAGTTTTACTCTCCACCATGCAGCGCATTTTCTGCTCCGTTTCGGGAGATACGGCTGCTGCGGTGATGAGACGTCCGCGAATGATATTCTTCTGCTGGCGGTAAAGCGTGACGTACGAATTGGCGATGAACTGCATCACACTCTCGCGATCCTCCTTCAGCACCAGGCTGATAAAGGCTTTAGTAAGATCAGAAGGCGTCTTGCCTGCTGCTGTTTGCAGCAAAGCCTCCTTCTTATCCTTCGAGAGCATGGGGTTGTCAATCGTAGAGCGCAACTGAGGCACCTCGATGTAGCTCTTGGCTATCTGCTGCATCTCGGCATAAACCTGCTGCTCTATCTTGGCGTCGGTAGCACTATGCAAAAGTGCTCGTGCGTATCTTACCGATATGACTCCTATATCCATACGTACATTACTTATTTATCAGTAGAAACATCATCCAGCATACGGTCGATCAAATCCATCTGCGACTTATCGTCCTTCAGGTTCTGTCGTAGAACCTTCTCAGCGATGCCCACACTAAGTGCGGCAACCTGCTGACGGATGTCGGCGATAGCGGCCTTCTTCTCCTGTTCGATAGCCACACGGGCATCTTCCAAGAGTCGGGCGCCTTCTGCCCTCGCCTTCTCCTGAGCCTGCTCCACAATAGCGTCGCGAGTCTCGGCAGCCTCTTTCAGAATCTGAGCCTGCTTGGCGCGAGCCTCCTGCAAGATGGATTCTCCCTCCTTCTCGATGTTAGCTAAACGCTCCTGGGCCTCATGGGCCTTCTTGAGACTGTCCTCAATGTATCGGTTTCGTTCTTCTACCATACCTACGATGGCAGGGAAACCGTACTTGGCAAGCACGAAGAAGACTACGGCAAACGCCAGAAGCATCCAGAACAGAAGTCCCAGATCGGGGGTGAGGATTGCTGGCAGTTTACTGAAATCCATATAAATTCAATTTTTTGAATTCTTCTAACTCTCTTATTTACTTGATCAAGAATGCACAAGCAGCAATAGCGAAAAGGGCACAACCCTCAACGAATGCAGAGGTAAGAATCATGTTTGTCTGAATCTTGCTAGTAGCCTCTGGCTGACGAGCAATAGCGTCCATAGCGCTACCACCAATCTTACCAATACCCAAACCTGCACCAATTGTTGCAATACCTGCTCCGATACCGCAGCCCAGCTGAGCCAGACCCTCGGCTAAAAATAATGCTGAAATCATAATTTTTTAATTTTTTTAAGTTGTTATTAATGATAAATTTTTCTATTTTAAGGAGTTTATCGACTTCGTCGAAGGAGTTAACTCCCATTTTACTCCGCATGATGCTCTTTATGAGCCAGGCCGATAAACACGGCACTCAACATAGTGAACACATAAGCCTGAACAAAGGCTACCAGCAACTCGAGTGCATTCATAAACAGAAGCATGATGATGCTGAAGATGTTCAACCCCATACCGAATCCTACCCCCATTGACCAACCGAGGAAGATAACGCAGGTGAACGAAAGTATCACAGCGTGACCAGCCATCATGTTGGCAAAGAGACGGATCATCAGAGCAAACGGCTTAGTAAACACTCCGAAAAGCTCGATAAGAGGCATGACCGGAGCTGGATAGGCCTTGAGGAACAGAGGAACCTCGGGCCAGAAAATCTCCTTCCAGTACTCCTTGTTGGCAAAAAGGTTGATGGCAAGCATCGTGCACACAGCCAGGAAGAATGTGATATTGATGTTACCAGTAACGTTGGCACCGCCTGGGAATACAGGAATCAGTCCGATGAGATTACAGGTGAGGATGAAGAAGAACACCGTGAGCAGATAAGGAGCATACGGACGGTAGTGCTTCTCACCTATCGACGACTTGATGAGGTCATCATGTATCGTCATCACGATCATCTCCATAGCCCCCACAAATCCCTTAGGAGCCTCACTCTTAGCGTCGTGCGTCTTATACCAGCGGGCACAGCTCAGGAATACCACGATGAGTACAGCCACCACAATCCATATCTGAAGCACACTTTTGGTGATGCTCAGATCCAGTGGGCGAACCTCCTCACCACCTACACGCTCGTATATCTTGCCATGATGCTCTTCGCTGAAGAAGAACTGACTGGGCAGGCTGTGAGCGGTGCAGAAGTACCACTTCTGTCCTGGATTATCACTCGCACTACGAAGGATGATGGGCAGCGGAATGCTGATATGGTGGCCCTGGTAGCTGGCGATATGCCACTCGTATGAGTCGGCAAGGTGCTCAAGTACAATCTCGGGGATGTCGAGCTCCTCACCTTCGGCACTCTCGCTGGCCAAGGCTGCTGTAGGCAGCAGCGCTACCATCATCAGGAGGATTATCGTTTTTAATCTTTTCATTACTTACTTATCTATTATTAATTCTGGCGAAGAAGATAGAGTGGTGAATCAGCATTGCAAAATAGAACGCTATAAACACCAGGAAGAACTGTAGCATAGAATCCTGATTATCAACCAGATAATAGACAAACATCACTGCCAGAGCCAACAGCAGACGAAAGCCTGACACCGCCGTAAAGAACGTGGGCAGACTGTCGGGCGAGCTCTGGGCTATACGTTTCCATATCTGTGAGATGGCTACGCATGTCACCAGCGAGAACACCACACTCACGATGATGGGCGTCAGCAAGTCGAGAAACCATATCTGCATCACCATTAGGCCTACAAGTGCCAAGGCTACTGTCGTCATCAGGCCGTAACGCATATATGCTATACTCAACTTCTTGATATTATTTGTCATTATTATTACTCCTTGTTTGCTTTCAGTTCCACGCAAAGACTAACCTCATTCTTCTGCACTGCCACGAATCCGCCTTGTATCTCCAGTTGCTGCTTGCCTTCGGCTGTGGTATAAACCACCTCGCCGCCCTGCAGGGTAGAGATGATGGGGGCGTGATCGGTGAGTATCTCGAACTGGCCCATTGTGCCTGGAACGAGAACGCTCTCTACAGCGCCGTCGAACTCAATCTTTTCCGGAGAAACAATCTTAAGCTGCAACATAAGTCATTGAACATTGAACATTGAACATTGACCATTAAGCTTTTGCAGCTTCGAGCAGTTTCTTCGCTTTCTCCTTGGCATCCTCGATAGTACCTACGTTCAGGAATGCCTGCTCTGGCAGATCGTCTACCTCGCCATCGAGAATAGCGTTGAAGCCCTTGATAGTCTCTTCGATAGGCACCATCACACCTGGCAGACCAGTGAACTGAGATGCTACAGAGAATGGCTGACTCAAGAAACGCTGTACACGACGTGCACGGTTCACGGTGAGTTTGTCTTCGTCTGAGAGCTCGTCCATACCCAGAATAGCGATGATGTCCTGCAACTCCTTGTAGCGCTGCAGAATCTCCTTCACACGCTGTGCACAATCGTAGTGAGCCTTACCCACAATCAGCGGATCGAGGATACGCGATGTAGAACCCAGTGGGTCAACAGCTGGATAGATACCCAGCTCAGCAATCTTACGATCCAGTACGGTGGTAGCATCAAGGTGGGTAAAGGTGGTAGCTGGAGCAGGGTCGGTCAAGTCGTCGGCAGGCACGTATACAGCCTGTACTGATGTGATAGAACCCGTCTTGGTAGATGTGATACGCTCCTGCATCGAACCCATCTCTGATGCCAGTGTGGGCTGATAACCTACGGCTGATGGCATACGTCCCAGCAGGGCCGATACCTCAGAACCTGCCTGAGTGAAACGGAAGATGTTGTCGATGAAGAACAGGATATCGGCAGCACCGCCGTCCTTACCGCCACCATCGCGGAATCCCTCAGCTACGGTCAGTCCTGAAAGGGCTACTGATGCACGTGCGCCTGGTGGCTCGTTCATCTGTCCGTAAACCAGTGTGGCCTGGCTCTTCTTCAGCTCCTCAGGGTCAACGAGACTCAAATCCCACTTACCCTGATCCATAGCCTCGCGGAACTTCTCGCCATAGCGGATAACGCCACTCTCAATCATCTCGCGGATCAGGTCGTTACCCTCACGGGTGCGCTCTCCCACTCCAGCGAATACTGAGAATCCGTTGTGTCCCTTAGCAATGTTGTTAATCAGCTCCATAATGAGCACCGTCTTACCTACACCAGCACCTCCGAAGAGTCCGATCTTACCACCCTTCATGTAGGGCTCCAGCAGGTCGATCACCTTGATACCTGTGGCCAGAATCTCCTTCTTGGTCGACAGTTCCTCGAATGTTGGTGCCTCGCGATGGATGGGGTAAGCACCCTCCATGTCGAGCTGTTTCATACCGTCGATAGGCTGTCCGATAACGTTCAGCATTCTACCTTTAATCTGATCGCCTGCAGGCATCACGATAGGTGAACCCAGAGGGATCGCTTCCAGTCCGCGATGCAGTCCGTCGGTATTGTCCATAGCCACACAGCGCACCGTATCCTCGCCGATGTGCTGCTGCACCTCGACAATCAGGTCGCGCCCGTCGCCACGATCAATCTTCAGAGCATCGTAAATCTTTGGCAACACCTTTTCGGCATCCTGGCCTTCGGTATCGAAGTAAACGTCGATAACCGGGCCGATAATCTGCGAAATGTGTCCAGTAATTTGTGACATACGCTGTTAATTTTTAAGTTATTATGATTCTATTGTTCTATTTATTCTATCTTCTCAGTGCGATGTTATAGTTCAGATACTTCGAGTTGCCCGTCACATCCTCCAGCACCTTCACAAATGGCGGGAAGTTCACGGTTTCCTGCTCAGTTACGCCCTTGGTCTCCATCATCACCAGATTGTTCACGGGCTCCATAAAGGTGTCAACCTCGAAGAACTGCCCCTTCCAGATAAAGCTCTGGCGCTTCTTGCGGATGGTGCAGCGATAGGGGTCGGCCTGCGACAGCATCTGCTCGTACAGGTTGTTGTCCACCTGGCGCTCTGTCTCAATCACCTCGTTGTCGTTGATGCGTTTCTTCGAGCGGTGCACGTTCACCACCTTTCCTCCACTCCACTCACGGCGGCGCAATCTTACCTCGTTGCCTGGCTCTGTTACCAGATAGGTCTGGGTAATCATGCTTACCGAGCACTCGGGTATCTCGCCTGTCAGCTCCACGCGGAATATACGTTCCTGCTGGGCCTGCTGGGGCAATCCTACCACTTTCGATATCTCAGATAGCACGCGGTTCAGCTTGTTCTCAAAATCGTCGTGGTTGTTGATGACACGCAGATGTGGATGACCGGTCCAGGCCTTGATTACCTTCTTATCCAGCTCGCGGGCTATGCGCAGTCCCTCTTCGTTGGCCTGTTCATAGCGCGTGGCGTTGGTGGCTGTAGTATAGAACTGTTCAGCACCGTCGGCCGCGCTCACCAGGTGCAGTACGGCATCGTAGCTCTCGCGCAGCTCATTACTGTTGGTACCGGCCATACGTGTTATCTCGTCCCACTCTTCGGGCTTGATATAGGCCGATATGTCCATAGCGCCACGATCGCATACGATGAGTACAGGTTTCTCGCACACTTCTGCCAACTTCATAAATTGGTTCTCCAGCGCCAGCTGAGTCTCAAGTATAGCTCGTTCGCCCTGGTAGTACAGGTCGCGGTTAGGCGTCAGATAGTTCCATCCTGCGGTGCTGTAGATGGTAGGCACCTCGGGCACGTTAAACACCTTGTAGCCGAATCCCGAGAAGTACTCAGTTATCTTCACCAGCGCTGTAGTCTTACCAGCACAAGGCCCTCCTGTCAATACTATCTTCTTTATATCAGGCATCAATGTTCAATTAAATTGAAAGTTCATCAAGAACTTTGATGAGTCGCTTGTCGAAGCGTTTGTCCGTACGTATACACTCGCTGAATGGCACGTAAACCACCTCGTTGTTTCTCACGCCAATCATACAGTTACGCTGTCCCTGCTTAATGGCCTCGATAGCACCAACACCAGTAATCGAAGCCAGAATGCGGTCGCGAGCTGATGGTGTACCGCCACGCTGCAGGTGCCCAAGAATAGATACACGTACATCAAACTCTGGGAACTCCTTTTTAACACGGTCGGCATAGTACAGAGCGCCACACTTTGGACTCTCTGACACAATCACGATACATGATTTCTTCGACTTACGAATACCTCGACTCATAAACTGTGCCAGCTGGTCAACATCTGTAGCCTCCTCGGGCACGATGGCAGCCTCTGCTCCACAGGCAATAGCGCAGTTCTGTGCCAAGAAACCAGCATCACGGCCCATCACCTCAACAAAGAAAATGCGCTCGTGAGAGTTGGCAGTATCTCGAATACGGTCTACACACTCCATAATAGTGTTCATGGTGGTGTCGTAGCCAATGGTATTATCTGTACCATAGAGGTCGTTGTCGATAGTTCCAGGCAGGCCGATAACGGGCATATCGTACTCTACTCCGAACTTCCAGGCTCCTGTGAGCGATCCGTTACCACCGATAACCACCAGTGCATCAATTTCTTCCTTTACAATGGTCTCGTAGGCCTTCTGCATTCCCTCGGGTGTCATAAACTCCTTTGAGCGCGCAGTTTTCAGGATAGTACCTCCACGAGTCACGATACCACTAACATTTTCAGTAGAAAAAGTCTGAACTTCGTCGTTAATCAATCCCTCATAACCACGATATATTCCTTTGATATTAAAACCATTATAGATACCGGCACGTGTCACAGCACGTATGGCAGCATTCATTCCTGGTGCATCGCCTCCCGACGTCAGAATACCAATCGTCTTAATCTTTCCCATATTACTATTTCCTTTCTATTGTTGTTAGTTATATAAAATTCACTTCCAGCCACAGCACCAGCAGTCCTATCAGCGAGCCAGCCAGTACCTTCAGCGTCAGGTTCTTTACATACCAGCCCAGCTTGATGTGCTCCATCTTCATCAGCGCCAGTCCGCTCACCGAGCCCACGCTCAGCAGGCAACCGCCCACAGCGGTACAGTAGGCTATAATCTTCCAGTAGGCACCGTTAGTCACGAAGTTCTCGGCATACGAGCCCACCATCGCAGCGTCTTTTATCGGGTAGAGCGAGATGTCGCTCATGGCTATCGTAAACGAGTCGACCACGCCACTCAGCAGTCCTGATACCACACCCAGCACCCATACGTTGCCTGTGGTATTGTCTATCCATTGTGCCACATCGGCAAACACGCCCGTCTCTGTTACCACACCCATAGCCAGCATGATACCCATCACAAACAGTATCTGCTGCAGTGTGCCATATTGCACTGATCTTGGTGTCAGTCGTTGCAGCATCTGGTCAGCGCTCATCAGCTTGCGGTTCATCACCTCGTTTACCACCCACAGCACGCTCAGCACGCACAGTGCGCCCAGGAATGGCGACAGCTTAGTAATATTGTGGAAGGTAGGTATAAACCACAGTCCGCCTATGCCCACAAACAGCATCACCACGCGCTGCCAAGGCAGCAGGTTGGTATCGTCGCCACGGAATGGCATGGGTGCCCACTGTGTGTCCAGTCTGTCGGGCAGTTCGCGATTTATCAGTATCGTAGGCACAATCCATGCCAGCAGCACGGGCAGCGCCATATAGGCGGTATATCTCGATGCCGTGATGGCTCCGTCGCCCCAGAGCACTAGCGTGGTTGGGTCGCCAATAACCGTGAGGCATCCGCCGCAGTTGGCAGCTATCACGATGGCTGCACCTATCAGCATGCGCTGTCGGCGGTTCTGCACGATTGAGTGCATAATCACCAGCATCATCGTGGCTGTAGTCAGGTTGTCAAGATTGGCCGAGAGTATAAAAGTGGCCAGTGTGATGGTCCATAACAGTCGCTTCGAGTTGCGTGTCTTGATCCATTTGGTCACAAAGTCAAAGCATCCGTTGTTATGCAGAATCTCTACGATACTCATCGTGGCCAGCAGAAACATCACGATGCTGGCAGCACGCCCTACATAATATAAGAATACATTATTATATATATAATACTTCACCGCCTCGCTCGATGGCAGGTCACCGTTCAGATACAGCCAGTAGTCCTCAGCATGTCGCTGCATCACGAAGTCAGTGCCATAGCAGATATATACCACCCACCCCACTGTACCGATAAAGATAGCGATAGCGCTCTTGTTCACCCCAGTGGTGTGCCCAGTAGCAATCACAACGTATCCTAACAGCAGTAGTATTACAATAATCAGTGTCATTTTCTATTTATCCTCTCCCTAGTTTAAAATCTCAGTAGGCGTCCAATACCAGAATATCGTACCTCTGCCGTCTTCTGCATTGTCGCGTGCACCTATTTTACCATTACAACGGTCTATGATGGCCTTACATACGCTCAGTCCCAGTCCTGGGTTCTCCTGACTCTCATCGTGTGTGTATGTATTGCGGTCGCTCAGCAGGCCGAATAAGTTTGCTTTCAGTTTCTCAGGCAGTCCGTCGCCAGTATCCTTTACTTCTACGTACATACCTCCTTCTTTCACGTAGTACGTCAGTTTTATTCTGCCCTCCTTGGTATGCTGCACAGCATTGTCAAGCAGATGCATGGTAACCACCTTCAGCAGTTTCTTGTCTACCAGCGCGCGCATTCCGTCTATAGGTTCTTCCACCTCCAGCACCACGCCTTCGTGCAGCTGTGGACGTATCTCTGCCACATACTGCCCCATCTCGTAGTCCACATCTGTCACCTCGCGCTGGAACAGCTGACTCTTTCCTTCTATATCGCTCAGCGACAGCAGCTCGTTAATCATGTGCAGCAGGTCGAGTCCGTTCTTGTTAATCAGCTGCAGCAGGTTGTCGCGCTCCTCTCGGGGCAGCGCATTGTCGTCCATCGTCATCAGCAGGTCGCTAAATCCGATGATAGCGTTCAGCGGTGTGCGCAGCGAGTGACTCATGTTGCCCATGAATATATCCTTCAGCTCCTCACTCTTGCGGGCGGCATCGGCAGCTTCGTTCGCTTTCTGTTCGCTCTGACGGGCAGCCTCGGCAGCCTCGTTGGCTTTCTGCTCGTTCTGGCGGGCTATCTCGGCACTCTTTCTGGCCGCTTCCTCGCTCTGTCGAGCCAGCTCTTCGCTCTGCTTGGCCTTCTCTTCGTTAGCGCGCGCTATCTCCTCGCTCTTGCGGGCAGCTTCCTCGCTAGCCTTGGCAGCTTCTTCGCTGGCCTTGGCTTTCTCCTCGTTGTCTCGGGCCAACTCCAGCGCCTTCTTCAGCTGCTGCTTGTTCCTGTTCTGCGTTATGATGATACCCACCATCACAGCAAATACAAATGCTGTCAGCGCGTACCACACCCAGCGCGGAATGATCAGCCCGTCAAAGTGCGATGCCACGTTGCCGTACACCTCTTCCATCACACCCTCGGCCTCCATTTTGTCCAGTTCAACGTTAATGGCGTCTATCAGCTTCTTGTTGCGACTCACATAGCAGTATTCGCGTGGTGTCAGCGTCAGATCTTCGGCCACCAGGTTGTCAAGATGGTGTTTAGCCATCAGATATTTGGCCTGATAGCGATAGCAGATCACGGCATCATACTCGCCTGCAGCCAGGTCGGTCATCGCCTTTGTCAGGTCGTACACCACTACTATCTTGGCTCCGCTCTTCTTCAGCGTGTCTACCACAGGGCGGCTCTGCATCAGCGCTATCTCCAGCTTCTTCACGTCGCGCAGCCCGTAGTTCTTGCGCTCGCCCTTACGTGTCACTATCTGATAATAGAGTCTGAGCACCGCTCTCGAGTAGTTGATGGTGTCCTTGCGGTATGGCGAATACACCATCATGGCCAGATCTACCTTTCCCTGAATCACGTCGCCAGCGATGGCAGCCCACTTGTTAGGCTTAAACGTCATCGGTATGGCCATGCGATTCATCAGCAGCTTGGCAAACTCCACGTCTACGCCGCTGGGCACGCCGTTATTGTCCACATACTCCAGCGGTGGATAGTCCTGGTCTATGCCCAGTAGCAATGGTTTTTCTTGCGTGTAGCCCAGATTGTCAGCATTCACCGCAGTGGCAAACGTTATCAGCAGCAGTATATAGTACAATCTAAGCTTCATAGTTCCTAATCATTAATCAGTGGCAAAGTTAGATAAAATACTTTAAACCACCAAACTTTTTCTTGAAAAAGTGCAAAATCACAGTCCTCTAGCCTTCCAGATGCGCTCTTTGGCGGCATTTATCTCCTGAAATTTCTTCTCTGCAGCCTTGCGCACGTCGTCGCCCAGCGCCGCCACCTTGTCGGGGTGATGCTCTAGCGCCAGCTTGCGGTAAGCCCTCTTCAGCTCATCGTCGCTCGCATCGGGGCTCACGCCCAGCACCTTATAGGCATCCTCCAGTGTGCCGCTGCCCAGGTGTAGCATCTGGTCCACCTCGCTGGTGTTCAGCCCCATCCACTGTGCAGCCTCCTTCAGCGCCGTTATCTCGCTCTGGGGCACGCTACCGTCGGCCTTGGCCACCATCACCAGGAAGTTCAGCAGCTGCAGGCGCTGACTGTAGTCCATTTGTCGGTTTATTTGACTACAGCAGTCTCTCACCGTCTGTTTAAACTGCTGCCATCCTTCGCGCTTCTGTTCCTCAAACAGTCGGTTCAGTATCTCGTTACCCTGCTGCACGGCTGTGGCACCAAAGTTCTGTCGCAGCATCTGCCTCACCAGCTCCATCTCGCTGTGCATCGCCTTTCCGTCGGCTTTGATGATATAGCTCGACAGCACAAGCAGCGCAAACAGAAAGCTGTTTCTATCTCCCTGCTGCTGTCGCTGGCGATACGCCTGCTGGTAAGCATTGTTGTAATCCTCGTACGACGCATGCTGCCATGTACCGCTATTGTCAGGATTATTCACACCATCTAGCATGCTATCAAATACCGAGCCTAGCAGATAGCCAGCCAGCGCCCCTAGCGGACCTCCAGCCATCCATCCTATAAACCCACCTATCCATTTTCCTTTAGCCATAATTATCTTCTAAATAACGTAAAAACTGCCTGCAAAGATAGTACTTTTTTACTTTGCAGGCAAGTTTTTAAACATTATTTCTTTCTTTTTTTCTTATTAACGTTTATTGGTGTACTATGTGGAAATGCCTCGCTATATGCAGCATCGAGCGCTTTCAGATTAACCTTTTCAGTAAAGGTGTCAACGATTCCAGTAAAGAGTCAACTTATTCAGTAAAGCGGCTGTCAACTATATCAGGAAAAAAGCAATAAACTGTCAACCAAAATGGTTCTTCTGCAATTTAGTTGAAAAGAACGATAGTTTATCGGCTATATCAATCGCGATTTATTCTATCTAGTTTGGCAAGATTTGCGAATGGTTTTATTTATATATAATTAACTGACAATCAATAATATACGTTGCAAAAATATTAGGATATTTGACAAATTTTTCGTAACTTTATATCGCCAAACATAAAGGAAAAA
>NZ_FRBD01000024.1 GCF_900142525.1 Xylanibacter ruminicola | reverse complement strand
CACACATGTCGCTGAACAACATGACTCCACATCAGGCAGCCTCTTGTATGGGTAAAATACAGAAAAAATGGATCAGTTTTAGAGAAAAGTATCTAGAAAATTTGGAAATTCAAGAAGGAGCATGTACCTTTGCACCACAAACCCTGAATATGATTGAACGGCTTTCCGTGGAGCTTATTCAACAAAAACAAGGGTTAAAAGAGAATTGTTCAACTTCTGTCAGGGATAAGAATTTAGGTACCCAATAGGCATTCAACCAATGGCAGGGTTAAGTTAAAAACCATTCAACTTTTTCTAGGGAAGTACATGTCAAATTAAAAATGTATCAATGTAATCATAATATCGACCACATTGATACATTCTTTTTGTATCATTCTAACTTAAAAAATTATGATGACAAAGTCTATTCAAAAACATGTTGTTACCAAGGTTTGTGCTTAAGGAGAAATGTTTCTTTTTCTTCATTAGGAAATGTTTGTAGTCCAAAAGCACCTCCACCATACATAAATACAACCATCTCATTATAGGGGATATACTGCCCATCATTCAGATATTTATCTTTCTCATCTTGATTCATGGGGCTGTTATAGAGGACGAAAGAATACATTCCCATTCCTACACGCCTAAAATTTATAATGGTTTCATTCTTAAGATGTGACTTATTCATTTCAAAACCAATACAATCAATACTTCTAAGTCGAGAGTATATGCTCTCATATTCGTCACGTGTCAGTCCGACAACTTTCATTAGAGAGTCCTTTTTCATCTCTGCATCATCCCAGTGACATGACATTAGTGAATCTCCTTTTGAGGCAACATGGAAAATGGAAGCCTTTCCATGTTCAAATTCCAAACATATTGCTGCACTATCATCTAATGCCTTGTCTATGTATTCTATCAACTCTTCCATGTTCTTCGCATTCTTCTCATAATGTTCTGCCATCAAAGGTACACTACATCTTTGGGCTGGAAGTCTGAATACCAAATATGCCAAAAGGAATAATAGATTAAATATTCCCCACCCAAATAATCCTTTCTGCCATCGGTTTGAAAGCCTCCAAGATTTTATTGTAAAATAGATGGCTGCTATAATAGCAGGAATAAATAAGAAAAACAAGGAGATAGCAATCATGAACGCTATAAAGTCATCAATCCAAAATAAGACTATTAGGACTGTGACAATAAGCATCGGCAAAAACTTCAATAAATTACGCATAGTTAGTTTTAATACTTGTTCTTTTGTAATAGTTTTTCCAACTCAAATCTACTATTGAACTGATATATTTTATCACCTATGCGGATGAAACCCTCGACATCATCCAGCGGCTCGAATAAGCTTTTCATCGACACACCTAAGGCGGTCGCAATCTTCTGAATCGTATCGAGGCGAGCATTACCATTCAACGCCCTCGTAAGAGATGCTGGGTCTATCCCCATATCCGCAGCAAGGTCTTTCATCTGCTTGTTTTGCTCCTTGCAGATTCGCTTTACATTGTCAGCCAGTATCTTACTCATACCATGAATTTTCTGCAAATTTAGTGATTATTGTTGTATAATGCAAATTATTTTAGGTTTATTAGGAAAATAAGTTAATTATTATTTGGCTATATATTAACTTTTTTGTACCTTTGAAAAAGAAATAATTAACGCATATATCAAATATGAAAAGAATTTGTATCTTCGCCAGAGTTAGCACTAACGTTCAAGACTACGAGCGTCAAGTAAATGAACTTAACACCCTCGCTCAGCGTAACAGCTGGAGCGTTGAGGCTGTCTTCTGTGAGAAGGTGAGCGGAGCCAAGAAAAACACTGAGCGTAAGGAGCTGAGCCGTATGGTAGAGTACGTTCAAGCCCACAATATCAATAAGGTGGCAGTGACTGAACTCTCACGCCTTGGACGTGACACGTTGCAAGTGCTCGAAGTCATTGAGCAGTTCAACAAGTTAGGCATTAGCCTCTACATACAGAACTACGGTATCGAGACACTGACCGAGAGCGGAGAGGTGAACCCAATGTCTCAGTTCCTCATCACCATACTTGCAGAGGTCGCAAGGATGGAGCGCAAGACCATCCGTGAGCGTGTCGAGAGCGGTTACAAGAACTTCCGAGCCAATGGCGGCAAGGTCGGACGTAAGGAGGGCTACAAGAAGTCAGACGGGGCAATGCGTGAGCAATATGCCGAGGAAATACGGCTATTGCGTAAGGGTATCAGCCTCCGTAACATTGCCAAAATCACAGGTACGAGCGTCAACACGATTCGTAAGTGTCAAACTTTAATTTAATATTTATTCACAAAAATTTGGATTTATGAATTATTTTCTATATCTTTGCATTGTTCGAACAGATTTGCAAATCGCCCAAAAAAGAGGAGGTGGAAGCCCTCCAGACCCTAAGTGTAGGGTGAAAATAAGTGTCCTTTGACACATTGAAACAATTAGTAATAAATGTTTACGAATTTAGAAATTAATGAATATGCAGAAGAATTGCAACAATTAGGAATAACAGAAGAAGCAAAGCAAAAAGAAGTTTTAGAATACCTCTATCGATTAGGAAAGATAATATACAATTTTAATATTGGTAGTTATGGCGAAGAAAATTAAACAGACGAAAGTTACGAAGTTCTCCGAGTTGGAGAATAAGGTCGCAGCCCTATGGACGAGGGTATCAACGGAGCGACAAGAAGAGAATAATTGCAGCCTTGAAACACAAGAACGCATTTGCAGAGAGTACGCAGCCAAACACGGCATCACCATCAAAAAGCAGTACGGAGGTACGCACGAGAGTGCAAAGACTGAGGGGCAGTTATACCGCAAGATGATAGCAGAGGTGGCAGCAGACAGAGACATCAACATCATTCTCGTTTACTCATTTGACCGTTTCAGTCGAGCAGGAAACGAGGCGATAATGACCAAAGCCTATCTCAAATCCAAGGGGGTATATGTTATCAGTGCCACCCAACCAATAGACACTGACAGCATCGCTGGCGAATTTATGGAGAACATATTGTTTCTGTTCAATCAGTTTGAGAACAGCCTCAGACGTGACAAAGCAGTCACTGGTATGACTGCTTGCTTGAAACGTGGCGAGTGGTACAGCAAAGCACCATTAGGCTACGACCATAAGAAGGTTGGCAAGACTCATATATTGACCGTCAATGACGATGGGCGCATCTTGAAGAAAGCTTTTTTGTGGAAAGCAAACGAGGGTATGGGCGACATTGAGATTGTCGAGCGTTTGGCATTGGAGGGCTTGCGGATTGACCGCAAGCACCTCAACAAGATACTACACAATCCGTTCTATTGCGGTAAGATTACACACAATCTGTTAGGGGATGAAATTGTCGAAGGTAAGCAAGAGAAGCTAATCGATGAGGCTACCTTCAACAAGATACAAGGTATCACACACGCAGGCTACGAGCACCAAGAGGAAACCGAGCCATTCCCACTGAAACGACACGTTCGCTGTTCTGATTGTGGAGGCTACTTGACAGGCTACACAGTCAAGAGCAGAGGCAAGGACTACTACAAGTGTAACAAGAAGGGTTGCAAGAGCAATCACAGCACCGAGAGACTACACCAGCAGTATTGCGCCTTGCTGAACACGTACAGCATCCCCAAACCGCTTGTTCCAATCTTAACCAAAGTATTACACAAGGTGTTTAGGGAATACAACCAAGAGCGAAGTGACACAAGAACACTCCTTTTGAAGAACAAGAGCGAAATCGAACGTAAGCAAGTGGAACTTAAAATTCGTTGCGGTTTGGGCGAGATAGACAAAGACATCTACAACGCCACATCAGCCCACTTGAACGACCAGCTGACGCAGATACACAAGGCACTCCAAGAAGCGGAGCGTGACCTATCGAACGAGAAGAAATATATTGCTGACGTAATCGCAATGTCTTGTAAATTAGGCACTTTGTGGCAAGAGGGTGACTTCCGTACACGTCAGAAACTACAAAATCTTGTATATCCTGACGGTATTTTGTACGACAAGCATTTGGGCAGTTATCGAACAGAAAACGAGAACGAGGTGTTCCGTATATTCCGCACAATATCAACTGGTTACATTATCGACAAAGAAAAAGCGGCAAAGGAAAAAACTCCTTTGTCGCCTTGGGTCGGGATGAGGCGACTCGAACGCCCGACCCCTACGTCCCGAACGTAGTGCGCTACCAACTGCGCTACATCCCGAGCCTTTTATTAGAGGCTTTCTTAAATTCGCCGGCAAAGGTACTGCTAATTTTTGAAATACGTGCAGGTTTTGGGGAAATTTTTATTATTTATTCCTGCGGTAGTACTTCTTGAACTGCGCATATTCGTCGCATCTGGCCACGTAGGCCGGCTCGCGGCCCGTGTCGCCCACAAGCTGGAACAGCGACTGGAAGGCCTGGAACTGGGCCGACTGGCGGTTGTAGCG
This sequence comes from Xylanibacter ruminicola, assembly GCF_900142525.1. GTDB lineage: Bacteria > Bacteroidota > Bacteroidia > Bacteroidales > Bacteroidaceae > Prevotella > Prevotella ruminicola_A. The sequence continues at coordinate 52,130 of NZ_FRBD01000024.1, read as the reverse complement.
GGTGACGTAGTCGGCGGCCTGGTCGCTCCACTCGTTGCTCTTCCACAGGCGGGCGCCGGGGGTGGCGTTGTAGAGCTCCTGGTAGCCCATGGCGAAGAGGGCCTTTGTCTTGAGGGCGGCATCGGTGGCGGCGGCTGCCTGCTGCAGCAGCGCGGCGGCCTTGGCGCCGAAGTCGAGCTCGTTGGCCCCCACCGAGTCGCAGCAGCTCTTGCTGTCGTGTGTCAGCCACCAGCAGTCGCCCTTGCGGCTGGCTTGGGCGTAGCGCACGGCCAGGTCGTAGCAGCGCTGCTGCCGGGCCAGTCCGTCGAGCACGCTGAGCTGCTGCTCCATGGCCAGCATCTCCTGGCTGAAGCGCAGCTTGAGGTTGGCGGTCCATGCCTGGCTGCCCTCGTAGGCGCGGGCGCTGTTGAGCCACTGTCGCCTGAGCCAGGGCTCGACGGTGTAGCTGCGCTGGAGTGAGTAGTAGCGGTACTCGCAGTTGCGGTGGTGGTTGTAGAAGCTGGCGGGTATGGCGTTGAGCCACTCAACGGCCTTGGCCCACTGGCCCATGCGCATGTGCTTGGTGCCGATGAGCTCGGCCATGACCGTGTCGTTCAGGCTGAGCTGGCTCTTCAGGTATTTGTCGAACTTCTTGGAGGCCGGGGTGCGGGCGTAGCTGTAGAACTGCTCGAGGCGGTCGACGCGCATGGTGTCTTGGCGGGCGTCGAAGCTGTTGTTGCCGGTGATGCTGAGCAGGGCCAGCAGCTGGTTGGGGCGGTCATGGTAGTGGGGCACAAGGGCCTGGTTGACGGTGCGCTGCAGTGCGCGGGCGAAGAAGGGGTCGGCCTGGCCTTTGAGCCAGGTGATTTCGCCAGCCAGGTAGTTGTCGAACTTGTCGCCGGGCTTGGCGGTGGCGGCGGTGATGTAGAAGCGGAGCACGCGGGCGTTGTCCTTCATGCGGTCGGTGCCCTCGAGCTTCATGGCGGCCTCGATGTCCTTCAAGGCATCCTGCTTCTTGCCGGCCAGGTATTCGAGCCATGCCTTGGCGCACTTCCACATGAGGGGCGTGGCAGTCTTGCCCTCGCGTACCACCTGGTCGCAGAACTGCTGCATCAGGCGCGACTCCTGCTGGTTGATGTCGCGGATGAAGAGCTTGCCGCCGTAGGCGCCTTCGGTCTTGGCGTCCTCGGCCTCCTGGGCGTTGTTCACAAAGTCTTGTAGCAGGAAGGGCAGCACCTTGGAGTTGGGGGCGTGGCGGTAGTGGTCGCTGATGGCCTGGAAGGAGCGCTTGTTGTAGTAGATGGTCATGAGGCTCTCGTAGTCGTCCATCTCGGCAAACATGCGGCCGGCCTCGGCCTCGCGGCCCGTCTTGTAGAGGGCGCCGGCGTAGATGTTCTTCATCATGTCCTTATAGACGGTCTCGATGTACTGGCTGGCGGTCTGCTGCCAGAAGCTGATGTTGTCCTGGTGGCGGCCCAGCATCATGTTGCATCGCATATAGAGCAGGGCGTGCTGCGAGCGCAGTCTGGTCTTGGTCTTGCCCAGGGCGTAGGTGCGCACGGCCTGCAGGTTGCGCTGCTGGGTGGCAATCTCTTTCTTGGTGGGGTAGTTCCACTCGTGCTGCTTGTTCTGCTCTACGGCTACGCAGTCGAGGTACTTCTTGAGGTTCTGCACGTAGCTCACCATGAGGGCGTCGCCCTTGCGGCGGGCGGCCTTGATGGCGTCGTCGGCATCGAACCAGAAGTAGGCCTCGGTAGAGCCGAGGTAGGCTTTCCAGTTGTCGTTGCAGATGCGTTCTACACGGGTCTTGAAGTCGTTCTGCACGTACATGCTGAACAAGTAGGGGTTTTCGGGCTCGCCCCAGGCGCATGCGAACGATGGCAGCGAGAGGGCGGTCAGCAGGCTAATGACGATAAATTTCTTCATAGGTCTCTGGTGTGTATCTGTTAATATTATCTGTTTCCAAATGATAGGTGATGATGTGTCGGGCCAGGCCGGGGCGCGCTTTCTCCAAGGCATGCTTTACCTTCAGTATCTCGCCGGCGGCAACGGTGTGCTCCACCCTGACGTGCTGTATGTGCCTGATCCAGCGGTAGACGGGGTAGGCGGTGGCCAGCGGGAGCGGATAGCTGGCGAGGCGGCTGAGGTAGGGGAAGACGTCGCGGTAGTCGAGTATGGGGTTGCGCTCTTGCCACTTGCGCGGGTCGCCGGTGTTGTAGACCATCAGCACGCCGTAGTCGGCAGACGGTGCGGGCATGGAGAGCTGGTGGAGGCGGATGGTGGTGGAGAGCCGGGCATGGACGGCGGAGAGCTTGGACCTGACTTCCTCCAGAAAGCTGTAGTAGGTGTGGCGGCTTTTGCTGGTGTAGTCGCAGTCTATCTGTATCTCGCTGACGCGGGCGATGTCGTTGGTCTCGTTCATCTGCAGGATGCGGTCTACTATCTTCCCGGCCAGGTCGTTGTGCGGCTGGTGCATGCAGTCCTCGGTGATGTAGACGGTGGGGACGATGTCGATGCCGTCGGGCAGCGTGTCGGCGATGGTGATGGTGGCATTGGGCGTTGGCTCGGCGGCGCCGTCGTTCATGACGACATCGAAGTAGCGGCAGTACACCTTATTAATATGGTAGTGGCTGAGGAAGGCCCTCTCGGCAGAGTCGAGCCTGAGCTCGGTGCGCCAGTAGTAAACGCTGTTGCCTTGCTCAAGGTAAGCGTCCTGAGCCTCCTGCCTGGCGCATCCCGCCGTCAGCAGTATAAGCCAAAAGAAGATGATGATGTTTCTCACGACAGTTACAGCAGCTCCGGCAGCTGATAAAGTCTCGTGCTATTAGAACCCTTGATGAGTATGTAGTAGCCTTCGGGCTGCTCGGCAGCGATGGCGGCCTTCACCTCCTCTACGTCCTTGAACTTGCGGTAGTCGCAGCGGGCGCCTTCGAACTCCTCGCCAACCAGCCATACCGTCTCTACGTCGGTAGCTTTCAGATAGTCTACCACGTGCTGGTGCTCTTCGGCCGACACCTCGCCGAGCTCGCGCATGGCGCCAAGGATAACCATCTTGTGGTCGGCCTGCATCAGCTTGAAGTTCTCGAGGGCAGCCTGCATCGACGACGGGTTGGCGTTGTAGGCATCCACAATCAGGTGGTTCTTCTCGGTAACGGTCATCTGGCTGCGGTTGTTCGACGGCTCGTATTCCTCGAGCGCGGCGCATATCTTCTTGCGGTCAACGCCGAAGTTGATTCCCACGGCGATGGCGGCCAGCAGGTTGTCGATGTTGTAAGAGCCGATCAGCTTGGTCTGCACCTTGTGCCACTTGGTGCTGCGCCCCTCTTCCTCGAGCACCATCAGCGGCTCGCGCCAGCGGAACTTCAGGAACGGGTCGCACTCTATGATCTCGCCCGAGATGCAGGAGTACTGGTTGTCGGGGTCGGTAGAGTAGGGCGACATCCAGATGTCTTCGTCCTCGCCTATCTGGTCCATCAGGTACTCGTTGTCGGCATTGATGAAGATGAGGCTGTCTTCGCGGCTGCGCAGGAAGTCGTAGAGCTCGCCCTTGGTCTTGATGACGCCCTCGAACGAGCCGAAGCCCTGGAGGTGTGCGCGGCCCACGTTGGTAATCAGGCCGCAGGTGGGCTCGGCGGTCTCGGCCAGTGTCTTGATGTCACCGGGATGACTGGCTCCCATCTCAATCACGGCAATCTCGTGTTCCTTGTTAAGGCGGAACAGTGTCTTGGGCACCCCGACGTCGTTGTTGAAGTTGCCCTGGGTGTAGAGCACGTTGTATTTCTTGGAGAGGACGGCGGCAATGAGCTCCTTGGTGGTGGTCTTACCGTTGGTGCCGGTGATGCCGATGACAGGTATGTCGAACTGGCGGCGGTGCTCGCGAGCCAGATCTTTATAAGTTTGTAAGCAATCATCAACTTTGATGATTCGCTTTTTTAGATTGTCCAAACTGTCTAGATTCTCTAAATCCTCATCAACAATCGCATAACTGCATCCCTTCTCAAGGGCCTGCAGGGCGAACTTGTTACCGTTGAACGACTCGCCTTTCAGTGCGAGGAAGATGCTTCCCTCGGGGCAGTCGCGGCTGTCGGTGGTGATGCACTGGTGCTGCTGATACAGCTTGTATAGTTCCTTTATATCCATAATCTTCGTGAATTTTGGTGCAAAGATAAGGAAAAGTTAAGAGTTAAGAGTTAAGAATTAAGAAAAAATGTATGATAGAGAATGTTTTTCTTAACTCTTAACTCTTAATTCATAATTAATTTATATCTTTGTGGGCGAAATGAGCTATACTATTAATATCAAAGGTAGATTGATGGATCTCAGCACCCCCCAGGTGATGGGTATCCTGAACGTAACGCCCGACTCTTTCTATGCCGGGAGCAGGGTGCAGACGGAGGCCGAGATTGTTAAGCGTTGCCACCAGATAGTAGACGAAGGTGCCAGTATGATCGACGTGGGCGGGTGTTCTACACGCCCGGGCGGCACCGAGGTTTCTGAGGCTGAGGAGATGGAGCGTTTGCGTTTCGGCTTGGGTATTATTCGTCGTGAGTTGCCCGATGCCGTGATCTCTGTTGACACCTTCCGGACCGATGTGGCCCGTATGACGGTGGAGGAGTTTGGTGCCGACATCATCAACGACGTGAGCGAGGGCAACGAGGAGATGTACAGGCTGGTATCACGCCTGCACGTACCTTATATATTAATGTCGACGCAGCCCAGCATGAAGCAGATGCTGCTGCAGTTTGCCCGCCAGGTGCAGCAGCTGCGCGATGTCGGGGCTTGCGACATCATCCTGGACCCCGGCTTCGGATTCGGTAAGACCTTGCAGCAGAACTACGATATCATGAACTGTATGGAGCGCTTGCACGTGATGGAGCTGCCGCTGCTGGTGGGCATATCACGCAAGTCGATGATTTATAAACTCATGGGAATAACTCCCGAGGAATCTCTTAACGGCACAACGGTGCTTAATACCATCTCGCTGATGAAGGGGGCACACATACTGCGGGTTCACGACGTGAAGCAGGCAGTGGAGTGCGTAAAAATGATGTCTCAACTCTCACCTCTCACTTCTCACCTTTGATTATATGTTCTTCGAATTCGGAATCAAGGATTTTGTCGACATACTGCTTGTAGCGATGATTCTCTACTACATCTACAGGCTGATGCGCGAGTCACGTTCGCTGAATGTGTTCATTGGCATTATGGTGTTCGTGATTATGTGGCTGTTTGTGTCGCAGATTCTGGAGATGCGCCTGCTGGGCTCTATTCTGGACAAGCTGGTGAGCGTGGGTGTTATTGCGCTCATCGTGCTCTTTCAGGAAGAGATACGCCGGTTCCTGTATAATGTGGGAGCCCATCGCCGTATGAAGGCTTTTATACGTCTGTTTACATCCAAGCACGACGACGGCGAGAGCAAGAAAGCGCTCAAGGAGACCATTATGCCTATCGTTATGGCAGCGATGAACATGAGTCGCGGTAAGGTTGGCGCGCTCATCGTTATAGAGCGCACGATGCCGCTGGATGAGATAGCGGTGACGGGCGACCAGATTGACTCGAACATCAACCAGCGGCTGATAGAGAACATCTTCTTCAAGAACTCTCCGCTGCACGACGGCGCCATGATCATATCGAAGAATCGTATCAGGGCAGCAGCCTGTATCCTGCCGGTGAGCCACGATATGGACATCCCCAAGGAGCTGGGCCTTCGCCACCGTGCCGCTATGGGTATGTCGCAGGAGAGTGATGCCGTGGCAGTAGTGGTGTCGGAGGAGACGGGTGCCATATCCGTTGCAGTGAACGGCCAGTTCCGCCTGCGGCTCTCGGCCGAGGAGCTGGAGAGTATCCTGACAAAGGAGCTGGAATAATAAGGAATCACAGTATTAACATTTTAATATAAAACAAATTATGGATCTATTAAGTCAAATTGTAGCGCGTGCTAAGAGTAACAAGCAGCGCATCGTGCTCCCTGAAGCTGAAGAGGAGCGTACTCTGTGTGCAGCCGATAAGGCTCTGGCTGATGACCTCGCAGACATTATTCTGATTGGTAACCCCGCTAAGGTTGAGGCCCTGGCTAAGGAAAAGGGACTCACTAACATTGGTAAGGCAACTCTCATCGACCCTGAGAACTATGACAAGAGCGAGGAGCTAGCTGAGAAGCTGGCTGAAATCCGCAAGTCAAAGGGTATGACCATCGAAGAGGCCCGTAAGTTGATTAAGAATCCTCTGTACCTGGGATGTATGATTATCAAGACCGAGGGTGCCGACGGTCAGATTTCCGGTGCTCTCTCTACTACTGGCGATACATTGCGCCCTGCTCTGCAGATTATCAAGTGCCAGCCTGGCATCACCTGCGTGAGCGGTGGTCTGCTGCTCATCTCTAAGCAGAAGCAGTATGGTGAGGATGGTGTGCTCGTTGTTGCCGACGTAGCTGTTACACCAATGCCCGATGCCAATCAGCTTTCGCAGATTGCAGTCTGCACCGCTCAGATGGCAAAGGCTGTGGCCGGTTTCGAGGAGCCACGCGTAGCTATGCTCAGCTTCTCTACCAAGGGTAGTGCCAAGCACGAGGTATGCGACAAGGTGATTGAGGCTACCCGTCTGGCAAAGGAGCTCGATCCTACACTGAAGATCGACGGTGAGCTGCAGGCTGACGCTGCTCTGGTTCCAAGTGTTGGCGCCAAGAAGGCTCCAGGCTCTGACATTGCCGGTAAGGCTAACGTGCTGGTATTCCCTAACCTCGAGGTTGGTAACATCGGCTATAAGATGGTACAGCGTCTGGGCGACGCTATCGCTATCGGTCCTGTGCTGCAGGGTATCGCACGTCCTGTTAACGACCTGTCTCGTGGCTGCTCTGTTGATGACATCTACTACATGATTGCCATCACTGCCTGCCAGGCTATGGACGCGAAGAAGTAAATATGAGTTAAGAATTAAGAGTTAAGAAATCATGAAAATCCTTGTTTTGAATTGTGGTTCGTCGTCAATCAAGTACGCGCTGTACAATATGGACGACAAGAGTGTTATGACCAGTGGCGGTGCTGAGCGTGTAGGCTTGGACAATGCCTTTGTAAAGGTAAAGCTGGCCAATGGCGAGAAGAAGCAGATTATGCACGACATCCCCGAGCATACCGAGGGCGTAAAGTTCATCTTCTCTCTGCTCACTGATCCTGAAATCGGTGTTATCAAGAGCCTCGACGAGATCGACGCAGTAGGTCACCGCATGGTGCACGGCGGCGAGAAGTTCAATAAGTCTGTCATCCTCACCGATGAGGTGCTGAAGGCCTTCGAGGAGTGCTCTGACCTTGCTCCACTGCATAATCCCGCAAACCTTAAGGGTGTAAACGCCGTTAAGGAGCTGATGCCTGGTCTGCCACAGGTAGGTGTGTTCGATACCGCTTTCCATCAGACCATGCCAGCTAAGGCTTATATGTACGCTATTCCTTACGAGCTCTACGAGCAGTATGGTGTGCGTCGCTATGGTTTCCACGGAACATCTCACCGCTACGTTTCAGCCCGCGCACTCGAGTTCCTGGGCATGAAGGCTGAGGGTACAAAGATGATTACCTGCCACATCGGTAACGGTGGCTCTATCGCTGCTGTCCTGGACGGTAAGTGTATCGATACCTCTATGGGTCTTACTCCACTTGAGGGTCTCGTCATGGGTACCCGCTCTGGCGATATCGACGGCGGTGCCGTTACCTTCCTTGAGAAGAAGCTGGGCCTGGATGCCGATGGCATGAGCAACCTGCTCAACAAGAAGAGCGGTGTTGCTGGTATCACTGGCGGTAGCTCGGATATGCGCGATGTAGAGAATGCTGCTAAGGCTGGTGAGCCTCGTGCCGTACTGGCTCAGCAGATGTATTTCTACCGTATTAAGAAGTATATCGGCGCTTATGCTGCTGCTATGGGTGGTGTAGACGTGATTGTCTTCACAGCTGGAGTAGGCGAGAACCAGATTTCTATGCGTTCTGCAGTTTGCGAGGGTCTTGAGTTCCTGGGCGTTAAGTTCGACGAGGAGAAGAACAACGTTCGTGGCGAGGAGGCAGTCATCTCTGCCGATGATTCAAAGGTAAAGGTTGTTGTCATTCCAACCGACGAGGAGTTGATGATTGCTACCGATACCATGAACTTGCTTTAACTACTTCTGTCTATGTATAAATAATCCCCGCTCAACTGCTGAGCGGGGATTATTGTTGTTAAAAAGCATAACCCAGACTTATGTAGGGGTATATTAACTCTAATTGGGGTGCTATTCCCAATCGTAGTGTAACGCCTTGCTTGGGTTGTAATCTAAGTCCCAGATTAGTAAAGGGCAGAATGCGGAATCTGTTACTGTATACACTTGTGCCTAAGCTGTGGTCATCCTTGCGGTAATAGCCTAAGCTTGTACCTATACCCAACTCAAACTTCGCTACCTTGCTGCCAAAAAGCCCGTTTACCTCTAATGGAACGGCCACACCCTTGTAGCTTATATCTTGTCCAGGAAAGGCATAGGCATAACTAAGTCCTACACGATAACCCAGCCCCTCGTTTCCTTTGATGCGTGAGTCGTAGTTAAGACCCCAGCCGTGGTGCACACCGAGGAACTCGAGAGAGATACTTTTTGTGGCTTTCTCGTTGGTCTGCGCATTGGCTGCAAGCGAGAGGACCAACATGACGAATAATACTAATCTTTTCATTTTGTGGTGTTGATGTTTAATCTGAGTCCCAACTGAAGGTTGAAACTCGTAGGTTTGTCCTTAAAATAGTTATTGATGGTACTACCGTTATTAAAGTAGTGGCGAATGCCAGGCTCTGCATAAAGGCTCAGCTGGGGAATAATACGGTATTCCAGACCTAAGCTTTCGCCAACCGACCATAGCATACGGTCCTTATCCATCACTTGGTCGATGCCGTCGGTGTTCGATTCAGCTTTAATGTTCCAGTCTGCCTGTCCACCAGCCGTCAGATAGAGACCGATGCCATGCCACTGTACCAGGTGGGCCTGTAGGTTAAGGGGCACGCCTAAGTAGTGGAGTTTCTGGTTGCGTACAATCTGGTGCTTGAGCATCAGGGTAGTAAACGATGAGTGTAGCTTGGTGTAAACCACACCAGAATATACAGATAGCCACTTGTTGAGCGGGTAACCTATTGTTAGACCGAACGAAACGGGCTGATCGTGGCTTTCACGCTCTTCGTAGTTCAGCAGATAAGCACGTGTTGCTGCAGCGCGTGACATGATGTTGGTATTCATCACCACACCATTCCTGCTGTTCATGTCGTTTGTATTGCCTTGGGCAAACAACCCTATGGTTAGGCGCAGCGGCTGATGCTGTTGACGTTCTGTATGCTGATAATCAACTTTTGGCTCCGATGGTAGCGGACGATGTGGCTGTGGACTTGGTGTATCCTCTTGGGGTATTGTAGACTTTTCGTCGGGTAGCGCGTTCTCTTCTTTCTGTTGCACATCAGTTTCTTCTTCAACCATAGTTTGCTGAACATGTTGCTCGGTTGTTTTAGCTGCTATCGTGTGTGACTCTTCTGCTTGTGCGATGAATTTTTCTGGCGCTTTGTCTGTCTGCTCTGCCTTGTGGGCTTGCTTCGCCTCGGTTATTTGTGGCTGTGGGGGAACCTCATGATGCCATAGTAGATATGTTCCACCAAAGATAATGCCAATGATGGCGGCTGCCATCAGCCAACGACGCATGACCATCAGGCGCATCGGGCCTTTAGCCTGCTTGTCGAGCGAAGCTTCGATGCCCTCCCACAGGTCGCGTGTGGGCTCCTGCTGGTAGTTTTTCAGATGGTTGTTCAGCCTTTCGGCCCATTCTTCTTGCTTCATGTCTCGTGTCGTTTTAAATAATCCGTCATCATCTTGGCTAATAACTGTCGTGCTCTCGACAACTGTGAGGAGGATGTGCTCTCTTTAATGCCTAACTTGTTGGCTATCTCGCGATGAGAGCAGTGTTCAAATACATAGAGATTCAGTATCATTCTGTAGCCCGAAGGCAGCTCTGCTATCATTGCCGTGAGCACATCGGGCGGAATACGTTCTATCTCAGGCTCATCGTTCGGGGCATCCGGGATGGTGTCAACGAATGTGATGCGCTCATGTTGTTTTACAAAGTCGAATGCTTTGTTGGCAACAATCCTGCCTATCCAACCTTTCAGCGAGCCCTCGCCTCGGTAGTCGAACTTGTCGATAGAGGTCAGGATGGTCACAAAGCTATCTTGCACTACATCCTCCACATCGCTCATTTCGGGGGTATACCTTAGTCCTATGGACATGGCATAACCCTTATAGCGCTCGTAGAGTTGCCGCATGGCAGTACGATCGCCTTGGTTGATGGCTGATAGCAGTTGCTGTTCGTTTTCCACTTCTGCTTACTTGACTTTTTCGATACTGGTGAATCTGAGTTGCATCGTGGGATTCAGCCTCTTTATTTCCGACTGTCCGTCGATGATGGTTTCTACTTGCGTAACTGTTAGCCTGTTTGAGAACGAGGCGCCATCTCTATCGAGTAAGGCTGTTGATTCAGTAGGTGCAACTGTCAGCATTACTGCCATCAGCGTGCCGTTGTCCTTAGTTACTACAAACGGCAGGTATAGTATGCCATATGTCATGTCGGGCTTCATCTCCAGGTAGATTGACTGTTCGGAAATACCAATGCAGCGATAGGGTATGCCGAGACTCGACATCAGACAGAGATTAGTACCATGGCTCATGACTGTCTGCTCCCAGAGATCCTCCTCTGGTGATGGCGTGCCACTCTCGGCTGAGTTGTCGCATATCTTGGCAACCTTAACCTCTGGAAAGAGTGCTTCCATAATGGTTGCGTAAGGGAATGTACCACAAGATATCAGGTTCTTGCTTTTAAAGTCAATGAGTATGCGTGAATAGGTTTCGTCGCCCTTGATGTCGTCAACTGTCCATACGCCTTTGAAGGTGTAGTCAAGAGAAGGTAGGTCGGAATACTCAATCTTTGGATCTTCATAGTTAAGCCAGTCGCCGCCCGGGCTGCATGCTGATAGCAGCGCTGCTATGATGATTGTTAGTGGAAATATTCTTTTCATTGTTTACACGAATTAATTTAGAACTGGTAGCCAACAGATAGGCTTGCTGATATGTTTTTGGGACTACCTCCTGTGAACACATAGTTGATGATATTGTTTAACGTACCACCAATAAAACTAGATTCACACAGGTGTTTGATGCCTACTGATACTTCTCCACCTATAATAAAGTGGTTGAATGTTAGGTCGATGCCTCCAATCATGCCTATATCCCAACGGTCAAACTTGGGGTAGCCGGTCTTACGAGTGTCTTTGTCGTAGACAATATCACGGAAGTCGCAAGATTCGCTGAAGTGGTTGCTGTCGAAGGTCTCTTTGCCTTCTGTGTTAAGAATCTCCATCTTGGTCTTGGCGTTCATACCGTAAGCCACATACAAACCTGTCTTGTAGGTAAAATAGCTTTTCTTGGCTAAACGCAAACGGACTGCCGCCATCACGGGCAGTTCTATGTAGTCAAGATGCGTTTTAAAGTGCGCCTTCATAATCTGTTCGTTTCCGTAATAGCCATCAAACTGCCAGCCTTTTTGTTCAAATCTCAGTTGTGGTTGCAGCCTGAATACGCCGTTCTTCGATAAGCCGATGTCGGCACCACCTCCGATATGAAAACCTGTTCGTTCGTCGATGTTCGACACGCCGCCTATGAGGCTTGCAGAGCCGATTCCGGCTCTTGCCTGCCAGTTGATGTCCTGTCCTTGGGTAGTAATGGTTGATACAACCAGCATGAGAATGGTCAAAGCCACTTTTGTTCTTTTCATCTCTATTACCGTTTTATGGTTCTTTATCTACATAAACGATATAGAGGCAAAAACCCTGCACGCTGAAACGTTAAATATTATAAAAGACTAAATAAGATCGTACTGCTGCATCACGTCTGTTATCTCATTCTCGGTCGATAGGTTGAAGTCGCCGGGGATGGTATTCTTCAGTGCGGCAGCGGCCAGTGAGTAGTTGAGTTGCTTCTGCTTGTCATCGGAGAAGATATTGATGGCGTGCAGCCATCCGCCCATGAATGCATCGCCCACACCTACAGGGTCTATCACATCGGGGATGTCTATGATAGGTGCCTGTAGCAGTTCTCCCTCTGTCCATAGCAGTGCTGTAAGTGTGTGGTGGTTAGAGCTGACAATATTTCGCATGCCCATCATCCAGTTTTTCAGTCGGGGATATTGTGCGTGTAGTTCATTGAACCACTCACCATACTCCTTCATCTGCATTTCGAAGTTGGAGTCGGTAGCAGTGAATGGGGGCTGCTTATGCTGCGATAACCACTCGAACTCGATGGCGTCGCCAAACATCATGTCGCAGCGCGACAGCATGCTACTCAGTGTCTCGCGAGGTTGGGCTCCTTCGTACTTCCACAGGTTCTTTCGGTAGTTGATGTCAAAGCAGATGGTAACGCCCAGTTCGTCAGCGATGTCAAGAGCCTCGAAGGTGGCTTCGGCTGCCTGTGATGAGATGGCGGCTGTGATGCCCGATACATGGAAGTAGGCACAGTCCTGAAGTATCTTGCGCCAGGGTATCATGCCCGGTTTCAGGTCGTAATAGGCCGAACCAGATCGGTCGTAGATAACTTTTGCAGCACGCATGCCGGCTGCTGGCTCAAAGTAATATGTGCCTATGCGCTGTCCCCCATAGAGTACTTCGCTTGTGTCTACACCTAACTGTGCCAAGTTCATGGCGCCTGCATGTCCTACAGGTGTGTCTGGTAATCGGGTTATATATGTTACATCCTCGCCTTGTGTGGCCAGTGATACTGCTACATTGGCTTCACTACCACCATATTTGCTGGTAAACAGGTCGCCCTGTGTCAGTCTGAGTTGTCCAGGTTTCGAGAACCTAAGTAATAACTCGCCGAATGTTACTATCTTCTTTCTGCTCATGTTGGTCTTATCCATTAGAAATTGCTGCAAAGATACATATTTTAATTCAAAAAGACTTAATCTTACATTAATTTTTATATCTATAAGATATTATAATACTTCATTTTGGTTAGATATGCAGAAAAGTCATAATTTTGCAGCAGTATTGAAAAGACTAAATCATGAATCGGCTGTATTTCATAGCAACATTTTTGTTATGCTGTGTTGGGGTGATGGCTCAACGTAAACTGGTTGTGGCCAGTCTTGAGTCGAAGGCTCCCCAGCGCGATGTACAGGTGCGCATAGACAACGGCTCTGAGATTCGTACACCATGGAACGGAATGATTGAGATTCCTGATAGTTTTAAACGTATTGACTTCTGCCACCCCAAGTTTCAGCGCCGCTATGTGCTTCGCGATGAGATACATGGTGATACTATATTCTTGATTCCCACATTGCGTGCTATCGACGAGGTGGTGATATTAGGTAAAGACCGTCGCAAGGATATGATGACAAATATGTTACGGCCAACTACTCCAAAGGAAGTTCCGTTGCCGCAGGTTGTGGCTGCAGGTCCCAATGTGTTGGCCATGTTGGCTTGGCTTTATGATGTAACGGTAGGTCCTAAAATCGCTGATCGTCATCGACGCAAACAAGCGTTAAAGAAGGTCCGGGCGCAGGAGCTGGAGTACGAACAGCGCTGGACGGCACTCCAAGATACAACATCGTATAAAAGACAAAATGTAACAAAACCATAGCTTTTGCATTCTGAAAGCTATGGTTTTGTCATGCGAAAGCTATGCTTTTATGGCTTACTTTCTCCTTCTATATATTGCGAGAGCAGAAGATGCTCACCATCGTAGACGATGTAGGAGAATTGTGTAATCCAGTCGCCAAGGATAATCATGCGCGCCTTCTTAGTAAGTTGTAGGTCTACTTCTATATGGCGATGACCATAGATAAAGTAGTCTACGTTAGAGTGGTACTGTATATATTGCTTGGTGTATAGCACCAAATGCTCGCGGTTCTCACCCATATAGGCTGGTTCCTCGCCGTTGGGGCGTTTCATCCTGCTGTGCTTAGCCCAGTTCAATCCGAACCACATGCCCCAGCGTGGGTGGAGGGCAGAGAAAGCCCACTGACACGCCTTGTTGTGGAATATACTTTTAATGAGTTTGAAACTCTTGTTGGGATCGCCCAATCCGTCGCCATGAGCCAGATAGAACATCTTGCCGTATATCTCGGTAGTCTCTGGTTTTTTGTGCAGAATAACACCGCACTCCTTTTCCAGATATTCGTAGGCCCAGATGTCGTGGTTACCGGTAAAGTAATGCACTTCTACCCCCATGTCGGTGAGCTCCGACAGTTTACCTAGGAATCGGGTATATCCTTTGGGTACCACGTATTTATATTCGTACCAGAAGTCAAACATGTCGCCCAATAGATAGATGGCGGCAGCCTTCTCTTTGATACTGTCGAGAAAACGAACCAGTCGGCGCTCCTGCATTCTTTGATGTGGAATGGCCAGCGACCCAAGGTGCGCATCAGAGAGGAAATATATATTCTTCATAACTGTCAACTAGTCGAATCCAAGTTCTACTCGTGCTTCTTCGCTCATCATCGATTGATCCCATGCGGGTTCGAAAACTAGGTTTACATTCGATCCCTTTACGCCCTCCACACTTTCAACCTTGGTGCGCACATCCTCAAGGATGAAATCGGCAGCGGGACAGTTGGGAGCAGTAAAAGTCATATCAAGGTCTACTGTGTAATCGTCTTGTACATCTATTTTATAGATCATGCCTAAGTCGTAGATGTTGACGGGAATCTCAGGGTCGTAGACGGTTTTCAGCACATCAACGATCCTCTCTTCTATCTGTGTTTTCTCTTCTTGTGTCATAATGTATATTTTTGTTTGTTAGCATCTCCCTTTTTCGTGGTAACTATAGTAGACGCCATCGGTTACGATGACATGATCCAGAAAATGGATATTCATCACGTTGCATGCCTGCATGATGCTTCGGGTGAGGATATCATCTTGCTCACTTGGTGTGCTGTTTCCAGATGGATGATTGTGACACACAGCCAGTTGTGTAGCGTTACATTGCACTGCTTCGCGCATGATAATGCGGATGTCGACAGTTGTTTCGGTGATGCCGCCATGGGCTATGCGCACTTTCTTGATGAGTCGGTAGTTCTGATTGAGCATCAGCGCCCAGAACTCCTCGACGTCCAGATCTTGCATCACGGGATGCATGTGGTTGTAAATGTTTGTTGCTGTACCAAGATCAGGCCTTTCTTCTGGCGATTCCATCTGTCTGCGCTTGCCCAGTTCGCAGGCTGCCAGAATAGTAATGGCCTTAGCTGGTCCCACACCATTATATTGGCATAGGTCGTTTATCGACTTTTTGCCTAGTGTGTTTAAACTGTTGTTGCAGTCGTTAAGAATGCGTTTCATCAAGTCTACAGCACTCTCCTTGGTAGAGCCCGAACCAATCAGTATAGCCAGTAACTCTGCGCTCGACAAAGCTTCTGTTCCAAGATTTGCCATTTTCTCTCTTGGGCGGTCTTCCTCGGCCCACTGATTGATGTTCAGTTTGTCACTCATTTGTAGAAGTTCTTTTCAAAGGCAGTAAATTCGCTTTGTTTCAGTACGCAGCGCTTCCACCACGACTCAATAAAGCCGAATCCGTAACCCATCAGTTGTACAAAGGCAGCTGGAATGCTCAGCAGTCCTACCCATAGACTCTTGTTCTTGATGCTGGAGTCGATACAAATAATAATGCAGTATAATATAATAGGTACGCACGCGAGAGGAAAGAACAGTGTAATCAACAGCAGCCCGATGACGCCGAGTGTAAAGACGGTGGGTAGCAGATGAACCAGTTTCATGGTGCCGGGATGACGCTTTTCGAGATTGATACGGGCTATGCCGCTGTTATAAACCTGACGGAAGAACTTACGGAAGTCAGTGCGGCGCTTATGCCATACCCATGCATCAGGGAACAGGCGTGGCATGTAGCCAGCTTCGACTATGCGATACGAGAAGTCGATGTCCTCGCCAAAGCGCATTTTTGAGAATCCCCCGAGTTGTAGATATACATCGCGACGGATACCCATATTGAATGATCGCGGATAGAATTTATCTAGTTTCGCCTTTCCTCCTCTGATACCGCCAGTAGTAAAGAACGAGGTCATCGAATAGCTGATGGCTTTCTGTACTGGCGTAAACGATGGATGCGCAGCATCTGGACCGCCCCAGGCGGTGATTGGGGCTTCGGATGTTGGGTGATTGGTGATGGCTTTATCTACCGCAGTGAGATAGATCTCGGGCAGTACTACATCACTGTCAAGGATGATCAGCCATTCCCCGTTAGAGCGCTCTGCACCATAGTTGCGACTTTGGCCTGGTCCGCTGTTTTCCTTGGCATAATAATGCAAATCAAGGATGTTTGCGTATTTGTCGCAAACATCCTTGCATGTCTTTATCGACCCGTCTTCCACAATGATTACTTCGAAATCCTTAAGTGTTTGGAGAGTCAGGCTTTCGAGTAATTCGTCCACTTCATCTGGACGGTTATAAACGGGGACAATGATCGAATATTTCAATGTTCAATCTTCAATGTTCAATAGAAGAATTACTCCTTTACTCTCTGCAGGTAAGAACCATCGCGTGTGTCAACCTGAATCAGGTCGCCCTCGTTGATAAACAGAGGAACGCGAACCTCAACACCAGTCTCAAGTGTAGCAGGCTTCAGAGTGTTTGTAGCTGTGTCGCCCTTAACGCCTGGCTCAGAGTGAGTAACGCGGAGAACGGTCTTAACTGGCATTTCAGCGTACAGGATAGTACCGTCAGTAGTATCTGAAACAACCTCCACGATGTCGCTTTCCTTCATGTACTCATGACCGATTACGAGTTCGTTGTCGATGGGAGTCTGCTCGAAAGTCTCCTGATTCATGAAGATACGACCTGACTGGTCCTCATAGAGATACTGATAAGGACGACGCTCGATGATAACGTCCTCAAGCTTTTCGCCGATGTTGAAGCGACGCTCCAGTACGCGACCGTCTGATACGTTCTTAACCTTGATGATCATGATGGTGTTACCCTTACCTGGCTTGCGGTGCTGGAAATCAATGCACACCCAAATGCCACCGTCCATGCGAATGGCGGTGCCTTTTTTAATGTCTTGTGAATTAATCATAAACCTTTAAAATGTTACTTTTATATCGTTTTCGGGTGCAAAGGTACTGCTTTTTTGGAAAAAAACATAAAAAGTTTAGCTAAAAATCGTATAAAATTTGCGTATTTCAAAAGAAATGAGTACTTTTGCACCCCAAATCGGTAAATAAATAACAAAATTAAATAAGTATATCACAATGAAGAGAACATTTCAGCCACACAATCGCCGTCGTGTAAACAAGCACGGCTTCCGTGAGAGAATGGCCACCAAGAACGGTCGTCGAGTACTGGCTGCTCGTCGTGCCAAGGGCCGCAAGAAGTTGACAGTTTCTGATGAGAATCACGGAAAGTAATTCGGACGGGAACTTAGAAAATGAGTTAAAATAGAAAGAAGTAGAGCGAAATCTTTGCTTCTTTCTGTTTTTTTGTATACCTTTGCAGCCATGAAAGCGAAAGAATTCTTCGGTAAGTTCTGCAGCAAGTTTCTGATTGGTAACTTGATAGCGATGGTACTGGTTATCTTCGCTCTGCTTGTAGGCGTAAACTACGGCCTCGACTGGTATACCCATCATGGTGAGAGTATCAGGATTCCTAATATCGAGGGTATGGGGATATCTAAGGCCAGAGCCCTGCTTGAAGAAAACGGGTTGCTGATTGTTGTAACCGATTCTGGTTATAACAAGCGTCTGCCTGCTGATTGTGTATTAACTCAGAGTCCAAGTGCTGGCCTGACGGTAAAGTCGGGTCATACAATCTATGTAACAATCAATTCTTCAAATTCACCTAAGGTAGCTATCCCTGATGTTGTTGATAACTGCAGCTATCGCGAGGCTGAGGCTAAACTCGTGTCGTTGGGATTCAAGGTTCTGCCTCCTCAATATGTGACAGGCGAGAGGGACTGGGTGTATGGCGTGTCGTGTAATGGTCGCAAAGTGTCTACGGGTGAACGTATCTCTATCGAGCAGCCTTTAACACTCCTTGTTGGTAGTGGTCAGTATGGCATGGACGAGGAGATAGGCTTTGTGGAACCCGACGCTGAGATGGAAAGTGGCAACGGCGAGGTTGATGATTTTGTGGAGGTAACAGAATGACGAACGATTTCGAGGAACAAGAGGAGGAGTTGCTGTACGAGCACTTCCGAATGGAGGTTGATAAGGGACAGGTGCCGATACGTATCGATAAGTACCTGGTTGAGCATCAACCTCATTCCAGTCGTAATCGTATCCAACAAGCTGCTGATGCCGGCTTTATACACGTTAACGACAAACCCGTTAAGAGTAATTATAAGGTTCGTCCTGGTGATGTCATTACGCTGATGCTTGATCGTCCGCATTACGATACTACTATCGAGCCCGAGGATATTCCACTCGAGGTGGTTTACGAGGACGACGATCTGATGGTTATCAACAAACCTGCTGGTATGGTGGTTCATCCTGGTTGTGGCAACTTCAATGGCACATTGGTCAATGCCATTGCCTGGCATCTGAAGGATTTGGCCAGCTACGATCCGAATGATCCTGAAGTAGGATTGGTGCATCGAATTGATAAGGATACCAGTGGTCTGCTGGTGGTAGCCAAGACACCCGATGCCAAGACTTCGTTGGGCAAACAGTTCTTCAACAAGACCACGCATCGTAGTTACAATGCTCTGGTGTGGGGAAACTTTGTTGAAGACGAGGGCAGAATAGAAGGCAATATCGGTCGCGACCCAAAGGATCGTCTGCGTATGGCTGTGTTCCCGCCCGATTCTGAGATAGGTAAGCCCGCAGTGACCCACTACAAAGTGTTGGAACGATATGGCTATGTTACATTGGTAGAGTGTATACTTGAAACGGGTCGTACCCACCAGATACGTGCCCACATGAAGCATATTGGTCACCCATTGTTTGCCGATGAGCGCTATGGTGGTACCGAGTTGCTTAGAGGCGAGCGTACGGCCAGTTATAAGGCATACATACAGAACTGTTTTAAGCTTTGTCCGCGTCAGGTATTGCATGCTAAGACTTTGGGCTTTGTGCATCCCACTACAGGTAAGCAGATGGACTTTACCTCAGAGTGGCCTGATGATATGAAAGCTTTGATTGATAAATGGAGAAATTATATAAAGTTTAAAGATACAGAATAATACGCAATGAAAAATTTGAAGAGAACGATTGCCATCGTTTGTGGTGGTGACTCATCAGAACATGACGTTTCTCTGCGCTCGGCACAGGGACTTTACTCCTTCTTCGATAAGGAGCGTTATAATGTGTATATTGTTGACGTAAAGGGCCAGGACTGGCATGTTGAACTGCCCGATGGTACCACAGCCAAGATAGATCGTAACGACTTCTCGTTTATTGAGAACGGCGAGGCCAAGCTTTTCGACTATGCCTATATCACCATCCATGGCACACCTGGCGAGAATGGACTGCTTCAGGGCTATTTCGACCTGATTGGTCTGCCATATAGCACTAGTGGTGTGTTGGTAGAGGCCATGACTTTCGATAAGTTTGTGTTGAATCAGTATCTGCGTGGCTATGGAGTTTGCGTGGCCGACTCACTGCTGATTCGTAAAGGCTATGAGGAACTGGTGGGCGACGATGAGATCGAAGAGCGCATCGGTATGCCTTGTTTCGTAAAGCCTGCTGCCGACGGTTCGTCGTTCGGTGTGTCTAAGGTGAAGAACAAGGATCAGTTGGCACCTGCCATCCGTAAGGCTATGCTTGAGAGTCCTGAAATCATGGTCGAGAGCTTCCTTGAGGGAACCGAGATATCTATCGGTGTTTATAAGACCAAGGAGAAGGCTGTTGTGCTGCCTGCTACCGAGGTTGTAACCACCAACGAGTTCTTTGACTACGATGCTAAGTACAACGGTCAGGTTCAGGAGATTACGCCTGCTCGTTTGTCGGAGGATATTACCGAGCGTGTTCGTCAGATCACCTCTCATATCTACGACATCCTGCACTGCAATGGCATCATCCGTATCGACTACATTATCTCTAAGGAGGGTAAGATTTCGATGCTTGAAGTGAATACCACACCCGGAATGACAGCTACCAGTTTCATTCCTCAGCAGGTTAAGGCTGCAGGCCTCTCAATGACAGATGTATTGACTGAGATTGTTGAGAACCAATTCAATTGATAATGATGACTACCAAGAGAGCAGAGTTCGATGCGATTAGGCCTTATGAGGCAGGGGAGATGAAGCAGGCGTTCGAAGAACAGCTTGCCGATCGCCAGTTCCAGTTGGTGCTGAAGGGCTTTGCCCCTTGGCTGCCTAAGTCATTGCGGAATGGATTGCTACGGCTGGCATTTACGGGCGTAAAGACACCGCTCGATTTCCAGAAGCGTTTCATGAAGCCTGTGGTTAAGTACATCATGCGCAAGCATACCGATGGCTGTAAAATCGTCGACTCTTTAATCGCATCATACGACAAGAGCGAGCGTTATACCTTTGTGAGCAATCATCGTGATATCGTACTCGATTCTGCATTTCTTGATGTGTTGCTCATCGATGCCGGCTATCCCACCACTGTTGAGATTGGCATTGGCGATAACCTGCTCATCTATCCTTGGATCAAGCGCTTGGTTCGCATGAACAAGGCCTTCACCGTGCGTCGTGGTCTATCGCTCCGCGAAACGTTGGCTGCATCGCAGCTCATGAGTCGCTATATCCACTATGCTGTTACTCAGAAAAGGGAAAACCTCTGGATTGCCCAGCGCGAGGGTAGAGCCAAGGATTCTAGCGATCATACGCAGGATGCCGTACTTAAGATGCTGGCCATGGGCGGCGATCTTAAGGAACTGAACATTGTGCCGCTCACTATCAGCTACGAATTTGATCCTTGCGACTATCTCAAGGCGCAGGAGTTTCAGCAGAAGCGCGATAACCCTGCATTCAAGAAGTCGCGTCAGGATGATCTGGATAATATGAAGACCGGTATCTTCGGTTATAAGGGTAGGGTGGTCTATCGTCCTGCAGCTCCCATCAACACCTGGATTGACGAACTCTCTGATCTGCCTAAGACGGAATGGTTCAAGGCACTAGCTGAGCGTATGGACCGCGAGATACATAGTGGTTACGAACTCTATCCATGCAACTATATTGCTCTTGATGAGTTGAATGGCGATAATGCCAATGCGGCTCATTACACCGATGCCGATAAGAAACGCTTCGAACAGTATCTGGCCGGTCAGATGGCAAAGATCCAACTCCCCAATAAGGACGAGGCTTTTCTGCGTGAGCGTATGTTGACCATGTATGCCAACCCGGTAAGAAACAAGTTGAAAGTGAGAAAGTGAAAAGGTGAGGCTATGAGAAAGCAGGATGCATATAAGAAGAGATGTTGGTGGCAGATGATTCTGTTGGCCCTCTCCCTTCTTCTCTACTCTTGCACTCGTGATGCCTATGAGAAGGGCGAAGGCAAGTATTCTCTGATGCGGGCTGATTTTGCTGAAGCCTTTGTGAATAGCAATAAGCAGGTAACAAGTATTGTTACCGACGATGGCGACGAACTTGCCCTTACTACACCATATAAGGCAAAATGGGTTTCTAAGGCTGACACCACTTATCGTTGTTACCTATATTATAATAAGGTGGAAGGCAAGGCCGAGGTTTTGTCGATGGCTAAGGTTACATGTCCTACCATCTTGTTGCCTGCCGGTTTAAGCAAGGGCCTGATTACCGATCCTGTTAAGTTCGAGAGCATGTGGTTGAGCAAAACGGGTAAATATCTCAACCTTAGTCTCTATGTAAAAACAGGTGAAGCCGACGATAGCTCTGCTACTCAGAAATTGGATATCATTCAAGATAAGCTGATTGTTCATCCTGATAACAAATGTATTCGTCATCTTATCTTGTTTCACGATCAGAGTAATATTCCAGAATATTATTCTCGTCAGGTCTATATCAGCGTCCCTACGAATAAAATTGATGCCGATTCGGTTGGAATCAGCATCAATACATACGACAATGGCGAGATTATCGTAAAACGCCGTTGCCGTTAATTTGCTTTATATTCTTTGTTTTCTACAGCGTTCCAGTCTATTTGGTCTGTGCGCTGAGCTAATGGTGCATGAGGTATCACGCTTCCGTCCTTAACCAGGATGATAGCAGGTATCTTACCTGCCTCTATAGTCTGGTAGCCGCCCTCGTAAACCTTACCGTTCTGGTAGTCAATCCATTTACCCTTGGGCAGGTATACGCTACGACTGTTGCCACTCTCCAACAGCGGTGCCACCAGTATCTTCGAGCCGAACATATATTCATCCTCTACATACCATGCACCTTGGTCGTGTGGGAACTCTACCAGTAATGCGCGCACCATGGGCAGTCCCAACTTTGAGCACTCCTTGGCCTGCTCCCAGATGTATGGCATCAGCTTGTATTTCATCTCGGCGCACTCGCGGAAGGCATCGGTAAACGATTCTGATATCAGCCATGGCTCTGTAGGAGGCGCGCCGTGGGCGCGGGTATGGCTGCTCAGGAATCCGAATGGCAGCCAGCGGCGATAGATATCCTCGGGCGAGGCTGTTACGAATCCACCCATGTCATGACTCCAGAACGAAAATCCGCTCAGTCCGAAACTCAGTCCGCCTCTCAAGTCGCCCAGCATACCAGTGTTGGTGGTGGCGGCATCGCCTCCCCAGTGCAGGGCATAACGCTGACTGCCAGCCCATGCTGAGCGAGCCCAGATGATGCCTTCGCCGGGATGGTTGCGCTCTACGACCTCCCATAGCGCCTTGTTGTAGCGCAGTGGATACAGGTTGTGCTCGTACAGTCCGCCTTTGCCGCTATGATAGAAACCATTGTATGGTGCAGCCTCACCAAAGTCGCACTTGATGGTCGACACGCCTTGTTTCATCAGTCCCTCTATCTTCTGCTGATACCAGTTAACTGTCTCCGGGTTCGAGAAGTCGAGTATCGCATCTTCCACAGGCATACCGCCAGCAGCGTTCTTTACGTGCAGACCTTTGTCAATGATCTCGTTGAAGAAGCGGTTCTTCGGTGTAAAGTATGGTAGCTGCCACAGACAGGTGTGGAAGCCGTCTTTGGCCAACTGCTTCAGCATCTTCACAGGATTTTCAAAACGGTCCTTCGCAAACTGGTAGTCGCATTGCCAGTCAACACCAAACCATCCCGTGTCAAAGTGTATCACGTCGGCGGGTATGCGGTTGGCTCTCAGCTGTTGGGCTATCTCCAGCCCTTCCTTCTGCGAGAAGTAGGTGATGCGGCTCATCCATGTGCCGAAACTCCATAATGGGGGCAGGGGCGACTTGCCGGTAATCTCGGTATATTCGTATAGTATGTCTTTCGGTTCTCCGAAGAACACAAAGAAGTCCATCAGCTCGTCGGCCATGAACAAACGGTCGGCACCGATGTACGATGCACCGAAGTCGCAGGTCACGGGTGCCGATGTGTGCATAAAGATGCCGTAGCCGCGATTCGAAAAGAAGAATGGCACAGGCTTATACTGTCCGTCGGTTTCCGGCCCTTGTGGATCGGTCACGCTTAAATGAACTTTCTGTCCTACCTTATTAAGAGATGTGAACGATTCGCCGCAACCATAGATGCGTTCGCCTGGTGCCAGTGTCAGCACGGGGTTGATACTGCGCGAGTTGTCTGATCCGCGCTTGATAAACGAGAATGGCTGCAACTTCACTTGGCTCGAGTCATTGTCGATAATATGGCGCGTCTGTGTCAGCACCTTGCCTTTGGCATTCTTAATCACAATGCGCCAAGGATATTTTTTGATTTCAATGCAGCCAAAGTCAGAGGTGTATTTGATGGCGTCGCCGCTTTGTGTGGTGCGCCACATCTGTCCATTTCCTTTTGTTTTAAACCCATCACATAACATGACATCCTCCTGGTCCGAATTCTTCGGCTCTACCGGTGTTGTCAGCATTCTTATTCTTGCAGTTCTTGGCGTAATGAACTCAATCTTAATCTTCAGATTAGGGTCGTTATCATAGGCTGCATCAGGAAAATCCAGCTGTTTCATCCTTACGGGCCAGTAGCCATTCAGGTTAAACGCCTGTCGTGGCGACATTCTGTAGCGTTTCCATTGTACCAGTCCTTCGCCCTTGGCGGCATCAAAACTCACTAGCGAGTCGGCAAAAAAGTAGGTGTTCGACAAGTCGTAGAAGTCTGTCGACATGTCTTTTTGCATACACTGCAGGTATTGTATCCCTGCGTTGGTTTGGATTTGTGCTGCGGCGAACCCCGTCCACAAGGCAGCACACACGATTGATATGATACGTTTCATAATATTAAGATATGTTCTAGATTGATAATTTACGGTGGGGGCATTATGTTATCTGATGGCATAGAGGTAGGCCAGGAGGGCCATCTTGCCTCGCATGGTTTCACGGGGTGTGAACTCGCCGTTAACCCAGAAGTAGCGCTGGTTGAAGTACGACTCCTGTCGGGGCCAGCCGCCGTTGTTCCAGTCGGGATAGCAGTAGGCCAGGATGATGCGGGCATCACCGCCGTTATGACCTGGCGACCAGGTCTCGGTGCCGTTGAATGGGGTCTGACCTGGATGTGTGCCTGGCTCACCATCGTTACGGCCTGTTGAGTAGACATCAGTAATGTGGCGCTGGCCCAGACCAGTCATCTCAACAATGTTGCCGGGGTTGCGGCCCATGGCCCAACCGGCCTCGGTATACATGATGTGCTCCAACTGCTTGCGCTGTGCTTTATCGGCGATGTAGTGGGCCAGCATCACCAGTTGCAGGTTCTGCGAAGTCTGCCAGCGGGCATCGTTAGCAGCGCGGCGCGATGGGCGCTTATCCACATGACCGTAGTTGTATTCCTTAGCCTGTGCATTTATACATGCTTTTAGGTTTTGATAGAGCTCGTCGTAGTGGCGTGGCTGTGGACAGGTGAGGTAAGCGGCTGCTGCCCAATACTGGCAGAAAGGAACAAGCTGCTTGCCTTCTTCGTGCATCACGCCCACACCAAAGAATCCGTGGCGACCCTTGCTGAAGAGCTGCGACTTACTGTCCTTGATCATACTCTCCTCGGCAAATATCTTCTCCCATGCTTCATCGCCCGTAAGATTATAAAGGAAGGCGGCTGCCATCTGACGGAAGTCGCGGCCGCGCATCTGCATCGAGCCAACGTCCTGCAGGTCGTCAAGCTGCTGATTCTCCTGTTTTGAAGCAAAGCGGAAGGCCTTGATGGCCTCGTCGGTATAATACTGGCGCAATGAATCGTTCTTATTCAGGCGGAAGGTCTCGGCGATGATGGCGCAGTTAGCAGCATTGGCCCAGGCGGCCATGGTGGTGCAGCCTGCCTGGAACATCACGCTCCAGTCGGCACAAGGATTGGTAACACCTTGTGAGTAAGCCTCGCCATCGCGGATTGAGAGGAAGAAGTCTACCTCGTTGCGGGCCTCGTCGATGAGGTCGGGGATACCGTTGCCGCTCTCGCGGATACCCAGGCCATCGTCGTTCAGCTTACCACTAGTGAGGATATATGGCAGCAGCATATCGTAGATGTTGCTGACGTGAGCCAGATGGCGGTCCCAGTCGAAGGCATCGGAGTGGCCACCCTTCACCTCGGTGTTCACTGGGTTGCCAGGCAGACGGTGCTGCCAGAAGATGCTCTCCTTGAGCTGCTTGAAGTGGGGTTCGTCCCACACATCGGTATGCAGCTCGCGCCAGCCCTTGCTCCAAGGCTGGAAGTCGGTCTTATAAACGGTGAATCCCTTAGGATCAGTCTCGGGAATAAACTGAGGCTGACGGGGAATGGGGTTGACGTGTGCAGGGTCTATGGGCTCGCCCAAACGCATATAGTAGTAGCCACGAACCGAGTAGCGATAAGGCTCGTAGTAGATGTCGTTGCTAATTTGGAAGTCCATGCTGCAGCCCACATCCTCTACTACCAATCGGTAGCAGCCAGGTTTGGCTGCCTTGAAGTCGATGTTCCATACATCGGTGCCGATGAGGGCCTTGCCGCCGGCCTCCTCCTTAGATGCTGAGGCTGGCTGCCAGAACTTGATGGTACTTACCTTTTGCTTCTTCTTGGTGTTGACATTGTAGAGCCAAACGCCTTTGCCCTCGAGCGATTTGTAGTCGCGCTGACCACCATCGCCCAGCCACTGGTAAAGGTCGGCAGCGTGTACCGACTCGTAGGGCGAATAGCCGATGATGTTGACATGGACGGCCTCCGACTGCGCGTTCCAGATATCAAAGCGTACGGATGCCTCTGCGGTTTCGGTGCCGATGCCTGATGGGATAGACACTTTGTAGGTGCATCCCTGTTTCATAGACTTTGGCATCTGGATGAATAGCCAGTGATCGAGTTCGCTGGTCAGAGTGTTGTCGAAGTTCATAGGCTTCGACTTGCGCCATACGGCTAGGGGCTGGCTCTTGGTGAAGGTCTTGTCATCGGGCGAGCTTACCAGCCATAAGCCGGCTTTTTGAGCCTCGGCAGCCTTCAGACGCTCGCCGAATACCAGCAGGGTGTCGTCGCCCTCGGCAAACGAGTGACCCAGATAGGCGCTCTGGCCTTTACCGCTGTCGCGATAGTGCACCTCGCCGTCGCGGAAGTGCAGCATCAGATAGTCTTTGTCGATAACTTTAACTCCAAGGAGTTTGGTTGCTAAACAGTTGGCTGGCATGGCTAGTAGCATGGTCGCCAGTACTGCATAAATAGTTTTTTTCATTTTTGTTGTTTTATTGGTTGGTAATACATTGTTGAGTCTTGGTTAGCCCAGAATCTGTTCCAGCTCGTCGAGTTCCTCTTCGGTTGTGGCCCAGCTGGTAACGAAGCGGCAGATGGTGTGATACTTATCGGTCTGGCCGAAGTGGGTGAACAGCATCTTCTGGCTGAGCTTGTCTACCTCCTCGTTGTCGATGATGACAAACTGCTGGTTGGTAGGCGAGTCGACAAAGAACTCGAATCCTTTGCGGATGAATATCTGTTTCATGCGCATGGCCATCTTGATGGCATGCTCTGAGAGTTTGAAGTAAAGGTCGTCGGTAAACAGTGCATCGAACTGCAGTCCTATCAGCGCACCCTTGGCAATAACGGCACCGTGCTGCTTTTGGATCGAGAAGAAGTGCTTGTGAGCATTCTTGTGGGTAAACACCACGGCCTCGCCGCAGAGTGCACCAATCTTGGTGCCGCCGATGTAGAATACATCGCAGTGGCGGGCCAGATAGGGCAGGGTGATGTCGTTGCCCTCGGCCAACAGACCGTAGCCCAGACGGGCACCATCAATATAAAGCGGTATCTCGTAGTGCTGACACACCTGATAGATCTCGTCGAGTTCCTTGGCGGTGTAGAGTGTGCCGAACTCAGTGGGGAAGGTAATGTAAACCAGGCCCGGATGTACGGCGTGATCCTTGTTGCCATCGTGCATATAGTCGTCGAGATACTTGTCGAGTGTCTTGGCCTCCATCTTACCGTTGTTATCGGCGATGGTGATAATCTTATGCTCGGTGAACTCTACAGCACCTGCTTCATGCACGTTGATATGACCGCTACCCACGCAGATAACGCCCTCGTACTGATACAGCATCGAGTCGATGGTAGTGGCGTTGGTCTGTGTGCCGCCAGTCAGGAAGAATATTTGGGCATCGGGCAGGCCGCAGGCCACGCGGATGCGCTCTTTGGCACGTTCGCTAAACTCGTCGAAGCCATAAGGAGTTGGCTTGGCGTTGTTGTATTTCATCAGGTTCTCCAAAACTTTTGGATGAGCCCCGTTGTTGTAATCGCATTCAAATGAGATCATATTTCTTTTTCTTTTTGCGTGCAAAATTACGAAAAGTTGAGTGCAAAACAAAGAAACTTATTTCTTTTTTTGCAGACTTCGAATGAAATTTGTATTTTTGCACGCAAATTAGTCAATAAAAGATGTATGTATCGGCTTAAGACGGCTTTTGTGGTTCTTTTCGGGATATGCTTTTCGCTATTCATCATGTCGTGGAATAGTGATGGCAATCTTGCAGTAGGTCCTGTTCCTACACCGCCTGATTATGCTGATTCTACGCAGTGGTTTATGGTCGACAGGCATGGGGAGGCCGACCTCTTCTATATCATCTCTACCGAGACCGGTGATCACATGATAGGTAATGATACGTCGCACTATGCCGATACCTATGATAATTATCTGCGAGGTAGAATGAAGCACGAGATGTATGCCGTTGACTCATTCTATTCGGGTCAATTGAATTACTATTCGCCTTATTACCGTCAGGCTTCTATGCAGTCATGGGCTACCGAGGAGATGGCTATGAGGCGTATTCCGCTGCCCATGAAGGACTGTGTGGACAGTTGGGATTACTATATCAAACATTTTAATCAGGGCCGTCCGTTTATACTGGCAGGTTTCAGTCAGGGAGCGTATGCCGTAACCGAAATCATGAAACGTATGCCCGACAGCATCGCCGAAAGGATGGTGGCTGCCTATTTCATAGGCTATAAGATTACCGCCAAGGATACAGCGGCGTGTAAGCTTCTGCGCTCGGCTTGTGGTGCTGTTGATACGGGCGTGTCTATTTGCTTTAACTCGGTAAAGACGCCTAAGAGCGAGATACCGATTGTGAGTGGTGGAAACATATTTTGTATCAACCCTATCAACTGGCGTACCGACACGACGAGTGCCAGGTTCGTGTTTCATGATAAAGAGCATAACGACACACTGACGGCCCGACTGGATCCGGAGAGTCGCCTGTTGCTGATAGGAGATTACAAGAACGATAAACCGATGCCTGTTATCGGGGTGCCGGGAAACTATCATCATATGGAACTCAAGTTCTATTATCCCTACATCCGACAGAACATGGCCGACCGTGTGGCAGCATATTTTAAAGATAAAAACTAGCATATTAAAAAACTATGAACAGAAAACTATTCATTACAGGAATGATGATGCTTGCTATGACGATGCAAGCACAGACAGCAAGAAAGTTTACGCTGAACCTGACCGACGACGGTAAGGCTCAGATGGTGTGTTTCCTACCTGAGAATCCCTCGGGCAGAGCTATTGTTGGTGTACCTGGTGGCGGCTATTCGATGCTCTCAAATACGCACGAGGGTTATCTGGCATCCGACTGGATGAACAAGCAGGGTATTGCCTATTTCGTGGTTAACTACCGATTGCCTAACGGCAACCGTACCATTCCCGTAGGCGATGTAGAGCAGGGATTCCGCACGGTGCGCGACTCGGCTCAGGCTTGGCATATCAATCCTAACGATGTGGGTATCATGGGATTCTCGGCTGGCGGACATCTCTCGTCGGTCATCTCGACACTCTCGCCCTACGAGGTGCGTCCTAACTTCTCTATCCTGTTCTATCCCGTCATCTCGATGGACGAGCGGGTATCGCACAAGTGGTCGTGCATCAACTTCCTGGGCGAAGAAGGACATAAGGATCCCAAGCTTGTAAACATGTATTCTACTCAGAATGCCGTGCGCAGTCACCTCACGCCGCCTGCCTGTATCATCAGTGCCAGCGACGACCGCTTGGTGCCTGTAGTTACCAATGGTGTGCAGTACTTCTCGGCCATGCGTAATGCCGGCAACGAGTGTGCCATGTATATCTATCCATCGGGCGACCACGGATTCGGATTCGGTCCTTGGTTCAAGTATCACGACCAGATGCTGAACGACCTGGGTAGCTGGCTCAAGTCTATCAAAGCTCCCAAGCAGGATGCTGTTCGCGTGGCTTGTATCGGCAACAGCATTACCGATGGCTACGGCATTGACATGCGCGCCAAGTATGGCTATCCCGCTCAGTTGCAGGGCCTTCTGGGCGATGGCTATTGGGTGAAGAACTTCGGTGTGAGCGCTCGTACCATGTTGAACAAGGGCGACTTCCCTTATATGAACGAGCAGGCTTGGCGCGATGCGTTGGCATTCAAACCCGATGTAGTGATTATCAAGTTGGGTACCAACGACTCTAAGCCCGAGAACTGGCAGTATGGTGCCGACTTCAAGAAGGACCTGCAGCAGATGATTACCACCCTGCGCCCAGACCTGGCTCAGCCCGCTGGCAAGAAGAAAGGTAAGAAGGCCAAGGCAGTGAAGGTTGCAGGCCCAAAGATTTATCTCTGCACACCAATCCCGGCATTCAAACCTAGTTGGAATATCAACGACAAGGTGATTACCGATGAGATCATCCCCATCCAACAAGAAGTAGCCAAGCAGTACGGCCTGCAGGTGATCGACCTGCACACCCTGCTGGCCAACGATGCCGACAAGGTGGTAGACGATGGCATCCACCCCAACGGAGAGGGTGCTAAGAAAATGGCCGATATCATCGCCAAGGCCATTACGGAATAAGTCTAATCAGATATTTCGCGCATCCATGCTGTTACGCTTTGGCCTGTGCGCTGTTTGAAGGCTAGGCTGAAGGTGCTATAACTTCGGTAACCGCTCTCGTTGGCCAGCTCCTGGGCAACGATGGGCTGGTTAGCCTTCGAAAGCTCGTTATAGCGGCTGATGAAGTAGTTGATGCGCAGATTATTAATATAGGTATTATATGTGATGCTCTGACGCGAGAAATACTGGCTGAGATAGAAACGGTTGATACCAATATTCTGGGCTAGCTGCTGCAGCGTAAGGTCGTGGCGCAGAAAGAGTTTTGTGTCAACACAATGCTCGGCTAGTAGTTGCTCAATCTGGGCGAGGTCGAGAGTATTTTTTAGAGGTGAGAGATTACTTTCAGTCGTTGGAGTTGGAGGCTCCGGTACCTCTGTCACCGGCTCCTCGTGGGGTTGTGTTGGCAGCTCTACCGGAGCTTGCTCGATAATCTCTTCTTCGGTTGTATTATCTGCCAACTGCGGCAGAGTCTCTACTCGCCATAGGAGGAGGGTAAAGAGTACGAGTTCTAAGAGATGCAGGACGTAAAGCAGGATGTTGGCGGTGTCGACGAGTGAATAGAGGATAAATAGCAACAGGCAGACGAGCGACACTACTTGGCTGAGCCATACCTTTTTATTCTCAAGGTCGGCATAGTTGTCGTTCAGCCACCGCCCGTATCTCCTCACGGCAAACACCATATACACGGAGAAGAGCACATAAATCGTAAGAATATATGCGGTGGCGATGTTCATGAAGTATTGATTGGGATAGATTAACTGCAATCCCCCAAGCGCCAAAAGTGGTACCAAAGCCACAAAAGCCGGCCAGACGGGCCGACGGCGGTCTTGCAGCATGGCCAGCAGCGTGCCAGCCAACGTAATGAGCAACCCCACACAATCGAGCACGGTCACTAGCACATAACTGGCAGAATTGATCTCGCCAGAAAAAACGAAGAACAGATACCACCACACATGTCCCAGTGCTGCTACGGCAAAGAACGACGCAGCCCAACGTCGCAGTCTCATAGGTGGCTCAACGCCCGGCGCAAAGGCATTGCCACGTCGCAACAACAGGTATAGAGCTGCCATAAACGGAATTGCTGCCGTTATACCATAGATGATAAAAAACAGTATCATCTCGTCTGATATGTGCTCGATAGACATGGGCGTAATATCTTAGTTTATGGCGACAAAGATACAATAATTTTCGAATTTACCGCATCATTTGCCTAAAAAAATAAATAATTAACCTCGACGAAAATCCTGACTGACTTTCAAAATATGCAATCCGACTTTCAAAATATGCAATTTTTGAAGGCCGACTTTCAAAATATGCAATAATTGTTTCAAAATCTGCAAAATCTTTCTTTGCAGGCATTTAGGGTATTGCAAAATCTGAAATATTTTCTTATATTTGTCACGGAAATAACTAAAACCTTTTGACATGTACGAATACCAGGGACTACAGGATGTGCTATTCATCATGCTTTATGGCATGGCAGGGTTCTTTGCTCTGCTGGCATGCCTGTACCTGATATTCAGACGCGGCAATGCTTTCGTTGGCGAGGAGATCACGTCGAGTCGCAGGCTGCGCTGCTGGACGGCAGCGCTGATGGCAGCGATGGCAGCCAGCCACGTGTGGTGGTATGTGCTGGGCATCTGTTGGCTGACTGACGACCGCTTGGC
The DNA here is from genome assembly GCF_900142525.1 of Xylanibacter ruminicola. GTDB lineage: Bacteria > Bacteroidota > Bacteroidia > Bacteroidales > Bacteroidaceae > Prevotella > Prevotella ruminicola_A. The sequence continues at coordinate 20,072 of NZ_FRBD01000024.1, read as the reverse complement.
GCGTAACATCACCGCCATCATGCTCGACCACGTCACGCTGGTGCCGCTGGTGATGGCCGTGCTGCTGGCCATGTTGCAAGATCGTCGACGCTCGCTCTGGCCCTGGCTGCTGGCTCAGGTACCCGAGGTGTTGGCTGCTGCGGTGGGCATAGTCGGTCGCAGCGAGTTCTGGGGCTATGAGCTGACGCACTACTGGCAGATGGCCGTCATCGCCGTCTTTGTGGTCTATTACATCTTCGCACTGCGGAAGTATGGGCGCTGGCTGCTCGACAATTATGCCGACCTGGAGCGCAAAGAGCTTTGGCAGAGCATGGTGTTCGTCATCGCTCTGTTGGCGGTCTATGTGGCTTATACTTCGAACGCCGGCGAGCTGATGCGCGAGTATCTGTCGCAGATCATCACCATCGTCATCATCGCCTTCCTGCTATGGCGCGTGGAGACATTACAGGAACTGGAAAACGAACTATAAATATAATAAGGTATATGCAAACAAGATTCAAGAAAGGTGCTAAGATATTCGACATTGTGGTTACCGCTGTGGGTGGCACACTGTCGGTTGGCGTCATGCTTTACGCCGTTATGCACTTCGGATTGGCCAATACCTGGCCCGAACTGGTGCTCAATATGTTCTACATTGCCAGCCTGGTCATGATATGGATGTATTTCTTCAACCATCTCGACACCTTTAGTTTCAACTACTGGTGTTCCATCTCGGTGGGCATCACGGTACTGCTGCGTGACATTCTCTTCGCGCCGCCGCTGGCCTATCGCTCGCTCCATCTGGTGTGCCTCACACTGTCGGTACTGCTGCTCTGCATGCTCACCTATTTCTATGCGCGCAAAAACTGGAAAAGCTATACCAAGCGCAACCTGTGGGCCATCTGCGTCATCGATATGATCATTGCCGCACTCTATAATCTGGACATCTATCTGGAGCCATCCAACGAATATACCGAATATTTGCTGGTGGAAATATGGATCCGCCCCACCATCACCTACGGACTGGTGGCCTGCTTCGTAACCGAGGCCGAAAAGGGGAGCATGTAGTTCGTATTAAACTAACCGAAACATAGATAACATTACTATTAACTTAAAACAATTTGATAATGGTTAGAATGATGCATTGGATGAAAGCTGCCATCTTTGTTTGCGGCATGATGATGTTCACAGCTTGTACGACGAACATCGATAACCCGGGGACGAAGGCCGACGGCCACGCCAAGAAGGCACTGCTGATAATTCTGGACGGCTGGGGCATCGGCGACAAGGGCCGGGGGGACGTGATTGCACAGACAGCCACACCTTACATGGACTACCTGAAGGCCACCTACGACCTAAAGCCCGAGATGTCGGCCATCGAGGTGAAGGATAGATTGGTGGGGGCTCTCAAGACCGACAAGTACGACTGGATTGTAGTAAATTTCGCCAACGCCGACATGGTGGGTCACACAGGCGTCTATACCGCCATCGGAAAGGCCGTGACGGTGATTGACCAGTGCCTGAACGAGGTCGTGGAGACGGCCAAGACAATGGGCTACGACGTCATTATCACCGCCGACCACGGCAATGCCGACCATGCCATCAATGACGACGGCACACCCAACACGGCACACTCTACGAACCCTGTCCCCTTCATCTACGTGACGGCGAACAAGAACGCGACGGTGCGCAGCGGCATCCTGGCCGATGTGGCCCCTTCCGTGCTCCACATCATGGGCCTGCAACAGCCCAAGGAAATGACCGGCCAGTGTCTCATCAGCGATAACCCCTCAATCCCCAGCCAACAGGAGATAGAAGAGAGCCTTGTAGGTCTGTGGTACGAGGAGTTTGCGTATGAAGATGAGTACAGCTCCGAACTGATCAAAGAACTCGGCGCCACCAACCATGAGACGGCAGCCCTTAGCTTCTTCCTGAATATTATCGAGTGGATATCCGCAAACTATAAATAGTAACTTAAAACAATCTTGCAGTCATTGAATATGAAGATACGGTATGATATAATTTTGTTATTAGCCTGTTCTGTCTCACTTAGCGCGCTTGCGCAAGAGAAAAGAAGTTTCTGGGATCATGGACTCGGCAAGTTCCTGAAATCTACCGACGCCATGCTTGATCGTATGCAGGAAGAAGGCGTCGACACTAACTACATACGCAAACCCAAGCTGAGTAGAATGGTTTATCTGGGATATTATGGCTATTTTCAGCAGCACGACATGACGTTCCCCGTGTTGGTCGACAATAACGACATACCTTTCACAGAGTACATGCCACCGAACTTTTCGGAAAAGAAATACATGAAGGCCGATATGCACACCTACCAGAATGAGTTAGAACTGGGCATAGATTGGCGCGGCATATCTATAGAACTGCCCATCCCCATACGCAACCGCTACAGCATGTCGTTCGGACTGGCGAAGAACGGCTCTGTTTGGGGCGCTCGCATACGATACAAGTCGCTAAGGAACATGGAGGGTATTCTTGACGATGCGTATAATCAGGCCACGCAACAATGGGTTGACAATTTTGCGAACGAAACCCACGACCCTGCCATCACCTCCGAAAGCACCATCCCTGCAGGTCAGATAGACCTTAAGATTTTCTATATTGAGGGGTACTACGTGTTCAACAACAAGAGATTCAGCCTAGCAGCCGGTGCTTACGGCGACATGGTGCAGAAACGCAGTGCAGGCAGCGTGTTTGTAATGGGTAATTACTACCAGAGTAGGTTCGGAGCCAATGATCTTTTCAACTACGACCGCGACATATTCTTCAACAAGAAATTTTCTTTAGGCGCGGGATATGGATATAACTGGGCTATCAACGGCGGAAAATTGTGTGTACACATGTCGGTAATACCGATGATTTCCATTTGGAACAATCTGTATCACCATGGCGAGGACTTCAGTTCACCATACGAATACGCCGGCACATCGACCGACCCAACCGAAAGAGCCAATCAGATAGAGGCAGAGCGACAGCTTTGGAGCAACTACGACGCTCACTACTACGACGCGGTGGATAACGGTCGCAGCCGTTTTATGTTCAACTGCTTCGGGCGAGTAGCTGTGAGCTATAGCTTTGGCCGTTATCTGCTGAATTTCCTTGCGAATTATCGCCAGTATCTGTACCGAAACAATGCCGATACCAAGATAAACAACCGCGAGGCCGACGTGCAGATTAACTTCGGAATGAGATTCTAAGTTGTGGCTTGACTTGCAAAATATTAAAACCGATAATAATAACTTAAAACAATCTGATTATGTACAAGAAACTTATGTTTGGCATCATGGCTATAGCGGCCATGACAGTATTGAACAGTTGTAGTCAAGATGACTTGGAGAAAGTCTACGACGAGAACACCTCGCTCGATTCGCCTTTCATTTTTTCTGAGGGCTATCAAGACTCCATCATCGTGGCCTACGACCTGCCAACACCTGCCACCGACTGGCTGAGTATGGTAAAGGACGAGACAAAGGTGTGCAAGCTGAGCATCCCTGGTACCCACGACACCATGACCGGTATGGGATTCTATCAGCCTGTGCTGAAGTTTATCTTTAACATGACGGCTATCAGTCAGGTGTCAACACTCGGCGAACAGATGGCCAGCGGTCTGCGCTTCTTCGACATCCGTCCTGTGGTGAGCACCGACACAATTGCTAAGAAGAAGATCTTACGTCTGACACACGGCATCAGTGAGCTCGACATCACTTTCGAGTGGACTATCGACCAGCTTCAAAGCTACCTGAAAGCTCATCCGACGGAGTTCTTCATTGTCAAGCTGCAGTTCGACAACGGTTTTGAAGATCAGAAAGACTTGTACACCCTGCTCAGCAATGTATTGCACATGTCGAAGTATCAGGGTCTGTTCGTTGAGAACTGGCGCCCAGACATCACCGTAGCCGAGATGCGCGGCAAGATTCTGTGGCTGAGCCGCTTCGACCTGCGCCCGTTTAACGCAGTCTTCCATTATCCAATCGTGTACTGCGACTGGCCCGATGAGGATCCCGATATCGATGAGGAACTCAACCCCGAGGCTCAGCGCAACTGTGCCATGTATAGCATGGAAGATGAAACGGTGATGGCTAAGCTCTACAAGCAAGACTACTACAAGACCACTACCGAGAAGCGCATGAAGAACAAGCAGAAGACAGTGATCGACATGATGCACACGGCACGCGAGGCTACCGCATCCGATGAGAACATCTGGATAGTGAACCACTGCTCGGCCTATACCGAGGTGTCGCCACGCGGATATATTACCAATGCCTCCAACCTGCACCCGCTGGTTGTCGACGACCTGCAGAAATACGAGGGCACCGTGGGCATCATACCTATGGATATGGCTTGCCACGACTACGTACACTGCATCATCAACGGTGGCTCACCTTATACCAGCGACTATCTATATGGCTTCCACCCCTTGAGCCTGTCGGTTACCAACCTGCTTATTAAGTCGAACAAGTTACACTTTAAATAAATATAAATAGGTATGAAACACAATATTCAAAGTCTCATCGTTCTCATCGCGATGATGTTTGCGGCAACAGGGGTTCAGGCTCAGAATGACGATAAGATACATGCCGAGGACGGCTTGTTCAACCACCTCTCTGTAGGTTTGACCACCGGACTTACAGGTACTGGTGTCGATGTGGCTATGCCCGTGCACAAGTTAGTGACGGTAAGAGCCGGTTTTGCTGGATGGAATATAGGTAAGATCAAGTTTAAGGCCATTAACACCGCCTCCGAGATTACTCAGATGCAGATGGTAGAAGAGGATGCCATCAAGCGTGCACAGATGGTTGATAAGGTAGAACTGCAAGTCAATCCTAACTTCTGGAACTTCTACGTGCTGGGCGAGGTGCATCCGTTCCATAACCAGCCTTTCTACTTCTCGGCAGGTTTATTCTTCGGCAGCCAGAATTTTGTTCACTTCAAGAACACCAACGAAGGTGCGCTGGGATTCCTCTACGATGCTAATCAGAAGGTGGAAGACTACAACAGACTCTACCGCACTAACTATCCGCCTATCGGACTGAAATTCGGCGATTACATATTCACTGCCGATGAGAATGGTAACATCGACGTGCGCATGAAGACCAATGCTGTGAAACCTTATATCGGTGTAGGCTTTGGTCAGCACCTGGCTAAGACACATCGTGTTAGTTTGGCCGTAGATGCAGGCCTCATGTTCTGGGGATCACCGAAATTCGTACTGAACAACGGAACTGAGATCGATTCGTCGGGCAGCAATTCGGGCATCACCAATGTACTGTCGTGGTTGAAGGCCTGGCCAAATATACAGGTACGTGTAGCTTATAAGATTTTCTAGAATCGACTTTACAGTGCTTCGAGCATTCGCTTGATAACTACTGAGCAGCTGATCTCACGATTGGCTGCTTCTGGTATTACAAGGCTATTGGGCGACTCGATGACATCGTCGGTAACAATGAGGTTACGACGTACGGGCAGACAGTGCATGAACTTACCATTGTTTGTCCATGACATGTGCTCGGTGTCAACGGTCCACGACATATCCTTTGATGTAATCTTTCCGTAGTCGGCAGGGTTAGTAACACCAGGGTTACTCCAGTTCTTGGCGTAGATAAAGTCGGCACCCTCGAAGGCTTTCTTCTGGTCGTACTCTACAACGGCGTTGCCCACGAACTTCGGGTCGAGCTCGTAGCCCTCGGGGTGTGTAATCACGAGGTCCACATCAGGAGCGGCGTTCATCCACTGTGCAAACGAGTTAGGTACTGCCTGAGGCAATGCACGGCAGTGAGGTGCCCAGGTGAGTACCACCTTAGGACGTTCAACCACCTTATGCTCCTCGATGGTGATGAGGTCGGCAAAGGCCTGCAGGGGGTGAACGGTGGCTGTCTCCATGGCGAAGACGGGGCGGCCGGAGTATTTGATGAACTGCTGCAGCACGGTCTCGGCATAGTCGTACTCGCGGTCGGTGAGTCCGGCAAACGAGCGCACACCGATTAGGTCGCAGTAGCATCCCATCACGGGGATAGCCTCGAGCAGGTGCTCGCTCTTGTCGCCATCCATGATGACACCACGCTCGGTCTCCAACTTCCAGGCACCGGCATTCACATCGAGCACGATCACATTCATGCCGAGGTTCATAGCGGCCTTCTGGGTAGAAAGACGTGTGCGCAGGGAGTTATTGAAGAATATCATCATGAGCGTCTTGTTCTTGCCAAGATGCTGATATTTGAAACGATCGTTCTTGATCTCAAATGCTTCGGCCATCGCCTTATCCAATGGACCGAGGTCTTCAACGTTTATAAAACTCTTCATATCTTAATACTTTTGTTTATTACTATTATAATGCTTTGAGGCACATGATGGTCATGTCGTCGCTTGGCTCTGCGCCATCACGATGACGTTTCACTTCTGCTTCCATAAGCTCTACTACGTGGCGGGCATCCTTGAACTTTGTATGCCTCAGTATATTGAGCATGTGGTCATCGCCAAACTGTTCCTGTTTCGTGTTCTCGGCTTCATTCAGTCCGTCGGAATAAATGAAGAGAGGGCGCCCCTTGATGGATTCTATCTCCTCGCCGATGTACTCCAGTTCCGGCCATAGCCCGATAGGTGCATTCGGCTCCATCTCAAGGAACGAACCATGATTTTCGTCGCCTCCGATTACAGGAGGGTTGTGACCGGCATTGCAGAAGTGGAACAGTCCGGTGTTGAGGTTTAGCTGCCCGATAAACATTGTTACAAACATGCCGTTGTCGTTTTTCTCAGTCAGTTCGTTGTTCAGTCGTGTGGCTATTGTGGCAGGCATCTGGTGCTGCTTGGCCAGCGCACGGAACAGACGTATGGTCTGCGCCATAAACAGTGAGGCCGGCACTCCCTTACCTGATACATCACCCAGACAGAAATATACTATATCGTCTTCAAGCAGATAGTCGTAAAGGTCGCCACCCACCTCCTTTGCCGGGTTCATCGATGCATAGAGATCCAAGTCGGGGCGCTGGGGAAACTCGTGTGGCACCATCGACATCTGTATCTCGCGGGCAATGCGCAGCTCGCTCTCAATGCGCTCCTTGGCGGCGGTGGTCTGCTCCAGTTGCTCGTAGGCTGTTTCCAACTTGTCGTAGGCCACGGTAAGATCCTTCATGTGGCGGCTGCGGCGGTATAGATAGATGCAGAGGAAGGCGATGATGAGCAGTCCCACGCCGATGGCTGTCCATAGCGTGATGCGCTCTATCTTCTCCTTATGCTGTTCCACCTCGAGCTTAGACTGATACTCGCTCAGCTTCAACTGCTGTGCCTGGCGGTCCAGACTGTCGTTCTTAAGTTTGATAGATGCGTTGTTCAGTTCTATGTCGCGGTTCTTCAGCGTAAGACTTAGTGCCTCTTCCTCCAGTCGGCGCTGCTCCAGTTCGTCCTGGGCATGAGCCAGTTTCAGCGACTGGTTGTGCAGCAGTAACTCTTTAGTCTTGTTCTCGGCTCGGATAATATCCATCTGCATGGCATGCTCTGCCGCCTGCTTGCGAATATCTGACGTATTGCTTGAGTCGCTAGCCTTTTTATACTCCTTGTGGTATTTCAGGGCCTCTTTCCATTTGCCCTGCCATTCGTAGGCATAAGACATCATCTTGTATTTCTCCTGCGGCTGCTTTACCTGTTGGGCCACCTCCAGCATCTTCTCATAGTCGCCGTTTACCTGTGCATGGTATATTTCAATATCGTTGGTAAAGGTAGAGCGATATTTGTATTTCTCCGAGAGTCGTTTCCATTCCGCATAGGCTTTGTTCAGTTCTGTCTTTTGAGCCTCGCCACTGTTATGCATGGCAGCAATGCATCGGTAGCTCCACGCATCAACTATCGACGGCCCGTTAAGGTTCGGTTCCTTAAGAGCCTTGTCGGTCATCTCCAGCACCTTCTTCTGGTCTCTGCGATTATGGTATATCTTAGCCAAGCCCAGATAGGCTGGTGCAGCATTGATCTGTGGAAGATAAGCCTGCTTGTATTTGATGGCTTTAAGATAATACTCCTCGGCCTTTATCTCCATCCTCAGCGCACTGGCTTGGCTGGCATTGGCCAGGGATGAATAGTAGAAACCCAGTTTGCTGTCGTGCTTCTGACTGTAATCGTTCATGGCCTTGGCTACCTCCATACCTTTCTCTCTACTGATCTTAGAGAATGTATAGTAGGCCTGATTGGCCCAGGTCCTGTAGAATAGTCCCTCGTCTTTCGCTTTCAGACAGGCATCCTTCAGCTGTTCGGTGACATCCATGAACTGCTCAACCTCGTGAGTAGAGTACAGTCGGTACATCTCTTTTGTCAACCGGTCTATTTCGCCCTTATTGTTTTGTGCAGCCAGTACGAGTGGCAGCAAAAGGAAAATCAGTAATACAGTAATCTTTCTTTTCATATCGTTCCCTCCTTATCTGTTGTCTATGGACGAATCTGTCCTTCACCCTCGATGAGCCACTTGTAGGTGGTAATCTCTTCGAGTGCCATCGGTCCGCGGGGTCCTAGCTTCTGGGTAGAGATGCCTATCTCGGCACCAAGCCCGAACTGGGCTCCATCGGTGAACGATGTGGGTGCATTCCAATAGACACAGGCAGCATCGACATGAGCCTGGAACTTGCGGGCAGCCGCTTCATTCTCGGTGACGATGGCCTCGCTATGACCACTGCCGTGTTGGTCGATATGGTTGAGAGCCTCCTCCAAAGATTTGACGGTTACGACATTCATCTTGTAATCCATGAATTCTGTGTCATAGCGGCTCTCATCGTTGAAGAAGATCTCCACCTTTCCTTTCATCGGAGCCAGTAATTCGTCAAGTTCGCCCTCCCTGTCTTTGTGGACGAGCAGTGTGTCGAGCGCATTGCACACACTGACGCGGCGTGTCTTGGCATTGTTGATAATGGCTTTTCCTTTCTCCAAGTCACCATCTTTGTCGAAATAGATATGCACTACGCCTGCCCCCGTTTCGATAACTGGTATGCGGGCGGTATCGCGAACGAAATCAATGAGCTTGCGACCGCCACGGGGGATGCAGAGATCAACATAGCCTACGGCATTTAGCATCTCGCCTGTAGCCTCGTGAGTGGCTGGCAACAGCGCTACCACATCTTTAGAAACACCATACTTCGTAAGTATCTCATGAATCAGAGCCACCTCTTCGCGGTTACTACAGTCGGCATCCTTACCACCCTTGAGTACGCAGGCATTGCCGCTCTTGAAACAGAGCGAGAAAACATCGAACGTAACGTTTGGACGGGCCTCGTAGATCATACCAATCACACCGAAAGGTACCGATACGCGACACAGACGCAGACCATTGGGCAGCGTCTTCTGCTTGGTGATATGTCCTAAGGGAGATGGCAGTGTGGCCACATTGCGCATATCGGAGGCGATGCCCTCTAAGCGGCTGTCGGTTAATTGCAGACGATCGTAAAGAGGATTCTCCTTCGACATCTTTGCCAGATCCTGAGCGTTGGCTTCGAGGATTCTTGCCTTACTACCAACGATGGCATCGGCAACGGCATTCAGTATCTCGTTGCGCTGCTCGTCGCTAAGCAGAGCCAGACTCTTGCTGGCACGCTTCACTCGTTCGAATGTCTCTTTCAGTTGCATATTTCTTCTATGTTAGGAATTCGGTGTGAGGTGTTGATTTGGGGCGCTCGATGAGATCAATCAGGATATCATCACGGGTACCATTGGCAATGATCACATGTATGCCGGCACACTGTACGTTGCTGGCAGTGTGATACTTAGAGTGCATGCCTCCACGACCGAAGGCACTCTTCTCTGTCTGGATATACTTAGAGAGGTCGGTGCATGGGGCTACCGTACGAATCAGTTCAGAAGAAGGATCGTCGGGGTTGCCGGTGTAGATACCATCGATGTTTGACAACAGGATGAGCGAGTCGGCTTTCATCATCTGTGCGATGAGGCCGGAGAGCTCGTCGTTATCGGTGAACATCAGCTCGGTAACTGATACGGTGTCGTTCTCGTTGACGATAGGTAGTACATCGTTCTCGAGCATCACAGTCATACAAGCCTGCTGGTTGCGATACTGCTCGCCTGCGCTGAAGTTCTCTTTCATGGTAAGAACCTGTCCGACGTGAATGCCGAACTCGCGGAACAAGTCGTAATACAGACCTACGAGTTTTACCTGACCAACAGCCGAGAACAACTGTCGCTGTTCTACTGAGTCGAGCATGTGGTCGACTGTAAGCTCGCGGCGACCGCAGGCCACAGCACCCGAAGTAACGAGGATGACCTCGATATCCTGCTTGCGCAGCCAGGCTATCTGATCTACGAGGGCCGACATGCGGGTGACATCCAGTTTGCCGTCATCGCGTGTCAGCACGTTCGATCCTACTTTGATAACAATTCTTCTTTTCATTTTCTAATATAATGGTACATCTTTGATGTGATCTATTTTCGGCTCCAGGCCAATCGTGCCTACCACAGAGATGATATCGAACCTGACGTCGCAGTTCACGTGGCGATATTTGATATAGTGGTTGATGGCCAGACGCAGACTCTGCAGTTTGCGATAGTCTACTGCCTCTTCGGGAGCACCATAGAGAGAGTTGCGGCGGGTCTTGACTTCAACGAAGATGACTTCGTTGCCATCGGTTGCCACAATGTCAATATCACGTCGACCTGATTTCCAGTCGCGTTCTATGATCTGATAGCCATGATGTTGTAGGTACTCTGAGGCTTTGTCCTCGCCCCATTTCCCTAACTCATTATGCGCCGCCATTAATTATTAATTGTCAATTATCAATTATTTTTTGGCGTCTTTCTGTCGAATCTCTACGCGACGGATCTTACCACTGATGGTCTTTGGCAGTTCGTCGACGAACTCGATGATGCGGGGGTACTTATAAGGGGCAGTTACTTTCTTGACGTGCTGCTGAAGCTCCTTCACCAGGTCGTCGCCAGCCTTGTCTTTCCATTCCTTACCCAGCACAACGGTAGCCTTAACCACCATACCGCGCACTTCATCGGGCACACCGGTGATGGCGCACTCTACTACTGCGGGGTGGGTCATCAGGGCACTCTCTACCTCGAACGGGCCAATGCGATAGCCTGAACTCTTGATCACGTCATCTATACGGCCTTCAAACCAGTAGTAACCATCCTCATCGCGCCAAGCCATATCGCCGGTATGATAGAGTCCGTCGTGCCAAGCCTCGCGGGTCTTCTCTTCATCGCGATAGTAGCCTTTGAAGAGTCCTACGGGTTTCTTGTCGCCCACGCGAACCACGATTTCTCCCTTCTCTCCGTCCTCGCATGGAGTACCGTCGGCACGAATCAGGTCGATGTTGTACTGGGCGTTAGGGATACCCATTGAACCTGGCTTTGGTGTCATCCAAGGGAAGGTGCCCAGTGTCATGGTGGTTTCGGTCTGTCCGAAGCCTTCCATGATGTTGAGACCTATCAGTTCCTTCAGCTTGTCGAATACGGCAGGGTTCAGTGCCTCACCGGCAGTGCAGCAGTACTGCAGCGAAGAGAGGTCGTACTTCGACAGATCCTCGCGAATCATGAAGCGGTAGATGGTGGGAGGTGCACAGAACGAGGTCACCTTGTATTTCTCCATCTGGCGCAGCAGGGTGTCGGCATTAAACTTCTCGTGGTCGAACACGAACACGGTTGCACCGGCAAACCACTGTCCGTAGAACTTACCCCATACGGCTTTACCCCAACCCGTATCAGCTACGGTAAGGTGCAGCGAGCCCTCGTGCAGGTTATGCCAGAAACAACCTGTGGTAAGGTGTCCCATGGCGTAGAGGTAGTCGTGAGCCACCATCTTAGGCTCACCGCTGGTGCCGCTGGTAAAGTACATAATCATTGTGTCTTCGTTGTTGTTGACGAAGGCAGGACGCACAAACTTCGGTGCCTGCTTCCATTCTGCCTGCCAGTCACGGAAGCCTTCGGGGATGGGCTTGCCGTGATCAGTTACAGTGATATACTGCTTTACTGTGGGGCTCTCTGACATAGCCAGTTGTATCTGACCTGTGACGTATGCATCGTCTACGCAGATGATAGCCTTCACGCTGGCGCGGGTGTTACGATAGATAATGTCTTTCTTGGTGAGCATGTGGGTGGCTGGAATCACGATGGCACCGATCTTACACAAGGCCAGCATGATGATCCACCACTCGTAACGGCGCTTCAGAATCAGCATCACAGGGTCGCCCTTGCCAATGCCCAGCGACATGAGGTATGAGGCAGCCTGATCACTTTGTTCTTTCAGTTGTGCATAGGTGGCACGTATCTCTTCGCCCTGATCGTTGGTCCAGAGCAGAGCAAGCTTTTCAGGTGCCTCCTCAGCCCATGCATCCATCACATCGTAGGCAAAGTTGAAGTTCTCAGGGATGATGAACTCCAGATTCTTATTGTAATCCTCTACTGAGGTGAACTTAGTCTGTTTTAAAAATCTCTCTATCATATTACTATTCACTATTCACTATTCACTATTCGCTATTCACTTACTCTACTGTGAAGGCGAGGAACTTAACGGGTTTATCGCCTACGGCCAGCATGCCGTGGGGCTTTGATGAGTCGAAGTAGATGCTGTCGCCCTCTTCGAGGATGATGGTCTTACCGCCGATGAAGAGTTCCATCTTACCTTCGAGAACCAGGTTGAACTCCTGTCCTGGGTGTGTGTTCTTATAGATGGTACGTGCACCGGGCTTAGGCTCGACGGTTACAATGAACACGTCGGAATGGTGGTTTACGAAACCGCTTACCAGACTCTGATACTTGTAGGCCTTGGTGCGCTCTACGCTCATGCCCTGGCCCTTACGAACCACGAAGTATGACTTCATGTGAGGTGCCTCGGCAAACATCAGCTCCTCGGCACTGACACCATACTTGTGGGCAATCTTCATCAGGTTTGATATGGTAATATCCAACTCGCCTTTTTCTATTTTCTCGTACTTCTCGGAGTCGATTCCGATTGTTTCTGCCATCTCACTTACTGGGATGTCGAGCACGTCGCGCAGTCCACGCAGGCGCTCACCGATTTGCTTTAATTGCTCATCCATATTATTCGTATAATTTATCGTTCGTCTACTATTTTATAATTTGTATATTTCTCTTTGGGGAATACGAAGATGTTATCGTCGATATTGCCGGCCTGGAAGTCAGAGAAGGTGATGGTGGCCCAGAAGATGCTCACCTTGATGCGTAACTTCTTGGGGTAGTAGTTGCCTTGATTGAGCAGGGCTATAATCTTCTTCATCTTCACTTTGACGCCGGGTTTGGCTTCAAGGGTTACCAGCAGTCCTTCGGGATCTTTGGCGATGGAGTAGTTATAGCTGTCGGGCTCGAACTTGAACATCTGCAACTTCTCGTCCTTCTTGTTCACTTTAGGATCGTGAATCTCTACGATGCCTTTCTTCTCGCGGAGGATATATTTGACATTACCGTCGTTCCACATCTTGGAGCCTTTATATTCCGACTTAGCCTTGTCGCCCTTGTTCCACGATGTACCTTCTTCTTTATAGAGGTGAAGGATGTCTATCTTATAATGAAAACGTACGCCTTCTTTTCCATAAATATGATTCCAGGCAGTGTTGAATACACGCTTGGCCTGACGGGCATTGGCATTATCCTGTGCCGAGATAGTGAATAGTGAATAGTGAAGAGTGAATAGTAATACCATCACCCTCATCAACCAAGCACTTTTTATCTCCTTTCTCATAACCTTCTCCCTTTCTGACCTTCTCACCCTTATTTCAGTCCTGCCTTCAGTCCACGGATAACGGCTGAGGTGAAGCCTGCATGCTCCATCTCGTTCAGTCCTTTGATAGTGACACCACCAGGAGTGGTTACCAGGTCTATAGCAGCTTCGGGGTGCAGACCGCTTGCCTCCAACAGCTCTACAGCTCCCTTCATGGTCTGCATCACAATCTTCTTGGCATCGTCGGCCTTGAAGCCCAGCTCCACGCCACCTTCGGCTGCTGCACGGATATAACGCATGGCGTAGGCAATACCGCAGCTGGCCAGTGTGGTGCCTGAGGCCAGATGCTGCTCGTCGGTAATCAGGGTGTGACCCATCTCATCGAAGATGTCTACCACCTTCTGTGTTTCTTCTTTCGAAGCACCTACAGGTACAACAAATGTCATCGAAGCCATCTCGGCGATAGCGATATTGGGGATAACCAGGAAGAGTGGGGGGCACTTCTCGCCCAACCATCCCTTGATGCTCTCTGACGATACACCTGCAGCAATCACAATCAGCAACTGCTTCTTGGGATCCAGCTCAGGCTTGATGTCGGTCAGTACCTTCTCTACCAACCAGGGTTTTACTACCACGCACACAATGTCGGCAGCATCGGCAGCCAACTTATTGTCGGTAGTAACGCTAACGCCCATCTTGGCAAACTTGTCAACCACAGCCTGCGATGGATCGCTCACGGTGATATCCTCGTTCTTGAACTGCTGACCCTTAATAAGGCCTTCTACAGTAGCGCCGCCCATGGCGCCTGCTCCTATTACTGATATTTTCATAATGCTTAATCTTCTTCTGGTTGTACTCTAATCAGTCTCTCGATAAAGTCATCGGCTTCTGCCTTGGTGAGACAGAGTGGTGGCAGCAGGCGCAGAATGTCCTGACCAGCACAGCCGGTAAAGCAATGCTCATGCTTGATAAGCGGTTTGCGAACCATCTTATGAGGCATGTCGAGTTCAATACCAATCATCAATCCGCGACCACGTACCTCCTTGATATGTGAGCTACCGATGTTGCGGATGCCTTCCATCAGGTAGTCACCTACCACGCGGGCGTTCTCAACCAGTCCTTCGTTCTCGAATACGTCGAGTGTGGCCAGCGCTGCTGCACAAGCCAGATGGTTACCGCCGAAGGTGGTTCCCAGCTGTCCGTATACGGGCTCGAACTCAGGTGAAATCAGCACGCCGCCCATGGGGAATCCGTTGGCGATACCCTTTGCCACGGTGATGATATCTGGTTTGATGCCCAACCACTGGTGAGCAAAGAACTTGCCGCTTCGACCATATCCACACTGAATCTCGTCGCAGATGAGCACGGCGCCATAACGCTTACAAGCGTAAGCCAGGCCCTGAGCAAACTCAGGTGTGGCCATCAGGATGCCACCAACACCCTGGATGCACTCCAGGATAACGGCTGCTACGCCGCCTTTCGACAACTCGCGTACCCATGGCTCAAGGTCGTTGAGTGGCAGGAATCGTACGTGGTGGTTATCGTTGATGGGGGCTACAATCTTAGGATTGTTGGTTACCTCAACAGCCAGCGATGTACGTCCGTGGAAGGCTTTCTCGCATGAGAGAACACGTGTGTTGCCTGTCTTAAATGAGGCCAGCTTCAGCGCATTCTCGTTAGCCTCGGCACCAGAGTTGATCAGGAACAGCTGATAATCGTCGTAGCCGGAAATCTTGCCGAGACGCTCGGCCAGTTCTACCTGCAGCTTGTTGATAACAGAATTGGAATAGAATCCTATCTTGTTGAGCTGCTCTGTTACCTTACTAATATAATGGGGATGAGAGTGACCGATGCTGATCACAGCATGTCCACCATATAGGTCGAGGTACTCCTGACCTTTGTCGTCCCACACTTTACATCCTTTTCCCTTGACGATGTTCACGTCGAAGAGTGGATAAACGTCGAATAGTTTCATATCGTCTCCTCCTTAATGATTTAGAAAGCTGATGCTTTCAGTTTGAGTCCGGCGGTCTCGTCGATGCCGAACATAATATTCATGTTTTGTACAGCCTGACCTACGGCACCCTTCAGCAGGTTGTCGATAGCAGAGGTTACCAGCAGCTTATTGCCGTATTTCTCTACATGTACCAATGCCTTGTTGGTGTTCACCACCTGCTTCAGGTCTATCGACTTGTCGCTGTAGTGGGTAAAGGCTGCATCCTTATAGAAGTCTTTGTAAGCCTCGATCACATCCTCAACTGGTGCAGGTGTTTTGATGACTGCTGTGCAGAAGATGCCACGGGCAAAGTCGCCACGGTAGGGGATGAAGTCAATATCGGCATCGAGATAGCCCTGAACCTGCTTCAGACTCTGACGAATCTCAGCGATGTGCTGATGCTGGAAGGGCTTATAGATGCTCAGGTTGTTGTTACGCCATGAGAAGTGGGTGGTGGCACCTGGCTTCTGTCCGGCACCTGTAGAACCTGTGATGGCATTCACGGCCACATCCTCTTTCAGTATGTTCAAGTAGGCGGCGGGCAGCAATGCTACCTGGATACATGTGGCAAAACAACCAGGATTAGCTACATGCTGAGCCTTTGTGATATCTTCCTTGTTAATCTCAGGCAGACCATATACATAGTCATGATTGCCCTTGATACGGAAGTCCTGTGCCAAGTCGATAATCTTTACGTTCTCAGGGATGGTGTGCTCTTTAAGGAATGCCTCACTCTTGCCGTGGCCGAAGCAGAAATACACAACGTCAACCTTGTCGAAAGGCATCTCGTTGGTGAATTTCAGATTGGTGTCACCTATCAGACCTTCATGTACATCTGATACCAGATTGCCTGCATTACTCTCAGAGTTGGCGAATACAATTTCCGCCTCAGGATGGTTGAGCAGCAGACGAATTAACTCTCCGCCTGTATAACCTGCTGCTCCAAGGATTCCAATTTTAATCATATAAGTCCTAAAGTCCTGTAGTTTGTTGCCTAATATTATCTTTTCTCGTCTTTATGGATACCGTAGTAAACACGCAGAGGTGTGCTCGATACCTTGATGAATCCCTTAGCCTCGTCGGCTGTCCAACCAGTCTGTGTCTCACCATACTCGCCGAGCTTACTCTTAGTGAGGTCGTTGGCAGAGTCGATACCTACAGTCTCGAATCCGTAAGGACGGAGCTTCAGGATGGCTGTACCTGTTACGTTGCGCTGGCTGCTGGTGAGCATAGCCTCGATATCTGGCATCACTGGCTCCAGATACTGACTCTCATGCAGGAACATGCCGTACCAATTGGCTACCTGATCCTTCCAGTACTGCTGCCACTTAGAGAGTGTTGACTTCTCCAGCAGACGGTGTGCCTCGATGATCAGTTTTGGAGCGGCAGCCTCGAAACCTACACGACCCTTGATGCCGATGATGGTGTCGCCCACGTTGGCATCGCGACCGATAGCGTATGATGCACCAATCTCCTCAATCTTCTGGATGGCCTTGACCTTATCGTCGAACTTCTCGTCGTTAACAGCTACAATCTCACCCTTGTCGAAAGTGATTTTGAGTGTAGCCTCCTGCTCAGGAGCAGTCACGTGCTTCAGGTATGCCTCCTCTGGCAGACCCTGTGTGGGGTCGAGCAGCTCGCCGCCACAGATACTGGTTCCCCAGATGCCTACATTATAAGAATACTTCAGCTTGGTGAAGTCGGCAAAGAAACCATGCTCGTTCAGATAGTCAACCTCCTCCTTACGAGTCAGCTTCTTATCGCGGGTCAGGGTGATGATCTCTACGCCAGGAGCCATCACCAGGAAGGTCATGTCGAAACGGATCTGGTCGTTACCGGCACCTGTTGAGCCGTGTGCGATGGCATCGGCACCAATCTCCTTGGCATAACGGGCAATGGCGATGGCCTGGAAAATACGCTCGCTACTTACAGAAATAGGATAGCAGTTATTACGCAGAACGTTTCCGAAGATCATGTACTTCAGAGACTTCTCGTAATACTCGTGAGTAACATCGAGGGTAACGTATGCCTTTGCACCCAGCTTAAAGGCGTTCTCCTCGTTCTTCTTCAGCTGCTCGTCGCTGAATCCACCGGTGTTGGCGCAGGCTGCATAAACATCCCAACCATCCTGGGTGAGTTTCATAACTGTGTAAGAGGTGTCGAGACCTCCTGAAAATGCGACTACTACTTTCTTGTTTGCCATATCTTTAATTTCTTAATTCTTAATTCTTAACTCTTAACTTTTCACTCTTCTCCGTCAATCTTACGGATACGCTCCAATACCTCGTCTGAAATCTTGGCGGGCAGATGCTCGGTTGGGTCGTAGAGCATAGCTGTGCAGATACAGTACTTGCGACCTGTGCGATGCAGCACATCTACGTTGCAGCATCCTTCACAACCTTTCCAGAATGCCTCGTCGTCGGTCAGGTCGGCAAAGGTTACTGGCTGATAGCCTAGTGCGGTGTTCATGGCCATCACTGCGGCGCCACTCGTCAGTGAGAAAATCTTGGCGTGTGGCCAGCGGGTACGA
The DNA here is from genome assembly GCF_900142525.1 of Xylanibacter ruminicola. Classification (GTDB taxonomy): domain Bacteria; phylum Bacteroidota; class Bacteroidia; order Bacteroidales; family Bacteroidaceae; genus Prevotella; species Prevotella ruminicola_A. Next base: position 1,880 of record NZ_FRBD01000024.1, on the reverse strand, counting down.
GCCAGTGTAAAGGTCATGTCTTTGATGCGCTTGGCAATGTGCTTGCCTCTGAAGTCAGGATGTACAATCAGACCAGAGGTCGTAACATATTGCTGATTCTCCCATGTCTCGATATAGCTGAAACCTGCAAATCGTCCGTCCTTGGTAAGTGCGATGACTGCTTTGGCCTCCAGCATCTTCTTGGCTAAGTACTCATGGGTACGCTTGGCGATACCAGTGCCACGTACCTTCGCTGCTTCGGCGATGGTGTCGAGAATCGTATCTACGTATTTCTCGTGCTCTGGGCCTGCTACCAAGACTTCAATTTCTTCTTCCATTTCTAATTATGAATTGTGAATTACTTCATGTTTGGCACCACATCGCTCAGTGCTTCAATCACCTGTTGATATTTGATGCCTTCTTTAATTACTATAAATATGGTGTCATCACCAGCGATGGTACCCAGAATCTCTGGTATGTCGCTGTTGTCAATGTTCCATGCTATTGAACTGGCATAGCCAGGACGGGTCTTGATGATACCCATGTTGCCCGAAAAGTTAATGCTGATAAAGCCGGGTACGCGCATCATCTCGCGGACGCTGTTGGGGGTGCTTACTCGCTTGTACATCGTCTCGTTAGGTAGTACATAAACGTAGTTGCCGCTCATTGATGCGGCCTTGGCCACCTTTAACTGCTTTAGGTCACGGCTTAGCGTAGCTTGGGTTAACTTGAATCCCTCCTTCTGCAAGGCATTCAATAACTCGTCCTGACTTCCTAACTGCTGACTTGATATAATCAGTCTCAGCGCTTCTAATCTGTTGGTCTTTACTTTCATCTCAGTATATTTATTCAGAAATCGGTTGCAAAATTATACAAAATTTCGCAACCGACCAAATATTTATGAATATATTTGCAAATATTACCGTTTCATATCGAATCCAACGCGTACGCCGTCGTAATTTTTGCTAAAATCGCCTATCGCTTGCAGGTCTTTGTTGCCACTCAAGGCCGACATCGTCTGCAGTACGGTGAGCAGTTTCTTGGCTTCGAATAATATAGAGATGCCATTAGTTTCTTTTTTAGTGTAGCAGTTCACTGACAGCAGCAGTCCCTTCAGGGTGATTTTCTGCGAAGCCTCGTCGAAAGTGTAGTTACCACTGAATGGTGTGCCAGCTATCTTAGATGAGAAAGTGCCGTCTTCGTTAAAGGTGATGAATGTGTTGCTGGCTGATATCTTAACCTGTTGATAGTAGGGCTGTAGCTTTTCTTCAATCTGTACGGCAGCCACCTCACCACCTGCCTTAGCCAACAGGTTTTCGCTGGTGAATGCACAACCAGGTGCAGAATATTTCCATGTGCCGATCAGAGTCTGGGCTTTCACTTTGTCGAGACCGATAACGCTTGAGATGGCGTTTGTTATACCCGTGCCATTTGTCATAGCACTTAATACCTGGTTCATGTTACCGCAGCTTGCCATCGCTAAGCAGGCAAGAGCAGCTAAACCTAACACAACTTTCTTCATGTTCGTCTTTTTTTTTAGATGAATGTATTTCGTTTCCTGTTGCAAAGTTACTTTAATTCCTCTAAACACCAAAACTTTTTTAGGGAAATTTTTACTCCCCTCCTCTCGGGATGAGGGGAATAGTGGAGAGGGGATAGATTCTTTGTTTCTATTGCCCTTATATAATATATAATAAGGTGAATCTATTTTTGTGATTGATGATTATCAAGAGCAGTATAAAAAATGCATGAAAAATGAAAATTTCTTGGGAAAAGTTTTGGTAGTTCAAAAAAAAGCCGTACCTTTGCACCCGCAAATCAGGAACACCACCTGACAAGCAACAAAAAGAAAGAGTTCTTTGAAAGATTTACATAGACAGAAGTAGTACAAGAAGCGAGAG
>NZ_FRBD01000007.1 GCF_900142525.1 Xylanibacter ruminicola | reverse complement strand
TGCGGCAGTGCGGCAGCGCGGCATTAGGTGTTTGCATAGTATAGTAGTGAGGCATATATATCTATTTTAAATTATTATATATTATAATATATAATAATTATATATAATATAATAAACTAGGTGCCGCGTATAGCGATTTTGCTAATGCCGCACTGCCGCACTGCCGCACTGCCGCACGCCTTTTAACATTTAAAAATAAATCAGAAATAAAACACGAAAAGGCTTTTATATCTCAAGAAATTTTCGTACCTTTGCATTGTCAAAATGAGAGTCACAGAGCCGGGCCTTTAATGATAAAAATTGCGAGGGTTAAATCTAGAAATTGCGCAAGTTAAATCTAGCAATTGCAAACATTAATAGTGACCGTAGAAGTGATAAACAGGCGACAAAGAGAGAACCATGAAATTATTAAACATTCTTCGACAAGCGAAGCGGCAAAGCCGAGCGCGGCCCTCATACTGCAGCAGGCACATGTCTAAATAGCAACTAACATGAGCAATAGAGTGATCTTTTTCATATTAAAAAAAATCATAATAACGAAAAATAAGCTGCAGAAATATCGCAATAACGGTAGGTTTTAGTAGAACTGGTTTTAAGCATAGAGGTGTGAAAATGGCGTTGGCGCTGCATACAAATATTTTCTGCCCACGAAGCTTTATGGTTGCGATTATAGGCTGTGGCAAGGAAACGCACTTGCTGAACACTGGTAAGCGACGACAACTGAGGATGGCGCAGGTACATCAAACGGATGAAAATGGCCAGATAGCGGCACTGCCCTACCTCGGTACTCAGACGGTTGACGCGCGAGCGACGGGCATCGGCATCATCGCGCACATTAAAAATGAAACCAAACTCACGAGCCAGGAACGAGCGATTATACTCGGCTTCGATATCCTCGGCAAACGAGGGTTTCATCTGGAAACGACCTATCGAGAAGTCGGCCTTATCCTTACCGCCCACCACATAGAAACCGCTTACTGCAGCACGCTCTATCTCGTCCTGCCACATGGAGTAGCGCACCAACTCGGGAAACACCACGGCCTCGGCTATGCGTGCATCGACACCAAAATCAGCAAACACAGCCTGCCACTCAGCACGATGCTGGGCTGCATAGGCGGCAGCAGAGGTCCAGTCGGCACCAAACTCCTTGACGTAATTGGCCGAAAAAACCGTGGTGCCACCCAGCGAGAGCAGCAACCACAGAACAATAAACCGACTGAGAAAAAACATTCACTATAGTTTATAGGTACACTTGACGATCTTGGCACCCTCAATGATAACCCAATCCAGACGGTCGGTCTGAGCCTTGAAGGCCACGGGACAGTAGGTAGTCATGGAATTGATGATCAGCGTACCACTCTTGCTGTACTCCACCGTGCGCTTGCCGCTACGACTCTTATAGGTGCCGTAAGGAGGCTTGGGCAGATTGTTACCCTTGCGGTAGTTACGGTCGTTGGCTTGGCGGTTCAACTTATCGAGCTCGTTCTGGCTGATTTTGCGGAACTTGCCGTTCTCTACAACAGCGACTGCACCTTCAGGACCAGAAGCCAGCAACGGGAAGCTGCCACTGATGCCGTTGGCACCGCTAAGGCTGAAGCTACCACCAGTCTCGATATAGCCACGGTTCTCCCACGTGGCGAAAGTATAGCCTGCGGGCAGCTCGTAGAGCGTGGTCTCCTCGACTGGAGAGGCTTCGAGCTCAGGCAGGTTGGCATAAGCCTCTTCGAGCACATTAGCAACAAAGGTGACGGTGTTGAGGTCGGAACGCCCCACAATGCATTTGGGCACATCGCCAGTGGCAACGGCCTTATTGACGATGCGGTTATACTCGCTGGCATACTGCTTGGAGTTAGCGATACGGCGCTGGAGCGAAGCACGATACTCGCGGGCAGCCTCCAAACGATAGTCGTAAAGCAGTTTGTCAGCCTCGTCGTAGAGGGCATCAACCTTGGTCTGATCGTTGGTAGCGAATATCTGCTTGTAGATGGTCTGGAGCTTGGTCTGGTATTTAGCGCCAATGGCATCGTAGTTGTGGTTGAGCTCGGCCATTTCCCTATCAAGTAGGCGTTTTGACAACTGCCCCAGCTCTGTTTCCATGGTTCGGGCACCCTCGCCTATCTTACTGGCTTCCTCGCCAAATGCCTGAGCCTTCACGGCCATATTCTGCATCTCCTGAATGAACTCGGGATGATTCTGGATATAGGCAGTCTGTTCTTGCTCGCTCATCTTCTCGAATTGCTTAATCTTTGCCTCCAGACTGCTGGTAACACCCATTTTCTGCTTCAAAGCGTTCTCATCGTCGCCTATAAGATCATGAATGCGCTTCTCGTAGCGCTGACGGAAGGCCTCAAGTTCGGCATCAGAGCAACTCTCGTCTGCATACTGCAGTTCAGTAACACGGGCTGTAACAGCGGCTATCTTCATGTTATACACATCGCGCTCATCCATCGTGCTGCGAGCCATCTTCTCAGCGGCTGGCAACGGTGGCAGCTCGGCCATCAAAGCGCTGGCAGTAGAGGCTTTACTGGGTGTGTAGATTCCATCCCATACAACGGTCGACGTACGACGTCTGGGGATAACATCGGTAGCCTGAGGCACCACGGGCGTATCGTCGGACTCGGACGAGACTTCCTCACTATGCTTACCCACAATCTTGTTAGTGATTTTCTGCTTGGCCTTGTCCTTAAGTCCCTTAAGGAATCCCTGAGCCTGAACACCTGAAGAGAATGCAACAAGTGCTACTAAGATTAATAGAATCTTCTTCATATCTCTGATAAGTTAATGATTAGAATATTTTGGGGCAAATATAGGAAAAAAATCAATAGGTTGTACACTTTAGCCCTAAAAAAGCAAAAAAAGCTAAGAGAATTCTCTTAGCTTTATTTCTAATCCACCAATATCATTCTCATTTCAATATCATCAACAGGACGGTCGCCACGGGCGGTTGCAGTCTGCTGAATCATCTCCACGACATCAAGGCCTTCCTCTACCTCACCGAATACGGTGTACTGACCGTCGAGGTGGGGCGTGCCGCCAATGGTAGAGTAAATCTTCAGCTGTTCGTCAGTCAGACCATTACCAGTTACTTGTGCTTCTGCTTCGGCAGCCAGTTTGTCCTGCAACTCCTGAAGACCGACACGATTGCGCTCACGGCGCATCTGCATAATCTCGTCACGATGCTGAGCGGCCAGCTGATTGAAGGCCGACTGGATCTTCTGCATCTTCAGCTGCTTGGAGAACTGACGGAGCTGACCTTCATTATAGACTTGTCCCCAAACGATATAGAACTGTGAGCCGCTGCTACGGCGTTCGGGATTCACTTCGTCACCCTGACGTGCAGCAGCCAAGGCACCACGTTTATGGAACAGGCCATCCTTGATTTCTGCTTCCAATGTATAATCAGGGCCACCGACACCCAGCATCTTGCCAGCTGGTGCACCCTTCGAGTCAGGATCACCGCCCTGAATCATAAAGTCCTTAATCACGCGATGGAACAACGTACCATCATAATAACCATCCTTCACCAGCTTCACGAAGTTGTCACGGTGAATAGGAGTCTCATCATACAGGCGAACCACAATGTCGCCAAGCATTGTCTGTATCTTTACCTTCATATCCTTTGTAATTTTGGGTGCAAATTAACCTTGCTTTATTTGTATTCGTATAGTTGAATGTGCAGAAGTTTCCAATCGCCTACGCTGATTCGGGCATGGCGGCCCTGATGACTCTGGTCGCCGTTATGACGACGAAGGAATTGCATCTGCCCTTGATGGTCGATGGTGACTTCATCAACAGAAAGGAGCCCAAGACGGGAACCGTTGAAGTTTGAAGTTTGAAATTTGAAATTTGATGTTTCGCTACCGGCTTCTGCGAAACCGTCTTCGCCCAATTTCTTCTGTTGTTCCTGCTGTTTCTCTATGCGAGTTTTAAAATCAATCACTACGCCGCTGCCTGCCAGCAAATAATCGTACTTACCCAAACGGATCAGCATGGCACCACCCTCTGGCCATGTAGAACCGTCAGTGGCACGAGGATCCCAAGGCAAAGTGAAATAGTGGCGGCAAGTCATCACCACGCCTTCGTCATCAATGATGCGTTCACGGTCTTCTTGGTCAAACAGAAGTCCCCACGTATTCTGCGGTTTCGCATTGAAAATCTGAGACAACAAGTTATACGCCTGCGTTACAGATTCCGTCTCTTTGGGTGAAGCCTGGTCGATGGCGAAAGGCGAGAAACCAAGGGCCTGATGCTCTCCAAAAGCATAGAGGGCGCGAACACCACTGTTCTCACAGCAACGACTCTCAGGAATGAAGAGGCGGTTCTTCAACTTGCCACCGTCTTGTGGCCGTAATGGCATAGCATATTGCGAGACCCACGACTTAAAACCAGTATCGTAAATGTCGGGGGCAAGAATATCGATGCTGGGAGCACCAGCTTTCCATATATCAGCGAGATGCGCCAACGGACCTGCTGACGGGTATTCACCAGGCTTACGACCACGACTATTCATCGCCGCATTCACATAAAGTGGCATATTGTGGATACGTCTTGCAGCCTGTGCCAAATGCTCCACATAGCAGGCATAATGCCAGGCCATGAACTTCTCGTCGGTATAGTCATCGGTACCGAACACTTCTGCCCATGAACCTGGCTGTTTGATACCCAACGCCTTGAGCAATGCCTGGGGCACGGGCTGCTTGTAGGCTTTTTCTGCCATCGGCGAATGGTCACGTGCTGACTCCAACATTCCAATCTCATTCTCAATCTGCATCATGATAACCACCTCGCGCTGCGGGTCTTTCTCAGCGATGTGCTGCATCAGCGCAGAAAAGGCTTTCAGGTCGGCCTGCAGCACGTTGTTGCTGAAGCACGAGGCTATCTCCAATGGTTTTCCTTCTGCCGTTACGGCCCGAGGGAACCGCTTAACATCGCGTTTGAACCACGCCGGCGCATAGCACGACATTGAGTTTTTCCAAGCCCCGAACCACAACGGAACAATCTTCAACCCCTGCTGACGGGCTACATCGATGGTGCGGTCAAAAAGTGTGAAGTCCATCTGCCCCTCAACAGATTCAAGGAACTCCCAATAGACAGGTACCAGCACCGTGTTCAGCCCCAGCACCTTCATGCGAGGCAACACCTCTTCAATATCACTTACCGAAGTCGCCGCCGAGTTGCTCAGCTCACCGCCGAGAATATGAAACTGTGAAATGACGTTGTCAGCTCGCAATGTATTTGACAAGAGCATCATGAATATGCTCAACAATGCCGATAAAATTCTGCCTTTCATCATAAACTATCCTAAATATGGCTGCAAATATACGAAAAAACGGGGAATAATGTTCACTAACACCCGTATTTTTTCCCCCATTTTTCCCCAAAAACAGCCTAAAAATACGGGATTTCGGAAAAAAACAAAAAAAGACCGCTTATTCATTGTGAATCAGCGGCCTTTTCCAATATAGGTGGTCGAGGTGACAGGACTCGAACCTGCGACAGCCTGGTCCCAAACCAGGAACGCTACCAACTGCGCTACACCTCGTTCTGCTTGCAAATTCCGGGAGGTGCCTGGCGGATTCGAACCGCCGTAGACGGTTTTGCAGACCGTTGACTAAGCCACTCATCCAAGGCACCTTTTGTCGTTTGCGGGTGCAAAGGTACTAAGTTTTTTTGAACCCACCAAATTTTTTCGCTACTTTTTTGCAGAACAGCATGATTTTTTCGGTTTTTGGCAGTTTTTTAGGTCTTTTAGCTGGCATCCGGAGCACCCTTCGCATGGATCTTGGGCATTTTTTATCCGCTGCCATCCCCACCAACAAGCGTAAATCAGCGATACGCCCAAAAGCAAAAAAACAACTATCTCCTGCATATTATTTGTTTTACCTACGGATTTTCTTGGCTTGTCCAAGAAAATCCGTAGGTCATATAAATTACAACTTAGTTAATTTGCGGAGGAGCACCTTATTGATGACCTGGATGCGGTGGCCTTGGCGCTCGATGTCCTCGCGTACATTATTAATATTATTAAAGAAATCGCTAAAGGCATTGAGCACTGCATTGGGCTGCGCCTTATCCTCGGTGGCATCGGGATTAACCAGAATCTTAATGCCGTGGTGCTCTATATGCACATCGATATCCTTATCGGTCATGATGGGATCGCCATCGTAGTGGATAGCTCCGGGCTCCTTACGACTGATGTGAAGCGTCTTGGTGCGGAAAGTCTTGATCTTAGAGTTGTTGCCCAGCGTCTTCATAAACAGGTCGGCTGCTATCTGCGGAGCATCGAGGGCCGTAAAGGGCTCCATGATGATGACGTCCATCTCGCCATCCTTCATGGTGGCACCCGGTGCGATATAGGCATTGTTGCCATACTGCGAGGCATTGGCACAGGCTATGAGGAAGGCCTTGTACTTACGGGCGCCCGTATCGTCGCTCACCTCGTAAGTCTCGGGTTTGTATTTCAGGCCCTCTTTGAGCACATTCTCGACATAGGTGATGGGACCGCGCTTGCCTGCCTCGGCAAACTTGAGCGAGATGAAGGCATCGAAGCCCATGCCGCAAGTGCAGAAGAAGGGCATGCCATTGATGACACCATAGTCGAAAGACTCGATCTTGCAGCTGTTGATGATGCTGATGGCCTTTTTAATGTCCATGGGCAGACAGAGGTGACGGGCCAAGCCGTTGCCGCTGCCGCACGGAATGATGGCCAAAGCGGTGTTGGTGTGAACCAGCGAGCGGGCCACCTCGTTAACGGTGCCATCGCCACCCACGGCCACTACAATATCAACGCCCTCTTCGGCTTTACGCCTTGCAATCTCGGCTGCGTGCCCACGGTATTCTGTAAAACATATTTCAATATTGAACAGATCGTGATTGAGCGTCTGTTCTATCATGGCGGGCACCTCAGCTTTGGATGATGTACCCGATTTGGGGTTCAATATAAATGTTATTTTCCTCTTTTTCGTCATAATTGTGCTGCAAAATTACTATTTTTTTTGTATTTCTTGCACGTTTTACCAAAAAATGTGTATCTTTGCACCCTGAAAATTAAAAAAGAACAAAGAACATACCTAATCGGAATGGGACAGTTACAAGAAAGATTCAAGCATTATCGTGAGCCACAAAAGTTTATGGAGGCTGACGTATATCCCTATTTCCGCGAGATAGAAGGAAAGCAGGGAACGGAAGTTGAGATGGGTGGCCACAAGGTGCTGATGTTTGGCTCTAATGCCTATACAGGTCTTACTGGCGACCAGCGTATTATTGATGCAGCCAAGGCTGCTCTGGATAAGTACGGTTCGGGTTGTGCCGGTAGTAGATTCCTGAATGGAACACTCGACCTGCACGTTAAACTGGAAAAGGAAATCTCGAAGTTTATTGGTAAGGACGACTGTCTTTGCCTCTCTACTGGTTTCTCGGTAAACCAGGGTGTTATACCAGCACTGCTGAGCAAGGACGACTACGTGATCTGTGACGATCGCGACCACGCATCGATCGTGGATGGACGCCGTCTGGCTTTTGCCCGTCAGCTGCACTACAAGCACAACGACATGGCCGATCTGGAGCGCGTGCTGCAGAAGCTGCCACAGGAGGCTATTAAGCTGATTGTTGTGGATGGTGTATTCTCTATGGAGGGTGACTTGGCTAACCTGCCTGCCATCGTTGAGCTGAAGCACAAGTACAACTGCTCGATCATGGTAGACGAGGCTCATGGCATCGGCGTATTCGGAAAGCAGGGACGCGGTGTTTGCGACCACTTCGGGCTGACTGATGAGGTTGACCTGATTATGGGTACCTTCTCGAAGTCGCTGGCATCAATCGGTGGATTCATTGCTGCCGACTGGGATACCATCAACTATCTGCGCCACACTTGCCGCACTTACATCTTCTCGGCATCTAACACACCTGCAGCTACAGCTGCTGCTCTGGAGGCTCTGCACATTATCCAGCAGGAGCCAGAGAGAATTCAGGCTTTGTGGGATGTTACAAACTACGCTCTGAAGCGTTTCCGCGAGGAGGGATTCGAGATTGGCGAGACAGAGAGCCCAATTATTCCTCTCTACGTGCGCGATGTAGACAAGACATTCTTGGTAACCGCACTGGCATTCAAGGCTGGCGTGTTTATCAACCCAGTAATTCCACCTGCATGTGCACCTCAGGACACCTTGGTGCGCTACGCTCTGATGGCTACTCACACTAAGGAGCAGGTTGACCGCTCGGTAGTAGCACTGAAGAAAATCTTTGTGGAGCAGGGAATTATTAAGTAATAAAGGAATAAAAGGGAATGGAATGGACGTTAAAGCCCTTAAAATCAATAAAAGCCTCCCAATCGGGAGGCTTTCTTTTTTATTCTTCGGGATCGAAGATGTTGCCCATCTCGGCTATCTCATCTTCGTCGAACCAACGCGACAGCTTGCTCTTGGCCTGCTCTACTATCTCGGGGTCGATGCCCGTCCACACCTTTTTGAGCACATACAGCAGTACGGCCAAATCGTCGGTAAGACCTGCAATGGGGATGGCATCGGGTATCACATCGAGCGGACTGATCATATAGCCCAAAGCGCCGATGATGATAGCCTTATCGGCCTTGCTCACCTTGTCGCTCTGAAGGGTGTAATACAAGATAAGAGCGGCATAAACCAGTTTGGCACCAGCACGCTTTGCAATACGTGCAATCTTGTCGGCAAACTCCGACTGCGAAAACTTGTTCGCATAACTCATAAAATCGGGTAATTCCATAATCTCTCTCAATTTTGGTTAAGTTATTATTTAATTCTAATTATTCTGATTCCAGTATGCGACGGATGCTTCTGCAGATACTGATAGAGCGTCATGGGCTCTAGTACCACCTGCTTGTGAACCATCGATGCATTGAGCAGATGCAATCCATCCTTCTTCCAAACGGCAAAACCCAGATGGGCAATGTCGAGTCCGGACTTTTTACATGTGATGGCAATAATATCGCCATCGTGAATGGCTTGGCGCAGCATACTACTGTTTGCTACAGCATTCTTAGGGATGTAGCGATACTTGCCGCCAGAGACCTCACGCTCCATCTTGCTGATGACGCCGACGAACTCAGGATGCTCGCGCAGGGCCTGATAGCTCTGCGGATGGGTGCTCATATAGTTAACCTTGACGGTTTGAACGGCGGTGAAAGGCGGATTGGGGGCTTGCACCTCGGCAACCACTCCTGCACGGGTGTTATCGGTAATCCACTCGGTGAAATAATGCAGACGCGAGGGATAGCCATTGATAACGCCACCACGATAGCGCAGATCGACCAGCGCATGCTTAAAGGCAAAATAGGTGTACTGACGGCTGCGGGCACAGAGGGTGAGCGCCACCACATTCTCGACCAGTGTGGTGCAATCCAGTTGGCGGGTGTTTATCACCAATCGCTCTTTGGCATCGCCCTCGAGCGTGCTGGCTACATAGGGCAGGCCGATAAACTTCTGTGCAAAAAACAGCGGTAGATTAGTGGATGCAGGCAGCTTCCGAGCCTCGGCCAGCAACTTGCACACGGTGATGCTATCGGCCGACTGCTGCCTGACATCGCCAAAGCACTTGGCATGTGCACTAAGGCAAGCCATTATACCTATTATAATATATAGAGTTTTCTTATGCATTCTTATACTTCTTTTTCAACATAAAATTATAGCCAATATAGGCATTGAACGAGCCAAAGATGTTGTTGGCCGTGAATCGCGACGTGTGATAGTTGTTGGTGCGAAAGATGGCACTACAACCAGCATACCAGCGCGTGTTGTTGTAAACCAGACCCAAGCGGACGATACCATCGAGATTGACCTTATCGAAACTAAAGCCCTTCTTCTCGTCGGCCACCTTACCATAGCTCGACTTATAGCACGCAGCTAACTGGCCACTAGCACAGAACAACCAGTTCTTGGCGAACACCCAATTATAGGCATAGCCACCAGAAATGATAAAATCATCGTACTTGATGTCGCTGATCATCATGCCGCTATCGAGTTTTACCTCATTACCCTTACCCATGCGCTCATTGAGCGAGCGTTGCAAATCGTCGTAGTTCAGATCGAGCGTGTTGCGGGTAAAGCCTATACCCCCCAACCACGATCCACAGCTTATCTTCTGACAAGTGCTCTGGCTGAAAGCTGCTGGATAAGAGAAACGGCCATGATTAAAGATGTAATAGAGGCTGGCACCTGTGATGCCAACGTTAACACCAGCAAAAGGCATACCCTCGAAAAAGCGCCCGTCGAAACCATAGCCAAGCTTTACATCGCGTATCTTGTAATCATCGCCCGTGCGACGATAGAACAGGTCGACACCTATCTGCGACGAATAAATGCTGAGATCGAACTCCTTGCGAAGGCCATTCTGCGAAAAACCAATATTCTTGATATCGAAAGTATATCCGAAAAAGAACCATCGCCAACCGAAGTATGGGCCAATCTTGGTCCTACCGTCAGGAGCCAGCGTGATGCTCTGACCATTGCTAGCCAGGATAAAACTCTCGTAAGTGCGGGTTATCTGTCCCATCACGGTAAACTCGTAGTGATTAGGTTCGATGTACTCATCGTTAAGGCGGTCGAACTCGCGCACCGTTCGGCGGATAATGCCCAACTGATTATTAGTACTAATGGTATCGAGGGTAAGCGTATCAGGCTCGGCAGCACTAGCACCAAGACTAACCATTACCCAAAGAAACACCAATAGCACTCTTGTCATATAAGCAGAATTAGAATTTACCCAGTATGCGGTCCATCACCCAGTTTACCGGAGTAGCCGAAACACTGGTACACTCGCACACGCCCCGTCCCTGAAGATGCTCGATGACATTCTTGATGATGGGATACTGAACATAAGGCGGATTGGGTACGGTGATGCACTCCTCGCCCTTATTGGTTTGCAAGCGGATGGGCGTATAATCGAATACTGAAAAGCTGACCAGCCCCTCGGTACCGATAATCTCAATACAATCCTCGCGGGCCGACTCGTGAGCCACATAGCACCAAGAGCCGCTTCCGGGCAATCCGTTCTCGAATTGGAAACAAGCACTAACCGAATCCTCGGCTTTATACAGACCGCCACGGTTGCTGCAAATGCCGCGCGCCTCGAGGATAACACCAAACATATCCTGAAGCAAGTCTAACTGATGAGGGGCCATATCGTAGAAATAACCGCCACCGGCAATATCGGGCTGCAATCGCCAAGGCAGCGGCTCGTGATGAGCTATCGCATCAAGATCGGCTTGGCGTGGGGGCTCGGTATAACGTATCTGGACATTGAGAATCTTGCCTATCTGGCCGTTCTTAATGATATCCTTAACCTTCTGGAAATAGGGCAGATAGCGACGATAGTAAGCCACAAAGCAAGGCACCCCCGTCTGCTCGCTGATGCGATTGATACGGGCACAATCCTCATAACTGGCAGCCAAAGGCTTCTCGACATAAACAGGCTTGCCCGCCTTCATGGCCATAATGGCATAGGTGGCATGACTGGATGGCGGAGTGGCTACATACACAGCATTCACATCAGGATCGTCAATCATCTCCTGAGCATCGGTATACCACTTGGCTATGCCATGCTGCACGGCATAAGTACGGGCATGCTTCTCGGTACGACTCATCACGGCTACCACGCTCGAGCCTTCGACATCGCTGAAAGCAGGACCGCTTTTCTTCTCGGTAACCTCGCCGCAACCAATAAATCCCCACCTTAATAACTTCATTTTTTGATAATTTTGCTGCAAAGATACTAAATAATTGATAATTGATAATTGATAATTGATAATTTTTAGTAATTTTGCCGCGAAAAGATTTAAATTCAATGGAAACAGAGAAAAAAGAGATAGAAATCAAGCTGCGTAGCAGTCAGGCTTGCATACGCGAGGGCTACCAGCTATATACAGGAAACTTCCGCAAGATATTCCGCGCCACATGGTGGCTAGCCATCGGTTTTGCCATACTTCAGGCAGCTGCTTCGGCCCTGCCGGTACTCCTCTCGCCCACCCTCTTGCTACCAGCATTGGCACTCGGCGTTGTGGCGGTAATCATATGGCTATTTGTGGCCAACTGGCGATTAAAGAAGCGCCAATTCATTTCGCCACTCAGACCGCTTACCTTTGGTTCGTGGATGCGCCACCTGGGCAAGGTATTCATCGTTACCATCGTGTGCATCACCCTGGTGGCCATACTGACATTGATGACATCGCTACCCACCATGATACTGATGGCAGCCAACTGGCAGAGTAAGATAGGCATGCTGAATGGCGATCCGGCCGGTATGCCATCGAGCGTACGCTGGCTCAGTCTGGGTGTATTCCTGGTAGCAGGATTCATTCAGGCCTATGTATGGCTTACCACCATACTGCCCTTCTACCTGATGAAGGGAACCATGGGCATACAGGATAAAGAAAAAGAAGAATTCAACAAGAAAACAATATGAAAAAGATTTTATTTATCGACCGCGACGGAACACTGATCGAAGAACCTGCCGACGAGCAGATTGACAGCTTTGAGAAACTTAAGTTTGTAAAAGGAGTATTCCGCAACCTGGCCTTTATACGCGAGAAACTAGACTTTGAGTTTGTCATGGTGAGCAATCAAGACGGCCTTGGAACAGACGCTTTTCCTGAGAATACCTTCTGGCCCGTACACAATTTTATATTGCAGACACTTGAGGGCGAAGGCATCACATTCGACGAGATTCTGATTGACCCCCATTTCCCAGAAGACAACGCACCAACCCGCAAGCCCAACATCGGACTTGTTGAGAAATATATCAACAATCCAGAGTACGACATAGCCAACTCGTTTGTGATTGGCGATCGCGAGACCGACCGCCAGTTTGCCAAGAATATCGGCTGCAAATCGCTCATATTGAGCGACGAAGGCATCACATGGGCAAAGATTGCCGAACTGCTGTTTGCCGGCGAGCGCATAGCCGAAGTAAAGCGCACCACCAAAGAGACCGACATCTGGGTAAAGGTTAACCTAGACGGATCGGGCAAGTGTGACATCCAGACAGGTCTGGGATTCTTCGACCACATGCTGGAACAGATTGGCAAGCACGGTATGATAGACCTGACCGTACACACCAAAGGCGATCTGGAGGTAGACGAGCATCACACCATCGAGGACACCGCCATTGCCCTGGGCGAATGCATTCTGCAGGCCTTAGGCGATAAGCGCGGCATTGAGCGCTACGGCTACTGCCTACCTATGGACGATTGTCTGTGTTCGGCTTGCCTCGACTTCGGAGGTCGCCCCTGGCTGGTATGGGACGCAGAGTTCCATCGCGAAAAAATCGGCGAAATGCCCACAGAGATGTTCCTGCATTTCTTCAAGAGTCTGAGTGATGCCGCCCGCATGAACCTGAACATCAAGGCCGAAGGCCAGAACGAGCATCATAAGATTGAAGGCATCTTTAAGGCCTTGGCACGAGCCCTGAAAATGGCCGTCCGCCGCGACATCTACCACTACGAGCTCCCCTCAACTAAAGGATTACTTTAAAAGCAGCGCTTCTCTATCAGCTTCAATAAGTTGCTGCACCAAATTAGCTAGCAATTGCAATCTAGTTAGCATGCAATTGCTTGCTAGTTAGAGCGCATATTTTTTCTAGGTAGTTTGCAAATCCAAGATAAAAGGATAGTTTTTTGTGATAAATATTGGTTGTATGAAAAAAAAATCGTACCTTTGCACCCCAATAATACACAATAGGTTAAAGAAGCAAGATGATTACAGTAACAAATCTGGCAATCCAGTTTGGAAAGAAGGTTCTCTACAAGGACGTGAACCTGAAGTTTACAAGTGGTAACATTTATGGTATCATCGGTGCCAATGGTGCCGGTAAGTCAACCCTTCTGCGTGCCATCAGCGGTGAGCTAGAGGCCAACAAGGGTACCATCGAGATGCAGCCAGGCGAGCGCCTGAGTGTGCTGGAGCAGGACCACTTTAAGTATGATGAGTTTTCAGTGATGAACACTGTGCTGATGGGACATCAGCCACTCTGGCAGAACATGAAAGAGCGTGAGGCTCTGTATGCCAAGCCCGAAATGAGCGAGGAGGATGGTGTGCGTGCCGCCGACTTGGAGATGGCCTTTGCCGAGATGAACGGCTGGGAGGCTGAGAGCGAGGCTGCACAGCTGTTGCAGAACCTGGGCGTAAAAGAAACAGAACACTACAAGCAGATGAGCGAGATATCGAACAACGAGAAGGTGCGCGTGATGCTGGCCAAGGCACTGTTCGGACATCCCGACAACCTGCTGCTTGACGAGCCTACCAACGACTTGGACCTGGATACCGTTCAGTGGTTGGAGGAATATCTGAGCAACCTGGAGCAGTGTGTATTGGTTGTATCGCACGACCGTCACTTCCTGGATGCCGTTTCTACACAGACCGTAGATATTGACTTTGGTAAGGTAACGCTCTTCAGCGGTAACTACTCGTTCTGGTACGAGAGTTCGCAGTTGGCTCTGCGTCAGGCTCAGAACCAGAAGATGAAGGCCGAGGAGAAGAAGAAGCAGTTGGAGGAGTTTATCCGTCGATTCAGCGCTAACGTTGCCAAGAGTAAGCAGACCACATCGCGAAAGAAGATGCTGGAGAAGTTGAATGTAGAGGAGATTACCCCATCAACACGTAAATATCCAGGTATCATCTTCCAGATGGAGCGCGAGCCTGGAACACAGATTCTGGAGGTTGAAGGACTGAAAGCCGTTGATGCAGACGGAACCGTACTGTTTGACAACGTGAACTTCACCATCGAGAAGGGTCAGAAAACCGTATTCCTCTCGCACAACCCCAAGGCCATGACAGCTCTGTTCGAGATTATCAATGGTAACCGCGAGGCTCAGGCCGGTACCTATAAGTGGGGTGTGACCATCACCACTGCCTACCTGCCACTGGATAACACCGAGTTCTTCCAAAGCGAGATGAACCTGGTAGACTGGCTGAGTCAGTGGGGACCAGGCAACGAGGTAACCATGAAGTCGTTCCTGGGTCGTATGCTCTTTAAGGAGGAGGATGTGCTGAAGCACGTGAACGTACTCTCTGGAGGTGAGAAGATGCGCTGTATGATAGCCCGTATGCAGCTGAAGAATGCCAACTGTCTGATTCTGGACACTCCTACCAACCACTTGGATCTGGAGAGTATTCAGGCATTCAACAATAACCTGATTAACTTCAAGGGTAACATCCTGTTTGCTTCGCACGACCATGAGTTCATCAACACCGTGGCAGATCGTATCATCGAACTGACACCAAGTGGCACCATCGACAAGCTGACAAGCTACGATGACTACATCTACGATGAGTCAATCAAGGCCCAGAAGGCTAAGATGTACGGTTTGGCATAGTATTTGCTTGTTGGAAGGCAGAACTTTTAAAACAACGCTATTATGACAGAAAAAGATATCAACATCGAAGAGGAGAACCTCGAGGAGACCAATTCCGAGGAGACGAGGAATGAGGAGACGAGTAACGAGAATACTTCAGCCCCAGAAGCAGAAGAGCAGGATCCATTGGAGAAGGCTCAGGCTGAGTTGGCAGAGGTTAAGAACCAGCTGCTCTACAAGGCGGCTGAGTTTGAGAACTACCGCAAGCGCACCCTGAAAGAGCGTGCCGAGCTGATTCTGAACGGTGGCGAAAAGGTGATTACTGCCATTCTGCCCGTACTCGATGACATGGAGCGCGCTATTGCCAACGGCTCGAAGACAGAGGATCCACAGGTACTGCGCGAGGGTATGGAGCTCATCTACCAGAAGTTTGTGAAGACTCTGGAATCGCAGGGTGTGAGCAAGATTGAGACCAAGGATGCCGACTTTGACACCGACCTGCACGAGGCTGTAGCCATGGTTCCTGGCATGGGCGATGACAAGAAAGGCAAGGTCATCGACTGCCTGCAAGAAGGTTATAAACTAAACGACAAAGTAATACGCCACGCCAAAGTGGCTGTTGGACAGTAAAAGATGGCAAAGAGAGACTATTATGAGGTGCTGGGCGTTGATAAGAGCGCTTCAGAAGACGAAATAAAGAAAGCCTATCGAAAGATAGCCATTAAGTATCACCCCGACCGCAACCCCGGCGACAAGGAAGCCGAGGAGAAGTTTAAAGAGGCGGCCGAGGCATACAATATTCTGCACGACCCAAAGACCCGTCAGCAGTATGACCAGTTCGGATTCGATGGTCCTAACATGGGCGGCGGATTCGGCGGATTCAGTGGATTCGAAAGCACCATGAACATGGATGATATCTTCTCGATGTTCGGTGATATCTTCGGTGGTCACGGCTTTGGTGGCTTTGGTGGCGGACAGCGTCGTCCACAGCAGCATCGCGGTAGCGACCTGCGACTGAAGGTGAAGTTGACATTGGAGGAGATTAACACCGGTGTGACCAAGAAGTTTAAGGTGCGCAAGGACATCCATTGTCCACACTGTAACGGTAGCGGTGCCGAGGCTGGCAGTCAGAAGGAGCCATGCCCCACTTGTCATGGTCAGGGTTACATCACCCATACCACCCAAAGCATCTTTGGTATGATGCAGCAGCAGAGCGTGTGTCCTACCTGCGGTGGCGAAGGCATGGTGATTAAGAACAAGTGTAAGCACTGTGGCGGTACCGGTGTAGAGAAGGGCGAAGAGGTAGTAGAGATCAACATCCCTGCAGGTGTAGCCGAGGGTATGGTGGTGAACGTTCCCGGCAAGGGTAATGCTGGCAAGCACAACGGTACACCGGGCGACATCCAGGTGTTTATCGAAGAAGAGCCACACGAGACCTTTGTACGCGATGGAAACGACCTAATCTACAACTTGTTGCTCGACTTCCCAACAGCCGCACTGGGTGGCGATGTAGAGATACCAACCATCGAGGGCACCAAGCTCAAGGTAAAGCTGGACAACGGAACACAACCCGGCAAGACTCTGCGTCTGCGTGGCAAGGGATTGCCCGCCGTACAGGGTTATGGCAGCGGTCGTGGCGATCTGGTAGTGAACATCAGCGTGTATGTGCCTAAAACTCTGAGCAAGGAAGAGAAGCAGGCCATTGAGCAGTTCAAGGGCAGCGACAACTTCAAGGGTGACAAGCAGACACGCGACTCTATCTTCCAGAAGTTCAAGAATTACTTTAATTAATATATATAATAAGGTATAGAGTATGACATATCAGGAAACGTGTGAATACCTGTACAACCAGTTGCCCATGTTCGAAAAACAGGGTGCAGGCGGTTATAAGGAGGGACTGGAGAACAGTCATGCACTGGATGAGCATCTGAGGCATCCCCACAAAAAGTATCTCACGATACACGTGGCCGGCACCAACGGCAAGGGTTCATGTGCTCACACGCTTTCTGCTGTGCTACAGATGTGCGGCTACAAAGTAGGCCTATACACATCGCCCCATCTGGTTGACTTCAGTGAGCGCATCCGCGTAAACGGTCAACCCATCAACGAGGAGTATGTGGTAGAATTCGTAGAGAAGCACAAGTCCTTCTTCGAGCCCCTGAAGCCATCGTTCTTCGAGCTCACTACAGCCATGGCATTCGAGTATTTTGCCGACATGAACGTAGACATTGCCGTGATTGAAGTGGGATTGGGCGGTAGATTGGATTGCACCAACATCATCACACCTATCCTATCGGTCATCACCAACATCGGCATGGACCACACACAGTTCCTTGGCAACTCGCTCGAGCAGATAGCCATGGAGAAAGCGGGCATCATCAAGAAGAATACCCCTGTAGTCATAGGTGAGACAACACCCGAGACACGTATGGTATTCGAAGCCATCGCAACAGAAAACCACTCGCCCATCGTATTTGCCGAAGATCAGAAACAGGTTATCTCTGCATCCTTCGGCCCTAAAGGTATCGAATACTACACCAAGAGTTTCGGTGTTATCAACGGCGAGCTTAATGGACTTTATCAGGAGCATAATACCAACACCATTCTTTGTGCACTACAGCAACTTGAGTCTCTGGGCTACATGCATCCGGTAAAGTGCCAGGCTAACACACCATGTCAGAACCGCGAGGTGCAGAAAGGTTTTGCACACGTATGCAGTCTTACCGGACTAAAGGGACGCTGGCAGAAAGTGAACGAGGCTCCACTTACCATCTGCGATACTGGTCATAACGTTCCCGGATGGAAATACCTGAGTGAGCAGCTTAAGAGCGTGAAGTGCGATAAGATGCATATCGTATTCGGTATGGTAGATGATAAAGACATCCACGGAGTGATGGAGCTGCTACCCAAAAACGCGACCTATTATTTTACAAAAGCAAATAATAAAAGAGCCATTTCAGAGAATGTTCTGAAGCTTTATGCCCAAGGAATAGGACTGGAAGGAGAGAGCTATCCTGACGTAAAAAGCGCCTATGACGCAGCAAAGGCTGCAGCCGATAATAACGACTTTGTGTTCGTTGGAGGTAGCAGTTATGTAGTGGCAGACCTGCTAAAAAACTGCATTTAGGCTTTTTTAATACATCATCAACTATTTTTTCGTCGAAAGATTTGTCATTTTGATTTTTTTTCTGTTACTTTGCAGAAAAATAAATTTTTAACTAAAAACATATCAATATGGCAAATACTACAGAGACAGTGAATCTGTGCGGCCTGAAGCGTGAAAACTTCCAGGCCACTATCAACGGTAAAAAAACCGACTTGTACATTCTAAGAAACCGCAAGGGATTTGAAGTGGCTATCTCTAATTATGGAGGTGCCATTTGTGCTATTATGGTTCCTGATAAGGATGGCAAGGTTGCTAATGTTATTGAGGGTCATGACAGCATTGAGCAGCTGACTAGCGGAAACGAACCTTACCTGTCAACACTGATTGGTCGTTGGGGTAACCGTATCTGCAAAGGTCAGTTCATTCTCAATGGTAAGGAGTACCAGCTGGCACTGAACGACGGACCTAACCACCTGCACGGCGGTAAGGTAGGTTACAATGCCAAGGTTTGGGATGCCCGCCAGATGGGTCCACGCTCATTAGCCCTGCATCGTATTTCATCTTACGGTGAGGAAGGTTTCACAGGCGAGCTCGACGTAACAGTAGAGTTTACTTTCACCGACCAGAACGAGCTGGTGATTGAGTATCTGGCTACCACCAACAAGAAGACCATCGTGAATCTGACACATCACGCTTTCTTCGCACTGGGCGGTACTGCTGATCCTACTCCAGGTATCGAGGACCAGATCTGCGAGATCAACGCCGACTTCTACCTGCCTACCGATGCTACAGCTATCCCAACAGGTGAGATTCTGAAGGTTGAGGGAACTCCATTCGACTTCCGCAAGGCTAAGCCATTCGGACAGGACATCGATGCCGACAACGAGCAGATTAAGTTCGGTCACGGCTTCGACCACAACTACGTACTGAACAAGCAGGAAGAGGGCGAGCTCTCATTCGCAGCACGTCTGACTGATCCTAAGAGCGGACGCACCATGGACGTTTATACCACAGAACCAGGCTTGCAGCTTTACACAGGCAACTTCCTGAACGGCTACAAGGGTGCTAACGGATGTACCTTCCCACATCGTTCGGCAGTATGTTTCGAGGCACAGCACTTCCCCGATTCACCTAACCGTCCTTACTTCCCAAGCGTAGTACTGAACCCAGGACAGCGCTATAAGCAGAAGACCGTATACAAATTCGGTGTAACAGATTAATAATAACCCAACATTAAAATATAATTATTGACGACAATATGACTGAGACAAATAAGAATGGCAAGATCATTGCCATTGTGACAATGTGCTTCATCTTCGCGATGATCAGCTTTGTAACCAACATGGGCGCCCCCTTTGGCAATATATGGGGATTTGAATATCCCTTTGCCAAAGCTTGGGGTAACCTGATGAACTTTGCCGCTTACCTGTTTATGGGTATCCCTGCAGGTAAGATGCTGATTAAATATGGATATAAGAAGACTGCTCTCACAGCTCTTATCGTGGGTATCGTTGGTCTTTGCTTCCAGTATTTGTCAAGCCTCGTAGGCGCAGGTACTTATGTATTTACATACGACAGTATTCCTGTAGCCCTGAACCTGATTATCTATCTGCTTGGTGCATTCATCTGCGGTTTCTGCGTTTGTATGCTCAACACCGTTGTGAATCCTATGCTGAACCTCCTCGGTGGTGGTGGCAACAAGGGTAACCAGCTGATTCAGGTTGGCGGCACATTGAACTCGTTGACCGGCACACTGACTCCATTGCTGGCAGGTGTTCTCGTTGGTACTGTTACCAAGGACACCAGCATGAGCGATGTAGCTCCACTGCTGTTCATCGGTATGGCCGTATTCGCCATTTCGTTCGTTATCATCAGCCGTGTGGCTATCCCCGAGCCTACTCTTGGTAAGGTAGCACCTAAGTACGAGCGCAGCCCATTGGCTTTCCGCCACTGCCTGCTAGGTGTGATTGCTATCTTCTTCTATGTAGGTATCGAGATTGGTATTCCAATGGAGCTGAACTTCTATGTTACCGACCTTGGTTTTGAGGGTGCTGCTGCAGCAGGTGGTACACTGGCTGCTGCCTACTGGCTGCTCATGATGATTGGCCGTGCTTGCTCAAGCGCCATCTCTGGTAAGGTATCTACAAAGTTGCAGTTGTCAACCGTTAGCGCTGTAGCAATCCTGCTGCTCGTTATCGCCATCTTCATGCCTGAGAGCGTAACAATCTCTTTCAGCGGACATGATGTTCCCGCAAAGGCATTCCTCATTCCTGCCTGTGGTCTCTGCACTTCTATCATGTGGGGAGGTATCTTCAACCTTTCTGTTGAGGGTCTTGGCAAGTACACTGAGGCTGCCTCTGGTATCTTCATGACCATGGTTGTTGGTGGTGGTATCATGCCTCTCATCCAGGAAGAAATCGCTAAGTCTGCTGGTCCAATCTTCAGTTATTGGCTTGTCATCGCAATGTTGGCTTATATCCTGTTCTATGCACTTGTAGGTTGCAAGAACGTAAATACCGACATTAAAGTTGATTAAACAATAAATTTCAAACATCAAAAAAATTAATGCTTATGGACATTGAATTTGTAAGAAGCCGCTTCATCAAACACTTTGATGGTAAGACCGGTAACGTATATGCATCTCCCGGACGTATTAACCTCATTGGCGAGCACACCGACTATAATGGTGGTTTCGTGTTCCCAGGAGCTGTTGACAAAGGCATCATGGCCGAGATGCGTGCAAACGATACAGAAGACACTGTGATGGCTTATGCTATCGACCTGAAAGATCGCGTAGACTTTAAGCTTTCTGACCCTGCAGGTCCTAAGGCTTCATGGGCACGCTACATCTATGGTATCGCCCTGGAGATGAAAAAGCTGGGTGTACCCGTGAAGGGATTCAATATCGCCTTTGCCGGCGACGTTCCCCTTGGCGCTGGTATGTCATCATCTGCCGCTATGGAGAGCTGCTTTGCTTGTGGTTTGAACGACATCTTTGGCGAGAACAAGGTTTCGCAGTGGGATATGGTTCTGGCCGGACAGGCTACCGAGCACAACTACTGCGGCGTTAACTGCGGTATCATGGACCAGTTTGCCTCTGTATTCGGTAAGGCAGGCTGCCTGATGCGCCTCGACTGCCGCTCTCGCGAGTTCGAGTACTTCCCATTCAAGCCCGATGGCTACCGTCTGGTATTGCTCGATTCAGTTGTTAAGCACCAGCTTGCAGGATCGCCTTACAACGACCGTCGTAACTCTTGCGAGAACGTGGTAAAGCACATCCAGGCTAAGCACCCAGAGGGCAAGTTCGAAACCCTTCGCGATTGCACATGGGAGCAGCTGGACGAGGTACGTGCTGAGGTAGGCGAAGAGGACTACAAGCGCGCTAAGTTCGTGCTGGGTGAGAAGGACCGCGTACTCGCAGTATGTGATGCCCTGAATGAGGGCGACTACGAGAAGGTAGGTGAGCTGATGTATCAGACACACGAGGGTCTGTCGAAGGACTACGAGGTATCATGCGAGGAGCTCGACTATCTGAACGACCTGGCCAAGGAGAACGGTGTAACAGGTTCACGTATCATGGGTGGCGGCTTCGGCGGCTGCACCATCAACCTGGTTCGCAACGATCTCTACAAGAAGTTCATTGAAGATGCTAAGGCAAAATTCAATGCCAAGTACGGTCATGAGCCTAAAGTTTATGATGTAGTCATTGGCGACGGATCACGCAGAATTTGCTAACTCAGAACCAACAAATAGACACATTTTTGTGTTTATAAAGGTTAAATATTAAGAGTAAGGTGTGATTTTTACACCTTACTCTTTTTTTTTCCCCTTTTTTAGTTTGTCAGTTCGAATGATAGTTGTAATTTTACACCCAAAATAAAGACAATAGACTCAATAATAACTTAAAACGAAAAAGCAATGAAAGCATTAAAAGCAACATTGATGGGAGTAGGTGCAGCCGCACTGATGCTCTCTTGTGTAGGAAGCCAGCAGGCTCCACAACTCACAGTTTCGGGTCTCGACCCAGCTAAGTTCGACACAACTATCCAGGCTAAACCCGTTAAGCTCTACACGCTTAAGAACCAGAACGGCATGGAGGTATGCATCACCAACTATGGTGGACGTATCGTATCGCTGGTAGTACCCGACAAAGACGGCAAACCTACTGATGTAGTTCTGGGATTCGACAATATAGCCCAGTATGCCGACACCATTAACACCCCATCTGATTACGGATCAAGCGTAGGTCGCTATGCCAACCGCATCAAGAACGGACAGTTCACCCTGAATGGCGAGGCTTATCAGCTGAAGAAGAATGATGGTCCTAACAGCCTTCACGGAGGCGGTAACTCAGGATGGATGCATCAGGTGTTTGATGCCGAGCAGATTGGCGACTCTGTACTCAAACTCACCATCGTAGCAGCTGATGGAGAGAACGGATTCCCTGGCAAGGTAATGGCCGTTACTACCTACAAGCTCACATCCGACAATGTACTGGATATGACATGGGAGGCAGAGACCGACAAGCCAACCATCATCAACCAGACTAATCACAACTATTATAACCTGAGTGGCGACTTCACACAGCCTGCATACGACATGGAGCTGTATGTAAATGCCGACAACTTTACTCCAAGCGACAAGCTCTATATCCCAACTGGCGAGATCAAGTCGGTTGAAGGTACTCCTATGGACTTCCGCAAGGCTCACGCTTTGGGCGACAGCATCAACAGCAGCTTCGACCAGATTCAGAATGCTACCGGTTACGACCACAACTACTGTCTGAACACCTATAAGGACGGTAAGGGCGACGACAAGACCGTTTGTGCCAGCCTCTACAGCCCCAAGACAGGTATCTTGATGGAGATGTTTACCAACGAGCCTGGTGTACAGGTCTACAGCGGTAACTTCCAGGGCGTAGGTGCCGACAAGGACATTGCCCGTAAGGGTGGCATCACCTATCCTAAGCACGTAAGCGTTTGTCTGGAGAGCCAGAAGTATCCAGATTCACCTAACCATCCAGAGTGGGTACAGCCTGTTCTTAACCCAGGCGAGAAGTACTTCAGCCACGCTGCATACAAATTTTCGATTAAAAAGTAAATCAGATTCTTGAATTATTAATTATTAACTAATATCAAATTATGGCATTTTTAGATTGGATTGTCATCGGCCTCTTCTGTTGTGCGCTGATTGGCATCGTACTTTGGGTTATTTCACAAAAGAACAATAACTCGGCTGACTATTTCCTTGGAGGTAAGGATGCAACGTGGATTGCCATCGGTGCATCAATCTTCGCTTCTAATATCGGTTCCGAGCACCTGATTGGACTCGCCGGCGCCGGTGCATCATCAGGTATGGCTATGGCCCACTGGGAGATTCAGGGTTGGATGATCCTGATTCTGGGTTGGGTGTTCGTACCTTTCTACACCCGCTCTATGGTTTACACCATGCCTGAGTTCCTGGAGCGTCGTTACAACACACAGAGCCGCACCATCCTGTCGGTTATCTCACTCATCAGCTACGTGCTCACTAAGGTGGCCGTTACCGTTTATGCTGGTGGACTGGTATTCCAGCAGGTATTCGGTATCGAAGAGCTCTGGGGTATCGACTTCTTCTGGATTGCAGCTATCGGGCTGGTTGTTATCACTGCTATCTACACCATCTTCGGTGGTATGAAGAGCGTGCTCTACACCAGTGTGCTGCAGACTCCTATCTTGCTGCTGGGTTCACTCATCATTCTGGTACTGGGCTTCAAGGCTCTTGGTGGCTGGGACGAGATGATGGCCGTGTGCGGTGCTGTTGATGCTAACGAATATGGCGACAAGATGACCTCACTGATCCGCGACAACCGCGACGCCAACTATCCTTGGTTGGGCGCACTCATCGGTTCAGCAGTTATCGGTTTCTGGTACTGGTGTACCGACCAGTACATCGTTCAGCGTGTACTCTCTGGTAAGGACGAGAAGGAAGCTCGTCGTGGTACCATCTTCGGTGCTTACCTCAAGCTGCTGCCTGTATTCCTGTTCCTCATCCCTGGTATGATTGCATTTGCCATGAGCACCAAGGGCATCACCCTGCCTAACGGTGAGGTATTCGTGCTGAGCACACCTGATGCAGCCTTCCCTACCCTCGTAGCTAAACTGCTGCCTGCTGGTGTAAAGGGTCTGGTAGTATGTGGTATCCTGGCTGCCCTCATGTCATCACTGGCATCACTGTTCAACTCATCGGCCATGCTGTTCACCATCGACTTCTGGAAGCGCCTGCGTCCTGAGACCTCTGAGAAGAGTCTGGTACGTATCGGTCAGATTGCTACCGTAGTCATCGTGATTCTCGGTATCCTGTGGATCCCCATCATGCGTTCAGTAGGTAACGTGCTTTACAACTACCTACAGGACGTACAGAGTGTGCTGGCTCCTGGTATCGCTGCTGCCTTCCTGCTGGGTATCTGCTGGAAGCGTGCATCGGCCAAGGGTGGTATGTGGGGCTTGCTCTCAGGTATCATCATCGGACTGACCCGTCTGGGTGCTAAGGTTTACTACAGCAATGCTACCGATGCTGCCGACAGCTGGTTCAAGGCAGTGTTCTACGACTTCAACTGGCTGTTCTTCTGCGGCGTAATGCTCGTATTCTGCTGTCTGGTTGTCATCGTGGTATCTCTCATGACCGAGGCTCCTGATCAGAACAAAATTCAGGGTCTGGTATTCGGTACTTCTACTCCTGAGCAGATTGCTGCTACACGTGCCAGCTGGAACAAGTGGGATGTATTCCACACCCTCGTTATCCTCGGCTTCACAGTAGCATTCTACATCTATTTCTGGTAATTCGTGAGTTATGACATTCTATAACGAACATTCCAAGGTCTTTCTTTCGGTAGACTGCATCATCTTCGGCTTTGATGAGAAGAAGCTGAAGGTGCTTGTGGGTCGCCGTAAGATGGACCCAGGACGTGGCGAATGGAGCCTCTACGGAGGCTTCGTTGGCGCCACCGAAAGTGTTGACGATGCAGCAACACGCACCTTGTTTGAACTTACCGGTCTGCGCAACATCTACATGCGCCAGATTGGCGCCTTCGGTAAGATTGACCGCGACCCAGGCGAGCGCGTTGTATCTGTTGCATACTACGCCCTGATCAATGTGCACGAGTACGACGAGAAACTACGTCAGGCCCACGGGGCTGAATGGATCGATATCGAGAATCTTCCTGTTCTCTATTCCGACCACAACGAGATGCTGGCCAAGGCCCGCAAGCTCATCCAGCAGAAGATGTCGCACGAGCCCATCGGTTTCCGTCTACTGCCTGATCTCTTCACGCTCACCCAGCTGCAAACCCTCTACGAGGCTGTGTATGGCACAGAACTCGACAAGCGCAACTTCCGCAAACGTGTAAAAGAGATGGACTTCATTGAGAAGACGGAGCTCATTGATAAGAAGAGTTCAAAACGCGGTGCCTACCTCTATCGTTTCAACAAGAAAGCGTATACTGAAGATTCAAATTTCAAACTATAGAAAACAATGTTAGAAGAGTTAAAAGAAAAAGTATTCAAGGCAAATCTAGACCTTGTTAAGCAGAACCTGGTAATCTTTACCTGGGGTAACGTATCTGGCATCGACCGCGAGCGCGGACTTGTTGTCATCAAGCCCTCTGGAGTAGACTATGATGTAATGAAGGCTTCTGATATGGTGGTTGTCGACCTCAATACCGGCGAGGTTGTTGATGGTGAGCTCAACCCATCAAGCGATACTCCTACACACCTTGTATTGTATCGTAACTTCCCAAACATCCAAGGTGTTGTTCACACCCACTCTACCTATGCTACCGCCTTCGCACAGGCAGGCCGCGACATCCCCAACATCGGCACCACTCACGCCGACTATTTCTATAAGGATATCCCCTGCACACGCGATATGACCGAGGCTGAGGTGAAGGGTAACTACGAACTCGAGACGGGTAATGTCATTGTGGATGAGATCCTGAACATCCGTAAGATTAACCCTGATCACACTCCTGCCGTATTGGTTAAGAACCACGGTCCGTTCTCATGGGGCACCTCACCTGATAATGCCGTTTATAACGCCAAGGTGATGGAGCAGTGCGCTAAGATGGCCTTCGTAGCCTTCTCGGTTAATCCAGAGCTCACTATGAATCCATTGCTCATCGAGAAGCACTACATGCGCAAGCATGGCCCCAACGCCTACTACGGTCAGAAAAAGAAGTGACCCCCTCCCGACCTCCCCGAGGGGAGGAGAAGGGTGACTTACAATTTAATATTACAATAATAACAAAGACCCATGCCCCTGATATGGTCTTCCCCCTCGGGGGATAAGAGGGGGGTCATTTTATGTTTAAAGATTTAGAGATTTGGTGGGTAACTGGTGCACAGCTCCTTTACGGAGGCGATGCAGTAGTTGCAGTTGACGGACACTCTAAGGAGATGGTTGAGGGTCTGAATGCCTCTGGCAACATCCCCGTCAAGATTGTATATAAGGGCACAGCTAACAGCAGCAAGGAAGTAGAACAGATTATGCTGGCTGCCAACAACGACAAGAAGTGCGCAGGTATCATCACCTGGATGCATACCTTCTCACCAGCCAAGATGTGGATCAAGGGTCTGCAGCAGCTGCAGAAGCCTCTGCTCCACTTCCACACTCAGTATAACGCTGAGATACCCTGGAGCGAGATCGATATGGACTTCATGAACCTCAACCAGAGTGCTCACGGCGATATCGAGTTCGGACATGTTTGTACTCGTATGCGCATCGCCCGTAAGGTGGTTTGCGGCTACTGGAAGGACGAGAAGGCTCAGAAGCAGATTGCCGTTTGGGCTCGCGTAGCAGCTGGTGTTGCAGATGCTCACGACGTACGCTGTTTGATGTTCGGTATGAACATGAACAACGTAGCTGTTACCGATGGCGACCGCGTAGAGTTTGAGCAGCGTCTGGGCTACCATGTTGACTACTACCCAGTATCTTCTCTGATGGAGTACTTTAAGAAGGTGACCGATGCCGAGGCTGACGCCCTTGTTGAGGAGTACAAGCAGCTCTACACCATCAAGATTGATGAGAGCGGTGAGGAGGTTTACTGGCAGAAGGTAAAGAATGCTGCTAAGGCTGAGATTGCCCTGCGCCGCGTGCTGAAGGATGAGGGTGCTACTGCCTTCACTACCAACTTCGACGACCTGGGCGATGCCGACATCGATGCACCCGACTTCTGTGGCTTCGACCAGATTCCAGGTCTGGCTTCACAGCGTCTGATGGCTGAGGGTTACGGTTTCGGTGCTGAGGGCGACTGGAAGACAGCTTGCCTCTATCGCACCCTGTGGGTGATTCAGCAGGGCATGCCTACCGGTTGTTCATTCCTGGAGGACTACACCCTGAACTTTGCCGGCGACCGTTCATCATGTCTGCAGAGCCACATGCTGGAGATCTGTCCTATGATTGCCAGCGACAAGCCAAAGCTCGAGGTTCACTTCCTGGGCATCGGTATCCGCAAGCAGCAGACCGCCCGTCTGGTGTTCACCTCAAAGACCGGTCGTGGTATCAAGGCCACTGTTGTTGACCTGGGTAACCGTTTCCGTCTCATCTCTCAGGAGGTGGAGTGCATCGAGCCAAAGCCCATGCCTCATCTGCCTGTAGCATCAGCTCTGTGGATTCCACAGCCAACCTTCGAGATTGGTGCTGCAGCATGGATCCTGGCAGGTGGTACTCACCACAGTGCTTTCTCTTACGATATCAACGAGGAGTATTGGGAGGACTTTGCCGAGATGACTGGCATCGAGTATGTCCGCATCAACAAGCAGACCACCATCGCCGACTTCAAGCAGACCCTCCGCAATAACGAGGTTTACTTCATGCTGAATAAGGCGCTACGCTAATTCACAATTCACAATTCATAATTCATAATTATGACAGCAAAAGAAACTATTCAGGCAGGTAAAGCCATACTCGGTATCGAGTTTGGATCTACCCGCATCAAAGCCGTCCTCATCGACGAGGACAATATGCCCATCGCACAGGGCTCACACGAGTGGGAAAACCAGCTGGTAGATGGTCTCTGGACCTACTCTACCGAGGCTGTATGGTACGGACTCCAAGACTGCTACGCTGAGCTCCGCAAGGATGTTCAGAAGCAGTACGACTGCGAGATTGAGTCGCTGGCCGCCATCGGCTTCAGCGCCATGATGCACGGCTACATGGCCTTCAACGAGCAGCAGCAGATTCTGGTACCTTTCCGCACCTGGCGTAACACCAATACCGGTCAGGCCGCCGCCGAGCTCTCAAAGCTCTTCAACTACAACATCCCCCTGCGCTGGAGCATCAGTCACCTCTACCAGTGCATCCTCGACAATGAGGAGCACGTGGCCGACATCAAGTACCTCACTACCCTGGCTGGTTACGTACACTGGCAGGTAACAGGCCAGTTTGTTCTGGGTGTAGGCGATGCCTCAGGTATGATTCCTGTAGATCCTAAGACCAAGACCTACGATGCTACCATGGTGAAGAAGTTCGACGAGCTCATCGCTCCTAAGGGCTTCTCTTGGAAGTTGCTCGACATCCTGCCTAAGAGCCTCAACGCTGGCGAGAGCGCAGGTTTCCTCACCCCTGAGGGTGCTAAGAAGCTCGACGTGTCAGGTCATCTGAAGCCCGGCTGTCCTGTTTGTCCTCCTGAGGGCGACGCAGGCACAGGCATGGTAGCCACCAACGCTGTGAAGCAGCGCACAGGTAATGTGAGTGCAGGTACCTCTTCGTTCTCTATGATCGTACTCGAAAAGGATCTCTCAAAGCCTTACGAGATAATCGACATGGTAACCACTCCTGACGGCTCACTCGTAGCCATGGTTCACTGCAACAACTGCACCAGCGACATCAACGCATGGGTAGGTCTGTTCAAGGAGTACCAGCAGCTGCTGGGTGTGCCCGTAGATATGAACGAGCTCTACGGCAAGTTATTCAACAAGGCGCTCGAGGGCGATACCGACTGTGGTGGCTTGATGGCTTACAACTACGTGAGCGGCGAGCCTGTAACAGGTCTGGCCGAGGGTCGTCCTATGTTCGTTCGCTCTGCAGGCGACAAGTTCAACCTGGCCAACTTTATGCGTGCTCACCTCTATGGTGCCATCGGCGTGCTCAAGATTGGTAACGACATTCTGTTGAAGGAAGAGAAGATTAAGGTTGACCGCATCACCGGTCATGGCGGCTACTTCAAGACTCCCGGTGTAGGTCAGCGCATGCTGGCTGCCGCCCTCAACTCGCCCATCTCTGTCATGGAGACTGCTGGCGAAGGTGGCGCATGGGGTATCGCCCTGTTGGCTGGCTACCTGATTAATAAGAATGGTAAAAATCTGGCCGATTACCTCGAGGATGTAGTCTTTGCAGGCAACACCGGTATCTCTATTGCTCCTACCGCTGAGGATGTAGCAGGTTTCGAGAAGTACATCGAGAACTACAAGCGTTGCCTCCCCATCGAGCAAGCCGCAGTCGACAATAAATAATTTTTCCATTCCCTTTAACTTCAAAATAAAGAAAATGAAAAAAGTAATTGCATTAGTTTTTTCAGTTTTCGCTATCAGCGCATCAGCCGCTGAAGCTGTGAAAGCTACGGTTCATGCCGATCAGGCTGGAGCCAAGATCAATAAGGAAATCTACGGTCAGTTCTCCGAGCACCTGGGCAGTTGTATCTATGGCGGTCTCTGGGTGGGCGAAGGCTCACAGATTCCTAACATCAACGGTTACCGTAAGGACGTATTCGAGGCTCTCAAAGCCCTCAAGATTCCTGTGATGCGCTGGCCAGGCGGCTGCTTTGCCGACGACTATCATTGGATGGACGGTATCGGTCCTAAGGATAAGCGTCCTTCTTTGCGTAATAACAACTGGGGCGGCACCATCGAGGACAACTCTTTCGGTACCCATGAGTTCCTGAACCTCTGCGAGATGCTGGGCTGCGAGCCTTATATCAGTGGTAACGTAGGCTCTGGTACTGTCAAGGAGATGGCTCAGTGGGTTGAGTATATGACCAGCGATGGCGATACGCCTATGGCTCGTCTGCGCCGCCAGAACGGTCGCGACAAGGCTTGGAAGGTCAAGTACTTCGGCATCGGTAACGAGGCTTGGGGCTGTGGTGGTAACATGACACCTCAGTACTACAGTGACGAATTCCGTAAGTTCAACACCTATCTGCGCGATCAGGGCCAGAACCGTCTCTATCGCATTGCCTCAGGCGCCAGCGACTACGACTACGACTGGACCAAGGTATGCATGGATAAGATTGGCAACCGCATGCAGGGCATCTCTCTGCACTACTACACCTGCACAGGTTGGAGCGGTCCTAAAGGCTCTGCCACCCAGTTCGATACTCAGCAGTATTACTGGGCTCTAGGCAAGTGTCTTGAGATCGAGGAGGTTATCAAGAAGCACAAGGCCATCATGGATAAGAAAGACCCTCAGAACAAGATTGGTCTGCTTGTTGATGAGTGGGGCACCTGGTGGGACGAGGAGCCTGGCACCATCGCCGGCCACCTGTATCAGCAGAACGCTCTGCGCGATGCCTTCGTTGCAGCCCTCAGCCTTAATGTATTCCACAAGTACACCGACCGTGTAAAAATGGCTAACATTGCCCAAGTGGTTAACGTGCTGCAGTCAATGATCCTCACCGATCAGGAGGGCACAGGCCACATGGTGCTCACACCAACTTACCACGTGTTCCAAATGTACACTCCATTCATGGAGGCCACCTATCTGCCAGTTGACCTCGAGAGCGAGACCATCCAGTGCAGCAAGGAGTACTTCAAGGAGAAGGCCCAGACAGCCGATAACACGACCCGCCCCTGCCCTGTCCTCTCAGCTTCGGCTGCCAAGACCACAGACGGTGGTATCGTCCTGGCCATCACCAACGTGAGTCTCGACAAGGCTCAAGCCATCGATTTCGAGCTGCCTGGTTTCAAGGCCAAGAGTGTGAGCGGTCGCATCCTGACCTCTAAGAATGTAGCCGACTACAACGACTTCCAGCATCCCGACGTTGTTGCTCCCAAGGAGTTCAAGGACGCCAAGCTGAACAAGAAGGGAACCCTAAACGTAAAGATTCCCGCCAAGTCGATTGTTGTTCTGAACATCAGATAAAGTACACAAAAGGGACGGTTCTTTTTGTGTACTTTTGAAAGCCCCGCCAATCGGCGGGGCTTAGTTTTTATTTTGGTTCTACGTGTACGGCTATGTGCGTTTCGGGGCCGTAGTGCTGCCGCAGGATATCCTCCACCTCTGTTGCCTTGTCGTGCGCCTCGCACAGTGTGATGCTGCCTTCCATCAGTATGTGCAGTTCTATGGCGTAGTGGTTGCCCAGCCGGCGCGTACACAGGGCGTGCGGCTTGTCAACCCCTGGCACCGATGCTGCCAGACGGAGTATCTCCTCCTCCACCTCATCGGGCAGCGATTGTTCCATCAGGTCGCCGATGCCATTGCGCAGCAGGTCGATTGACACCTTGATGATAAACAATCCTACGATGATTGATGCGATGGGGTCGAGCACTGTCCAGCGTTGTCCCAGGAAGATGGCTCCGCCGATGCCCATGGCCGTTCCTACCGATGACAGGGCATCGCTGCGATGATGCCAGGCATTGGCCTCTACAGCCTGCGAGTTCAGCTGACGTGCTTTCATCATCGAGTAGTGATATACCGCCTCTTTCAGCACTACCGACAGCAGTGCGGCCCATAGGGCTAACATGCCAGGCGCCTTCAGCTGTCCGCCCTGCACCCAGGCTAAAATCTTGGTCAGGCCGCTATATTCTATACCTATAGCCACCACCAGCAAGGCTGCACCGATGATGGTCATGGCCAATGTCTCATATTTGGCATGGCCGTAATCGTGGTCTTTGTCCTTGGGTTTGCCACTGATGCGCACAAACACCAGCACGATGATATCCGTTACAAAGTCGGACAGCGAGTGTACGGCATCGGCCACCATGGCAGCACTATGCCCCACAATGCCTGCCACGAACTTGAATAGCAGCAGCACCACGTTCACTGCGCCACCCACCAGCGTTACCTTATATATCTCCTTGTTGCGTTCCATTGTTACAAGCATTCAGTTCTGCCCGCAAAGGTAGTAAGAATTTGTCACGAATCGCACAAATCACAAAGATTTTTTTATCTCCCGCGACCAAAACATTGGTTTTGACATCTATAACGCGACCGTTTATACGCGAAAACGTTTACGTGGTATTTTTCGTAAAAAAGTGACAATAAAAGCGATTATTTCAAAATTTTAGTTAATTTTGCACTGGTTTAGAACTAATAGCCTGAATATTATATTTCAAGTAACTAATTAATAACTCAAACGTAAAAGTATGAATCATCAAATCAAAAGAGCCTCTATGGCTTTGCTTTTGTCTGTGTTCTGCTTCGTGGCTTATGCCCAGAAGACTATCACAGGTACAGTGAAGGACGCAACAGGTGAACCTATGATTGGTGTAAGCGTCATCGTGGATGGTACCACTATAGGTGGTGTAACCGACTTCGATGGTAATTTTACCATTCAAAACATCCCTGAAAAGGCAGTCCTCAAGATTTCTTACATCGGTTTTAAGGAGCAAAAGATTGCTGTAGCCGGTAAGAACAGTATTAACGTGACCATGGAGGAAGACGCTGCTGCACTCGACGAAGTGGTAGTAGTAGGTTATGGCACTATGAAGAAGAAGGACCTGACAGGTTCGGTTGCTTCAGTTAAGACCGACGACCTGGCCAAGGTGGCAGGTGCCAATGCCCTCTCAGCCATGCAGGCTAAGGTTCCTGGTGTCGATCTCCAGATGAGCGGCGGTGGTGAGGCCGGTGCCGGCGTCAGCATGACACTGCGTGGTAACCGCTCACTGTTGGCTGGTAACGGTCCGCTGGTTATTGTGGATGGTGTAGAATATGGTTCTACCCTCGATATTCCTGCCAGTGACATCGAGTCGATGGATATCCTGAAGGATGCAGCTTCAACAGCCATCTATGGTACTAAAGG
This sequence comes from Xylanibacter ruminicola, assembly GCF_900142525.1. Lineage (GTDB taxonomy): Bacteria > Bacteroidota > Bacteroidia > Bacteroidales > Bacteroidaceae > Prevotella > Prevotella ruminicola_A. The sequence goes on along the minus strand of NZ_FRBD01000007.1, from coordinate 118,908 downwards.
TGCCAATGGTGTTATCCTGATCACCACCAAGCGTGGTTCGGCCGGTAAGACAAGAGTTAACTTCAACGGCTACCTCTCATTCAATGGTGCTACAGGTATCGTAAAGCCTATGTATGGCGACACTGAGGTACAGCGCCTCATTGACAAGAAGAACTATGAGACTGCCGCCGCCAACGAGTGGAATTTCAGCAACACAGCAACTCCTGCCGACGTGCTGACCTTCAACCTCGACGATGGCACATCAACTCTCGACATCTACAACAATAAGACTTATACCGACTGGCTCGACATGATTCTCGACAACAGCGTATCTCAGAACTATGAGGTATCTGTTCAGGGCGGAAACGAGAAGACTAACTTCAACGTATCGTTGGCCGCTATGGATGATAAGGGTCTGATGAAGGGTGATGAGTTCAACCGTTACACCGGTCGTATCAACCTGGATCACCAGATTAACCGCATCGTTAAGATTGGTGCCAGCCTCTCTTACGCTTATAAGAGCAACGACAAGCGTAACGGCGGTGTTTATAACCAGGCCCAGAAGATGACCACCATCACTCACGCTTATCTGAACGATGGTAGCATCAATGCCACACCAAACCCATGGTATGCTGCTCACTGCTCACCTCTGCTCGACGAGGATGGTGCTTATCAGCGTAACATCGAGAGCAGCCGTTTCTTCGGCAGTGGTTATCTGCAGCTCAATCCTATCAAGGGTCTGATGCTGAAGTCGCAGTTCACACTCGACCGCAGCACCTCACGCACAGGAACCTATCAGGACTATCACAGCCAGGCACGTTATCAGTCGCCTACTACCACTTATATTGCTAACGACCGCAGCACTGGTACCAAGTATGTATGGCAGAACACTGCTAACTACAACAAGACCATTGCTAAGCACGATATGACTTTCCTGCTGGGTCATGAAATGTCACAGTATGTTAATGAGACCAGCAGCATCTCTGGTGTTGCAGGATCTGAGAGCTACAAGAAGAGTGGTTTCTATGATGTCAGCAAGATTCAGTCACCTCTTGTAAGCACAGGCTACACCAAGAGCTCTATGCTGTCGTTCTTTGCCCGTGCCAACTACTCGTACGATGGCAAGTATCTGCTGCAGGCTTCGGTTCGTGCCGATGGTTCTTCAGTACTGGCCGAGGGACATAAGTGGGGCTACTTCCCATCAGTAAGCGCAGGATGGCGTATTTCTGAGGAGAGTTTCATGCAGAATACCAAGTCATGGCTCGACAACTTGAAGTTCCGTGTATCTTGGGGTCTCTCTGGTAACTCTGCTATCTCTGCCTACCAGACACTGGCTACCATCCAGAGCATCGTTCCCAACTCTACCGACAAGGCTCCTATGACCATGGCTAACCCTAACCTGACATGGGAAAAGACAGCAGCTCTCGATTTCGGTCTCGATTTCTCGTTCCTCAATGGTCGTATCTATGGTACTATCGACTATTATAACAGCAAGACCTATGACCTGCTGTACTACAAGACCGCTCCTGCTTCTTCAGTATTTACCAGCACTATCTCTAACGTTGGTAAGACCAAGGGACATGGTTGGGAAATTTCTCTGGGCGCAGTGCCTGTTAAGACCAAGGACTTCACTTGGGATCTGAGCGCATCTGCCACCTTCGCCCGCGACGAGGTTTCTGAGCTGGCCGATGGTATCGAGCAGGTAGTATCAGGAACCAGCATTCTGAAGATTGGTGAGCCTGTTTCAGCTTTCTACAGCTACGACATGGATGGCTGCTGGGGTATTGGCGAGTTCAAGAAGTATATGGATGAACACCCCAACTTCGAGAAACCTTATAGTGACTTCGGTGATCCTGGTACACCAAAGGTTATCGACGTGAATGGTGATGACAAGATTGACGATAGCGATAAGATTATCTACAACCGCTCGCCCAAGGCTATTCTTGGTTTGAACACCACCTTCACTTACAAGGACTTCTCACTGAGCGTTCAGACCATGGCCCGCTTGGGTGGTTACCTGAACTACAGCGGTTACGGACTCTATCTGTACGACAACGCCAACTGGGGCGACCTGAGCTACTGGACACCAGAGAACCAGGGTGCAGACATCCCTTCACCAGGTGCTACAGGTGCTACACCAACCTTCTATAAGAGTGCCATCCAGATTCAGAAGGCAGACTACTTCAAGATTAAGGATATCACCTTGTCTTACAACCTGCCAAAGAGCCTCATCAAGAAGGTCTACATGAGCAATGTTCGTGTATATGGCTCGCTGAAGAACTACTTCACATTCAGTCACTTCGACAACTACGACCCAGAGCGTGGCGGTTCAGTCAACTTCCCACTCATGAAGCAGGTTGTAGTAGGTCTTAACGTAACTTTCTAAATCAAATAATTGATCATCGATATGAAAAAGATATATAGTATGTTATTTGCGGCCGCTGCCATCAGCTTCGGCGCAACCTCCTGCTCAGACTTCCTGGACGAGGACAACAAGACCGGTGAAACTGCCGACCTGGCCTACAACACCGTTTCGGGTATCGACGGACTCATCCAGTCGGCTTATACCTACACACACGGTTGGTGGGGTAAGGAGCCATCACTGGGTCTTGCAGAAATGGGCTCAGACCTGTTCTACTTCGGTTACGACAACAAGCAGAAGTCTATGCTGAAGTACGACATCTCTGCCGAGGCACTGGGTAACAACGTGGCCGACAACCCCTGTCTGGACGAATACTGGGAGATGTTCTACGCCGGAGTTGACGTATGTAACAACGCCCTGAAGTATGTTCCCGAGTGCAGCGTTATCGACGATAACAAGAAGGCTGCCTATCTGGGCGATGCTTACTTCCTGCGCGCACTCTATTACTCTCAGATGGTAGCTCTGTGGGGCCCAATCCCTTACAATGCCGAGCCTATCAACGCGATTAACAACAATCCTGTTCGTGTGCCCGAGGCTGAGGTTTATGGTAACATCCTGAACGACCTGAAGCAGGCCATGGACAACTATAAGAAGGCAAACATCATGGATGGCAAGTCGGCCACTGCCGATGGTCGTGCCTACTACTATTCAGCCGAGGCCCTCTATGCCCGCGTAGCCCTCTACGCTGCATCTTGGTTGGGTGCCAATGCCGTCAGCGGTTATGGCAACCTGTACACCGAGGCTCTGAATGCTGCCAATGATGTGATCAACAACTCTGGCGCCAAGCTCTACAGCCGCTATAGCGACACTTGGAACATGAACAACGAGGAGGCCACCACTAACACCGAGAACCTCTTTGCCGTTCACTACTCTAACGACCTGAACGCCGGTCGCGACAACTGCGTACCTTACCGTTTCTCAGACGGTGGCACAGGCAACTTCAACTCACTCATCACCCGTACCGGTTACGGTCGTAACGGTGGTAGTGCCTCACTGCTGATGTTTGTATCACTCTGGAACAACGGTTGCGACGATATCGGTCCTAACGGACAGAAGAACAACTCTATCTTCTTCCGCATGGCAGCCGGTAAGACCACCATCAAGAGCAAGAGCACAGGTAAGGATGTTGAGGTTGGTAAGTACTACTCTCCTTACGGCCGTGGCTTCACCCGCTACCTGCCTTCACTCTATCTCTGGCAGATTCTGGATGAGATCAAGGGTACCGACCAGCGTTACAATGGCACCCTGCTCACCGAATATCGCGTACATCCCGACCTGGCTGGCAATGCTGCCAACTATCCAAAGATGGCCGATCAGACTTACAAGACCTACGACGAGGCTTACGCCGAGGATGGTAACTACTTCAACGGTGGTGTGATTGGTATCCAGTACGCCCTGATGGATGGTAACTCAGCCGAGGGTCAGGCTCTGCAGGCCGAGGCCAAGGACAAGTATCGCTTGCAGTTCGCATTCGGTGGCGACATTCCTGTTTACACCTCTGGCGATCCTGCTACAGCCCTGCCTACTGAGGGTGGAAAGGATATTAGCGATGTATATGGCGACGCCCGCTACAAGAGCGAGAAGATTGAAGGTCGCCGTTCGTTCCCTGGCATCAAGAAGTTCCTTGATGATCAGTACGAAGAGGATTATCCTACCTTCGATATTTCACACCGCGACATCATGGTACTGCGCTTAGCCGAGATGTACCTGATTAAGGCCGAGGCTGAGCTGGCAACAGGCGGCGATGCCCTGAAGACCATCAACCAGCTGCGCGCAGCCCGCGCCATCGCTGGCAAGGACAATTCCATCAGCGGTACCGTTACTATCGAGACTATCCTGAAGGAGCGCGCTATCGAGCTCTGCGGTGAGTATCAGCGCTGGTTCGACCTGAAGCGTACTCACACTCTGATCGACCACGTGAAGAAGTACAATGCACAGGCCTCTGGCAAAATCGCTCTGAAGCACTACTATCGTCCTATCCCTCTCTCTGAGTTGGAATCGGTTACCAACCGTAGCGACATTGCAGTTCAGCAGGATGCATACGGCGTACTGCAGTACAATAGCACATCAGAGTCAATGTGGCAGAATCCTGGATATTAAAAGGAACAACTCATTAAATAAAATCTCTTAGAGAGAGGCACTCAAAAAGTAATGAGTGCCTCTCTTTTTGTCTTTACACTCGAAAACGTTTACGTAATGTTTTTCGTTAAAAGCAGAAGAAAAAATTGTTTTTTCACAAAAATTTATCTAAATTTGCAGCAATTTAGAGACTAACTCCTAATAACGACATCATTCAAAACAAGTACTATTTTAAAACTAGTATAATTAATAACTTAAAAACAAAAGTATGAATCAAGCAATGAGAAGATTGTGCAAACTTTGCCTCTTAGCTGCATTCTTTGTTCTGGCTCCCCCCGAGGTGCTGGCACAGACTATTGCGAAAGGCCAGGTTTTTGACTCAACCAACGAGCCCGTTATCGGTGCTACAGTTGTAGAAAAAGGTAGTCCTAAGAACGCTACTGTCACCGATTTCAATGGAAACTTCGAGCTGAAGCTGCAAAGCGGCAAGCAGGTAGTTATCACCTACATCGGAATGAAATCGAAGATTGTTAATGCAACCTCAAACATGAAGGTTGTGATGGAAGACGACAACACCACTCTGAACGACATCGTAGTTATCGGTTATGGTGCTGTACGTAAAAAAGATTTGACAGGTTCTGTAGCAACAGTAGCTGGTCAGGATCTTGCAAAAGTTCCTGTATCAAACGTTTCTGAGGCTCTGACCGGTAAAATGGCAGGTGTTAACATTACTACTACCGACGGTTCTCCTGATGCAGAGGTACTGATTCGCGTACGTGGTGGTGGTTCTATCACAGGTGACAATACCCCTTTGATCGTTATTGATGGTTTTCAGGGTGGAAGTATGAGTGACCTTTCACCTAACGACATTGAGGATATTACAGTTCTGAAAGATGCATCTTCAACTGCCATCTATGGTTCTGAAGGAGCTAATGGTGTAATTCTTATCACTACGAAGAATGCTAAGGGTGGTAAGACTCAGGTTAACTATAACGGTTATCTGCAGACCAAGAAAGTGTCTAAACGCATGGACGTTCTCGACACCTATCAGTACGTCATGTCAAACTACGAATATGCAGCTCTTCGCGGCGAAAGCGCACTCAATTCTTTCTACAAGCAGTTTGGCGTATTCGATGACCTCTATCTTTATAAGAGTATAGAAGCTATTGATTGGCAGGAAGACTTGTTTGGTGCCGATGTTATTTCTCAGAGCCACAACCTGAGTTTGCAGGGAGGTACAGATAAGACCAAGTTCAACCTCTCAGGTACATACGACTTCAACGCAGGTCTGATGCCTAACAACGATTTCTCACGTTTTGCATTCCTCTTCAAGTTGAATCACGACATCAACAAGAGTCTGAAATTCTCTATGACCGCTCGTCTTACAGACCAGATTGCAAATGGTCAGGGTACTCAGGGCGGTACATATAAAGTACGTACAGAACAAGCTCTCTATGGTGTTGCCACTAAGGGACTTTCTGGTATGATTACTCCTGATTTCTCAACGATGTCGGATGACGAAATCACAGAATGGCAGCGTGCCAACATGTCACTGGCAGAGCAGTCTGAGCAATACTGGCGTCGCCGTAACAACCGTAGTTTTGTATTCAATGGAGCCTTAGACTGGAAAACTCCTCTGAAGGGACTTACAGCTCACTTGGAGGGTGGTTACACCTATGGATTCAACGAGGTTAAGAACTGGTATGGTGCAACAACCACACAGGCTTCTTACGTTGGTGGTAACCCTCTTGCAGACTGGACAAAGACCAACACCCGTTCTATCCGTGAGAGCTTCACTCTTACATATGATACAAAGATTAACAAGATCCATCACTTGAATGTAATGGGTGGTCAGGAAATTCGTTCAAGCCGTTCTGACTATAGCGCAATGAGTGCCAACAACTTCAGCCAGGCATTCACCGCCGAACAGGTATTTGCTAATTTCGATCTCAGTACGATGCAGTCTATGACTGGTTATGTAGCAGCTAATCAGAATAAGGTTTCATTCTTCGGGCGTATCAACTACACACTCCTTGACCGCTATCTGCTGACTGTTACTCTGCGTGAGGATGGCAGCTCACAGTTTGGCAGTGGACACCAGTGGGGTTTCTTCCCTGCAGCAGCTGCTTCATGGCGTATTATTGAAGAGCCTTGGATGGAAGGTGTGCGTAGCTGGATGTCAAACCTGAAACTCCGTGTATCTTACGGTAAGGTAGGTAACGATAAGATTGGTAATACCCAATATGTACAACTCTACAACAGTGGTGATGCCGTAACAAAAAAGCGCTATGGTGTTGGCGATGTTGCTAATGTACAACAGGCTGTGTCAACAACCCTGGCAAACCCACTGCTGACATGGGAGAAACGCACCACACGAAATATCGGTTTGGATTTCGGTTTCTTCCACGAGCGTCTCTCTGGAAACATTGATGTTTACTGGAACAGCACTGATGACCTGCTGATTAACCACGACATCGCAGCTCCTGGTTACACCACTGTCTGGGAGAACTCTGCTTCTACCAGCAATAAGGGTGTTGAGCTGACCTTAAATGCAGCAATCATCCAGAATAAGAATTTCCGTCTGAATGCTAACTTCAACATTGGCTTCGACAAGTCGAACGTAAAGAGTCTGGCTAACGGACTTCAGGAGATGACCTTCGCTTCCGGTTGGGCCAGCACCGACAACAAGAACCAGGATGATTACATTGTACGTATCGGCGATCCTATCGGACTTGTATACGGATGGCAGAGTGATGGTTACTACACTACCGACGACTTTGCAAGCTATAATGAAACCACAGGTGCCTATACCCTGAAGGATGGCGTTCCAACCACATCCCTACTCGGTGGTACTATCGGTATCCGTCCAGGTGCAATGAAACTGAAGGATCTTAACGGCGACGGCGTTGTTGATGCCAAGGATATCACTGTCATCGGCGATACTAACCCTGACTTTGCCGGAGGTTTCGGATTCAGCGGCGAGATCTATGATTTCGACTTCAACGTGAACTTCACATATAAAGTGGGTAACGACATCTACAATGCAAATAAGATTCAGACGACATCCCGTTATCGCGCAGGTACATATCCTAATATGCGTGCAGAGATGAGCCAAAGCAACGCCTACTCTTACATCAACCCGGAGACAGGTGTACTGCTTAAGAGTCTGGAAGATCTGAAGTACTGGAACGAGGGTGGCAACGGACTGGCTGCCAAAGCTATGTGGAGCCCCTTCTCTACCGGTGATGCAGTAGTTGTTCCTACAGACTGGGCTATGGACGATGCATCGTTCCTGCGTCTGCAGAGTTTGACCATTGGCTATACTATTCCTAAGAATATCACCAAGAAGTTCGGTGTACAGCGCCTCCGCGCTTATGTAACCGGTACAAACCTGTTTGTCATAACAAGCTATCCAGGCTTCGACCCAGAAGTAAGTTCTTACGCACGTAATAGCAGCTACTCTGGTCTGACTCCAGGTATCGACTTCTCTTCTTATCCAAAGAGCCGTGCATTTACCTTTGGTTTGAACGTAACGCTGTAATATAACAACAAACAATTTACAAGATTATGAAATTCAAGAATAAATATATTGCAATTGCAGCTCTTGGAATACTGGGACTAACGTCATGTAATGATATGCTCGACGTTGAATCTCCCTCACAGATGGACCAGAACATGGTCTATAGTACTACAGAGTTCGCAACTAACGCCATCAACGGCGTATATGTACTGTTCTGCGAAGACCCATTCACCAGCCGTATGTGTGGTGTATGGATGCAGAACACCGACGTGGAAGCTATGGCAGTCCAGGAGGCTGTTGCCACCAACCACCGTCAAGCAGTATGGCCCTTACAGGGAGCAGGAAACGTAGGCTGGAGTGACGTCAAGAAAGTATGGGACAATAACCTTCAGGCTATCGAGCGTGCTAATCAGGTTCGTGCAGGCGTTGATGGCAGCGCCATAGGCAGCCAGGACGAAATGCAGCAGATTAAGGGTGAGGCAACCTGTTTGAAGGGTTATCGCTACTACCTGATGTGCAACTTCTTCGGCGACGTTCCTTACTATGACGAGGCTGCCAAATGGGGTGACGAGATTGACAAGCCCCGTACTGACAAGAACGTTGTTTACAGTCGTGTTCTGCAGCAGTTGGTTGACATTGAGCCCAACATGAAATGGAGCGATGTGAACACCGGTGGTATAGAGCGTATGAACCGTGATTTCGCTATTGGTCTGATTGCTCGTTTGGCTTTGTTCCGTGCAGGCTACGGTATGACAAAGGACGGTACCATGAAGCGTGCTGACGACTATCTGACAGTTACAGCCGACTCTCTGACCGTTACTTATAAAGATGTAAATGGCCAGCAGAAGACAGCACAGACTTATACACAGTATTACCAGATGGCAAAGGACTATTGTCAGAAACTCATCCAGCTGAAGCCACGTGATCTCTATGCAAACTTCGAGCAGTCATTCATCAATGAGATGAACTATACCTGTGAGAATAATGCAGAGGTTCTTTACGAAGTTGCCTTTGTACAGAATTTCGGAGGAGATATCGGTTGGAGTTTCGGTGTACCCAACACTGGTACAAATGTTAATGGTAACACAACTGCTCAGGTGGCTGTAACACCGACCTACTACATGTCGTTTGCCGACAACGATAGCCGTCGTGATGTATGTGTAGCAAAATACCAGCACGTAAACGACACTATCCAGGCTGTAGCATCTACTGGCCTCTATGCCGGTAAATGGGATCGCGCCCGCGCTGCTAAGGAACTTGGCTCTGGTTCTTCTAAGGGAACAGGTATCAACTTCCCGTTGATGCGTTACTCTGATGTACTGCTCATGCTGGCCGAGGCTGAGAATGAACTGAATGGTCCTACATCAATTGCCAAAGAAGCTCTTACAAAGGTTCGTGCACGAGCATTTGCAAACAGCCCTACTTATGCAGACGATGTAACCGAATATGTAGCTAATCTTAATACAAAAGAAGATTTCTTCAATGCCATCGTTGACGAGCGTGCATGGGAATTTGGTAGTGAGGCTTTGCGTAAGTTTGACCTTGTACGTTGGAATCTCTACGCCAAAAAGATTGAAGAGGCTATGTACACAGCTCTCTGCTGGGGTATTGCAGCAAACGAAGATTTGATGAACGATCCTACTGTTTTGGCAAACTATCCAGAGGCAGCCAACTACACCACTTGGGCAAACAAACTTTGGTATGCTAAGAGTGGTAAAGACAACCGCAAATCAGACATTAAGTGGTTTAACGAGAAGTATAAAGCTCTTGACGAGACAGGAGTTCCTGTTGACGATGCCACAATGACAGCTGCAGGCTGGAAATCAGTAAACTGGGGTTCCAATATGCTGAAGCGTACACGTACCTATATTTATGATGGTAAAGATTACGGCACTACCACACCTACCAAGGTCGCAAATGCTGATGGCAGCACCACATACACCCTGGGTACAGCACCTAACACCAAGGAAGTTACTGTAGCAGCTGGCGAAGCTACTGGCATTACAAGAAAAGACGTATATGCTGCCAGCGACTACTACACTCGTTTGTATCGCGGTTACTCTAATGGTGCACTCCAGGGTAGCGGTGTAGTACCTTATCTGTTGCCAATCACCACCGAGACTATCTCAGCAAGCTCAGTTCTAAATAACGACGGCTACCTGATTCTTGACAGCAAGATGGAGAAGGGTGTCAACGTGGAAATAGCAACGATTGAACAAGAAAACTACAAATAATTAGGAAACGCATTATGAAAAAGATATTTAAGACCATGTTGCTGCTTGCAGCAGTAACCACAGGAATGGGAACATTTGTCAGCTGTAGTAGCGACAACGATCTCCCCAAGGCCGATGCTCTCTTCCGTCCCATCATCAATGATGATGATAATCTGGAGTTGGGTCTTGATGAGGACAACGTTCCCTATATGATCGTTAAATGGGACAACTATACTGATGCTAACCAGTATACAGTAAAGGCTGTGCCCGTAGATGCAAGTGTACCAGCTAAGGTAATCACCACCTCAGAATTGACATGTCGTTTTGACGGACTGGAGTATGATAAGGAGTATTTCGTGTACATCAGTTCTGCTAATACAAATACAGGACTTTCGTCTAAGGAGTATTCTATTACAACAACAACTCCCGACTTTCCAACAAACCTGATTAATCCAGCAGCTACTGACCTGATTGACATTCAGGCACGTATCAGTTGGCCAACAAGCGTGTCTTACGACAAGTTAGTTATTATTAAGGATTCAAGTGATGAAACAGTTGCTGAGTTCGAAGTTACCGAAGACGACAACGCTGCAGGCGAGAAGATCATTGGTGGTCTGGAGCCATCAACAACCTATCGTGTTGAGGCATGGAAAGACGACAAATATCAGGGAAAGAAGCGCTTTAAGACTACCGCATCTGAAACCTATAGCGGAACTGTTGTCGATCTCCGTTCACTTTCAGCCGATGAGAGTCTGAAATGGGTAAGTACAGAGCACCTCGACTCACTGGTAACACTCTATCCTGATCAGGATATCACTATCGTTATGCAAGGTGGAATGAACTATCGTTTAGGGGCTGTTAGTCTGCCTTCTACTACAGGTAACATCAAGTTCGTTACAGGCCTTAGCCTTAAGGGCTTCGCTATCTGGAACGTAACAGGAAACTTCGACCTTGCCAATGGTGTCAACCTGGGTGGTATCTACTTCGAGAAGATTGATTTTACCGATGATGAAAGCAAGCCTAAGTCAAGCAGCAACTATGGTGGAACCTATCTGTTCAACCCCAATAGCGATGCTACTGTTGGTACCGTTTCATTCAAGTCATGTAATGTCCGCTACAAGCGCGGTGTACTTCGTATCCGTAGCACCAACATGGTAGAGAACTTCATTGCCGACGACTGTATCTTCGAGTATATCGGTGGTTATGGTGTTACCAACGTAGACAACAAGGGTGCAGCCATTAAGAACATCAAGGTAACAAACTCTACATTCGCAAACTGCTCACGTTTGTTTGTTAATACCAAGAGCAAGGATATCGAATGTGGCACAGCCTTGATAGACCACTGCACATTCGCATACTTCTCTGGTAATAGCCGTGGTGCAATAGAGTTGCAGGAGAGTACTTGGAAGGGTGGCATCACAATCAAGAACTCTATCTACGGTTCTTGTGGTGAGGTTCACACCAAACCACAGGAAGGTATCAAGGGTTGGATTGGAACTGTTGTACCTACTACCGACAACGTATTCTTCACAAGCGACTTGGTTTGGGCCATCAGCGAGGTCGACGGCACTCCGGTTAATCCACTTGATGGAACCAAGTTGGCTACCGAAACAAAGAAGACTTTCAAGGATCCAAATCCAGAAGGAACTTTGATGCCTGGTGATTATACACTGATTAATTCTGACGCTATTAAGGCAAAGGTTGGCGATCCACGCTGGCTGCCATAATGTGCTGATCTAATAAAGAAAGGGCGAATGCTAACAAGGTGTTCGCCCTTTTTACAAAATAACAAGGATTACTACCTAAAGAAAAAAATGTCGAAACGAAACTATCTCTTATCACTTATGATGCTTGCGGCCAGTGTGACTGCAAACGCCCAAGTCATCAGTTTCTCAATGGACGCAGAAGAGGCTGGCAAGAACACCCCTGAGGGATGGACAGAGGTGAACCTCCCCCAAGACCTTCCTGCATTCACCGAAGCTAACACTTTCTATATCACCAGTTTCGGAGCATCAAGCGCTTCGGCCGATAACACCGCTGCCATTCAGGCTGCACTCGATGCAGCCAACGAGGCTGGTGGCGGCATGGTGGTAGTACCTGCCGGCGAATGGCTGTTTGGCCGAATCACCGTTAGTTCTAAAACGGTATTACACCTATGCGCTAACGCCACACTGAAACTACTAGCATACAGCGATCAACCTGACCACATCACTAAAGTACCATATATCACAGGCAAAAGCAATGCCTCTGACATCGTGATTGAAGGCGAAAGCAAAGAAACCTCCATCATCGAAGGACAAGGCGGTCCATGGTGGGACGCTGTAGAGAATAAGGAATCAGGACTACAGCGTGGTTCCATCATCCGATTCCATCAGGGACAACGTTATCTGTTCCGCAACTTCCGCATTCAGAATGCACCCGGCACCAACCTCACCTTAGGACAATCGGGTACGGGTGCTCATAACACGGTTCACGACATCAGCATCTATGCCCCCAGTTCGTCGGCATCCGATCCTTCACACAATACCGATGGCATCCCTGTCTGGGCGCCATATGCAAACATATACAACTGCGACATTGATACTGGCGACGACAACATCGTGACCGACAGCAATGCTCATCATATTCACGTATGGAATTGCGATTTCAAAGCCGGACATGGTGCATCACTAGGCAGCTATACCATAGATATGCACCATATCATCTACGAAAACCTGACTTTCGATGGTACCGACTGCGGTTTCCGACTCAAATCTAACACAGACCGTAGTGGCGATGTTCACGACATCATCTTCCGTAATTGCGCGATGACGAATGTGGCCACTCCTATCCAGATAACTGCTTGGTACGATAAGGTGCCCAACGACCCTGCAACGGCAGCAGCATCGCCAGAGACCAAGAAATCTACCACACCAGAGTATCACAACATCCTGATACAGAATGTCACTGCTACAGGTTATAATACTAAGAACAGCAACGACAAGAACTATAATGGCATCATGATTTACGGACGCCCTGAAAGCTACGTTTACGATGTCACCTTCGACAACGTACAGATCGCGCATCGCAATGGCGTTCGCCTGTTCTTCTGCAAGGATATCAAGTTCATCAACGGATGCACATTCACCAAGACGCGTACTAACCAGACCGTAGAAGCGACAGATCAGAACCTGAGCAGCGTAATGGAGAACTTGTACGAGGCTACCTATACTTGGCACAACGTAACGTCTGGTATCAGTAATCTCACCATGCCACAACGCTTACACCAATCAGATACATATTATAACTTGCAGGGAGGTCAGCAGAAATCCAGACCTACCCGTAAAGGTCTCTATATCCACAACCGAAAGATAATAATCATCAGATAAACCATACAGAAATGAAACAGTTTAAGATTTTATTTGCATCATTAGCCGTACTATTGTTTATATCGGCTGTACCCGACAAGCGGACCACCATCTTTGTTATCGGCGACTCTACCGCGGCCAACAAGGATACTACTGGCGGCAAGAAAGAGCGCGGTTGGGCCATGATGCTGCAGCAGTGTTTCGATGCCAACAACATCGTGGTAGACAATCATGCCGTAAACGGTCGCTCGTCCAAGAGTTTTATCGGCGAGGGGCGCTGGGATAAGGTTCTGAAGAAGATCAAGCCTGGCGACTACGTCATCATCCAGTTTGGTCATAACGACGAGAAGGCACAGCCCGATCGCCATACCGACCCGGGCAGCACCTTCGATGCCAACCTGGAGAAGTATATCACTGAGACACGTCAGCGTGGCGGAACGCCCATTCTGATGAACTGCGTGGTTCGTCGCAACTTCTTTGTCGAGGCACCTCAGATAGCCGACGATGAGCAGCTGCGCACCTCCACCTTCAAGGACGGTGTGAAGATGATTGAGGGCGACAAGCTGATTGATACCCACGGACTCTATAAGGAGGCTCCAAAAGCTGTTGCCCGCCGCATGAACTGCATTTTCGTTGATGCCAACAGAATCACCCACGATCTTGAACAAGGTCTGGGCCGTGAGGCGTCGAAGCAGCTGCACATGTGGTTCCTGCCTGGCACTGAGCCCAGCGAGCCAAAAGGTAAGCAGGACAACACCCACTATAACATCCTGGGCGCCACAACCGTGGCCAACCTGCTGGCCGATGCCATCTGCAACGAGGTGCCCGCACTCAAGCCGTATCGCAAGTTGCCTGATTACAAGAACCCTCAGCTCAGTGCCGCTCAGCGTGCTGACGATTTGCTCAGCCTACTCACACTCGAAGAGAAAGTGAGTCTGATGATGGACACGTCGCCTGCCATCCCTCGTCTGGGCATCCCCCAGTTCCAGTGGTGGAACGAGGCCCTGCATGGCATAGGTCGCAACGGCTTTGCTACCGTATTCCCTATCACCATGGCCATGGCAGCATCGTGGGACGACGCCCTACTACACCGCGTGTTTACTGCCGTGAGCGACGAGGCCCGCGTCAAAGCCCAGCAGGCCAAGCGTTCGGGCGACATCAAGCGCTATCAGAGTCTGTCGTTCTGGACACCCAACATCAATATCTTCCGCGACCCACGCTGGGGGCGCGGACAGGAGACCTACGGCGAGGATCCCTATCTTACCGGAAAGATGGGACTGGCCGTGGTACGTGGTCTGCAAGGTGTGGGCTACAACGGCGAAGACCTCGGCGTGAGCCCCTATCGCAAACTGTTGGCCTGTGCCAAACATTTTGCCGTGCATAGCGGTCCTGAGTGGAACCGCCACACCTTTAATATCGAAGACCTGCCCGAGCGCGACCTTTGGGAGACCTACCTGCCCGCCTTCAAGGCCCTGGTTCAGGAAGGTAAGGTAGCCGAGGTGATGTGCGCCTACCAGCGTATCGACGGACAAGCCTGCTGCGCCCAGACACGCTACGAGCAACAGATACTACGCGACGAATGGGGCTTCGACGGTCTCATCACCAGCGACTGCGGCGCCATCCGCGACTTCCTGCCCCGCTGGCACCATGTGGCCAATGATGGTGCCGAGGCATCGGCTAAGGCCGTGCTGGCCGGTACCGATGTAGAGTGTGGGTCAGAGTATAAGCATCTGCCCGAGGCTGTGCGCCGTGGCGACATCAAGGAGGCCGACCTCGATCGCAGTCTGCGCCGCCTGCTGATTGCCCGTTTCGAGTTGGGCGACTTTGACAGCGACGAGCTGAACCCATGGACTCAGATTCCTGAAAGCGTAGTGGCCAGCGATGCCCATAAGCAGTTGGCTCTCGACATGGCCCGTAAGAGTATCGTCCTGTTGCAGAACCGCAACAACGTATTACCACTGGCCAAGAGCTCAAAAATAGCCGTTCTTGGCGCCAACGCCATCGACTCGGTCATGATGTGGGGCAACTACTCTGGCTTTGCCACCCGCACCGTCACCGCCCTAGAGGGCATCCAGCAGCTGGCACCTCAGGCCCGCTTTATCAACGGCTGCGGCCTCACCCGCAACGAGGTGTTCGAGAGCCGCTTCGGTCAGCTGAGAGCGCCCCTCGGCCCCAAGGGCATGCAGGTAGCCTATTTCAACAACACCGAGATGCAGGGTATGCCTGTCACCACGGTTCACCTCACCTCGCCCACCATGCTGAGCAACGGCGGCAACACGGTGTTTGCCCCAGGTGTCAATCTCGAGCACTTCTCTGCCCGCCTCGATGCCACCTTCATCCCAGAAAAGGACGAGACCGTCATCTTCAATATCGCTGGCGACGACAAGGTACGCCTCATCGTGAATGGCGACACCTTGGTCAACATCTGGAAGGTACGCAATCGCATACAGACTGCCCAACAAGAGATGGCTGTCAAAGCCCGTCAGCACTACCGCATACAGATAGATTATGTGCAGGAGTCCGACTATGCTACTTTAGCCTTCGACATCCAGCACAAGGTGGCCCCCACCCATCAGCAGCTGTTGGCACAGATTGGCGATGCCGAGACCGTTGTCTTCGTTGGCGGTATCTCGCCCAAACTCGAGGGCGAGGAGATGCGCGTAAACGAGGAGGGCTTCAAGGGGGGCGACCGCACCAACATCGAACTGCCCAAGGCGCAGCGCGAAACCCTTGCCATGCTCCACAAGGCAGGTAAGCGCGTCATCTTCGTCAACTGCTCTGGCTCGGCTATTGCCTTGGTTCCCGAACTGGAGTCGTGCGATGCCATCGTCCAGGCATGGTATGGTGGCGAGCTGGGAGGTCAGGCCCTAGCCGAGGTACTCTTTGGCGATTACAACCCCAGCGGCAAGCTGCCCATCACCTTCTATAGGAATACCGACCAGCTGCCCGACTTCCTCGACTACACCATGAAGAACCGTACTTACCGTTACTTCACCGGCGAGGCACTCTTCCCTTTCGGCTTCGGTCTCAGCTATACCACTTTCAACATCGGCAAGCCTATATATAAGAACGGTAAGCTGCAGGTCAGCGTCAAGAACGCAGGCCAGAAGGATGGTCTGGAAACGGTACAGGTGTATATCCGCTCACTGGCCGACAAACAGGGCCCACTCAAGACGCTCCGCGCCTACCAGCAGGTAGAGCTGGCAGCAGGTCAGAGCAAGACCATCAGCATCGCCCTGCCTCGCAAGAGTTTTGAGCTATGGGATGCCAAGACCAACACCATGCGCGTGGTACCAGGCAAGTACGAGGTCATGGTAGGCTCATCCAGCGCCGACAAAGACCTAAAGAAGATCGTTGTTGATATAAAGTAAATCATACTTTTTCTAGTCCTACTTTATTGTTTTGTTGTTATCACGGCCATTAATCTCTGATTTTTCAGGCGGTTGGCTATGATAACAACAAAACTTTTAAGTCACGGTCGGTTCTTTTGATCATTTTTTCCATTATTTCTTTTGCAGATTACAAATAAGTTTGTATCTTTGCTCTCAAATTAATAAACCATCGGTAATAATGGCAAGACAGATTAGAAAGAAAAGCGGGACTGGTCTCCGTCAGATTACTATTAATTAGATAAAAATGTAACATCCATATGAGAAAACTGAAAACATTGTTGCAACAACTGTTGCAAAGTCCACTACGCTTCCCCGTAGAGTTTGCATTGGGAGTAGCTTTCTTTGTCATTGCAGTATGGGATAGTGAGTCAACTGGATGGAATAAAACAACTGCACAATGGGATAGTTCGGTTAATGGAGATATACTCTGGCTGTTCGTTCCCTTGATGGCACTAACGTTTTGGCTCCATCGAGTCAATCGTTGGGCTTATCTTGCCTCGTTTTTTCTCTTTCTGCCCTTGATGGCTCTTGACCTGAAGCCGTTCTTATGGACTTACGGCTTTGGATTTACCTATGTATTGGCTGTTATTCTGCTTATCGTAGGCAATAAACGGATGGACAATCGCCCATTCGCCGCTCATGCTCTGCATGTGGTCACTCAGATGTTCTTCGGTTTGCTCATTACTGGCATCTTTAATTTGGCGGTGATAACTATCTTTGCCTCTTTCTTCTATATTTTCGGCATCGACGAACCCAAGCATTTCTACGAGCATATCTATCAGTTTATCTGGTTTGTGTTGGCTTCTCAGGTTTGCTGTACCATGATTCGTCAGAACGAAGACGAGGTTGCCGAACCTTTTAAGGTTCTCCGACTTATCCTCAACTTCATCCTTTCGCCCGCTGTCATCATCTACACTGTTATTCTTTATACCTATTTTATTAAGATAGTATTTGAATGGAACTTACCCAAAGGCGGTGTAGCTTGGATGGTGATGGGTTTCATCGCAGTGGCTTTGATTGGACGTGTGGCCCAGTCTATTCTCAGCCAGCGTTACTACGACTGGTTCTACCGCCGCTTTACGTTTATCGCCATTCCTCCACTCATTATGTATTGGATTGGTTCCATCTACCGCATTAGTCTCTATAGTTTCACCGAGAGCCGTTTCTACCTGATGGTGGCTGGAGTGCTGATGACGCTCTTCGTGCTGATGTTATGGAAAGAGCGTACACGTAGATTCCAACTGATGGCACTCATCTTTGGAGCAGCTATCATACTCTTCACATATATTCCTGGCATCTCAGCCAAAAGCATCGGACTGAGTTGTCAGAAGCAACGTCTCGCCCAACTCATCAGCGAGATGAAGTTGGCAGATGCCAAGACGGGCAAACTGAATGATGAAATAGAAGACATGAGGCGCATCCAGCAAGACAGCCTATTGTGCGAGCAATACAAGGATGTGACAAGCGTCATAGACTATGTTCGCCACGAAATCGGAACCGACGAGTTCAAGAAGCAATATGGCGAGTGGTCGCACTCGGAGTATAGCTTTGCTTACATTAAAGACTCTGTCAATGCAAGCGACAACTTTTATTTCAGGAAGAAACCTGTAGAGTTGGGCGAATATACAATTATGCTACCCTCTAAAGCTTACCAATTCAACTTCAATGACCAGATTATTACAATCACTCAGGGGGAGAATAAAGTTGTTCTCAGATATCCTATCCAAGAGGTTATCAGACAGGATACTATGCTCCTCCATCATCCAGAGCAACTGCTCACCTATCGCAACGACTCGTTGATGCTGGTACTTGAAGGTATCTGCTTTAAAGACACCGTCGTTACAGATGTAAGGTACTATGGCCTACAGTTATTTAAGAAGAAACAATAAGAATAATGTAAAAAAACGTCCCTTCTGTGTTTATTTCCATCAGAAGAAAAGGAGACGTTTTTAAAAGAACATAAACATTGGTAAAAATAAAGCAGAGAAATGATGATTAAAAGTAAGATAGAGTTTATAACCGCGTACAAATAGCATAATGATTAATCCTCTGCCTAAAGGACTCGAGTCCTCCTACTAAAGGACTGGAGTCCTCTAGGCAGAGGACTCCAATCCTGGGTAAAGATGACTGATAAAAGAATTAGTCGAACCAGCAGAGATGCTTCTCATAGGCATCGAATTCCAAGTGTTCGAGGCCTATTTCTTTTAGCGCCGATTTCACCACTTTGATTTCGCTTGGTGAGCAAAGCCTTGCCCCCTTGCGACGATCAAAGTAGGGGTTACGTCCAAACTTGCCTATCAGTCGATAGCGGAAGGTATCATATTGACTAGGTAGCATCTGCTTCTGCATATTGGTGAACCCACGGCCATAAACCTGAGGTTCATCGCTGCGATAGTACTTGCAATTCTCTGATGGCTCAGGGAGCTGCGGATTAATGATCGGAACACTTATCTGATTTTTGGGAACAGCTTGCATCGCCATCTGGCGCAAACAATGACTAGCCATGGGGCAATCAGCCTCAAGACAATGCATAAATCCATAAGGAACTTCGTTGTAATTAATCTTATTCATAGTTTCTCTTTTTTTATATCACACTTACCATAATCTCTCGAAACGCCCTTGTACACAGGGCCTGCGGCATGGTAGGTCTTGGCGTGAGACCTACCACAGACCTACCATAGACCTACCATCAGGCAGCCTTGAGCGGAACCACATTGTATACCGACACATTCGAGTGTTTCTTGAATTCGTAGCCAAGTTCGAGCAGGGCATTACCCAAGCACACCTTATTACTATGGGTGTTCCTGATTGATGGGAAATCCTGCTGAATCAAAGAGAGAATCTCAGAACAGCTCATCTTCTTAACCGCCTCGCCCTCTTTGGGCTTGCGCAGACAGGTCTTAACGATGTCGGCTATGTCCTTCTGGTCCATATACTCCATGTTAAGTTCCTGAATACGTGCCACTTCGGAATTGCTGTACCAATAAGGCTCGTTCAGTACATTAAGCTCGTAAACCAGCTGAGCATAAAGCTGCTCGTAGTCAATCTCGCCCTCATTGTCGATCATCTCGCCATCAGGGATGGTGAAGCAGAGGAATCGACGGCTACCTGTGGCATCCTGAAGAGGATGATGATTGTTGGTAGTAGCTACGAACGATGCAAAACGAAGTCGATCCTGCTGGGTTCGACCAAAAACAGGTCGACCATTAACCTTATTCAACGACAGGATCTGTTTCAGGGCTGTCCATTGGCGACGCGTATAGACATCAACCTCGTCGAGATTAACCACCAGACAATCCGACAGGGCCATATCTCTATCAAACTTGTTGGTTACGTTGAAGTGGTCCAGATAAAAACAACGCAGAAAAGGAGGCAGAAGGCGACGCACAAAGGTAGTCTTTCCGCATCCCTGCGAGCCTATAAACATAGGTACGCATTCGTTTCCGTGCAGCATATCCTTCTGCAACCAATGGGCCACCATAGCCCTAAGCCAGATGGCAAGATAGTTGTGCATCTCCGTGCTGAGGCCAGGAATGCGGTTCAAAAGCTTGCCTACGTGGTTCTGACCATCCCATTGGGGCAGATTATTCAGGAAATCTGCAATTGGGTTGTAGGCTACGACTTCGGCTGACTGGACGTACTCCATAATTTCCGTTTTAGGATTGCCCTTATCCATCACATGTTCGCGCTTAGCACGAATCACGATACTCAGGATTTCCTCTTGAGTAAGGGCTTTCCACACAGGTTTACCGTCAATGGTTGTAACCCTGATGTCAACAAACTCCACCTTCCTGTTAAGCACGTTTCTGCGAAACAGATAATTCTCACTAAGGTACTGCTCGATGACGAGCGCATCCTTCTGAGAGGCCGCAAGGGTCTCTCCGTTAACTTTCATTTCTTCCATTATTTAAGTATTCTCAGTTATTAATAAATGTGGTTAAGATCGCATGCACTTTTCATACCGCTAGCTAGTAATCCTGCGTGCGTGTTTTCATTTCCGGCGTGCAAAGGTACAGCTTTAATTTTGCGGTTACAAATATTTTCCGTTATTATTTTCTTAAATTCTGTTAATGTTAATTTCCCCCTATTTTTGCATGGTAGGTCTATGGTAAGTCTATGGTAGGTCTCAACACAAGACCTACCATGTCTCAGCCCCTGTGTACAAAAGCATTTCTAGAGATTATGGTAGGTCTTGAGATAAATACACTTCACTGGGATTCTCTCGAAAAAAAACTATTTTAGTCCCGTGTTATTGTTTTGTTGTTATCATAATTAACTATTTGATTATTATAAGGTTACGCCCGCGCTAACAACAAAACAACATAGTCGGACTAAAAAAAAATATGAAAAGAAAAACCATCAAATTCATCGTCCAGCTTATCGCATCGATAGCATCGGCAGTATTGACAGCACTTGGCGCCACATCGTGTGTAGGCGTCTGAACCTAAACCTAAAGTATCGCAAGCAATCAACGCTTGTGATATTTTTTTAGTGATTTATTTGGCGAAATGTTTTTTTTGCCGTACCTTTGCAGTAACTAATTAATTCTTACATATAAAAGAAAACCTATCGAAATGATACAGAATAATCTTTTTCGCAGTTTTGCTTTGCTGATTACAGCAATCACACTTTCATCTTGTAGTAGCAGTGACGACAGTATCGAGGAACGACATAACTGGCGTCTGGTTTCAATACAATACAACGCATCGGATTATAGCTATCAAGACAGATTTAGCTATGACAACGCTGGCAGAGTAGTAAAGTGGGACCGATACCAAGACGATAAGTGCTATACCAATACCTATACATATGCTAACGACAAGATAACAGTCGACAACGGCTTGTATTTATACGAATGCACTCTTAGCGGTGGACGCATCGTAAGACAGGAAAGGGTAAACAGAATGCCTGAAATAATAGATTACTATTACGACAACGAAGGCAGAATGACAGGCGGAAGTGAGGATATAAAGTTCGAATGGAACGGCGAGAATATGACGAAAGTGACTTGGGGGGCAATATTTGAGTATACTTATACCACTATACCAAACAGTATTCCATTCATCACATCTCATTGTGATGATATACTGGAATGGCAGGGATATTTCGGAAAAAGAACAATGTATCTGCCCAAGAAAGTGAGCCGCATCACTTATTTCTATCCAAAAGATGCAAGTGTACATGATGAAACAAATGGGTCGCTAGAGTGTTATCAGTATGATGACTATGAATACGCAATAAAAGATGGAATTGTGACAGAAGTGAAACGCTCCACACATACAATAAGAGATTATAGTGGAACAACCATTCCGGAAGAAGTATATTTATGTAATTGGAAATTAGAATACGAGGAAATCAAGTAAACTAAATACGCTGGGCATGAGTGTCCCGTACCTGGGCCACCGAGGGTCACTCGGTTCCGCTGCCCAGACTGGGAACCATGCGTTTCGGTGTTCGCTCTAAGGCGGTAGAGAACCTGGAGGATGTAAAGACCGGTCTGATCAGTGTGCGTCGTATCATCTTCACTCCTAACACTGAGGTGAAGGAAGAGCTGAAGAATACCTCAATCCAGATTACCTGTCTTGACGAGGATGGCAACGTGCTGAAGCGCGTAACCTCTGGCGACAGCGGCGACATCGAAGACCCCGAGAGCGGCAACCAGAACGGTGAGCAGGGTGGTAGTCAGAATCAGAACCAGTGCGGCAACACCAGCGGTGGTGGAAACACCTCAGGAGGTGGTAACACCGGCGGCGGTGGCGGCGATGATGACGACGTAACCTACGATTAAACCACAGCCCCCTCTGTCATCTCGACTAAGCGTAGCGCATGGAGAGATCTTTACGGCATTCGAGGAGATTTCTTGGACAAGCCAAGCGGCAAAGCCGAGCGCTCGACTACGCTCGAGATGACAAGGTATGGGGCTCGAGATGACAGCCGAAGGGGGAACAAAATCAGTAAAATTCGTAAAATCCGTAGGAAAAACAAAATGCATATGACAAAGAAGGATTTTCTTTCATCTCAAATCAAAAGGACAAAAATATCACTATATTTTTAGAGGTTTTATTTCTTAATCTGAAAAAAAGTAGTACCTTTGCAACCAGAACCGCCAACTATTAATATGCGAAAAAATGTTTTTATAGCAATCTGCTTGCTAACGGGATGGGTAAAAACGCTCTGCGCCCAATCGCAATGTACCGTTACTCACTACGATGAGTTCAGCGGTATGGCGCAATGGTATGTCACCCAGATTGTTCAGGACAATCAGGGAATGATGTGGTTTGCCACATGGAATGGACTGAACCGCTACGACGGCTACGAGTTTGTATGTTTCAAATCGAGAGTAGGCGACGGCATCGACATGGCATCAGATCGTATTCAGGACATGGTGCTGATGGACGACGGAAATCTGCTATGCCAGGTAGAAGGTGTACCTTTTATATTCGATGTCAAGACCTGCCAGTTCCGCACCATAGCCGATAAGCAGAAAGCGGAATATAAAAGCATATTTGACGATAGGCAGAAGAAAGGTAGAGAAGGCGAAGGTGCACCTTATTATATATATGAAGACCATTATCACACAAAATGGAAAATAGGCACTAACGGCTCATTGACATATCTTGACGCAAAAAGCGGACAGGAGATACCATACTGGGCAGCAGGCGAACAGATGCCGGAGGTTCAGTATAACACTACCGACAGGAACGGCAATGTATGGCTATGCAGCCATTATGGAGCCTACAAACTGGCATTCCACAAAAAAGCCTATAACTATTTTCCGCAAGAAAAAACATCACAAATAAGATCATTCTATATAGACAATAAGAAACGCTATTGGATAACGAGCAAAGACGACGCCACCATCAGATTATTTAGTGCCGACAACCGCATGTTAGGCTATCTGGGACAAGACGGAAATCTGCACTCACAATACACCTCATTTAAGGAGGCCGTATACACCATGACACAAGACACCAAGGGTGTATTCTGGTTAGGAAGCAGATTTAACGGACTCTATAAGTTAGAGGAACAACCTAACGGCACTTTCCACATTGAGAGTTTTCAGCACAAAGCAGATAACAGCTACTCGCTGAGCGACAATTCTGTTTTCGATATAAAGGAAGACCGCCAGGGACGTCTATGGATAGCATCTTTTAACGGCGGACTGAACTGTATAGAAAAGCCTCACCAGAAAGAAATAAGTTTTCTGAATAAGAATAATGTTCTGAAATACCCCAAAGATATTGCGCAGAGGGCACGTCAGATATTCATAACCAAAGAAGGCAAGATGCTGCTTGCCACCACCACAGGCTTAATGATTGCCGACATTACATCTACCAAAACCAGAAACATTACCTTTAAACGCCATACAAAGGATGCGCACCGCAAAAACAGCCTCAGTAACGAGGCTACCATGTATGTGGCCGAAGACAATAAGCACAGGTTGTACGTATGCACGGAGAGTGGCGGTGTAAACCAAATCATCACCCAAGATCTTACTGCCGACCAGTTAGAGTTCCGACATTTCAACACGTCTACAGGTCTGCCATCCGACGTAGCGCTATCGGCCATCCCCTATGGCAACCAGCTGTTAGTGGTTAGCAACAACCAACTCATCATGCTTAAGCCCGATTCTGATGATGCTCAGAACTACGAAGCTTTCTTCTGGAAAGACAGACTGCGTTTCTCGGATGCCACCCCGACAATATTGCCCGACGGCAGAACTATCTTCGGTTTGCAGGATGGTGCATTCACCATCAGGCTTTCGGAAATACAGAAGAGCACTTTCGTACCACCGATAGCACTCACCAGTCTGTCGATAGAGAATGGGCAACCAAATTGTGCCGCGAATGCGCTCGACACCTTAATTTTGTCGCCAAAAGAAAGAGATATCACCCTACGTTTTGCCGCACTCGACTATTCGGCAGACAATCAGATTCTCTACGCCTTCAGATTCGGCGATGGTGATGAACCATGGAATCACATCGGCAAAGACCATTCGGCAACATTCCTGGATCTGAAACCAGGAACCTATCAGCTACAGATACGTTCTACCAACAGCGATGGCGTATGGGTAGACAATATTCGCACCATGACCATCATAGTAAAGCCAACCTTCTGGGAAACAAGATGGGCACAATTGCTTTACACCCTGCTGTTCGCAGCATTTATATGGGCAATTCTGCGCACTCGCCGATACATCAAGACCTTGAACCGCCGTCAGCGCGAACTGCACGAGGCATATCTGGCACTGCTTAATGCCAATAATGCACCACAAAGCAACAAGAGACAACAGGGTACTGCTGCCACCAAGCCTGAAATGAAACCGGAAGACGAGGCCTTCATGCAGCGTGCCATGAAGTTTATCGAAGAGCATATTGGCGACTCTGATATCAACATTGGCGATATGGCCGATGCCACAGCCACCAGCCGATCAGGACTGAATCGCAAGATGAAGTCGCTGCTTGGCGTTACTCCACTCGACTTCATCCATGAAGCCCGCATACGCAAGGCTTGCCAGATGCTGGAAGCAGGCTGCTCGGTTTACGATGTAGCCTATAACTGCGGCTTTACCGATCCCAAATACTTTGGCAAATGCTTCAAGACCGAGATGGGCATGACGCCTACTGAATACAGGAATCAACATTAAAACATACCGAAAAGAGTAAATTTGTGTCAACAAGGGTGGAATTTTATATCAAATTCCACCCTTGACGCAATTTTACACCCGTTTTGAATTGATATTGCGCTACAATTCATAAATAGGATTATACTTTTGCTGCGTCAAATTTTAAACGACATAATAATAACCAAATTCTTAAAATTAACAAAAACAAAATGAAAAAGTTTAAGCAGTTTGCAGCTAGGACTTTGTTAATGGCAGTCACATTGCTGGCAGCTCAGGGAGCTACAGCCCAGTCAAAGACCGTCAAGGGCAAAGTAACCGATGGTAGTCATGAACCACTCATCGGTGTAAGTGTAACTATTAAAGGTACTAACAACACAGGAGTAATAACCGACGTAAACGGTAATTACTCAATCACCGTACCTAACGAAAAATCCGTTCTTCTGTTCAACTATATCGGTTTCAGCGAGGCGGAACAGAACGTAGGAAACAAATCGACCGTAAACGTAGAGATGAAGGAAGACAACATCGGTCTGGACGAGGTAGTTGTTATTGGTTATGGTAGCGTGAAACGTAAAGACCTGACAGGAGCCGTAGCATCTGTAAAAGGCGATGACCTGGCAGCAGTTCCTGTCAACAACGTAGCACAAGCCTTACAGGGAAAGCTGGCCGGTGTGAACGTCATATCGGGCGACGGACGCCCAGATGCAGATGTTACCATTCGTGTGCGTGGTGGCGGTTCTATCACCCAGAGCAACGACCCACTCTTCATCGTAGATGGTTTCCCCGTATCAACCATCAGTAACATTCCTGCATCAGAAATCGAGAGCATTGATGTACTGAAAGACGCATCGTCTACAGCTATCTATGGTGCACGCGGTGCCAACGGTGTCATACTGGTAACAACAAAGAAAGCAGAAGGCGGCAAGGTAAAGGTAAGTTACGACGGATATGTGCAGGCAAAATCAGTTGCCAAGACATTGGAAACACTGAGTGCCCAGGACTACGTGTTATTCCACTGGGGCTACGGTACCTCACGCGGAAAGGGTGTTGGTGATGCTGTTGCCAAATATTTCGGTCTTGGCAGCGCCTACGGCAATCACTATGCACAATACGCAAATATGAGTACCCACGACTATACCGACGATCTGCTTCGTACGGCATGGACACACAGCCATAACGTAGCCGTAAGCGGTGGTACAGATAAGACACATTTTGTAGCTAACGTAAACTATATTAATGATAAAGGTATCAAAATACGTTCAGGTTTAGAGAAATTCTCTGCATCGCTGAAACTCCAGCAGCAGTTGCTCAGCAATCTGACCCTCGACTTTGACCTGCGTTACACAGAAGCATCGAAACAAGGTCAGGAGGGACTGCAAAACGGACGCGGCACTGAGATTTCAGGTGCTTACAAATACCGCCCTATCGACAATCCACTTGGTGGTGTAAGTGTATCTGAAATATCAGGTTTGAGCTTTGGTGTAAAGAACATCGACGACAGCTATCATGCTAACCCATTGCTCTTGGTAGAAAGTGTTACCAACGAGAGTGTTTCGCGCAACTTGCGCGGAAGCAGTGCACTATCGTGGGAGATAGTAAACGGACTAACAGCACGCACAGAGATTTCTATCTCACGCTCAAGCGGCACCAGTAAGTATTATGACAACGGCTATAACGATGCTGCTGAAAAACGTGCCACACTTAGTCGCAGCACAGGTACAGGCTTACGCTGGTTAAACACCCTGAACTACAATCTGGCTCTAGGTAAGAACCACTCACTGAATTTCCTGTTGGGCCATGAGTTGATTACAAACAACTCGGAATCGACTCAACTGAGCGGCTACGGATATCCCAACAACTTTGACTACGACACAGCCATCGGTATGATCAATACGGCCACACGCTCATTCTCGGCCATCAACTCGATTGCTGTTCCCACACGTACGGTTTCTTACTTCGGTCGCGCCAACTACTCTTTGCTTGACCGTTACCTCTTCACCGTAACCATGCGTGCTGACGGCAGTTCAAAATTCGCGCCCAACAACCGCTGGGGTTACTTCCCTGCAGCAGCATTCGGATGGCGCATCAGCGAGGAGCCTTTCATGGCTGGCACAAAGGATTGGCTCTCTAACCTGAAGCTACGCCTATCTTATGGAACATCAGGTGCTGACAACATCAGCCCTAACCTCTGGCGCGAAACATGGAAAACCACCAGTGCTGCCAATAACAAGGTAACAATTAACGGTGAGAAGACACCCTTCTATCAGCCTGATGGTCTGCTGGCCAACAATGATCTGAAGTGGGAAACCACCATCTCACGCAACCTCGGTATCGACTACGGATTCCTGGACGGGCGCATTAACGGTAGCATCGAACTCTATTGGAATACTACCAAGGATCTGTTGATGCTGGTTCCTATCGACAACACTACCGGATACACCTATCAGTATCAGAACTTCGGAAAGACATCAAACCGTGGTTTCGAACTCTCAGCTAATGTTGACATTATCCGCACCAAGGATCTGCGCTTCAACGTAGGTGTCATCTACAACTACAATAAGAACAAGGTTGACGAACTGACAAATGCTGATAACTACCTCTACTCTTCTTACTGGGCATCATCGGCCCTGATGCCAGTAAACGATTATATGCTCGTAGAAGGCAAGTCGGTTGGTATTGTACGCGGATTCAAATCTAAGGGATTCTATACAGTTGATGACTTCAACTATGTCAACGGACAATATATATTGAAAGAGGGTGTTGCCGACTTCGACCGCTCTATCTCTGCCAATTATATGAATCCCTTTAATCTTCCACAAGGCCAGTCAGCATTCCCCGGTGCAGCCAAGTTCGAAGATGTTGACGGAAACGGTCGTGTTACACTCGATGACGCTACAGAACTGGGCGAGGTAATGCCGCATCACACAGGAGGATTCTCGATGAACCTGCAATATAAGAACTGGGATGCCAGTGCCAACTTCAACTATGTACTGGATGGTAAGATATATAATGCCAACGCCATGATGAACCTCTCTGGTGGTGAATACAACGATCTGACAGCACAGAAACTGGCTTTCATATCAGAAGCTTACAAGATCTATAATGTAAACTCATCAGGCGAGCTCTATGCAGTAACCGACCCCACAGAGCTTACAAGTCTGAATGCAGGTGCAAAATATGCGGTTCCTTATCATCAGAACGGTATCGTGACCGACGAATTCCTGGAGAGTGGCGCATATCTGCGACTGCAGACACTGACCATTGGCTACACTTTACCAAAGACAATTCTGAAAAAGATAAGCATCAGCAACTTGCGACTCTACCTTACAGCAAGTAATCTCTTCACTATCACAGGCTACTCTGGCGTTGATCCTGAGGTTAATGCTAGCACAACAGGTAGAACAGGATTCCTTGAGAGCGTGAAGGTGCTGCCAACACTGAATATGGACTGGGGCGCCTACCCACGTGCACGAACATTCACCTTCGGTGCAAACATCAATTTCTAACTACAAGTTTAACAATTAAGAATCTAGAAAAATATAGATATGAAAAATAATATAATCAAGGCAATTGCAGCGGGAATGCTGCTACTTGCAACAGGATGCAGCGATTATCTGGAGACCACTTCACCTAGCGTGGTTGATAAGGATTTCGTATTCTCCGATGTAGAGTCGGCACGCGCTGCCCTTTACTATGGTTACCAGACACTACAGAACAACCGCAGTGTACACTCAGTGGGCTATTTCTGGTGTCCTATATGGGGATCGGATATTGAGGATGCCCAGGACACATATAGTGAAGGTAGTGCTGGATGTCAGGAGAAGACTTTCTACCCAGGTGGAACAGAAAACTACAATATTAATTCTGGTGAGGGCACTGAAGTGTTTGGTATGCTCTATCAAACTATTGCAGTCTGCAACTCACTCATCAACGCCTTTGAGGAGAAAAGCGACTTCGAGCAGATTATGAGTGGAGAGCCTAATGATATGTCGGATATATACGGACAGGCTGTTGCACTTCGTGCCACATGCTATTGGGAACTCTTCAAATGGTATGGCGACGTGCCTCACGCTCTGAAGACAGGTGAAAAGGCCGAGGGACTGACCTCACGCTTTGCCATTGCCGACTATCATATCCAGAAGCTGCGCGAGGTGGAGCCTCACATGTTCCGTGTGGGTGAGAGCAGCCATCGTGCAGACGTAATGAACCGTACATATGTTCAGGGATTGATTGGCCGTTTGTGTCTCTATAATGCAGGTTATACAACCCGTAGAACAGATCTTGGTGCCGATTTCTATGTAGACGGTGACGGCAAGCAAATCACATTCGAAGACTGGAGTGTAGAGAAAAACAAAGCCATCTACGGCCGTCGTAGCGACTGGCGCAACATCTATCAGATTGCAAAGGAATATCTGCAGGCAGCTGTAAATAATCATGGTTCTATAGAACTCCATCTTACCGACCCACGTACTAACGATGCAAATGGTCGTGAATACGGCAATCCGTTCCAGTATTGTTTCCAACAGATGCATTGCGGTATCACAGACGGACTGGCAGATGAATCTGTTTACGAGATTCCTATGGAATACAACAACGGTTCCGATCGTCCCGCATATATCGGTCGTCCATCGCGCGGTGGTAATGGCGATGCACCTTGCGTAGGCTGTGGTCAGGATCGTGTACAGGCCTGGTTCTACTACGGAGCTTTCAACCCGAAGGATCTGCGTCGCGATGCTTCCATCACTGTAACGGGTAGCGACGGTCAGGGTCATGAGGATATCCAGTCGTTTGAGCGCTCGAACTGGGGCTGCGGCGCCGGACCTGCCACCAACAAATGGGATTGGAACCGTCTGCCAGCTCCTAACACAAACAGCTATGGTACTTCTGGTATCAATGTAAGCTACATGCGCATCTCCGACATCTACCTGATGCTCGCTGAGGTTCAGGCAGCACTAGGAGAAGACAATGCTGCGAAATCAACACTGGCTATTGTACACAATCGTAACTATGTAGGCGGTGTCGACACTAACTTTGATAAGTACATCAATGACTGCGGCTCAGTATGGGATGCTGTTATTCAGGAACGTGCCTTTGAATTTGTTGGTGAAGGTGTTCGTCGCTTCGACCTCATCCGTACAGGAAAGTTACCAAAGGCTGCTGTTGAGAACCGTAAAGAGATGAACCGCATTATCGACGAGGTGGTGGCCAACGGTTATGCTCAGTTTGATAATGGCAACCAGTTGCCTGCCTATATCTGGACTAAGATGGTAGACGCTCGCAGCCAGTATGGTTATCGTCTCACGGGTCAGTGTCCTGTAGGTAAAGAGGATGATCCCGTACTCTATCCCAGCTGGCGCGGACAGCATGATGATTGGGGAAGCCTCTATCCTAAAGTTGCCGGTGCTACAGAAACCAACGTAGCCATCAAGGGCTTGTTTAAGTACATTGCCCCAGGCAGTGCCGAAGCCCAAGCATTGGAAGCAGCAGGTTATGTACAGAAGCCATGGGCTGTTGATATGGACAAATATAGAGACTCGTATGCCACCAAACTGCTGGCTGGTTATAGCGATGCCGACTATGCTGCAAAGAATCCACCGATTTACCTGCTTCCGTTTACATACAACACGCTGACAACCTCAAATATCACCAACGGATATGGTTTCCGCCAAGAACAATAAACGATTTAGGTAATATATTAATTAGTTAGTTATAGTTAGTTACATGCGTAGAGAGGGGGGAATGCGTGATGTATTCCCCCTTTTAAAAAGAAAACAAAAAAAATGAGAAAGAAGATAATAGGTATTTGTTTATTTCTATTTGCTGCTGCAAATGTAAACGCAGCCAGTAAGATCTATCATGCCATTGTAGCTGCCGACGGCAGTGGCGATTACACCACTGTTCAGGCTGCTATCGATGCTGTTCCGGAAAACAACTTGAACCAACACCTTATATATATTAAGGCAGGTACATACAAAGAACATGTTTTCATACCGCAGAACAAAGGCCGATTGAGCCTGATAGGCGAAGGACGCGACCGTGTGTTCATCACCGACAATAAAAAGAGCGGAGGCCCTGATGCTATTCCCGTAGACAAAGGCGCTACCGTTGTAGTACACGCCAGCGATATTACCTTCCAGGGCATTTCGTTCGTCAATTCCTATGGTGTAGAGGCCGAAAACGGGCCACAGGCATTGGCGCTCTATGCCAAAGGCGATCGCATCGCTATAGACCACTGCAACATCATGAGCTATCAGGACACATACCGTACATCCGAAAGCGACAATGGCCGCAACTATGTCAGTAACAGTTTGATTCTGGGCGCAGTAGACTTTATCTATGGCAGTGGCAATGCATGGCTGGAACGCTGTACCATCAAGATTAACCGCAAATCGGGCGGATGGATTGTAGCGCCTAAGCATCGTGCAGAAACACGCTGGGGCTATGTGTTCAATCATTGCACATTGACTGCCGACGGCAATCCTGCCGAGACAAGTATCCTGCTTGGTCGCCCTTGGCATCACAAGCCTCAAACGGTTTTCCTCTACACCCGCAGCGATATTACCATTCCTGCCGAAGGTTGGTGCCCCACCATGAATGGTCTGCCTTCTGTTTTTGCCGAATATCAGACAACCGATGCAAACGGCAAGCTGCTTGATCTCTCAAAGCGCATAAACCGTTATTACCGCTTTGACGAGAATAAAGACACCATCTGGTGTACTGCCAAAAACACGCTAACTGCCGAAGAAGCAGAGAAGTATACCATAGAAGCCGTTATGAGCGGCGACGACAAATGGAATCCTGAGCTGATATTCCAACCTGCAGAGAAACCGATTGGTTATGTTACCATCAATCGAAAGAAACTGCCCGTTAACCAATATGGATGCTTTGAAAGAGAGGAAAAATAAGAGATTTTCTTTGTTATGTGAATTTAAAATCGTATTTTTGCACCCAATAAAACTACTTAATAAATGAATAGATACAATTCTGTAGGGTTCATGAAGGTCGTAGTGCTGGTTTGCGCTATCATCTGCTCTATTTCGGCACTAGCCGAGCGCTCGAGCTCTGCTCGCTCGCTACCGCAGGGACGCGAGAATTATCCCTACCGTTCAGACTATCTGTGGACAACGGTACCCAATCATGCTGACTGGCTGTATAAGACTGGCGAGAAAGCCAAAGTTGAGGTTGGATTTTATCTCTATGGTGTTCCGCAGAATGTAGAAGTTGCTTACGAGATTGCCCCCGACATGATGTCGGCCACATCTACAGGCAAGACAACCCTTAAAAACGGACGTGCCACTATAGATATGGGCACCATGAAGAAACCGGGATTCCTTGACCTCCGACTTTTGGCCGAGGTTGGCGGCAAGAAGTTCCAGCACCACGTAAAGGTAGGATTCTCGCCTGAGCAGCTGAAGCCTTACACCAAGAACCCTGCTGATTTCGATGCTTTCTGGAAGGCCAATATCGAAGAGGCACGCAAAACGCCCGTCAGCGTCAGTTGCAAGCACGTTGATAGCTATTCTACTGCTGAATTTGATTGCTATCTGCTGAAGATAAAGACCGATCAGCGTCATAGCATCTATGGTTATCTGACCAAGCCCAAGGACCATAAGAAGCACCCCGTGGTGCTCTGTCCTCCAGGCGCAGGCATCAAGACTATCAAAGAGCCTATGGCAAACACCCACTACGTTAAGAACGGCTTTATCCGCTTGGAGATGGAGATTCATGGTTTGAATCCAGAGATGACCGACGAGCAGTTTAAGGAGATTACTACTGCTTTCGATTACGAGAACGGCTATCTTACCAACGGTCTCGACTGCCGCGACAACTATTATATGAAACACGTCTATGTGGCTTGCGTTCGCGCCATCGACTTCCTCTGCTCGCTACCCGAGTGGGACAGTAAGAACGTGTTTGTTCAGGGTGGCAGCCAGGGTGGAGCCCTGTCGCTCATCACCGCAGGTCTTGACCCTCGTGTGTCGGCTTGTGTAGCCAATCATCCTGCACTGGCAGATATGGCCGGTTATCTCGACAACCGTGCCGGCGGCTATCCACACTTCAACCGTCTCAGCAATATGCTTACGGCCGATAAGGTTAAGACCATGGCCTACTTCGATGTGGTGAATTTTGCACGTCGCATTACGTGCCCCGTATATCTTACATGGGGTTATAACGATAATGTTTGTCCACCAACAACCAGCTACATCGTGTGGAATCTCATTTCAGCGCCCAAAGATGCGCTCATCACTCCCATCAACGAGCACTGGACCAGTAAAGAAACTAGTATCAAACAAATGCAATGGCTAAAAGATCATACACGTTAATTCTCTGTCTATTCGCAAGTCTGCTGCTGTGGGCTGGCGAGGTGAAGACTTACACCATATTCCGTGCGGCTGATGAGACCGACCACTATACCAACGGCGTGGTGATGACAGCATTTAAGGGTAAGCTATACTGCATGTGGCAGAGCTCGCCCAAGGATGAGGATACCGACGACACTTGGGTGGCCTACAGCTGGAGTAGCGATGGAGGTAAGACGTGGGCTAGTCCGCAGAAGCTGGCCGTGCCATCGGCTTCCGACTACTGCACATCGGGCGGTTGGCTGGTGCGTGGCGGCACGCTCACGGCTTATATCGACCTGTGGAAGAAAGGCCTGACGCCGCGTGGCGGACGTACCTATTATATGACCTCTACCGACGGACTGACATGGAGCAAGTTGCAATCCGTCAGGATGGCCGATGGCAGCGCTATGCAGGGTGTGCTGGAGCAAGACCCCTATACGCTGAAAGACGGCCGACTGGTGGGTGCTGCCCACTTCATGCCAGGTTTGCACATCTGCCCTGTATACACCGACGATGCCAACGGCGTGAGCGGCTGGCAGAAAGCCCGCTTTGAGGCCGAAGACAAAGGCAAGACATCGCGCGAGATTGAGCCCAGCCAGTATATCCGCCCAGACGGCACGCTAGTCATGCTGTTTCGCGACCAGAGCAGTTCGTTCCGTAAGCTGGCCTCATACAGCACCGATCGCGGCGAGACGTGGACCAAGCCCACACTGACCGATTATCTTGATGGTCGCACCAAGCAGTGTGCCGGCAATCTGCCCGATGGCACGGCCTATATGGTGAGCTGTTCCTCAGGCAACAAAGAGCGCTGGCCACTGGTGTTACAGCTCTCAGAAGACGGAAAGACATTCAGCGAATCCATCACACTGCGCACCAAAGAGCAGCTGCCCCCGCAACGCTACGAGGGCCGATACAAAACCCTGGGCTACAGCTATCCCAAGGCGTTCTATCACAACGGCAGCCTTTACATCGGCTACTCAGTCAACAAGGAAGATGTAGCATGCACCATCGTCAAGCTAGACCAGCCGAAGCCTAAGAAGAAAGAGACCTCTCAGCAGAAGCGACAGAAATACGAGTTTGAGCGCAATCTGCCCGTTTATGCCAAGCAGCTGATAGCCGACCTCACCTACCCTATGGCGTGGGGCAACAGCAGCATCAAGAACTTCAGTAAGTGGAAGAAGGCCGCACGCCAGAAGGTCTTCGACTGCATGCTCACGCCACCACCCGCCCCAGCCGATGGCTACAACGTAACCGTTTTGGCCGAAGAGCAGCGCAACGGCTACAAGGCCCGCAAGATAGAAATCCAACTATCAAAGTACTATAAGGTGCCTGCCTACGTGCTGATTCCCGACGGCAAGGGTCCCTTCCCCGCCGTTAACGCCCTGCACGACCACGGTGCCCACCTGTTTATCGGTAAGGAGAAGATGATTCGCCCGCTGGCGTGCGAGACCGACGAGGTGAAGGCCGATGCCGAAGCCTGGCTGGCAGGCTACGAGGGGCAGTTCTTTGGCGACTACCTGGCACAGCACGGCTACGTGGTGTTCTCGGCCGATGCACCCATGTGGGGCGAACGCGGCCAGAAAGAGGGTGCACGTCGCGACCGCTACGACATGATAGCCGGCAACATGATGATGTACGGCATAGACCTCTCGGCCTATATGACCTACGACGATATGGCCGGCACCGAATACCTGGCACAGATGCCCGAGGTAGATGCCAACCGCATCGGCTGCACGGGCTGGTCGATGGGTGCCTATCGCGCCTGGATGCTCTCAGCACTCTCCGACCGCATCAAGGTGGGAACAGCTATCTGCTGGATGGTGACTACCGACGAGCAGATGGGCTTTAAGTACGATCGCACCGAGAACGGCGGCTTTGCCAACTGCTTCCCCGGTTTGCGCCGCTGGCTCGACTATCCCCATGTGGCCAGCATCGCCTGCCCCAAGCCCATGCTCTTCATCAACGGCAGTCAGGATAAGCTCTTCCCCGTGGCTGGCGTCGAGAAGGCGTTCAGTACGATGCACGACACCTGGAAGAGTCAGGGCGCCGACGATAAGTTGGAAACTGAAATATGGGATATGCCTCACAGCTGCCCGCTCAAGGCACAGCAGCGTGTACTCGACTTCTTTGACAAATACTTGAAATAATGAACAAGATAACTACTATTGTAATTGCAACAGGCCTGCTGACCGCACTGTCGGCATCGGCCCAATACCGTTCGCAGGTGTGGAGCCCCGACAATGGCAACGGCACCTATACCAACCCCGTGATTAACGCCGACTACAGCGACCCCGACGTGTGCGTGGGGCCCAGTGGCGAGGATTACTATATGACGGCGTCCAGCTTTCACTGCACGCCCGGCTTGCCCATTCTGCACTCAAAAGACCTGGTTAACTGGCAGATTGTGGGCTACGCGCTGAAGAACCTCTATGAGGGCCACGATGCCCTGCTTCAGCACTTCAGCAGTCGTCCGCAGCACGGCAACGGCGTGTGGGCGCCCAGCATCCGCTACCACCAGGGGCAGTACTACATCTACTGGGGCGACCCCGACTTCGGCGTGATGATGGTGAAGACCAAGCACGGTGATCCTGCCGGTGAGTGGGAGCAGCCCGTATGCGTGATTCGCGGCGAGGGCTACATCGATACTACCCCACTCTGGGACGACGACGGCCGCTGCTATCTGGTTAACGGATGGGCCAACTCGCGCTCTAAGTTTGCCTCGGTACTCACCGTGCGCGAGCTGAATGCCGAAGGCACCAAACCCATCGGTCAGCCCGTCATCGTGTTCGACGGCAACGGCACCGAGAACCGCACTTGCGAAGGCCCGAAGTTCTACAAGCGCGAAGGTTGGTACTGGATTATGTGTCCGGCTGGCGGCGTGCCCACGGGCTTCCAGTTGGCCATGCGCAGTAAATCGCCCTTCGGCCCTTACGAGCACAAGATAGTATTGGCACAGGGCAAGACCAAGATTAACGGCCCTCATCAGGGCGGTTGGATACATACCAAATACGGTGAAGACTGGTTTCTGCACTTCCAGGATAAGGAGGCTTACGGTCGCGTGGTGCATCTGAACCCTGTTGACTGGAGCAGCGGCTGGCCCATCATGGGTAAGAAGGGCGAGCCCGTTTCCACCTATCGAAAGCCCAAATCGTCGAGCAGCGTCATCGTAAATCCTGTTGAGAGCGATGAGTTCAACGCACCTACCATGGGGCTGCAATGGCAGTGGCATGGCAACTACGACGAGAAGTTCGGCGTGCCCACCGCCTTCGGCACCTTCCGCATCTATACCTATAAGTTGTCGGAGGGCTACAAGAACTTCTGGGAGGTTCCCAATATGCTGCTACAGAAGACACCAGCCGATGCCTTTACTGTTACCACCAAGATGCGCTTCACCTCGAAGGCCGAGGGCCAGATGGGCGGTCTCATCATGATGGGTCTCGACTACAGCGCCCTGGTGGTTCGTCGTGCTGGCAACAGTTTCGAGTTAGTTCAGATAACCTGCCAAGCAGCCGACAAGGGCCGCGCTCAGACAGAACACATTATAGCCACACTGAAACCCACTGCCGTCGACAAGATTGACTACAAGCCAGGCATCCACGAGGACATCTATCTGCGCCTCAAAGTGGCCGACTCTAAGCTACACTTTGCCTGGAGCATGGACGGCAAGAAGTTTAAGGATTGCGGCAATGAGTTCCAGATGAAAGAAGGCAAATGGATTGGGGCCAAGTTCGGATTCATAGCCGTAGAGACTGACTCTAAAAGTGATCGCGGCTGGCTTGATGCCGACTGGATCAGGATAACAAAATAGCAAAAAGTAGAGGCCCGCATCATTGCGAGCCTCTATTTTTCGTTTTGATAACAAATTAGAAAATAGTCGTTCTTCCAGCACTGACATTATCACCTAGGTTTGGATGAGAAGTACCACCACTTACTACATCGAGCTGCTCCTCGTCAAGCTCAGTCTGCTCAAATTTCTTGTCTGACATAATCGTAAATTTTAAAATGTTAATAAATAAGTTCCAATTCTTTATCTGTGGCAAAGATACAAATAAGTTCTCAATCACAACACAAAAAATACGTTTTTTGTTAAATTGGCACAAAGATTTTGTAAACTTGGCACAAAACAAGCATATTCATGGTAGACCTCAGCCGTTAATCCTCTTTACCAATCGTCGTTGTCATTTCCTACGATGCCGTTTTTGACGGCTTCTTCTACCTTATCGATGATGGCATTGCTATAGGCGTGGGTCATGACGAGGGCCTTTGAGCAGGTGCGCTTCTGCGCGTCCTTCTCGACAAACGGATAGTGGCGGGCTATCTCCCACTGCTCGTCGTAAAGGCTGGCATTGGTCTTATCGTCGGCCTTGCGCTTGGCATCGCCATACGACTTGTTAGGACCATCGAGAGCCACTCCGAACCATCCGCCGCTGATATCGTTCAGCACATCGTAGGTCTGAACGGTATAGGTGACGCGTATCTTGCCATCCTTGATATCAAGGCGGATGATAGGCGTGATGCTGACAGAGTACTTGCTGACGGTACCCATGTGCTCGGCGATGTTCTTGATGGTAGACGAGATGATTATGCAACCGGCATCCTTATCGTTAAGGGTAATGGCGTTATTATCCTTGAACGTGGCCGTGGCCCAGTAGTTAAGAGCCACATAGAGCTGCTGCTTGGTCTTGCCGGGAGCCTCGACCACCTGCTGGTAGGTAAGGCTCTCGTTCTTATCGAGCGTAAGGCCGCCTGCCAGATTCTTGGCTGCATCGAGCCACTTATCGCCATACTTCTGCTTGGCATACTTCTCAAGGTCGGCCGACTTCATGACCTGAGCCTGAACCGACGTATAGCCGCAAAGAAGGGCTACCGACAGGAATAACATACAAACTTTCTTCATACGTGCTAACATTTTTTAGAAACTCCAGTTATTTTTTGGGGGTATAGTTCATGTGTACATGCTCCCACGAGTTGGTGCCATCGAGCTTACAATTTACGCGCACCAGATAATCGCCTGGCTCGGGGTTGTTGTCCTCGCTCATTGAGTCGAGCGTGAGATACTCGATGCCATTAACGGTCTGGTGATCCCACTTATGTACGTGGCCTAGGAACACGATGTTGGCATTCCACTCGGCAAACTTGTCGAGCAGGAAGAACATCTCCTCGCGAGGGAAGGTAGATGCGAACTCAACCGAGCGCGGACGGAAGATGTTGGTATGACTGAACACGAAGGTGTTGCGAATCTTGACGCCATTCTCCTTCTCAATCTCCTTACCATCCATGATACCCTCTTCGATGAGCTTAACCTGCTCTCGGCCCAGTGTACCACTGGCTGAATCGAGGAAGATAAGATGGTCGAGCGCTACGATATTCTCATTTGCATCGAGAACGATGATGGGAACCTGATAGAACGACGAGTGGAAGATGTTTGACCACAGGGCCCAGCCATTGTGAGTGATGTCGTGATTACCCACAACAGGATAGAACGGCAGCGGCACATTATCGAGCGTATACACCATATCGGCAACATTGTCGACATAGACATAGAACTCTTCGGAGTTCATCTGATACTCGTTGCCTTCTTGGCCCACATATACCTCTTCAAAGTGCTTTTCGGCATATTTCTTTCTGAACTCGGTAATAACATCTTCGAGCGTGACATAGTACTCGGCCT
This sequence comes from Xylanibacter ruminicola, assembly GCF_900142525.1. GTDB lineage: Bacteria > Bacteroidota > Bacteroidia > Bacteroidales > Bacteroidaceae > Prevotella > Prevotella ruminicola_A. Next base: position 79,317 of record NZ_FRBD01000007.1, on the reverse strand, counting down.
TGGTGTCGGCAATATCACCCAGATGGGCCCAGAACAGGTCGCCGTGGTCGAAACCTATCTGAAGCATCTCCGCCATTCGTCCATCGTCGGTAGTCATATGACTATCGGCTCCAACCAGGAAGCTGTAGTCGCCCTTGGCCACCAGATATCGGAAATCATTCTTATGCTCATCGTAATACTTGCTCGACATTTTTACACGATCCTCAACGCCTGTACCCGATACAAGCACACCGATGGGACTCACCTTATCGCACGAGGTGAAGACGATGGCAGCTACGGCTGCCAGCAACGTATATTTCATGTTTCTCATAATTACCAAACGTATTTAATTCCTAACTTTCCTGATGTCTCGTACTTACTGGCCAGCTGGCTCATACTGCCTGCAGGACGGATGTTGAACTCACCAAAGAAATTCATGGTAGAGTTGATGCGGCCGTAAAAGTTCAAGCCCCAGTTGATGTTCCAGTTCTCGAAGTAGAAGTCGTCGTAGTTGCGGAAGAAGATGCCCACATTCCACGAGTTCCAGCGCGGACGCATCTGAGCGCCAAAGCCGAAGGTTAATGTGAGGGGCTCGGTATAACCGAAGTCGCGAATACTCCAGCGGATGTACGACTCGCCCACGCGCAGATAGAGATAAGGTGACTCTACCGTTACCGAGAGGTTGGCTATCTTCTCGTTGGCCTTCCAGCGCTCATAGCGGTTGTAGAGCAGCGTGGCATCGAAATAGAAGTCTAAAAACTTGAAAGGCAGGCGGTAGCCTCCCTTGGCATCGACAGAGTAGAGTTGCTTGCCCAGCTGTGCCTGCGCATCGCCGCCCACCGTCCAGCGATCGGTAAGGTGATACTTATATGAGGCAGCAAGGCCGCCATAACCCTGAACCACGACATTGTTGCCACCCATGAAGTAGCCCGACAGCTCGTTCTTATGTTCGCCGTCGTACTTGTGCTCGCCAGTAAATACCTGTGCGCTGGCGGTAGTAGCCAGAGCGGCAAGCGCCAAGGATAGAATAATTGTTCTTGTCTTTATCATACAGTTAAATAAATGTTGTTTTATTGCTACGGGTTAGTAAATCATAACTATTTATGGCGCAAATTTAATCAAAAATTTAAAAACTTTCAAACATTTTATAAAAAAAACAAAAAAAGGCCAGCATTTTTATGCCAGCCTATATAAATTAATGTACGCGTACGTGTTAGCGGCGAGCTGCCTCGGCAGCCTCACGTTTAGCCTTGTAGCAGCGGTCGATAAAGTCTACCTGCTCGCGGTTGGGGCGCATAATGAGCGAGGCACCGTTAGAGAACTGCATGGTGGTAGGCTTAGAATCGTCGAAGGCAGGCCAGTAAGGCAGGCCCTTGCCGTTAGGATTGCAAGTCTTGGCAAAGTTTACCCAGTACTGCTGGATGATTTCGGCCACGGCACTCTCAGCGGGATATTTGTCGCCCTGCAGCAGGAAGTGACCATTCAGGTACATGATATCGTCGGCATGGGCCACACCACGACGGCGTGGATCCTGCGAGAAACTCATGGTTGAAGGCTGAGCCAGATAAGCGGCATAGGCAGGACTCTTACCGGTCTTGTTCTGCAGGCTAACCCAAGCGTAAGACGGCCATGCAAAGCCCATATCGCGGAAGGCATCGCCAAAGCCGTGCCAAGCCTCATCGTCGGTGGCACCGGGGTAATACTTCAAAGCCTCATCGGCCCAATCGCCAAAGATGCCCTTCAGTGTTTTCTGATAATTCTCGGCCGTCATATTGCGAGGTGCAAAGAGGGCCCCCTCGTCGCTGTTGGTCATCACGATGACAGGCACATCGTTATACTCGCCACGCTCGTAGAGGCGATACTGGTCGTCGCAGATCACGTAGCCATCAACGCAAGGCCAGAAGCCGCTGAAGCCCACATCGCCATCGCACAGCAACATGGCATCCATCTGGCGCATCTGCTTGATATTCTTTTTCTTGAGATGCTTCATGAAAGCCACACCCTGCTGCTCGACACCCTTCTGCGAGGCATCCATACCCAGCGAACGGGGCTTATCGGTCCAAGGGGCAAACGAGCCGCCACTCTGACTGATGCAGGCACGGAACAGACCCTTGGCCATGGGCGAAGCACACAGCATGCTGCAGCTGATGGCACCAGCCGACTCGCCAAAGATGGTAACCTTTGAGGGGTCGCCACCAAACTGGCCGATATTGCGCTGAACCCACTGCAGAGCGAATATCTGGTCGAGCAGACCGTAGTTGCCCGAATGGCCCTCCTTGTTCTCCTTGGTGAGCTCAGGGTGAGCCATGAAGCCCAGAGCACCCGTGCGATACTCGATGCTAACGATGACCACACCGCGCTGAGCCAGATGCTTCCAGAGGTCGCCACCGTACCACTCGGTCTGGAATCCACCACCGTGAATCCACACCATCACTGGCAGTTTCTCGGCCTTACTTTTGGCGGGCGTAGCGATGCCCAGATACAGGCAGTCTTCGTTCATCATATCGGATGTACGGCCTGGACGTGTGGGCTGTGGGGGCATAGGTCCGAAGGTATCGCACTTGCGCACACCATCCCAGGGCAGTGCGGGCTGCGGAGCGCGCCAACGCAGATTGCCGATTGGAGGTGCAGCATAAGGAATAGCCTTGTAAACAGCCAGGCCATCGTCGAGAACGCCCTCGACATCACCTGTTTCAACATGGGTGCTCAGCAGTTGTGCCTGAGCGCTGACTGATGCTGCCATCATGAGGGCAGCAAACATGAATGTCTTGATGATTGATTTCATACTTTTGGTTTTCTAAAATAACTATTGTTTAGGGGTTGTACATTCGTTAACAAGATACACAATACTCATATAAGGGATGCCGGTATTGGTTTCGAGTCCTATCTCGCAGGTACGACTGTTAGAGTAGCCCACCTCGATGTGGTTGGCCTCAATCTGCGGGCGCAACTTGCGCAGACCGTACTTGTTGAGCTCGGGGAAGGTGAAACCACGATCGCCGGCAAAACCGCAACAGCCCACGCCCTCGGGCAGGAACACATTGGTAGAGCACAGCTTGGCCAGATTAATCAGGTCGTCGGCCACACCCATCTGACGGGTAGAGCATGTGATATGCAGGGCGATAGGACGACTGATGGGATGGAAGTCGAGGCGCGGCACCAAATACTTCATGATAAATTCGGCAGGCTCATAGAGTTTCATCTTCTTCATGACTTTTTTCATACGATGCAGGCAGGGGCTCTGGGCGCAGAGCACGGGGTACTTACCTTGCTCGGAGGCTTTCCACAGGGCGGCCTCGAGTTCGGCACTCTTGCGGTCGGCAATGTCGAGCATACCCTTCGATTCCCAGATCTGTCCGCAGCACATACGCTCCATGCCCTCGGGGAAGATGACCTCGTAGCCCGCCTTGGCCATGAGCTGGATGACCTCATCAACCAGGTCGTGAATCTTTCCGCCATGGCGCGACTGGCCCATGGTCTGATTGATACAGCTGGGGAAGTAAACGACTTTTGATTGACCATTGACCATTGACAATTGAACATTATTGGCATCCGTACCCTTTTGCGCAGCAGAATGGTCAATGGACTCAATGATAAATTGAGTCAAATCACTCTTCTTGGGCTGGCGATGCTTCTTAGGCATGGCGGTGGTCCAGAGCGGCAGACCCATCTTGTTCATGGTGCGGCACACGGTAGTCATCAGCGTTGGGCCCAGCGTGACGTGGGCGGCATGGGCCACATCGAGCACCACGCGCAGACCGCTCTTGATGCCTGCCATGTGGTTGGCTGCAAACTCACCGAGCTTATAGCCCATAGGACTCTGGTTCATATCCATCTGACGAATCAGGTGCGTCAGCTCGCCGGTATTGATCTTCATCGGGCACGATGTTGAGCAGAGTCCGTCGGTGGCGCAGGTCTGGTCGCCATAGTACTTATACTGCTTTTTGAGCGTAGCCAGGCGCTCGGGGTTAGAGCCCGTAGCGGTGAGATAGCGTATCTCGCGCTGAACGGCGATACGCATACGGCTGGAAAGCGTGAGTCCGCACGACATACAGTTGACCTCGCAGAAACCGCACTCGATACACTTGTTGGCACGCTTCACCTGCTCGATGGTCTCCTTAGCCGTTGAGAGGGCTGGATCCATGAGGTAATGACCGCCATCGGGTACGCTGCTGAAGTCAAAATCGAGCACCGGCAGCGGCTTGAGGCACTTGATGAAGCAGTCAGGATCATCGTTGAAGATAACGCCTTGATTCAGCAATCCTTCGGGGTCGAAAATCTGCTTGAGTTCCTTCATGGCCTCGTAGGCCTTATCGCCCCACTCGTACTTCACAAACGGTGCCATATTTCTACCAGTGCCGTGTTCGGCCTTGAGCGAACCGTCGTAGCCCTCCACCACCAACTTAGCCACATCGCGCATCATCTCAGCATAGCGAGCCACCTCATGCTCGTCGGCAAAGCTCTGGTTCAGAATGAAGTGGTAGTTGCCCTCGAAAGCGTGGCCGTAGATGCAGGCATCGTCGTAGCCGTGGTCGGCTATCAGTTTCTGCAGTTTTACTGTTGCCTCAGGCAGACTCTCGATGGGGAATGCCACATCCTCAATGAGGCACGATGTGCCCACCGGACGGGTGCCGCCCACACTGGGGAAGATACCACTTCGGATGGCCCAGTACTTGCCGTAGACTTTCGGGTCTTCGGTGAACTCAGCCGGAATGTACAGACGGAACTGCCCCAGACACTCCTGTATCTTTGCTATCTTATCGAGCAGCTGCTCGTGGGTGATGCCCTTTGTCTCTGTGAGGATGGCGGTGAGGTTGTGGTAATCGCCAGGCTCCACGCCCTCAATCTTACCAGCATCCACATCCTTCTGATACTGCAGGTAGACGGGATCGTCGACCGAACTGAGCGACTTGTAATCGAGCATCTCGGCACTCTTCACCACCAGATTCTCGGCGCTGTACTCCAGGTCTTCCTCGCCAGCCTTCATCTTCTTCATAGCCACCACAGCCTCGCAGCTCTCCTTCATGGTCATAAAGTAAACCATGGCCGAGGCCTTGAACGGATAGTCCTTCAGCGTCTTCATGGTAACCTCAGAGAGGAACGCCAAGGTACCCTCGGAGCCAACTATCGAGTGGGCAATGATGTCGAACGGATCATCGTAAGCCACCAGCGGGCGCAGATTCAGTCCGGTCACATTCTTGATACTGTATTTTCGGCTGATGCGGTCGGCCAACTCCTTATCTGCACGTACCTTATCACGCAGCGCCTCGATTTTGGCGATGAACTCTGGGTGCGACTGGCGGAAAGCCTCGCGACTCTTTTCGTCGCCCGTATCGAGCACGGTGCCATCGGTCAGAATGATGCGGGCCGAGAGCAGCATGCGGTCGCTATTAGCATGCACACCGCAGTTCATGCCCGAGGCATTATTGACCACGATGCCGCCCACCATGGCCGAACCGATAGAGGCAGGATCGGGCGGGAACACGCGGCCGAAAGGCTTTAATATCTGATTCACGCGCGCGCCCACAATGCCGGGCTGCAGTTTTATCGACTCCTTATCGGCAGCCAGCTCGTACTGCTCCCAATGCTTACCAGCCACAATGAGCACGCTGTCGGTACAGCTCTGACCACTGAGCGAGGTGCCAGCAGCACGGAAGGTGTAGGGCAACTTGTATTTGCGACAGGCGCACACGATCTTGGCAATCTCATCCTCGCTATCGCTGCGGACGACGACCTGTGGAATCTGACGATAGAAACTGGCATCGGTACCCCAACCAAGGGTACGGAGCTCGTCGGTGTAAATACGCTCATCGGGCAGGAACTGCCGAAGCTCTGACAGGAACTGAGTAATCATAGGGCGTCTAAGTTTTTAGTTATACTTTGATTTTTGCGAGCAAATATACAAAAAAAATCGGTATAGAATAGCATTTTTAGTATTTTTTCGTATCTTTGGCCCGATAAAATTCTCAAGACGTGATAAACAGTAGGATTTTGATACTACATACCATCTGGTTCGGCACACTGGCATGCGAGGCACAGAGCTTTGAACTGAAGAAACAGAACGACAGCCTATACTACCTTAACGGTTGGCGACTGCCCTACCCCGTGTATCAGTATCAGACGGGCGATGTAGATGGCGACGGAAACATCGATGCCATCGTGGGCGTGATCAAAAGCACACGTTTCTATCCGCAAAAGGCACGCAGAATATTCATCTTCAAGCAGGTTAACGGCAAGGCCCGCCCACTGTGGTTGGGCTCGAAACTGGGCGGCATACTTGAAGACTTCCGCTACGTTGACGGCAAGATTCGCGCACTGGAGCAGACCGGCAACGGACAGTATGTGGTATCGGACTACAAGTGGGGAGGATTCGGAATGGCCTTCGACCACTATATTATAAAAGGTGTAAACAAAGAAACAGCAAAAAAGACCTTTGACCAATGAAAAAGAGTAAAGTAATTATGTTGGCATGCATGGCAAGCCTGATAGCAGCCTGCAGCCAGAAACAGAGTGTGGTACAAGTACCGGTATCGACCATAGATGCCGAGAAACTGCGTGACAGCATCGACTACAACATGGACGTGTCGGGGCTGAACCTGAGCGACCTGCGCATACTGCGCAACGCCCCAGCTGCACAGCGCGGCTACCCGTTTAAGGACTCGTACCTGCGAGGCATATACGGCGTTACATCGTGGTACGACTCGCTGATGTATGTGCTCGACGAGAAAGTACAAAACGTAGACACCAAGGAGGGTGAGAACTGGCGTGATGCCTATCTGCGAACCATCGACGAGCAGAAACTGATAGTATACAACGACGAGGAGATGCAGTTTATGAAGCGACTGAAAGAGCGCGAGGACGAGCTGCAGAAACAGAACTTCGAGGTGGGAGAAGGGCTGCGCGTGAACATGAGCAATCTGCTGAATCCGCAACAGCTGAAAGACTTCGACTCTACGCTGTGTCAGAAACTGGCCGAAGAGGGATTCGCCATCGTGCCATCAAACACCGCACAGCTGTTCCACATCTACGAGCGGAACGACTACTCAGACTTCCCCAACTTTGTGACTACCGACCTCTACCTGCAGCTGTATCACCTCTACATAGACTGCATGCTGCGCGAGCTGGAGGAATATCAGCTGCTGCCACTGATGACATCATACTCGCAGGATATGATTGACGCCATGCTGGCCATCATCCACAACGCAGGCAACGACGACAGCGAGACCAAGCGTATAGCCGGCAGAAATCTGCAGTTCTTCCGCGTGGCTCTGCACTTGTTTAACGGCAAGCCGATTGATGCCAGCTACACCACCGAGAAGGCCGAGATAGAGAGATGCCTGAAAGCAAAGAACGAACGAAGCAGCATGCTGATGGACTATATGGGCGAAGTATCGTTCCCCTACAGCTTGTTCCGAGCCCGCGGCCACTACACCCGAAGCGACGCACTGAAGCGCTACTTCCGCGGTATGATGTGGCTGCAGACCGCCACCATGGGAATGGACCACGCGACCGAAGTGAAGCAGGCCGTACAGATGGCATTTGCCATGAAACTGTTTAAGAATACACGCCAGAAGTACGACAAGATAAACAACCTGATAACCATGCTGATGGGTCAGCACGACAACCTGAGTCTGATACAGGTAATGAGCGAGGTTGACAAGACGGGCATGGCAATGGAAGAGCTGCTGAACGACGACAAGGAGATGGCCAAGCTGACCAAGGTGCTGAACGAGATAGGCGACAAGCAGACACGCATACGACCGAAGTTTGAGAAGACCAGTCATAACAAGATAAACGTGATGCCACAGCGCTACCAGCCCGATGCCGAAGTGCTGCAGGAGATGGTGGACTACGACAGTAGAATAACCCAGCGCGGTGTGCCTAAGGGCATCGACGTGATGGCTGCCATGGGCGTATCGGCCGCCGAGCAGATTCTGAAGGAAGAGAAGACCGAGTGGAAAAAGCTGTTGCCCACACTAGACAGAATGAAGAAGCGTATGGGCGAGATAGACTGGCAGGAGACCACAGCCACTCAATGGATGCAGACACTGAAAGTGCTGACCACAGGCACCGACAGTCAGTCGCCCTACTTCATGCAGAACCCCAACTGGAGCAAGAAAGACCTGAATGCCGCCCTGGCATCGTGGGCCGAGCTGAAGCACGACGCCATACTCTATGCCAAACAGCCCATGGGAGCCGAGTGTGGTGGTGGCGAGAGCGTGCCCGACCCAGTGGTAAAGGGATATGTGGAGCCCAACGTGAAGTTCTGGAAGAAGGCCTCAGAGCTGCTTGAAAACACCGCCAAATTGCTGAAGGACCAGAACATGATGACCGAGAAGATAGAGGGTGTGACCGAGCGACTGAGAGAAGAAGTGACATTTCTGCTACGCGTGAGCGAGAAGGAACTGGCCGGCAAAGTGCTGACCGACGAGGAGTACGACCAGATATCGTACATAGGCGCCACATTCGAGAATATATCGCTCGACCTGCTGCGTATGCCCGATCAGAATCTGTATAACTGGGTAGACATAGAGGGTGCCGACCGCAAGGTGGCTCTGGTGGCCGATGTCTATACCGCCAACGCCGACAACAACCCCGACAAGGCCATACTATTCGAGGCTGTGGGTGATGCCGACGAGATTTACGTAGTAGTAGAGATAGGCGGCTATCTGTATCTGACACGCGGCGCTGTACTCAGCTATCGCGAGTTTGTACAGCCTATAGACCAGCCACGACTGACCGACGAGGAGTGGCAGAAGCAACTGGAAAGCAATCCGCGTAAGGGTGTGCCCGACTGGATGAAGCCCATACTGCTGCCACTGAAAAAGATGCCCGAACCGAATGAAGAGGTATTCTATAGTTCTGGTTGTTAGTTTGATGTTCAGCGTATCGGCGCTCTGCGCTGATACGCTGAATATCGTATTTACCGGCGACATTCTGCTTGACCGCGGGGTGCGGCGCGAGATCAGCAAACATGGAGTAGACCACCTGTTCTCCGCAGGTGTCGACTCCGTATTCCGTTCGGCTCAGGTGGTAGTGGGCAATCTGGAGTGCCCTGCCACCAAGATCCAGTCGCCCGTACAGAAACTTTTTATCTTTCGTGGCGAGCCTGAGTGGCTCGGCACGCTACGCCAGCACGGCATCACCCACCTGAATCTGGCCAACAATCACTCGATAGACCAAGGGCGAGCGGGACTGATGGACACCAAGTGCAACGTGATAGCAGCAGGCATGGTGCCCATAGGTGCCGGACAGAACATGCAAGAGGCCGCAGAGCCCGTGCTGCTGGCATCGCAACCACGCAACGTGTGGCTGGTGCCATCGCTACGACTGGCGCTGGAAAACTACGCCTATCTACCCGACAAGCCCTGCGTGAGTCAGGAACCGATGGACTCACTACTGAACCGCGTGCATCGGCTGCGCAAAGCTGATTCTACAGCGGTTATCATCGTATCGCTGCACTGGGGTGGCGAACACACACTGCAGCCAGTGAACAGACAACGTTGGGATGCCCACCAACTGATACGTGCCGGGGCCGACGTGCTGATTTGTCACCACACCCATACACTGCAAACCATCGAGGAATTCCACGGCAAAAAGATATACTACAGCGTGGGTAACTTTATCTTCGACCAGCAGAAACCACTCAACACAAAAGCCTGCATGGTGCGACTGAAAGTGAGCGCCGAAAATGTGGAAACTGAGACCATTCCGGTAGAAATTCGCAATTGCGTGCCCACAATTGTAAGCTATTTTTGATTTTTAACTAAATATTTGTGTAACATTGCGGATTTATTCGTATATTTGTCGGCAGAACTTATATAAATAACAAACTAATAACTAAAAGCCCTATGGCAGCAATTGTATCTGTAATTCCTATTATTCTGCTCTTCGTACTTATGATGGGCCTCAAGATGTCAGGCTGGAAGAGCGCGTTAATAACGCTTGTAGTAACCATTCTTCTAGCCGTACTCGTAGCACCGTCTATGGGCATCGTGCCAGATAAGTACGTGGGATCATCCATCTACGCCATCACTTTCTGGTCGATCATAGAAGGTGTGCTAAAGGCTTGTTTCCCCATTATCCTGATTATCATCTGCGCTATCTTCAGCTACAACATTCTGGTGGAGACGAAGGAAATTGAGACCATCAAGACGCAGTTTATACAGCTGACTAGCGACAAAGGTCTGCTGGTGCTCCTGCTAACATGGGGCTTTGGTGGTGTGCTCGAAGGTATGGCAGGATTCGGAACTGCCGTAGCTATCCCTGCCGCCATCCTGATAGGACTGGGATTCAAACCCATGTTCTCGGCTGTGATCTGTCTGGTGGCTAACACCGTGGCCGTAGGTTTCGGAGCTGTGGGACTGCCCGCCACCACACTGGCCAATCAGGTGGCCGATGGAACCGCTTCGCCCGAAATGCTTTGCGAGGTAGCCACCTTTATTATATTACAGCTATCGCTGATGTTCTTCATCACCCCGTTCCTCATCCTGATGATGACCGACCGCACCAAGATACTCAAGAATATCTCGCTGGCGCTGTTCGTGGGCTGTTTCTCAATCATCGTACAGTTCTGCTGCGCTTACTTCCTCGGTCCTGAAACGCCAGCTATCCTCGGCTCAGTAGCCGCCATCATCGCCATGCTGATTTACAACAAGCTGTTTATACACGATGAGAACCCCAACGACGAAGTGGTGGTTGAAAAGAAGAAATTCGGCATGACAAAGACGCTGAAGGCTTGGAGTGTTTACGGACTGATTATCTTCTTCATCCTGATTTCAAGTAAGATTGTGCCACCAATGAACGATCTGTTGAAGTCAACATTGGTTACCAAGTTTGACATGCCTGTTATCGGCAATACCTTCTCGTTCGGCTGGCTGAGCAATGCCGGACTGATGATTTTCCTGGGCGCCATGATAGGCGGACTGATTCAGGGACTGAGCTTCGGCAAACTGATGAAGATGCTGGCCAAGACCACCATCAATCTGCAGAAGACGGCTATCACCATCTGCTGTCTGGTTGCTCTGGCCATGCTCATGAACAATACCGGCATGACGCTTGCCATCGCTACAGGACTGGTAGCTGTGACGGGAGCAGCCTACCCATTCTTTGCGCCACTTATCGGTTCTATCGGAACATTCGTAACGGGTTCGGCTACATCGGCCAACATCCTGTTCGGAAAACTGCAGGCTGCTGCTGCCGGACAGCTTGGACTGGTTAACGACGCCCAGTTCTTCGGCGTGAACGGTAATGAGACCAACTGGCTGGCTGCTGCCAACTGCGCAGGCTCTGAGGGCGGTAAGCTGCTATCGCCACAAAGTATCGCCATCGCTACCGCAGCATGTGATATGGAAGGACAGGATGGTGACATTATGCGTAAGACGTTGCCGTTCGCTATCTTCTGGATACTGATGAATGGCATTATGGTATTCCTAGGATTACACGTTATCTGAAAATAGAAATCCCCTCCTGAGCAGGAGGGGATTCTTATTATTATTTGGTCATTTTAAGTAATTGCTTTGATGGAGCAGCATCGCCATCGAAAGGTTTGAGATACCAGCGAACCGTATATTTCACCTCCTGACCAGGTTGGAGTGTGGTGTAAGCGCCTTGGCTCTCGAGCTCGATATAGCTCTTGCCACGATTAACATAAACCTGAATTTCGGCCTCATCGGGAGCTGGCTGATCAGCTTTCAGATCATCGAACTTCTTGAGCAGCAGCAAACCGTTATTAGCGTAAGCCAACCAACCCTTACCATCGGCATTAATCTTACGGTTCTGGTTAGCCTCATCAGGGCAATACCATACAGCACCGTATTTTTCCTTAAACGCCATCAACCCTGCTGGGGTAATGCCCTTGAGCGGCGCCTTGAAGAAGATGACACCACCATCGTTGATGACGCGCGTAATCTCCCATGGAGCCACCTTACGCTCCTCGCCACTCTCGTTGATAATGGCGTAGGTAATCACAAAGGCACCATCCTTCTCATCGGTAGAGAACTCCTTGCGAATGCGGTATTTCAGGCGATTAGACACCTCGCCGGTAAGAATCAGCTTGCCGTCTTTTTCCTCAACAGTGTATGGATTCTTATCAAACTCAGGTACTGGAGGCCAGTTCCACTCCTTCTGAGGACTAGTCCAGAACGTTGAGCCAAACGACTCGGGGAACTTTGACTGCGAAATCATCTCCTGATCCTTGTACTTCAGCGAGAGGATTTTACCGCCCTGACGTGGCGAGATAGTCATCACTACATCGCCCACCTTAAGCTGGCGCCGACTCTGCTTGTCGCGGAATTCATCGAGCTGCTGGAAGCAATGCTTGTCGATAATCTCAGCCAGTTTGCGGTCGTGATTATGACGGAACTGCAGCTTGTCGCCAAACTCAAACAGTTCGCCATTCTCCTTGGTATAAGGATGCCAGGTATCGGGCAACCAAGAAACATTAGGATTGCCTTCTTTAGCAAAACGTGCCCAGATAGTGCTCATGGCATCAGCCAAACCTACCGAAGGATGCTCGGGTGAACCGGCATCGATATTGTCGAAACAGTACTTTAGCTCGGCACCATGAACGCATCCCTTGTTGACATCCGAACGTTTGGTAAACAGATACATATAGGTGGGTGCCTGGCGGGTCTGAGCTATCTCATCGGCGGTGATGATGGTCTTAGGACGGAACATCCAATCGATACTGAGCAGATCCTGAGGCGTATAGTCGGGATAAGCCTCGGCAAAGGCCTTGATATATGCCTGGGTGTCGAATCCGAAGGTGCGCATCAGCTCACGACGGGCTTCGTCGAGTGTCATATCCTTGCCATAACGCAGGGGCTGCACCTCGTTGAAAGTAGTACCTATCAGCAGAGGAATGTTATCGGAAATCTTAGCAAAACCATTCTGGAATGGCTGCTGCAACAACACCTCACCATCGGGCGTAGGACCAAAGCCCCACATCATCGGGGTGCCGGGCTTGCGTGCACCAATGCTGGCTGCCATGGCCTTCTGTCCGGCGGCACGCAGTTCTGCATAGGGTACATCCTTGATACGGTCAACATCCTCGGGCGCGATATTCAACTCTTTCAGCACGGCCTTACCCAGTTCTTCAGTCATCTGTTTGGTGTTGACATTCAGAATCGTTCCACTCATAATGATTGCCTTATGGAACAGTCCTTTGGCAGGTGGCATACACATCAGTGTGCCAACCTTGCCGCCGCCACCCGACTCGCCGAAGATGGTCACATTATCTGGATCGCCACCAAACTCGCGGATGTTGGCTTGCACCCACTTCAGGGCCTCAACGATATCGAGCATGCCAACATTGCCCGAATACTTGTATTTCTCACCAAACGGCGAGAGATCAAGGAATCCCAGAATATTCAGACGATGGTTAACGCTAACCACCACCACATCGTGCTGAGCCAGTTTCATGCCAGGGTCCCACTCTGATGTGCCAAAATCGAAAGCACCACCATGTAACCATACCATAACAGGTTTCAGCTTCTTGGTCGCAGAATCTTTCTGAGGCAGTTTGTCGGTCCACACATTGAGTACACAGCACCATTTCTCCGACATCTTATCTTCATCCAGTTGTTGTCCATTGGTGTTCTGCATGGCCTGAGGCCCCCACTTGTCACAATGGCGCACGCCTGGCCACTTGCCTATAGGCTTCGGAGGCATGAACCTCTCGACCAAAGCATAAGGAATACCAAGGAAGCCAACCGAACCTTCGTGGTTGAAACCTTTCACATAACCCGACTGGATCTTAACAATGAACGACTCTTCCTCCTGGTTAGGATCGTGACAATCTTGCGCCCAACTCGTCAACCCGAAGAAAAAAGTCAGCAGTAGCAATGATAAAGTACGTTTCATACAGTTTTTTTAAGCTATTATTTCAAAAATTTAGACGTAACAGACAGTCGAAAGTATATTCGTACACCTATTTATTATATAATGTTAACGTTACTTTGACCGATTACCGACCGAAAAAGTGTACCTTTGCACCCAAATATGGAAAGACTTTGGAACAGGAACTATTGCAAGGTGATGACAGCAAACTTCACGCTGTTCTTCGCCTTCTACATACTGACACCGTTGCTACCGCTATATCTTAGCGAGCACTTCGGCGCCACCAAGGACGTTATTGGACTGGTACTTTCGGGCTATACGATTACCGCACTGTTGTTCCGTCCGTTCAGCGGATATGTGGTTGACTCGTTTCCACGCAAGATGGTACTGATGATTGCTTTCGGCGCGTTCGCCATCGTCTTTGCCGGCTATCTGGCAGCCTCAACCCTACTGTTGTTCACCATTGTGCGCACATTGCATGGCGGACCATTCGGAGCGCTAACAGTGGCAAATTCAACGGTAGCCATCGATGTGCTGCCAAGCAGCAGGCGTACCGAAGGCATTGGCTATTACGGACTGAGCAACAACCTGGCAATGGCCATAGCGCCAACCATCGGTATCTTTATCTATCAGCTCACCCACAGCTTCGAATTCCTGTTCTGGCTAGCATTCATTGTAGCCTGCTTAGGCTGGCTGGTAGACTCTACGGTTAAGATTGAAAAACGCCCATGCACCAACGCACCATCAAAGTTGTCATTAGACCGCTTTTTCCTGATTCGTGGATGGTTGCTCGGACTGAACATGGTGGCCTTCGGCTTCAGCTTCGGTGTTCTCAGCAACTATTTAGCTATCTATGGTAAAGAGGTGATGGGCATTACAGGTGGCACCGGCACATACTTCATGCTTTGCTCGATAGGATTGATACTCTCACGCCTACAAGGCGGCAAAGCCCTGCGCAACGGACGCGTCACTCACAACGCTGCCGAGGGGATGGTCATCTCGTTAGTGGGCTACACCATTTTCATTCTGCTGCCAACAGTATCCTCACTCCTCCCTACTCCTTCCTCGCTTCTTGTTTACATCGGCTATTACGGCTCAGCCATACTCATCGGTCTTGGTAACGGCCATATGTGGCCCGCATTCCAGAATATGACTATTAATGTGGCTCATAATAACCAACGAGGCACAGCCAACAGTACCATACTCATATCGTGGGATATAGGTATGGGACTCGGCATACTTGTTGGTGGAATCGTATCAGAGTTGCTAGGCTACAGTGCCGCTTTCTGGACTGTTGTAGCCGTAAACGCCACAGGTGTGGCCACATTCTTCCTGGCCACACGCACATTCTTCCTGAAAAGGAATCTGAATGAAACCGTAAGGTAACTGTTTTACTTCTTATTGATGGTGTAATCAAGTGCGGCACCGATGGCGGTGCAGTACTGTGAGTATTTCGGAATATGGAATCGGATGTGATAGAGCGATTCCAGCGCAGGAAACACCTCTTTACACTGTGGCAGCAATGACAGATTACCAATCAGCACAAAGTCGCGGATATCGCTACCTATCGAAGCCAACCAAGCAGCCGACCCAATTGACTGCAGCACCATGTGTATCAGTCCTGCAGCAATATCTTCCTTAGAAGCATCGCTCTGAGCATTGGCAAAGTTAGATGCGGTAGTATCCATCGTCAGTCCAGGTACAGGAATAGCACTGATGTCGCCGATAGTAAGGTCGATATTACGGATATTACCATGCTTAGCCATGGTGGCCACCTGCTTAATATCGCTTGTGTTAAGCATGATGCGGGCCAAACCTGCTAACGTACCGCCCCCAACGCCGATACCTCCAATATGGCGCATATCGTTGCCGTCGCACTTAACAAACGATGTACCAGTACCCATCGACACAACAATAGTATGGTCGAGCTTCGACTCGAAGCGGGCGCCAAGTCCGTCGGCAATAAACTCCTGACTCTTTGCAGTTGGCAGTCCGTAGATAGACTGATCGATATATGCAGCGCCTACACCTGTAAGCATCACCTGCTCTACATCTTTCAGGTCGATATCGTTATCGTGCAGATACTTACCAAATGCACCAAATAGTGATGTGATAGGATCGGCAGCAGTAATACTGATAGGTGCTGACACCTTACCATTTTTGATTCCTACGATTTTTGTGGTCGAAATACCCACATCGATACCAATAACTATTCCCATGTTACATTATACATTGAACATTAAACATTAAAATGTACAAATACGAAAAAACCCGGCTGCATTACTGCAAGACCGGGCTAATGAAAGGAGGAGTGGTACCTCCAGGAATCGAACCGGGGACACACGGATTTTCAGTCCGATGCTCTACCAACTGAGCTAAGGCACCAACATTTCAAATTCGTTTTGCAAACATCCTTTCGTTGTTTTGCGGGTGCAAAGGTACGACTATTTTTTGAACCCACCAAACTTTTTAACGCTTTTTTACAAATTATTTTTCAGACCACCCCTATCCCCTCCTACTCAGGAGGGGGAATGCCTAGGGGCTATGTCAATGGATTCCACCCCTGTGCTTTCAACGTAAACTCCTGATTATCACGGGATACAAGCACCTGACCGAACTTTTCGTCGGTAATATGACCAATCAGCTTAACGCCGTCAATCTGCTCAATTTTCTCGTGATCGCCTATGGGAACAGTGAACAACAATTCGTAATCCTCGCCACCATTCAGGGCACAAGTAGTCACGTTCATATTCATCTCTTCGGCCATAACGGCTGTCTGATAGTCGATAGGGATGTTCTTTTCGTAGATACGACAACCTACCCCACTCTGCTTACAGATGTGCATCAGCTCTGACGACAATCCATCGCTGATGTCCATCATAGCTGTAGGACGTATGCCAGCCTCGTGCAACTTCTTAATGATGTCGCCACGAGCCTCTGTCTGCAACTGTCGCTGAAGCAGATATTCCTTACCACTGAAATCAGGCTGGAAGTGCGACAACTCTTCAAGCGCACGTTTATCGTTCTTCTTTTTAGCCTCTTCCACCTGCTGGTAGTACACGCTTTTCTCGCGCTCCAGCAGCTGCAATCCCATATAGGCTGCACCCAGATCGCCACTAACGCATATCAAATCTGTATCCTTGGCGCCACTGCGATACACAATATCCTCTTTAGCCGCCTCGCCGATACAGGTGATGCTGATAGCCATACCTGTATACGATGATGTGGTGTCACCGCCAATCACGTCTACACCCCACTTATCGCAAGCCAGCTTAAGTCCGCTATAAAACTCCTCGATATCCTCAACCGAGAAGCGCTTGCTGATGGCCAGTGATACCGTCATCTGCTTTGGAGTACCGTTCATGGCGAACACGTCGCTGATATTGACCATAGCCGACTTATATCCCAAATGCTTCAGGTCTATATAAGTAAGGTCAAAGTGCACGCCCTCCATCAACATGTCGGTTGTCACCAGCACTTCCTTATCGGGATAACTCAGCACGGCACAATCGTCGCCAACACCCTTCTTGGTACTGTCGTTCTTAATCTCAATGTTTTTTGTTAGTCTGTCTATCAGACCGAATTCTCCTATTTTTGCGATTTCCATTCTTCAGTAGGATGAGCAGTGTTAAATTGTTCCTTGTTATGAGCCTCAATACTCTCGGCTCTTGCTATCATCTCGCGCATAATGGCAGTCATCAGTGGCTGTGCCATGTTAGCAGCCTCCTGTACCTCTTCATGACTAACCTCTACGGGTACATCAAATCCGCCCAGATCGGTAATCACCGATATGCCAAAGGTCTTGATGCCACAATGGTGTGCCACAATCACCTCGGGTACGGTCGACATACCAACGGCGTCGCCACCCAATATGCGATACATCTTATATTCGGCTGGGGTCTCGAAGGTTGGGCCCTGCACACCTACGTACACGCCATGCTGCAGCTTGATTCCCTTTTCCTTAGCTATCTCTTCGGCCTCAGCTATCAGGTTGTGGTCGTAAGTCTCGTGCATATCTGGGAATCTTGGACCTGTTGGGAAGTTCTTACCACGCAGCGGATGCTCGGGGAAGAAGTTGATATGATCGGTGATAATCATCAGGTC
Organism: Xylanibacter ruminicola; assembly: GCF_900142525.1. GTDB lineage: Bacteria > Bacteroidota > Bacteroidia > Bacteroidales > Bacteroidaceae > Prevotella > Prevotella ruminicola_A. The sequence continues at coordinate 61,395 of NZ_FRBD01000007.1, read as the reverse complement.
GCCGATTTTGAAATCAGGATTCATACCGCCGGCAGCATTCGACACGAACAGGGTTTCTATGCCCAGCTCGTACATCACACGCACGGGGAACGTTACATCCTTCATCGAGTAGCCCTCGTAGAAGTGGAAACGGCCCTGCATTGCCATGATGTCAACACCACCCAGCTTACCAAAGATAAGCTTGCCTGAGTGTCCCTCTACGGTTGACACTGGGAAATTTGGTATCTCCTGATATGGAAACTCGTATCTATCAGTTATTTCTGAAGCTAATTGTCCGAGACCTGTTCCCAGTACTATCGCTGTTTTGGGACTTGTGGTCATTCTTTCTTTTAGCCAGGATGCTGTTTCTTGAATTTTTGTATACATAGCCTAATATTTTATTGTTGAATTCTTCCTCTTGTCCTTGCATAATGACTATGCGCATGGGCAGAACAAACAAGCTGCTCTTCACCTCATCGCTCAGTCCTTCTACAGCCACCAGTCGGGTAGCATCCTTCTCGGTGGTTAAAATAATCTTTGGCTCAACCATCGATGCAAAAGTGTTGTTGATATTTGCCACATCCTTTTTGCTGAAGTTATGATGATCGCCAAACGTAAGCGGAGTGATTTGCGATTTCAGCTCCTTCAGGTCGTGCATCAGTTGCTCAGGCGAGGCAATGCCTGTAAGTAGCATGATGTTCTTGCCGTCGAGGGCATTAAGTTCCTCAAGCTCATTCTGCTTGGCCACATCCTTAAACACCGCCCTTGGCGCATCGTAATCGTGCGATGAGAAGAACAACTGCTGATATGGATACAGTTTCATGGCCTTGGTGATGACACGGAATTCCATCGGCTTCAAGTCCTTCGGACATTTCGTAATAATCACTATATCAGCCCTGTCCTTTGCCCTTACAGGTTCACGCAGTCTTCCTGCCGGCAGCAGTCTGTCGTATATCACTAGTCTGTGATAGTCTACCAACAATATGTTGATACCAGGTTTCACGTAACGGTGTTGGAAGGCATCGTCGAGCAATATAACGTCAACATCAAGTCCGTTACCCTCTTCAGTAAGATTTTTGATACCACGGGTGCGTTTCTTATCAACTGCCACTGTAATATCGGGGAACTTATGCTTGATCTGATAGGGTTCATCACCTATCATTCGCATAGGGGTATCCTTATCTGAGAGGACATAGCCACTGCTCTTTCGTTTGTATCCACGACTTAACACTGCCACATTCATCTTGTCCTTCATCAGTCGGATCAGATATTCCACATGCGGCGTCTTACCAGTTCCGCCCACGGTGATATTTCCTACCGAAATCACAGGAGTCTTAAACGAACGGCTCTTCAGCACCCCCATCTCAAAGAGGATGTTTCTGATACCAACTCCCAAGCCGTATAACCAGCTCAGCGCCAGCAGTTTCTTATTGATTGTTATAAAGTCGCCTTCAACTCTCACTATTCACTCTTCACTATTCACTATTCACTATTCACTCTTCACTTCATGCGGATATCTTCAAGCATACGAGCCTGAATGCGACTATTGTTCTTGATGTCGTTACGAATCTGCATCAGTGGCAGATAGGCATCGCCCAGAAGCTCGCGGAGCTCTGCATCAAGATATGACCCCTTGTTATCTTTCGACAGCAGGTTGTCAAGCCAGCTTACCTCTCCAGGATAAGCTGCCGTATGATACTCGTCGAGCTTAGCCAGCTCAGCAGCCTTCTTTACGGCGTCATCAAGGCTTCCAAGCTTATCCACCAGTTTGATCTTGATGGCATCGGTAGCCAGCCATACGCGTCCCTGAGCAATCTCGTTCACCTGCTCAGGCTTCATGCCACGACCTTCGGCCACTACATTCAGGAAGTTCTGATAACCGCGATTGATATTATTCTGCAGTTTCGCCATGATCTCTTCGTTGTTCTTACCTACAACCAACTCAGTATCATAGTCAGCAAACTTATTGGTCTTCACACCATCGAAGGTCACACCCAGCTTATCGGTAACCAGTCCGCTGAAGTTAGGAATCAATCCGAAGATACCGATACTACCAGTGATGGTAGTTGGTTCGGCAATGATATAGTTGGCAGGCGAGCTAATCCAGTAGCCACCCGATGCAGCAGCACCACCCATAGATACCACAACAGGCTTCTTAGCCTTCACCAGCTTGATGGCATGACGGATATATTCTGATGCCACAGCGCTACCGCCACCAGAGTTTACACGGAACACAACGGCCTTCACGTCGTCATCTTCGGCCAGCTTACGCAGGTCCTCGGCCGTAGTCTTACCAACAATGCAGTGGCCACCGCCATCGAGCATATTCATAGCCTCGTTATCAACAATGCTACCATAAGCATAGTAGATAGCGATCTTGTCGCCCTTCTCCTTTTTCTTCGACTTCACATTCAGCATGTCTGCCAGTGTCAGCTGCTCAATATCGTCGTCCTTATCCAACTTCAGGCGCTGCTTAATTTCGTCCTTGATTTCTTCTGGGAACATAATCTTGTCTACCAGCTTAGCCTTCACATAGTCTTCGGTAGCAGCAAATGCCAGCAGACTGTCGTTCACCAACTGATCCAGGTTGGCGGCTTTAATCTTACGACCCTCGGCCATCTCCTTCAGCATATGGTTCCAGATGCCTTTGTAGAGCACCTCACGCTGTTCGCGGTCGTACTCGCTCATACCTGTCTGGGTGTTACTCTCTACATAACTCTTATATTTACCCACCTTGGCCACCATATATTTGATGCCAAGCTTGTCATACAGTCCTTTATAATATTCGCCCTTGCCACCAAGACCGCGAAGATCAATCGAACCCTCGCCGTTCAGATAGATTTTATCTGCCACGGTAGCTACATAGTATGAAGACTGATAGTAATCGTCGGCATAGCTCACAATCCACTTGCCACTCTTCTTAAAATCTTTCAGAGCATCACGCAGTTGCTGTGTTGTAGCAGGACTGTCGAAACTGGCTTCACCGCCTTCGATATAGATACCCTTGATGTTCTCTTCGTCCTTAGCCTTACGGATGCTGGTCACCAGGTCGTCCAGCCCCATAGAGCCTTCTCCGCCAAGTCCCAGCAGGTCATCAAACGGTGTTCCTGCCTCAGCGCGCTCGTTGATCGATCCATTTAGTTTAATTACAAAAACTGAGTTCTCCTTAACTTTAGTAGAAGCCGAATCGCTAGCCAGCATACCTACCAAAGAGATGGTAAAGAACAATGTCATTACCAGCCCCAGAACTACAATACCACAGATAGTGGCAAGTGTCATTTTTAGAAATTGCTTCATAAATGTCAATTAATTGGTTACGTAACAGATTGCAAAGATAGTAACTTTTTCTAATACTACAAACATTTTCGGCGAAAAACTCAAAAAAAACTGACTGTCATCACGACAGCCAGTTCCAAAAACAAACTACTTAAAAACTAATCTACTAAAACAAATCAAAAAAATTTTTTATTTGCGGTTGCAAAATTAGCGGGTTTTCATTTAATCCACAAAACTTTCCAGCATAAAAATGAGGTATTTATTTTAAAATAACTAAAAAAGGGGATAGATTCTAAAATCCATCCCCTAATTTGTTATGCTAAGTTTGCAAAATTACATCATTCCGCCCATTCCTGGAGCACCACCCATTGGCATGGCAGGCTCCTTCTCAGGCTTGTCAACAATCAGGCACTCAGTAGTCAGGAACATGCCTGCGATACTTGCTGCATTCTCCAGAGCTACACGAGCCACCTTGGCTGGATCAATAACTCCTGCCTCGCGCAGGTCCTCGTACTTGTCGAGACGGGCATTGTAACCGAAGTCACCCTTACCCTCGCGAACCTTCTGTACTACTACAGCACCCTCGCCACCGGCATTGGTAACAATCTGGCGCAGAGGCTCCTCAATAGCACGACGGATGATGTTAACACCAGTCTGCTCGTCGGCGTTGTCGCCCTTTACAGCCTCCAGGGCCTCCTGAGCACGGATGTAGGTTGTACCACCACCAGCTACAACACCTTCTTCGATGGCAGCACGGGTAGCGCACAGAGCATCGTCAACGCGATCCTTCTTCTCCTTCATCTCAACCTCGCTGTTAGCACCTACGTAAAGCACTGCTACACCACCGGCCAACTTAGCCAGGCGCTCCTGCAGCTTCTCCTTATCGTATGATGAGGTTGTATTCTCAATCTCCTTCTTGATCTGAGCAATACGATCCTGAATGGCCTGCTTGTCGCCAGCACCATTCACGATAGTGGTGTTATCCTTTGATACAGTTACCTTGTCGCAGGTACCCAGCATCTCGAGTGTAGCCTGCTCAAGCTTCAAGCCCTTCTCCTCGCTGATAACTACGCCACCAGTCAGAGTAGCGATATCCTCGAGCATAGCCTTACGACGATCGCCGAAGCCAGGAGCCTTTACAGCACATATCTTCAGTCCACCACGCAGACGGTTTACAACCAGTGTGGTCAGAGCCTCAGAGTCAACATCCTCAGCGATTACCAGCAATGGGCGTCCGCTCTCAGCAGCAGGCTGCAGGATAGGCAGGAAGTCCTTGATGTTCGAGATTTTCTTGTCGTAGATCAGGATGTATGGGTTCTCCATCACGCACTCCATCTTCTCGCTGTCGGTGATGAAGTAAGCTGAAAGGTAACCACGGTCGAACTGCATACCCTCAACAACACCGATATGAGTATCGCGGCTCTTGCTCTCCTCAATGGTGATAACACCGTCCTTGCTAACCTTGCGCATAGCCTCAGCCAGCAGCTCACCAATCTCCTTATCGTTGTTGGCAGATACAGTAGCTACCTGCTCAATCTTGTCGTAGTTGTCGCCCACCTGCTCAGCGCTCTTAGCGATGTGCTCGGTTACAGCCTTCACTGCCTTGTCGATACCGCGCTTCAGATCCATAGGGTTAGCGCCGGCAGTAACATTCTTCAAGCCCTCGGCTACGATAGCCTGAGCCAGGATGGTAGCAGTTGTTGTACCGTCACCAGCATCGTCGCCAGTCTTCGATGCTACACTCTTAACGAGCTGAGCACCTGTATTCTCGAACTTATCCTCGAGCTCAATCTCCTTTGCTACAGAAACACCGTCCTTAGTAATCTGAGGAGCACCGAACTTCTTTTCGATAACCACATTGCGGCCCTTAGGACCAAGTGTTACCTTTACTGCGTTTGCCAACTGGTCAACGCCCTGCTTCATAGCATCGCGGGCGTCAATATTGAATTTAATATCTTTTGCCATAGTTTTATTTTTTATATTTCCTACGGATTTTACGGATTTATCGGATTTTCTATTTCTATATTAATTCGTATAATCTGTATCGCTCGGCTTTGCCGCTTGGCTCGTCCAAGAATCCGTAGGCCTTATTAAACATTTATTTTTCGATCACTGCGAGTACATCACTCTGACGCATCATCAGATATTTTGTTCCCTCAAACTCGAGCTCAGTACCAGAGTACTTACCATAGAGCACTTCATCGCCCTCTTTCAGTATCATAGCCTCGTCCTTTGTGCCCTGTCCTACGGCCTTGATAGTTCCGTGGAGTGGCTTTTCCTTAGCGGTGTCAGGAATAATAATACCGCCGATCTTCTCTTCTGCAGGTGCTGGCAATACCAACACACGGTCTGCTAATGGTTTGATGTTCATAATAACTTTATATTTTTATATTTAACTTTAATTTCTGCCACAACATCTGCCAAAACCGTGCCAAACCCTGACACGGTTTCATATTATGCCACATTGGCAGATTATTTTCTTTTTTGGTTACGAAAGAGTGATGATCTCATCACAAAGCTCACTAACCGTTGGACGATGCGTGATAAAAATCATAGTGGTATTGGGATGAGCAGCAAAAAGACGACCGTAGAGTTCTCGCTCTGTAGGCTCATCGAGCGAGCTGCTTATCTCGTCCAGCAGCATGATATCGCCCGGATGTAGCAGTCCACGCGCTATGGCTATGCGTTGTGCCTGCCCCTCACTCAGTCCGCCGCCACGCTCGCCCAGTTCGGTGTCGATACCATCGGGAAGCTCCAGCACAAAGTCGGCACATGCCGTGTGCAGCGCCTTCAGCATCTCCTCGTCGGTAGCATCGGGCTTAGCCAGTTGCAGGTTATAGCGTATGGTGCCGCTCATCAGCGTGTTGCCCTGCGGCACAAAGCAGGGCTCGCTGCCCACCTGCACACGTCCTTCTGTTGGCGTGATAAAGCCCAGGATGAGTCGGAACAGCGTTGTCTTTCCAATGCCTGTCTCGCCCATGATGGCAGTCTTGGTGCCAGACTTGAACTCATGACTGAAGTGCGACAGAATCTCGCGGTCGCCCGAGGCGTAGCGGAAGCTGACGTCGGTGAAGGTAACGCTTTGCGAATTGCAAATCCGCCTATCAGTGCAGCCGCATTGCCGCTCGGCTTTGCCGCTTGGCTTGTCCAAGAAATGCGGCTGAACGGTGGAAGAGGCTGTTAGCTCCTCCAGCCTGTCGATGCTGGCAGTGGTATGTATCACCGTTGGCACCATGTTAAGCAGCTGCAGTATGGGGTGCTGAATCATACCCACCAGCTGCAGGAACGATGTCATCACACCAAACGTGATGGCGCCCGAGCGCAACTGCAGTCCGCCCCACACAAAGGCCAACATATAGCCAAGGCCGAACACGCATCCCATTATCAGGCGCATCACTACGGTGAACTTCAGTCGACGCATCACATTGCTACGCAGTCGCTGCTGCATGGAGTCAAGACGGTCGGTAACCCACTGCTCGCTGCCTAAACTCCTCCGAATACTCAGGCCGTTCGCCCTGACCAATAGTCAGGCTAAACAGCTGTTCAGGCGCACTTGCAACCCTAAACACCTCATAGTTCTCCATCAACTGAAAGCATTCCGCCTCAGCCTCCACGCAGAACCCATGTCCTGCCACTATATAGTATCTTGCTTCTCTCATTATGTTGATTTGCCAATTCGCCGGCAAAGTTACAAATATTTAATAAGATTACAAAATAAAATACCACAAAAAAGTTAGCCAAATTGCAATGAATAAAAGCATAGCTTTCGCATAATGAAAGCTATGCTTTTGGAGGGTGAAAGCTATGCTTTCGAGGTGCAAAACCTATGCTTTTGTAGAAGCACTACGCGCATGCTAAAAATTCTGGCCAAGGGGGCCTACGGGGGAGTCATATGCATCAGGCTGCGTGTCGTTAAGACACACGCAAGCCTGCCTTTTTCTTTATTTTCTTTTTCTATTTCTATATCTATATATATCTATATTTCACGCGCGCAAATTATAAGTACGCACGTGAGTATAGCAACCTTGGCGCAACTTTGGTGCAACTTTGGCGCAACTTTGATGCAACTTTGATGCATCTTTGCCGTACAGTTGCAGCATCCATCATGTCGGGATCGAATAGTGAAATGCATAGAAGGGCGCCACCTCAGCCGTAGCCGTCGTGGCGGTGAGCATTAAGAGTAGATTCAGTAAAAGTTTCTTCATGCTTTCTTTATTTTGTTAATTACTTGATTCTAATGCGGGTAGTTTTTACACCAAAACAGGCAAAAGATTACAAAAAAAAATGAAATAAAATGTTCAAAAATCGCAAATGGTGTTAGAAAATCCACAATTAGGTGTTAAAAACGTGGCCTTTTTAACACCTAACACACGCCAAAACTGTTTTGAGATACAAAATATGCATAATCCTCCTTTTATGATCTCAAGTAGTTTGCTTGTTAAAAAACGCGCAAAAAGCATCTGAATTATTGCTAGTTACAAATAATTATTGTATATTTGCAGACTGAAACCATACTATAGGAATTATTACATGATGGAGAATCTAAGAAAAATATTTGTGGGTGCTATGCTGCTGATGACATGTACAGCAGCTGCTCAAGACATTAACATGGTGGTTGACAGCGTGAAGTCGGGCTTGAAGGCAGGCTCGGTAAAGAATGCCTACAACACTGTTTCGGATGCCTTTAAGGTGAAACGAGCCGAAGCCGACTCGCTGGTAGGGACCTGGATATATTGTGAGCCAGCGGTATATGCCACGAAGGGGAACGTGCTGTTTAGAATGGTGGAAAATGCCACGACAACGCAACTGGAAAAAATGCTAAACAACTATCTGGAGAAATGCCATATCACCCCCAAGAATACAAAGTTTACCTTCCACCAGAATGGCACGTTCGAGCGCGATATCGTAGGCCATAAGGCTCAGGGAGTATGGCTGGTAAACGGCGACAGACTGATATTAGGCATTAAAAACGTGATGACAGCCGACATCACTACGCACCAGGATGGCGAAAAACTGATGTTTCTGATTGACATCGATAAACTGATGAATGCCTTAAAGATGCTGGGTGCCATGGAAGATAACAAAACGAACAGGGCGCTCATCAAGTTGACAAAAAAAATACCCGGCCTACAGGCCGGGCTATCGTTTGTTAAGAAACATCGTTAATTTACAGATTGCTAACTGAACCTTGGTAATCGATGTAGTCGCGATCTTCAGGAGTAAGGTGGATGCTGGCAGTACCGGTGTTATCGACGATGATTCGGAACTGATAGTCATCGCCTGAATAATTGATTTTGAAGGTGATGATACCGCACTTCTTTTTAGGCTGATACTGCAGCAGATAGTTCTGCACCTCACCACGATACTCAATCTTTGAGTCCATACGTACCTCACCACGTGTCTTCATGTGGGGGATGTCTTCGCGACCTACGTAGGGCAGACTGCAATCAATCTGATTACCATCGATCTTGAGCCAACGGCCCATGATGGTCTTACTGGTGCCACGCATGGGAGTCATAGAGGTGACGCTGATGCGATACTGCTGACTGCCAACACTGGCTTTTACCATCTTGAGGTTCTCAGCCTGACGGGCTGCACGCTCCTCGGATGTAGCACAAGATACAATTGCCATAACGGCAACAATCATTACGAGAATCTTTTTCATATTACTGCATGTCATAAACTACTTGCATCAACTGCTTGCCTAACTCGTCGGCCTGCTCCATGGTCTGAGCCTCGCTATAAACACGGATAATGGGCTCGGTGTTAGACTTGCGAAGGTGTACCCAACGATCAGGGAAATCGATTTTAACACCGTCGATATCGTTAACTACAGCTGAGTTATCTTTTGCAAACATCTCCTTAACCTTAACCAGAATAGCATCTACATCGGTTTCTGGAGTGAGGTCGATACGGTTCTTGGCAATCTGATATTCAGGGAAAGTGGCACGGAGCTCACTAACCTTACAGCCCTTCTGAGCCAGACTGCTGAGGAACAGAGCGATACCTACGAGGGCATCACGACCATAGTGGCTCTCGGGATAGATCACTCCACCATTACCCTCACCACCGATAACAGCTCCTACCTCCTTCATCTTGGTGGTAACATTCACCTCGCCTACTGCAGCAGCTGTGTACTTGCCACCATGCTTCTCAGTAACATCGCGCAGAGCACGGGTTGAACTGAGATTGCTAACGGTATTACCTACGGTGTGGCTGAGCACATAATCGGCTACTGAAACCAGGGTGTACTCCTCGCCGAACATTTTTCCGTCTTCACAGATAAAGGCCAAACGGTCAACATCGGGATCAACAACGATACCAAGATCGAAACCACCCTGCTTCATCTTATCCATAATACCCTGGAGATTCTTCTCAAGGGGCTCTGGGTTATGAGCGAAGTCGCCAGTACACTCGCCGTTAAGTATCTCGTAGTCTACACCAAGTGCCTTAAACAAATCGGGCAGGATGATGCCACCTACAGAGTTGATGGTATCAACACAAACGCGGAACTTGCGCTTGCTGATAGCCTCGCGGTCAACAAGTTTGAGTGCAAGCACTGAGTCGATATGACGCTGATTAAATGAATCATCAACAGTACAAGTGCCCAAATGATCTACCTCGGCATAGTTAAAGTCCTCGGCTTCAGCCATACGGAGCACTTCTGCACCATCAGCAGCAGTCAGGAACTCACCCTCGCTGTTAAGTAGCTTCAAGGCATTCCATTGACGTGGATTGTGAGATGCGGTAATAATGATACCACCATCGGCACCAGCCATACGTACAGCCAACTCTGTAGTTGGTGTAGTTGCATAGCCAATATCTATTACATCGTAGCCCATACCCATCAAGGTTCCAACAACAACGTTGCGAACCATCAGGCCCGAGATACGGCCATCGCGGCCAACTACGATTTTTTTGCCTCCAATAAACTGGGCATAGGCAGTAGTAAACTTTACAATGTCTAATGGATTAAGTGTGTCACCAGTACGTCCGCCAATAGTACCGCGGATACCGGAAATAGATTTGATAAGTGTCATATTAATTAACTAAATAAATCGTTATGATTCTCGTTGATATGTTATTTCATAATAGCACGGAATAACATTGCTCGACGCAGTGGCATGCCCCTGAGAATGAGGAACAATAATACGCACTTTTGCACAGTCATCTGTAGCCGACTGAGGACGCCCCACCTTGATATACGACAGTGGAACCAACCAACCAGAAGGAACCGAAGCACTGCCATAAACCTTATACATGATGCCACTCTCGAACGAAGCACTGAAAGAGCCACTGGTACGTGTTACCTGAATGATATCAGGCAGAGCCACAACCGAACGGCCATAATAGTACAGTGATGGATTATTGTTGCACACCGTAGTTGTATCATCAAGAATATCGAACTCAGAGAATCGGCATACCAAACGAGTGGTCTCACCATCCTGCAGCTTAGTGCCACATCCCTCACGAACAATCTGCATGTAAACACCGCTCTTGTCGAACTTAACAAACTCATTACGTGACAGATTTGTGGTATAACCCTGCTGATTGAACTGATCTTCGGTAATAACAACAATAGAAGAGTCGGAAATGAACTTAGCAATAGCGTTACGCTCCTTTTCCTTCTTATCGCCGTAGGTCTCATAGTCATTACAACTACTGAGAACAGCGGCAAAAGCTATCATGATAAACAGTATTTTCTTCATTATATAATCAAATTGATGGTGCAAAAATACGAATTATTTCGCAAACTGCACCAACATTTAGGCTACTTTAACTTGTTTTGATAAGCAATAATAGCTTTTTTTGTAATTTCGATAGCATCTTCGATGCTTCCATCTACCCTTCCACCCGATGCATTGAGGTGGCCTCCACCATTAAAGAACTCCTCGGCCATAAGGTTGCAAGGGAAGTCATCGACCGAGCGCAGACTCACCCAAACCAGGTTAGGCTTTTCGGTATCTTCGCGCAACGAGATAGAGAGTTTCAGGCCCTTAATCTGCTGCGGGATATTAACGAGTCCCTCGGTATCGCCCTTGATATAGTTGAAGCGCTTAAGTTCGTCGCGGGTAAGCGAGTAGAACGCAGCATGATACTCAGGCATATACTGCAACTTCTCATACATCACATAGCCCATGAGGCGAATACGGTTCTCAGAATAGTTGTGGAACACATTTCGATAGATGCGGTCCTTATCGATATGCTTGGTGAGCAATTCGCTGATGATGAGAAAGATTTCAGGACGGTTGCTGTTGAAAGTAAAACCACCAGTATCGGTCATCATACCGCAATAAACAGGAACGGCAAACTGCTTGTCGAGCTGATCGAACGCTCCCATCTGCCAAACAATACGGAACACGAGTTCGCAAGTGCTCGAAGCCTCTGGATGCGACACCACGAGTGCAGCATCGAGATCGGGCTTAAGGTGATGGTCAATCTGTACCTTCTTGGCAGGACTGCTTACCAAAGCCTGCTGCATCTCATCGACACGACTGGGCGTGTTGAAGTCGAGACAGAAAATGAGATCGGCAATCTTAAACAGCATATCGCACTTCTCGGTGTGCTTGTCGTAGCGCACAATCTTCTCGGTGTTAGGCAGCCACTTCAGGAAGTCGGGATACTGATCGGGCACGATAACGGTAACGTCTTTTCCACGATGACGCATGAACTCTGCCCAACCTAATGTGGAGCCAACAGCATCGCCATCGGGACTCTTGTGACATACTACGAGTACGGTATTTGCATCAGAAATCAGCTGGTCCATCAGAACCAGCTGATCATTATCTAAAATGTTGATATTCATTTAGAAAAGTTTGTTTGGATATACGCCCTCATCAACGAGCTTCTTAATGCGAGCCACAGTTGCATCGCGATCGGCTGCATAGGTAACACCGAACCACTTGCTGGTGGTATCGAGCACCTCGACAGTAGCAGTGCCCTCATTGATAAGCTTGTTAACCATCAGAGGAATAAAGAACTCGGCCTTCAGGTTCTCCATGTTCTTAGGATCGCTGAGGAACTCCTTGAAATACTCCTCAGAGTACTGGAAGTAATCGGGAGTGAAGCCCCACATATTCATTGAAACAGGGGTGTTATCCTCTACTGCCACCCACTTGCCGTCTTCATCTTTATAACGAACAGGCTCGCTGGCAGCACCGGCGTTTGAACCATCGGCAGCGCAACGTACAATCTCAGTGCGCTCTACTACTGTAGTAAGATGACCCTTCTCGTTCTTAGAGCATACGCCACGAGCCACAGTACCGTTCTCGCTCAAGGTATTACCTACACGGAAACCTACCATAGCATACTGGTTCTTAGCGTCCTCAGGCAGATTAGCCAGATACTTACCGATAACCATAAAGGCATCGCGGTTATAGAAATCGTCGCAGTTAATTACGCAGAAAGGCTCCTTGATAACATCCTTACCCATGAGCACAGCGTGGTTAGTACCCCAAGGCTTCTGACGCCCTTCAGGAACACTGAATCCTTCGGGCAGAGCATCGAGTGCCTGGAAACAGAGCTCACACTTAACCTTACCTTCGTACTTAGCGAGAATCTGAGTGCGGAACTGCTCTTCGAAATCCTTACGGATAACCCATACAATCTTGCCGAATCCAGCCTGGATGGCATCGTAAATACTGTAATCCATAATTGTCTCGCCGTTAGGGCCCAGACCGTCAAGCTGTTTCAGGCCGCCATAACGACTTCCCATGCCAGCTGCAAGCAGAAATAGAGTTGGTTTCATAAAGCTGTAATTTTTTGAGTTATATTAATTTGCGTGCAAAGTTACAAAAAATATCTTGATTAAGATACGTATTAACGTGCCTTAACAATTAAAATGGATATCCGATGGCAAAATGGAGTGTATGGGCCCCTTTAAAGCTTGGTACATTAAAATAGCCCGACTTGCCTGTGGGATACGGGCAGTGGAGTGCTATACCCCAGTCGAGACGTATTACCAAGAAACCCATATCGTAACGAACGCCTACTCCAGTACCTAATGCCAGCTGGTCGAAGAAGTCGCCAACTGATTTAGGATAATCGCCCTCTGTAAATTCACTCTTAAAGTTCCACACATTACCAGCATCGAGGAACACAGCGCCATTCAAATCGCCAAACAACTTGGCGCGATACTCTAGGTTACCTACCAGTCTGGCTTCACCATTCTGTACCAAGTAATCAATCTGGCGTGAATAATCTCGGCCATCAAAATTACCTGGTCCTATCTGGCGCACACCAAAGGCACGAACCGTATTGGCACCACCCACATAGAACAACTCGCTGAACGGCGCGCTTTCGCTATTACCATAACAATAGATGAATCCGCCATTGGCATGACCTACAAGCTGTGATGTAGGTGTGAGGTTCCACGTCTTACTGAAGTCGCCCTCAAGTCGCACAAACTGCGAATATGGTGTTTTGAACATGGTCTTTCCTTTCTCATTGAACGAGTGGCCTCCGGCTATATCCCAAAGCGATACCAGATTGCCAGCCTCTTCGAGTGTTGCCTCGAAACGGATGGGATGGCGCTTAGACTGCGGACTGCTATACATAAAGGTATAACGCATCTTCGGGATGAAACAGTCTTCCATTGTTGCAGCCAGATAAAGGTTGTTCACGATAACAGAATCGAACTTCGCTGTAGAGCTGTTCATATACTGATACTTGACCGTAAGTGGCGAGAACTCATGGCGAACAGTAGCCGAAGATTGCCAACGATAGGTCCACTCACCGCTTACGATATGCATCTTGTAATACTCTGGGCGGCGAACCACATCGCTCGAAACCTTGGCATAGGTAGTAGGCGAAGAATAGAAGCGGCGACGGATAGGTCGACCGTTCTTATCACGACGTATACGGTCGCTATTATAGAAAGGCGCGATAATACGCGGAAACTCTATCGACAGATCGGCACCATACTGGTAGCTGTTCATATCAGAGTTAGCTCCCTTCTGCCACTCGTAGGCGCCATGCAGGTTTAGATCGAGCTTCTCACCGGCACGGAAGGCATTACGACGCGTAAGACCGATTTTAAGCTCAGGACCGTAACGGCCACTGGTACGACCTTTGGCATTGCCCTCGATATAGAAATCGTAAGGCTTATCGAAAGTGCAGTTCAACTTCAGGTCGAGGGTATCAGTACCTGGTCGAGGCGTAAACTGGAAGTCGGTGCTTGAGAACACACCGGTAGCATTAATCTTACTAGCTGACTCCTGATACTTCTCGTAACTGAACTCCTGACGCGGACGTAGACGCATATTGCGCAATACCACGCGAGGCATGATGGGCGACTTCTTACCATTGAAGTGCAACGTCAGCGTGCGACGCTTAATAGAGTCGTTCAACACCTCGCGAGACGACTTACGGAAGTTAACATCCAATTTACCGATATACCACTTCTGCAGCGCCTGTTCGGGCAGTCCAGATGCCAGTTGGAATCTGAGCTGCGTTTTATTATCAACAGCAAACGTATCGGCCAGATACGATGAATAGCTCGAGTTGTAGTAGTAATAGCCGTTGTTACGCAGCAGCGTGTTGATGCGCGAGCGTTCGGCATCAAGATTATTGATACTGAACGGCGACTGGCTCTTAATAAGACTCTCTTCGCTAGTAGAATCGATGAGTGCCTGCATAGGCGCAGGGAAGTTAACGTAGCTCACAGAATCGAGTTTGAAGAGCGAATCGAGATGGATGGTATAGCCTATCTTGCACTTCTTGGGATTCTTCTGCTGCACAAGGTCGAAAGTAACATCGCCACGGAAATAGCCGTTGTTGCGAAGCACCGAACGGGCTACCGAACTACGTAGCGTGGGGTTTACCTGACTCATCAGTACAGGAGCCTTACCAAAAGTCTTGGTCATCCAGCGTGCAAAGCCAGAATTCTTGCCACTATACGTATTATATACCCACAGATGCCACGACCAGGGCACCGTGTAATAGCTACTACCGAACAGCGAACCGTTAGGCTGGGTAGCCAGAGCTGCCTCCAGCTCCAGTTTGGTATTCTCCAGATGTTTCTCGTACGCCTCATTTTCGTATTCTCTATCGTCTGGATAAGCAATCTTGGTCAGACCCACAAAGAGTTGTTCATCTTCGGGGATGTTTTTTGTCATCGAACAGGATACGAGACAAAGCGTAATGGCTATATACTTTATTTTATTTAGCATTTCGATCTCTGTTTATTGGTCTGACACTATCGGTGCGCAGGCTATCGCGCGATGTTGCAGTAGGCGATGTTCTAGGCGCCATCGTAGGCTGTGGTTCCTTCTTCCAGAAAGTGAGCACATCAAGCAGACTGTTGAGTTTGCGACGCCATACGAAACCGATACCGTATTCGCCGGTATAACCCTCAAGCCAGTCGTACACGTTCTGATTGTAGAACACCTTCAGGTTCTTGGTAGCGTCCTGATTCAGGCGGTACTCCATCGTTACATTGTCGAAGAACGACTGGTTGCTGCCCACAGCCTCGCTAGCTCCCGACGATACCTTTCCGCCCAATTCAATCTTCAGACGGTTGTTAAAGAATCGCTTGGCAAACTTAAACGAATAGTCGGTACGCATGGTTCCTGAGGCATCGGTGGTATTGTCGATACCCACACTCAGGTCGAGCGTTTTGAGTGCTGAGCCGGCAATATTGTTGATTTCGCTCTGCAAGAACGAGCTGAGCGCCGAGTTCATTGAGAATCCGCCAGTGTTTCCATCGGCCAGATACATACCCGTGGTAAGCATGGCCACGGCCATCTTACCTCGCTCTTCCTTCGACATGGTGGCCAACTCACCACTAATATTCTGATCCTCGGGTGCATCGATGGTAAACTCAAGACCCATATCGTTCAGCGTCTTGGTGATGATAACACCGCAATCGAACTGAACGGTGCGGCTGGCACCCGACTCATCGGTAACATTCGATTTTACACGCTCGGTAGCCGTAATGTTCAGCTTCGGGTTCATCGGGTCGCCCGTAAACTCTACGTAGCTGCCCTCCTTAACGGTAAACGTCTTCAGGGGGATGACAGGCAGCGAGTACTTCATCTCGCCGCTCGAAAGCGTGTATCTACCCTTCAGGTCTATACCCTCCGAGTTGTATTTCATTCTCAGGTCGCCACCACCCATCAGGTCGACATAGTTCGACTCGTCGGCATTCAGATTGCACACAATGTGGGCGCCCTGCGATACATTGACGTTGAGGTCGATATTAAGTCCTGTTGGTGCGGGATGAGTTACCACTACCAGCGTTGAATCGCTGAAGTCGGTAAACTTAACCAGTTCATCCAGTCGGTTATCGGTAGAAAGTGGCGAATCGAGCAACAGGTACTTCATATCTGTTGATCCCAGCACATCCAGACGGCCACGCATGTTCAGACTCTCAATCGGGCCCTGCAGTCGAGCCAGGAAGTTAACGTAAGCTTTACCCCAGGCCACACTCTTAGCCTGCTGCTTCGAGTCGATCAGCAGGAAGTTGCGGGCACGCATACGCATATCCATCGTCATGTGGTCGGTATCCGAGAAGTCGATGTTACCCATCAGGTTCAGCAGGTCGTTATTGCTGGAGCGCAAACCGAAGTTCTCGAGCAAAAGCTTTGAGTCAACGATACGCACAGGGTCATCATCAAATCGCATGCGGATGCCGTATGGGATGCTCACCAGGAAAGCCGAATCAACAAACATCTCGCCGTTAACCTCCGGATGACTTGTAGTGCCGCGGATGGTTACACTACCCTCGCCATAACCCTCAAGACCCACCATCTGATCGGGCACGAAACCATTAACCAGCGATAGCGGCAAACGGGTCATATTGAAAGTGGCATCAATAAATCCTTCACCCTCGTTCTGATAGGTTCCGCTCAGCATACCGAACTCCTCATCGTCCAGCATCAATCGGGCTTCTACGGCATGCTTGTCGTCCTCCTTCATCAGATAAACCATTTCGGTACTGATGTTACCTATGGGCGAACCCTCGTAGGTCATCTGATGTACCGACATATCCGCTGCTACTGATATATTCTCGTTGCGGTCCTGCAGTATATGGTAGTCGCCGTTCAGCTTTCCGGTAATGCGGGGCAGATATGGAATTACAGATGTCAACTCACCGAGATCCAGCCTGTTGATACTCATGGTGATATCCTGCAGCATGGTAGAATCCTGATTCTCGGTATACAGTTTGATACCGGTCTTATCGTCGGCTATCAGGTCAACCTTGGCCTGTAAGCGCTTGTTACGGCCCATAAACAGATAGTTATCCTTGTTCAGGTTGAACACCTTATATCCGATGGTGGGGCGCTCGGGCAGCAGCCTGAAGCGTATGCCATCGCTTTCCATTTCGGCAGTAGCACCTAAGCGTACTCCCAGTCGGTCTTTATCATCATAATATCGCAAGCCTGCCAGTGCACCGTGCTGATGGATGGTACCATCGAACAAGGCATTGAATACAAACTGCGGATTGCGCTTGTTATTACGCACCTGTCCCTGATATGTCAGTCGGTCGCCCTTCTGCGTCAGGTTCAGCCTGATGGTGTCTATGCGCGTACTATCGTAAATCAGCGAGTAGAGATAGCTCTTACCATTGATACCCGTTTGGGGCGATGTAGCCACATCGAGCATCATCTCCTTGAACTGTATGTCGAGCACCTGCATCAGGTTGGCTATCGGGTTATCGCGCTTACTCTCGATATGTACCTTCATCTCGGGCAGCAGACGCTTGATGGCAGACTGGTCGATAATACGCTTGTCCATCTGTGCCATCACCGAATCGCCCAGAATAGTCAGCTTGTTCAACAAGCGCTCGTAGTTTCCGCTGGCATCCAGTTTCACAATGAAGTCGCCGCTCTGCATGCGGAAGATAACGGTGTCGAGATTGGTATTGATATGCAATCCGATAAAGTCAGGACGCAGTGTACTCTTCTGTCCGGTGATGTAAATCTCATCTACCAGTCCGGTTACCTTATGCGTGAGTTTCATGTCCGACACCACATCAACCGAACCGCACAGTCCGATAGCCAATGGCTTTTCTACCAGTCGCATACGGTACAGGTCGGCCTTATCCAGGTCGGCACTGATGGTGGCCATGAGTTTCTTGGTGTTCAGCAGGGCATCTACACCAATGGTACCGTTCAACAGCTCGTTGTGGCCCACTATCGATGCCAGTGCATGGCCGTTAGCCAGAGTAGCCTGGGCTGTGATGTTCTTCAGGTTCTGCCTACCGTATTGCAGCTGATGCACTTTAGCGTCGGCAGTCAGTCGGCTCTTGTTCGACAGGAAGTCGGTACCATAACCCTTAGCCTTCACATCGGCAGTAAAGGTGTAGATAGAGTCGCGAGGCATAAAGTGATGCAGGTTCAGGCGGTTGATGCTGATATCGGCATCGTAAGTCATAGCCTCGGTTACCAGATCGCCCTTAGCATTGAGCGGAATGCTGGCGCCGCCTTTAAACTTAACCGTTCCAGCACCCTCGCGAGCTATCAGGTTGGTTTGGTAGCGCGTGCCGTTGGCCTTCAGCGTTCCGTCTACCTGCAATCCGTTAGGTATGCGGTAGTTACGCATCAGTGCGGGGTCGGCCAGCCCTAGTGTAAAGTTGATGTTCTCTGCACGGGCACTCATTTTGATATCTGCCTGCATGCGGGCCATATCGGTCACGTTGTCGGCCGTACCGGTGGCAGTCATTCGGAATGCCGTTGGCAGATGTATGTCGAGCCCTGTAAAGGCCATGTGCTGCATGTTGCCGTTGATAGAGCCTTTGATACTGATGGGGTGGTTAGGATAGTTTTTAACGAAGGCCTGCGGCATGTCGCCCATAAAGCGCATCAGGTCTTGCTTACCTATCTGTGCATTCATACGGAAACGCATGGCTCCTGGATTCAGTTCGTCGAAGGTATTGAAGTCCATGGCCAGTTCGGTTTCTATGTCAGTATCAGGGGTTTTCAGCTTCAGTGTGGGTATCATCAGGCGCTTATCATCCATCGTAATCTTAGCCATCAGATTACTGATTTGCAGTCCGCTCTTCTCCTTGGCCTGCAGGCTCCTGATGATAAGCGATGTGTTAGGGTCGATGTATTCTATCGAATCTACGCGCAGGTTGATATCGGTCAGCGACAGATGGTTGTAGTCCAGTCCGTCGGTCTCGGGTTCGAAGCGGTTGTCGTATTTCAGTCGGCCGTCGGTCCAGTCCAGACTTTCCACCTTATATATATTATGGCCCAGGTCGGCCAGCACCGTGCGAGCCACTGCCCTACCCATATAGGCCTGAGCATTCAGCGTATCGCCTGGCAGATGAACCATCAGATTGCTCTTCAGGATACTCACCGAATCAGCATTCACTATCCATTTAGCTGTTGATTCCGTGGTGTCTACAGCCGCTGTATCGCTGAGTGCGATATCCAGTCGGGCTTCTGAGAGTCGGGCGCCGTTCACCTCTACGGTTTCCTTATCGAGGTCGATGCCGCGCGACGAAAGCCATAGTTCCTGCAGCTCACCTTTTACGCGCAGGTCGCCGATAAAACCATTGGTGTTAATCTTAGCCTGAGTCATCGACAGTTCGTCGATAACCACACGTTTTTCAAGTAGTGGCAGCAGCTGCACATCGCACACCATTTTCCGCACATCGGCAATGGTATCCTGCAGTTGGGGGATAGAGTCGTTCTTGGACGAGCCAAGCGGCGAAGCCGAGCGCGGATGTAATGCACGGAAGCCCTCGATGC
The DNA here is from genome assembly GCF_900142525.1 of Xylanibacter ruminicola. Classification (GTDB taxonomy): domain Bacteria; phylum Bacteroidota; class Bacteroidia; order Bacteroidales; family Bacteroidaceae; genus Prevotella; species Prevotella ruminicola_A. Next base: position 41,443 of record NZ_FRBD01000007.1, on the reverse strand, counting down.
CAAGGTCTAACGGAAATTCCAGGTTCACATGCTCTATGGTAATCTGCATGCCTGTTTTTTCTGAGGCGATAGATGCTACCTTCTTTACCGCCCAGTTTTGCACGGGTGGTAAATACAGAAGTACGGCCAGTATAAGAATAAGCAGTATGGGCGTTATGGCCGCAATACCCAACCACTTCAGTGTTTTTTTCATTTCCTATCTGTTAGCCGCAGCCTGCCACAACGGGTCGTTAGGCAGTGGGGCTTCGACAATGATGGTTTCTTTCGATACCGGATGCACAAACTCTACTCTGCGCGACATCAACGAGATACTGCCGTCGGGATTGCTGCGGGGCGCGCCATACTTCAGGTCGCCCTTGATGGGACAGCCCATAGCGGCCAGCTGGCATCGTATCTGATGGTGACGTCCGGTCATCAGGTTTACTTCGAGCACGCTGTAGTTGTCGGTATGTCCAATCGTGCGATACTTCAAGATGGCTTTCTTGGCATTGGGCCGCTCTTTATCGTATGCGTAGCTTTTGTTTTGCTTCTCATTGCGCACCAGCCAGTTCTCAAGCGTACCTTCGGGTGCTTTGGGCCTATTTTTAACTATTGCCCAATAGGTTTTGTGCACTTGGCCCTCGGCAAACATTTTGTTGAGTCGGGTCAGTGCTTTCGATGTGCGGGCAAAGACTACGAGTCCGGAAACAGGACGGTCTAAACGGTGCACCACCCCTAGAAAAACGGCTCCCGGCTTGGCGTACTTTTCCTTGATATAGTCTTTCACTATATCAGAAAGGGGGCGATCGCCAGTTTTATCACCCTGTACGATCTCCCCACTCTGTTTGTTTACTATGATAATATGGTTGTCTTCGTAAACGACTTCCATAATGTTCAATGTTCAATAATCAATGTTCAATGAACTACATGTTCATACCACCATCTACCTGGATAACCTGTCCGCTTACGTAGCTAGACATGTCTGAAGCCAGGAAGGTAGCCACGTTAGCGATATCCTCAACCTGACCGCCACGGCGCAGAGGAATCTTATTGCACCACTCCTTGCGGATATCCTCGGGCAGAGCTGCAGTCATGGCAGTCTCGATGAATCCAGGAGCGATAGCGTTGGCACGGATACCCTTTGGTCCCATCTCCTGAGCGATACTCTTAGCCAGAGCAATGAGTCCAGCCTTTGAGGCAGCATAGTTAGCCTGACCGGCGTTACCGTGAACACCTACTACCGATGCCATGTTGATGATAGAACCGCCACGCTGACGCATCATAACGGGCACACAAGCATGGATAAAGTTGAAGGCCGACTTCAGGTTTACTGCGATTACGGCATCCCACTGCTGCTCGGTCATGCGCAGCATCAGGCCATCCTTAGTGATACCAGCATTGTTAACCAGAATATCGATTGAACCGAACTCCTCTTTCACAGCCTTTACAACCTCCTCGGTCTGAGCAAAATCGGCAGCGTTGCTGGCGTAGCTCTTAGCCTTTACACCGAGTGCTGCAATCTCCTGCTCAGTCTCCTCGCAGATGTTGAGGTCGGTGAATGCGATGTTACAGCCCTCTGAGGCATACTTCAGTGCGATAGCCTTTCCGATACCGCGTGCAGCACCTGTAATCAGCGCTGTCTTACCACTTAATAATCCCATAATTCTTAAATTCTTTATTTAAATTAATAACTGTCATTTGTCATCTGTCATATTTACCTGCGCTGCAGTTTTCCCAGCGCACCGTAAACCACCTTGGCCACCTGCGGCTTGGTATCCTCCTCTTTCATACCGTGGGCAATACGTCCATATATATAAGGTACTTCGAGGCCCTTGATACAGTAGTGGGTAATGTCGGCCACCAGATCTACATTATCTATGTCGAACTCGCCGACTTCCTTTCCTTCGGCATACACCTTGCGAAACAGCTCTATCTCGGCATCGTCAAAGTGGCGGCGCACTTTCTCTACCATCCAGATATTACGGAAGAACTCGGCGCGCAGATTACCATTACGAACCACGGTTTCGCGAATCATGCTCAGATGGGTGTAGATAAGCTCGATAATCTTATCCTGCGGACGGATTTTTCGGGCTGCCACCTCGTCTAGCTTATCGCTCAGTCGCTCAAGCTCGCTTTCGATAACGGCATAATAGATTTCCTCTTTAGATTTAAAATAGGTATATAGCGTACGGCGACCCTTACCCGACTGCAGGGCAATATCATTCATCGTCGTATTCTCCAGTCCATTCTTAGCGAATAACTGTCGGGCTACATCAACCAGTTTTTGTCTTGTTTTCGAAATCGACATGACTGTTTTCTTCTATTTTTAAAAATTGCACACATTAATATGATGTGCAAAAGTAAGGTATTTCTTTTAAATACACAAGAAAAACGGGCAAAAAAGTTACAAAAACAACAAATTTATAAAAAAATCGCCCAAATATTTGGTCAATTCAAAAAATGTTCGTACCTTTGCACCCGCAAAACAGGAAACGCCCTGATTTGCAGCGAAAATTTAACATCGCGGAGTGGAGCAGTTGGTAGCTCGCCAGGCTCATAACCTGGAGGTCGCACGTTCGAATCCTGCCTCCGCAACTAATGAAGAAAGCTCGACATTAAGTCGGGCTTTTTTCGTATGCGTTTGATCAAATACAAAAAAATATTCCGGTCGTCGGGGTTCGAACCCTCGACAACCGGATTAAAAGATCCTTCTACTTCATCTTGGCCAGTACCTTACGATAGTACCTGTTTGTGGCCTTGACACTGTACTTAACTCCTCCATTCCATGAACGTATAGCCTTCTCGACGTTGTTCTCTGGGTTAAAGTACTTTTGGATTAACAGGAACATCTCCTTCGATTTCTCTACACTGTAGCGATCGGCCATCGTGTAGCGCTTATTACTCTTCTGCTTCTCTAGAATATTGTTACATTCCTTTACAAGAATCGGAGTAATCTGCATCGCGCCTACTGAGTTTCCACTCACGGCATTGGGATTTCCTTCGCTCTCTACAAGAATAATTGCATCCATTACTGGATTCCAGTCGAAAGCTGATGTCGTAGCGCTCTTTAAACTATCTCCGCCTGCAGAAATCGTTATGCTCACCAGCAAAAGAGCCATCAGGACGACTGCCTTTTTAATAAATTGAATCATATCTCTATACTTTAAGCGGCCCCTTGCGGATACCGCGTTATCCTTTAGATCTCATCTTCATATTCAGTCGACTTCGCGTCGATTTCTGGGTGCAAAGTTACGAATTATTCCTATAGGTGGTTCAAATGTTAAGTTCTTTTAACTTTTATTGTGTACGCACACTGACTTACATCAATTATTTAACAAATTCTATTCTAAATCAACAACTGTTATACCTGAGCCACCAAACTGCACATGCTCATCGCGATAGTGGGTAACGTTTGGAATCGTGGCCAGATACTGGCGAATAAGCTGGCGCAGAATGCCCGTACCGGTACCATGCAGTATGCGTACGCGCGATACACCCACCAGTATGGCATCGTCTATAAAATAGGTAATGGCATTGATGGCCTCGTCGCCTCGCATGCCGCGCACGTCGATATCCTGCTTGAAGTTCAGCTTGCGGTTGTCTATCACATTGCGGGTGTCGCGCGATACCACGCCATACGATCCTGCTATGTTCTGGTTGCGCTCTTCGGCTTTGGTAGTCGATGTCTTGGGCTTTTCAGCATGCTCCAGGCGGTCGGCGCGCATTTTGGTTTTCATGCCGCCAAAGATAACTACGGCCATCTTACCGTCGATGCTATCAACCACGCCCACCGATGTTAAGCCCTTTATGCGCACGGTATCGCCTAGCTTTAAAGGAATACTAGCAGTACTAGTCATACTAGCCGGGCTAGTTTCTCCCTGGCCGAGTCGGCCAGGGGCACTAGCAGCTTTTTCGGCTTTTTCGGCCTTTCGCTTCTCGCGGCGCTCTTTGCGCTCCTGCAGCTGGCGTATCTTGCGGGCTATAGCCTCGTCGTTAGCTCGTGTATCTATCTCGGCCACCTCTTCCTTAAAGGCATCCAACTCCTCACGTATCTTGCGGGTGCGCTCTTTCTCGGCCTGCTGCTCACGTATCTCGCGTATGGCGTTTTCTATTCGCTTGTTGCTCTCGCGCAGCATCTCTTCGGCCTCCTCCTTAGCCTTGCGTAGTATCTCTTTGCGCTGGCGTTCTATCTCGGTCAGTTCGGCTTCCAGTCGTTCGCCGGTAGCCTCCAGCTTCTTCTCGTGCTGATGAATGGTCTGGCGCTTGCCCTCCCAGTATCGCTTATCACGCACGATATCCTGCAGATACTTATCGCTCTGAATATAGTCCTGACCTACGATGTCGCTGGCATCGCGTATCACCTCCTCGGGTATGCCCGTCTTGCGGGCTATCTCGATGGCAAAGCTAGAGCCTGGCTGCCCGATGGAGAGCTGGAACAGGGCCTGCATCTCGTGGCGGTCGTACAGCATGGCGCCGTTAACCACACCTTCGTGGTCCTCGGCAAAGTGCTTCAGATTCTGATAGTGGGTGGTAATCACACCAAAGGTTTTCTTCTTCCAGAACTGCTTGAGCATGGCCTCGGCTATAGCACCTCCGATGGTGGGCTCGGTACCGCTACCAAACTCGTCTATCAGCAGTAGCGAACGCTCATTGGCCGAGCGCATCATCTGCTTCATGTTCATCAGATGGCTCGAATAGGTAGAGAGGTCGTTCTCTATGCTCTGCTCGTCGCCGATATCAATCATGATGCTCTCGAAGAGACCTACGGTAGAGCGATCGCCTATGGGTATGGGCAGTCCGCATTGCAGCATGTACTGCAGCAGTCCCACAGTCTTCAGGCACACCGATTTACCGCCGGCATTCGGACCGCTGATAATAAGAAGCCTACCGGCTTTTTTCCTCACTCCTCCCTCCTCACTCCTCGAAAGCGTTATATCCAAAGGAACAACGCTTGCACCCTTCTTCTCGAGCGAGAGCTGCAGCAGGGGGTGGACGGCACGAATCCAATCGATTACGGACTCGGCCTTCACGGTGGGTTCAAAGGCGCTGGTAAGCTTGGCCCACTCGGCCTTGGCCTGAATCAGGTCTATCTGTGCCAGCAGTTGGTACGAATCGATTATCTCGCGCACGTACGGGCGTACCTCATCTGTAAATACGGTCAGTATGCGGATAACCTCGCGGCGCTCTTCGGCCTCCAGCTGGCGCACCTTGTTGTTGGCCTCTACCACCTCGGTAGGCTCTATAAACACGGTTTTACCAGTAGCACTCTCATCGTGCACTATACCGCTTATGCGGCGCTTCAGCTGCGGCTGTACGGGTATCACCAGTCGGCCGTCGCGCATAGCGGGTGCGGCATCTCTGTCCACCAGTCCGTCGCGCTGTGCAGCATGCAGTATAGTATATAATGTACGCGAGATGGAGCCCTGCGTTTTTTCCAAGTCGTGGCGGATTCCAGCCAGCGTCATCGAGGCCGAATCCTTGATTTTGCCGAATTTATCCAGTATCGAGTCGATGCGTCGCAGCATGGCAGGGAAGGTTACAACGCCGTCGGTCAGTCGATGCAGCGCCGGATAAGGATACTTCACATCGCCCTGAGCCGTCTCTTCAGCACCACGCTCCAGATAGCGCACAATATTCACAATGGTTTCCAGCGAGCGGCGCAGATCCCACACCTCATCCTCTTCCAGATGGGTGTTTTCCAGGCGTATGCGCGCTATGCTCTCGCGCACATCAAAGAAGTACTGTAGCGGAAAATCATCGTGCTCCTCCTGCAGTCGGCGGAACTCGCGTACCTGCGCCAGCCATTCGTTAACAACATCGGCATCGGTAGAGAAAGCCATTTCATCTACTTTCTCCTGCCCAAGAGTGCTCTGGCAACGTGCCTTTAAGAGCTTTCTAATCTCATCGAATCCGAGCTTGCGCTCAAAGTTATTTGGATAAATCACGCTGCAAAGGTACGATTTTTATATGAAAAAGGGGCAAAAATAGGCAAAAATGCGATTTTTTTATAAAAAGTTGGCCAAAAATTTGTTTGTTTCAAAAAATCTCCGTACCTTTGCACCCGCTTTCGAGACAATCAGAGCACTGGAGAGATGGTAGAGTGGTCGATTACAGTAGTCTTGAAAACTACCGTGCTGAGAGGCACCGGGGGTTCGAATCCCTCTCTCTCCGCTAAAAAAAATGGGAACCGATTTGGTTCCCTTTTTTTGTTTTCTACGAAGAGGGCTCTCACCCTTTTGTTTCTACAACCCCAAACATGAGGTGGTTCCGAGTGCAGTAACAATAGCAGTTGCTATAGCCGCAATCATCTGCACAATAAACTTAATGGTTTCTTTCTTGCTCATAGTTGTTTTGTTTTTAAATGGTTAATACTTTCCGATTACTTAATCCCCAGGATTTGGAGTGAGGCCGCCGGTTGGGCCGTCATCTTCGGGATCCTCGATGTCGCCACTATCGGTGCTGGTTACTCGCTTCACCTCCTTGCCATCGCGGTCGTAGCAGGCAATCTGGATGGCGGTATTGGCCAACTCATCCTTCAGCTCCGTGTTGGGGGTGAAGATGATACGACGACTCGAAATCAGACCGGCCTTCACCTCATCTACCTTCTCGACCGACTTGGCGCGCAGTCCGAATCGCATGGTGCCCAGACCTGGCAGCGCTACCGAGTGGCCCTCGGTGGCCCACGCCTTGATCACCTCGCCGGCTGCATCCCAGCAGGCCTGCATCACGCCTCGGCTCACACCGCTGCGGAGGGCTGCCTCCTTAATCACTTTCTCCTGCGAGAGCGCCGTATAGAGCTCGGGCATCATCACGTAACGATACGTGTCGGCATACTTGCCAATCTTAATCAACTGTTCTTTTGCTTTTACTTTCAGTGCCATAACTTTGTGTGTTTTTTAAAGGGTTAAACTTATGTTTTTTTACTGCCTAACTAGGGAGATTTTTTTCTTTAACTAGCGCGCTGTTTTCTCCTTTGTTTTTGACAATGCAAAGGTACAACATTTTTGGTGTGTTTCCAAATTCCGACCGCCGATTTGGACCGATTTTCAGCACAAATTCGTCGAATTCTGAAATGACAGATGACAGATGACAGATAATTGATAGTCAACCCCAAAAGTAAGATTAGTATTATATAATATATATATTATATATATACTAATACCTCTTCTTCTTTCAATTTTCATAAACTGTCATCTGTAAGAACTGTCATTGTCATCGCCGGGCAGAGATCTATAACTTTCTGATAATCACCTGATTGACATATGTTAACACTAGGAGGTCTGAAAAAAAGCACTTTTTTATGCTTGTTTTTAAGCAGAATTTACTAATTTTGCAAACCGAAATGAACCAAACCAAAGTGCTAACACAACAATGACAGAATTTGAAGTTACAGGGATAACTTACCAGATTGGGCGGGGATTGCCCAGAGAAGAGGCAAAGGCCGCCGCCAACAAATTTATCATGAGCCTAAAAGCCGGCACACCGCTGATATTGGTTGCCGAGCCAAACAATGCGCATGATGAAAATGCAATAGCCGTTTACATTAACTACACCCAGCACATAGGCTATATCAAGAGCACATCGTGTCTTGAAGTAAAACCTCTGCTCGATGAAGACGGGCAGTGCAACGCTCTAGTATCGGGCAACGATGGCAACATCACCATGTTTATAACCATACCCGATGTGCAAGACCCTCCTATTACCACCCGAACCCACAAGCGAGTGCTGCCTGCCAATCCGCTGCCCGAGGTGTTGTGCATGGACTATACCGAGCAGGAGAAGGCCCTGCAGGTGGTGGCTCCACGATTATCGAAGATGAAGCCCACCGTAGAGAACATCCCCACCCTGCTTACTATGGTACAAAGTTATATGCCGCTGGCAAGCTTATCATTATGTTATGAGGACTACTACTGGCGCGACCATATACTGAGAAACCTCAGGAGTGCATGCAAGCTGAACCTGGAGCCCGAACTGAAACAGAAACTGACAGAGATAAGAAACAAACTGTCGGATATTGAGGGCGATATGACCCGATCGGTCGACCACCCAAAATTCAAGCTGATGGAACGGCAGTTGGAACAGCTTCGCACGCTAGCCCAAAGCAACGACGGACTGATAGCAAAATTCGATAAGCACATAGCCACCAGCGGGAGCACGGTAAAAGAGGAGTTGAAGAAACTGACCGACTGGTTTAAATCCATGCCCCGACTGATGCTACGTGATTATCAGAACCACGAGAAACTGGCAGAATGCCTAGGCTACCAACACGTATCGCGCAAGGAGCTATATGAGGTCTATGCAGCCATCATCATTATAGAGATGTACACGCGCGTATCCGACGAAAGCACCGACGACTTTAACGACATACTAGAATACACAGGCAGGGTTAAGGGCATGCTGGCTGCCAGCTGGACTACCGAACGCTACGACGCCCTATGGGACGCCATACTCAGCATCCCTGCAGTGAAGTGGCAGGCCAAGAAAGTAGGTAAACAGCAAAACACCACATTCAATCGAAACCTGATAGCCAACATTCTGCACACCATGATAGATAAGCATGTGTTTGCCCCATCGGCCAGCAACCAAACCATCTGCGAGGCGCTAGAGGGTACTAAAGACCACTCGGTTAGATCGGCCCTAGGTACAGCTCTAAAAGACAAAGCGCTGAAAACCGACATAGAAAGACTGATAGAAGAAATGAATCGATAATAGTTTTTGTATTTACATAACTCACTGATTATCAGCAGTGAAAGAAGAAAGAAAGTTGGCGTAGCTTTCTTTCTTTTTTTCTCTACGCCACTCGCCGTACCTTTGCACTCGAAATCAGATAACAATAATGTTTAACCCTGAGTTGGAGTGAGGAGGATGTTCCCGGGTAAATGCGCAAAGATTCCAACCTTCTTCTCGCAAACACAACTCAAAAAAAATGAAGAAAGTTAACAACACTTACAAGGAGCAGATTTTGCACAACGTCCAGATGGACACACAGACCACATTTATGAACAACGGCGACATCAACATCTACCCATGCGTGTGGGAGCAGGATAACAAGCCCGTAACGGCCGATGGCAACAGTAGGATTCGCTATCGTGCAGGAGTAACAGTTGATGAAGATGGCAGAACCCACATGAAGCGTTACCGCGACGGACTGAACGGACCGAAGCATGAGACTCTCTTTGAGACAGCCCACGGAGCAGTGAAGGCAACCCGACCATATTACCGCAAAACCGCGTGCGGAGGGCATAAGGCTGGCGAGCGCATAATTAACAGGGAATATGTGTACGTAACCTTCAAGTTCCCCAAGAAGTACGGCCGAGCACTCATCATGTCGCTCTATCAGGAGGAGGCCGACCAGATCATGTCGTACCTTAAAACCAGAAAGGAGGAAACCATATGGTAGAAAACGAACATAGAAATTATTTTACATGCATAGGCAGGGGCCATGGCGCCCCATGCCTGCCTGCATCGCGAGAGTATTGGGAGATAATGCGCCGCGAGCCTTGGCTGGCCGACATGTGCTCGAGGATAGAGAAAGGCGATGACGAGCTAAAGCACCGCTTGCCGGTATGGACGCCCAGTTGCGCCGAGTTTAAGAACAACCATCGCGCTGCAGCCGATGCACTCAAACCTTTGAACCGCCTGATGATAGATTTTGACGAGAAAGGACACACCACCGAGATCTTTGAAAAGTTGAAAGATGCCGCTCAGCCCGATATCAGAGGCATGTGGGTGCTGCTGGTAGAGGAATCGGCCCGCCGAGGTACACACGTGCTGGTGGAGCTGCCCGCGGGTATGGATGCCGACACGGCTCAGCAAATCATGAAGGAGGTGACCGGATTTGAGCCCGACAAGCAGGTGAAGGGCATAGACCGATGTATCTACATGGTGCCAGAGGACCATACCAGGTTTGTATCAGAGCGGCTGTTTGAGGCATCGCCAACCAGTTTGGGTAAACAAGGTGGTTCGGATGCATTTGCATCAGGAGGGGAAAACAAGTACCCTCAGGAATTCAGCGGTATACCCTACTCCGAAATCATCGCTGAGTACTGGCGGCGTACGGGGGGCGAACCGCCCATCGGCAAGCGAAACACACGACTGCACCAGTTGGCCGTTAACCTGCGAGCTATCTGCGATGATAACGAGGAATGGCTGCTGCAGGTGATGCCCCGCTTTGAACTGAAGGAGCAGGAGATGCGCAGCATTATCCATTCGGCCTGTAAGGAGCCTACCAAGGGTTCGAAGCTGATGGATAAGATAGTGAGAGAGATACCCCTGTTGCCCCCCGAAGAGGGCGCTGGTGAAGCCGAAGACATATCACCCTCGGCCGACGACAAGGGGATGCCCCCGATGCCTCATAGGCTGCCTCCGATAGTCAAGTTGCTCACCTCGAAAACGCCCGACATCTACAAGCCGGCTGTGGCTCATGCCATCTTTCCCTCGCTGGGCGCACACCTGTGGAAGGTTAGGTTCAAATACATCGACAATGTGATGCACGAGGCCACGTTTATGAACGTGCTGATGGCCGGAACGGGTGCTGGTAAGGACTGCATATCGCAACCCATCAACCACATCATGGCCGACATCCGTAAGCGCGATGCCGAGAACCTGAAGCGCGAGGCCGAATGGAAGAAGGAGGTAAACTCGAAGGGCTCGAACAAGGACAAGCGCCAGCGCCCTGAAGGCCTTGTGATACAGGAGGTTGACCCCGACATGACCAACCCCGCCTTCGTGATGCGTATGGCCGAGGCCGACGAGCACTTCCTCTACACCAAGATGAACGAGATTGACCAGTTTGACGCCCTGCGCGGTTCGGCTCATGGCTCGCAGCAGTTTCAGATTATGTGTCTGGCTTTCGACCCCGACAACCGCTACGGACAGACACGTGTGGGCACGCAGAGCGTAACCGAGAAGGTGTGCATCCGATTCAACTGGAATGCCGCCACCACCATCCAGAAGGGGCAGCGCTACTTTCGCAACGTGCTGACCGATGGCCCTATCAGCCGCATCAACTTCTGCACCATACCAGAACGCGAAATAGGAGCCGACATGCCCGTGTATGGCACGTACGACTCTGAGTTCGACGAGGAGTTGCGCCCCTATATCGACCGCCTGTGCCGGGCTGCTGGTGTGGTAGACTGTCCGCAGGCATTCCGACTGGCCAAGAAGCTAAAGGATGAGTGTGCCGAGTTTGCCCGCCTCTCGCAATCGAGGGTCTACGAGAATCTGTCGTTCCGCGCCAACGTAATCGCCTACCTGAAGGCCTGCGTGCTCTACATCTGCAACGACTACAGATGGAGCAAGGAGATAGAAGAGTTTGTGCGCTGGAGCCTGCAGTACGACCTGCACTGCAAGATGACATTCTTTGGCGAGGCCATCGACAGCGTGAACCGAGGGGCAGAAGAGAAACAGCGTCGCGGACCGCGAAACCTGCTCAGTTTGCTGCCCGACGAGTTTACCACACACGATGCCGAACTGATACGCCAGGCCAACGGTATGGACACTCGCGGCACCCGAAACATGCTGTCGCAGTGGGTTCACCGAGGTTACATCTTACAGATGACAGATGACAGTTTTAAGAAATTAAACATTAAACATTAAACATGATGGAATTGATACTAGAACGCATAGCAAAGCGCAAGACCTACACCATAGGCCACCTTTACATCCGCCGCGAGGTGATGGATGAATACCGCCCAGGCACAGCCGACGAATACTTCTGCGACACACTGGAGCCCACATGGCGCGATTACGAGCACGGAGCGTATAAAATCAAGGGCCACTCGGCCATACCCGAAGGCCGATATGCCGTGGTCATATCGTGGAGCCCTAAAATCAAGCAGTGGCTGCCCATTCTGCTGGGTGTGCCCAAGTTTGAGGGCATACGCATCCATGCGGGCAACACGGCCGAAGACACCGAGGGATGCATACTGGTGGGCAGGAATCGCGAAGTGGGTAAAGTACTCGACAGCCGCATCTGGCTGCACCGGCTGAAGCAGAAGATAGTAGAAGCCAAAGACCGAGGCGAGCCCGTGTGGATCACCATCAAGTGAAAATAGTATAATAAATTTGGTATTTTAAGCACTTATTCGTACCTTTGCAGCATGAAACAGGTTATAAAGACACTTTCGGTGTACGGCGTGGCCTATTTTGTGCTGCTTTCGGTGGTGCTGGTACTGCTCTGCATGTATCCCAAACCCGAGCTGCACATGATGCTGAACGCCCACCACACCGGTTTTCAGGATGTATTCTTTAAGTACTACTCTGTGCTGGCCGAGTGGCCGCTATATGTGCTGATGCTGCTGATACCACTGCTGCTGAAGAAGCGCGAGCTGATACTATACTTTGCGATGAGCGAACTGGCTAGCGGAGCGGCGGTGCAGATACTGAAGCACGCGTTTCACGCAGCGCGACCCATCGTGCTGTTCGAGAGCTACCCCGACATGCTGCTGCCGCTGGTTCAAGGCGTAGAGATGCGCCACAGCAACTCGTTCCCCTCGGGCCACACCTCTACCTTCTTCGTATTCTTTACCTGCTGCGCCATCCTGCTGGCCTACCACTATCTGCATGCAGCCCGCCAGCGTAATGCCCGCACGTTTGTAGCATTCAGCTTAGGCTCGCTGGTACTGCTGGCCATGGCCGCACTGGGAGGCTACTCGCGCATCTATCTGTCGCAGCACTTCCTGTCGGATGTCTGCGTGGGCAGCATCATCGGCTTTACCATGCCCTGGGTGGTATTCTACTATAGTAGAGAAAAAATAATGAAACTCAGAAAATGAAGAATCAAGGCATCAAGAATCTGATAAAAAAGCCTATCTCGCTTCTGGCCTTCTCGGCCATTGTGAGTCTGGCCACCATGTTGCTTTACAACATACCTTTCTTTAACTACGTGGCCCACAATACCAATGCGGGCCCCATGGGCCGCATGTTCCTCATGGCCTCGCTGGTAGTAATCATGCTGCTGGTAAACTTCCTGATCACTTATCTCATCATGTATCTCATGAGGATGGCGGGGCGCATTCTGCTGGCCATCATGGCCATTATCAATGCCACATCGCTCTACTTCATACTGACCTACAGCGTGATAATCGATGAGGTAACCATCGGCAACGTGTTCAACACGCGATACTCCGAGGCCTCGGCATTCTTCAACTGGCAGCTGTGGGCCTTCATCGCGGCCTTTGGCGTGCTGCCTGCCCTGTTCTGCCTGCTGCAGCCAGTGGTGCGAGGCAAGGCCAAGAAAATGGGTAAGTACTGCGGAACATCGCTGGGCATCGTGCTGCTGGTGGCTCTAGCTAACATCAACCAGACGCTATGGATAGGCGAACACGATACCGAGCTGGGCGGCTATCTGCAGCCATGGTCGTACGTGGTTAACAGCATACGCGTGGTGAGCATCAACATGGCCAAGCAGGCCGAAGAAATAAAACTGCCCGACGGCAAAATTACCGACAACCAGAAGACCGTGGTGGTGCTGGTTATAGGCGAGTCGGCACGCAAAGCCAACTTCCAGCTGTACGGCTATCAGCGACCCACCAACCCGCTGCTATCCAAACAACAGGGGCTGAAGGTGCTGCAGGCCGAATCGTGCGGCACATTTACCACTGCCGGCGTGAAAGCCATACTCGAACCCAAAAACTCGGGCGACCTGTATGAGCCCCTACCCAACTACGCCTTCCGTACAGGCGCCGACGTGGTATGGCGCTCGTTTAACTGGGGCGAACCACCCATACACATCGACGAGTACGTAACCGATAAGGATCTGGCCAAACAGTATCCCGAAGCTAACAGAGACTACGACGAGCTGCTGCTGGCCGGACTGCGCGAGCGTATAGAGCAGAGCACCAAAAACAAGGTGCTGATAGTGCTGCACACCAGCACCAGCCATGGGCCCACCTACGCGCTGAAGTATCCTAAGAAGTTTGAGGTGTTTAAGCCCGTGGCCCACAACGTAGAAGAAGGTGAGAAAAACGTAGACCGACTGGTGAATGCCTACGACAACTCTATCGTTTACACCGACTTTCTGCTAGACAACATCATCAACACCCTGCGCCCCATGACCCACTGGAACAGGGCTATGATATTTGTATCAGACCACGGCGAATCGCTGGGCGAGAACAACATTTTTATGCACGGACTGCCCATGAAGCTGGCCCCGAAAGTGCAGTACGAGATACCCTTGCTGGTATGGACATCCGACGGATTCAGAGAGTATAAGACCGATCTGCCACAGGTCATCGACCAGCATTACATCTTCCACTCTGTGCTCAATCTGCTGTCAATCCAATCGCCGGCTTACAATCAGGAATTAGACATCTTCAAAAAATAAATAGGAGTTTTTTTGATTTAAAACTCCTATTTTCTCATTAATATTTCGTATCTTTGCACCCGAATTCAAACTTGATAATGACAGGACTTAGAAATACACAAATACTGATAGCTTTGCTGGCAATGTTAGCTATTGCTGGCTGCAAGAAGCATGAACACTCTGAATCGGCTGGTATCTACGAATATTACGAGACCGACGGATTCAACCGTGCCGACTCAATCATCGATAAAATCAGCGATACACGCGAATACGACTATATGCTGTTTGCTATCGACAGTCTGAACAATATTGGCGAACTCTCGAAGACCAAATACCTGTTCTATCGCACCATCACGCTTAATCTGATTAATCAGCAGCTCCAATCGCTCAAGCTGTACTACCAGCTGGATACGCTCGACCTGAAGCAGATTAAGACGCAAACCGACATAGAATCGTATGTGTACACCTACAACAACTACGTCAGGATGCTGAGCGAGATGCGCCGCTTTGACCGTGCACTGCGCGAGGCCAACAAAGCCGACAAGCGACTGAAATCAATAGGCTACACCACCTTTACCGAGCACCACGACATCGCTCAGATTATAGGCGAGTGCCAGCTGTATATGGGAGAGGAAGATTCGGCTGCCATCAGCTTCCAGAAGTCGCTGGCAGGCATATACAAGCGCCTGGAGCACCACAACGGTCCGCTGGATCTGCGTGAGTGCCAGAAAACCATGAACGCCATAGCAAAGGCTTACATACACAAAGAAATGTTTGATAAAGTGGAGAGCTGGATAACCATACAAGACACACTTTACAACATGGCTGCCAGAGACTCAAGGCGCGACTCGGTATATCTTGACGAGATGAGCGCCGAGATAAACTACAGCAAAGCCCTGCTGGCCATTAAGCAAGGCAAGAAAAAGGAGGCCGAACAGGCCTACGAACTATACAAGCAGACCAACACCGCCAAGCTGCTGTACAACGTGGTGAACAACAACGAATACCTGATGTTTGCAGGGCGCTATGCCGAGGCTGCACGCAACTTTGAGCGCCTCGACGAATTCCTGCTGGGAAACGGATACAAGTGCGATCTGGAAAACATAGGCCGATACATGATACCGAAGTATCGCGCTAACATGCTGGCAGGGCGCCGCGATTCGGCCATACACGTAGCCAATGTAGTAGCCGAAAACTACAACCGCGCGCTAACCGACCAGAAGAAAAACGATGCCGACCTGCTGACCATGGTTTACGATACAGAAGGCAAAGAGCGCCAGATAGCCGAGAAAGAGGCTGAGATATCAAAGCAGCGACTGGTAGCCGTGGTAATAGGACTGATAGTACTCACACTCTTCTTCCACATCTATGGCATGATGCGCCGCCGAGCCTACCGAAAGCTCGACGCTACCAACAAGCAGCTGAAGCTGGCCAACGAGCGTGCCGAAGAATCGAGCCGCATCAAGTCGAAGTTTATCAAGCAGATATCGCACGAGGTGCGCACACCGCTCAACGTGCTGTCGGGATTCAGTCAGGTACTGGCCTACACCGACATCGAGATAGATAAAGAAGAACTGAAGAGCATCAGAAAAAAGATAGTAGAAAACACCGAGCGTATTACGCAGCTGGTTGATAAAATGCTGGATTTGAGCATGGTTAACAGCGAAGCCGACATAGAATGCCACGACAAGATGACCCCACTAGATATGGCATACAAGGCCATAGAGCAGAGCGGCATTAACCATGCATCGCATCTGGTACTTGAACTGCAGCATGAGCCAGAGGCTCAGACCACAAAGATACTGACTAACCAGAAGGCGGCAGTAAAAACACTGGCTTTGCTGCTTGATAACGCCAAGAAGTTTACCCACCCGCTGGCATATAAAGGCAGCATTGTGCCAGAAGGAAAGGCTCGCGTAACCATGACGATAGCTATCGGCCACAAGCAAATGAGGTTTACCATTGAAGATACCGGCATAGGCATACCGGCAGAACAAGCCGAGAATATATTCACAGAGTTTGTACAGATTGATGAATATACCGATGGTGCCGGACTAGGCCTGTCGATAGCACGATCGCTGGCTCGCCATATGGGTGGCGACGTACAGCTGGACACCAGCTATACCGATGGCGCACGCTTTGTGGTAACACTGCCACTACGCAAATAACCAGACGAAAAAAAGAGAGACGGACAACTTAAAAAGTGCCCGCCTCTACTGTCAAAAATTAATGGACTGATAGTTTAGTATGTCTTAGAAGTTCAGATACAAACCAAAGCTCAGTTTGTTGTCCAAGTCGAGCTCAAATGAATTAGTGCTCTTGTCGGCACCCTTAACCTTTCTAGTCTCGTAGCCCAGGAAACCGAAGTGAGCAACAAAGCTCAGCTTGTCGTTAAGGTTTACAGCAACACCTGGCTCAATACCTACGTTAAAAGAATTGACCTTAGCACCAGCTAAGTCAGTGTGAGTGTAGCCTACACCACCATCCAGGAATACATTAACCTTGTCGAGCTTAGCAACAGTGTAACGTACATAAGGAGCAACTGTGAAGTTCTTTAACTTAGCATCGCCCTTACCACTCTGACCATAACCGATTGTAGTACCGATAGCCCAGCTGTCGTTGAGGTTATAACCTACTTCAGGCATGATGCTCCATGTTGTTGTGCTCTCACCATCGTAAGAAGTGGTTTTAAAACCGAGGCTACCACCAATGTAACCCTGAGCGTTCATAGCAGTTGCAATGAAAGCAGCTACAATAGTCATCAAAATCTTTTTCATGTTCATTTCTATTTTAAATGTTAAACTTTCAGCATTTAATCCTTTCAGATTGCCTGCCCTTAACTAATTGCGGTGCAAAGGTATGAATAAAAACCGAAATCGAAAGAAAAGTTTTCCTATATTTACAAATGTTAACCATTTTATTGATTAAAATCATTATTTCGGCACAATTCAGCCATTAATCGAATAAAAGAGGTCCGTTTCCGTGACCAATATTAACATTTACGGAACGCTGAATAGCTGCAGAAACAAACTGTTTGGCCCGACTAACCGCCTCCTTCAGACTGCATCCAAGGGCAAACTGCGCTGCAATAGCCGATGAGAGCGCACACCCGGTGCCATGCAGATTACGGCTGGTAATACGCGGTGTAGAGAAAGCAGCCTTGCTACCATCGGGCAGATACAACACATCGGTCATCTCGTAGCCCTCAGCATGCCCGCCCTTCAGCAGATAGGCATACGGGCTAAGGCTATCGCCCAGACGTTCGGCCTCAGGCAGATTAGGCGTAATCAGCGTGCAGAGCGGAAACAGGTGTAGCGCAATATACTCGATGGCCTCAGGATCCATCAGCAGGAAACCACTGGTAGACACCATGACTGGGTCGTAAACCACGGCAGCCTGATGCGACTGCAGGTAACCGTCTAACATTTGCACTACAGCCTCGGCCACCGATTGATCGGGCAGCATACCAATCTTAATGGCGCGTGGCTCTAAATCGGTGAGTACCGCACTGAGCTGCGAAGCTACAACAGCAGGCGGAACCGTCATGGCCGACTGAACACCCAGCGTATTCTGCGAGGTAATAGACGTGATAACAGTGGCACCATAACAACCATGTGCCACAATGGTTTTAAGATCTTGCTGGATACCGGCACCTGCCGACGAATCGCTACCAGCTATGGTTAATACTACTTCCATGCGTCACCAAGTATCATGGCTCCTCCGAAACCCATTTCTAAAACATCATTTACTTTCTCGAAAGTTACGCCGCCCAGTGCCATCACGCACTTATCAATCAGTCCCTGCCGCCTAGCCTCAGCTATCTGCCCGGCACTAAAAGCTGACTGGTAGCCAGGCTTAGAGATACTATCGAAAATGGGGCTCAAACTCATGTAAGCGTAAGGCTGCTGGCGGCATTCAGCCAGTTCACTAAGCGAGTGGCACGATATGCTGACAGCACTCTTAAAGCCCTCGGGCGGCTGCGGATTTCGAGAGTTAAGATGAACCCCACGCAACCGATACTTAACCGCCAACTGATGATGGTCGTGCAGCACCAACCGATCGTAAACATCAGGCGGCAGCTGCTGTATGAGCTGCTCAACCTGATGCATACTGGCTTTAGGTTTACGAATATGTATGATATCAGCAGCACCGCTAGTCAGCAGCCAGCTGATACGCTTAGCTTCACCATCAAAGAATTCGGGCTTAGTTATTACTATAATCATTTGTCCCTTTATTCCCTTTAACTTCCCTTTAACTTCCCTTTAACTTCCTTTTCCATTCCCTTTAACTTCCTTTTAACTTCCCTTTAACTTCCTTTTAACTTCCCTTTAACTTCCCTTTAACTTCCCTTCCATTCCCTTCCATTCACAAAATCAAAACTCGCATCCCAATCCTTCCAAACCGGCTCGCGGCCCAGCTCTTTCAATCGGGTGTTGATAACCTTGGCCGTACGTTCATCACTCACAGTAAACTGCTCGAGCGCCTGCGGATAAGTATGGTAGCCACCAGGATTAACATGGCTCTCGGCCGACATGGTGGTAACACCCAGCGTACACATATTATCGCGTATGTACGCGGGCTCGCGCGTAGAATAAGATATGTCTACATCGTGGTCGAAGATTCGCATGGCAAACGTGGCCTGAGCTAACTCGCGGTCGGTCATGAAGCAGTTAGGTTGGAAACCTTCGTTCTGAGCGGGGCGCATACGGGGAAAGTTAATGGAGTACTTGGTACGCCAGTAGTGCTTCTGCAGATAGCGCAAGTGGTGAGCCATCATGGTTACATCGGTGCGCCACTCCTTTTCCAGTCCTATCAGCACACCCATACCAATGGAGTGAACACCCGCCTGCCCCATACGGTCGAATCCATCGCAGCGCCACTCAAAGCGGCTCTTCATGCCTCGGGGATGATACAGCTGGTAGTGCTCGCGGTTATAGGTTTCCTGAAAGCATATCACGCCGTTCAGGCCGTGGTGAGTCAACTCGCGATACTCCTCCATTTTGAGCGGCATCACCTCTATTTTGATGTTCGAGAAGTAGCGCTTAGCTATATCGATGGCCTTGGCCAGATAAGGCACGCCGGCCTTAGCCGGATTCTCGCCCGTTACCAGCAGGATATTCTCAAACGGCGCCAGCTTTTTAATAGCACGGTATTCGTCCTCAATCTGCTCGGGAGTAAGTATGGTGCGTGCCATCGGGTTCTCGCGGTGGAAGCCGCAATACACGCACGAGTTACTGCACGAGTTGGTGATGTAGAGCGGAATAAACATCGACATGGTGCGGCCAAAACGCTCCTCGGTATATCGGCGTGATAAGCGGGCCATCTGCTCCAAGTAAGGCTCAGCAGCAGGCGACAGCAGCGCCATAAAGTCGTTGACATCGCAACGCGATTTGCTGAGTGCTCGGCGCACATCAGCATCTGTCATCGAGGCAATACGATCGGTTGTCTCGTCCCAACTGATATTTTTTAGTTCGTCTGAAAACATTTTCTATTTTGATTTACAGGGTTGAAATGCATATTCCTTTAGTTCGTGAATGGTAGGGTTGCTACCACAAAGCTCACAATCGTTACGATGCGGGAAATCAAAACGATTCCACTGCATCGAGAGGGCATCGAAAGTGAGCAGAGCATTAGTTAACGGCTGCCCCACACCAGCAATACATTTGATACACTCAGTGGCCTGAACGGTGCCCAGCATACCGGCAATAGAACCCAGCACACCCACCATCGCACAGGTTTCTACATCCTGCTTAGCAGGGGGCTCAGGAAACAGGCAGCGGTAGCAGGCCGAGCCAGGAACGTGCGTCATCAGCTGTCCGCTATAGCGGTTGATACCACCCATAGAGAAAGGCTTATTGAGCATTACGCAGGCATCGTTAACCAGATACTTCGTGGCAAAGTTATCAGTGCCGTCGATAACAAAATCGTACGGACGAATCAGCTCCAAGGCATTGGCCTCGCTCAGATAGCACTCGTAGGTTTCTACCTGCACATCGGGGTTCAGCATGCTGATGCGTTGCTTAGCCACTTCTACCTTTGGTCTGCCCACATCGGATGTAGCGTGCAGCACTTGGCGCTGCAAGTTGGTTAGGCTCACGCTGTCTCCATCTACAATACCAATGGTGCCTACACCTGCAGCCGCCAGATACAAGGCTACAGGCGAGCCCAAGCCACCAGCACCCACAAGCAGTACCTTTGACTGCAACAGCCTCGTCTGAGCCTCAACACCAAAGCCATCCAGCACCAGGTGCCGATTATATCGCTGCCGTTGTTCGCGCGTAAGTTCCATCAATTTTTATTTTTACATTTTCTCATTTTTTAATTCTCCTAAGGTCGTGCGACAGCTTGGCCGCACAGAAGTTGGGCCCGCACATGGTGCAGTACTCGCCATCAGTATGTCCAGCCTCCTCGAAATACTGCAGTGCCCTCTCAGGGTCGAGCGACAGATGAAACTGATCGCGCCAACGGAACTCGAAACGAGCCTTCGACAGGGCGTTATCGCGGATGGTAGCACCAGGATGGCCTTTAGCCAGATCGGCCGCATGTGCAGCTATCTTATAGGCAATGATTCCTGCGCGTACATCTTCTTTATTAGGCAGTGCCAAATGCTCCTTAGGGGTAACGTAGCACAGCATGGCCGTGCCTAGCCAGGCTATCTGAGCACCTCCAATAGCGCTGGTAATATGGTCGTAGCCAGGAGCAATATCGGTAACAATCGGGCCAAGCGTATAGAACGGAGCCTCATGGCATTTATCAAGCTGACGCTCCATATTCTCCTGGATTTTGTGCATGGGTACATGACCAGGCCCCTCAATGAAGGCCTGCACACCTTTATCCCAAGCCCTCAACACCAGCTCTCCCATCGTGTCGAGCTCGGCAAACTGAGCTGCATCGTTAGCATCGGCTGTACAACCAGGGCGCAAACCATCGCCAAGACTCAATGCTACATCATACCGGGCCACAATATCGCAGATATCATCGAAATGGTCGTAAAGGAAACTCTCTTGGTCGTGAATCAGGCACCACTTGCTCATAATGCTACCACCGCGACTCACAATGCCACACAGACGGCTATCGGCCAGGTGCACATTATGTCGACGGATGCCGGCATGGATGGTGAAGTAGTCTACACCCTGCTCGCACTGTTCTATCAGCGTGTCGCGATACACCTCCCACGAGAGGTCTTCAACCTTGCCATCCACCTTTTCAAGTGCCTGATAAATAGGAACGGTACCCACAGGAACAGGACTGTTTCGCAGAATCCACTCGCGGGTTTCGTGAATGTTGTTTCCTGTTGAGAGATCCATCACGGTATCACCACCCCACTTACACGACCATACCGACTTTTCTACCTCCTCATCGATGCTCGATGTGGTGGCCGAGTTGCCAATATTGGTATTTATTTTAACAGCAAAGTTCCTACCGATAACCATTGGTTCGCTCTCAGGATGATGAATGTTAGCAGGGATAACGGCACGTCCACGCGCCACCTCCTGACGCACAAACTCGGGGGTGATATGACTCTTGATGCCAAGGCTCTCGCAATTCATGTTCTCACGAATGGCCACATACTCCATCTCGGGAGTTATGATGCCGGCCTTGGCGCATGCTATCTGAGTTACAGGCTGACCTGCCTTAGCTCTGTCGGCTATCCACTGTTGGCGCATGGGGGGCAGACCTTTCTTTAAATCCACCTCATAATCGGGGTCGGTATAAGGACCGCTGGTATCGTAAATATAAACCGGAGCATTGGGCGACATGTGCGGAATACCGTTTTCATCGCGGGTTACGGTTGGCGTAAGGTTTACTTTTATCATGCCAACGCGAACATCGGGATACAGTTTGCCCTGCATATATGCTTTCTCGCGCTGGGCGTATGCTTTGTGATCATTTATCATATTTTTATATTTTGAAGTTAAAGGGAATTGAAAGGAAGTGAAAGGGACAAATGACTTCCGTTAACTTCCTTTCCATTCCTTACTAAACGTTTAAGAATGCGGTTAGTGGACTTGAGGCTTCGGCGCTATCGGCAATAGCACCAAGACCTGCTTCAAAAGCCTGTCGACCGGCTATCACGGCCTGACGGAAGGCATCAGCCATAGCCACTGGATCACCAGCTACAGCAATAGCCGTATTCACCAGACAGCAATCTGCCCCCATCTCCATAGCTTCAGCAGCATGACTTGGAGCACCAATACCCGCATCAACTACTACTGGTACGGTGGCCTGGTCGATAATTATCTGCAGGAAGTCCTTCATGCGTAGGCCTTTGTTAGTACCGATGGGAGCAGCCAACGGCATAACCGTAGCTGCACCAGCCTCCTCAAGATGTTTACACAATGTTGGATCGGCCTGGCAATATGGTAACACTACAAAACCTAGTTTTACAAGCTGTTCGGTGGCTTTCAGCGTCTCTACCGAATCGGGCAACAGATAACGTGGATCAGGGTGAATCTCCAACTTCAGCCAGTTGGTACCAAAGGCTTCTCGCGCCATCTGGGCAGCAAACACAGCCTCCTCGGCATTACGTACGCCCGAAGTGTTGGGCAGCAATTGGATGTTGGGGTTCTGGGTGATGTGGGTAAGCAGGTCGTCGTTCTCATCATCGAGTTCAACACGCTTCATCGCAACGGTAACCATTTCTGTTCCTGAAACATCGATAGCACGAGCCATCAGTTCGTTGTTATTGAACTTACCCGTGCCTAAAAACAGGCGGGAGTTAAACTCTCGTCCCGCAATAACTAATTTACTCATGATTGACTATTTTTAAGATATTCTTCATTTTCTGTACAGGGTCGTCAGCACGCAACACGGTACCGCTCAGGGCAATACCGGTGATGCCGGTGGCTAATATATCAGGGATGTCATCCTCGGTAATGCCTCCGATAGCCACAATGGGGATGTTGATGTTAGCTGCCCGCATCCTACTAACAATGCCACGATAGCCTTCAAGTCCCAGAACAGGAGCCAGTTTCTGTTTGGTGGTAGTAAAACGGAACGGACCGCAGCCGATGTAATCGGCCGATGACTCAAAATGCAACTTAACATCTTCGAACGTATTGGCCGTTCCCCCGATAATAAAATCCGGACCTAAGATACTGCGCGCCTCACGTATCGGCATATCATTTTTACCCAGATGCACACCATCGGCATAAAGCTCGCGAACAAGCTCTACACGATCATCAATGATGAACTTGGCACCTGCATCACGACACAACCGCTGAGCTGCCTGAGCTAGCGGGAGCACTTCATCGTCAGTAGCATCTTTTACACGCAGCTGAATCCATCGGCATCCACCTTCAAGTGCCAGGCGGATGGAATCCAGATAGCTATGACGATCGGAATAATGTGAAATGAACTGCAACATACACCCTACCCCCCGCAAGCTGCTTTGATAATAGTGATACATACGCCCTCTTGGAGAATGGTATCGCCCCAAGAACTACGTGGTTTCAACTGATTATCGATGGCTATTGCCACACCTTTCTGTGGCAATTGCAGTTCGGAGGCAAGCTCGTGCAAATTTGCGGCTTGCGTCTGGTGTTGTTTGTTGTTGATTGTTACTTTCATATTTCTTTCCTCCGGCGGCATTACCCGCATCAGGTTCTATGGGTATTCTCTCAGCTTCGGCACAACGCCTCAGCACCCCGAATATTAATTTTTACGGCGGCAAAGGTAATGCAATTCTAGCAAACAGCCAAATAATTTTGTCGTTTTTTTAAATAAAAAATTAACAAAAGCATAGCTTTTGAGCCCTTTTATTAATCTGCATCTTCTAAAACTGGGAATTTCCGGCGGAAGCGGTTAAGTTCATCCATATCAAGTTCTGCTGCAGCAGTTCCAACCTCTCCCGAAGTGCACTGAGCAATGGCTTTTCCATAGGCATTGATAATCACCGAATCGCCTAGGTATTCGCAATACTTATCACTACCCACTATATTTACGCCTATCACAAAACATTGATTTTCGATGGCTCGCGCCTTGAGCAACGTCTGCCATACATCGCGACGTTTCTGTGGCCAGTTAGCCACATAGATAATCGTATCGTAGTCACCATGATTACGCACAAACACCGGGAAACGCAGATCGTAGCAAACCTGTAACATAAAACGTACGCCTCGCCATTCCACCACTACACGGCGATTGCCTGCAACGTAATCTTTTGTTTCTCCAGCATACGAGAAAAGATGGTGCTTATCATAATAATCGAATGTACCATCGGGACGCACAAAGTACAGTCGGTTTCGCAACACCCCATCCTCATCCACCATCGCCACACTACCAGCCACAGCAGCATCAAGTCGGCAGGCCTGCTGCTTCATCCAACTTAATATCCGGGCACCTTGCACATCGGCATGAGCGGTTGCATCTTCAGCCATAAACCCAGTAGCAAATGTTTCGGCCAAGACATACAAATCAGCTCCTGATTGCTGATCAAACAAGGAAGTAATTTGCTGCAAATTCCACTCAATTTGGTTCTCACAGATGGTATGTTGAACGACTGCAACTTTCATATATGTATACATTTCTTTATTATATGTTGCAAAGATACATCATTTTTATAACAGGGCAAAGATTTATCGAGAAAACCCACAATTGTTTCGGATTATTTTTGTATCTTTGCGGCCAAATAACGTTTTTCAATTAATTATTTATTATGAACGACAACAAAGTTATGAACATGGCAGCGGATAATATTCGTATCCTTGCTGCTTCGATGGTTGAAAAGGCAAAGTCGGGTCACCCCGGCGGTGCTATGGGTGGTGCAGACTTCATCAACACCCTGTACAGTGAGTTCCTGGTATACGATCCTGAGAATCCCGCATGGGAGGGTCGCGACCGTTTCTTCTTGGACCCTGGTCACATGGCTCCAATGCTGTACAGCCAGCTGGCTCTTATTGGAAAATATACTCTTGAGGATCTGAAGAACCTCCGCCAGTGGGGTTCTGTAACTCCAGGTCACCCAGAGCGCGAGATTGAGCGTGGTATCGAGAATACCTCTGGTCCTCTTGGTCAGGGTCACTGCTTTGCAGTAGGTGCCGCTATCGCCGCTAAGTTCCTGAAGGCTCGTCTGGGCAACGTGATGAATCAGACCATCTATGCCTACATCTCTGACGGTGGTGTGCAGGAGGAGATTTCACAGGGTGCTGGCCGTATTGCTGGTAACCTGGGTCTGGACAACCTCATCATGTTCTATGACGCTAACGATATCCAGCTTTCAACAAAGACTGAGGTTGTGACCTGCGAGGACACAGCTAAGAAATACGAGGCATGGGGCTGGTTTGTACAGAAGATCAACGGTAACGATGTTGATCAGATTCGTGAGGCTATCAAGAAGGCTCAGGCCGAGAAAGAGCGCCCAAGTCTGATTATCGGTCACTGTGTAATGGGTAAGGGTGCACGTAAGGCTGACAACAGCTCTTACGAGAGCAACTGCGCTACTCACGGTGCTCCTCTTGGTGGCGATGCTTACATCAACACCATGAAGAACCTGGGTGCTGATCCTGAGAATCCATTCCAGATCTTCCCTGAGGTTCAGGAGATGTACGCTAAGCGTGCTGAGGAACTGAAGAAGATTGTTGCTGAGCGCTACGCTGAGAAGGCTGAGTGGGCTAAGGGGCATCCCGAGCAGGCTAAGCTGATGGAGGAGTGGTTCAGCGGCAAGGCTCCAAAGATTGACTGGAGCAAGGTTGAGCAGAAGGCTGGTGCTGCTACTCGTGGTGCTAGTGCTACTGTTCTGTCAGCTCTCGCTGAGCAGGTTCCCAACATGATCTGTGCTTCAGCCGACCTGAGCAACTCTGATAAGACCGACGGCTTCCTGAAGAAGACTCACGATTTGGTTCGTGGCGACTTCAGCGGTGCATTCTTCGAGGCTGGTGTAGCTGAGCTCACTATGGCTTGCTGCTGTATCGGTATGGCTCTGCACGGTGGTGTTATCCCCGCTTGCGGTACCTTCTTCGTATTCTCTGACTACATGAAGCCAGCCGTACGTATGGCTGCCCTGATGGAGCTGCCAGTTAAGTTCATCTGGACCCACGATGCATTCCGCGTTGGTGAGGATGGACCTACCCACGAGCCTGTTGAGCAGGAGGCACAGATCCGCCTGATGGAGAAGCTGAAGAACCACCACGGTAAGAACTCTGTATTGGTAGTTCGTCCTGCCGATGCTGAGGAGACCACCGTTTGCTGGCGCATGGCCATGGAGAATGTAGATACTCCTACAGCTCTCATCTTCTCTCGTCAGAACATCGAGATGCTGCCCGAGGGCAACGACTACAACCAGGCTACTAAGGGTGCTTACGTTGTAGCTGGCTCAGACGAGAAGTTCGATGTCATCCTGCTGGCTTCAGGTTCAGAGGTTTCTACTCTCGAGGCTGGTGCTAAGCTGCTCCGCGAGGACGGCGTAAAGGTTCGCGTGGTAAGCGTTCCTTCTGAGGGTCTGTTCCGCAGCCAGAGCAAGGAGTATCAGCAGAGCGTTCTGCCTGCTGGCGTGAAGAAGTTCGGTCTCACAGCTGGTCTGCCAGTAAACCTCGAGGGTCTGGTAGGTGCCGATGGTACGGTATGGGGTCTGGAGAGTTTCGGTTTCTCTGCTCCTTACAAGGTACTCGACGAGAAGCTCGGCTTCACCGGTGAGAATGTTTACAAGCAGGTTAAAGCCCTGTTAGCATAATTTGAAGTTAAAGGGGAGTAAAAAAGGAAGTGAAAGGGAAGTGAAAAGGACAAATAACAACTATTCAAAATAGTAAAAGTAATGTCCCTTTAACTCCCAAGCGGTTGCAAACTGCGATAACTTCCTTTTAACTCCCCTTCCATTCTTAAAATTATAAACTATGGAAGTAAAGACAGTTGGAGTTGCTTGCGATCACGCAGGTTTTGCTCTTAAGAAGTTTGTGCTCGAGTATCTGGCCGAGAAGGGTTACCCCTATAAGGACTATGGTACATGGAGCGATGCCAGCGTTGACTATCCTGACTTTGGTCATGCTTTGGCCGAGGGCATCGAGAGTGGTGAGGTTTATCCTGGTATTGCCATCTGTGGTAGCGGCGAGGGTATATCTATCACGCTGAACAAGCACCAGCAGGTGCGTGCCGGCTTGTGCTGGATTCCTGAGATTGCTCATCTCATCCGTCAGCACAACGATGCCAACGTACTGGTGATGCCAGGTCGTTTCATCGACAACAATATGGCTCGTAAAATTATGGACGAGTTCTTTACCGCAACCTTTGAAGGTGGCCGCCACCAAAAGCGCGTGGATAAGATTCCTGTTCAGAAGTAATATACCCCCAATTCCCCTCCTTAAGCCTAAGGAGGGGCGAGGGGTGGTTTGATATAGCTCTGTCCTATCCTATTATTGGATGGGACAGCGTTTTTTCTCCTCCACCCCTTACCCCTCCTCCCATGAGGAGGGGATTTTTTATATATCGTATTTATTTTTTCGTTTATCGGCTTTGCGAGGCTTGCTGGAGTGAGAGCCCATAAACGGTGTTTTAACACCTTGATAACCAGCATGGCGCTGACGTATGCGCTGCACATAATCTACCGTCTCAGAACCTCGCATGTATCCATACTTTACTATAGGATCATTGTAGTACTGAGGTGTAGCCAACTTCAGCACATACGGCGCCACATCGCTCCAACGGTGCGGATTCTTGCCATCGCGCTTAGCCAGATTCATGGCATCACGAATATGGTGAGCACCACCATTGTAACTAGCCAGTACAAAGTTAGTACGTTCATAATTATCGCGCACATCCGAGAATGTATTCTGCAGCTGTCCGATATACTTAACCGCAGCCGAGATATTAGCTTCAGGCTCATAGAGTTTGCTACGTGGCACGCCCAGATGGTCGGCCGTACCTGGCATAATCTGCATCAATCCCTTGGCCCCGGCAAACGAAACAGCACGCGGGTCGAATGTTGACTCCTGATAGCATTGTGCTGCCAGCAGGCGCCAATCCCATCGGATATCGCGCGCATAAGCCATAAAGAACTGATCGTAGTGAGAGATGATACCTCCTTTCTTATCAAGCATAGGCGAGAAAATGCGTCGCTGCACCTTACGAACGGTTAGCAGGTCGTTCTCCTCCTTCTGTACAGCAGCTATCAGCCCCGGATGATACCACGTTTTCAGTTCCTTCATCAGGTCGTTCTTCGCCGTATCGGCATCAATATGCCCTGGTGTTGGCCAAGCTACAAGGTCAACCTCGCCCTCGGCAAAACGCTTCACCAGCTCCATACTGTCGCGATACACCTCTACACGCAGGCGTACGCCCAATGAGTCGGCAAACCGCTGGCAGATGAGGAACTGAGTACCCAGATGATGCCCATGATAGTCATAATATGTCTGCGGTCCACTCACGGTGGCCATAATCAGTTCACCACTAGTCTGAATGTCGTGCAGATCGAACTCATCTGATACCGAAACCGTATCATCTATCACGCCCCAGGGCGCAACAATGGGCTCGTGTTTTTTCTCAAAACACGATAGAAGCGATAGTAAAACCGCCACGAAACCGACATATTTATACCATTTTTGCATCAATCTGCACCATTTTGTTAGTAAAAACGGTGCAAAGGTAGTAAATAATTGATAATTGACAATTGATAATTGAGAATTTTTTTGTAATTTTGCAGCCGATATTTTAGATTTAACAGATATGTTAAGAATTGCAGTACAATCAAAAGGACGTCTGTTTGATGACACCATGAATCTGCTCGCAGAGGCTGATATC
Source organism: Xylanibacter ruminicola (assembly GCF_900142525.1). Taxonomy (GTDB): domain Bacteria; phylum Bacteroidota; class Bacteroidia; order Bacteroidales; family Bacteroidaceae; genus Prevotella; species Prevotella ruminicola_A. Next base: position 12,429 of record NZ_FRBD01000007.1, on the reverse strand, counting down.
AAGGTGAGTGCATCAAAGCGCACCCTATTGGTGCAGTCGTCCAACTTTCCGCTTGAGGTTCTGTACCTCCGCGATGACGACATCCCCCAGAGTGTAGCCAGTGGAGTGGCTGACATCGGCGTGGTTGGCGAAAACGAGTTTGTTGAGCGTGGTGAAGATGCTGATATCATCTCACGTCTCGGCTTCTCTAAGTGCCGCCTGTCGCTGGCCATCCCCAAAGAGATCGACTACAAGGGAGTAGAGTGGTTTAACGGCAAGAAGATTGCCACCAGCTACCCCGGAATCCTTCGACATTTCCTTGAGAAGCATCATATCCATGCAGAAATCCATGTTATCACCGGTAGCGTAGAGATCAGCCCAGGCATCGGTCTGGCCGATGGTATCTTCGATATCGTATCGTCAGGTTCTACCTTGGTCAGCAACAATCTGCGCGAGGTTGAGGTTGTTATGAAGAGCGAGGCTCTGCTCATTGGCAACAAGCAGATGAGCGAGGAGAAGCGCCAGATACTGGAGCAGATGCTGTTCCGTTTCAAGGCCGTAAAGGATGCTGAAGACAAGAAGTACGTGCGCATGAATGCTCCTAAGGCTCGTCTGCAGGAGATTATTGATGTGCTGCCCGGCTTGAAGAGTCCCACCATCATCCCTCTGGCTGACGAGGAGTGGTGCTCTGTTCACACCGTATTAGACCAGAAGCAGTTCTGGGACATTATTGGCAAGCTGAAGGAAATGGGAGCTCAGGGCATCCTGGTAACTCCAATCGAAAAAATGATAATATAGAATTGAAAGGAAGTTATAAGGAAGTGAAAGATTGGTCGAAGACCACGATAACTTCCCTTTAACTCCCCTTTAACTTCAAAAAAGAATCATGAATATAATTCGTTTTCCTGAAAGAAGTGAATGGGCTAAGATTGTGGAGCGTCCTCATTTGGACGTTTCACAACTTAATGATATAGTAGCATCGGTTCTGGCCGATGTCAAGAAGCGTGGCGACGATGCCGTAAAGGGCTACGAACTGAAGTTCGACCATGTCGACCTGCCTACACTTGCTGTATCCGAGGAGGAGATGAACGAGGCCGAGCAGCTGGTAAGTCCCGAGTTGAAAGCCGCCATTCAGGTGGCCCACTACAACATCAAGGCTTTCCACGAGTCTCAGCAGTTCAAAGGCAAGAAGGTTGAGACGCAGCCTGGCGTAGTATGCTGGCAGAAGAGTGTAGCCATCGAGAAGGTGGGCCTCTACATTCCTGGCGGCACAGCTCCACTCTTCTCTACCGTATTAATGCTGGCCACACCTGCCAAGATAGCAGGCTGTAAGGAGATTGTGCTTTGCACACCTCCAGGTCGCGATGGCAAGGTGAACCCAGCCATATTGGTAGCTGCCCGTATTGCAGGTGTTAGCAAGATATTCAAGGCTGGTGGCGTACAGGCCATCGGTGCTATGGCTTATGGCACTCAGAGTGTGCCCAAGGTCTACAAGATCTTCGGCCCTGGCAACCAGTATGTCATGGCAGCTAAACAACAGGTAAGTCTGCACGATGTGGCTATCGACATGCCCGCTGGCCCATCAGAGGTGTGTGTGATTGCCGATCAGCATGCCAACATCGAGTTTGTGGCAGCCGACTTGCTGTCGCAGGCCGAGCACGGCATCGACTCACAGGTGTTCCTCATCACCACATCCGAGCAGGTAATTCTCGACGTTCAGGCCGAGGTGAACCGTCAGCTCGACATGCTGCCCCGTAAGGAGATGGCAGCTAAGTCGCTCGACAACAGCCGACTGGTGTTGGTCAAGAACATGCAAGATGCCATCGACCTCTCGAATGCCTACGCTCCTGAGCACTTGATTCTGCAGGTCAAGAACTACAATAAGCTGGCCAGTCAGGTAGTGAATGCTGGTAGCGTGTTCCTAGGCGAATATGCTTGCGAGAGTGCAGGCGATTATGCCAGCGGCACTAACCACACTCTGCCCACACACGGATACGCTACTGCCTACAGCGGTGTAAACCTGGACAGCTACTGTCGCAAAATCACCTTCCAGCATCTCTCTGAAGATGGCATCCGCAGCATCGGCCGCGCCGTAGAACTCATGGCCGAGGCTGAGCAACTAGATGCCCATAAGAACGCCATGAGCGTTCGTATTCGCTCGATTGAAAAATAATAAAGCCTACGGATTATACGGATTTTACGGATTTAATTATTCCAAAGGTCCGAAATATCTAAAAAATTAATAATCCATATAATCCGTAAAATCCGTAGGTAAAACTATAAGAATTATGAAGTCTTTAGAAGAATTAACAAGACCTAATATTTGGAATCTGGCACCTTACAGCAGCGCTCGTAATGAGTACGCTGGCCGTGAGGCAAGGGTTTTCCTCGATGCCAACGAGAATCCATACAATCAGCCCTTCAACCGCTACCCCGATCCATTGCAGCTGGAGCTCAAGGCTGCCCTCAGCAAGGTGAAAGGCGTGCCCGCCGAGAATATCTTCCTGGGCAATGGTAGCGACGAGGCCATCGACCTGCCCTACCGCTGTTTCTGCGAGCCGGGCGTCGACAACGTAGTAGCCATCGAGCCTACCTATGGTATGTATAAGGTATGTGCCGATATCAATAACACCGAATATCGCACCGTGCTGCTCGATGAGCATTATCAGGTAACTGCCGATAAGCTGTTGGCTGCTACCGATGAGCATACCAAGATTATATGGCTGTGCACACCTAACAACCCCACAGGTAACAGTCTGAACCGCGACGAGATCATCAAGGTGATTGAGGGTTTCGAGGGTATCGTCATTGTCGACGAGGCCTATAGCGATTTCTCATCGCAGAAGCCACTGCGCACCGAGTTGGCCAAGTATCCCAACCTCATCGTGCTCAACACCATGTCGAAGGCATGGGGCTGTGCAGCCATCCGTTTGGGTATGGCATTTGCCTCAACCGATATCATCGCTATATTTAATAAGGTGAAGTATCCTTATAACGTCAACCAGCTCACTCAGCAGCAGGCTCTCGAGGCGCTGAAGGATCCTTATGAGGTTGATAACTGGGTGAAGGTGCTGCTTCAGGAGCGCGGACGCATGATGGATGCATTCAGCGAGCTGCCCATCTGCCAGAAGGTTTACCCCACCGAGGCCAACTTCTTCCTGGCTAAGATGACCGATGCCACCAAGATCTACAACTATCTGGTTGATCGCGGCATCATTGTGCGCAACCGCAACCGCGTTCAGCTCTGCCAGAACTGTCTGCGCATCACCATCGGCACCAAGACCGAAAATAGTGAACTCATCGCCGCATTAAGGCAATATGAATAATTAAAACACTAAATTTTTATGGAACCACAAAATGCCATTTATGATGCCCGACAGCTTGGCACACCACGCATGATGATTCTTGGTGTGCAGCATCTATTTGCTATGTTCGGAGCTACGGTGCTTGTACCTCTACTTACTGGGTTGGATGTATCCATCACCCTTCTTTTTGCAGGAATCGGTACATTGTTATTCCATTTCATCTCGAAGTGGAATGTACCAGCTTTCCTTGGCTCTTCGTTTGCATTCCTAGGCGGTTATGCCTCTGTTAAAGAGATGGGCGTATCGCAAGGTCTATCTGAGACGCTGGCCCTTGATTATGCCTGTCTAGGTGTAGCCTGTGCCGGACTGATGTATTTCGTCATGGCGGGATTAATCAGGTCGTTTGGTGTCAAGAAGATACTGCAGTACTTCCCACCAGTAGTTACCGGTCCTATCGTGATTGCCATTGGATTGGTGCTTTCGGGTTCAGCCATCACCAACTGTCAGACTAACTGGCTGCTGGCCATCATCTCCATCATCACTGTCATTGTTTCATCTATATGGGGCAAGGGTATCATCAAGATCATCCCCGTGCTTCTGGGTGTCATCGTGTCTTATGTGATTGCAGCCTGCATGGGCCAGGTAGATTTCTCACCTCTTGGCGAGGCAGCATGGGTAGGATTCCCCATCCATAAGGACCGCACCATACTGGCAGTTCTCGAAGATGGCAACACCACCCTGATGCTCTCTACCATTCTGGCTGTTATGCCTATCGCCTTTGCCACCATCATGGAGCATATCGGCGATATGTTTGCCATCAGCTCTACAGTAGGTAAGGATTTCCTGGCCGAGCCTGGATTGCACCGCACACTTACTGGCGATGGTATTGCTACTGCTATTGCATCGGTATTCGGTGCTCCGGCCAATACCACCTACGGCGAGAACACAGGTGTGCTCAACCTGACTAAGGTGTTCGATCCAAGAGTCATTCGCATCGCTGCTTGTTTAGCCATCATTCTGGCTTTCTGTCCTAAGTTTGCTTGCCTTGTTCAGCTCATGCCTGCTGCCACTATCGGTGGTGTCAGCCTCATTCTGTATGGCATGATCTCTGCCGTTGGTGTGCGCAATCTTGTAGAAGAGAAAGTCGACCTGAAGAGCTCGCGCAACGTGTTTGTGGCAGCCCTCATCCTGGTACTTGCCATTGGCGTGAAATATGGTGCCAACGACGATATCGCCCTCGGGCCTATCCATCTGTCAGGTCTGGCCATAGCAGCCATTGTAGGTATTTTCCTCAATGCTATTATGCCCGATAAACTTGGTATGAAAGTAAAATCCTTTAAGGGTAAGGAAAAATAAAAAATAAAAACAATAAAAAAACACCCGCCACACTGAAATGGCGGGTGTTTTCTTATTTCACGGTCTTCTTACCGTTTACGATATAGATACCATGCGGCACATCTTCTAGCGATTTTGCCGATAGTTTCACGCCGTTAAGGTTATAGATGCCTTCTGGAGCCTCAATAGCCCTATCGGCCTCACCCCCTTCAATACCGCTAGTCACGCTGCTCAGTCCGCGTACGATACCTGCATACACGTGTTTGCGATAGTAGTTGATATCCCATATACCCACCGGGGTATTGGCACGCCATCCGCTATTCGATGGCGAATCGGTAGTACACCATTGGCATATACCCCACTGCTGGGCAGGAGGAATCAGACGGAAATACTCCTTGATAATCCACTCGTAGAAATCGGCCATATTCTTGTGGCGTGTTTCTGTCATGCTAGCCGTATGTACGTCGTTGCCGTTAGCATCCACATAGCCCATATCCATCTCGCTTACGCGCACCAGCTTACCAGATGCCGCCATCAGTTGGAACATCTTGGTAATATGTTCCTTCTTGCTGTTCTGGATATAGCTGTTCTCGTAATACGACACGTGCATCTGGGTTCCGATGCCGTCAATCTTGGTAACGCCATCGCTCTCCCACTTCTTGATCCAGTTAATCAGCGACTTCAGTTTCTTGTTGTCATCCCAGTCCGACTCCAGATTGTAGTCGTTGATAAACAGGACAATATCCTCTGGACCATACTTGCGAGCCAGCCTGCAAGCCTGACGCACATATTCATAGTCGCCCATGTAGTCCTGCCAGTAGAAGGCATAACCGCCCACATCCCAGGTACCACTTTTATAGCCTTTAGAGTGCTGCAGTTCGTAATTACCTTCACCGTCGTTACCATCTCCCGATAGAGGTTCGTTTACCAGGTCCCATGCCTTTACCTTACCGCCGCAAGCTTCCATCATACCCTTTATCCACTTGTCCATGGCATACACCAGGGTATCACATTTAGCTTGTTTTGTGGGTGCAGCCGTCACCAGCTTCTGCAACCAGTTTACGGGCTGCTGCGCGTGCCACGCCAAGGTGTGTCCATACACACTGAGTCCTGCATCTGTGGCAGCATTCACAAAGTTCGTTACTGCAGCAAAGCTCATGTAGCCATAGTTGTCAACACAGCTCTGCATCTTCATGGCATTACCAGCTACGGTTTCAGTAAAGTTCTTGTTTACCAGGTTTCTTACCGTAGGATTCACCAGATAGTCGTAAACAATAGTACCGGCACCCAACTTAAAGTTCGGGAAGTCTGAATAGTTGATATAGCTTTTCAGCGCCTGATAGTTATCCAGATACCTATAGTTGCTGTCGCCGGGCTTACCTATCTCAAACTTTTCCTGTGCCACCGCCGAAACCGACAGTGACACAGAAAACAATAATAAACAGAATTTATTCATCAGAAATTCTTGCGCACGCCCTGCCACTTAATTAGAATAATTCTTCGTGATCATATCTCGGCATGCGTCGCACCAGTTTGTGCGCAGCTGCCTGAGCCATCGCCTCGTAGGCCAGCTCACTGGGATGCAGATGGTCGCCGCTGTCAAATCCGTCGGCAAAAGCCTTGGGGTTAGTAACGCTACGTACAGCAGCATCAAAGTCAATACATCCGTCGAAGATGGGCGATGTGCGCAGCCACTCGTTAAACTGCTGGCGCATCCGTTCGCGATCCTCATTATAGGTACGCCAGCCGTATATGGGCAGCAGCGTGCCGCTCCACACCTTCAGCCCCATGGCCTTGGCCGGCTTTACGTATATATCCTCTACCCCGTGTTCCATCTCCTCTACCGTAGGCAGGTCGCTCCATGGGCGGAACGGGTTCACATCGGTACCCACAGGGTGTATAATATCGTTGATGCCGTGCTGAATAATCACATCGGTTGCCCCCGCCACGTTCATCTCTATGGGGAATCGTGTGGCGCCCTTCAGTCCGTAGGCCTGATAGGTAATGCAGTCGTACTGTCGCAGAATGCGGGTGCCGCTCACGGCTCGGCGAATGATCGAGGCATTGGTGCCGAAAGCCAGCTGCGCCATATAGTCGGGCCACGACTGGGCCGTGATCGAGTCGCCATAGCACACCACGGCGTGGTTCTCTTGCGATGTCAGCACATCGATGGTGTTCAGAAAGTAGAACCAGTTGGTGTTGCGGCTCAGGTCCAGCGGCAGCTCGTCGGCCTCGGCAAAGTCGCCATAGGCATACTGCCCTTTCGATAGCGGCCCCGTAATGAGCGTACCGCTGTTCATCTGCGTGTAGCCGGCCATATACATGCTCACCTCGATGGTATCGCCACGGTTCACGGCATAGCCGATGGCATCGCTCTCGGTTTCCTTACCAGGCATCAGTGTAACCCCTGCCTTGCCTTCGAAAGTGATGGGCGTGCGGCCCACAAACACCTTATCTAGCGTCACAGGTTCTGTTCCCGTAAGGTTCGAGAATCGGAAACGCAGCATGCTGCCGCTGAAGCACATACGTATGGGATATCGCAATGTGAGGTCTTTAGCATACACAGCCTCTCTACGGTTAGTAATCGATGTGGCATTTCCCCAACAAGCCACCCATTTATTATTGTCTTTCATCACGTCGTTTTTTAGTATAATCACAAATATCGATGCAAAATTAGCAAAAATCCCACAAATATCGCAATCTATAGCATCAGATTTAATTGTATTTAAAAAAAAATGTGTACCTTTGCAGCCGGAAAAAGTACAGTAGGTATTATTATTTTACAAAACGAAACAAAACACAAGTTAATTTATGCGTAAAGAATGGCGTGGTTTTAAAGGAACCAAATGGACCGAGGAGGTCAATCTCAGAGACTTTATTCAGAACAACTACACAGCTTACGAAGGCGACGAGTCTTTCTTGGCTGCACCTACCGATGCCACCAACACATTGTGGGGCCGATTGCAGGAGCTGCAGAAGGAGGAGCGTGCCAAGGGCGGTGTGCTCGACATGGAGACCGAGATCGTGTCGAGCATGACAGCTTATGGCCCAGCTTACATCGACGAGAGTAAGAAGGACCTGGAGAAGGTAGTTGGTCTGCAGACCGATAAACCCCTTAAGCGCGCCTTCATGCCTTTTGGCGGCATCAAGATGGCTGAGCAGGCTTGCACCACTTATGGTTACCAGCCCTCAGAGAAGCTGCACGAGATTTTCACCAAGTACTGCAAGACCCACAACGATGGTGTATTCGATGCTTACACCGAGGAGATGATGCACGTGCGTCATAACCACATCCTCACCGGTCTGCCCGACACCTATGGCCGCGGCCGTATCGTGGGCGACTACCGTCGTGTGGCTCTGTATGGTATCGACTTCATCATTGCCGAGAAGGAAGCCGACAAGCGCAACTGCGGTGCCGGTGTGATGAGCGACGATATCATTCGTCAGCGCGAGGAAATCTCTATGCAGATCAAGGCCCTGAAGGAGATGAAGGCTATGGCCCAGATCTATGGCTTCGATATTTCTCAGCCCGCCAGCAACGCCCGCGAGGCTGTTCAGTGGCTGTACTTCGGCTACCTGGCTGCCATCAAGACTCAGAACGGCGCTGCCATGTCAGTAGGTCGTGTTTCTACCTTCCTCGACATCTATATCCAGCGTGATATGGAAGAGGGCACACTGACTGAGGCCGAGGCTCAGGAGCTCATCGACCACCTGGTTATGAAGTTCCGTATGGTTAAGTTCGCCCGTATTCCTTCTTACAACCAGCTCTTCTCTGGCGACCCTGTATGGGCTACCCTCGAAGTAGGTGGTATGGGCATGGACGGTCGCCACATGGTAACCAAGAACGACTACCGTTTCCTCCACACTCTGGAGAACATGGGTCCTTCGCCCGAGCCAAACCTCACCGTACTCTACTCACCACGCCTCACCGATAACTTCAAGAAGTACGCTGCTATGATCTCTGTTAAGACCAGCTCTATTCAGTACGAGAACGACGAGGTGATGCGTCCTGTATGGGGCGATGACTATAGCATCTGCTGCTGCGTAAGTGCTACTCAGACTGGTAAGGAAATGCAGTTCTTCGGCGCACGTGCCAACCTGGCTAAGTGTTTCCTCTATGCATGTAACGGTGGTGTCGATGCCAAGACCCGCGAGCAGGTTGCTCCTGGCTTCCGCCCCATCAAGGACGAGTACCTCACTTGGGAGGAGCTGGCTCCTCGCTTCGATCAGGCTATGGACTGGTTGGCTGGTGTTTATGTCAACACCCTGAACCTCATCCACTACATGCACGACAAGTACTTCTATGAGGCTGCCGAGATGGCTCTTATCGACACCAACGTACGTCGCACATTCGCTACCGGTATCGCAGGTTTCTCTCACGTAGTCGACTCTATCTCAGCCGTTAAATATGCTAAGGTCAAGATGATTCGCGACGAAGAGGGCTTCAACGTAGACTATGTAGCCGAGGGCGACTTCCCACGCTACGGTAACGACGACGACCGTGCTGACGAGATTGCAGTATGGTTGCTCAAGACCTTCGTCAAGAAGATCCGCAAGCACGCCACCTATCGTAACGCTACTCCTACCTGCTCTATCCTCACTATTACCTCTAACGTGGTTTATGGCAAGTACACAGGCAACCTGCCCGACGGACGCCGTGCCGGCACTCCTCTGGCTCCTGGTGCCAACCCCAGCTACGGTGCCGAGAAGAACGGTCTGCTGGCTTCGCTCAACTCAGTAGCTAAGCTGCCTTACGAGTATGCCCTCGATGGTATCTCTAACACCCAGACCATCAGTCCTAACACCCTGGGACAGAACGACGATGAGCGTGCTACCACTCTGGTTCGCGTCATGGATGGCTACTTCAGCCGTGGTGCTCACCACCTGAACGTGAACGTGTTTGGTGTCGACAAGCTGCGCGATGCCATGGAGCATCCTGAGAAGCCCGAGTACGCCAACTTCACCATCCGCGTATCTGGTTATGCCGTTAAGTTCATCGACCTCACTCGCGAGCAGCAGGAAGATGTTATTGCACGTCAGTCGCACGAATCGCTCTAAACTAGATAATCTAGAAATACTAGTATGTCTAGAAAAGGCTATATACATAGTACCGAATCCTTTGGCTCTGTCGATGGGCCAGGGATTCGGTTCCTTATTTTCCTTCAGGGTTGCCAGATGCGCTGTCGCTACTGCCACAACCCCGATACCTGGAAGCTTGGTTCAGATGCTTGCGGCACCACTGCTACCGTCGAGGAACTTCTCGACAAGGCCGAGCGCTACCGCAGCTACTGGGGCGCCGATGGCGGCATCACCGTCAGCGGAGGCGAGGCATTACTGCAGATTGATTTCCTCATCGATCTCTTTGAGGAAGCCCATCGTCGTGGCATCAACACCTGTCTCGACACCGCCGCCCAGCCTTTCACCCATCAGGAACCATTCTTTTCTAAGTTCCAGCGTCTGATGCAGAGCACCGATCTGGTACTGCTCGACATCAAGCATATCGACAGCGAGAAACACCGTTGGCTCACGGGCCACAGCAACGAGCCTATCCTCGACTGCGCCCGCTATCTGTCCGACATAGAAAAACCCGTTTGGATTCGTCACGTATTGGTGCCTGGCATCACCACCGATGAAGAGCAGCTCACCCGTCTGCGCCAGATGCTCGATACGCTCCGCAACATTCAGAAGGTAGAGGTACTGCCCTACCACACCCTGGGCACCTTTAAATGGCAGCAGCTGGGCGTTCCCTATTCCCTGAAAGACGTCCCCGCTCCCACGGCCAGTCAAATCACCCGCGCCCAAGAAATCCTCTGCCCAAAATGATTTTAGGATAAAAAAAAGGACCTGTCATCGCGACAGGTCCTTATTCATACAATTCCAACCACCAAGCATGGCGAAGTCATCTATACTCTCCGTGCCGTTTTCCTGTATGGCCATCGCCCGCCCTACAGCTATCCAGCGGGCTGGTTGAAATGTCAGGTGTCAGGAGTTATAACTTTATAAGTTAAGGAAGTTCCTGCACCAGTTTTCGATAGGTACCGTACTTCACTTTTTTAACGATACCCTCACTAACAAAGCGGTTGATGGCCTTCCATGCCGTTGGCTGCGAAGTGCCGAAACAGTTTATAAACTGCTGCGTCTTAAACTCATCGGGCAACTTGCGGAAGCACTCATCATAGCGGGTGGTGCGACGGCGCTGTACAAACTCCTTGTTCTGATTGGCAAAATAGTTGAAAGCCATCTCGCCAAAGTAGAACTTCTGACACTTGTACTGGATGTCCATAGCCAGGCGGCACAGGCGCTTATCTCTGTCGTCCATCGTCAGCGTGCGGTGCTCCTGCCACTCATCCCAATGGCGCATCAGGATAAAGGGCAAAGAGATGCCGATGCCGTAATATGGTATACGCTTCAGCAGCGTGCGGTCTGCCTTGTCGCCGTTAAACTCAGCTATCTCCATGTGGCTGGTCTGCCAGTCGTAGGTCTCGTCATTCAGCGGTTCTATAGGCAGTTCACCCTCCACCTTGTCCAACTTGTAAGCCCACTCACGAATCACCTCGTCGGCTCCCTCTATCACCTCCTGATGGCGCTGGGCTGTGCCCTTATCGGGCAGAGGTATCACAGCCAGACGGGTGCTCATACCGGTACCGAAGTTACGCTGGTTCACCTTGCGGTTCAGAGCATACGGCGTGCCAGTGTAGATAAAGTTCCAATACACGTTGAACATGCCGGTGACGCTCTCCTGATTGGCATACATCTGTCCATCCTCCTCGTTATGAAAAGCCTTCAGTTCGAGCACTTCGCGGTCTTTCCAGTCGCCGCCCTTGTTCTGCTTCGTCACGTTGTCGAGCTCCGCATCAAACGAGAACATGTGGAGGTTCAGGGGCATGCCCTGTATCGTCTCTACAGCCGCATTCATGTGGCGGATAAATTCGCCTGTAGCCGTACGTGCCGGGTGCACGCGGATGCCTACTACAGGGCGTTTCAGCGCCTCGCCCTTCTGGGCTTTGGTAGAGGTGGTGCGCTCCGTGCGCCCCTCCTTATAGCGGTTCACCGCGTCTATCAGGCACTGGTCTGCCTGTATCATCGGGTCGGCAATAATCTTGTAGAACTCCTCTATCAGATGCTTTCCGGCACCGGGATCGCCGATAATGAAGATGCAGTAGTTCAATCGGCGGATGATTTTAGGTGCAAACCAGAAGTGGTACCAGGCGCGGGTCATCAGCGTGCCAAACAGCGCTGCACTCGAAAAGAGTACCGCAGGCAACTTATGGGGATGTACATTAATAAAGAGTTCCTTCATACAAGGGTAATACTCTGACATTTCCAGCAACTCCTCAGCCCACTTATCCAGCGGCATTGTTGCATAGATATCATCCTCACCCTTTGTCATGCCGCGCTCAGGTAGCTCTGTCGAATTTGCAATGCGACTGGCCTGCTCTGGGGATTTATCGCTCGGCTTTCTTGCTTTGCAAGATTCTGCGCAAACTTCCAAATATTGAATAGGAAAAATAGGACCTTTTAACAATATGGTTTCGTAATTACCTTGAGACAACAGGGATACTTCTTGGCCGTGGCCAAGACTCTATATTATATCAATATAGTTTGTTTTTGTCTTTTTCCTTTGCAGTTCTACTGATTTTGTTGTATCTTTGCAGCCATTAAGGGAAGTCTTTGGTGCTATCCACCAGTTTTGTACTATCTCGTGTGGCTGTGTCTCGAGGCTCAGCCACTTTTGTTAGAAATCCCTTGTCTCATCGTATTCCTCCCCGCTTTTCCAAAGTGAGTATATAAGTAGCAGCATCTTACGCAT
>NZ_FRBD01000015.1 GCF_900142525.1 Xylanibacter ruminicola | reverse complement strand
TGTGATAAGCATCCTGACAGCAAAATGATAGGTGTTACGGCTATTATGCGTAAGATGCTGCTACTTATATACTCACTTTGGAAAAGCGGGGAGGAATACGATGAGACAAGGGATTTCTAACAAAAGTGGCTGAGCCTCGAGACACAGCCACACGAGATAGTACAAAACTGGTGGATAGCACCAAAGACTTCCCTTAATGGCTGCAAAGATACAACAAAATCAGTAGAACTGCAAAGGAAAAAGACAAAAACAAACTATATTGATATAATATAGAGTCTTGGCCACGGCCAAGAAGTATCCCTGTTGTCTCAAGGTAATTACGAAACCATATTGTTAAAATGTCCTATTTTCCCTATTCAATATTTGGAAGTTTGCGCAGAATCTTGCAAGGCAAGAAAGCCGAGCGGGAGGGGTTAGGGGTGGTCTGAACAAAAAAAACTTTCAAAAGCTTTTCTTAAGTCCTTTCTACTATATGAAATTTTGTAAAAGCATCACCTATCATCACAACACCAAAACAACTTGTTTTGCTTTTGAAGAGATGATGGTTTGTGACCCTTTGTGATCTCGGATGAACCATGAAACAGGCAAAATATGAAAATAAATACCGAAACTTTGCGTTAACTCAGATTTTTGCAGTACCTTTGCACCGGATTTTGTAAAGTCCGCTGTTTTTTATTTGAATAGAAGATAGAGATGAGCGCATTTAAGAAGAAGAGAAGATGGCATTGCCTGCCAGGTCAGGAGCCCGCAGAGATGGACAAAACCATCATGTATTGGGAAAACAAAGGCAAATTGGTGCCAACACGTGAATTGATTAAAACCCCAGAACAGATAGAAGGCATCCGCAAGGCGGGTGTTGTAAATACCGCTGTACTCGACGCAGTGGCCAATGAGATTCATGCCGGAATGAACACACTTGAGATTGACCAGATATGTCGCAAGGTGTGCGAGGAGAACGGCGCTATACCAGCATGTCTTAATTACGAAGGCTTCCCCATGTCGGTCTGTACCTCCATCAATGAGGTGGTGTGTCATGGTATCCCCAAGGAAGAAGATGTGCTCGAAGAGGGTGATATCATCAATGTCGACTTCACCACTATTCTTGATGGCTACTATGCTGATGCCAGCCGTATGTTCATTATCGGCAAGACATCGCCTGAGAAGGAACAACTGGTTCGAGTAGCTAAGGAGTGTCTGGAAATCGGCATGGAGGCTGCAAAGCCTTATAGCTTTGTGGGCGATATCGGTCATGCCATCGAGAAACACTGCAAGAAATACGGCTATGGTATCGTTCGCGATCTGGCCGGACACGGCGTAGGACTGAAATTCCACGAGGAACCCGATGTGGAGCACTATGGACATCGCGGCACAGGTATGCTGCTGGTTCCTGGTATGGTGTTCACCATCGAACCTATGATTAATATGGGAACATGGAAGGTGTTTATCGATGCCGACGATCCATACGGATGGGAGGTGATTACCGAGGACGAACTTCCAAGTGCTCAGTGGGAACATACATTGGTTATGACAGAACACGGAGTTGAAATTCTGACTTACTAATATGAAGGATATATATATATTAGGTATAGAAAGCTCGTGCGATGATACTTCGGCAGCAGTACTCAAGAATGGTATCCTGCTATCGAATGTAACGGCTTCGCAGGCTGTACACGAGGCTTACGGTGGGGTAGTGCCCGAGTTAGCATCGAGAGCTCACCAGCAGAATGTGGTTCCTGTTGTTGATCAGGCTATTAAGAAGGCTGGAATAACCAAGGAAGATCTGACGGCTATTGCCTTTACACGTGGTCCTGGTTTGATGGGATCGCTCCTTGTTGGTGTTAGTTTTGCCAAAGGTTTTGCTCGCTCTCTTGGAATACCTATGATAGATGTTAACCATCTGCAGGGACATGTGATGGCGCATTTCATCAAGGAGTCTGAAGATGATAATCATCAGCCCCCATTGCCATTCCTTTGCTTGTTGGTATCAGGTGGTAACTCACAGATAGTCAAAGTGAATGCCTATAACGATATGGAGGTGCTGGGTCAGACTATCGACGATGCTGCAGGTGAGGCTATCGACAAGTGCTCGAAGGTGATGGGCTTAGGCTATCCTGGTGGTCCTATCATCGACCGCCTGGCTCGTCAGGGAAATCCCAAGGCTTTCCAGTTTGCCGAGCCGAACATCCCTGGACTGGACTATAGCTTCTCTGGTTTGAAAACTTCGTTTCTCTATTCCATGCAGAAATGGGTGGCCGAGGATCCTGACTTCATCGAGAAGCATAAGGAAGATATCGCAGCATCGCTTGAGTGGACGATTGTAGATATCCTGATGAAGAAACTCAAGAAAGCTGTTAAGCAGACGGGTATCAAGCATGTTGCCGTTGCAGGTGGCGTTAGTGCCAACAACGGACTCCGTAATGCCTTCTACGATGCTGAAAAGCGTTATGGTTGGACTATCTATATTCCTAAGTTCAGCTATACTACTGATAATGCAGCTATGATTGGTATTGTGGGCTATTATAAGTATCAGGATCAGGAGTTCTGCTCTATCGATGCGCCTGCATTCTCAAAAGTGACATTCAAATAATTAAAAAACTAAATATGGATTTTGAAAGTAAGATTACAAGTAGAGAGGTAAGTGAAATCCTCTGGGAAACTGAAAAGACAGTTAGTACCGCCGAAAGTTGTACTGGTGGACGCATTGCTGAGGCTATCATTGCTGTACCTGGTGCGTCTAAGTATTTCAAAGGTGGAATCATCTCATATATCAATGAGGTTAAGGAGAATCTTCTGGGCGTTGATCACGATCTGCTCGAAGAGAAAACCGCTGTGTGTGAGGAAGTTGCAATCGCAATGGTGAAGGGAGCATGTAAGGCTCTGAATACCGATTACGCTATCGCAGCAACAGGTTTCGCTGGTCCTACTGGAGGTACAAAAGATATACCTGTTGGTACCATTTGGTTGGCATGTGGACGACCTGACAAAGTGGTAACTTTGAAGGTTGATGAAGACCACGGTCGCGACATCAATTTGGCTATTGCCACCAATCGCGCTATGGAGCTGTTTTTGGGTTTCCTAAAGGAGGAAGATGCCCCAAGACCTACCCGAGAAGGTTAAAAAATATTAATTATTTTGTTTTCCAGTCGTGTAATTATCTGAATCTCAATAAAATTGTGTAATTTTGCACGCTGTTTGGAATAAGTAAGTGTAAATCACAAGTAAAAAGTAGATAGAAATGTCTAAGATTTGTCAAATTACAGGAAAGAAGGCACAGATAGGTTGCAATGTGTCTCACTCAAAGCACCGTACTAAGAGAAGCTTTGACGTTAACCTTTTCAGCAAGAAGTTCTACTATGTAGAGGAGGGTTGCTGGATTCAGTTGAAGATTAGCGCTGCTGGTCTTCGTATGATCAACAAAGTGGGTCTGGATGCTGCCTTGAAGCAGGCTGTTGCCAAAGGTTTTGTAGACTGGAAGGACATTAAAGTGATAGGAGATTAAGATCATGGCAAGTAAGAAAGCAAAAGGTAATCGCGTCCAGGTAATCCTGGAGTGCACAGAGCACAAGAATAGTGGTATGCCCGGCACAAGCCGCTATGTGACTACAAAGAATCGTAAGAATACGCCTGAGCGTATGGAGCTGATGAAGTATAACCCAATCCTGAAGAAGATGACTCTTCACAAGGAGATTAAATAATACGGACTGAAGTATGGCAAAGAAAACCGTCGCTACCCTCCACGAAGGCTCAAAGGATGGTCGCGCTTACACAAAGGTAATCAAGATGGTTAAGAGCCCAAAGACTGGTGCTTACATCTTCGATGAGCAGATGGTTCCTAACGAGGCAGTTAAGGACTTCTTTAAGAACTAATCCCCGTTTATTATATAAAATGAGAGGTCGCAAAGAAATTTGCGGCCTCTTTTTTTGGCTGTATCGCAAATTATTCCTATCTTTGCACTCGTAAATATTGCAATATGGGTTTATTTGGATTTTTTAGTAAGGATAAGAAGGAGACACTCGACAAGGGTTTGGAGAAAACCAAGACGAGTGTGTTCGATAAACTGGCTCGTGCTGTAGCTGGAAAATCGAAGGTAGATGATGATGTATTGGATAATCTTGAAGAGGTTCTCATCACCAGTGATGTTGGTGTTGATACTACCTTGAAGATTATCGAGCGAATAGAGGAGCGCGTGGCTCGCGATAAGTATGTAAGTACATCAGAACTGAATTCCATTCTCCGTGATGAGATCGCTAATTTGTTAGCTGAGAATAATTCGGAAGATAACGAGAACTGGGATCTTCCTTCAGATCATAAACCATATGTAATCCTTGTGGTGGGTGTTAATGGTGTTGGTAAGACTACTACCATCGGCAAACTGGCCTGGCAGTTTAAGCAGGCTGGTAAGAAGGTTTACCTTGGTGCTGCTGATACCTTCCGCGCTGCTGCTGTAGAGCAGTTGTGTATCTGGGGTGAAAGAGTAGGTGTTCCCGTTATCAAGCAGCAGATGGGTAGCGATCCTGCCAGCGTGGCTTTCGATACCCTTTCAAGTGCAAAGGCTAATGGCGCCGATGTTGTGTTGATTGATACAGCCGGACGCCTGCATAATAAGGTGGGCTTGATGAATGAGCTCAAGAAGATTAAGGATGTTATGAAGAAGGTGCTGCCCGAGGCACCCGATGAGGTGATGCTGGTGCTTGATGGCTCTACCGGTCAGAACGCTTTCGAGCAGGCTAAGCAGTTTGCTGCTGTTACCCAGATTACATCTCTAGCTATCACCAAGCTTGATGGTACCGCTAAGGGTGGTGTTGTTATCGGTATCTCCGACCAGCTTAAGGTTCCCGTAAAATACATCGGACTGGGTGAGGGTATGACAGATCTTCAGTTGTTTAATAAGCGTCAGTTTGTAGATTCGTTGTTCAATGAGTAAGACTATAGATTTTATATCACTCGGATGCTCAAAAAACCTTGTTGACAGCGAGACACTGATGGGCTTGATGGAGGCTAATGGCTTTAAGTGTACTCACGATAGCGATGATCCTCAGGGTGAGATAGTTGTAGTTAATACTTGTGGTTTCATTAACGACGCTAAGGAAGAGAGTATCAATACCATCCTGGAGTTTGCCCAGGCCAAGACCGAAGGTAGGATAGAGAAGCTTTTCGTAATGGGGTGCCTCTCTGAACGCTATCTTGCCGATTTGGAACGTGAGATTCCTGAGGTTGATGGATGGTATGGAAAGTTTAATTATAAGCAGCTGTTAAAGGATCTGAAAGGTGAGGATTTCAATGCCTGCGAAGGTAAGCGTCATATTACAACACCGCGTCACTATGCATATATCAAGATTAGTGAGGGATGCGATCGTCATTGCGCTTATTGTGCTATACCTCTGATTACAGGTAAGCATCAGAGTCGTCCCATGCAAGAGATACTCGACGAGGTTCGATATCTTGTAAGTCAGGGCACAAAAGAGTTTAATGTCATAGCTCAGGAGCTTACATATTATGGAGTAGACCTTGATGGCAAACAGCATATTGCCGAGCTTATCGAACAGATGGCTGATATTCCAGGAGTAGAGTGGATTCGCTTGCATTATGTATATCCCACACATTTCCCTTGGGATCTGCTTCGCGTGATTCGCGAGAAGAAAAACGTTTGTAAGTATCTGGATATTGCCCTGCAGCATATTTCTGATAATATGCTTACCCGTATGCGTCGCCACGTTTCGAAGGAAGAAACCTATGAGTTGGTTAAGCGTTTGCGTGAGGAGGTGCCAGGTATCCATATACGCACAACCCTGATGGTTGGCTTCCCAGGTGAGACAGATGAAGATTTTGAGGAACTCAAGGAGTTTGTGAAATGGGCTCGTTTTGAGCGTATGGGAGCATTTGCCTATTCGGAGGAAGAGGGAACTTATTCGGCTGACAACTTTGAGGACGATGTTCCTGAAGATGTTAAGCAGTCGCGACTTGATAAGATTATGCGTATTCAACAGAATATCAGTACGGAACTTGAAGCCGAAAAGATGGGAAAGGTGCTGAAGGTAATTATCGACCGTCTTGAGGGCGATTATTATATCGGCCGTACGGAGTTCTGCTCGCCTGAGGTAGACCCAGAGGTACTGATTCCTGCTTCGGAAGCTAATCTTAAAATAGGCGAATTCTATGATGTTCTGATTACAGATTCAGAAGAGTTTGATATATACGGAACCACAATCATTAAAACATATGAACAATAAAGACTTTATCGCAGAATTGGCACAACGCACAGGGTATTCTACCGATGAAACCCAGCAGTTTGTGAATTGTGTTGTTGAGGCAATGGGAGATCATTTCCAAGATGATGACTCAGTGCTTATTCCTACTTTCGGTACATTCGAGGTAAAAAAGAAAATGGAACGAATCATGGTTAATCCTTCTACAGGGCAGCGTATGCTGGTGCCACCAAAGTTGGTGCTCACCTTTAAGCCTAATGTTAGTTGGAAAGAACGTGTAAAGAATGGAGGAGCTGAGTAATGGGAAAGATTTCAATACAAGAGCTGGCCAATGTGCTGATAGAGCGTAAAAAGATGAACAGGCGCGATGCAAGTTTGTTTGTTAGCGCCATGTTTGATATCGTTCAGCAGCGACTTGAATCAGATAAACTCGTTAAGGTTAAAGGCCTTGGTACATTCAAGATTATTGATGTTGAAGACCGCGAAAGTGTAAATGTAAATACAGGCGAACGTGTTCTTATTGAAGGGCACGGAAAGATTACTTATGCGCCTGATGCTTTACTCAAAGAACTGGTGAATAAGCCTTTCTCTCAGTTTGAGACCGTGGTTCTTAATGATGGTGTTGACTTTGAAGATGTTGATACCACTACTACTGATGCCCCAGAGCCAGAGATTGACTCTGAACCAGTTGTTGAGCCCGAACCCGTAGTAGAACCTGAGCCCATCGTTGAGCCAGAACCTATGGTTGAACCCGAGCCAGAGCCTGTTGTTGAGGATGATCACTCGGCAATGCCACTTGTTGATTTCGGTGGCGTTGATGAGCCTGTGGTAGAACCAGAGCCAACAGTGCCCGAGGAGGAAGATGAGCCAGAGGATGAACCAGAGGATGAATTTGAGGACGAGTTCGAAGATGATGATATCAACGATGAGCTTGAGACGACCTTCAGACCAGAGGCTACTGTCCGTCCTGAGAATACAGTTCGTCCAGAAATCGAAGATGTTCCAGAGCCAATTGTTGCTCCTGAACCAGTTGTTGTTCCAGAACCAGTTGTTGTTCCAGAACCAGTTGTAACACCAGAGCCCGTAGTTACTCCTGAGCCAAAGGTTTTGGAAGAAATTGCTGATGAGGATATACCAGAGTGGGTCATAGAACCTTATGTTGCTCCAAAGGCTGAAGAGTCAGTTGTAGAGCCAGAGCCAGTTGCTGCTCCTGAGCCAGTTGCTGCTCCAGAGCCTAAGGTTGAAACTCCTCAACCTGCTACATCTAATTTGCAGTCGATTCTTAGCAAGTTCCAGACTGTCAAATCGAATAAACCCGCGCCAGTCGCACAGCCAGAGCCAGTAGTACAGCCAGAGCCAGTAGTACAGCCAGAGCCAGTAGTACAGCCCGAGCCAGTAGTGGCTCCGGAACCAATAGTTGAGCCGACTCCTGAGCCCATTATTCCTGAGCCCATAGTTGCTCCTGAGCCCATAGTTGCTCCTGAGCCAAAACCGGTATATGTTCCTGAGCCAGAGCCAATAGTTGCTCCTGAACCCGAGCCGATTATTGAGCCCGAACCAGTGTATGTTCCTGAGCCAGAACCAATTGTGGCTCCAGAGCCCGAGCCTGTATATACCCCAGAACCTGAGGTTGAAAAGCCAAAGATGAGTGCTGATGACGAGCTGAATGCTTTCTTTGGTGCGAACGATAAAGCTGAAAAGGTAGCAGATATTTACGAACCTGTTGAGTCAGAAAGCGTAGCTGAACCAAAGACGGTTGCAGTATCAGAGATATCAGATGAACCTGAGATGGCTGATGAACCAGAAGATACTGACGACGATGTCTTCGAGTCGGAAAATACGAAGAAGTCTGGCGGCTTGAAATGGTTGTTTGCTTTAATTGCATGTTTGATAGGTTTAGCTGGTGGTTATCTGCTTGGTAGTTACTACCCATATACCAAACTGGTGGCTCCTGCTGAGGAGGCTTCAGTTGTGAATGTGCAGAAAGTTGATGTCTCTAAAATTGAAGCACCTGAACCTAAGGCAGAAGAGGCTCCCGAAGAAGTTGCACCTGTAGAAGAGCCTGTAGCAGAACCTCAAGAAAAGGAAGCAAAAGCTGAGGCCGCTGCCAAAGCAAAAGCCGAGGCAGATGCTAGAGCTGCCGCTGAAAAAGCAGCCGCTGAAGCTAAGGCCAAAGCAGAGGCTGATGCTAAAACGAAAGCAGCACAGAATAAGTACGATGCGATGGATGTAAGAGTGCGTCTTGGAGCCTATCGAATCGTAGGTACAGATAAGACTGTTAAGGTGAAAGAAGGTGAGGATCTTGTAAAGATTTCACGCCGTTACTTGGGACCAGACATGGAGTGCTATCTTGAGGTGTTCAACAATATCAAGGCTTCTACTCCATTGAAAGTTGGCCAGGAAATCAAAATTCCAAAATTGGAGTTGAAGAAGAAAAAGAAGGCGGCAACAGCCAACTAAATCAGCAAATAATGAAAAAGTTTCTTAAAACTTAGGTTTTGGGAAACTTTTTTAATATTATTTAGACAGATAAATAGTGGCAAAGTCTTTTAAAACAACTATTTTTGCATTCAAATTTAGAAAACTTATAAAGAGAAAATATTATGGCAGAAGCTATTGACATCCGAGAGTTGAATATTCGGATTGAACAACAAAGCGCATTTGTAACAAATCTTGTTAGTGGAATGGACCGCGTTATCGTGGGTCAGAAGCATTTGGTTGATTCACTTTTGATTGGTTTGTTGAGTGATGGACATATCCTGTTGGAAGGTGTTCCTGGTCTGGCAAAGACATTGGCTATTAAAACCCTTTCGCAGTTGATCGACTCAAAATATAGTCGTATCCAGTTTACCCCCGACCTTCTCCCTGCCGACGTGATTGGTACCATGATCTACTCGCAGAAAGATGAGAAGTTCCAAGTAAAGATGGGCCCTGTATTTGCCAACTTCGTATTGGCCGATGAAATTAACCGTGCCCCAGCAAAGGTACAGAGTGCCTTGCTCGAGGCTATGCAGGAAAAACAGGTAACCATTGGTAGTCAGACATTCAGCTTGCCAAATCCATTCTTGGTGATGGCCACCCAGAACCCAATAGAGCAGGAAGGTACCTACCCACTGCCTGAGGCACAGGTCGACCGTTTCATGCTGAAGGTCGTTATCGATTATCCTACGCTTGAAGAAGAGAAGAAGATTATCCGCGAAAATATTACAGGCGAGATGCCTCAGGTATCACCTGTTACTACAGCCGACGAGATTCTAAAGGCTCGTAGCGTGGTTCGCGAGGTATATATCGACGAGAAGATCGAACAGTATATTGCCGACATCGTGTTTGCAACCCGCTATCCTGAGCGTTACGGACTGAAGGATCTTAAGGATATGATTTCGTTCGGAGGCTCTCCTCGTGCCAGCATCAATCTGGCTAAGGCTGCCCGTGCTTATGCATTCATCAAGCGTCGTGGATATGTTGTTCCTGAGGATGTACGTGCTGTGGCTCATGATGTATTGCGTCATCGTATCGGTCTTACCTACGAGGCTGAAGCCAGCAACATCACTAGCGAGGAGATTGTTTCAAAGATTATCAATAAGGTTGAAGTGCCCTGATGGAAACCTCTGAGATCATAAAGAAAGTCCGAAAGATCGAGATCAAGACCCGTGGCTTGAGCTCAAACATCTTTGCTGGTCAGTACCACTCTGCCTTCAAGGGTAGGGGTATGGCCTTCAGCGAGGTGCGCGAGTATCAGTTCGGCGATGATGTTCGTGATATCGACTGGAATGTGACTGCTCGTTTCCATCGTCCTTATGTCAAGGTGTTCGAAGAAGAGCGTGAGATGACGGTGATGCTGCTTATCGACGTCAGTGGTTCGCTCGATTTCGGAACCCAGAAGCAGATGAAGCGCGACATGGTGACAGAGATTGCTGCCACCCTTGCCTTCAGCGCCATCCAGAACAACGATAAGATTGGTGTTGTCTTTTTCTCGGATAAGATCGAGAAATATATCCCACCTAAGAAGGGCCGCAAGCATATTCTTTACATCATCCGCGAGATGCTCGACTTCAAGCCCGAGTCAACCCGCACCGATGTGAAGCAGGCCATCGAATTCTTGTCGAGTGTCCAGAAGCGTCGCACCACAGCCTTTATTCTTAGCGACTTCTATGTACGTGGCGATTTCCTGCAGTCGTTGCAGATTGCCAATCGCAAGCACGATGTGGTAGCCATACAGGTCTACGACCAGCGTGCCCGTGAGTTGCCCGATGTAGGCTTGATGAAGGTAGTAGATGCCGAGACTGGCTACGAGCAGTATGTTGATACTAGTTCCAAGAAACTGCGCCAGGCATATAATAAGTATTGGCTTACCCGTCAGGCTCAGTTGCAGGAAACTTTTAATAAGAGCAATGTAGATAGTGTGAGCATAGCCACCAATGAGGACTTTGTGAAATCGCTGCTACTGCTATTTAAAAAGCGTAACTAATGAAAAGAATATTTCTTCTTATATCGCTCATAACCAGCACTTTGATCTCTTCGGCACAAGTATCTGTCGAGGCTGAGATTGATTCGATTCAGATCTTTGTCGGCCAGCAGACACATCTCCGATTGACTACTACTGTGAAGCCTTCGGCTAAGGTCGAGCTTCCCCAGTTTCAGCCCACTCAGATGATGACGCCTGGTGTTGAGGTGTTAGCTTGTCAGGAGGAGAAAAAGGAGGCTGCCGATGGCTTTGAAGCTCGTTCGATGGTCTACACGCTGACCTCGTTCGATGATACGCTCTACTATCTCCCTCCTATGACGGTAAAGGTTGATGGCAAGCAGTATAAGAGTAAGAGTCTGGCACTCAAGGTGCTCACTATCGATGTTGATACTACCAAGATCGATCAGTTCTTCGGTCCTAAGGATGTGCAGGACAATCCGTTCCTCTGGAGTGAGTGGAGTTTGCCTTTCTGGCTCAGCGTGCTGATGCTGGTACTCGTGGCTTTGTGCTATTACCTCTACTTGCGCCTGCGCGACAACAAGCCCATCATCACTCATATCCGTATTGTTAAGCGCCTGTTGCCTCATCAGAAGGCTATGCAGGAGATTGAGCAGATTAAGGCCGATAAGATGGTATCGTCCGAGAACTCGAAGGAGTACTACACCAAGCTTACAGATACCTTGCGTAAGTATATCGAGGAGCGCTACGGATTCAGCGCTATGGAGATGACCAGTAGCGAGATTATTGAGCGACTCACCGCCTCACAGGATCAGAAGGCTCTCGACGAGTTGCGCGAGCTGTTTATGACAGCCGATCTGGTTAAGTTTGCTAAGTACTCTACGCTGATTAACGAGAACGATAAGAACTTGGTAAGTGCTATCGACTTTATCAATCAGACCAAGCTGGAGAACCAGCCTGTTGAAGAAACGGTTAAACCGCAACTCTCTGAAGAGGATCAGCGTACACAGAAGTCACGTCGATTGCTCAAGTCGTTCATCACCATTATCTCTGTGGTATGTGCAGGTCTGTTCGGCTATGTGGTCTACACCCTTTATCAGTTATTGAATTAAATAAGAACAAATGGAATTTGCCAATAAAGAATATCTGCTGTTGCTTCTGCTCATCATACCTTATTTAATATGGTATGTGATGTACAGAAAGAAAACCGAGCCCACGCTGCGGATGAGCGATACCTTCGCCTTCCGTTATGCGCCTCGAAGCTGGAAGGTAGCGCTCATGCCGCTTTCCATGCTACTCCGACTGCTGGTATTTGTCATGATTGTGTTGGTGCTGGCGCGCCCTCAGACCCAGAACTCTTGGGATAGCAAGACCGTCGAGGGTATTGATATCATGCTGGCTATGGACGTATCAACCAGTATGCTGGCCGAAGATCTCAAGCCTAACCGTATCGAGGCTGCCAAGCAGGTTGCCGCTGAGTTTGTAGCTGGTCGCCCCAATGATAATATCGGACTGGTGATTTTTGCCGGCGAATCGTTCACCCAGTGCCCAATGACTACCGATCATGGCTCGTTGCTTAATCTCTTGCAGAATGTGCGTACCGATATCGCAGCCCGCGGACTCATTGAGGATGGTACTGCTATCGGTATGGGTCTTGCCAATGCCGTGAGCCGTCTCAAGGATTCCAAGGCTAAGAGCAAGGTGGTCATCCTGCTTACCGATGGTAGTAACAACCGTGGCGACATCTCGCCATCTACTGCTGCCGAGATTGCCAAGAGTTTGGGCATCCGTGTCTACACCATTGGTGTTGGTACCAATAAGATTGCACCTTACCCCATGCCTGTGGCAGGCGGTGTGCAGTACGTCAACATTCCTGTTGAGATTGACACCAAGACGTTGAGCGAGATTGCCAGCGCTACCGAGGGCGATTTCTATCGCGCCACTAATACCAAGGAACTTCGTAACATCTATAAGGAAATCGACCAGTTGGAAAAGAGCAAACTCAATGTCAAGACCTTCTCTAAGCGCTACGAGGCCTATCAGCCTTTTGCACTTATTGCCGTTCTGGCGTTGCTGCTCGAAATTCTGCTGCGTGTAACTATATTTAGGAGGATACCGTAATTATGTTCAGATTTGCAGACCCTATATATCTCTATCTCTTGGCGCTGATACCTGTATTGGCGCTCATCCGTTTCCTGACGTATCGCAATCAGAAGAAGCGTCTGCGCAAGTTTGGCGACCCCAAGCTGCTGCGCCAGCTGATGCCCGATGTGTCGCGTTTCCGCCCATCGGTCAAGTTCTGGATTCTTCAGGGTGCTTTGGCGTTGTTGATTGTCATGTTGGCTCGTCCACAGTTCGGCACAAAGATCAATAACGAGAAGCGTGTGGGTATTGAGACCATTATTGCTATGGATATCAGTAACTCTATGCTGGCCGAAGATATTACGCCAAGTCGTCTGGATCGCAGTAAGATGATGGTTGAGAATCTGGTCGACCATTTTACCAACGATAAGATAGGTCTTATTGTGTTTGCCGGCGATGCCTTTGTGCAGTTGCCTATCACCAGCGATTACGTGTCGGCTAAGATGTTCCTCTCTAGTATCGATCCCTCGATGATGGCAACCCAGGGCACTGATATAGCTCGTGCCATCGATATGGCAACACATAGTTTTACCCAGGAGGAAGGCATAGGCAAGGCTATCATCGTGATTACCGATGGTGAGGACCACGAGGGTGGGGCACTCGAGGCTGCCAAGGCAGCTAAGGATGCTGGTATGCGTGTCTATGTGCTTGGTGTAGGTTCGCCTAATGGTGCGCCAATCCCCATTCCTGGCACAGGCGATTATATGAAGGATAATACTGGCAATACTGTTATGTCGGCACTCAATGAGGATATGTGTCGTCAGGTGGCTCAGGCCGGTGGTGGTGCCTATATCCATGTCGAGAACAACAGCGCAGCTCAGGATCAACTTGATAACGAACTCGATAAGTTAGCAAAGAAAGAGACTACCAGCACCGTCTATAGCGAGTTCGACGAGCAGTTCCAGGCAGTAGCCATCCTGGCTCTGTTGATGCTGATACTCGAGATATGTATCTTTGATCGCCGCAACCCTCTGCTCAAGCGCCTCTCGCTGTTTGGCTCCAAGAAGAAGGCTGCTGCTACTGTAGCGCTGCTGTTGGTAGCGCTGACAGCCAGCGCTCAGACCGATCGTCAGTATATCCGCGAGGGTAACAAGCAGTTCCGTGTGGGCGATTTTGCCAAAGCCGAGGTATCCTATCGCAAGGCTGTCGAGAAGAACCCCAAGAACCCTCAGGCATCATTCAATCTGGGTAATGCGCTGATGGCTCAGAAGAAGGATTCGGCTGCCGTCCAGCAGTTTGAGCAGTCGGCACGTATGGAGACCAATCCTCTGCGCAAGTCGGCAGCTTATCATAACATGGGTGTCATCTGTCAGACACATAAGATGTACGATGAGGCTATCGAGGCCTATAAGAATTCGCTTCGACTTAATCCTAACGACGATGAGACTCGTTATAATCTGGTACTCTGCAAACACCTGAAGAAGAAGCAGGACGACAAGAACAAGCAGAACCAGCAGAATAAGGACGACAAGCAGAACAAGGACGATAAGAAAGATCAGAATAAGGATCAGAATAAAGATAAAGACAAGAAAGACGACAAGCAGCAGGAGCAGCAGAAACCTCAGATGAGTAAGGATAATGCTGAGCAGCTGTTGAATGCAGCCATCCAGAATGAGAAGATGACGCAGGACAAGATGAAGAAACAGCCGCAACAGCCGCAACGTCGTAATGTATTAAAGAATTGGTAATGAAACGAATAGCGATACTAATAACAATGGTCATGACCACGGCTTTTGCTGTGGCTCAAACGCTTACAACATCTGCACCATCGCATGTTGCTGTGGGCGAGCAGTTTCGACTATCATATACCGTGAACACGCAGAATGTAACCGACTTCCGTGCAGGCAATATCCCATCTGAGCTTGAAGTGCTGATAGGTCCAAACCGTTCTATGCAGTCAAGCTATCAGATGATTAACGGCCACACCAGTCAGTCGTCGTCTATTACCTATACTTATATAGTAGCGGCAACCAAGGGAGGCACGTTTACTATTCCTGCCGCCCACGTCGTTGTCGATGGCAAGAAGATTGCCTCTAACTCGCTCACTATCAAGGTGTCGGGCTCTGCCGGCTCTGGTTCCCGCTCAAGCGGTGGTGGCGAGGCCGAGGAGATGCGCGAGATGGGTAGTCGCATATCTGGTAGCGACCTCTTTATCAAGGTGAGTGCCAACAAGAAGCGTGTTTACGAGCAGGAGCCTATTCTTCTTACCTATAAGGTTTACACGCTGGTTCAGCTGTCGCAGCTTCGTGGCGATATGCCCGATCTGAAGAGCTTCTACACACAGGAGGTCGATTTGCCGCAGCAGAAGTCGTTCTCTATCGAAACGGTTAACGGACGTCCATACCGCACTTGTACATGGAGTCAGTATGTCATGTTCCCGCAGACTACAGGTAAACTGCAGATTCCTGCCATTACCTTTGAAGGAATCGTCATCCAGCAAAATCGTAGCGTCGATCCTTTCGAGGCATTCTTTAATGGTGGATCCGGTTATGTTGAGGTCAAGAAGAAGATCGAGGCTCCAGGCATTGAGATTCAGGTCGATCCGCTGCCACAGCGCCCAGCCTCATTCTCGGGTGGAGTAGGTAAGTTCAATATCTCAGGTCAGATTGACAAGACCGAGACAAAGGCCAACGATCCCATTACCCTGCGTATCATCGTGAGTGGTACTGGCAACCTGAAACTCATCAAGCAGCCTGTGGTTACGCTGCCTAAGGACTTTGATAAGTACGAGCCTAAGGTAACCGATCAAACCAAGCTGACTACTGCTGGCATCGAGGGCTCTAAGATTTACGATATGCTGATTGTGCCCCGTCATCAGGGTCAGTACGATATTCCTCCTGTAGAGTTCACCTATTTTGATACCACCACCAAGCGCTATGAGACGGTGAAGACCGAGGCCTTCCATCTTGATGTTGCTAAGGGCTCAGGTGCTTCGTCGGTTAGTGATTTCTCAAACCAGGAGGAGTTGGAGGAACTGAATAAGGATATCCGATACATCAAGACAGGCGATGTCGATCAGCATCTCACGGGCGATTTCTTCTTCGCTTCGTCGGCATACTGGATTACCATTGCAGCTCTGGTACTGGTGTTCATCACGCTGTTTGTTATCTTCCGTCAGCGTGCCATCGACAATGCCAACGTTACCGCCATGCGTGGTAAGAAGGCCAATAAGGTCGCTACCAAGCGCCTTAAGAAGGCTGCTCGTCTGATGACAGAGAACAAGCCTGGTGAGTTCTACGATGAGGTGTTGCGTGCCCTGTGGGGTTATGTGGGCGATAAGCTCAACATCCCTGTAGCTCAGCTGTCGCACGATAACATCAGCTCTAAGCTGGCCGAACGTGGCGTGCATCAGTCTATCATCGATAAGTTCATTGGCGCACTCGATGAGTGCGAGTTCGAGCGCTACGCACCAGGCGATCCAAAGGGAAATATGAATAAGGTTTACGATAAGGCCATGCTGGCCATCGAGAAGATTGAAGAGGCGATGAAGAAATCTAGTCGCGCCAGCAAGGCTGGCAATGCTAGATATGCTAGCTTACTCTTGCTCTTCCTGCTGCCTTTGGCAGCTCATGCCGCCACTAAGGCTGCTGCAGATAGCGCCTATGTTAACGGCAACTATCAGGAGGCTATCAAGGGCTATGAGGCTCTGCTCAAGCAGGGTGTTTCAGCCGAGATCTATTATAATCTGGGTAACGCTTACTACCGCACGGAGAATATCACTCGTGCCGTACTCAATTACGAACGTGCCTTGCTGCTCTCACCTGGTGATGGCGATATCCGCTTCAACCTGCAGATAGCCCGCAGTAAGACTATTGATAAGATTGTGCCCGAAAGCGAGATGTTCTTCGTTACCTGGTATCGCTCTTTGGTTAACATCAAGAGTGTCGACGGGTGGGGACGTACTGCTCTCATTTCGCTGGCGCTGGTCATTGTGCTGTTCCTAGTCTACCTCTTCTCAGCCCGTGTATGGATGCAGAAGGTGGGCTTCTTTGGTGGTGCCGCTTTGTTGCTGCTCTTTGTGCTCAGCAATTTCTTTGCCTGGCAACAGCGCCAGCAGCTGCTCTATCGCCAGGGGGCTATTGTGGTGGCTCCATCTGTAACCGTTAAGAGTACGCCTGCCCAGAACGGCACCGACCTCTTTATTCTTCACGAGGGAACCAAGGTGGTCATCACCGATGGCTCGATGAAGAATTGGCGCGAGATCCGACTGGCCGATGGCAAGAAAGGATGGATTGAAAGTAAGAAGATAGAGTTGATATGATATTAGAGGTATTACAGGATGTTGATCGCCAGCTGTTGTTGGCTGTTAATGGCAGCGATTCGCTGTTCCTCGACCGTCTGGCCAGCTCGCTCACCCATGGTGCCACATGGATTCCGCTCTATCTGGCCCTGTTCTATATGGTTATGAAGAACAACGATAACTTCCGCCGCCTGCTCTATGTGCTGTGTGGAGTAGCCCTGTGTTATCTGCTGGCCGGGGCTGTCGACGATGGTATCATCAAACCTTTGGTGGCTCGTTGGCGTCCTACTCATGATCCTGAGATTGGCACACTGGTCGACATTGTTGATGGTTATCGCGGTGGCAAATATGGTTTCTTCTCAGCCCATGCCAGCAACACCATGAGCATTGCCACCTTCTTCTGTTGGCTGGCACGCAGTCGGCGACTTTCTGTTATGCTGGTTTGTTGGTCACTAGTCAATTGTTGGACCCGATTGTATCTTGGTGTCCACTTCCCTGGCGACATCCTTGTAGGCCTTATCTGGGGTTTCACCGTTGCCACGGGTGTCTATTTCCTTTATCGCCGATTAACCCGCGGCATGTATACGCCTCGTAATCTAAACCCCGCACAGTACACCAGTACATGCTACCGCCGTCAGGATTGTAACTGGCCTGTAGCTATTTTTGTATTCACATTAACATTTGTTTTTATTAAAGTTTGTATTTTATGATTTCCGATCCACGACATATCCGTATCAGCGATTATAACTATCCGCTGCCTGATGAGCGTATTGCTAAGTTTCCTATCGCCCAGCGCGATCATTCTAAGCTCCTTGTCTATCGCAAGGGGCAGGTAAGCCATGATGTGTTCTATAATCTGCCTGAGTACCTGCCCAAGGAGGCTCTCATGGTGTTTAACAACACCAAGGTCATTCAGGCTCGTATGCATTTCCGCAAGGATACAGGTGCCCTCATCGAGGTGTTCCTGCTGGAGCCAGCTATTCCTTCCGATTATGAACTGATGTTCCAGACCTCTGAGAAGTGCTCGTGGTACTGTCTGGTGGGTAATCTGAAGAAGTGGAAGGAAGGCACCTTGCGTCGCGAAATCGAGATTAAGGGCCAGCAGGTAGTTGTTTCGGCTACTCGCGGACCTATCCACGGCACCAGCCATCAGATTGATTTCGAGTGGACTGGTGGTTTCTCTTTTGCCGAGATTATCGATGCTATGGGCGAGCTGCCCATCCCGCCATACCTGAACCGCGAAACTCAGGAGAGCGATAAAACCACCTATCAAACTGTTTACAGTAAGATCAAGGGTAGTGTAGCCGCTCCTACGGCAGGTCTGCATTTCACACCTGAGGTTCTTGCTGCTGTCGATGCTCATGGCATTGAGCGCGAAGAGCTTACCCTGCATGTAGGTGCCGGTACTTTTAAACCTGTTAAGAGTGAGGAGATTCAGGGCCACGAGATGCATACTGAGTATATTTCCGTTCGCCGCGATACTATCCGCAAGCTCATTTCTCACGATGGTTGCGCTATTGCTGTAGGTACCACTAGCGTTCGCACTCTTGAGAGTCTTTACTATATGGGCTTAAAGGTGATGAATAACCCCGATGCTTCCGAAGACGAACTTCATGTAAACCAGTGGGAGCCGTATTCAGAGGTGAGAGATGAGAGGGGAGAGGTGAGAGATATCTCTACTGTTGAATCATTAACAGCACTGGGTAACTGGATGGATAAACATGGAATAGAGGTGCTGCACTCAAGCACCCAGATTATCATTGCGCCGGGCTATCAGTATCACATTGTAAAAATGCTGGTAACCAACTTCCACCAGCCACAGTCCACGTTGCTGCTTCTGGTAAGCGCCTTTGTCAAAGGCGACTGGCACAAAATCTATGATTACGCCCTTGCCAACGATTTCCGCTTCTTGAGCTATGGCGATTCTTCACTACTTATTCCATAGCAGTCGACAGAATCTTACCAACCATAGCTAGCCCAATCTACAGCCTGATACCACTGTAGATTGTGGATGCGTTGGTTGTAGCGATAGCGGCTATAGTTGTTGTATCTGGCTTGTGGGAAGAACATGCTTGAGCAGCCCCATTGGTCTTCATCTTTGGGGAAATAGCTGAATCCATTATAAATCGCATTGTAGCCAGTCATCCATTGTTTGGATACTATCTGGAAGGGCACTGCAGCATTATAGGTTTGCAGCCATTCACGATAATCGGCTTCTGCAGCGTACTGGCTGAATACGCTTTTGACATCATACATCACAGGGGTGTCAAAAGCAAAGTAGAATGGATGGCCATTCAGGTTTAGCTCTTCTGGATATTGTGGCATAAACGTTGCCATCAGCTTT
Source organism: Xylanibacter ruminicola (assembly GCF_900142525.1). Taxonomy (GTDB): domain Bacteria; phylum Bacteroidota; class Bacteroidia; order Bacteroidales; family Bacteroidaceae; genus Prevotella; species Prevotella ruminicola_A. Next base: position 106,565 of record NZ_FRBD01000015.1, on the reverse strand, counting down.
TTAGTAGCTGCTGCCAGGTTATCCATCTTACTGAGGTCGAACACTGCCATTGGTACACTATAGCCTTTAAGATAGGGCCATTCTGAGTAATCGGGCTGTTGGTAGGCCTCTATCAGATAGTCATAGTAGCATTGCGCTATTTCCTTATAGTAATTGCTGCTGGTAGAGAATAGCTTGGGCACTATCAGTTGATAGGGTGCTCCCTCACCTGGAATCTCTGCAGGTGATGCTATATAATAGTCGGCCGAATTGCGCAACTCGTAGGCGCACTCCACGCACCCCATGCAGCAGCAGTCGGCAAAGATAAATTTAAACTTGTTGGGCAGTTGTTCGAGTGCGCTAGCCATTTGGGTGATGTTCATCCACTTCTCTACATTTTTATCGTCTCCTGTCAAATCCCAACCTCTATCCTGTCCGTAGGCACGTGTAGCTTGGCGGGTTTTAGCCGTAGCTGCCACGGTATCGGCTTCTACTGCCCATCCTGTGGCGTGCCCCCATAGCACTAAACCATATTCTTTGGCTGGATACTTGTTCATGACCCACGTTATAACCTCTTTCATACGGTCGGGATCGCTAGCGTAAAACTCGGTATCGTATCGATATACCACCTCGGTCTTGCCGTTGGATATCTCAACAATATGTGGGTAGTTGGTAGTACCCACACTGTCGATAAAGCATATCAGGTGCTGTTTGCTGTTTAGCTGATTCGAGCCCTCAAGTATCTCATCAAGATCGTCTTCCAGATATGAACCTGCATCGCTAGAGTCGTAAGTAAGGTTGTTCTCGCCCGACATATACACCAAAACGGTACGCTCCGCTATGGTTACAGGTGGTTCTGGATCGTCTTTCTCGTGACATGCTACAAGTAGTAGTAGTGATATGGATAATATAATGAATCTGTACATATTAGTCGAAATTTGCGGCAAAGGTAAGAAATAAATCATAATTCGTGGTTCTTTTTCTAAAAAAAAGCGGCAAGCCAAGCGCATAATTCATATTTTTTTGTAATTTTGCACCCTATAATTAAGGAAAATAAATGAAACGACTATATTTCTTGCTGGCATTAGTGATGATTTTTGCTGGTGCAACAGATATAAATGCACAACGTAGAAAGTATAACAAATCGCACTCGAAACACCGTGTTGAAAGGACTAGAAAGGGAGTGAAAGGTAAGTCGAAGGGGCGTAAAGGGAAGAAGATCAGTACCTACAAACCTACGATACACGACTTTGCCTACAAACTGTCTGACCCGCGATTCCTTAACGATCCTACGTACGACCCCTTCCTTCAGTGTGAAGATACCTGCGACCATGTGCACGGTATCGACCTGAGTCACTATCAGGGCGAGGTGTTCTGGGAAACAGTAGGCGAGAATACGAAGATGGCCTATGTGTATCTGAAGGCTACTGAGGGTGGTGATCGTATCGATGCCCAGTACGAGCGAAACATTGAGATGGCACATCGTCATGGACTAAAGGTTGGCTCATATCATTATTTTCGCCCCAAAACACCTGCAATCACCCAACTGGAGAACTTTATGATGCAGTGCCGACCAGGCGAGCAGGACTTGATACCAATGATTGATGTAGAGACCACTGGCGGCTTGTCTAATGAGGAATTCTGTGACTCACTCAAGTCTTTTCTCGACTTGGTTGAAGAGGCATATCATCAGCGCCCGCTCATCTACACCTTCCGCAATTTCTATAACCGCCACCTGATAGGGCAGATAGACGACTATAAACTCATGATTGCTATGTACACCGACGAAGAGCCTGAGCTGGCTGATGGACGCGACATCACCATGTGGCAGTACACCAGTCATGGACGCATTACTGGAGTGCGTGGCAATGTAGACAAGAGCCGGTTTATGAACAATCACGGGTTACGGGATATCAGGTTCAATCACGTACGCCGATTGGAGAAACAGGTGTCATTCTTCGATGTGCGTAAGCGAATGGGCAAATGAAGCAAAGAAATTAGTGAATGCTTCGCTCGGAATAAAGCGCATGTAGCGTGCTGATCGGCGTATGTGGCTGATAAGTGCGCTGCCTCCACTGGCATGTACAAAGATACTGTCGGGCGATTGCGAGAAGTAGAAGTCCTGATGTTGGCTGGTATATTCGGCTAGCTCTCGAGCCACTATGTTTGCCTTCTTGTCGGTATCGGTACCTGCAAATGGAATATCTTCAAACTTAAAACCAAACAACTCTACCAGCAAGGCACCCTCTAACTGCGCCATCTGGGTGAATCTAAGGCGTTCTAACCAATTGATAAGAACGTCGTAGTTTACTTTCTCCGTATTGTCGCGCAGATTTACGCCAAGATCTATCAGCAGGCGTAAGGGGAGTCCCCAGTTCAGTATGTGGCGGGCTATGCGGATAATCTGGATGAGCATACGACGCGTATTGATGTCGCTCTGTTCATCGTCGAGTATAGCCTGTAGCTGTCGATTGATAATAGGATTGGTTAGCTTATAGGGGCGCAATAGTTCTTCGTCGTCGGCATCCTGTTGCTGCAGGAAGTGGGCCTGTTCCCATTGCTTCCATTGTTGTGGCAGCAGGTGGAGGTTGAACTGCTCACGGCATTTCAACAATCCCTGATAAACAAAGGGATTCACGTTGTGCAGTTGGCCCATCTGGTACAGCTTGTTCCACTTGTGTACACTCATGGGCTCAAGTTCCTCGGCAGTGCCATACACGCCGCATTTTATGAGTTTAAAGAAGTTGCGCTGTATAATGTTCATTGTCTGTCTTTAAGAGTAGCGTTTGGGGTAACGGAATAGAATGGCCAGCAGAGCCGCCAATCCCAGTGCATACGCATAATATATGTATGGTAGCATTGATACGGGGCTGATAGCTGCCAATCCTGCTGCAATCAGTAACTGTGCACCGTAGGGGATGATGCCCTGAACAAAGCATGAGAAGGTGTCGAGAATAGACGCACACTTCTTATTATCAACGCCGTATCGGTCGCCTATCTGTTTTGATATGTCGCCTACGGTAAGTATAGCCACCGTGTTATTGGCGGTACACATATCTACCAGCGATACCAGGGCGGCTATGCTGAGTTCGGCACCACGCTTGCTGCTGACACGGCGTGTTAGCTGACGAATAATGAAGTCGATGCCGCCTTGTTGCTTGATGAGTTCTAGCATGCCGCCAGCCATCATTGTCACAATGATTAGCTCACCCATACTCATGATACCGTCGCCCATAGCACCAAACCACTGATACACATCCTGGAAACTGCCTGTGCTAAGTCCGATAATACCGCAGAGTATGATGCCCAGCGTGAGCACTGCCATCACGTTCATGCCACAGATGGCTGTAACAAGTACGGTGATATAGGGCACTACCTTAATCCATTCTACAGGGCCTATCTGCTGAGGAGCATGTGTGCCCTGACCAAGGAATACGTAAACCACTAGGATTACGATGGCAGCAGGGAATACTAAAAAGCTGTTCACCCTGAATTTATCACTTAGTCGGCATCCTTGAGTCTGAGTTGCCATAATGGTGGTATCGGATATAAACGATAGGTTATCGCCAAACAGTGATCCTCCTACGATGATAGCTGTCATCATGGCCAAGTCGGTACCGGTTTCTTGAGCCAATCCCACTGCTATAGGTGTAAGCGCAGCAATAGTACCCACGCTGGTACCTATGCTCAGTGAGATGAAACATGCTGCAAGAAACATACCTGCAAAAATCATCTGTGCAGGCAGAAAACTGAGTGCTAGATTAACGGTGGCGTCGATGCTGCCCATGCTCTTTGCTGAGTGAGCAAAAGCGCCTGCAAGCACAAATATCCATATCATCAGCATCATCTGTTCGGTAGCCGCACCACGGCTGTAGCTGTTGATACGCTGCATCAAGGGCCTGTCTCTGAATATGATAATGGCGTAGATGCTTGATACCATAAAAGCCACCGTGATGGGGATTTTATAAAAGTCACCGGCGATAATGCTGGTGACTAAATAGAATAGTACAAAGACTATGATGGGTGATAATGCTGTGATACCTTTCTTCATTTATAGCGTTACTCCGTTTTTGAATATTGATATTTCGCGATAGTCGTTAACCTCGTTCTTGGCGGGTTCGCCGCTAGCTACAGCCAATACCTTGTCGATGAATTCTGGAACCAGCTCCTGCATGGTGCGACCCTCGATGAGTTGACCTGCCGAGAAATCAATCCAGTTTGACTTGCGACGTGCCAAATCGGGATTCGTAGCAATCTTCATGGTTGGAACGAATGTGCCGAAAGGTGTACCACGTCCTGTGGTGAACAGCACCAGATGGCATCCGCAAGAGGCTAGGGCAGTAGAAGCCACAAGATCATTGCCAGGAGCCGAAAGCAGATTCAAGCCTGAATTCTGCAGGCGGTCGCCATATTCCATTACGCCGCTAACAGGAGCCTTACCGCACTTCTGGGTGCAGCCCAGCGCCTTATCCTCAAGTGTAGAGATTCCACCGGCCTTGTTACCTGGACTTGGGTTCTCGCCCACGGGCTCGCCGTGACTCAGGAAATAGTTCTTGAAGTTGTTTACCATCGAAACAGTCTGGTTAAACAGCTCTTCGCTGGTACAACGGTTCATCAGAATGGTCTCTGCACCAAACATCTCAGGAACCTCTGTTAGTACCGATGTGCCGCCCTGAGCCACCAGCCAGTCGCTGAATTCGCCCACAAGCGGATTAGCGGTGATACCACTAAATCCATCGCTACCGCCGCACTTCAATCCCACACGCAGCTTGCTAACGGGCACTTCGGTGCGTTCGTCTTTCGATGCTATATCGTATAGCTGGCGCAGCATCTGCATGCCTGCCTCCATCTCGTCGTCTACACGCTGGGTAACAAGCAGTTTAATACGGTCCTTGTCATAGTCGCCCAGCATAGCCATAAAGTCCTCTGGCTGGTTGTTCTCGCATCCCAGACTGAGTACCAGTACGGCACCAGCATTGGGGTGCAGACAGATGTCGCGAAGCACCTTACGGGTGTTCTCGTGATCCTCACTGAGCTGTGAGCATCCGTAATTGTGATGCCAGGCGTAGATGTTGTCTACTCCTTCGCAATTGGTTTCTTTTTGCAGTTGCTTAACCAGGCGCTCGGCGATGCCGTTCACACAGCCCACGGTAGGCACAATCCAAACCTCGTTGCGAATGCCTACGTCGCCATTCTTACGAATATATCCCTTAAAGGTACGGTTCTCTTTACCTATCTTAAGTGGCTCAGACACAGGATTATATGTGTACTCGAGTGTGCCCGACAGATTGGTCTTCAGATTATTCTCGTTTACCCAATCACCGGCTTTGAGAGCTGTCATAGCATGTCCGATAGGGTAGCCGTATTTAATAATGTTCTCACCCTCGGCCACGTCCTTAATAAGTACCTTGTGGCCTGCTGGAGTATCCTGATTCACTGTGATGGTTTTGCCATCAATTTCAATAACATCGCCCTTCTTCTTGGGCTCAAGGCAGACTACAACCGAGTCAGCCGGATTAATCTTTAAAAAAGTAGCTTGCATTTTTCCTTTTATATTATTTAATGTTTAATCTAAAATCTAAATCGCTGTTCTGCGATAGAAATCTACGTTCTCCTTTGTCAGTATCTCGATAGGCATGTAGTTAACGGGGTTAACGGCACGCTTCATCACGATGGCGTTAAACAGCGCGTCAACACTGGCATAACCCTGTTGGTAAGCATGCTGCGCAATAAGGAACGATATGCTGCCATTACGCACGCAAGCCTCGTTCTTAGCCACCATATCGTAACCCATGATCTGCACGTTACGACGATTGCTGCGGAACAGGAAATCGCCTACAATGTGAGCTTTTGAATTGAATGTGATGCAATGATGCACCTGAGGATGACTTGTGAAGAATTTCTCCAGAATACCGTCGTAATCCTTGTGATCCTCGTCCAGAGGCAGGTCTACCTCGGTAATCTTGATTTGTGGAAAGTGGTCTACCATATAATGACGGAAACCTGTTTCACGGTTAGCCTGCTGCTTTGATCCCACGATACCGTCGCGCGTCTGCTTCATCAGGGCAATCTCTTTTTCTTTGTTAGCAATCAGCATGAGCATCTTTGCTGCAAAATAGCCGCTGGCAAAAGAGTCCTGTCCGAAGAACGATAGTGGTTTCAGGTCAGGCATATACGAGTCGAGTAATACGTATGGGATATTACGTTCTGTCAGTTTCGCTGTGAAAAGCTGTGTCTGTTCCAGTGTCGATGGCACCATGATCACACCATCTATCTTGGCCGAGAACAGTTCACGCGCCATCTTGGTGAATGCGGGAGGATTAAATCGCTCATAATAAATGAATTTGAGCTTGATGCCGAAATCACGACGGAACTCCGTACAAGCCAAAGCACCCTCTTCAATCTCGTCCCAGTATGCCTCCTGCTCGTGCTTGGGCAGTACCAGATAGAACTGATATTCTTTATTATACGCTAGCGCGCTCGCGTACATGTTAGGGCGATAATCCATTTCCTCGAGGGCCTTGTTAACCTTCTCGAGAGCAGCTTTCGACACATTAGGGCGGTTATGCAGAACACGGTCTACAGTACCAGTCGACACTCCAGCACGTGCCGCAATATCCTTAATAGTAATATTCTCCTTGGCCATAATTCTAACAAATTTTTGGCAAAGGTACACTTTTTTTTTGATTCACCAAACATCTTATGTAAATAATTGCTTCGAAATCGTTTCCGTAAGATTTATCTGAGAAAATTGCGTAAAAATTTGCTCGGCTCGAAAAATCTACGTATCTTTGCCACACAAACGAACAAAAGGAAAAAGAAATAATTCAAAAAAATCAAACAAAGCAATGGCAAAAATTGTAACTTTGGGCGAGATTATGCTTCGCCTGTCGCCTCAGGGCAACGACCGTTTCATTCAGAGTGAATCTTTCCGCATCATCCCTGGTGGTGGTGAGGCTAATGTAGCAATCAGCGTGGCTAACTACGGACATCAGGCTTACTTTGTTTCAAAGCTGCCTAAGCACGAAATCGGACAGATTGCTGTTAACGCTCTGCGCCGTTATGGTGTTAACACAGAGTTTGTGGCTCGTGGTGGCGATCGTGTAGGTCTGTACTATGCTGAGACAGGCGCTTCAATGCGTCCTTCAAAGGTTATCTACGACCGTGCACACTCATCAATTGCCGAGGCTAATCCTGAGGATTTCGACTTCGATAAGATTATGGAAGGTGCTGCCTGGTTCCACTGGAGTGGCATTACACCAGCTATCAGCGACAAGGCTGCCGAGCTCACCAAGTTGGCTTGCGAGGCTGCTAAGCGTCATGGTGTAACCGTATCTGTCGACCTGAACTTCCGCAAGAAGCTTTGGACCAGCGAGAAGGCTATCAGCATTATGCGCCCATTGATGAAATACGTTGACGTTTGTATCGGAAATGAGGAGGATGCAGAACTCTGTCTTGGTTTCAAACCCGATGCTGATGTAGAGGGTGGACAGACTGATGCTGCCGGTTACGAGGGTATTTTCAAGCAGATGATGCAGGAGTTTGGCTTCAAGTATGTGGTTTCTACACTGCGTGAGAGCTACAGCGCTACCTTCAACGGCTGGAAGGCTCTTATCTACGATGGTAAGGAGTTCTACCAGAGCAAGCGCTACGAGATTAATCCTATCATCGACCGTGTTGGTGGTGGCGACTCATTCTCAGGTGGTTTGATTCACGGTCTGCTCACAAAGGCTACTCAGGGCGAGGCTCTGGAGTTTGCTGTTGCAGCTTCTGCACTCAAGCACACTATCAATGGCGACTTCAACCTGGTATCTGTCGAAGAGGTTGAGGCTCTTGCCGGTGGTAATGCTAATGGTCGCGTTCAGCGCTAATAAATAAGGATTATGGCAAAATTTGATAAATTAGCAGTTATGAAGAAGATCGGTGATACCGGTATGGTGCCCGTCTTCTATAATAAGGATCTTGAGACATGTAAGAATGTGGTAAAGGCTTGCTACGAGGGTGGTGTGCGCGCATTCGAGTTCACTAACCGTGGCGACTTTGCTCAGGAGGTATTTGGTGAGTTGGTAAAGTGGGCCGATAAGGAGTGCCCCGAGCTGGCTCTTGGTATCGGATCAGTAGTCGATGCTCCTACAGCAGCTATGTATCTGCAGTTGGGTGCCTGCTTTGTGGTTGGTCCTCTGTTCAACCCTGAGATTGCTCCTGTATGCAACCGCCGATTGGTTCCATACTGCCCAGGTTGTATGACTGTTAGCGAGATTGGTAAGGCTCAGGAGTTGGGCTGCGACCTCACTAAGGTGTTCCCTGGCGATGTAGTTGGTCCAAACATGGTGAAGGGCCTGAAGGCTCCAATGCCTTGGTCAAAGATCATGGTTACTGGCGGTGTAGCTCCCGAGGAGGAGAACCTCACTAAGTGGTTCAAGGCTGGTGTTTACTGCGTAGGTATGGGCTCTAAGCTCTTCCCTGGCGATAAGGTAAAGGCTGGCGACTGGCAGTACGTTACCGATAAGTGCAAAGAAGCACTCGGTTATATAGCTACCGCCAGAAGTTAAAGGGATTTTAAAGGAAGTGAAAGGGAAGTGAAAGGGAAGTGAAAGGGAAGTGAAAGGGACATTACCCCAACCCTTGATGAAGTCGCAGAACATACGTCCCTTTAACTTCCTTTTTATTCCCTTTTATTCCTTTCCATTCCTTTACATTACTCAATTTATGAAATATCAACTACTCATCCTCATAACCATACTTTTCTCAGCCTGTTCGCACCCTGATAGGCAAACGGTGGACAAGCTGAACTCTCAATCCTATGCCTATCACTATCGCAACATCGATTCTACCGAAAACATTGCCAAACGGGCTTACCAGTTGGCCGAGAATTATCCGGCAGGTAAGGCTGAGGCACTCAACAATATGGCCTTCGTCAACATCGTCAGGATGCGCTATATCGACGCTGAGAAACAGTTGAACGAAGCCGTAGAAACCACTGATAATCAGATACAACAGCTGATAAGCTATGTACAGCAGATGCGCTTGTGCCAGCGACGTTCAAGGAATCGCGAATTCCACGAATATCGTGAGATGGCCAATCGCACATTGAGCAGAATAAACGAAGAGCGAGAGCAGCTAAACGAGCGCGATTTGCGCCAGTTGCTCTACGCCGAAACAGAATATGCCATCGTCAACTCCACCTATTACTATTATGTGGGTCTTGAGCAGCAATCCATCAAGGCGCTTTCAGCCATCAACGAGAGCGAGGTTCAGAAGGATAGCGCACAATATCTTAACTACCTGTATAACATAGGTGCTGGCGGCATCATTACCCATGGCTCCCAGCAGGAGATAAACCAGCAGGAGTTCGACAAGTTGATGCGCTGTTTCCTCACGGCCCGTAAAGGCGGATACGCCTTCTTTGCCGGTCAGGCCCTTGAGGCCCTGTCAGAGCATCTGATGGATCCTGAATACCGTCAGCAATTGGTTGACGATAATCTGCCTGCCATGAAGTTCATCAATCCCGTGGGGGTAGACGAGGAGATGCTGCCTGGATTCCTGGCCGAGAACGCTTTGGAGATATTTGAGCGTTATGGCGATGTGTATCAGATAGCTGGTGCCTACCGTACGTTGGCGTCGTGCTATCGTCAGATAGGCGATTACCAGTCGGCACTCTATAATCTGGAGCAGGCTTTGTCTGATAGCATCATCAATCAGGCCCCCGATCTGGTGGCATCCATCCGCGAGCAGCTCAGCGTGGCCTATGCCGCTATGGATAATAAGGTGCAGAGCGATCAGAACCGCAATATGTATCTCGACCTGCAGGAGACAACCCGTCAGGACCGTCAGCTTGAGGCGCGTGCCTATCAGTACGAGAAGCAGCTTAATCAGCTCAACCTCATGCTTATAGCCGTGGTTCTGGCCATTGTACTGCTGCTGTTCTCGCTGTGGCTGTTCAACCACCTGAACAAGAAACAGTCGAAAACCGAGGAACCCGACAACCTCTATGAGCAGAAGAGCGAGCAACTGGCTGTCAAGCTGCTGCAGGTAGAGAATAATGAGCGCAAGAATCTGGAGCAGCGAGCCAAAGTCTCGCTCGTGTGCAACATCACGCCATTCATCGACCGTATGATTCACGAGGTCGACCGACTTGACGATCATAACCGTGAGGAGCGAATGACTTATATCCGTGAGCTCATCGACCAGATCAACGAGTATAACGATGTGCTTACCTACTGGATTCAGCTGCGTCAGGGCGAGCTCAGTCTGCATATCGAGAGCTTCCAGCTGCAGCCTCTGTTCGATGTGCTGGCCAAAGGCAAGAAGTCGTTCCAGATGAAGGGCGTTGAGCTGCATGTAGAGCCTACCGATGCCGTAGTGAAAGCCGACAAGGTGCTGACGCTGTTTATGCTCAATACGCTGGCCGATAACGCACGTAAGTTTACCGAAAAAGACGGTAGGGTAGATGTATCGGCTCAGGTATGCAAAGACTATGTAGAGATTTCTGTCGAGGATACCGGACGTGGCATGACCAGCAATCAGTTAGAGCATCTGTTCGACCACAAGATAGAAGGCGGTCATGGCTTCGGCCTGCTTAACTGCAAAGGCATTATCGAGAAGTATCGCAAAATCAGTCAGATATTCGGTGTTTGCCATATCGGTGCCACCAGCACCCTGAACAAGGGCTCTAAGCTGTTTTTCAGGCTGCCTAAAGGCATCGCCCGCACCATCGTCCTGTTATTCACTATTCACTGTTCACTATTCACTGCCTCGGCTCAGCCCGATAAGATCGACGCTCTTGGCATGGCCAGCATCTACTCCGATAGCGCCTACTTCTGCAATATCAATGGCGAGTACGAGAAGACGCTGCAGTTTGCCGATTTGTGCCGTTATTACCTGAATAAGCACTATCTGGAGCAAGAGCCACATGGCCGATATCTGATGCGTCAGCTGGGCAATCCATCGCTGATGCCACCCGAAATCAAGTGGTTCCACGATAGTATCAAGACCAATTATCACATCGTTCTCGACATTCGTAACGAGAGTGCTGTAGCCGCTCTGGCCTTGCACCAGTGGCAGCTATATAGCTACAACAACAAGATATACACGCAGCTCTTTAAGGAGATGTCGGCCGATAATACACTGGGCGAATACTGCGCCACCATGCAGCAGTCGCAAACCAACACCACGATAGCCATTATTCTCTGCGTACTGCTGTTTATCTCCATCATTCCGGCCTATTACCTGCTGTATTATCGCCACCGCCTGTACGAGCGGTTTATGCGCGAACAGCAACGAATCACCGACTTGGAACTGCTCGACGACGACTTGCGCCGTGCCGAACTCGACGATAGCAACCTGCATGTGTCGAATGCCGTGCTCGACAACTGTCTGTCGGCACTCAAGCACGAGACGATGTATTACCCCTCGCGCATCCAGCAGCTGCTTGATAGCGGCGATATGGAGTCGCTTAGCGAGGTAACCACCTACTATCGCGAACTCTATGGCGTGCTGAGCGAGCAGGCTCTGAAGCAGACAGAGCGCACCCGCCTGCATCTCAAGCCGCTGCACCATGATATCCTGGGCGATGAAACGCTGGTGCGCTATCTGTTCGACATACTCCGAAAGATGGCCGGTCAGAAGCTGCAGCCCGAATATACCAAGCGCGATGGCGGATATATCGAGGTACGCGTGCCTATGCCTGAGCTGAAACTTACAGATACGCAGGCTGCCGAGCTGTTCACCCCGTCGAAGGATCATCTGCCTTACCTGCTCTGTCGCCAGATAGTACGCGACCTGGGCGAGGCTACCAACCGTCGCGGATGCGGCATATATGCCACGATTCAAGATAACACAACATTTATGATTATAACACTACCAAGCGTATGGAAAATTTCAAAGTAATAATAGTAGAAGATGTGCCCCTGGAGCTTAAAGGCACACTGGGCATTGTAAAGAATGATATCCCCGAGGCTGAGGTCATCGGTACTGCCGAGAACGAGCAAGCCTACTGGAAACTGATTAAGCAGCAGATACCCGATCTGGTGCTGCTCGATTTGGGTCTGGGCGGCTCTACCACCGTGGGTGTAGAGATTTGTCGCCACACCAAGGAGCTGCATCCCGACGTGAAAGTGCTGATTTTTACAGGCGAGATCCTGAACGAGAAGTTGTGGGTCGACGTGCTCGATGCAGGTGCCGACGGTATCATCCTGAAGACCGGTGAGTTGCTCACACGCCGCGATGTGTCGGCTGTGATGGACGGCAAGCAGCTGGTGTTCAACGAGCCTATCCTCGAGAAGATTGTTGAGCGCTTCAAACGTGCCGTGAGTGGCGAACTGGTGAAACAGGAGGCCGTGGTTAACTACGAGATCGACGAGTACGACGAGCGTTTCCTGCGCCATCTGGCTCTTGGCTATACCAAGGAGCAGATTACAGGTCTGCGCGGCATGCCGTTCGGCGTAAAAAGTCTGGAGAAGCGCCAGAACGAGCTCATCCAGAAGCTCTTCCCCGAGGGCACCAGCGGTGTCAATGCCACTCGTCTGGTGGTTCGCGCCTTAGAGCTCAGAGTATTGGATATCGATAATTTGGAAGCCGATGAAGAGTAGCCGGTTGTGCGTGGGACTTCTGGTGGCTCAGAGTGTGCTGGTCATCGTGTCGTGGCTGTTGTCGGCCATGCGCCTTGATGGTGTGCGCTCTATGCTGTCGTCCGAGGGAATCCGCTGGTTTGTAGGCGGGTTCTCCAACATCGTAGCAAGTCCCTTGCTGGCATGGCTGTTGCTGTTGCTCATAGCTGGTGGAAGCTTGCAGCAGAGTGGGGTAGTGAGCCTGTTCAGAAGCCGAGGCGACACCTCTTATCGCAACCGTTTGGCATTACGTGTGGCTGGCTTTTTCCTGGTTCTGTATGCCATCGTTATCTGTCTGCTCACACTCACGCCTCACGCCATACTGCTGTCTGTTAAGGGCAGTCTGTTCCCGTCAGCCTTCAGTCGTAGTATCCTGCCAATCGTATGCTTTGGCGTTACCCTGTTCTCGGTAGTCTACGGCATGATGTCTGGTCATAAAAAAACAGGAGAGGATATCCTTAGTATCCTCTCCTACGGCATCCGCCAGGGCGCCTCGCTCATCGTGGTCTACATCCTGGCCATCCAGTTCTACGCCTCCCTCCGTTTTGTGTTTATGTTCTAACCTTAAAAAAAGGCCTGTCATTACGACAGACCTTGATTTGTGTTCGCAGAGTTCTTGGACGAGCCAAGCGGCTTTCAGCCGAGTTGTACTCCGCAGGCAGTTGCTCCTGCCGCGCCTAACAAGGCCGAGAGCACCGCCACTACGATCTTAACGATCGTCCTCCAGTTCTTCATCATCTTCTTTTCCTCCTTTCTTTAATTAATTTACTTGTTTTTAATTACTTAATCCCCGGGGTTAGGGGTGTAGCCTCCAGTTGGGCCGTCGTCCTCAGCATCCTCAGCGGGCTTCGTGGTGTCCACGTTGTTCTTAGGTGCCTCCTGAACGGTACAACCGCTGATGAAGGCCTTTCGACGCTGACCGGTAGAGTCGGTCTTCACCTCGGGCTGAAACAGCACGTGCAAGCCTTTGATGTTCTTGCTGGCGCTGAACTCGGCTGCCGTCTGTGCACCGCCTTTAGCGTTTTCGATGCCGATCTTAAAGGCTCCGAATCCGTTCAGTTTCACTCGTTTTGAGTTCTGCAGCTGATCCTGCATCGTTTCGATCAGTTCGCTGATAACCGCCAGAATATCGCTCTTCTTCACGGTACAGTTTCGCTGCATGATCTCAGCCAGAGCGTCGGTGTCCACGGTGCCAGTCATTGCTGCCTGTGCGAACCACTTGCCATGAGCCGATGAGTCCTTCATCTTGTTCTGAGATAATCGGTACAATACTGCCATAATCTCCTCCTTTCTTTTACTCGGGATTTGCATCCCTACTGCGTTAATAACTACTTAGGGCAGGCGTTTCCTGCTTGCAGCATCATTTCTCAAATGCACTGCAAAGGTACAAAAAAATAAGGCGGATTCCAAGAAAATCCGCCTCTAGCAGTTAGCCAAATTACTTCTTCAGCACTTTCTGCCCGTTGACAATGTAAATACCATTAGGCAGGCCATCGAGTGAGGTTACTTGATGACGAACCTTGCGGCCACTCAGATCATAGACGTCAAACGGCTCTGGGGTATCAGACTGCGTATCCATATCCTCTAAGCCTGTCATCTCGTCTTCATCTCCAAACATTGAGCGCGTAGCGGCTACGCGGGCTGTTACGGTCAATGTACAAGTGGCACTCAGACCTGTAGCATTAGAAGTACAAGTGATGATGGCAGTGCCTGCACCGACGGCAGTCACCTTGCCCTTACTTGTCACCGTGGCAACCTTCTTATTCGAGCTCTTCCAGGTTACGCTCTTGTCTTCCAATGTCTCAGGATAGACCGTAGCCTTCAAAGTACCGGACTTACCTACCGAAACAGTAGCTTTCGTCTTGCTGAGGACTACCTTTCCGACGGTCAATGTGCAGGTGGCACTCAGACCTGTAGCCTTAGAAGTACAAGTGATGATGGCAGTACCTACACCAACGGCCTTCACTTTGCCCTTACTTGTCACCGTGGCAACCTCTGTATCAGAACTCTTCCAGGTCACGCTCTTGTCTGCCAATGTCTCGGGATAGACAGTAGCCTTCAAAGTACCAGACTTGCCTACCGCAACTGTTGCTTCCGTCTTGCTGAGGTCAACCTTTCCTACCGTCAATGTGCAAGTGGCACTCAGGCCTGTAGCATTAGAAGTACAAGTGATGATGGCCGTGCCTACACCAACGGCCTTCACCTTGCCTTTACTTGTCACCGTTGCAACTTCTGTATCGGAACTCTTCCAGATCACGCTCTTGTCTTCCAATGTTGTAGGATAAACCGTAGCCTTCAAGGTGCCAGACTTGCCTACTGGAACTGTTGCTTCTGACTTGCTGAGGTCAACCTTTCCGACAGTCACCTTACAGGTAGCCTTTGCACCCGTCGCCACAGAGGTACAGGTGATCTTGGCTGTGCCAACACCGACGGCAGTCACCTTGCCCGTACTTGTCACCGTAGCAACCTTCTTATTCGAACTCTTCCAAGTCACGCTCTTATCTTCCAATGTCGTAGGATAGACCGTAGCCCTCAAAGTTCCTGTCTTACCTACCGGCATAATAGCTTTCGTCCTGCTAAGTTTAACCTTGCTTGCTTCTTTCTCTATTATCTTAAACTCATTCCAATATTCAGCAGCCTCGTATGCAGCCTTGCAGCCAGAAGGGACGTAGAGCGTCACCTTACTGGGGTCGTCAACAAGGTAGCTACCCTGAAGGTCGTAAGGTGTTACGTCATTTACCGTGATGGTAGTCAAATTGGTACAGCCACCGAAGATAGCTCCATTTGCCCATAGTTGCACATTCTTTGGAAGTTCAATAGACGTAAGAGCCGTACAATTCTGGAATGTGCCATTATTCAGTATAACACCTTCAGGCAACGTTACCGAAGCCAGATTCTGACAATCCTTGAAAGCATATACCTCGATATCCCATACAGTAGCAGGGATGGTGACAGATGTCAGTTTTGCGTTCGTAAAGGCAGAGGGAGCAATGGCCTGAATAGGGAATCCTTCCGCTGTCGCGGGTATCGTGACAACTCCAGCATAATTGGCATCAATACAACAGGGAGGATTTGTATATGTCTCTGGCCTATTAGCCGCAGCATAGCCTACAGAGCATCCTGTCTCACTTGTCTTACTCATGGACTTACCTGATTCATCAACTACGAAGAACATCTCTACGTCCTCCGATGTCTTGGTCACAAAGAGGTCACCAACCTCAAGAGCCGTTCCAACCGTCTTGCCATTGATGGACATAAGGCGACATTCCTCATTTACAGTTTCTGGCGTATTACCCTCATAATTGATGAGTTTGCCACAGAGCACTACTTCGTCGCCAAGATTTGGCACACGACCGCCATTATAATTCTGCTTATCGAAGTACAAGGTATGATATACGTAGAACTCGCCGTTCTTTGTCCCGTCATCCGAAATATAGAACGTGGCATTGCCGCACTGATAGCCGAAGTTATCTTGCATCCTGCTTACCTTACCTTTGACGTAGAACTCTGTTTCCGTCGGAGTGTCTGCCGTCAGGCCAGCAACAAAAGCATTAGCCTCAGCACAGGTGAAGGGTCTTTTCTCTGTTCCTGGATCCGGAAGAATCATCGCTGCACAATTATCTGCGACATCCTTAGGAATACTATTAGTGCTATCCCATGTTCCACGAGGAGTTGTGCCATCATAAGTCTGGTTTCCTACAATAAGTACGACATCATGAGAATAGAAATTATTCGAGCATGTACTTGATCCGATATACGGGCCAATAACACCTGCTCTATTATCTGAACCCGAATCTCTTGTACCTTTTATGGTGCAACCAGAAACCATGTTGTCACATATCATCGTAGACGACATGTATGAAACAGAGCCGAAAATACCGCCTACGTCGTATCGACCTGTGACATCGCCCTGATTCTGACAATTCTTAACAGAGCATGGCTGTCCTGTTATCAGTCCTACAATGCCTCCTATCCAGAAACCGTCAGAAACAACGTTACCATAGTTTTCACAATTCAGTATTTTACCAGCATCAAGATCACCAGCAATACCACCTGCCATACCATTCTCAGAATTGCAAGTAATTGCACCATAATTCTTGCAATTACTAATAGTACCCATGTTATCACCACAAATACCTGCAACATGATAACTCGTAGATGAAACAGGAGTCTTATTGATACAATTATCAATAGTTCCCTTATTTGAACCAGCAATACCTGCAACATTACTCGTGTTACCATTAATCTTGCAACTCTCATCAATAATAATATTAGCAACTATACCATTCTTGCCAATATAGCCAAACAGAGCCTTGTTTGTCGACAAATTCATGATAGTAACGCCATTACCGTCAAAATTGCCAGAGAAGGCTATGGGCGCCTCATTACCATATGAGTCGTATCCTGCCTTTCCTATGGCCGTATAAGAAACGCCACTGAAGTCTATTTCTTTCTTGGCAACCTTAAAGAAATTGCCACCATACGAGGTTCCTGCATTAACGTCAGTAGCCAGGTTTTTGAAATCAGAAGGATCAAACAGCAGATACGGACTTTCCTCTGTGCCAGCACCCTCTTTGAACATCATCACGGCAATATTGCTAAAGTTATTCCAAACGCTTGCATTGCCATAAACATCCTTACAGTTGCGGCATACATATAGTGTTGCCGTAGCATAATTGGCAAAGGTCGATTCTGCTATAGCTGGCGGAGTTTGCATATATGCATAAACTCTCTTAATCTTGTTGCAAGCAGAGAAGGCTTTATCACCTATGGTTGCTATATTCTCGGGAATAGAAACAGACTCAAGATTTGAACATCCCAAGAAGGCATTCTCGTCAATGGTTGTCAATCCAACAAAGTGCTTCAACTCATAGAAAGAGGTGATTTCTGTATTACCCATAAACAATGTGCCGATAGTTGCCACCTTAGCCGCTTCCCACATACTTAGTTCACCATCGCCATTGACATCCCAATTGGTTAGGCAGATTGCTTTCGCTTTCTCATCTTGGAAAGCAATAGCAGGCGTAATATCAACTATCTGAATATCAAAAGCTGCATCAGCCAGTATCAGACGTTCGGAATTGTCGGTCACTATTCTGATATTCTTGATGTTAACTGTACCACCATCCGACAACTCGGTTGCTTTCAGAGTGATATTGATCAGTTCATCATCATTTTCCGTAAACGACTGTAATGCAAGCGAAGTTGCCGTCAGGCGGAAAGTGTTGTCACTGAGTTTTCCAATCTGTAGCTTTTGTTCTGTATCAGCTACGCGATTACTCAACCTACAATCTTTCTCAATAATGCTGACACCATCCGGTAATGTGATATCCATCTGGAAACCAACCAAACCGTCAGTCGTGTTTTGTAGCTTAATACTTGCAGTATTGGTCTCTCCTGTACGAATCTTGATGTTACCAGCAGAAACACAATCAGTAACTCCTACGGTAGCAGGCAACTCGCTGAATCTTTGTGTAGTAGGAATTGCTTTGGCAACCCTTTCAACATCAGTTTTGGTAATTTTCTTATCATTATCAAAATCTGCCAGGAAGTGAACAAACATGTCAGAAGTAACCAGACCTTTGGTATAGTTTACAATGTCAACTACGTCTAAGACATCGACTTCTCCATCTTCATTGACATCCAAATCAGGATAAGACTTGACAGTCTTGAAATCCTGCCATACAGGAGCCTGTTGAAACTGCTCTAAGCTCCATTGGGAAGTATAAAGCGAAACATTAGCCTTTGTGGGGAAGGCAGAAGTAGATAATGTAAATGGCTCACCTTCTGTTTTAACAGACTTCAACCCTGTGCAATTATAGAAAGCATTATTACCAATAGAAGTAATATTCTTACCAATAGAAACAGTCTTAATACTTTGGCAGCCATAGAATACAAGAGGTTTTATGGTTTCCCAATCATAATTAGCATATGACCATTTGTTATAATATGTATCATAATAAGGCAACAAACAATATGAATCGGTCTCAAAATCCACCACTTCTTTTCCATCCAAATACAAATGGTGGGCAAATGTCAACGGATTGGCTCTATAATCCGCAAAGTCAACATTACACCAACCGCTTAAATTTGATATATCTACACGTTGCAATTGATAACAATCACGAAAAGCATCTGAAGCAACACTCATCAGATAAGAGGGCATCGTTACCTGCTGGAGTTTTGAACAGGAGCGGAACGTGTTCTTACCGATGGTTCTTACCTTATCAGGAATAACAACAGACTCCAATGAAGTACATGAACGGAACGAACTGTTACCTATTGATTCCAGTCCTTCCGGGAGTTCCACAGTCTTTAGGCCACTGCCTCGGAAAGTATATCTGATAATATCCTTCACACCAGCAGGAATCTTAATAGTTGTCAGTCCCGTACAATTGTTGAATACATAGCCGTACTCATCTAAACTTGTATCTTCTGTGCCTATATACAAAAGGCTATTAGGAAGTTCTATTTCTATCAGGTTTGTCTGATTAGAAAAAGCATAGTTGCAAATACAAGTCGTTCCATCCTTAACAACGATCTTTGTGTTCGCAGGCATTGTTCCTTTATAAGTATAAAGCACATTGCCAATATATACCAATCCGTCTGACTGAGCATTAAGCCATGCTGTGTTCAGGAAAGCATTCTGCCCAATCTTTGTAAGGCTGGCAGGAACCTTAAACGATGTCAGATTCGTACAGCCGGAAAAAGCTGTAGTACCAATCGTCTTTAAATTTGTAAAATACT
The DNA here is from genome assembly GCF_900142525.1 of Xylanibacter ruminicola. GTDB lineage: Bacteria > Bacteroidota > Bacteroidia > Bacteroidales > Bacteroidaceae > Prevotella > Prevotella ruminicola_A. The sequence continues at coordinate 87,231 of NZ_FRBD01000015.1, read as the reverse complement.
GAAGTTCATTAAACGATTTAATATTGGTGTTACCTTGGAATTGCGTTCCAATCTCCCTAATTTCCTGGGCTTCCTCTTCGCTCAACTCTCCATCACCGTCATAGTCCCAATTGGCAACACAGATACTCTTCACGTTTGCATCGGCGAACTGAATAGTGGGAGAAGGAGAATAATCAACTATATTCGAGGCATTCTTCCAATTGTTGGCCGACTCGTATGCCTCTTTACTACCTTGAGGAACATATAGTGTTATTGTATTTGTACTACTAAAAATAGAACTAGTTAAAGAAATTGGTGTCGGGTTTGCCACTTTAACACTTGTCAAAGAATTGCAGTAGTAAAAGGCATCATACAATATTGTTGATACACTTTGAGGTATATATACAGATTGGATCTTTGAGCCTATAAATGCATAACGACCTATTGTTCCAACTCCGTTAGAAAGTACAACAGATTTTAAGTAGTTATTGTAATAAAACGCATTTTCTCCAATTGTTCTTACTGTAGATGGAACCACGTATGCCGTATCTTTTCTACTGGAAAGATATGCACAAATAGTTGTTTTGTTCTTGTTATATAATATTTGATTCTCAGCACTGAAATAATAGTTATTCGGATTTACTGATAAGCTGGTTAAATTAGTACAACCAACAAAAGCAGCACCATCAATACTTGTAACACTCGCAGGAATTGTGTATGACTTCAAAGACGTACAATGTCCAAACGATGATGCTTCAATTGTCTGCAAATTAGGGAAGTCAATGCTTATTAGCGATGAACAATAATCAAATGCCTGATTCTTCAGCGTCCTGACTGATGTACCTTTTACAGCTGTCAAGCCAGAGAAACCAAAGAAAGCACCAGAACCAATTTCTGAGAAGGTTTTCTTTGTCCCGCTTCCCCCGTACTCAGTATAAATCTCATCCAGATCTAGAGTTCCTTCTATTTTTGAAGAGCCAACAGCACTCCAAGTATCATAGCGACTCCATCTACTATCCCACTCTGTTTCTATTTTCAACCACTGGACTGTACCATCACTCGCAGTCACTTTTGCATAATAGTACTTCTTCTCAGCATACACACTGCCTATCGACAGAAGAAAGCACACATTCAACAATACAAATAACCTTTTCATATCAAATTCCTTTATTATTTCAAGTTAGAATACGCGAAGCGTATGGTTTATCGCAGACAATATATTAAAAATCTTTGCAAAGTTAACAATTTTATCCGTAAGTTCCAAATAATTAACTATAATTCTTTCGTAAAAAGATACATTTCTTTACGTGCGCGCATAGAAACAACAAAATTACAGGGCCAATTGCGTTAGGCTAGTAGAAAAAATAAAAGCATAGCTTTCGCAGGATGAAAGCTATGCTTTCGGGGGGCGAAAGCTATGCTTTTGTTGGTGAGCCACGGCTATTTTGCATCCCTACTGCGTTAATAACTACTTAGGGCAGGCGTTTCCTGCTTGCAGTCATCATCTCTGATTGACATGTGCAAGTGAAGTGCAAGGCGAATGCAGAGCCGAGCTCGCTCGAGCTATGCTGAGCCGCAGCCTTCACTCGCTGATGCAACTTGTTTGCATCGGCAAAGGTACAAAAAAATAAGGCCGATTCCAAGGAAATCAGCCTTATCGAGTTAGCCAAAATGTATGTTCATTTCTTCTGACGCAACAAAAATTTGTTTTTTTTTCTTGCTTATTTCGAAAATAATATGTACTTTTGCAACATCGCTTGTTTGTCATCATAGTTGTGGTAACATGCGTTTTGTTTTATATATTAAAAATATTTCATTAACCGATGAAACGTAAATTACTATTAGGCTTATTGATAGTCTTACTTGGCTCAATTTCAGCAGGGGCTCAACAAAAGCTAAAGTTCTCTGTTTCAAGTTTTGAACTTGATCCTTTTGATACAACCCCTCAGAACAAAGTGTATGAAAAGATTGATGGAAGCGGATTTAGATATGCCATAATCAAGGTTAGTTCTACTAACCCAGATGACAATCTAATGGAGTATAACTTCAATTTCGGGAATCTGAAAAGTATTGTTGAGCAGCACGATAATGAATTATGGGTTTATGTTCAGAAAAACGCTAAACTTGTAACCATTAGCCGAAATGGTTATACAACTTTGAATAAGTACGATCTAAAGACTACTATACAAGATGGAAAAGTGTATGTTATGTTGCTAAATGCAGCAAAACCTGTTGTATATACTCAGATGGTTCAGTTTAATGTAACTCCAGCCAATGCCGGAGCTGTTGTTACTATCAAAAGTAACAATGCTAATTCTCAGGAGGAGATGTTCGGCACTACTGATGTAACAGGTTCAGTGGCAAAGGCATTGCCATTGGGAACGTATACTTATAAGATTATCGCAAACAATTATCATACGTCGGAAGGACGGCTCACGCTGACAGATCGTAATAAGACGCAAAAAGAAATAGTAAATCTAAAATCAAATGCAGCAGAGATGACTTTTAACGTTGATACAGATGCAGATATCTATATTAATGGAGAGTATAAAGGAAAGCGCACTTGGGTTGGTATTCTCAAATCTGGCAACTACCAGGTGGAATGCCGACTGCCTAATCACCATACAACTATTCAGTATGTCACTGTTACGGATGGTAATAATCAAACCGTTATGTTGAGTGCACCTGCACCTATGACAGGAACCTTGGCTATTACTTCGACCCCTCTTGGTGGTAATATCATTATTGACGGTAAAGACTATGGTGTTACTCCCCGGAACATCAACGATCAGATGATAGGCAACCACATTGTAACGATATCTATGGATGGCTATAAGTCAAAGAGCCAGTACTTCAATATCAAGGAAAACGAAACAACAACGGTAGATGTTGTATTGGAATCCATATTAAAGAGGAAACAAAATGCAAGATCCAAAGAGAAGGCTACTAAAGTAGCCAACCAAACAAATGCTTCATCAACAAGTTGTGGATATATACAAGCTTCAGCTCAAGTAGGAACAATGATGGGATATGGTGCCAACGCAGGTGCTTATATCTCTGGTTTTAATATCGAAGCATATGCCACAATGACAATGGCAAAGGAAACAGTACCCATGTACAACACAAGTACTCTTGCTACTTCAGAAGCCAGTATTTCCGGCATGATGTTTGGAGGTAAACTGGGATGGGGAATCAAGGCTGGAGAGTCTGTCAGGATAACACCTCAGATAGGTGCTGGTGTTTTGAATGTGAGTGGAGATGGTGTAGGTAGTAATGCAACTTGTGCTACTGCAGGAGTAAGGGTGGAAATAGATTTCACTAATAATGTAGGTCTAAGTCTTGCTCCTGAAGGTCAGTTTGCAGTAAGTAAAAAAGAGGTATTTAAAAAGTTGGAAGAGGTTTCCAGCAAGATTAAAGGCTGGGGAACTGGTGCCAATCTCCGAATAGGGTTATATGTAAGATTCTAGAAACAAGACTGTTATGAGAAAGATATTTTATTTATTTGCTGTTTGCATTTTGTTTATATCATGTACTGAAGACAATCTTCCGGGTAATATGGCATTTGGAACTCCTCCATCAAATACGCCTCCCCCAGCAGTAACACCAGAGATAACTTCAAGTGAAACAACTCTCAGCTTCAGTGCAAGTGGAGAAACTATATATATTAATGTTAACGCTAATTTTGCCTGGGAGATAATTTCAGTCCCCTCATGGATAAGCATATCCCCCTCTAATGCAGCTAGTGGCAGCAGCACTATAGCTATTGCTGCCGAAAGAAACATTACCCCTAACACTCGTACAGAAACAATTATATTAGGAGACAAAAAATATGCTACAGTTTCTATCACAGTAAACCAGGCAGCTGCAGCAGAAATCTCTAATAATTATTATATAGTAGGTATTAAGGATTGGGTTTTAACGGCTACTGAAAAAACGCTTAAGTTTAACCATAGCAATAAGGATGTTTACGAAGATCCTGTATTCTTTATTGTTGTAGATGCAGCTGAAGAGGATACGTGGTTTGCTATTGGTGATGATAAGGCCTGCGATGCGATTATTCAGAATAACGACTGGTCTCTGCTTTTGGCTCCGAAACCGGGCACTGGTAATAATGGTACATCGGGCTCTCTTGATAGTCGTAGCAACCTCTCTGACAATGATGCCGCTTTCTTTATCCCTGCAGGCCATAAGAAAATCCGTGTGATTATAAATATGCGGGATTACACTTATGAGGTCACGTCATTTGATTTTGCACCATATTTTTATGTAGTTGATGAAAATGGTGGGTGGAGCAATAATAATCGCCTCTTTGATTCTACTGGTAATGGTAAGTATATAGGCTACTACTATTTGAATGGCAATTTTAAGTTCAAACCAAATGCTGAGGATTGGGTGGATGACCTTGAGTATATTGAAGGCAACACGCTTGGCGGTACACTTACATATTTTGGAGAAAAAGACTGTCCAAATCCAGGTGAAGGATTCTATCAGATAAATCTGGATGCTCAAGCCATGAATTATACCTTGACAAAGGTAGATGCCATAAGTGTTGTTGGCGAATTCAGTGGTTGGGATAATGACGTTGACATGACCTATAACAAAGAAGCCGGTTGTTGGGAGACCACACTTAATTTAGATGCAACCAAGTTAAAGTTCCGTATGAATCATGACTGGCTTTTCAATTGGGGCTGTGCAAATGAGGATGGACATCATTTTGATGATTTAGTCCAGAATGGTGAAAACCTCATTATTGATGAGGCGGGCAGCTATAAATTCCAACTTTATATTAGTTACGAAGGCAATAATAGAGTGGTTGTAACTAAGCTTTAAGGTTATAGATTATGAGAAAACTATTATTTGCAATTCTGCTGATATTTCCAGTTATTGTGATGGCTCAGAATTGGGACTATATACGCGAGTCGGGCGAATACTATTATGGAGTAGGGTATGGATCTAATGAGGAAGAAGCCTCTGAACGCGCTATAGCCGATTTGGTAAGCATGATAGCGACTAACGTATCAACAGAATTCCAGTACCTGATGGATGAGCAGAATACTAATGGTCAATTGGAACACAAGTCAAGAGTGCATAATTGCATCAATACATATTCTAACTCTACATTGATGAACGTGGAAAAATGGGTTGTTGGCAAGGAGCCAAACATACAGGTGCGTCGTTATATCAAACGTTCGGAGATGGCAAAGATTTATGAAGATCGTGAAACGAAGGCTCGCGATATGGTTAAGATTGCCGATGAAGCTTTGAGGAAGAGTAAAATCGACATGGCCCTGCAGTATTATTACTGGGCTTACTCGCTTGTTCGCTCAGTACAACGTCCAACGATGGTTAGAGATGCTGAAGGAAATGTGCTTGTTAATTGGATTCCATTAAAGATTGAAAGTATTTTGAGTGATATAAGTGTGAAGTTTGACAAGCGTGATGGCGATTGTGTTGACCTATTATTCTATTATAACGATAGTCCCGTTTCAAGTCTTGAATTTACATATTCTGATGGCAGGACTGATTGCTTAGGGTCGGCCAAAGATGGACGCGGCATGATAGAAATGATACCAGGTTACAAGACAGACACTTATCATATTAATATTGAATACGAATATAAAGGCCAGGCTCGTGGCGATGCTGAGATGCAGAGTGTTTTAGGAGTTATCTCAAAAAAAATCTTCAAGAATGCAGAAATTCTGGTAAAAGAAGATGCCAAGGCAGAAACAACACAAGCAACGCCGGTAATGACGGGTGTAAATCTAATGCCATCTGAGCAGCAGGTTGTTCAAAAGAAAGACGACTATGTAGATATAATTGCAAAGGTAGCCGAAACAATTAGAACAAAGAACTATTCGGGCGCATATAAATACTTTACCCTTGATGGGTTAGAGATGTATAATAAACTCATTACTTATGGTACAGGACGTATTGTGGGTACCCCCAATATAAAGTATTTTAAAGGTGCTAATGGCAATGTTGTGGCTCGAGGATTGCAGATGTCATTCTCGTTTAAGTCGGGTACAAAAAAGACTTTCGTTGAGGATGTCGTTTTTACCTTTGATAAGGATAAGAAAATAAAAAATGTTGCTTTCGGGTTAGGGGATATAGCCGAAAACGATATTCTATGCAAATATGCCCCAGGTTGGAAAGACGAGACGCGAGAACTGATTATGGAGTTTATGGAGAGCTACAAAACTGCATATTGCCTTAAGCGACTTGATTATATCAGGAGTATTTTTGCAGATGATGCAATTATAATCATTGGCAATGTGGCAAGGCCGCGATCTAAACAAGCATCTAATCAGGAACGTCCTGTGTCACTTGAGGGGCAAAATGTAATCCGTTATAACAGATACTCCAAAGACGAGTATCTTAGAAACCTGGAGCGTTGTTTCAAACGTAATGAGTTTATCAATATTCGTTTCTCTAATAATGAAGTACAGTGGTTAGAGAAATACGATAAGGAAGAATTATTTGCTATCCAGATAGGGCAGGAATACAATTCAACAACTTATGGCGACAAAGGTTATTTGTTTCTACTTGTAGATATGACAGATCACGATTCGCCCCAGATTAAAATCCGCACTTGGCAACCCAATGAGGTGGCGATGGATAAATTGTACAACGCAGGTAATTTCTACAGAGAATAGTTTCATGATATCAGATATTGACTTTGAAAGATTGACATTAGACGTTTGCCAGGTGGCACGCCAGGCTGGTGAATATATTAAGAACGAGCGCGCTAACTTCTCGGTAGACAGGGTTGAGCGCAAACATGCCCACGACTATGTGTCGTATGTCGACAAGGGCTCGGAACAGATGATTGTCAAGGCACTACGGGAGTTGTTGCCCCAGGCAGGGTTCATCACCGAAGAGGGTACTACTAAGGACGATGCCGTGGCTAATACTGATGCTGTCGCCAATCAGTTGCCGACATATACCTGGGTAGTAGATCCGCTTGACGGCACCACCAATTTTATTCATGGCTTTGCACCTTACGCCGTAAGCATCGCACTCTGCCGAGGTCGCGAGATTGTTGTGGGTGTTGTCTACGAGATTGTAAGCAACGAGTGCTTCTATGCCTGGCAGGGCGGAGGAGCGTTTGTAAACGCCAAGCCTATTCACGTGGGCAATAGTCCTATCGGCGATGCCCTGTTGTGCCTGCAACTGCCTTACAACAGCGATGCCTATAAGCCCGTCATAAAGCGTTTGATTGATTATTTCTACGGCAACGTGGGCAGCATACGTATGTTGGGCTCTGCCGCCATAGCGCTATGCTATGTTGCTGCCGGCCGACTGGATGCCTATGCCGAGCGATATATCGGGCAGTGGGACTATATGGCTGGAGCGCTGATTGTCAAGGAGGCAGGCGGCCGCGTTACCAACTACGATGGCGATGACTATTTTATGGAGGGCGACAGTGTTGTAGCCACCAACGCCATAGTTCACCAAGACATACTTAAAGCAATAAAATAGTTCCCTGTTGGCGCGATGCCAGCAGGGAACTCTGCATTTTGGTTGGTGCTCCTTAGATTTGAACACCTGAGGCAGAAAGAAAATGAATGGCAGATTCCCGCAAAAATATTTTGATAATTCAAAATTTGTTCGTATATTTGCAGCAGATATATTAACTCTTTTGACACTATTGAACATGAAAAAAAGTATTTTAAATTATCTTTCACTCGCCCTGACTATAGCTGCAGGCGTGAGTGTTTCATCGTGTGTAGAGAGCGATAATTCTGTTTATCCAGACTCATCAAGCATTACTGAAACCATCACTCACACTGAGCCCACTACCGACCAGATGAGCGTTACGGTGACAGCAAATCTGCCCACTGCCGTTCTTGGCACAATCGAAGAGGGAACCACTGCGGCAGCACTCGTAAAGCGCCTGCCCAAGACCACTGCCAGCGTTGATGCCGACACGCGAATGATGGTTATTCCAGGCAGCTTGTTCGACAATTTTGAAGAACAGAATGGCCTTGAGGTTATGAAAGATGCAGCCCGACTCGCCATGAAAGGCGGCTACGTTTGCTTAACAACTCCAAATACCGAACAGGTCGGCGCATTTGCACTTACTTATTTATATGCACTGCTTACACTTGAAGAGGAATTCTTTGAGCAAATGTTCGATGTGTCAAGCGACGAGGCCGCTGCTTCCGCACGCAGTTCGCAACAAGTTGAACGTTTGAAGACACGTATGGCCACCATGAAGAATGTAGCCAGAACCAGGGGCGAAAGCGATGATGATGACGCCCCCTTTGCTGAGATGATTATCCTTGGTCCGAACGACTACTTTATGCAGGCCCCGTTTGAGGAGGAGTTCACATCTTATGTAAGCGAGAGCGATGAAGAAGGCAACACTACCGAGGAACAGGCTGTGACCGGTAAATCCGAGCGTACACCCGCCATTAGCGGTATGATGGCCGATGCAGCTGCAGAGTGGCTCAACGACACCGAGAAGACTCAGGAGGCTGCCGCTGCCCGCGCCATGACTCGCGGCACAGGCACTACAAACATCAACGAGCTGATGGATGCCAGCGAGACATTCACCTTTACCGGCAATATTAACTTTCTTGCCTGGGACAACCGCTCTAGGATACGCTACAACCGCGTAAAAATGAAGGTAAGTTCGTGGGGAGTACACAACATGGAAACCAATAAGGATTACTACTATCTTAAGCAGAACGTCACCCTCTGCATGGGTGAACAGGATGGTTGGAAGATTTTCTACCCAGTTAGCAAGTCAAACACATGGTACGAGGCCACCAACTTCGGCGAATACAACAACTGGTTTGGTGCATTCCTCTCGAAGTACGAAACCTCGATGAATCTTTCGGGCGACGGCAGCATACACCTGGAAGCATCGGCACCTAATACCGACAATAACGCGTCGAACACCACCGTCACTACGGGCTCGTCGTACTCTCAGAGTGAAACTGTCGGCATCTCATGGGGTGCCAGTGGCGGAGCCAATATGAGCGGACCTATGGGCAGTATAAGCGTTGGTGGTAGCTATTCGGTGGGTACCACTACTGGTAATTCGTTCTCTATTGGCATGCAGCAATCCAACAAGGAGCTGGGTGTGAAGAAGAATACATCGGGTACTAAAGTTACGTGGACTTATACCGGCGCTCTGCCTAAGTATTACGAGAATGTGGGCAGCACCATCTACTACTGCCACCAGAATCCTGCCGCAATCTTGGTGAACGATGCCGACGTGACTCAGGAGATATGCTGGTCGGTTGATTATCCATCAGGACAGTACGCCGTTAACATTACGTCGTCTCCACAAACTGCAGCTTTATTGTTTGTACATAAGGTTCAGAATGGCTATAAGAATGCCCCTAACAAATACGTTTACGACAACACTGGCGGAACCACCTACTCACACGATCTTATAGAGCCTAACCGAGCTATGCAGTCGTGGCGCATGTATGTAACCATCGATGAGTGGGCAGCATCGCCAGTTGTAGGTGCTCAGGGCGAGCTTGAGTCGAACATCCGCAATGCATTCCCCGACCTCTATGCCAGCAACTTCAAGATTGCCGACAAGACTGCCACCAGTCTTAACACCATTGGTTTTATTGTCAAGAAGTCGAAGGACATCATGAGCAATAACGTTGACATCTTGCAGAGTTATGCCAAGTCGTGGGGCATCAAGAAGTTCACCATCCACTGGCGCTGTGACGATCGCAACGTCACCACCCGCGAAGGCTTCACCGTCACCGCCGAGTGATCAAAAATAAAAGCATAGCTTTCGCAGGATGAAAGCTATGCTTTTACAGTTCAAAAGCTATGCTTTCGGGGGGCGAAAGCTATGCTTTTGTGGGGCGGCTTGGATGCCGTTGTTCCAACTCACGTAGCCAGGCGCGCTCGCGGCTGGGCTTGACGTAGTACAGCCACTTGCAGTGGTTGCACACGCGGCGCCTTGTGCCCGTCTTCATGAGTTCTAATTTCGATCGCGGCAGCCATGCGCCGCACTTCATGCATTGCATTGTTTCTTCCATTTACATTAAAAAATATCCAATTGTTCAATCTGGTCGAGCCAGCAGCTTGAGCTTATTTCCAGCATGTTGAGCTTAACGACGCTGCCGTTATAATACTCGGGCTGAACGATGCCATGGCGGTAGTTGCTGGGGTCGAACGACAGGTAGCACACGCCCTTATGCCCCATGGCATCATCGCGCACCTTATCCACGATGATCTTCAGCATGTGCAGCGTGTTCGACGGACTGTGCTCATCATCGTTAAGCAGCACCAGACCGTAATCGGCGCGGTTGCGGAACTCTGCCGAGCCACTGGCGTTGTATAGCGATTCTATTTTCTCACCCCTCTGTAGCTTGGCAGGGTGCACTATCACGAATATCAGCAGTCCTGTGCGATGCGCGCAAAGCTCTATTTCGGCCAGTATGTCGCCTATCTTCATGGTGTCGCTCTTGGCCCCTTCAGGCAGCTGGATGTAGTTAAACGGGTCGAGCAGCAGTTGGGTGATGCCGTAGCGCATCTGCAGCTGTTCGGCGCGATGCAACAGCTTGTGGATGGTGCGCCCCGATGTCTCGTTGATAAAGAAGATGTTGTCGCACATCCAGTCGAGTATGCGGTCGGCCATGCGCTCTGGTATCTGCAACTTGCGATAGTCTACTCCACGCTCGGTAATTACCTGTTCCTTGCGAAACTTACGGCCTGCGATGGTAGTGGCCAATCGTTCAATGTGGCGCTCGGGTGGAAACATCTCGGGCGAGTAGAGGGCCGCCTTCCAGCCATGCTGCAGAGCCAAGTTCAGTATCAGGTCGTCGGCAAAGGTACTCTTACCAGTGTTTGGCTCGCCCACGATGATCACCGTGCGACCAGGCTCAAACTGCACGTGACTGTCAAACTCGCCCCAGCCAACGGTTTTGCCTGGCGTTACGCCATGCTCCCATATCTGCTTGGTGCGCTGGCGATAGTCGTTAACGGTTTCAACGCCGATGATAGGGCAGGGCTGGGCGTGGTTGATGCACTGCAGCACTGCATCTACGCCGTGCTCTATAAGCATCTCGTTGGCATCCTTAGTGGTTAGGACTGTGCTGAATCCCTCTACCCCTGGCCCCTCCTCCCCGGAGGAGGGGAGTTCGAGGCGCCACTCAACAATCCTGCACCTAGCCTCGCCGAAGTATGCAGCCAACTTGTCCCGCAGCTCTTCGCCCGGCTCGTCCATATCGCCCGCCAGATAGAACGTGCGTATCTGGTTGAGATGGCTGTAGCGAAAGCGGTCGAAGGTATGCATATCGGTTTTGGCTCCGTTCGCCACCGAGATCACGTTATCTATCCCGCACTCCATCAGAGCCAGTGCGTCCATCATGCCTTCGGTGACGAACAGTGTTTCTTGTCCGATGGCGGCATCGATGTTCCAAGGAATCAACTCGCAGTCAGGCTCAATAGAAAACTCTTTGGAGGTTGTCTTATACTGGATGTTAACTACCTTCGAGCCCTCGCGATAGGTGAATGCCAGGCACTCGCGTTCTAGGGTGCAGCCTTTGAACACGCGTTTGGCCGAGTATACACCAGCCTTTCGGGCCGTCTGAGGTTGAATCTTACGTTTCAGCAATTCGTCGATAGATACACCACTTAGCGGCATCAGCTTTGATATATTGGGTTGCTTAAACTTCTTTTTCTGAAACCCGCGTTTCTTGTTGTAGTCGGCCACCTTGGTGCTGACGATGAACTGGAATCCGCAGTTGTAACACTTTCCCAGTCCCGTGCTCATGTCGAGTCGCACGCACGTCTCATCCTTGTGCTTGCGACTGTCGGAGCAGTCGGGACAGGTGCAGCGCACGATGGTCTTGCCCAGCGCTTTCAGATTGGGTACGCCTTTGTCGTCTTTTTGGGCTCCTTTCACGTCGAGCTTTTTGATGGGAACGATGTAGTAGCCCGTACTGGTTTGTTGCCACTCCTTCTGTGGCTTAAAGTCTCCTTGCATCATCTTGTATTCTGTTATGTTCTGATTCTTCGAGTTTCTCCCAGGCCGTCTTCATCATGAAGTCCTCGGGCTGCATGTTGCTGCGCTGAAGGCATTCGGCCTTGGTGCTGTAGTGGCTTAATGGCACCCATCGTTCTTCTATCACGCTCCACATGGCGTACACATCGGTCTGCGGCGGTGCCCACCATGGCACCAACTCATTGTGCCCGCCATGCCGCTTGCCGTCGCGGTCGACCGATTCGTAAGCCGAGGGACCGATATGAGGCTGCGTGTCTTTAAGACACACGCAAGCCGACGCTGTATCTTTATTCTCTCTATTTTTACTATCTTTACTATCTTCACTATAGGGCGCGCGCCTACGCCTATGCGTACGCAAGGACTTGTCATCAGGGTGGGCTGTCATTCCAAGTGTTTGTCGCTGATATGGGCTATAGAACGATCCGTCTTCCGACATGACGAAGAGTCCGTAGTCGGTTATAATCCGCCACAGCCATTCTTCGTCGCATTTACACTCGCTTACAACCTTGCTCAAAGAATCCTTGTTGCCTATAGCGTTATGCTGGCGACGCAAATAGGCAAACACACGCACAAGGGCTCCCAATCCCCTGAGCGGCTCATCTTTTTCAAGACGGCACAGCTCAGCGGAGTCGAGAAACCAGAGCTCTAACTTTATACTCGCTATCATCGCTTAATTCTCAATTATTAATTATCATAGTTTTGCCGTTTTCAATCTTCAGTTTCTGATGGCGGTTGCGGCGGTAGTCAACCTTACACGAGATGTGCAGCCACCAACTGGTGCCGCTGTGCTCGATGATAAGCTGGTCGTAGTCGGCATACTGCTTGGCATAGCTGTAGAGCAGCAGCACAGCCTGCTTATCGCTGGCGTGGGCAAAGGGGCGTTTCGACTCTGGTATGGTGATGTCGGCCGCCTCACCCTTCAGGTGCTGCGAGGTATTGACACCGCCCACCATACTGTTTACCAGCTGACAGCGGTAGCCGCTGTTAACCTTGATGGGCAGCCCCAGTGCTTGGCGTATGGGCTCGAGCGAACGGACAACCAGATTCTGCAGCGCCGTGATGTGGCACTTCAGCGGCGTGTTAGGGATATGATGCTTCTTGGCGGTAGCCGAAGCGAGCATCTCGCTCAGTTTAAAGTGTTCCGACAGTTGCATGCCGGGATCAAATAGTTGTTTCATTGATTATTGTTGTTTTTTAGATTTTAATACCTACGGATTTTAAAACTTTAGAAGGGCGCCACTTTTTCAGTGACGCCCAATGGTAATAATTTAGAATAAATAGTTTTCTGTTGCATAGTTACAAGAGTTTAAAATGTTATTGCTAATGTGTTATGAAACACGCTGCAAAGATATAACATTTTGAAGCCCTTGTCAAGGGAGCTAATGGGAGTAAATTTCTTGACTCCCATAGCAAAATACAAATCTTAAAACAAATGATACAATTTCTTAAGCACCTTGTACAGAATGCTTAATTCTTTTGGATCATGACGCTTCTTAAGATTGTCTACAACCTTAGTTGGAGTTGCCGGAACCTTCTTGTTCATCAACGTAAATATAGCTTCTGCAAGCTCATTGATGGTTGCATGGCGACCCTTTTCGTTGAAAACTTTCTCGGTCATGTATATCATATACACAATCTCCATCAGGTCTATCTGAGAACCAGTCCAAATCACCTTCTTCTTGTTGTTAACTGTCTTTACTTTCTTAATTACAAAATTAATAATTACTTGTATTAAATTTTTAATTCTTATCATATTATTATCTTTAAAATTATATTTACTGTTTTATTTAAACACATAACTGTCTGGAGTCCACAAAATGCAGTCTCTTTAGATGAAATCTGGAAAAATAAGAAAATAGGCCCTGCCTAGAGATGCAGAGCCTATATACGATTTAGTTGGGCGGTTTTTCGAGTAACGCGCCCGCCTTTAAGAATGCAGCCCAACAACGTGAACCTGGGCCTTGATAGTTCATTGTTTCAGCTTTAGTTTTCACAAAGTTTACTTTTGTTATAATTTTGAGTTGCAAATTTACTTAAAAAAATCGTCATATTAAAAAAATCCTTTGGATTTTTCACATGATTACTAATATTTTCTACATTTCTGCTAGTAAAACTGCATTAATATAAACTTTTCCGCCCGAAAATTTGCAGAATTCGATAAAACGCCGTACCTCTGACTACGTCGAAGGTACTCTCGTTCGACAATAAAAACAAAAAAAACGTTTTTTGTTTGGTATTGTGCTCACTTATTCGTACCTTTGCAATCGATCACTGGCTGATGGTACTAAGGTACATCCACCGCTCCTAACCTGAGCATGGAAGCCCAAGGGTGGGCGCCGGTGTGATTTTTGAGGGTAAATATAACAAGCGTTTGCTGTTATTCGGAATGCCTTACGAATCTACCACATTCGAAAAGAAAACAAAATCCGAAGAGTAAGTTGCAAGCGTCTGTGCGTTTAGCATGGACGTGACTTATCTGGATTTTGTAGGCTTGTGGTAGAGCCTGTAGGGTATGGATGAGAGATCGTTCATGCTTTATTTGTGCTCTTAGCTATGCCTACACCTCCGAAGATAAGCATACGCCTTAATGCATAACGTATGGCAAATACAAATCTTGCTAATGCAAAAACTGCGAAGAACGACGAGTTCTACACGCAGTATGCTGACATACAGAAAGAGATAAACGCTTATCTGGATTACAACCCGGATGTGTTTCGTGACAAGACTGTGCTCTTGCCTTGTGATGATCCTGAGTGGAGTAACTTTACAAAGTTCTTCGCCCAGAACTTTCAGTTGTTTGGACTGAAGAAGTTGATATCTACCAGTTATGCTCCCGAGAGCAAGAAATATAAGATGCCTTATCAGCCAACATTGTTCGAAACGCAACAGCCTTACTTCAATCCAGATAAGGCCAAGACAAACGGAAAGATATTTGTGTTGGAGCGTGACATTACAGGTGATAACCGCATAGACATAAACGACCTGGAATGGCAATACTTAGAGGGTGATGGTGACTTCCGCAGTAAAGAAGTAACCAAACTACGAGACGAAGCTGATATTATCGTTACTAATCCGCCGTTCTCGTTGTTCAGAGAGTTTATCACGTGGCTGATAAAATCTGAGAAACTGTTCGTGATTATCGGCAATATGAATGCTATAACCTATAAAGAAGTTTTTCCGTTAATTCAGGGGAATAGGGTTTGGCTAGGCGCTACAGGGTTCGTAACCGATATGGTTTTTGGAGTACCTGAAGGAACTGTTGTCAAAGAGAGTGATAAGAAGAAAGCTGAGCGTCTTGGTTATGTTGGAAACTACACAAGGCTTGGTAATTCATGTTGGTATACAAATATCGAGCACGGCAGACGTCATAAGCCACTTCAATTAATGACTATGGCCGATAACTTCAAGCATAGTAAACATAAGGAATTACGTGGTCGTAAGGAGTATATTCATTACGAAAATTATAATGCAATAGAAGTTCCATATACTGATGCAATTCCTTCTGATTATGAAGGAATAATGGGGGTGCCAACTTCTTTCTTGGATAAGTATTGTCCTGAACAATTCGAGATATTAGGTATAACCGATAGAGGTAATGCTTATGGCATAAAGACCAAAGAGTTTACTTCTGATGAAACCCCGTTATATGGCGATTTAAACCGAAGGGGAGCAATTATGGTTGATGGAAAACTAAAGTCAACGTTCGCAAGATTACTAATCCGCAAAAAGCAATAGTCTATGAAAACTGAGTTTAAAATTTATACCGTTGAAGAAATCTGTGACGGCTTTGAGTATAACGAACTGGAGGGCAAAGGCCTGTACGGCTTGGCTGGTCAGCTGACAATTCAGCCAGAGTATCAGCGTAACTATATCTACGCTGATGGAAAGCGCGACGTTGCGGTTATCGACTCGGTACTGAAAGGCTATCCATTGGGCCTTATATATTTTAATAAGGTAGAAGGAGGCAGGTTGGAGGTTCTCGATGGTCAGCAGCGCATCACATCGTTAGGCCGCTTCCTGAAGAATAAGTTTGCTGTGAAGATAAACGATCTCGAACAGATATTCGACGGACTGAATGATGGTATGCAGCAGAAGATTCTGCAGACTAAACTGCTGGTCTATATCTGCGAGGGTGAGGGAGATCATGCTGAAGAGGAAATTAAGGAATGGTTTAAGACTATCAACATCGCGGGCATCCCGTTGAACCATCAAGAAGAGCTTAATGCGGTGTTCTCAGGCCCATTCGTTACAGCATGTAAGGCAGAGTTCTCTAACTCGCAGAATGCTAACATACAGCGCTGGGAATCGTATGTAAAAGGTCCAGCAAACCGTCAGCAGTTCCTGGCTACAGCCCTGGAGTGGGTGAGTAAGGGTAATGTAGATGGCTATATGAGTGCACATCGACGTGATGAAAATATCAACGAGATTAAGACCTACTTCAACACCGTGATTGATTGGGTTGACTCTAAGTTTGATGATGTATACGACGAGATGCAGGGCTTGAACTGGGGCGAACTATACGAGCGCTATCATAACTTGCCTTTGAATCATTCAGAGCTGTCGGCTAAGGTATATCAGCTGATGCACGATGACTTTGTAACTAATCGTCGTGGCATATTTGAGTATGTTCTTGGTGGATGTCAGGATACGAAGTTGCTGAATGTTCGTCTATTCGACAAACCCACTATGCGCAAGGTTTATCAGCAGCAGACCGACAAAGCCAAAGCAGAGAAAGTTTCAAACTGTCCATACTGCGCCATCGGTCATGATGCTAATCGCCAGCGCATCTGGAAACTGGAAGAGATGGATGCCGACCATGTAACAGCATGGAGTAAAGGCGGAAATACCGACATAGCAAACTGTCAGATGCTCTGCAAAACTCACAATCGAGCTAAAGGTAATAGATAACTAAAACCAATAAAATATGAAAGCAAAATCGAAATCATATGTAACGTCGGCCAAGACGATGTACGCTGCAATGACTATTCTGAAGAAGAATGGAGGCTCTATGCCTATCCGTATACTGATGCAGGAAGTTGAAAAGAATATTGAATTATCTGCATGGGAAAAAAGTATTTTAGAGAGTACCGGCAATATACGTTGGCAAAGCATTATGCACTTTACATCTGTTGACTACGTGCGTGCAGGATTCCTAATTAAGAAAAAAGGAAATTGGACCATCACTCCTGAAGGAGAGGATGCACTGAAGATGGGAGCTGAAAAGTTGCGTGACGAAGCAGGGGAACGATATAAGGTTTGGTATCGTGGTAAGGAACAGGCACCAGGCGAAAAACCGATAGTTCAACCTGAAGAAGAGAACGATCCAGCCAAGGAAACAATGATTGAGCTTGAAACGCTGGAGGAACGAGCTGCAAATGGAATACGTGAATACTTGAAGAGTAAGAATCCATATGAATTTCAGGATCTTGTGGCATCGCTACTAAAGGCAATGGGCTACTATATTCAGGCGGTAGCACCTCGTGGCAAAGATGGTGGTATAGACATCGTGGCATATACGGACCCATTGGGTGCTAAGACTCCACGAATAAAGGTGCAAGTAAAACATAAGCCTGATACTGCAACAGGTGCAGCTGATGTTCGTGCTCTATTAGGTATTCTTAAAGCTGGCGACATCGCTCTATTTGTAACCTCTGGCACTTATTCTACTGACGCTAAACATGCTGCAACAAGTGGCGACAAGTTTATCCGCCTGATAGATGGTGATGAGTTTATCCAAATGTGGCAAGAGTACTACGACAAGATGAGCGATGAGGATAAAAACATGCTCCCGCTGAAGCGAATCGCATTCTTAGGGAATAATGAATAGAAAGAAGATGCAGGACTGAATGATCAGTAGAACCGACCCTCCGATCAGATGCGTAGCCGAGCTGTTCAAACGCTATCAACAACTCACGAAATAAAAGAATCGATGATCAAACCAATGGAATGAAACAATTTTGATACTTTTTTGCCAAAAGATTTGGAAGATTCAGAAAGTGTTCGTATCTTTCTTCGACAAGCGAAGCGGCAAAGCCGAGCGGCAACGTGAAAGGTGGAACCAAGTAGAGCCACGATGTGCGGAACGGTGGCATCTGTGTGATGATGAGCAATTCGACCTTGCCGCTTGGTTTCATAATTTATATCGACCATCACTCAATAGAGTGGTGGTCGTTTTCTATTTTTACATATATTATTAGTGATCTAAATTAAACTGCCTATCTGGAATACGGCCATGCTGGCCACCCAGGCTACTGCGGTGGTGTAGAAGGCGGCGAAGAGGGCCCAGTGCCAAGAGCCCGTCTCGTTTTTGATGGCGGCTATAGTGGCGATACAGGGGAAGTAGAGCAGAATGAAGATGAGATAGGCATAGGCCGACAACGGGGTGATGCCTTCCTGCATCATCATCTGGCGCAGGCGGGTGTACTTCTCGTTATCATCGCTGAACTCCTCGTCATCGCCAAACGAATCGTCGCCGCTATACAGCACGCCGATAGACGAGGCCACAATCTCCTTAGCACCTACACCGCAGATAAGCGATACGTCGAGCTTCCAGTTGAAGCCCTGTGGGGCAAACACTGGCTCGATGGTCTTACCCATACGGCCGATGTAGCTCTGCTCCTGTTGCTGCTCGCGTGGCAGCTCGTCGTTATGCGGGAAGTAGCCCAGGGCCCAAACAATGATGCTGGCTACCAGGATGATGCCTCCCATCTTCTTGAGATACTCCTTACCTTTCTCCCACGTGTGGCGCCAGATGGCCTTAGGGGTGGGCCAGCGGTAAGGTGGCAGCTCCATGACAAACGGCGTGTCCTCGCCCTTGATAACGAACGATGAGAACACCTTGCTGACAACTACCGACACCAGGATGCCGATGGCATAGAGTGACAGCAATACCCACGAACGGTACTGCAGCGAGAAGAAGGTACCGGCTATCATGATATAGATGGGCAGGCGGGCTGAGCACGACATGAACGGCAGAATCATCATGGTGATGATGCGCGAACGGCGGCTCTCGATGGTACGAGTGGCCATGATGGCTGGCACATTGCAGCCGAAGCCCATGATGAGCGGAATGAACGACTTGCCGTGCAGACCCATCTTGTGCATCAGCTTGTCCATAATGAAAGCGGCACGGGCCATATAGCCTGAATCCTCCATCAGCGAGATGAAGAAATAGAGTATCAGTATCTGAGGCAGGAACACGATGACGCTGCCTACACCGCCGATGACACCATCGACCAGCATGGCCTTGAGCGGACCATCGTTCATGCCCTCGCTGATCTTGTCGCCCAGCCAGGCTATGCCTTCCTCAATCCAGTCCATAGGATACTGTCCGAGCGTAAACGTGGTCTCGAACATGACATACAGGATGAGGAAGAAGATGGGGAATCCCAGGTACTTGTGCGACAGGATATGATCGATCAGGTGGGTTACCTTATAGGTATCCTTCTTGCTGCCAGTGCGATATTCAGCCTCCTTGAGCGCACCATTGATAAAACCGTATTTGGCATCCATGATGGCGGTCTCAGAGTCGCTGCCTGTCTCCTCCTTGACACGGGCTGAGGCCTTATCGCGCTCGTTGGCCAGCTTGTGGAAGTCGTCCATACGCTGCTCGCCAGCCATGTGCTTACCCAGATAGTCGAGCACCTGACTGTCGTGCTCCAGGAGCTTCAGCGACAGGTATCGGGTAGAGTAGTGCTGGGTGATATGTTCATCGGCCTTGAGGTACTTCTGAATGTGCGAGATGCCGTCCTCGATCTCGTGACCGTAGTTGATGTGCAGGTGGCGCGAGAACTTGCTGGTGCCCTCGTAAACCTGAATAACTGCACGGAACAGCTCCTTGACGCCCATACCGCTCTTGAACGATGTGGGTATCATAGGCATACCAAACAGGGTGCTGAGAGTATCGAGGTTTACAGAGTCGCCACGACGCTCAAACTCGTCGTGCATGTTCAGCGCACATACCATACGGATGTTCATGTCGACCAGCTGGGTGGTGAGATAAAGGTTGCGCTCAAGGTTCGACGAGTCGATGACGTTGATGACCACATCGGGCATCTTCTCTGTAAGATGTTCGCGCACGTAAAGC
The DNA here is from genome assembly GCF_900142525.1 of Xylanibacter ruminicola. Lineage (GTDB taxonomy): Bacteria > Bacteroidota > Bacteroidia > Bacteroidales > Bacteroidaceae > Prevotella > Prevotella ruminicola_A. The sequence continues at coordinate 67,183 of NZ_FRBD01000015.1, read as the reverse complement.
TCCTCGGGCGAATAGCACGACAGCGAATAGGTGCCTGGCAGGTCGGTGAGCTTAAACTCGTAGCCGAACATGGAGGCTGTGGCTTCGGTGGCATCGACGGTAACGCCTGAGTAGTTGCCCACATGGCCGTGAGCACCCGAAGCAAAATTGAACAGCGACGTCTTGCCGCAGTTAGGGTTGCCCACCAGCGCTACGTTGATGGTGCGGCGCTCCTTCATGGCAGCATGGCGGATGTAATCGTCCTCGTGGCGATTGGCTTCGCTAGCCAGATTAAAAGTAGTATCTTCGAGTGGTGTGTCGGCTGACACAACCTCGATATTATCGGCTTCATGATGGCGAAGCGACACTTCATAGCCCATCAGTTTATATTTCACAGGATCGTGGAGTGGGGCATTGAGCAAAACCTCTACCTCCTGACCACGAATAAAGCCCATCTCGATGATGCGCTTACGGAAACCTCCGTGTCCTAATACCTTTACTATGACGCCTTTTTCGCCTGTTTTTAACTCTGATAGTTTCATAACTCATTGATTTCGAGTGCAAAGATACATAAAAAAACTTGCAACCCGTTTGCAAAGGCCGCAAGTTTTTGTAAAATACCTAAAAATAATGATAGGTTACTCGGTTTCGAAGTAATTTTCGAGTTCAGCTTTAGCGCTTCCGCCCTCGTTAGCCAGGTCGCGTACGATGTGTCCCTTCTCCAGCAATGCGATGCGGTTAGAGATGTCGATCGTGTGTGCGAGGTTATGGCTTGAAACCAGAATGGTAGCGCCCGTATCCTTATTATAATCGGTGAGCACGTGCTTCAGTACGTTCTGGCTTGAAGGATCGAGGAAGTTGAACGGTTCGTCGAGAATCACCAACTTGGGACGATTGAACAGGGCCGAGATGATGCCCACCTTCTGCTTGTTACCGGCAGAGAGGTTGCGAATCAGCTTCTTCTGACCGAAGATCTCGCCTGCAGCCAGACGCTCAAAGTCCTTCAGGCGCTCGTCGACCTGAGCCTGAGTCATATCGGTAATCTTGCCGATGAAGGCAAAATACTCCTCAGGGGTGAGGAAATCGATCAAGAAACCCTCGTCGATATATGAGCCGGTAGAAGCTTTCCACTCCTCGCTGGCAGCGGGATTGATGCCATCGAGCGCTACCTCGCCCTCATCGGGCTTCAGCAGGTCGAGAAGCATGCGGAAGAGCGTAGTCTTACCAGCACCGTTATTACCTACAAGACCTAAGATATCGCCATCGTTAACTGTGAAGTTCTCAATGTCGCAGGCAACGGTCTTGCCAAACGCCTTTTTCAAATTGGTTATGGTTATCATAATTCTTAACTCTTAACTCTTAATTCTTAATTCTTAACTCTTAACTCCTCACACGATTCCCTTTCCGTGGCAGTTCTTGAACTTCTTGCCTGAGCCGCAAGGACATGGATCATTACGTCCGGGCAGCTTGTCCTTTACTACTGGCTGACGGTTCTGCTGGGCACGAGTGTCGTGCTGGGCAGCAGCCTGCTGATTGCGATCAACCAACTGCTCATCGCCGATGTTCTGCTTGCTCTCAACATACTGCTGGCGCTGAGTGCGCTGCTCAGGAGCGGCCTCCTGAACCTGCTGTTGCATCTCAGGAATCTGGCTGCGAGTCAGGATAGAGCAGATGCGGTTATACATCTCGTTGATCATATCGTCCCAAACCTTGGCACTCTCCAGCTTGAAGATGAGCAGAGGATCCTTCTGCTCGTAAGAGGCATTCTGTACAGAGTGCTTCAGTTCGTCGAGCTGGCGCAGATTCTCCTTCCAAGAGTCGTCGATGATATGGAGCAGGATGCTCTTCTCAAACTCCTTGACAATGCTCTTGCAGTCGCTCTCGTAAGCCTCCTTCAGGTTACAAGGAATGTTGAACATCTTGCGACCATCGGTGATGGGCACCATGATGCGCTCGTAGATAGAACCCTGATTCTCGTAAACCTGCTTGATGATAGGCTGGGCAACAGTCTGAATGCGCTCAGTCTTGCGGTTGAAGTTGCCGATAGCTGCCTGGAAAGCGTTCTCGTAAAGCAGTTCGCGCTGCATGTTGATATACTCATCGCTGCTGAATGGAACCTCCATCGACAGAACGTGCAGGAATTCCTCCTTACAGCCCTGATAGTCGGCAGAGTTCTCGATGATGTTTACTACGCGGTCCCAGATGATGTTGGCGATATCCATACCGATACGCTCACCCATCAGGGCATGGCGGCGCTTCTCGTAGATCACGGTACGCTGCTTGTTCATCACATCATCGTACTCGATCAGGCGCTTACGGATACCGAAGTTGTTCTCCTCAACTTTCTTCTGTGCGCGCTCAATGCTCTTAGAGATCATGGGGCTCTCGATCATCTCGCCATCCTTGAATCCCAGACGGTCCATAACCGATGCTATACGCTCTGAAGCGAACAGACGCATCAGCTTATCCTCGAGTGATACATAGAATACAGAAGAACCTGGGTCACCCTGACGTCCGGCACGACCACGAAGCTGACGGTCGACACGGCGGCTCTCGTGGCGCTCGGTACCGATGATGGCCAGACCGCCTGCAGCCTTAACCTCAGGCGACAGCTTGATATCGGTACCACGACCAGCCATGTTGGTGGCAATGGTAACGGCACCCTTACCGTTGGTGCTCTGTCCGGCCAGTGCTACGATGTCGGCCTCCTTCTGGTGCAGCTTAGCATTCAGCACCTGGTGGGGGATACCCTCGCGCTTACCGGTCTCAGGATTAACATACATATCGAGCATACGGCTCAGCAACTCAGATATCTCGACCGATGTGGTACCAATCAGAGTTGGGCGGCCTGCATTACGCATCTTTACAACCTCGTCGATCACAGCCTTATACTTCTCACGGGCTGTCTTATATACGCGGTCGTCTTGGTCGTTACGGATAACAGGACGGTTGGTTGGAATCTCAACTACATCGAGCTTGTAGATATCCCAGAACTCACCTGCCTCGGTAGAAGCTGTACCGGTCATACCTGAGAGCTTGTGATACATACGGAAGTAGTTCTGCAGGGTGATGGTAGCAAAGGTCTGGGTAGCAGCCTCGACCTTAACGTGCTCCTTAGCCTCGACAGCCTGGTGCAAGCCATCGCTCCAACGGCGACCTTCCATGATACGACCTGTCTGCTCGTCAACAATCTTCACCTCGCCATCAATCACTACATACTCATCGTCCTTATTGAACATGCAGTAAGCCTTGAGCAGCTGCTGCAGGGTGTGAACACGCTCGCTCTGAACGGCGTAGTGGCTCATCAGCTCGTCTTTCTTGTCGAGACGCTCCTGATCGCTCAGACCAGTCTCGGCCTCGAGGGCAGAAAGCTCGGTAGTGATATCGGGCAATACGAACAGTTCGTTATCGTTTACCTGCTTAGCCAGCCAAGCGGTACCCTTATCGGTAAGGTCGCATGAGTTCATCTTCTCATCAACCACGAAGTACAGAGGCTCAACGCACTCTGGCATACGGCGGTTGTTGTTCTCCATGTAGATGTTCTCGGTGTTCTGCATACCGCTCTTGATACCCTCCTCAGAGAGGAACTTGATGAGCGGTTTGTTCTTTGGCATAGCCTTGTGAGAACGGTAGAGTGACAGGAAACCTGCATCGAGCTTTTCCTGACCTTCCTTCTTGTTGCCTGCCTCAACCAGCTTGTTACCCTCGGCAATCAAGGTCTTGGCCTCGGCCAGATACTGAGTAGCCAGCTGGCGCTGAACGCCTACCAGCTTCTCAACCAGTGGCTGATACTCCTCGAACATCTGGTCGTCGCCCTTGGGGATAGGACCAGAGATGATGAGAGGTGTACGGGCATCGTCGATCAATACTGAGTCGACCTCATCGACGATAGCGTAGTTGTGTGCACGTTGTACCAGGTCGGATGGCGAGATAGCCATGTTATCACGCAGATAGTCGAAACCAAACTCGTTGTTGGTACCGAAGGTGATATCGGCCTGATAAGCCTTACGACGAGCCTCAGAGTTAGGCTGGTGCTTGTCGATACAATCTACTGACAGACCATGGAACATATAAAGAGGACCCATCCACTCTGAGTCACGCTTTGCCAGATAATCGTTCACAGTTACTACATGAACACCGTTGCCGGTAAGGGCATTCAGGAATACAGGCAGGGTAGCCACAAGGGTCTTACCCTCACCAGTAGCCATCTCGGCAATCTTACCCTGATGCAGTACTACACCACCAAACAGCTGTACGTCGTAGTGAACCATTTCCCACTTCAGGTCGTTACCTCCTGCAGTCCAGTGGTTGTGGTAGATAGCCTTATCGCCATCGATGGTGATGAAGTCCTTCTTAGGATCACCAGCCAACTCACGGTCGAAGTCGGTAGCTGTAACGATGGTCTCCTCGTTCTCAGCAAAACGACGGGCAGTTTCCTTAACGATGGCGAAAACCTCAGGCATCACCTCGTTCAGAGCCCCCTCGTAGATCTCCAGCACTTCCTTCTCGATCTTATCGATCTGTGCAAAGATGTCGGCACGCTCATCGATAGGAGTATTCTCGATAGTTGCCTTTAACTCCTCGATACGCTTTTTCTGCTCGTTGGCAGAGTTCTGTACCTGCTGCTGCAATGTTTTGGTTCGCTGACGCAGTGCGTCGTTATCCAGCTTCTGTACCTCGGGATACACGGCCTTAACCTGCTCTACGAGGGGCTGGATGAGTTTCATGTCGCGTGAGGACTTATCACCAAACAGCGACTTTAAGATTTTGTTGAAATTCATATTTAATGTTACTTTTTTACTAATGTTTGGGTATGACTTATGTTAAAACGGCGGCAAAAATACAAAAAATAATTGTAATCACCAAGCCTTTTTATTAAAAAAGAGGTGTGGTCATACACGCATTAGGCGCACGGATGCGAATTGACTTGGCAATAGTGGGGGCAATCCGCTCTATGCTTACTGGTGTCGTTACCTTTTGGGCAGGGATGTTGGCACCATAGAAAATAATGGGGAAATATGCTAATGATTTGTTTACTTTTATCTCTTCGTGGGTGTCGTCGTTCTGCATCTGCCAACCTGGGTTGATCTCAACCACAAGGTCGCCGATATGCTGTTCGTACAGATGTGTATGAACGCTCTTGATGCCTGACATCTGCAGTAGGAACTCCTTGGCCTTGAGGGTGGCATCGGTCAGCGTGATGCGTTTTGACTCAAGAATCTGGTGATTCAGGTAGAGCTGATTACGATAGGCGCCCTCTACGTACTTGCCGTGACCCCACAGTGCACCGAAGTACATGTTGAGAAGATTGGCAGTACGATTGGTGTAATAGATGCCAGTAGGGATGTTGTATCTGGCATAATCGTCGAAATTCTCCTGGGTATATCCCGTAGAGGTTACAACAAACAGCGTTTGCTCTTTGCCTATGAGATGCTCGATGCCGCGAACCAGTTTCAGGAGGGCATCGTTGAGCGTGATATCGTCAGTATTATTCCCGTCTTTTCTGTCGTATGAAACGAATAGCAAATCGGGGATGGAATCTTTTCCAAGTCTTTCTTCAATAAGAAGTTGTAATGCTTTGTCGGTCAGACTTATAGCGTTATACTTCTTTTTCTTTTCTTCGCTCCAAGCTATGCGGTCGGCCTGATGGCCTGCTGCCAGTTCGGCTGTCTCCTTTTTTACGGCTATCGCACACACCTTTCCTTCACCCTTAGTGGCAAGTTTGAGCTCGTCGCCAAGTGTGGATACAGCGATGTCGTTGGGCGTGGGAGTAACAGTCTGCAGCGATTGACGGTCGAGCCATTTGTCGGCCGTGATGGTGTGATAGAAGGGCGTTGTGCCTGTGACAACTGACGAAATGGCAGACGACAGGTCGACATCCTTATAAGGATAGAATCCTTGCTCATAGATTAATCCATCGTCGAACAGAGTAGGGTAGTCATTCATCAACTGATCGATAGTGATATTCACTACCAATCGGGGGCTGACTCCCTTCTGTGCCTGGGCTTGCGAGCTGAGTGCCAGCATCGTAAGCAGGGTGACGTATAGATATCTATTCTTCATTTCTTAATACGTATCAGCAAACATAGTGCCACAATCCAAATTCCTTCGGCATAGCTCTGGAATATGCCACCGATGGCAAACAGTAGCAGCATGGCCAGCTGTAGTCGTCGCCATGTGTGGCGCTTGCCTTTTATGATGGCTGGTATGAACAGCAGCGGTAGCGGGTTGAACAGCAGCAGGTTGAGATTGAGCGATGTAGTAGGGTGCTGCGAGAAGATCATCACTGTAAGCACAATGCCTAATAATCCCTGTACCGTCATCAGCAGCACATCCCACCATTTGCATATCTTCTTGCGCTTCCACTCGTAAAGTGCGATAACTACAGATATCAGCAACAGTATGACAGCCACTTCGGTGGGCGTCAGGATAAAATCGGGCTCTATCTGCTGTACGCCAGGAGGCACAATCATGCGCTGTGCCTTGACCAGAGGGCGGTATTGACCATCCTTGTATATCTGAGCACGGGCAAAGTCCTGCATCAGGTTCATAGGCAGGAACTCCTGTTCAGAGCGGTTGGTCTTCAGGTCGGCCTTCAGTCCTAGCAGCATATCGTTGCCCCACTTGGACCACAGATGGTTGCGAGTGCACTCACGCATCATCTCGCGGAATGATGGCTCGTAGTCCTCGCGTTCATTATAAATTACTTGGCCGTCGATGCTCTGTTCCACTATATCGCGTGGCTTGGTTGAACAGTTGTTGTAGAAGTAATTATAGCGGTAAACGCGGTTCTCGGGCTTCAGGTTGTCGGATAGAGCCTGCTGCAGCTTGCGTTTCTCGTCGTTGGTCAGGTTCAGTACCTGCTCTGTGATGCTGCTTCCCCATTGCTTGTAATAAGGCCAGAATCGGTCGAATGGGTAGCCTGCCAGCTCATAGTCAGTCAGTCCGAATACGAACCTAAGTACAAAGTAAGGTTTGCTGAAACTGAACATGCCCCAGTTGAACACCAGGTCAAGGTCGCCGCTATGCCATCTGAGTGCTGAGTGACCATACAGACTATATACCTCTTCATGAGGCGAACAGGTTAATAAACTCACCTCGACCGAGTCCATTGGATCGAATTGGCGATTAATGGAGTCGGAACCGTAATAAACCTGTTTTGCATCATTTTGTGCGAATATGGGGGTTATACTGCTGATAGTCAGCAAGATAACCGCTGTAAAGAGCCTCTTAATTTTCTTTTCTAAATGTTTCACGATGCAAAAATAACTTATATTTTCGAAGAAAAAGCCATTACTTCGGTTTTTTTTTGATAATTTTGCACGCTGAAATGTTTTTCAATAGAAATAAAGAATATCATATGAATAAATTTCTCGCCAGTTTCGTTTTGGCAACCTTAACGACATCGGCTTTTGCTCAGAGCAGCACAAACTCTCCCTACAGCCAGTTTGGCTTAGGCGATCTTACTGACCAGAGTGTGGGTTTTAATAAAGGTATGAACGGCGTGGGCCTTGCCATGCGTCGTGGTAACGAGGTAAACCCCATGAACCCTGCTTCGTATTCGTCTATCGATTCTCTGACGATGCTTTTTGATGCAGGTTTCTCAGGTCAGATAACCTATTATAATGAAAATGGTGTCAAAGCAAGCGGCAAGAGTGGCGGTTTTGACTATGTGGTTGCATTGTTCCGTGCATTTAAGAATGTAGGCGTATCATTTGGTGTACTGCCTTACTCGAATATTGGCTATAATTATTCTTCGACCGAAGTACTGAATGATGGTAATCAAACCTATGTTCAGTCACAATATGAAGGTGACGGTGGTCTGCATCAATTGTACATTGGTACAGGTATACGTCCCATCAAACAACTGTCAATCGGTTTCAATCTTGCTTACTTGTGGGGTGACTATAATCGTTCAATAGGCTCTATAGAATCTTCGCAACTCAGTATTCTTACAAAGGAATATAGGGCTGATATAAGCAGCTACAAATTTGATCTGGGTGTACAGTTCGAACTACCATTAAATAAGCATGACAATATAACACTGGCTGCAACATGGACACCTGGTCATTCGCTTAAGTCTGATCCTGAGTGTTTGATTACAAATATCAAAACCTCCATCAGCAAAGCCGATACAACAACATTCAAAATCGACAATGGATTGAAGATTCCAACCACTTTTGGCTTCGGTGTTACATATAATCGTGAGCAGAATCTGCGTGTAGGTGCTGACTTGCACATACAAAAGTGGGGTGGTGTGGATTTCCCTACGTTGACAAAGAATCAGCAGACAGGAGTAACATCGTATGCTTTGAAATCTGGTTTGCTCAAGGATAGCTATCGCCTTAATATCGGTGCTGAGTGGACGCCACGTCCATTGGGTCGTAAGTTCCTGCAGCGCGTGCGTTATCGTGCCGGTGTAGGCATGGCAACACCTTATTATTATATTAATGGTAAGGAAGGTCCAAAGGAGCTGTCGGCCAGCATTGGTTTTGGTATCCCCATCATGAATGGTTATAACAATCGTTCTATACTTAATATAAGTGGTCAGATCGTACATCGTTCGGCAGACAATATGATTAAAGAGAATATGCTCCGCCTGAATATTGGACTGACATTCAATGAGAGATGGTTCGCAAAGTGGAAAGTAGAATAATAACCATTGCTTTCATGGGGTTGTTGTTACTGAGCTGTAACGAGGTTCAGGAACATACTGCACCAGCCATACGTGACCGAGATTCTGCATCGGTCATGACCTCTTATGGTGTCAACACACTGATTAGCGACAGCGGCGTTATCAAATACAAGATTGTTACTGAGCGCTGGGATGTGAACATGGTGAAGAATCCATCGCGCTGGACATTTGAGAAGGGCGTGTTCTTCGAACAGTTTGACGAGAAATTCCATGTAGAGGCGTATATCCAGGCTGACACAGCGTGGTATTACGACCAGAAGAAACTGTGGCATCTGCGTGGGCGCGTAAAGATACGCAACATTAACGGACTGTTATACGAGAGCGAAGAACTGTTTTGGGATGGTTTACGCCACGAGCTCTATTCTAATGTCTATTCAAAGGTTACTACGCCTGAGCGTAGCATGGAAGGAACTTATTTCCTTTCAGACGAACGAATGACTCACTATACCGTGTCGAACTCAAAGGGGTCGTTTACCCGCGAGGATATGACGGGCGAGAGCAAGGATGAGGAGAAGGATAAGCAGGAGGCCAAGAAGGATACAGTACAGGCACCTCAGCCCATGCGTCAGCAATTACAGAAACACAGGAGGACCGGACAATGACAACACTGATTATCTGGCTATTGGTTTCAATGCTCTTTTCTGCATTTTTCTCAGGAATGGAGATTGCTTTTGTGTCGTCAAACCGCCTGCGTGCAGAGATGGATCGCGAAAAGAACCGATTCTCGCAGAAAATCATCAAGACCTTCTACCAGCATCCTAACAACTTTGTTTCAACCATGCTGGTTGGCAACAACATATCGCTGGTTATTTACGGTATCCTGTTTGCCAAGCTCTTTGATTCTACGCTGTTTGCATCGTTGAGCGATGGTGTAAGGGTTACTGCCGATACTTTGCTCTCAACATTCATCGTGCTGTTTACAGGCGAATTCCTGCCTAAATCCATATTCAAGAACAATCCTAACACGCTTCTTACCGTGTTTGCCGTTCCTGCATGGATATGCTATGTGATTCTGTATCCGATATCGCGGTTTGCCACATTGCTGTCGAAAGGACTTTTGCGACTAGTAGGCATCCGTATGGACAAAGGGGGGGCGGAGAAGGAATTTACCAAGGTTGATCTTGATTATCTGGTACAGACCAGTATTGATAATGCTGATAACGAAGACGAGATTGAGGACGAGGTGAAGATATTCCAGAACGCACTGGATTTCTCGGAGACCAAGATACGCGACTGTATGGTGCCACGTACTGAGATAGATGCCGTTGAGGATACTTCGACGATAGAGCAACTAAAGCAGGTGTTTATCGAAAGCGGCCACTCTAAAATCCTGGTTTATCATGAGGATATCGACCATGTCATCGGTTACATTCACTCTTCTGATTTGTTCCGTAACCCCACTGAACTTAAAGGGATAATACGCGAGATCTCGTTTGTGCCCGAGACTATGCTGGCATCAAAGCTGATGAAACAGCTGATGCAGCAGAAACGCTCGCTAGCAGTGGTTGTTGACGAGTTTGGCGGTACTAGCGGTCTGGTGTCGCTCGAAGACATTATGGAAGAGATTACCGGTGAGATTGAGGATGAACACGACAATACGAATCTCGTGGCCAAACAACTGTCGGATAAGGAGTATATGCTTTCAGCCAGACTTGAGATTACAAAGATCAACGAAATGTTTGACCTTGACCTGCCTGAGAGCGATGAGTATATGACTCTTGGAGGACTGATTCTGCATGAATACCAGTCGTTCCCAAAACTCAACGAAGTGGTGAAAATAGACAGATACGAGTTTAAAATAGTTAAGAATACGGCAACAAAAATAGAATTGGTACGATTAAACATCAACGAATAGCCAATTTTCTACGAAAAAATTTCGTTGTTTCGAACAAATTTATTAATTTTGCATCCGTTTTATGAATAATAATTAAAAATTTAAATACATTATGGCAGCATTAGGAAAAATCCGTAAAAGAGGCGTAGCCCTCGTTTGCATTATCGGCTTAGGCCTTTTCGCCTTCATTGCTGAAGAAGCTTTCCGTTCTTGCGAAGCAACCAAGAACCAGCAGCGTCAGCAGATTGGCGAAGTGTTAGGAAACAAAATCAACGTACAGGAGTTTCAGGCTCTTGTTGATGAGTATCAGGACGTATTGAAGATCACTCAGAGCCGCGACAACTTCACAGAGGATGAGCTCAACCAGATCAAGGATCAGGTATGGAGTCAGTATGTGAACGAGCAGATCATCAGCAATGAGGCTGAGAAGCTCGGTCTTACTGTTACCGACGAGGAGCTTCAGAACATCATGAAGGAGGGTACTAACCCCATGTTGATGCAGTCTCCATTCGTTAACCAGCAGACTGGTCGTTTCGACGTAACCATGCTCACCAAGTTCTTGGATGATTACAAGAAGGCTGGTTCTAACCCACAGCTTGCAGAGCAGTATCAGACTATCTACAAGTACTGGCAGTTTATCGAGAAGCAGCTCCGTACTCAGACTCTGGCTCAGAAGTACCAGGCTCTGCTCAGCAACTGTCTTATCTCTAACCCCATCTCTGCTAAGATGGCTTTCGAGGGACAGAACACTGAGAGCGATATCCAGCTGGCTTCAATCGCTTACTCTTCAATCAACGACAACGATGTAAAGGTTGACGATAAGGATATCAAGGCTAAGTATGATGAGCACAAGGAGATGTTCAAGCAGGACGTTGAGAGCCGCGACATCAAGTATGTTGACTTCCAGGTTGTAGCTTCAGCTGCTGACCGTAAGGCTCTTCAGAAGACTATGAACGAGGCTGCACAGAAGCTGCAGAGCGGTGCTAACCCAGCTGAGGTGGTTCGTAAGGCCCAGTCACAGTTCGCTTACACTGGTCTTGCTGCTACCAAGCGTGCTTACCCATCTGACATCGCTGCTAAGCTCGACTCAATGGCTGTTGGTCAGACTTCAGCTGTATTCGAGACTGCATTCGATAACACTCTGAACGTGATTAAGCTTATCTCTAAGACTCAGATGCCTGACTCTATCGAGTATCGTCAGATTCAGGTTGGTGGTGCTACTGTAGAGGCAGCTAAGAAGACTGCCGACAGCATCTACACCGCTATTAAGGGTGGTGCAGATTTCGAGGCTCTTGCTCAGAAGTACGGTCAGACCGGTACTAAGCAGTGGCTCACATCTGCTATGTATGAGAACAGCAACTCAATGGACGAGGAGTCAAAGAACTACCTCAATGCTATCAACACTCTTGGTGTTAACGAGGTTAAGAACCTTGAGTTTACCCAGGGTAACATCATCCTGCAGGTAACTGCACGTAAGGCTATGGTTGACAAGTACGATGCTGCTGTGGTTAAGCACACTATCGACTTCTCAAAGACTACCTATTCTGAGGCATATAACAAGTTCAGCCAGTTTGTTAGCGAGAATAAGACTATCGAGGATATTGAGAAGAACGCTGCTAAGTTCGGTTTCAAGGTTACTCCACGTCAGGATCTGTTCAACTACGAGCACAACGTAGCTGGTCTGCGTTCAACTCGTGAGACTATGAAGTGGATCTTCGATGCTAAGGCTGGTCAGGTTAGTCCTCTGTACGAGTGCGGAAACAACGACCACCTGTTGGTAGTAGCCCTCACCAAGATCAATCCTGTAGGCTATCGCGACATCAACAGTGTTAAGGATATGTTGAAGGCTGAGGTTATCCGTGACAAGAAGTTTGAGCAGATCAAGGCTAAGTTGGCAGGTGTAGCTGATCTTGCAGCTGCTAAGGCTAAGGGTGCTCGCATCGACTCTGTTAACCAGATTACTTTCGGTGCTCCTGTATTCGTTCAGGCCACAGCTAGTTCAGAGCCTGCACTTGCAGGTGCTGTAGCTGCTACCAAGGCTGGCGCATTCAGCAAGGCTGTTGTAAAGGGTAACGGTGGTGCTTACCTCTTCAAGGTGCTCAAGAAGAGCAACCGCGAGGGTGCTAAGTTCGATGCAGCTCAGACCGAGCAGCAACTCCAGATGCAGGCTACTCAGGCAGCTCGCATGTTCATGCAGGAACTCTATCAGAAGGCAGGCGTGGTTGATAACCGTTATCTGTTCTTCTAAAAAGAATAATTAGTTTATATGTTTTAATCCCCTGTTGGTAATGGCCGGCGGGGGATTAAATTTTGTTAAAACGCAACGTGTTGCTTTGTTTTTATCGGGAAATTTTATATTTTTGCAGAAATATTATATCTAACAATAGGAACATGAAAAAACGAGCTTGGCCATTGGTGTTGTCGCTTGCTACGGTTATACTGCTTGTTGCCGTATTGTCGTACTTGGCATTTTTCGCAGCCATGAAGGCAGAAACTAACGTTCGTTATTATGGACTACAGAACTCAGTAGCAACGCAGTTGTATAAAACCATTGCCGGCATGGAAATGAGTGCCACCAATGTGTTTAATGAGGTAGAGAAGAATCTTACTTCGCCCGAAGCAGCTATTAGTGCCCTTGAGAGAGAGTCGAACCTGAATCCTGATGTGCAAGGTTATTTTGCTGCTTTTGAACCAAATTACTTTAAGGAAAAGGGAACCTGGTTTGAACCTTATGTACACCATAATGACAGTTCAAAGTTCGAGATGACTCAGGTGGGATCTGCACGTCATGACTACACCAAGTCGCCTTGGTATGTGCGTGCCAAGAATATCAAGATGCCATTCTGGTGCGATCCATATTACTATTACGATGGTACAAATATTAGCGGACACTATACCACCTTTGTTAAACCCGTATATGATGCCAATGACAACCTGGCATGTGTATGTGGAGCCGACATTACCTTTGAGTGGTTGGGCAAAGAACTTGAGCGCATTGAAAACGGATGCCGCAACGCAGCCCAAATCAACAAGTTCTTACTGATGCGCGACTTTGACTTCTTCTCAGTTTTACTTGATAAAGACGGTACATGCCTCATTCATCCTGAAGATAAGAATGTGCCGATAAAAGACAAGCAAATCATTAAGGATCTTGAATCTGGAGAGAGTGGTGTAGTAGAGATGGATGTGAATGGTGTTCCTTCGGTGCTGTTCTATGGTCCGATAGAAGGCATAGACTGGAGTGTAGCAGTTGTAACTCCTAAGAGCGACCTACAGAAACCATTCATCTATGTGGCAGCCTTGTTGGGATTGCTGTCTGTTATGGCAATCATTGTGGTGTTCATTATATGTAGACGTATTAAATATGCAGAGACGGTATAAGATAAACTTACAGGTTATGGCCGAGGTGTTGTTGCTGTTGGTACTCACGCTCGGAGTGCTCGTCTACTTCTCGCATAAGGTGTTGCGCCAAGAGGCTATGCGCGATGCTGGTTTGATGCTTGATGCTACAGTTCAGGATATTGATAATGTTCTGCTAAGTGTTGAGCAGAGTACTGGAAACATATACTATGACCTGATTGAACATCTGGACGATAAACAGCGCATGTTTACTTATAGCCGTGAGCTGGTGTTGAGTAATCCGAATATCGTGGGATGTGCCATCGCATTTAAACCTGGTTATTATCCCGGTACCGACCTGTTTATGGCTTATGTACATCGTAGGGCATTTGCAAACGATATAAAGTCAGATCTTGTTACCACCGAGACATTTGCCAACCGTGCCTATACCGAACAGGTTTGGTATTCAGAACCGATGAAATCGGGATGGATAGGCTGGACAGACCCTCTGAAGGGTGATGACACCGAAAACGAACCTCTGGTAAACTTCTGTCTGCCGTTTTCTGATAAGAATGGCGAGCGTGTAGGCGTTATCGCAGTTGATGTTTCTATCGCCCAGTTGTCGAAGATTATACTGGCTGCTAAGCCGTCTGAGCATGGCTACAGCGTGCTGTTGGCCCGCAACGGTTCATTCATTGTACATCCGGACGAGAAAAAGTTAGAGAGCCAGACGGTGTTCAGTCAGATGGATAATGGTGCCGACGCCAGTGTGCTTGAGGCAGCCGAAGCGATGGTGGCCGGTAAAGTAGGCGAGAAAGACTTTACGATGGATGGCAAGCGCTGGAGTGTATTCTTCAAACCATTTGTACGTGGCGAGTTGGAAAGTCGCTATAATGGTGAAGGAACATTAGGCTGGAGTGTGGGTGTGGTTTATCCTTACGAGGACATCTTCGACATGCACAACAAGCTTGTTTATCTGGTTATAGTGATTGCCATTTTAGGACTGCTGGCATTCTTTGCCATGACAACAATCATTATTAAAAGACTGTTGAAACCGCTTAAGTGTCTTACGCAGTCAGCACAGCGTATAGCTGATGGCGATTTGAATGAGTACCTGCAGGATACCGATCGTGAAGATGAGATAGGACAACTACAGAACAGGTTTCATAAAATGCAACATTCTCTGCAGAAACAAGTCAACGATCAGGAACATGAGATAGTGCGACTGCAACAGCGTAGCGATGTGCTAAGGACCGCCTATGGAAAGACTGAGGAAGCTGATAGGATGAAGACTTCGTTCCTGCATTATATGACTAATCAGATGGCCGTGCCATCCGAGAGTATAGAGAGAAGTGTTACCACGTTGTGTAACAACTACCATGACATGAGTAAAGAGGAGATTGACCAGCAGGTTGACAATATACAGCGTAAGAGCGATGCGCTGGTTGAGTTGCTAAATCACATGACTCATTTTACCGAAACAGAAGCAGGAAAGGAGGGGCACTATGAGTAAACATCAGCTGAAACTGCCAAGGAAGATGAGTCTGGGCATCATATTATTGGCTACACCTTTGTTCATTGCATCCGTAGGCATCTTATATATACAGTCTCGTTACCTGATACATCAAGAGGCATTAGAGGGAGGCTCAAGTCTGCTAAATGCCACATTGTGTCGTGTACATCGTTATATGAGCACCCTGGAGACTGCAGCAAACTCTAATGCATGGATGATGGAAGAGCATCTGCAGCCAGACTCCTTGAAATCGGTATCAAACCGCATTGTGCGTTTGAATGATCCGGTTGTCAGTAGTTCGGTTTATATGATACCCGATCTGTTTAAGGAGTATGGTCATGGCTTCTCCATCTACACCGTTCAACATGGTGATAGCGTTACATCGTACATAGAGCCCGAATACAACTATTTTCATAAGGCCTGCTATACCGAACCTGTAAAAACAGGTAAGACCTGTTGGGTTGATCCGTTTGTTGAATATACTGAGGGCGAGGTAGACCATCATGTAGCTATAGCCACCTATTGTAGGCCACTGAAACGTAAAAACGGTCGTATAGTTGGTGTGCTTACCACTGAGATGTCGTTAAGTAAGCTTTCAGATATGATTAACAAGCAGGAGCATCCATATCCCACAGCCTATTTTATGCTGCTTGGTGCTGATGGACGCTATCTGATACATCCAGACACAACTCTGCTGTTCAGGAAGACCATTTTCACTGATGCCGATCCTAGTCAGAACTCTGATATGATTACGCTTGGGCATGAGATGATAGCAGGCAAACGTGGTTCTATGCATGTTCACATCAACGGCGAGCTTTTACATGTAATATATCGACCTGTACCAGATACCGATTGGAGTCTTGCTGTGGTATGTCCCGATTCAGATGCCATGAAGAGTTTCTACGAGTTAGGGTATGTCATCATCATTATCATGATCATTGGCCTACTCCTGATTGTATGGTTCAGTAGCCAGATGGTTAAGCAAACCATCAGTCCTCTCAACAGTCTGCTTGAATCTACACAACAGTTTGCTGTAGGTAACTTCGATAAGCTTGTTCCTACTACGCGTCACAAGGGTGTTATAGGACGACTACAGAACAGTTTTGCCAAGATGCAGATATCACTCAGCACCCGTATGGGAAGCCTGCGTGCTAAAGCCCATGAGATTCGTGAGCACAATAAAGAGCTGGAACAAGTTCAAAAGCAGACTGATGATATGGTTCGCCGCAAAAACCAGTTTATTCAGAATGTGGCTCAACACATGCGCATGCCACTGAATGTGATTCTGGGCTTTGCCGATGTGCTACGCGAAAGTAGCAGCAATAAGACGGCGATGAGCGAAGAAGAGCTAACCAACATCTCGACCATGATGAAGAATAATGCTGTGAGCATGAACCGTATGGTGCTGATGTTGTTTGATGCATCTGAAACAAGTTCTAATGAGGTTATGCTCAGCAACCGTCAGGAAGAAATATCGGTTAACGAGATGGCGCAATTATGTATCAAATATACGTATAGCCACTTCCCCCATGCTAAAATCCATTTGGATACAAAACTGCCTGATACGGTGCATATCGTATCAAACCGTATGTACTTGATGCGTACGCTAGGTGAGTTGCTGTATAATGCAGCCAAATACACCGATGGTCAGCACATCGATATCATCATATCGCAAACGGCCACTACGATACGCTATACTATACAAGATATTGGTCCTGGTTTGCCTGAAGGTTCTATGGATCAGATATTCAAGCCCTTTACCAAGGTTGATAATCTGGCAGAGGGACTGGGCTTAGGCCTACCTCTAGCCAAGCGTCATGCCCTGAGTCTTGGTGGAGATCTGATATTCGATACTGATTATCATGCAGGATGCAGAGTCATACTCGAGTTGCCTAAATAACAATCATATATGGGTAAGTATCTCATCGCCATTCTCACCTTTCTGGTGGCTACACCGGCAATCGCTCAGATTCCCTATTATGCAGGAACTGCTGGTGAGGGCAAGATGTATGGCTATTCATCATTGAAAGTCCGTCCAGGTATCAATAGTCAGGAAACCTATACCACATTCCAATATGGAGTTACCGATCATCTGGACACTGGTATCGACCTTTATACTGGGCCGGATTGTTCCTATTGGGGTGGACTGTTGCGTTATGGTCACAAAATCAGCAAATGGTATAATATCGGCGGCGAGGTGATGTCGTCGTTCGATCTTAATAAAAGCTTCAAGTTCTCATATCTTACCACGGGACTCTATATGAATGGTGCAATTACTAGCGATAGCCGTCTGTTCTGGTGTTCCAATACATGGTGGATTGTTAATCATGATGCTCCTTTTGGATTTTCCAATTACGAGTATTTAGGCTACAATATCCCGTTAAAGCGTAAGCGTTCTATCACACCTCTGGTTGGTGCCATCCACTCCTGGAAATTCGATAAGGATATTGATTTGGCCTTCGGTGTCTATTACACTTTCAACAACTGGAACCTCTACCTTTGGAGCAATGACATACTTACCTCCAATCCGCGTGTAGTTATAGGTTTAGACTTTTTGTTATAGACTTGATTTCATAAATACATTTAAATGAATAAAAATAAGGATGTCGCATTAGTGTTATCGAGTGGGGGAGCACGAGGCCTTGCTCATATCGGAGCGATAGAAGAACTTGAATCACAAGGCTATCACATCACTTCTATAGCGGGGTGCTCTATGGGTGCCCTCATCGGAGGTGTATATGCAGCCGGGAAACTCAAGGAGTTCCGTGAGTGGATGAAGTCTGTTGACCGTAAGAAGATGCTGGAACTGACTGACTTCTCGCTAAGTCTTAACCATATTGTAAAGGGAGCGCGTATTATCGAGGCTATCATGGAGTTTGTGCCTGACATGCCTATCGAAGATCTGCCGATACCTTATTGCGCTGTAGCAACCGATTTGAAGGCGGGGTGCGAGGTGGTGTTCAGTAAAGGCAGTCTCTTCGACGCTATACGTGCTTCGATATCTCTGCCGTCGTTTTATGAGCCTGTGCACCGAGATGGCATGATACTTATCGACGGTGGCGTTACAAATCCCATCCCTATGAATCGTGTGGCGCGTCATCAAGGCGATATATTAGTAGGAGTTGATGTGAGCGGACATGACTATCAAACACAATGGGAGATACAACATGAACTGGCTGAAAAACGCAAGCGAAGCACATCGTTAACCCAACAAATACTTAACAAGCTGATACCCGATAATCTCGAATTCAACTACTACACCATGCTTTCACGAGTCAGCTCTGTGATGATTCGTCAGAACTCGATTCTTATGGCCCAGTTAATGAAACCTGATGTGCTTGTTGATATTCAGATGAGCCGATATGGTGGCTTTGATTACGATAAATCAGAAAAGTTGACTGCTATCGGGCGCCAAAAGATGCAGCAAGCTCTATGTAAATTGAATGAAGGGATACATCAATAGGGGGATATGTTATTTAATTCTCCGATTTTGCCTTCTACAACATCGGTAGTCATCAGCTTTCGGAAATCTTCTAGGCTGATGCTGGTTGTGGGGGCAAAATCCTTTGATGTCATATATTCAAGAACACTACGATAGAACTGGCGCCCTTCAGGATAGGCCGAGGCATTTTCCAGATCGGCCATGCAGACCAGCAGTTTGCCTTTGCCTATAGCAAATTCAAATACCAATCCCAGCTTGTGGTTGCGCTCTATGTTGTCGATGACCTGCACAATGGGGCGATAGTCTTTACCGGTATTATCCAGAATAAACGGGTGGCTAGACTTGATAATGGGGAACCACTGCCAGTTTGTGTGCATCTCGGTTGGGAAGCTCTTAAAGATAGGATGCTTAGGATCGGTTAGAATTCCAAGTGTTCCTGGCGATACCGTCTTCTTGTTGTTCTCTGAGATGGTCTTGAACATGCGATAGTTCCAATAGTCAGTCTGGAACAATCCACCCACGCAGAGATTCGACGAATCGGGCATCAGCAGCACGCTCTTACCTTTCTCCAGTTGCTGAGCTATCCTGTCGGTCAGCTCGTTGGTGACAATCACCTTCTGTTCCAACTTACTCAGATCTACGCCGAAAGGATATACCCACAGATCGTAGGTGTTTTTTAATTCAGTTCCTTCAACCTGAAGTTCAAGTTTTATCTGTGTAGCTTGTTTGTAGGCACTCAGATCAATATCTAGAACACCAACATTCATGAGCCCTTCGCCACTTGGCAGAGTCATAGAGCCATGCTGATTGTCGAGATTCCATGTAAGTTTTTTGCCTTTTAATGATTTTCCGCTGTAGTTGGCCAATTGTATAGTAGCATGAATGCCCTCATCGTTAGTATAGCAGAACTTAGGTGCGTGGAGCAGAGGTACAATCTCGCTGCACCATCCACGCCATTCGCGTTCGTTACATAGTCCCTTACTCTGCATAAAAGCATCAAGGATACCAACGTAGGCCGATCCCTGACCAGGGTAGTCCTGTAAGTCAAGCAGTTGGAACCCTGCCATATTTGGGGTGCGTAGATCCATCTCGATGTCTTGTTTGTAAAGCTGGAGCGCCCATAGTCCGCTGGCTTGATGGAAATCTTTGGCCTGATCAAGCATACCTGCCTTTTCAAGGCGCGAGCGGAACACCTCTAAGTTATAAGGATAGAGCACGCCTGTGTATTTCTTGATTTCATCGTAATCAGGATAGATTTGGAACTGTCCCGTCTCGTGCGAGATGATGGGTACATTCGTCAGGCTGCATCCCTCTTCAAAGTTCATCTGTGTGTTGGGGTAGTAGTGGTTGATCATTCCGCCATCGGCAGCATCGGCAAACGAGAACGATCCGCGTGTGTGAGTGTTATAGTTGCCCCAGCCTTCACCGCCAACACGACAAGTGGTAAAATAGTCCATTCCAGATTTTACACCCTGATACCCCAGATAGTAGTTGCTGCCAAAGGTGTAAACCTTGTCAGGTGCCATTTTTCGGAAATCGGCTATAAACTCAGCCATCTTATCAATGCTGCCCCATAGTTCATTACCCAATGCAAACATGCGGAACGAGGGATGATGACCATACCATCGGATGATGTTCTCGCCCTCTTTGTGTAGAAAAGTCATCAACGTCGAGTCTTTGTCGTCGAAACTGCCCCAGAAGGGTAGCTCGGGTTGCAGGACGATACCCAACTCGTCAGCAGCCGCAAAGGCAGCCTCGGGTGGACACCAAGAATGGAATCGTATGTGGTTCAAGCCGTAGGTGGCACAATTGCCAAGGTAATCTTTCCATGCCTTTACATCCATAGCCACATGTCCTGTATGAGGCCATACACAGGCATCGTGCTTGCCGCGTAGAAATATTTTGTGTCCATCCGCATAGAAATGTTGCCCCTCTATATGGAAATTGCGAAAGTTGGGATGTATCTGCTTGGGCGATATGGATGCTTGCGGCTGCGTTGTTGCAAGATATATCTCGCCTATGATACCATTCCAGTTGGTCTGCGTATCTTCAGTATAGGCATGACTGCTGGCATAGAGTTGTTCAGGAACGCCGTTGCTATTATCTATCATAATCGCTAGCTTATGACTGCCAGGCTTAAGAAATGCCGTGAGATTAAAAACCTGTGGCGTAGAGATGTCATTACTACTACCCACAAGTATACCATCAACATACACCTCTGATGGTTTGGTGCGCTCCAAGAATAGATAAATACTCTTATTTTTCCAGGTAGTAGGTATCGTCACATTGCGCTGATACCAAGCACGCCCCTTATAAGTGTAATGACGCGTAAGATGGGTGGTTTCGTCGTACTTGTTAGTAATATCTCCTTTCTTGTTTGTGTCTGTTGTTCCTGGTAGTTCGATGGTCTCTGCCAGCACATCAACAGGTTGTACTGTGTGCTGGCGGTCGATGGCAAATTGCCATGTGCCACTCAGATCGATATACTTATCGTTCATGTCTTTCTGTGGTCTCTGGGCGTTTGTTGTCACTGTTCCCATAATAAGCAGGGCAAGCAATAGTGTAATAGTTGCGAATGATGATTGATTCTTCATAAAAAACTAAAATTTAGCTACAAAAATAGCAAATTTCCCACGAATATAATTATATTTGCATCCATTATTCAGATTATTTATGAATATTCAAGTAACATATAGATTGACTCGCAGACTCTCAATGCGTATTGTAAAAAATGGCGATTTGCATGTTTCGGTGCCAATAGGGCTTTCGAAAAAGAAAGTCATGCAGTTCATTGAAGAACATCACGACTGGATCATAGAAGCCAGGAAGAAAACACTGGAAAAAGTACAGGCACGACATGATTTCTTCGACCAGTTGCCATTGTCTACCTGTAAACAGATAGAAGAGGCAAAAGGCAGACTGAAAACGATTATAGAACCGATGGTGGAATATCATTCGAAAGAAATGGGAGTAAAGCCAACTGCAATTACCTATAAGAAAATGATTTCGCGATGGGGACAATGCAATGTCAAGACACGTACCATCTGCTTCTCTATGTATTTACTTTTGCTTCCGGAATGGTGTCAGGAGCATGTGGTTGTTCATGAACTATGCCATCTGTTGGAGCCTAGTCATAACGCTCGTTTCCATGCACTGATGGACAAGTATTACCCCAAGTGGCGCGAAGCCCGAAAGGAAACTAAATCATATGGGAAATAATGAAATCGTTGTATTTGGAGAAGAATGCTGAATACAAGAAAGAGGAAACCCACTTGGGATTTCCTCTCTCTTTGGTAGTCGATAGGGGAATCGAACCCCTATGCCAAGATTGAGAATCTTGTATCCTAACCATTAGATGAATCGACCAAGTAGCGAGTGCAATCAAACTTATTTGAATTGCCGAGTCGCAAGGGAGATAGAGTCAAAGACTCAATCGGCCAAATATTTGTTATGTAGTCGATAGGGGAATCGAACCCCTATGCCAAGATTGAGAATCTTGTATCCTAACCATTAGATGAATCGACCAACATTTCAAATATCGCTTCTCTCAGAGACCCCCTTGGTGCGGAAGGAGGGGGATTCGAACCCCCGGTACGGGAACCCGTACGGCAGTTTAGCAAACTGCTGGTTTCAGCCACTCACCCATCCTTCCAAAAGGACCCTAGAGCTGTAAACCTTGGGGCATCTCCTCGATTGCGGGTGCAAAGGTACTACTAATTTTTGAATCCTGCAAATTTTTATGCTACTTTTTTTCGAAAAAGTTATTTGAATGCTATAACCTCTTTGAGCTCTGAGTCGAGGTAGAAGGTGTTTTGCAGGGTGTCGCCTTGATGTAAGTATTTCATTCTCAGGTAGTAAACCTCACCAGTGGGAACTTGACCATAAGCAATGCCGCTTTTATAGAGTTCTGCACCGTTTTTGCGCATTTTAGTCACTAGGCTGTCGTTGATGTGACGTGTAGTGCCTAGATCGCCAAAACCGATGCGCTGGGTTTCTATGCCATCCTTCATGTTCTGGGCAACAAAATCCTTCACCGTCTGCTCGGCAGTGTGCTGCTTGCCGCACGAAGCAACAAACAGCACACTCAAGCATAACAGTATATTAATAATGTACGCGCGCGAATTCATCATTTCTGTGGAATGTTTTTAAGAACATCAAGCAGATGGTCCCATACCATCTGAACGGTTGGTATGAGCAGGCGCTCATCAGGAGTGTGAACAAATCGCAGGGTGGGTCCGAAGCTTACCATGTCTAGTTGTGGGTAACGCTCAGAGAACAAACCACACTCCAATCCGGCATGGATGCCACGAACTACGGGCTCCTTACCAAACAGTTTGACGTAGCTCTCGCGAACAATCTTCTGCAACTCGCTATTGGCCTTCATCTTCCATGCGGGATAGCCGTCGCCTGACTCGGTCTGTGCACCTGCCAGCTCGAATGTGGCACGGATGGTGGCGCACATGTTGTCGAGGTTTGACATAACGTTAGAGCGCTGGCTGCTGAGAATCTCTATCTCAGTATCGCTGCTATGGATGCTGGCGATGTTGCTCGAGGTCTCGACCATGCCGCCTAGAGCCTCGTCCTGACAGATGGCGTAGATGCCATTGTCGACAGCCTGGATAGCCCAGACAAACTTCTTGGCAACCTCGGGGGCAATCACCTTCTGTGCATCAGTGCTCTCCATGGTCCAAACCATCTGGGTATCGGTTACGTGGAATTCATCCTCAACCTCGGCTGCAAATACGTTCCAATCGGCCTTAACGTTCTCCTTTATATCGTGAGGCACAGCGATAACAAATTGTCCATCACGTGGAATAGCATTGTGCAACTTGCCACTGTGGAACTCGGCTAGCTGGATGCCCTCATAACGGTTCATCTCCTGATAGAGGAAACGGCCCAAAATCTTGATGGCGTTGGCGCGTTTCTTATTGATGTCGTCGCCAGAGTGTCCGCCTACCAATCCCTTCAGTTGGGCTTTCATAAAGAAGCTGCCAGCGGCTGCCTCCTGGCGCAGGAAGGTGAACTTGGCTGTGGTGTTACGTCCGCCTGCGCAAGAAACAAATATCTCGCCCTCGTCCTCAGAGTCGAGGTTAATCAGGTAGTCGCCTGTCATAAATCCGGCTTTCATGCCTTCGGCTCCGCTCAATCCAGTCTCCTCATCGCGTGTGAATACGCACTCAATAGGGCCGTGCTCGATGTCATCGCTTGCCAGGATGGCTAGCTCTATGGCACAACCGATACCGTCGTCAGCACCTAGAGTGGTTCCCTCTGCTGTCAGCCACTCACCCTCAACGTAGGTCTTGATGGCGTCTTTATCAAAGTCGAACTCAACATCTACCAGCTTGTCGCATACCATATCCATGTGGCTCTGCAGGATTACCGTCTTGCGGTTCTCCATACCCCTGGTGGCGGGCTTGCGTATGATGACATTACCGGTCTCGTCAACTTTTGTCTCTAGATTATGACTTTCGCCCCACTTCTGGAGGTACTCAATCATCTTCTCTTCGCGCTTTGAAGGACGCGGAATTTCGTTAATCTTCGCAAATTCTGCGAACACAACTGCAGGTTTTAAATCGTTTTTATTCATTATTAATGCTTTTTTTATTTGATTTTGCTATAAATTGTTTAACTTTGCAGCCGCAAAGATATAAAAAATGATTGAGACTCTACTCATAACCACGTTAATAATTGCTATAGGCATGGCATTTTTGCTCGTTAAGGTGCTTTTTAAGCGTAATGGCGAGTTCTCATCGCAGCATATTCATGATTCGCAAGCGATGAAAGACCGAGGTATACATTGTGTGATGGATCAGGATCGCGAACTCCGTACCAAGAGTCGATATGCTGTGAGCGAAAAATGAAACAAGTAAATAATTTAGAATTAAACAATTAAAATATTACAATAATTAAAAATGAAAAAGTACATTTTCTCAGCACTTGCCATCGCAGCTATGATGGTATCGTGCAACAACCAGAGTCCAAAGATGGACGACCAGCCTGCTGCCACTAGTGGCGATGGCCTTAAAATCGCTTATGTTGAGGTTGATTCGCTGATGACTCAGTACACCTTTGCAAAGGATTACAGCGTAACCCTGCAGAAGAAGAGCAACAACGCCCGCAACACCCTGAACCAAAAGGGTAACGCCTTGCAGGCAGCTGCAGCTAACTTCCAGCAGAAGTTGAATAACAACGGTTTCCAGAGCCGCGAGCAGGCTGCTAGCCAGCAGGCCGCTATCGAGCGCCAGCAGCGCGATCTGCAGGAGCTTCAGGCTCGTCTTGAGAACGAGTTGGCAAGCGAGACAGCTAAGTTCAATGAGGCTCTGCGCGACTCACTGCAGAACTTCCTTAAGGTTTATAACCAGGATAAGAAGTATGATTTGATACTTGCTAAGTCGGGCGATAATATTCTTCTGGGTGCTAAGAAACTTGACGTTACTCAGGATGTTATTAACGGTCTGAACAAGCGCTATAAGCCATCTGCAAAGCCTGCTGCCGACGCTAAGAAGGACGAGGCTAAGGCTGAGGAGAAGAAGTAATTCTGATAAATTCTGTATTTTAAACCATAACATTACGCACGGGCTCTGACCTTATCCATAGGCCATAGTCCGTGTGTCTTTTAAAAATCGCCAACCCCGCTGTATGAAGAAATCTATTATCCTCATTGCTCTCTTATGTAGTATCCATGCATCAGCCCAGCCCGTTATCGTCAAGAAGGTGATGCAGTTTCTCGATACCATGTGTGTCAACGGCCTCGACCATCGCTATATCGATGCCCCCCAGAAACCTTGGCAGATTATGGTTCAGGGCAATGTTAACCAGACCGACCTCAAGATGGAGTCTACGATTGATGGTGGCTACCTGTTCGGCGATGTAAAGGGCAACATGCAGTGGGAGCCTCGCGTGCGTACCGCCGTGTCGAGCTACGTAGGTCTGTGGGCCGGCTATCGCGGCTACGGTCTGGGCTACAGCGTCAATGTGGGCGGCGACAAGGGTAGTATCTTCAAGATTGGAGCCACGGGTGGCGCTTACGGCGTAAACCTGCGCATACACAAGTTTAAGACCGACGAGCCATCGGTCAAGTACCGCTATACCGATGTGTCGGGCCAGCAGATGGATGGTGGAGGCACTTTCGACCTGCTAGATGCCATGGACGTTAAGACCGTTACGCTCGATGCCTATTACCTGTTCAACCGCAAGCGATTCTCTTATTGTGCCGCTTACGATCAGAGTGTGTTCCAGAAGCGCTCGGCAGGTTCGTTTATGGTTGGCGCCATGTATTACAATTCGCGCATCAGCTACGACGAGGGTATGAATGCCGACTTCATCCTCATGATGGGCGACATCGGCAAGATTAAGCAGACACAGTTCTCTATCGGCCCCGGCTATGCTTATAACTTTGTGCCCTGCAAGGGCCTTCTCATCAGTGCTCTGGCCATGCCTATGGTTACGCTCTACAATCGCCTCGATGTGTGGTATTACAACTCAAATCTTCGCGAGGCCATCGTTGACGATATTGACAATCCCGAGCCCACAGAGCCTGATTTCGACTATACCGACTACAGGATTTATCCATCCGAGGGCCCCCAGAAAATTACCCGTCCCGAGACAAAGGATTACAAGGATACCACTCATGGTAAAATATCGCTCACGTTCGATGCCCGCCTGTCGCTCACTTACAACTTCGGCGATTGGTTCATCAACGCCTATGCCCAACTGTACCGTTTCCCCTTCAAATACGACAGCACTACCGGCAACCTCAACGATTGGTTCGTCAATGCATGTTTTGGCATCAGGTTATAAATCACGTTAAAGTCCTCTGCGGCGGAATTCAGAACAGGTTATGGCAGTGGCGATAGCTACATTCAGGCTATCGGCAGTGTTGCCATTATGAAAATCAGGAATTAGTATTTTTTGGGTAACGCGGGCGCGTACAGCATCCGAAATACCGTTACCCTCATTGCCCATAACGATAAGTCCGTATGGGGTTAGATTCTGTGTGTAAATATTCTCACCGTCAAGGAATGTGCCATAAATGGGGTAATCTGTAGGAAGGGTGTCGAATAACTCGATAGGATCAACATATACAATGCGTACACGAGCAATAGACCCCATCGTAGCCTGGATTACTTTTGGATTCCAGGCATCAACAGTGCCAGTAGAACAATAAATGGTGTCGATACCAAACCAATCGGCTATACGGATGATGGTGCCTAGATTGCCGGGATCTTGGACGTTGTCCAAAAGAATTGAGAGGCTTTTAGCGTTAGCGATCGGCTTGGCTGCTTGGCTTGTACAAGAAATGCCATTATTTGCTTTCGACGGCATTACTAATGCTGTCGAATAATCTGGGATCGGGAATAGGGCGAGTACCTGTTGGGGATGCTGCTGGAGTGAAAGGCGGGCCAGCTCATCATCGGTAACCTCTATGTAAGCAGCATCAGAGGGGTGCTGGCATAACCATTCTTTGGTGGCGAAGAGTTGGGTGGGGCGATAGCCTGCTGAAATCAGGTCGCCTACCACTTTATGCCCCTCTGCTATGAAGAGGTTTTCGGCCTTGCGGAACTTCTTTTGCTCCAGTTGGCGCACGTATTTAATCTGATTCTTACTTATCATTATCTGGAAAAATGCGTTAATTGAGTGCAAAGATACAAATAAATTGAGAATTTTGATGTGAGAATTGCGAGATTTTTTTTAATTTTGCAAGCAAAATGAAGCGAAGTATAATAAACAGATATATTATTTTATCGGCAGTAGCCCTAATACTGGGAAGCTGTTCGGCTACTCGTGACATACCAGCAGGCAATTATCTACTAGATGATGTGAAGGTGGTGGTAGATGGTAAATATCGAGATATAAACACTAGCCAGCTAAAGAACTATGTGCGACAGAAGGGCAATTCGCGATGGTTTTCGGCTGTAAAACTTCCACTTGGTGTGTACGCATTAGCAGGTCGCGATAGCAGTTGGTTGAACCGCACGCTACGACAGATGGGTGAGGCGCCTGTGATATACGATACCCTACAAGCTGAGATGACATGTAGAGACCTGCAACAGGCGTTACAGAATAAAGGATATCTTGATGCCCAGGTGGAACTGTTTGTTGACTGTAAGAAGAAAAAAATAGATGCTGTTTACGTGTTACATCCAGGAAAGCCTTATTATGTTTGCGATCTTGATTTTGAAATAGAAGATACTGCCGTGGCTCGAACATTGAAGAAACGTCAGAGCATACTTCATCAGGGAATGCAATTCAATGTAGAAGCATTGCAACAAGAACGTAACCAAATTACACAATGGCTGCAAAACAGTGGCTACTATCGATTTCATAAGGAATTTATAACTTATGCAGCAAGTAAAGACGAGACTCAGCATGGAGTGAACCTGAAATTGCAATTGACTCAACAACACAAGACGTATACAATCAGTCAGATTAACTGCGAAGGCGTTGATGATGACGGACAAATGCATCTGAGGCAAAAGGTGCTTGACGAGAATACATTTATTGAGGCAGGCGGATTGTATAGTGCTGCCGACTTGCAGAACACTTACAATCATTTTGGAAGACTAGGGGCTGTGAGATATACTAATATCGCTTTTGAACAGCATCCAGATACAACTTTGTTGGATGCAAAAATACAAATCATTACAAACAAACCATCGACAATTAGTTTCCAGCCTGAAGGAACTAACACTGCAGGAGATTTTGGCGCTGCTGCATCGCTAACATACCAAAATCGAAATCTGTTTCGCGGTTCTGAGACATTTAGCTTGCAACTGCGTGGTGCCTACGAGGCAATTAAGGGCTTGGAAGGTTACAGCAACCAAAACTTTACGGAGTATAGCGTGGAATCGCGACTCAGTTTTCCTCGTTTTATTATGCCTTTCTTGAGCAGGGATTTTAGACGACGTACATTGGCAACCAGTGATGTTAGTTTGATTTACGACACACAAGATCGTCCGGAATTTCATCGTCGAGTATTAACAGCAGGCTGGAGCTATCAGTGGCGACCACAGAATCATCATGATAGCTATCGCTTTGATCTTGTGAATCTGAACTATGTTTTCATGCCATGGATAAGCGATACATTCAAGAAAGAATATCTGGATAATGAATCGAATCAGAATGTAATTCTGAGATATAACTACGAAGACCTGTTCATTATGCGTATGGGATTCGGATATTCATATAACAATGGTCATGTGGCATTGCGAACTAATGTAGAAACGGCAGGAAATTTACTTGGGGTCTGCTCTAAACTGTTTGGTGGAGCCAAGAATGATCTGGGTCAGTATAAGTTATTTAACATTGCATATGCTCAATATGTGAAGGGTGATTTTGACTATACTCAGGAGCTGATGAAAGGTGTTAAAGATCAGCTGGTGTTCCATATAGGCCTGGGCTTGGCATATCCTTATGGCAATTCGCAGGTGTTGCCCTTTGAGAAACGTTACTTCAGCGGCGGCGCAAATAGCGTTAGAGGATGGACGGTACGTAGTCTGGGACCAGGTAGATATAAAGATAAGGATGGTCGTATAAACTTTATTACACAAACAGGTGATATAAAGCTTGATCTTAATGTGGAATATCGTTCGCATCTATTCTGGAAATTTAATGGTGCTGCATTTGTTGATGCTGGTAATATATGGACGTTTAGAGAGTATGAAGGTCAAGAAGGAGGGCAATTTAAGTTCAGTAGACTGTTAAATGATATGGCAGTAAGTTATGGACTTGGTTTGAGATTAAATTTTGACTATTTTATTCTACGTTTTGATCTTGGTATGAAGGCGGTTAATCCAGCCTATGAGATAGACTCGGATGCCCACTATCCTCTAATACATCCAAAACTAAGTCGAGACCTTGCTTTCCACTTTGCGGTAGGAATGCCATTCTAAAATAAAAAAAATGTGAAATGCTTACGGCGTTTCACATTATTTTTGTACCTTTGCACGAAAATTAATTATTTAAGATGTTGAAATTTATTTCGTTTGGAAGCGGTAGCAGCGGTAATTGCTATTATCTGGGTACTGCGACAGACGGGCTGATAATAGATATAGGAATCGGAATACGCACACTCAAGAAATATTGTAGAGAATATGGTGTTCAGCTGAATTCCGTTAAGCGTGTCCTGATAACTCACGATCACGCTGATCATATAAAATCTGTAGGGGCCCTGAGTCATGATATGAATCTGCCTGTTTATGCCACGCACAAAGTGCACGAAGGTATAGACAATAATTATTGCGTTGCTCGTAAAGTGTCGGTCGACCATAAGAAAGAGATAGAATTGGATACTGAAGTGCAACTAGGCGACTTTAAGGTGCGCCCATTTGCTGTTCCGCATGATGCAAGCGAAAACGTTGGTTACGAGATTGAGGTTGAAGGCATTATTTTTGTGATGCTTACCGATGTTGGCCATATCACTGATGAAATAAAACACGTAATAGGCCGTGCAAACTATTTGGTGATAGAAGCTAATCACGATGTTGAGATGCTGAAGAACGGACCGTATCCGAAGTATCTGCAGGATCGTATACTTAGCGAGAGTGGTCATTTAAGTAATACTTCATGTGGTGAGGCGCTGGTAGATAATATGACCGAAGAACTGAAGCATGTTTGGCTTTGTCATCTGAGTGAGGAAAATAATCACCCAGAGCTGGCTCGCAAAACGGTAGAACAAATTCTGCGCAGTCACGGAGTCATCCCTGGTAAGGATGTGGAGCTTGAAGTTCTTAAGCGCAAAACACCAACGGGCGTGTATGAGCTTACATAAATTTAAACCAAAGGCAAAATAATAATTCGTATAATCCGTAGGAGATAAAAAATGAAAGAAGTAATCGTTAGAGACCAAGACCTGCAGAAAGCTGCGATGGAGGGAATGGACGAATTTATCGACGTCTTTGTGAAAGCAATCTACGATTCAATCGATGGAGAACTTACTGCTGAGAGTATGCAGGAATTAAACGCTGACCAACTGACACTGTTGGCCTGGAAGATTCTGCATGACGAGGTGATGGATGGCGGATTCGTACAGCTTATTTACAATGGCTACGGCCCATTCATATTTAAAAATCCTTTGGCAAAAGTTCTTCGCCTATGGGATATGCGTGCACCATCTAAACTGATTTACGATGCTCACACCCTGTGGCTGAAATATCGTGATGAGATTGAAACAGAAAAGAGTGATGAGGACTTTATGGCTATGTTCGAGCAGTATCCGGAGTTTGAAGATCTCGACGACCAGTTCATAGAGAACGAGGAGGAATGGACAGACGATATTGCTCATTATATCGATGACAACATCGAAAAATTCGCAACTATTAAATGAATAAGAACGAGGAACAGATAAGAAAAAAGAGTCCGATACAGATAAAGAATAAGAAGGCTTCATTTGAGTACTTCTTTATTGAAACTTATACAGCTGGTATCGTGCTGACGGGTACTGAAATTAAAAGTATCCGTATGGGTAAGGCAAGTTTGGTCGACACATACTGCGTTGTGATAAACGGTGAACTGTGGGTAAAGGGCATGAACATTAGTCCTTATTTCTATGGATCGTATAATAACCACGAGCAGAAACGCGACCGCAAATTATTGCTTACTAAAAAAGAAATACGTGCTTTAGAAAGTGCCACAAAACAAACAGGATATACTATAGTTCCTATTCTTGTCTTTATCGACGAAAAAGGACGTGCTAAGGTTGATGTGGCTCTATGTAAGGGTAAGAAAGAGTTTGATAAACGTCAAACTCTGAAAGAGAAAGAGGATCGTCGCGAAATGGATCGCGCAATGAAGGTTTGGAAGTGAATTCACAATTGAGAATTGACAGTTAAAATAAACGAGGTGAAGAAGCTAGACGAAATCATAAACGACCGTGTCCTTGTTCTTGATGGAGCAATGGGAACGATGATTGGAGCTGTATTGGGAAAGGTGGGAAACAGTGACGAGCTGAACCTGACTCGTCCAGAGATAGTGAGCGAGATTCATCGCAAATATCTGGCAGCTGGTGCCGACATCATATCAACCAATACGTTCAGCAGCCAGCGTATTTCCCAAGCTGATTATAATCTACAGGACAAAGCATGGGAGATGGCTTGTCGTGGAGCAAAATTGGCTCGCGAGGAGGCAGATAAATTCAGCAAAGAAGAAAAGCCAAGATTTGTGGCAGGATCTATAGGACCTACCAATAAAACACTTTCAATGAGTCCTGATGTCAGCAATCCTGCTATGCGCGATATTACCTATGATGAGCTGCTGGAGGCTTATATGGAACAGGCTGATGGGCTGATGGAGGGTGGAGTAGATGCTCTGCTGATTGAAACTATCTTTGATACTCTGAATGCAAAATGCGCCATAGATGCCTGTAATCGTGTGATGTTGAAACGTAATCAGGAACTCCCTATTATGTTGTCGGTAACGGTGAGCGATTTGGCAGGACGCACGCTATCTGGACAAACACTCGATGCCTTTTTGGCCAGTGTTAGTACATACAAGATATTCTCTATAGGACTGAACTGCTCGTTTGGTGCTACACAAATGAAACCATTTATCCGTGAGTTGGCTCAAAAAGCACCTTATTACATCAGTTGCTACCCCAATGCCGGACTACCTAATGCTCTAGGTCTGTATGATGAGACAGCCGAGAGTATGGCTCCCAAGATGGGTGAATTGGTAGACGAAGGAATAGTAAATATCATTGGTGGTTGTTGTGGTACTACCGATGAGTTTATACGTCTCTATCAACCACTGGTTGAAGGCAAAAAGCCTCATCAGATTGCTGAAAAGCCAAAAACCATGTGGCTTTCGGGCTTGGAACTTCTTGCTCCTTTAGAAAACACATTCACTAATGTAGGAGAAAGATGTAACGTTGCTGGTTCTCGAAAATTCCTGCGACTGATAAAGGAGAAGAAATACAACGAAGCTCTGAGCATTGCTCGTAAACAGGTGAGTGATGGTGCATTGGTTATCGATGTAAACATGGATGATGGACTGCTTGATGCGAAGCAGGAGATGGCAACATTCCTGAATATGATTGCTGCTGAGCCTGATATAGCCAAGGTGCCAGTGATGATTGATTCATCTAACTGGGATGTGATACAAGCAGGTCTTAAATGTGTTCAAGGCAAGAGCATTGTCAACTCAATATCGCTGAAAGAGGGTGAGCAGAAGTTTGTTGAGCATGCTGAAGATGTGATGCGATACGGTGCAGCTGTAGTGGTGATGTGTTTTGATGAAGAAGGTCAGGCCACAACCTATGAGCGACGCATTGAGATAGCCCAACGTGCCTATAAGATACTGACTGAAAAGGTGGGCATGAATCCACGCGACATCATTTTCGATCCCAATGTACTTGCTATAGCAACAGGTATGGAGGAGCATGATGCTTATGCGCTTGACTTTATACGCGCTACAGAATGGATACATCATAACCTGCCAGGAGCACATGTTAGTGGAGGTGTGAGTAACCTGAGTTTCTCGTTCCGTGGTAATAACTATATCCGTGAGGCGATGCATGCCGTATTCCTCTATCACGCTATTCAGGTTGGTATGGATTTCGGTATTGTAAATCCTTCTACCAAAGTTACTTATGCTGATATTCCTGCAGAAGAACTTAAGGTGATAGAAGACGTTGTCCTGAATCGTCGCAAAGGAGCATCAGAAGATTTAATAGAACTGGCAGGAAAGATTCTTGCTGAGGAATTGGCCAAGAAGGAAGCTGGTGCAGTATCTGGTTCTACTACATCAGAAACGGATGATAGAAGTAAATCGCCTGTGGAAGAGAGATTGGCTCAGGCATTGATTAAGGGTGATAGTACCTTTCTTGAAGATGACTTAAAAGAGGCTTTGGGAAATTTTCCACATGCGGTAGACATCATCGAGGGGCCTCTGATGGCAGGAATGAATAAGGTTGGTACCTTGTTTGGCGAAGGAAAGATGTTTCTACCGCAAGTCGTTAAAACGGCCCGCACCATGAAACAGGCTGTAGATATTCTTCAGCCATATATCGAAGCGGAGAAAACAGAGAGTACCACATCTGCAGGAAAAGTGCTGCTAGCTACCGTAAAAGGCGATGTGCACGATATCGGGAAAAACATCGTCAGCGTTGTAATGGCATGTAACGGCTATGATGTAATAGATATGGGAGTAATGGTGCCTGCTGATCAGATTGTACGTAAAGCCAAAGAGGAGAACGTAGATATGATAGGTCTGAGTGGACTGATAACACCCAGTCTTGAGGAGATGGTAAATGTGGCCGAAGAGTTGAAAAAGGCTGGTATGGATTTGCCCATCATGATAGGTGGTGCTACAACTAGTGAGTTGCATGTGGCATTGAAGATTGCTCCTGTATATGGCGGTCCGGTGGTGTGGATGAAGGATGCGTCCCAGAATGCACTTGTAGCTCAGAAGTTAATGGCCGACAAGGAGGCTGTGGAGCACGAATTAGATGAGAAATATGACATTCTGCGCGAGGAATATAAGCAGGAACAGACTAAGATAGTATCGTTGGAAGAAGCAAGAAAGAATAAACCAAAATATGAAGAATAAACTGATTTTAATGGCTGTCGCCCTGATGATGGCGACGACAATGAATGCTCAGAAGCGAGAGATGCGTGGAGCATGGATACAATGTGTTAATGGACAGTTCCAGAACCTGGGTACAAAGAAGATGCAGGAGACGCTGACCTACCAGCTTAACGAACTGCAGAAGGACGGCGTGAACGTCATTATGTTTCAGGTGCGTCCAGAGTGTGATGCGCTCTATGAGAGTAAGATAGAGCCTTGGAGCCGATTCCTGACAGGCGTACAGGGTAAGGCTCCCTCCCCATATTGGGATCCCTTGCAGTGGATGATCGATGAGTGCCATAAGCGAGGTATGGAGCTTCACGCATGGATTAACCCATTCCGTGCTAAGACCAAGGGTACTACAGTACTATCAAATAGTCATATAGCCATCCGTAAGCCATCAAGTTGTTTTGCTTATGACGAATTGTTTATTCTGAATCCGGGAATGCAGGAAAATCGCGACTATATCTGTCAGGTAGCTCAGGACATTGTGAGCCGCTATGATGTAGACGGCATACACATGGACGATTATTTCTATCCATATCCTGTTAAGGGACAGACCATTCCTGACGATGAGTTGTTTCACGATCATTCCAATGGTATTAAGGACCAGAACGATTGGCGCCGATATAACGTAAACCTGTTTATCGAGCAGTTTTATAAAGCAATCCATGATGTCAAGCCTTGGGTAAAAGTCGGCATCTCGCCATTTGGTATCTATCGTAATAAAAAGAGTTCGCCTGCAGGTAGTGATACCAACGGCACTCAGAACTATGACGATCTCTATGCCGACATTCTGCTGTGGGTTAACAATGGATGGTTAGATTACTGCGTGCCTCAGCTGTATTGGGAGATTGGTAATAAAGCTGCTGATTACGCTACACTGATTAAGTGGTGGAGCCAGCATGCTTCAGCCCGTCCGCTGGTAATAGGTGAGGATGTTGAGCGCACTGTGAAGTATGCTGATCCGCAGAATGCGAATCGCCATCAGTTGGCTGCAAAGATGAATTTACATCGCACTTATCCTACTGTTAAGGGAACCGTATTATGGTATGCAAAGGCTGCAGTTGACAATGTGGGCAACTATGGTACATCGCTGCGTGAGGTTTACTGGAAGAACAAAACACTGCAGCCCGATATGAGCTTTATCAGCAACAAGGCTCCTAAGAAGGTGAAGAAGCTGGCTCCCGTCTGGACAGAGGATGGATACATTCTGTTCTGGACGCCATCAAACGGCAAGCATTGGGATACACAGTCGGTGAAATATGTGATTTACCGCTTTGCTAAGGGTGAGAAGGTGAATCTCGATGATGCTTCGAAGATTGTGACCATCACAGACCAGTTCTTCTACAAACTGCCTTATGAGCGAGGCACTGAGAAATTTACCTATGTGGTAACTGCCTTGAACCGCATTCAGAACGAGAGCAAGCCTGTTTCGAAGAAGATTAAGTTATAATCCTTAGGAGGAATATCAAGATGAAAGGAGTTTTTGGTGTGATAGTGGCAATGATGCTGTTGGCTGCTTGTGGTGGCAGGAGCATGAGTGCTGAGGAGATGCAGCGAAAGCTGGACAGTATCCAAAAGATAGAGGTTGCTGAGCGATTGGCGGCTCAAGGTATTAATCTTGAGAAATCCGACAATCCCTTGAAGCTGTTCTACGACAGTTTGGCATTATTGCCACTACCAATTGCTTATTCCGATGAGTTTGTAAGATATCTGCCAAACTTTAAACCTGTGCCTCAGGATATTGCCAAGGCGTTGGAATTGGAAGGTAATGGAAAACAGAAAGCCATATCATTATCTGAGTCGCTAGGTGCACGATTGATGATTCTTGCTGCTGATGAAGGAGTGGCAGATGATGACGAAGATGGAACAGAAAGATATTCATTATGGCTTTATTCGCTCGATAATGATTATCTTCCTGTAGATAAAATCTGTCTATATGCGATAGAAGATGAGGAAGATTATGACTTATTCGATGAGGAAGAGTTACTTCAATACTTCACCATTACTAGCGACTACGAAATACACTTGATGGATTATTCGAAGGAAAAGCACAAAACGCGCACAGATGAGGTTTACACGCTTGATGCATCGCGTAATTTCCTATTGCAGAAAAGTGAAGAGTTGGATGATTAATCCTCAAGAAGTTTTTTAAGGAAATCATTAAGATCCTCATCAAGTCCTTGCATCAAATCTGGGTCGATAATCACAGTCTCGTCATCAACCAGATAAAGCTCGGCAATAGATTCTTTCTCGTCATTCTCAAGAACGAACGAGAATGGCTTGAGAATTGACATGTTTTCTATAGTGTCCTTCATCTTGTCAAGACACTTGCGGAAAATACTAGGGATCTCATCGAAGAAGTTATCGTCCGTATTATCAATCCATTCCTCAATAATGCAACGGTTTATCTCCTCATCATTATCATCGAAAGCCATTAGTTCACCAGTATCCTGAGTAACTCGGAAATGGATGTCGGTCATAACGTTAGCCTCCTCTGATGGAGGGAATTTGTCGGCTATCTTGCGGATAGCACGTTCGATTTGCTGGAATGTCAGTTCGGTTGTCTTCATCTTCTTTTTATTCTTAATCCGGCGCAAAAGTATAAAAAAACTTTTGTAATTGCAAACGATTACGATTATTTTTACGAAAAAACCGCTATTTCGCTTGTTTTATTAGTTTGTTTTTCGTACCTTTGCAAAATGTAAAGTCTACTTGACAAATTGATGAGTAATAAGATATCACATTCAGGAGTAATACATAGTATTAAGGATGGTTGCATCAAAGTGCAAATCGTTCAGACCTCGGCTTGTGCGGCATGCAAGGTGGCTAACCACTGTCGCTCGACTTTGTCGCTTGGCTCGTCCAAGAATGCAGCCGAATCAAAGGTAAAAATGGTAGATGTCTTTGGTGCTGATACAAAAAGATATAAGGTAGGGCAGCAGGTAACAGTTTGGGCATCGAAAGATGTTGCTAATCAAGCACTGTTATTAGGCTTTGGTGTTCCTTTCCTTATATTAATATGTGTACTGATGGTAGCCTTAAAACTGACAGATAGCGAGGGCGTGGCAGCCCTTACAGCGTTAGGTTCGCTGGTACCATATTATTCGGCGCTGTGGCTGATGCGTGATAAGATTCAACAACGTATATCATTTAACTTAGATAATTAATAAAAAGTAGTAACTAAAACAAATAGAGGAAATTATGAATTTTATCTTGATTGCTGTAATTGTACTTGGAACTATCGGATTGATAGCTGCCATTGTGCTTTTTGCTGCCTCCAAGAAGTTCGCTGTTTATGAGGATCCTCGTATTGCCCAGGTTGGCGAATTACTTCCTGGAGCCAATTGTGGAGGATGTGGTTTCCCTGGTTGTAGCGGTATGGCTGATGCACTTGTAAAAGGTGCTGATGCTGGTAGCCTTGACGGACTGATGTGTCCTGTAGGTGGAGCTGAGACTATGGGAAAGGTGGCCGACTTGTTGGGAATGGCTATTGCTAATACTGAGCCCATGGTGGCTGTAGTAAGATGTAACGGAACATGTGAGCATCGAGCCAAGATTGCTGAATATGCCGGATTGCGCACCTGTGCAGCGATGCATGCTTGTGGTGCCGGTGAGACAGCTTGTGGTTTTGGCTGTCTTGGATGTGGCGATTGCGTAGCTGCATGTCAGTTTGGTGCTATCAGTATTAATCCAGCAACAGGTATTCCTGAAGTCGACGATGAGAAGTGTACCTCATGCGGCGCTTGTGTCAAGGCTTGTCCACGAAACATCATCGAACTCCGTAAGAAGGGACCGAAGAACAGACGTGTGTTTGTATCGTGTGTAAATAAGGACAAGGGGCCTGCAGCTATGAAGGCTTGTGCAGTCAGCTGTATCGGATGTGGAAAGTGTGAGAAGGAATGTCCTTTCGGTGCTATCACCGTTGAGAACAACCTGGCTTACATCGACCATCAGAAGTGCCGCTTGTGTCGCAAGTGTGTAGCCGTTTGCCCTAAGAAGGCTATTGTTGCAGTTAATTTCCCGGTAAGTAAAGCTAGTACAACTAGTATGTCTAGTACAACTAGTTCATCTAGTGAGACTAGTGAAACTAGTGAAAGAAAGGAGGAACAGGCATGAAGATAAAGACATTTAGTATGGGTGGTATTCACCCTGAAGAGAATAAGCTGACTCACGAGGTGCCTACGATTGTGGCCGAGTTGCCCAAGCAGGCTATCTTCCCATTGAGTCAGCATATCGGTGCGCCTGCTAAGCCTGTAGTTGCCAAGGGCGACAAGGTAAAGGTAGGCACTCTGATTGCCGAGGCTGGCGGATTTGTTTCTGCACCAATCTTCTCGTCAGTGAGCGGAACGGTGTTCAAGATTGATACCGCTATCGATGCCACAGGCTATCGTAAGCCCGTTATTATCATTAATGTAGAGGGCGATGAGTGGGAAGAGAGTATCGACCGCTCTAACAAACTTGAGTTGGTTGAAAATCATCCCGATCTGACACCAGAGGAGATTGTGAACCGTATCAAGAATGCCGGTGTAGTAGGTATGGGTGGTGCTTGTTTCCCCACATTCATCAAACTGACACCTCCTCCTACAGCTAAGGCCGAGTGTGTGATTATTAACGCTGTAGAGTGTGAGCCATATATCACAGCCGACTATCGCCTGATGATGGAACGTTCCGATGAGATTCTGGTTGGTCTCGAGCTGCTGATGATGGGCGCTAAGGTAACCAAGGGTTATATAGGTATTGAGACCAACAAACCCGCTGCTATCGAGCTGCTCACAGAAAAATGTGCCAAGAAGTTTAGCGGTACTAAGTATCAGGTAGAGGTTGTACCTTTGAAGCAGCGTTATCCACAGGGAGGTGAGAAACAGTTGGTTGATGCTGTCATTCAGCGTCAGGTTCCAGCGCCTCCTGCTATTCCTGTTAATGTGGGCGCTATTGTTCAGAACGTAGGAACGGCCTTTGCCGTTTACGAGGCTGTGATGAAGAATAAGCCGCTGTTTGAGCGCTATACCACTGTTACAGGTAAGAAGCTGACTAACCCTGGCAACTTCCAGGTGCGCATGGGTACACCGATGAAGAATCTGATTGATGCCTGTGGTGGTATGCCTGAGGGCGACAATAAGCTGTTGGCTGGCGGACCTATGATGGGTAAGGCACTTACCAGTACAGAGGTGCCCATCTGTAAGGGAACTAACTCTGTTACCATCATCAGCGATGACGAGGCTCGCCGCAAGGAACCACAGCCTTGTATCCGTTGCGCTAAGTGTGTAGGCGTTTGTCCTATGGGATTGGAGCCTTACCTGTTGGCTAAACTCTCAGAGGTTAAGAACTGGGAGCGTGCTGAGAGCGAGGATATCACCAGCTGTATCGAGTGTGGCTCTTGTCACTATACTTGTCCGGCATATCGTCCGCTTCTGGATAACATCCGCTTGGGAAAAGCCACAGTGATGGGAATCATCCGCAGTCGTGCTGCCAAAAAATAGTCAAATTGTGAAATATTCAAATTGTAAAATAGTACAATGGGAAAGTTAATTGTTTCATTATCGCCACATGCCCACAGCCGCGATTCTATCGAACGCAACATGTATGGTGTCATCATCGCATTGATGCCTGCGCTGCTTGCTTCCTTCTATTTCTTTGGCTTGGGTTCGGTTATTGTTACTGTAACGAGTGTTGCAGCCTGCTGCTTCTTTGAGTGGGCTATCTGTAAATACATTCTGAAGAAGGAGAGCACCTTGCGCGATGGATCGGCTATTATCACTGGTCTGCTCCTGGCGTTCAACCTGCCTTCAAACCTGCCTATCTGGATTATCCTGATTGGTGCGCTGTTTGCTATCGGCGTTGCTAAGATGACGTTTGGTGGTCTGGGTAATAACATCTTCAACCCTGCGTTGGTGGGTCGTGCTGCTTTGTTGGTGGCATTCCCTGCACAGATGACTACATGGCCAAAGATTGGTCAGTGGGATACTTATCTCGACGCAGAGACTGGAGCTACTCCGCTTTCTATTGTTAGCTCAGCTATCAGAACCGGCGATGTTTCGGTTCTCGACCAGTTGCCTTCATCATTCGAGCTTTTCTTAGGTTCAAGTTCTGGTGGCGCTGGCGCTATGGGAGAGATTTGTGGATTAGCCCTGCTGTTTGGTTTGGCATTCATGCTTTATAACCGTATCATCACCTGGCATATTCCTGTATCAATTATGGGTACAGCGTTCGTATTCTCAGGTTTGTTGCATCTGGCTAATCCTGTTTATCCCGATCCTGTCTCGGTATTACTTACTGGAGGTTTGTTGCTGGGTGCCATTTTTATGGCTACCGACTATGTAACCAGTCCTATGACTCCAAAGGGACAGCTCATCTATGGTGTTGCTATCGGATTCCTCACTGTAGTTATCCGTAACTGGGGCGCTTATCCTGAGGGCATGTCGTTCGCTATTCTCATCATGAATGCGTTCACGCCACTCATCAACAATTATGTTAAACCAAAGAGATTCGGGGAGGTTGCAAAATGAAGAAGTTAGAATCATCATTACTGAATATGGTGCTGGTACTTACATCGGTAGCAGTCATCATGGGTGGTATCCTGGCCTTCGTCAATCATCTTACCGAGGGTCCTATCAGCGAACAGAAGGCTAAGGCTCTGGCCGATGGTATCAAAGAGGTTTTGGTGTGCGATGACCTGACGGTAACAGCCACCGATACCGTTAAGCAGACCGATGCCAAGGGTAAGGAACTCGTTTACATTATCTATCAGACCAAGGATGCCAAAGGCAACGAGCTTGGTGCTGCCGTAGAGAGCACCACTGGTGGCTTTGGTGGCGATCTGAAAGTGTTGGTAGGTTTCGATCCCGAAGGAAAGATTCTAGGTTACACGCTGCTGGAACATGCAGAGACACCAGGACTTGGTGCTAAGGCCGACAAGTGGTTCCAAAAGGGCGAGAAGGGCGATATTATCGGCAAGTCGCCAGCTGAACCTCTCACTGTATCAAAGGATGGCGGAAAGGTTGATGCAATCACCGCTTCGACTATTACCAGTCGCGCCTTCCTGTTAGCTGTCAACAATGCTTATAACGCTTTCAAGGCCGCTTCATCAACAGATGGTGAGACTGGCGCTACACAAAAAGTGAAAAGTGAATAGTGAAAAGTGAATAGTTTTATGAACGCAATACAGATTATTAAGAATGGCATCATTAAGGAGAACCCCACGTTCGTCCTGATGCTGGGTATGTGTCCTACGTTGGCCACAACCACCTCTGCCATGAATGGTATGTCTATGGGACTTGCCACTATGGCGGTACTTATTTGCACAAACTTTGTTATCAGCTGCCTCAAGTCAGTCACTCCCGATAAGGTTCGCATTCCAGTATTCATCGTGGTGATTGCTGCCTTTGTAACAATCCTCCAGATGGTTATCAAGGCGTATCTGCCCGATGTCGATAAATCGCTTGGATTGTTTATCCCGCTGATTGTGGTAAACTGTGTTATCTTGGGTCGTGCTGAGGCTTTTGCTGCTAAGAACTCACCCGTTGCCTCTTTGTTCGATGGTATCGGTATCGGACTTGGTTTTACCGTAGGCCTTACGCTTCTGGGCATCTGCCGTGAGTTGCTTGGTGCAGGCTCTATCTTTGGTCTAACCCTTCTGCCTGAGACTTACAACATTCTGTTGTTTGTTCTCCCTCCAGGAGCATTCATCACTTTGGGATTCCTTATTGCAATTGTAAACAAAATCAAATAGTGGGAATGAAAAGGAAGTTAAAAAGGAAGTTATCGCTTCTCTTTATATTCCCTTTAACTTCAAGAATTTATGGAATACATTTTGATTTTCATCAGTGCCATTTTTGTGAACAACATCGTGTTGTCGCAGTTCTTAGGCATTTGTCCTTTCCTTGGCGTATCTAAGAAGATTGATACCTCGCTGGGTATGTCGGCAGCTGTAGCTTTTGTGTTGACACTTGCCACCATCGTTACCTGGCTAGTTCAGAAATATGTGCTCGATGCCTTTGGCTTGCAGTATCTGCAGACCATCGCCTTCATTCTGGTCATCGCATCGCTGGTGCAGTTGGTCGAGATTGTTTTGAAGAAGGTTTCTCCCGCGCTTTATCAGGCTCTGGGAATCTTCCTGCCACTTATCACCACTAACTGTGCTGTGCTCGGTGTAGCTATCTTGGTTATCCAGAAAGATTACAACCTGTTGCAGAGTGTGGTTTACGCCTTTTCTACTGCCATCGGTTTCGGTTTGGCTCTGACTGTGTTTGCAGGCATGCGTGAACAGCTCGAGCTGGTAAAGATTCCTAAGGGCATGCAGGGAATGGCTATCGTGATGCTCTCGGCTGGTCTGCTCAGTCTGGCATTCATGGGCTTCTCGGGTGTCGATGGAGGCTTGAAGCTCCTCTTCGGATTGGATTAAATAACTACTGAATACTAAAAAGAGTCCGAACTATTTTGTAGTTCGGGCTTTTTTGTTTATCTTTGTGCCCAAATTAAATCTTATTATTAAAATGAAGATTGGAGATAAAGTGAGATTCTTGAGCGAGGTTGGCGGCGGAAAAGTGGCTGGCTTCCAGGGAAAGAATATTGTATTGGTAGAAGACGAAGACGGCTTCCAGATGCCGATGCTGATAAACGAGGTGGTGGTAGTAGGCGAAGAAAGCTATGAGACCACTCGTATGGTAGAGATTAAGAATCAGGCCCGTCAGGCAGCCGAGGAGGAAGAAGAGCCCGAGATAGAGCCTGCCGATCGTCCGATTACTTTTAAAGCTAAACCTGAGGAACGTAAGGGTGGCGACAAGCTGAGTGCTTTCCTTGCCTTTGTGCCAATGGAAATCAAAGAACTGTCGCAGAGTCGTTTCGAAACCTATCTGGTTAATGATTCCAACTACTATCTGCGCTATGTGTATATGACTGCCGAAGGCAGCGCTTGGAAGCTTCGTGCCGAGGGCGAGATTGAGCCCAACTGTAAGGAGTTTATCGAGGAGTTCGGTCGTGAAGATCTGAATGATCTGGAACATTGCTGCATCCAACTCATGGCCTACAAGCGTGATAAGCATTATCTGCTCAAGTCGCCCGTTAACGCTCAGGTGCGTGTAGATACCGTGAAGTTCTACAAACTGCATGCCTTCCGCGAGAACGATTTCTTTGAGCAGCCAGCTCTTATTTATACTTTGATTGAAAACGATGTTCAAAAAGTAAAACTATGAAATACGGATTTGTAAACGTAGCAGCAGCCGTGCCCACGGTAAAGGTGGCCGATGTGGAGTATAATGTTCAGCAGATTGAGGGTTTGATAGCTCAGGCCGAAGATCGTGGTGTTGAGATTATCGTATTCCCTGAGCTGTGTATTACAGGCTATTCGTGCCAGGATCTGTTTAAGGAGCAGCTGCTTCTCGATCATGCCGAGGAGGGCGTTGTCAAACTGCTCGACTTTACCCGTAAGCTCAATACTATCGTTATTGTGGGTTTGCCTGTAGTGGTCAACGGATTACTGTATAACTGTGCTGCTGTACTGCAGAGCGGCACGTTGCTGGG
The DNA here is from genome assembly GCF_900142525.1 of Xylanibacter ruminicola. Classification (GTDB taxonomy): domain Bacteria; phylum Bacteroidota; class Bacteroidia; order Bacteroidales; family Bacteroidaceae; genus Prevotella; species Prevotella ruminicola_A. Next base: position 23,295 of record NZ_FRBD01000015.1, on the reverse strand, counting down.
CATCGTTCCCAAGGTTTATCTGCCCAACTATGGCGAGTTCTACGAGAAGCGTTGGTTTGCATCATCACAAGACCTGAATCCTTGCGATATCTATTTTGCAGGTAGTCCTGTTCATGTTTCTGCCGAGCCCCAGGTGTTTGTTACCCGCGATGGTGTAAAGTTCGGTATCGAGATATGCGAGGATGTCTGGGCGCCAACACCACCAAGCAATAATCTGGCATTGGCTGGTGCCGATATCATCTTCAACCTCTCTGCCAGCGATGAGCTGATAGGTAAGCATGCCTACCTCAAGTCGCTATTGGCTCAGCAGAGTGCCCGTATGATTAGTGGCTACGTCTACTCAAGTTGTGGATTCGGAGAGTCTACACAGGATGTAGTCTATGGTGGCAATGCCATGATATTCGAGAACGGCCGACTGCTGGAAGAGGGTAGCAGATTCTCACTGCAGCCACAGCTCAAGATGTGCCAGATTGATATCGAAGCGCTGCATGTAGAGCGCCGTACCAATACCACATTTATCAATGCTCAGCGTGGTGCTGCTGCCCGTATCATCAACTGCAAGCAGACTGCAACACGCGAGTTCCAGCTCACCCGCCACATCGACCCGTATCCTTTCATTCCTAAGAGTGAGAACATGCAGGAGTCGTGCGAGGAGATTCTGAACATTCAGGTCATGGGATTAGTCAAGCGCTTGTATCATATTAATGGTAAGAAAGCGGTTATCGGCATCAGTGGCGGACTGGATTCTACACTAGCCCTGCTTGTTACCGTTAAGGCATTCGATAAACTTGGACTCGACCGCAAGGGTATCGTCGGTATCACCATGCCAGGATTCGGTACCACCGATCGCACCTATAACAATGCGCTGAAGCTGATGGAGACATTGGGTGTTACCATTCGCGAAATCAGTATTGCCAAAGCCGTTACCCAACACTTTGCCGATATCCAGCACGATGCCAGCATACACGATATTACTTACGAAAACTCGCAGGCTCGCGAGCGCACACAGATTCTGATGGATGTGGCTAACAAGGAGAATGCGATTGTGGTTGGTACTGGCGACCTCTCAGAACTAGCTCTGGGATGGGCCACTTATAATGGCGATCACATGTCAATGTATGGTGTCAACGCAGGTGTACCCAAGACATTGATTCGTTATCTGGTTAGCTTTGTGGCTGGCGAGATGGCCACCGAGACGCTGCTCGACATTGTTGACACACCTATTTCGCCCGAGCTGATTCCAGCCGACGAACAGGGTAATATCAAGCAGAAGACTGAAGACCTCGTGGGGCCTTACGAGTTGCATGATTTCTTTATCTATTATTTCCTGCGCTACGGTTTCAGTCCCAAGAAGATATTCCTGCTGGCCAAGCGTGCTTTCTGCACAGCTACTGAAGATAAGGCTGCACTTTACGATGAAGAAACAGTCAAGAAGTGGCTCACCACCTTCTCTCGTCGATTCTTCAATCAGCAGTTCAAGCGTTCTTGCTTGCCCGACGGTCCTAAGGTAGGAAGTGTCAGTCTCTCACCACGTGGCGACTGGCGTATGCCAAGCGATGCATCGTCAGCACTATGGCTGAAGGAGTGCGAGACGCTGTAAAAAATGAAAAAATGAAAAAGAAAATGAGTTAGCTGAAGGCTAACTCATTTTCTTTTAACTCTATGTGGATGGTGTCGCCTGGTTTCAGGCTGCCGTTCACGATGATGTCGCTGATGCCGTCTTCCAGATAGTTCTGTATGGCTCGTTTCAGCGGACGGGCTCCAAACTGTACGTCGTAACCCTTTGAGGCAACAAACTCCTTGGCCTCGTCGCTCAGGTCTATATGATAACCTATCTGTTCTATGCGACTGTACAGTCCCTTCAACTCTACATCGATAATGCGTTTGATGGCATCCAGATCCAGCTGGTCGAAGGTGATAATCTCATCCAGTCGGTTCAGGAACTCTGGCGAGAACTGCTTCGACAGTGCCTTCTGCACAATATCGCGTGCATTCTGCTTGTCCTTCTCGTTCAGCATCAGACCTGTACCGATACCTGCACTGAAACCTACACCGCGACCAAAGTCCTTCAGCTGGCGTGTTCCTGCGTTCGACGTCATGATGATCACCGTATTTCGGAAGTCAACCAGTCGGCCGTTACCATCCGTCATGCGTCCTTCGTCCAGCACCTGCAACAACAGGTTGAATACATTCGAATGAGCCTTCTCTATCTCGTCGAGCAGTACGATAGAGTAGGGATGGCGGCGCACTCTCTCTGTCAGTTGTCCGCCCTCTCCATAACCTACGTATCCTGGAGGCGCACCAATCAGGCGCGATGTATTGAAGCTCTCTGTATATTCGCTCATGTCGATACGTACCAGTGCATCGGTGCTGCCAAACATAAACTCAGCCAGTTTCTTGGCCAGATAGGTTTTACCCACACCGGTAGGACCAAGGAACATGAATACGCCGATAGGATGATTAGGCTCTTTCAGTCCAACGCGGTTGCGCTGTATGGCTTTCACCATCTTGTCGATGGCAGCATCCTGTGCTATCACGTTGTTCTTCAGCTCTGCGGCCATACCTTTCAGACGGATACCTTCCTGCTCAGCCATTCGCTGTGCTGGCACACCGGTCATCATCGATACCACCTCGGCTACCTGGTCAGCATCTACCACCTGGCGTGTCTCGCCCTCGCCGTTAGTCCATTTCTCGTTCAGCTCCTTCAGGTCTTTCTCTATCTGAACCTGACGGTCGCGATAACCTGCGGCTAGCTCGTAGTTCTGGTTCTTCACAGCCTGACCTTTCTTCTCCTTGACCTCAGCCAGTTCCTGCTCCTTCTCAATAATCTCTGGTGGAATCTGAGCATTACCCAGATGCACCTTCGACCCCGTCTCATCCAGAGCGTCGATAGCCTTATCGGGCATAAAGCGGTCGGTTACGTAGCGGTCTGTCAATTTGACACAAGCCTCCAGCGCCTCGTCGGTATATGTCACGTGGTGGTGCTCCTCGTAGCGATCCTTGATGTTATGCAGAATCTGCAGTGTTTCCTCGTTGGTGGTAGGCTCTACCTGCACCTTCTGGAATCGGCGCTCCAAGGCTCCGTCTTTCTCAATGCTTTCGCGATATTCATCCAGCGTGGTAGCACCAATGCACTGTATCGTGCCGCGTGCCAATGCGGGTTTCATAATGTTGGCAGCATCCATACTGCCAGGCGTAGAACCTGCTCCGATGATGGTGTGAATCTCGTCGATAAACACGATGACATCAGGGTTTGTCTCCAGCTCTTTCATCAGCGCTTTGAGTCGCTCTTCAAACTGTCCGCGATACTTGGTGCCAGCCACAATACCCGTCATGTCGAGGGTATAGATGCGCTTACCAAACAGCATAGGGCTGGTGTGGCGCTTTTCAATGAGCTGTGCCAATCCTTCTACAATGGCACTCTTTCCTACACCTGGTTCACCTATTAATATAGGATTATTCTTCTTTCTGCGCCCCAGAATCTCGATGATGCGCTGAATCTCGCGCTCACGTCCCACACAGGGATCCAGTTTTCCTTCGGCAGCAGCCTTTGTCAGGTCGGTACCGAAGCTGTCGAGTACCGGTGTCTTCGAGGCAGTCTTCTTCTGGGCAGTCGTGGTGTTCTGCTGGTTGTTGCCAGCCGAGTTCTTACCGCTGCCTGTATCCTCGTATTCCTCCTCATAGTCGTCGGGCAGACCGATTCCGTTGCTCACGTTGGTGTTCTTGGGAGCAAACAGCATGGCCATAGCGTCGTCGTATGTCATATTGTTCTGTTCTAATACTTGTTTAGCGCCGTTGTTGGCTATATCGTGCAGTATGGCCAACAGCAGGTGCTGTTCGTCTATTTTTGTAGCTCTCTGTATTCTGGCTTCGAGCACAGCCAACTTCAGCACGTTGTTGGCTTTCTCGTTCAGCACCAAGTCGGTGGTGTGTATAGGTGTACCTATCTCGTCTTCCCTAACTCTCTGCTCCAGTTCGGTCTTTACAGCCTGCAGGTTCAAGTCTAGTCTTTTAAATAGGTCTATCACTGGCCCCTCTTTGGTTCTCAGTATGCCTAACAACAGATGCTCTGGCCCAACCGAACGGCTGGCCAATCTGGCAGCCTCTTCACGCGAGTATGCCAGTATTTCTGATAGTTTGGGCGAAAATTGAGTTGTCATTTATACCTTATTATTATTTATTTAATGCAAAGTTACAACAATTCTTGCAAACATCGTGCCATAAAATCGATATTTTTTCCTCTAAAAAAGCATAAAATCTTTGTTTGGTTGCAATAAAATTACTACCTTTGCACGGTTTAAAACGCGTCAGCGGGCTTAAAAATGGCCTTAAACGCGAAAATCGAAAAATCGTAAATAGTTAAATTGTAAAATAACAAGATGGATCAAACATTCGACAACGACAGAATTATTAAGATCAACATCGAGGAAGAAATGAAATCGAGCTACATCGACTACTCTATGTCAGTCATTGTGGCACGTGCCCTTCCTGATGTTCGTGATGGCTTTAAGCCTGTTCACCGCCGTATTCTCTACGGTATGATGAACATTAACAACGTTTCTACCCAACCTTATAAGAAGTGTGCGCGTGTAGTAGGTGAGGTGCTTGGTAAGTATCACCCACACGGCGACTCTTCAGTATATGGAGCCCTGGTGCGTATGGCTCAGGACTGGAACATGCGTTACACCTTGGTCGATGGTCAGGGTAACTTCGGTTCGGTCGACGGCGACTCGCCTGCAGCCATGCGTTACACTGAGTGCCGCCTCTCAAAGATGGGTGAGCACATCATGGACGACCTCGACAAGGAAACCGTTGACATGGCACCTAACTTCGACGACTCGCTCGAAGAGCCAACCGTTATGCCTACCAAGATTCCTAACCTGCTGGTAAACGGTGGTAATGGTATTGCCGTAGGTATGGCTACCAATATGCCAACCCACAACCTGGGCGAGGTGATTGACGGTTGCTGCGCTTATATCGACAATCCCGATATCGATACCGATGGCCTGATGCAGTACATCCCAGGTCCCGACTTCCCAACAGGTGCTTATATCTATGGTCTGCAGGGTGTGAAGGATGCTTATGAGACTGGTCGTGGCCGTATCGTGATGCGTGCCAAGGCCGAGATTGAGAGCGGTGAGACTCACGACAAGATCGTAGTAACCGAGATTCCTTACGGTGTGAACAAGGCCGACCTCGTGGCTTACATTGCCGATCTGGCTAACCAGCACAAGATTGAGGGTGTAGCTAACGTGAACGATGAGTCAGGTCGTCAGGGTATGCGTATCGTGGTTGACTGCAAGCGCGATGCTAACGCTAACGTACTGCTTAACAAACTGTTTAAGATGACAGCTCTACAGAGCTCATTCTCAGTTAATAACATCGCTCTGGTTAAGGGTCGTCCACGTCTGCTTTCGCTCAAGGAGTGTGTAAAATACTTCGTAGAGCACCGTCACGATGTCACCATTCGTCGCACCAAGTACGACCTGCGCAAGGCTCAGGAGCGTGCCCACATTCTGGAGGGCTTGATCATTGCCGTTAACAATATCGACGAGGTAGTACATATCATCCGCAACTCTAAGACTCCAACCGATGCCCAGCGTAACTTGGAGCAGCGCTTCGAGCTCGACGAGCTCCAGTCAAAGGCTATCGTAGATATGCGTCTGGCTCAGCTCACTGGTCTGCGTGTTGATCAGCTCCACCAGGAGTTCGACGACTTGCAGAAGCTCATCGCCGAGTTGCAGGAGATTCTGGATAACCCAGAGCGTTGTAAGGAAGTGATGAAGGAGGATCTGCTCGAGGTGAAGGAGAAGTATGGCGACGAGCGTCGTACCGAGATTATCCCATTCGACCACGAGTTCAATGCAGAGGATTTCTATCCCGATGATCCTGTTGTCATCACCATCTCTCACATGGGTTACATCAAGCGTACTCCATTGTCTGATTTCCACGAGCAGAGCCGTGGCGGTATGGGCTCTAAGGCTGCCCGTCATCGCGACAACGACTTCACCGAGTATATCTATCCTGCCACTATGCACAACACGCTGCTGTTCTTCACTCAGAAGGGCCGCTGCTACTGGCAGAAGTGTTACGAGATACCTGAGGGCGATAAGAACTCTAAGGGCCGCGCCATCCAGAACATGCTGAACATCGAGCCCGATGACTCTATCAATGCAGTTCTGCGTATCAAGAACTTCAACGACGAGGAGTTCCTCAATTCACACTATGTAGTATTTGCTACCAAGCAGGGTATCATCAAGAAGACCTGTCTGGCTGCTTATAAGAATGTACGTGCTGCAGGTGTGATTGCTATCAACGTGAACGAGGGCGACGAGGTAGTAGGCGTTCGCTTGACCAACGGTCATAACGAGCTGCTGATGGCCAACCGCAATGGTCGTGCCGTACGTTTCGACGAGAATGCTGTTCGCACCATGGGCCGTGTGTCTACCGGTGTTATCGGTATGCGTCTTGATGGCGACGACGACGAGGTTGTAGGACTGGTTTGCGTGAACGATCCTAACACCGAGACTATCATGGTAGTCAGCGAGAACGGTTATGGTAAGCGTTCAGAGGTTGAAGACTATCGCCAGACCAACCGCGGTACCAAGGGTGTTAAGACCCTCGCTATCACCGAGAAGACCGGCCGATTGGTAGCTATCAAGGTGGTAACCGACGAGAACGACCTGATGATTATCAATAAGAGCGGTGTACTCATCCGCCTGAAGGTGGCCGATGTCCGTGTCATGGGTCGTGCTACTCAGGGCGTACGCCTCATCAACCTGGCTAAGAAGAACGATGTGATTGCCTCCGTATGTAAGGTAATGCACTCTCAGGCCGAGGAAGAGGATATCGAGGAAGCCGAGATTGCCGACGAGGCCGTACAGACCGAACCAGAGACCAAGGATTAAACCTTGGCTCTCTGTTCACGTCAAAAGAGAAAAAAGAGAATCAATCAATATTAATGGTATAACCAAATTTTTAAGAGTATGAAAAAGTTATTCATGATGGCAGTGATGATGGTAGCCAGCGCTACCGCATTTGCCGGTGACAGTGACGCCCTGAAGGCTATCCTCAAGGCAAAGACCTATGCAGAAGCAGAAGCTCTTGTTAAGAGCAATCTCGGCTCTCTGGCTTCAGATGCTGAAAAAGCTAAGGCCTACAACAAGCTCGTTGACCTGGCTATGGCTCAGTACGAGGCTCAGAGCACTATTCAGACTGAGAACCAGGTTGCAAAGCAGATGGGTAAGGAAGAGAAGCCTGTTGACGTTAAGCTGATGTCAGATATGGCTTACAATGCCCTCGTAGCTGCACTGGAGTGCGATAAGTACGACCAGAAGCCCAACGAGAAGGGTAAGGTAGCTCCTAAGTTTGATAAGAAGAACGCTCAGCGCCTGTGGCTCTCTCCACGTAACCAGCTGGTTAACGCTGGTCAGGACGCCCTTACCGCTAAGGACAATGCTTCAGCACGTAAGTACTGGCAGCTCTTCGCCGAGAGCGATGCAGCTCCTATGTTCAAGGATCAGAATCGTGACCACCAGAAGCCATTCTTCGGTCAGGTAGCACGTTTCGCTGCTATCTTCGCTTATCAGGACAAGGATATGGCTAAGGCTCTTGAGCTGGCTGATATCGCTATGAAGGATCCTGAGGAGTACGAGAATGCCCTCAACCTGAAGCTCGAGATTCTGGGCGACGGTCTGAAGACAAAGGACGACTCTGTTAAGTATGCCGAGAGCCTGAAGGCTATCTATGCCGAGCACAAGGTAAACGGTGTAATGGAGAAGCTTTATAACACACTGCTTGGTCTTGGTCAGAACGAGGCTGCCGAGAAGATTCTCGACGACGCTCTTGTTGCCGATCCTAACAACTTCGTAGCTCTGGCCGATAAGGGTCTGTCATTGCTTCAGGCTCAGAAGGCTGAGGAGGCTGTAAAGTACCTCAAAAAGGCTTACGAGGTAAAGAGCGACAACGCTGTTATTGCTACCTATGCTGGTACAGCTTACGTTGTTCAGGCTCAGAATACTGAGGATCCCGCTAAGAAGAAGGCTCTCTACAAGGAGGCTATCACTCTGTTCGACAAGGCTAAGGAGCTCGATCCAGATATGCTCCAGGCTAAGTGGGGTTACAACCGCTACAACGCATACTACAACTACTACGGCGAGAATGCTCCTGAGACCAAGAAGGCCGAAGAGGAGTCACGCTAATCTACGTCTATATATACAAAAAATCCAGCCGGGAGTGTTCTATCTCCCGGCTGGTTCTTTGTTACGGCTATTCGTTGTTCAGATCTGCATGCTGAGCGTGGTGCCGTCAATCTTGATGTCGCGGCAGAAGTTGCGCAGTATGGTTATCGCTAAATCGTCACTCTCCAGATTGAATACCTCGCTGTTGATAGCCTTCGGGCTGTTGATGGTGAGCTGCAGTGTGTCGTCTTGTTCTGTATGCGACAGCGTGATGCGCGAGCCTGGCAGGTCGGCCTTTCTTTCCTTCAAAAGGATGCCCAGCGACTCATCCAGCACGTGGAGCACGCTGGCACATTGCTGGCGCGACAGGTTCTGCTGCTGACAGAACTGCTCCATCTGTGCCATCATGGCAAACCAGTCGAACTGCTCTGTCTCAATGTCGAATGTCGTCTCGTGTATCTGCTTGATAAACTGTCGGGTGCGCTCACGTTGCGGATTCTCAAACAGCTGGTCGGGCGTACCGTCTTCATAAACCACACCTTCGGCAAAGAACAACACACGACTGCTTACCTGTCGGGCAAAGCGCATCTCGTGGGTCACCACAATCATCGTCATGCCCTCGCGAGCCAGTCGTGTCATAACGCCCAATACCTCGCTCACCATCGTGGGGTCGAGAGCCGATGTTGGTTCGTCAAACAGCAGAATCTCGGGATCCATGGCCAGTGCACGTGCAATGGCTACGCGCTGTTTCTGTCCGCCCGACAGCTGGTCGGGTAGGGCGTCGGCACGTTCGGCCAGTCCCACCATCTGCAGCAGCTCTCGGGCTCGCTGCTCTGCTTCCTCCCGACTCTTGCCCAGCAGTTGGATAGGTGCCTGGCAGATATTATCGAGCACCGATATGCCGTTAAACAGGTTGAACGACTGGAACACCATACCCATACGTCTGCGCAGCATAGGCACGTCGGCCTGGGCCGACAGGATGTCTTCGCCGTTAATCAGTATGCTGCCGCTGGTGGGGCTCTCCAGCAGGTTCAGGCATCGCAGGAAGGTGCTCTTGCCCGTGCCCGATGGACCGATGATAGAAATCACCTCGCCCTTGTGCACATCAATGTTGATGTCGCGTAGCACATCGAAGGTGCCATAACTCTTCTTCAGACTGGCGATGCGGATGATAGGGGCGTCGGAGCTGAGGGGGTGAGAAGGTGAGGAGGTGCGGGGGCGAGCACTCGGCTTGCGGCGGAGGTACAGCCATGCGCCGGCACCTATTACAATGAGTATAGCTGCTGCCCAGGGCCAAATGGGGGCATCGCCTTCCTCAGCCGCTGGTTGGGCAGGATTGGTCAATATGCTGGCTTCGCCTTTTCGGGTAGCCAGCACAATGTGCGAATCGATGTATCCTTCAGAGAAGAGCACCTGCTTCTGTCGCTCCTCGGTAATGCTGATAGAGCCCATAGCCATGTCTACCTTGTTGGTCTGCACGGCAGGTATCTGCGAGGCAAAGTCCATGCTCAGATACTCTATCTGCCAGTTACGGCGGTTGGCCCACTCCGTTAGTATATCAATCTCCAGGCCTGAGGGTTGTCCTGAACTGATAAAGCTGAATGGCGGCATGCCGGGATAGATGGCCACGTGCAGTGTCTGGCCTGTGCCACGCTGCTGTGGTATGGCTACCGTCGACGGGTTGTCGGTACTGCTCCAGCGGTCGAATATCTGCTGGTATGTGCCATCGTGTTTGATGTCGCTCAGGAAACTGTCGAAGTCCTGCTTCAGCTGGGTATTGTCCAGGCGGAAGCAGGCACCTATAGGCATAGGTGGTATTCCGGCACTCACTGTGTCGATCTTGGCTGCAACTTCCTTGTTGAATGTCACCGAGAGATTCTCTTCGCCGGCCACATCAATCTTACCGTTCTCCAAAGATGCCAGCAGATCGGTTTCGCTGGTCATGCGCAGAATGTTGGCTTCGGGCGCCAATCTGGTTACTGCCATATCCTGAATACTGCCGATGACAACCCCCACTTGCTTGCCGCTGAGTGCCTGGAATACAGATGGCGTAGCGTCATCAGTAGCCTTGGTGTTGGTGGCTGTGTTGCCCTCAGCCAGTGTTGGCACATAGCATATCGTTCCACCTATCGCCAGCATCACCGCCGCTATGAGGGCTTTCATCCGTTGGCGCTGCACCAACGACTGCAACAACAGTCCGATGAGCCATGCCATCAGGAAGTAGATGATGGCTGTTAAGATGAGCGGGAAGAAGGCGTCGAAGGTGCGCGATCGAATCAGGTCGGAAGCGCGTGTCATGTCGGCCACAGCTATGTAGCCCACGATACTCGTGCCCTTCAGCAGACTCACCACTTCGCCCTGATATACCGGCATCACCGTCCTGATCACCTGCGGTAGTATAATCTTCAAGAATGTCTGTCGTTGCGTATAGCCCAAAGCCAGTCCAGCCTCGGTCTGCCCGCGGTCTATGCCCTGAATGGCGGTGCGCAGCATTTCGCTGATGTAGGCAGCCGTGTTCATGGCAAAGGTTACGATAGCCACCACGATGCCCGTAGCATCCAGCGGTGCCATCACCACATAGTACATCAGCATCAGCAGCACCAGTACCGGGGTGCCGCGCATCAGGTCGATATACACCCTGGCCACCTGTTGCAGCCACGGTCGGCGGTTCATGCGCATCCAGCACACCAGTCCGCCTAACAGCGTACCCAGAACCACCGCACAAAGCGTAATAACGAGAGTAACCTGCAGACCGTCGAGTATCATTCTGTATCGATCCTCTGCAATCAGATTGTTATTAAAACTTTCAATTACCTTTTCTATCATATTTATATATTTTCAGTTATTGCTTGCTGCAAAGATAACACATTTTTCGCAAATATTGCCTTGTTTTCATAATTTATTTGTATATTTGCACCATCTATTAACTTAAAACGGGTGCAAAATGAAGAGGCTAACCCTTGCCAATAGATTGAGTCTGAGAATTATGATGGTGCTGATTGTGATGTCGGCTATCATCATGGCGGTAGTGTATTATCTTACCAGAGATTCTATGGCTCGTGAGGCCGAATCGCGCTACGATGGCGTTGTACTGCATGCCAACGAGAAGATTCGCGGTGTACTTTCAGATGTCTACGTGGCCGCCATCAATAACATTTATGATATTGAGTGCGACCTGAACAACCCCGACAAACTTGAGGCTCACCTCGAACGCATGGTTAGCCAGAACATGTACATGTCGAGTTGCCGATTGATATTCGAACCCGATTTCTATCCCGAGCGTGGGCATAACTACGAGATTTATGCCTGGCGCGATTCATCTGGTGTAGTCAAAGGCAAACAGATGAACGAGAAGCACCCCGACTATTTGGTGCACTCATGGTATAAAGCTGCATTCCAGAATAATGAAGGCGATTGGACTCCGCCTTATTTTGACCGCGCAGCGTCGCAACAACTAACTACTACTTACGCAACGCATGTTCGCGATGCCCGTGGCAACAAAGTAGGTGTTCTTGGTGCCGATGTATCGCTCAACTGGTTGCGATTGCGCCATCAGCGTGTTGATGCCGAGAACCACGAACGCTATGAGAAGGGATTCAAGGAGCAGTCGTATAGCTTCATCATCGACCACGATGGCACCTACCTAATTCATCCCGAGGAGAACCGCGTGCTGAAGCGCAAGTTCCAGGATATAGCCGCCCAGAGCCCCGATACGCTCGACGATGCCGTGGGTCGCAAGATGATGGCTGGCGAGAGCGGCATGACTCATATTAATAATGATGGCACCAAGTCGTGGATATTCTACTCGTTTGTAAAGTATGCCGACTGGACCGTAGTAGTCATTGTGCCCGATGCCATTATCTACCACAATGGTAATGTGCTGGCCATGTGGATATTGGCCGTATTATTTGCAGGAGTGGTGCTGATAAACTTTCTCTGCCATCGTTTCCTGGTGTCCAATCTGCGGCCGTTGTCGCGATTCGTTACGGCCGCCAATCAGGTGGCTCAGGGCAACTTCGACATGAAACTGCCCGCGGTTAAGAGCCGCGAGATCGATGCCCTGCGTACGGCCTTTGGCGAAATGCGCGTGTCGCTCACCGGCTATATCGATGAACTTAAGGAGACTACGGCCTCTAAGGTGGCTATGGAGCAGGAGCTGAAGATTGCCAGCGATATCCAGCAGCGCATGCTTCCCAAGCAGTATCCTCCTTATCCCGAGCGTACCGATATCGACATCTATGGCGAGGTGGTTACCGCCAAGGAGGTGGGCGGCGACCTCTTCGACTTCTTTATCCGCGATGAGAAGCTCTTCTTCAGTATCGGCGATGTGGCCGGTAAGGGAGTGCCCGCATCGCTGGTAATGGCCGTAACGCGCTCTATGTTCCGTAGTGCGTCGATGATCAATACATCGCCCAAGTTGATAGTCGAATCGATCAATCGCTCGGTGTGTCAGAGTAACGACTCGTTCATGTTTGTTACGCTGTTTATGGGCGTGATTGATTTGGCCACCGGTAAGTTCCTGTATGCCAATGCGGGCCACGAACCGCCCGTGCTGGTGGGTTCGCACACCCGATTCCTGCGTACTGATAATAACATTCCTTTGGGCTTGCGCCCCGAGTGGGAGTATACCGAGCAGGAAACCGTGATTATGCCGGGCACCACATTGTTCCTTTACACCGATGGATTTACCGAGGCCGAGACAGTAGACCTGAAGCAGTACGGCCGCGACCGTATGTTTAAGGAGGCCATCCGCTTGGCTGCCAAGCGCCTCGACTCGCGCACGTTTGTGAAGGATATCCGTATGACCGAGCGCCAGTTCGTCAACTTCATTCCTCAGAAGGACGATATCTCGCTGCTGGCCATCAAGTATCGTGGTAATGTTGACCCCAAGCTGTATTACCGCAGCATTCTGTTTAATAACGATGTGCAGGAGGTGCCTGTGCTCACGGTGTTTATCGATGGTATCTGCGACGATATGAAGTTCTACGATCTCGACCGCTCGGGCGTGCATCTGGCCATCGAAGAGGCTGTGGTCAATGCCATGGAGTATGCTTATCCTGAGGGCACCCGCGGCCATGTGTATCTGGATGTTACGGCCTATGACGATGAGATACACTTTGTGCTGCGCGACCGCGGTGAGCGTTTCGACCCCACCAAGATGCCCGAGGTTGATGTCGACAAGTATGTAAGAGAACGCTCTGTGGGCGGACTGGGTATTCACCTGATACGCCACTATATGGACGATGTATCGTATGTCTACATCGACGGGCAGAACGTGCTGACAATGATAAAGAAATTAAATAAAAATACTGATCAAGATGGAAGCAACAATCAGAAAGGATGATGATCATCGCGTAACGCTGATTCTCGACGGACGTCTCGACACATCGGTAACACGTCAGACCGAGAAGGAAGTAGAACCTCTGTTCGATTACAAGAACTACGAGGTTGTCATCGATTGCAGTCGCCTGGAGTATATCTCGTCCAGCGGTCTACGCCTGTTGATGGCTATCGACCAGCGCTGCTGCGCCAATCATTGCGACATTTACATCAAGGGACTGAATGCCGAAGTAAAGGATGTGTTCCAGACTACTGGATTTGTCAACCTGTTTAAGTTCAAGTAGTAAGTTTTCGTTTGTCTACGGCTACTATGTAGTTCGATACCTCGCCATCTGCGTTATATAGCGGCTGGCGCAGGTAGGCCGTGTTTTCGTGTCTGGTTCGTTTCATCGTCTCGTTCATCTCCACCAGTCGGCCGTTTTTGTCGTAGAAGGCTATGGCCACAAACGGGTTACACATAATGGCATCATACTTCAGCTTCAGGTCGTGGGCGGCCTTGTCGTCTTGGTATACATAGCTGTTGTGCATGTGCTGTGCCTGGTTTATCATTTCCTTTATTTCGGCCGTGTGCTTGCGCGTCTTGTGTATATGCCACATTCGCATCAGTCCCAGCACTATGAGTATGGCCGATAGTATCAGCAGTGCGTTGGCCAGATGTATCACCGTCTTCGGTGTTTCGGTCTTGGCTTTTTCGGGGTGCAGCCACCGCTGCTGTATCTCTTCTATCTCGCCGTTCTGCTTCATACGCATGTAGGTATCGTCTATCTGCTCCATCAGCTGGCGGTCTTTTCCCGTCAGGTGCATCTCGGTTATCGAGTCGGCACTTACGCGCTGATAGTCTACAATACTCTTCGATGTGGTGTAGCCGCTCCTATCGTATTTCTCGTTGTTAGTCAGTATCAGATCGGCCTCGCCGTTCACAAAGTTGTCCCAACCGGCATCGCCCATTTGGGTTTCAAACTTTAATTTCACGCCTATCTTTTCGGCCATCTTGTTGGCCACATCCAGATAGTAGCCCGCAGGTTTCTTATAGTTGCACACTATGATTACCGGGCGTTCGGTGGGGTATCTCTCGCTCAGCGATTGTGCTGCTGCACTTGTGGCCACGGCCAGCAGCAGTATGATGGCGGTAAGTTGTCGGTGTATCATCTTCATATGCAGAATACGTAAAGTCCTATAAGTTCGTTGTTCTCGTTCATAATGTTTTTCACCTGGTAGTCCACAACTCCGGCACCGCAGCTCATCACGCCCTTCATGCCGTCGGCCTCGCTCAGCTCTTTTATCTGGTGGCTGGCTCCCAGTATGGTGTTTATGTGCACGTGCTTCTCTACTGCCTGGTCTATGTCCCACATCAGCAGTTCGCCTGCCTTCTGGTTGGCATCTTGCAGGTATCCCTTCTGGTCGAATAACAGTATGCCCGATTCGTTGTTGTAGAACAACGACAGGTGGCGTAGCGACAGTTCCTGGTTCTTCTCCTTCTGTGCCATCTCCTTGGTCACGTCTTTCTTGGTTCCTATAATCACGGTAGGCTTGCCGTGGTGGTTGCGACTCAGCACCGATAGGTGTACCACAAATCCGTGCAGCCTCTCGTCGCCCAACTCCTCGTCGCGGGCTTTCAACTCCAGCTCTTCCTCGCTTTCTATGTGGCCGTGGGAGTCCATGTTCTTTCTTATCAGTCGGTCCATGGCCTCTTTCAGCAGGTCGTAGTCTTTCTTGTTGTATCTCTTGGCAAACTCCTCGGGGGTGCATGTAAACAGCTCGTTGCCGTTCTCATCGCGCCATATGTATTTCTGCTCGTCTACGTAGTAAGTCCAGAATCTGTATTTGTTGTGCTCGGCCACCTTAGCCAGATTCTGTGTCATCTGGTGGTAGGTCTGAGTGGCCTTTCGGTTCTGGCGCACCTCTATCAGCAGATATACGATGGCGCCCAGCAACAGCAGCGCACCTAATATGGCTACATACCAGTGCCATTGCGCCTCGGTTTCGGGCTCGGGCTGCTCGTCAAACCACTTATCCTCCAGTGCCTTTATCTTGCCCTCGCTGTACTTGTATTCATAGAATCGCTCTATCATATCCAGTATGTATGGGTCGTTGGATATGAACTTGCACTCGCCGTGAGGCATGTTTACGGGCGAAATCTTCAGATTATTCAGCTGGTAGTGCTTTATCAGCCACTTCAGCGATGGTGTGTTCCACACTATCTGTCCTTCGCCTTTCTCGTTTATCTCGCGTATCTCCTCGCTTATCTCCTTACTTACTATGGCGTTGTCGGCCCATCCGTAGTCCACCATCAGGTGGTGCACCATGCTCGAGTCCTGTACCGTTACCTTCTCGTTTCTTAGGTCGCTAAAGTTCTTCACCTTCACCGCCTTGCCTCGTGGGGTTACGATGCTCTGGGTGAGCAACGTCAGCGTGATGCGGCCGTAGTGGCCAAACTGCTCGTCGTAGATGTCACCCAATCCTATCGCTAGGTCGGCTTTACCCGCCTTCAGGTCTTTCAGCGCTTCTTTTTGCGGTTTCAGCTCTATCACGTAGGGTATTCCCATCTCCTTCATCAGCATGTCGATGATGTCGATAAAGTAGCCTTCGGGCTTGCCCTCGTCGTTAATATACGAGTACGGATACAGATTATACGAGTGTTCAAACACCAGCGGGTTTTCGTCGGTGTAATATCTCTGGCCGCCCGTTTGGGCCTTCGTGGTGGGCAGGTAGAGCGTAAAGCATAGTATGATTATCAAAAGTCGTAACATACAGTGTTAATAGGTAATTAGTTCATTATATTCTGCAAAGTTACGCTATTTTTTGATTAAATGCAAGCAAAAAACCAAATTTTTTTGTATATTTGCCTCCGTAATCACTAATCCATGTATTATGAACCGTTATTTTTATCTATTGCTATTAACCGTTTTTACGCTAGTTAGTCCCGCCGCTAAGGCCGCAGGTGCAGGCGCCGATAAGCTTGACAAGCTTCAGGCAGAGATGTTGAAACTTATCAGTACCCCCGAGCGCGATAAGTTTATCGAGGTTTCAGAGCAAGTCAAGGCCGAGAGTAAGAAGCAGGGCAACGAGCGATTGTTCTATACCGCTTGGGGCCATCAGAGTACCTACGAGGCCACCCATCAGGACTATGGTAAGGCCGAGGAGATAGTAGGCCGTCTGGCCGACTATGCTGTATCGCAGAACAGCCTTTGGGGCAACTATGTAGCCCTGCACATCCGCGCCGTCAATGCGCTGCAGAAACAGGATTACCAGCTGGCCGAGGAAACCTTCCTGAAGGCGGTCGACTTCCGCCACAAGTACTTCCCGGGCGAGAGTGCCGGCGACGATCTGCAGGAGCTGATGAAGATAGCCAACCACCGCAAGGATCAGAAGGCCGGACTGAAGTTTGCCCGCCAGATTCTGGCCGAGCCCAACGTGGCGCCCATCCACAAGGGTAGGGCACTCTATCGCATCAGTCAGTTTGCCTTCAACAAGAATAACAAGGAGCTCTACGATAGCATCTACAATGTGCTGATGGAGCTGAAAAAGACCGACGGCATCGGCACCATCGAACCCGTAGTCGAGGTTAATCATCACATACTGAATGGTAATTACAATGAGGCTTTGCAACTCTGTAAAGACCTCTCGCCAGAGACCCGTGCCGAGCGTATGGCTATTATCTATCACCGCATGGGCGATGATGCCAAGGCCTACGAGTATATGGCTAAGTTCAAGAAGATTAACGACTCTATCGTGCTTGTGTCGCACGGCAATGTGGTTGCCAGCTGCTATGTTCAGATGAACAACGAGCGCATGAAGCTTGAGCAGAATATGCTGGAGGAGGAGAACGCCCAGCTGCGCTACGTTATTACCTTTATTATAATAGGTGTAGTGCTGTTGGTGCTGGCCGCGTTCATCTTTGTCCACAGGGTGCGCATACGCCGCCTGGAGCGCGAGAATGCCAAGCTCGACAAGGCTCGCAAGCAAGCCGAGAAAGCCTTCGACATGAAGAACGAGTTTATCACCAACATCACCAACGAGCTGCGCGCGCCGCTTAATCCTATTCAGGGCTTCAGCGAGATTCTGGGCACCAAGGAGTATGAGCTTCAGGCCGACGAGCGCCAACAGCTTAGCAGTATGATCAAGAACAGTTCTAAGTCCATCACCAAACTCATCGACGAACTGGCTGAGTTGTCGCTCTACGAGAGTAAGAAGTCGCTGCCCGTCAACTACACGCTATCGCCTAATCACATCTGCCGTCACATGGTCGACTCAATGCGTGCGCGCAGTAATCAAGGTGTGCGTATGTTCTTCGAGAGCGATCTGACCGACGATTTCGTGGTAGAGACCAATCAGGAGGCGCTCGAAACGCTGCTTCGCCATCTGTTGGAGAATGCCGTTCAGTACACCGAGAAGGGCGTCATCACCGTGGCTTGTACCGAGTATGGCGGCATGGTTCGCATCAGCGTTACCGATACCGGTCAGGGCATCCCTCCCGAGCGCCGCGAACACATCTTCGACACCTTCCGCGAGATGGGCAACAACGTGAAGCTGGTAGGTCTTGGCCTATCCGTTTGTAAGGTCATCGTAAAACTCTTGGGTGGTGACATCTGGTACGATGCCGACTATCACGAGGGCACCCGCTTCATCTTCGACATTCCCATCAAGAAGAGCAACTCGACGAGGTTGCAGTCGTAGCTGTCAGTCTCTACTCGCTGCCTTCATATACTATCCAATTTTCGCCGTCATCGTAAAAAGCCTCCCATCCCTTGGCCTTGGCGGCTGCTACCTGAGCTTTGGTGCAGACGTTTCCTTCGGATGGTGCAGTCGCGTCGAAAATTACGAAACTATGAGAATCGGATGAAGTATTATGTCATTGTTTTTATGAAAAAGATTAGTAAATTGGAGGATATTATGTCCACCACTCCTTAAAAAATATAAAAGAAAAGCACATTTTTGCTTATCAAAACTCGTTAATAATAAAAATTTTATTATATTTGCACCAAAAAGTATTGACATGACTCTTCAAAAGTGGATAAAGGACAGAGCTATACATGGTTATCCCACGTTCTCCATTGAGGATGTGAGAAATACTGGTATGTATTCTTCTGAGCAGATTCTTCAGAATGAACTTTCAAGGCTTTGCGCTAATAAAACCATTGCTAACGTTTACAGGGGATTCTATGTTATTTTCCCTGTTCATTACATTTTAAGAGGTTCCATTCCTGCAAACTATTATATTGACCAGTTGATGTCCTATCTTGGCAAGCCTTACTATGTCTGTATGCTTAGTGCGGCAGAACATCTTGGTGCAGCTCACCAGCGTCCCCAACAGTTCTCTGTCATGACAACTTTTCCAAAGCGTCGGGTAGTTTCAACTCGTAATGTAACCATTGATTGGTTCTATCGTGACAGATTACCAGAGGAGGCTTTCATTATTAAGAATACCGAAACTGGAACCATCCGCATCTCCAATCCACTCTTGACGGCTGCTGACCTTATCCAATATCAACAGCATGTGGGTGGACTTTCAAGAGTGGCTACCATCCTTGAAGAACTGGCTGAGCAAATAGACATTCGTAACCAGTTTCGGCTGATTATGTCTTATGTCAAAACTGTTACATGGCAACGACTTGGTTATATATTGGAAAAAATCATAGATGAGACTACCTTAGCGGATGAACTCTACGAACAGTTGTATTCTAAGTCTGTCCACATGGTATATAAGCCTTTAAGTACATCAGCAGAAGATAATCCATCAAACAGGGATAGCCGATGGAAGATAAATATAAACGTTCAAATAGAAACAGATGATATATGATTAACAGAACAGCTATGTCAATCATTCGCTGTCAACTCGACATTTGCCTTGACGAAGTTTTTCGAGACGCGGATTGGGCCTCCCCTGATAATAACGGTTCTTGTCGAAGGCAAATGAAATGGAGTCAACATAATCATAGCCACAAATGAAGGAGGCGACATCTACTCCATGCATTAATGAATCACGATAATATACGCGATTTCCGTCATAGGAGTAATCGAAATCTTTATTATTGTTTGACACATAATCCTTTGACACATAGTGTATCGGAAAGACCTTGAATGCCTGGGGGTTGGCTTCAGGTAAAAGACGGTTTTCATAGTAAACCCGGTTTTTGTCTGCATACCAGTCGCGATAACGTTCTACCCTGTGGATAGTCGAAAAGTCTGTGCCAACGGGCATTGCCATCAGCTCAGGATTATATACCGTCTTACCATCGGTATGGAATGTCTCATACAGGCCGTTGCCCATATTCCTGTGCTTCAAAGCATCGAGGTTTCGTATTGTTGTTCCACAATCTTGATAATAGACGCGATTTTTATCTTGTCCATAGTCATTTCCACCATCCAGCACGACAAAAGTCTTTGGGTCAGCCCCTTCTACTACCTTATTCTTGTAATACACATATTTAGCATCAGCTGCATAGAAATCATTCAAGACCCTGAACGTGCGGAAATCTCCTATAGGCACAATGTCTTTTCCTATTTCGGCTTCAAGTCCAATATAATAGACATTCTGACGATCCACAGCCCAACTGCCATCTATCCGCTTGAAACTGCCCATATCTGCAACGTGAAGAGGATTGTTCTGGTTATAATAATCGTGGTCATCATGAGCAAGATCGATAGAAATATCAAGAGAGTTGTTTTTCTCTGGTGCTACAAAAGTCTGTGGATTGGCCCCCTCGATAATATCTTTTCTATACCAGACATGCCGACTATCAGCTGAATAATCTTCGTCTAAAGCGCGGAAAGTTTTTGGATTCGCATCTTCCAGAATCTCATTATAAAAATATACATGATTGATGTCTTTTGCGAATGATTCGTTTAAGCGTTCGAAAGTTGCAGGATCATATCCTTTAGGTTTCTTCGCTGCGTATTCACTTGAAGCTAATTCCACAAACGAGAAGAATATAATAATAGGTATCAGAGGGCATAGATAGAAAAGCCAGGTTGCCCGCAGACATTTTGACAATTGGAACCACGATCTCATTAAGGGCAGCAAATAGAGGGGATAAAGCCAAATGGTCAGCACCATACCCCAACGGCTGATTTCGTCAACAGTCGTACGGATAGGAGCATCGAAGAAGAATAAAGACACGAAGAACAATAACGGCCACAACGTGAGCGATAGGATCATAAGCCAGAAAAATGTTTTCTGAAGACCTGTAGGCTGCTCTCCCAATATGCGAGCAGCTAATCCTTTTGGTTGGGAATTATCTGTCATTTCTCGCTCCATACATTCATTTAATTAGCATTCCTATCATTTCGGCGCTATCATGACTGCTCAGCCCCATGGATACTTAATTTTCATTTCTGCTTCAATTGGAGTTTCGTGTGCAAATGTGTTCTGCCCTGATTTGCGTTACCCTCATTTTCGTACTTCCTCATTTTTCCCCGTTTTACCTTTATTTTAGGCCGAATTCTTGCGTCCCTTTGGTAGCAAGCGAGCAGAGCTCGAGCGGCGTTAATTCTCCAAAATCCGCAACTAATAGTCATGCGGACTAATTTTGCCGTCTTGCCCTCCATCTGCGGAATCTCCAGCCACGACAGGTGCAATTACGTGTTGTCCTCGCCCAGTTTCCCCTTACCCCGTCAAGCATTATAGGGGCTTTATGCTGTCTTTGAGCCGCAAAGTCTGTTTCTCATCCGTCAGCAAGTGCAAAAGGATTCAGATATGATTGGTTGTCCGTGTAGAGACCGGACTTACGATTCCATTTCACTATAAATTGATGAATAATTCGCCATAATAATAACTTTATAGGGTTAGAGAATCTAAGTATAAACTAATATATTCCTTTTTCAGCATCCCCATGTGCGTATCTGGAATGTAGCTTACGGTTAAGGATCCCTTATGATTCTTATGCCACATTCCTTCTACATCTATGGTTCTTGCCATATCATCAGTATCTAAAATTTCTGAAAGAACTGTCCTATTCTCTTCTGTATCCATTTCATTGATATAATTAAAGACATCATCTATACCTGAATGTTTTGTACTCACAAACAGATGAATTGGTAAATCATAACTAGGACATACATTTGAAGTTCTCCTCATCTGAATTACAATATCTTTAATCAGTATAGACATCTCCAAAAGTTCAGCTACTGTTTTAGGTAACGTCAGATGCTTGTCATCAATCCTGTCCTTTAATAACTTCCAGAAATTTTCCATGCTATCAGTCCATGGCACATTGTCAAGAACAACGACTTGTGTCCTCCAATCGGACAGTAGGCTCCATCTGCCTGCAAGCCTGTAAGCCATTTCTCCACCAAAACTGTGTCCAATGAAGGCGTGGACACCTTCTCCATTCAGTTCTTTGTGAAGTATTGACAAGTAGTCATCCATCAACATATCAACATTCTTGTCTGACAGACTTGTATAAATTTCTGTCAGATTTTCGAAAAGTAAGACGCGGTATTTGTCTTGTAATTCCTGCATCAAATGACAGCTTTCCGTCTCTCCAGAGATACCTAGCACATACACCACTATGGGTTTCCCCTTATCCTGCACATTGAGCCAGCGCGACATGGAGATGCCATCTACATGGAGTTGACGGATGGTCTGGTATTTGATCAATTCTGCAACTCGGATGGCATATCCCTTTTGCTGTGCGCGAATAGCAATCCGCATGGCATGAATGGAATTCATTCCCAATAGTTTCAAATTATCTGTTACGCCAAAATCCTCCCGGCCAAGTACGTCGTGAGCAATCTCCAATAGTGTTTCCTCTATTTTGTTACAAGGACTTACTTGTTGCATGTCGGCAGACTGTATTGGATTGTTCTGCTCATTCAGCCTACGTCTGTCTATCTTGCCGTTGGGGGTTAGTGGCAACTCGTCCAAATGGATGTAAGCAGCAGGTACCATATAATCAGGCAGCGATTGTGCAAGGAATTCCTTCAGAGTACCTTCGTCTATATCGCTGTCTGCAGTATAGTACAGGCAAAGCAGCTGTCCATCATAAACCGAAGCCACAGCCTGATGGATGCCGTCATACTTCATCATCCGGCTTTCTATCTCACCTAACTCAATGCGGAAGCCTCTCAGCTTCACCTGATTGTCAATGCGGCCGAGATATTCTAGCTCTCCCTGCTCGTTCCAGCGGCAAAGGTCGCCGGTGCGGTACATCCGCATCTTCCGTCCCCATGCATCTTTCTCTATGAACGGACAGTCGGCAAACACTTTAGCAGTTTGCTCCGGCAACTGCCAGTACCCACGGCCTACCTGTACGGAGGCAAAGCACAGTTCGCCCGCCATGCCGCATGGCAAAAGATGTCCGTATTGATCCGTAATGAAACACCAGCTGTTTGCCATGGGACGTCCAATAGGAATGTTGTCATACACGATGCCTTTCTCCAAACGGAATATCGAGATAAGGTCTGTACATTCCGTCGGCCCATAGCCGTTGAACAGCTGTACATCACCACAAACCAGACCTGCCATCTTCTCACCCGTCAGTGTCATGTAGCGTAGTGGAAGGGGAGTGCCCTCAAGCAGCAGCGCGCCTAAAGAGGTTGTGTAACTACCACCGGTGATTCCATTTTCATGAACAAAGATCTTGATGCCTTCTATGTCACGTCGTATCGTCTCTGGAATAATATGCACACTGGCACCTACGGTCAACGGCGGGAACAAGTCCTGTATGTGTGCGTCGAATGTGAAGGGGCGGTGAAGGCTTATTCTATCTGATCTTGTCAAACTAAGGACATCGGCCATGGATGCACAGTAGGACCTCAGTCCTGCATGATGGAG
>NZ_FRBD01000010.1 GCF_900142525.1 Xylanibacter ruminicola | reverse complement strand
AAATATTCGCGCCAAACTCCAGCAATCACAGGGTCGGTTCTTCTGATCATCTTTATTGAATCACAACTTTTGTATAACACCAAACGAAACTCCCGCAAGTCTAGATAACTGACGGAGACCAGTCCCGCTTTTCTTTCTAATCTGTTTTGCCATTATTACCGATGGTTTATTAATTCGATTACAAAGATACAAACTTATTTGTAATCCGCAAAAGAAATAACGAGAAAATGATCAAAAGAACCGACCCCGTGACTGCGATGAATTCTTCATATTCTATTTTTTAACCGAAAACGTCCCATAACGCCTAAATATAATATATTAAATGTAATATATACTAAAAATAGACATAAAACTTGTATTGTTTGCTTAATATAGTCTGATGCTTGATTTATATGAAGATTTATTACTTCCTTCTCAATCTCATATTTGAGACTTACAATATTATCTATTATCATATATAATATTATAATCCATAATAATATATTAAGCACGATATAGCCTCTATTTACTATTTTAAAAGTTTTATCTTTTATATACATAACTATTTGATTTAAGAGATTTAGTATTTAAATGCTTAAGTAATGAACGAGGATTCACAAAACGTCCTTTAGTCTCATAATTCGAAAAAGTTCCAAAAGAACTTGTAGGTAAAGTTTTAATTTCATTTAAGACATTTGAGCCAACTCCATTAAGTACATCAGAGACAAATGTCGTACAATTATTAGATAACAACTTATACTTATCTATTACGCGAGCTGATGTATTCTTATTATAATCTTTAGATTTTTCATCAGGGAGTTTGGCTGATGAGTAAAAAATATTATCGACATACGACATAACATCATTGTCAGAAACATCTCCAATGATAAAAGAAGACAAACCTTCTGCTTTTTTGTTTTCCATATATTCTTTTGCCTTTTCTCCAGTCAACCTTAACAACACACCATCACCATTTGATAATGGATTATGCTTATATGTACCATTATATCTACCATAACTATATACTACCTGATTATCCCCTTCTCCTACACTTAACCATGCATGTCCTAATTTATTAACTTCTACATACACCCTAGTTGAATCTCCGTTTTTGTCAATATATTTTATAGGGTTGTTCATGCAATATGCATATGGACTGATGTCATAGTATTTCTCACACAACGGATCATTTCTGTCCCATCTTGCTAATATTGGATCATATTGTCTGGCGCCGTAGTCGAATGTATTCAGACCATGCATTTTATCGAGTTCCTTGCCATTGTACTTGTATGGCTGGAAGTTGGAATTGGTAGAAGATGAAGTGTCAGCGTATGGAGCTCCGAAAGGATAGTAGTTGTTTACCTGCTTAACTGCTCCACTTGCATCTACAACCTCTCGGATACTACCAAGGTGATCTTGGTTATAGAAATAGAAAGCGAAGTTATCGGTTGTTGCACTTGCAACCGATGCCTGGGCATAACCACCAGCAAAGAGGTATTTGTCTACCTTGCCATTCTTCATCGTCAGACTTCCGCTCTTTTTATTGGTCAATTAATTATTCATCTGCAAAAGTAATCAATAGTTTAGAAACGACCAAACAATAATAAGAAAAATTTGAATAAGAACAAAAAGCGCGCCCTTTGCGAATACGTCTATCGTGCCCGCATCAAAAACAAAGCCGCTGGCAACCGCGACGACTTCGAACAACGCGTAAAAGAAATCGGCATCCAGGGATAGAAAAAACTATGATAATAATAAATTTATTTTAGCGTCGTCCTTCGATAGTTGTACGATTGCCAGTAATAGCGCTGAAGTTTCTCAGGGAGGAAAGATCGGGTTATCAACTGCTGCGCAAGAGGATGCATAGTTGCAAAGTAGTCCAGCTCGCGCTTAACTAACCTTGGCGACAAATCTATGCGTCGACCAAACTCCTCAAAGTCTTTGCGGCTTACGGTGTGAGTATCATCAAATTGCATCCCCTCGCGGAACAATCCCTTGTCGAGTGCAAAAATGCGAGGTTCATAAAGATGCAGACTCGTATTAATAAGGTCATAGGCAGGCGTAAGATGATACTCGCCATCGCCACGATTCATTAATGAGAAATTCTTAAGGTGGGCATCGTCATTCAAAATAAGATAGTTGAAAACTACCACGCGGAAGAATTTCAATATCTCTACAGGGGCCGCCTTGGTGTAACGACGAATGATTTCGGCACATTCCTCGTAACTCAGATTGCTGTATTTATAGTCGCTACCACCATTGGCCTTTGTCAATCCTCCAAGCGATGCAAGGTCCTCCTGCTGGTATTTTCCACCATCAGGGGCCACATCGAAACGACGAGTGATATAGGCTGCCTCTCCATCACGGAAGAAGCAGAGCCCGTTGGCAGCGGTTTCGATATGATAAACCTGAGAAGCTATCTGCATGCTAAGATGCTCGTTAGCAGGGCAATATTTCCGCTCAAGCAGTGTATACGAAGAGGGAGCTGGCTTTAAAATATACTGTCCTCGCTCGCCTTCTGATGGTTGCACTAGTTGTCCGTTGTCGCTAAGTACAAGACTTGCCTTGGGCTGAACACCCGAAAGCGAGATTCGTCCCACATGACGAGCAAACTCCTCTGTATCGGCATTCTCATTGTTTGGGCTGTCGAAGGGGAGAATATGCGAAACCTCCTTACCATCAAACAACAGTTTGCGGGCAGTAGGCGAATAGGTATCAAAACCTTCAGCTAAAGTAGACGGACATACATTTATTGATTCCATTTATTCAATTGGTTTAATGGTTACTGCTCCTATGGTATCATCTTGGGCAGTTGCTAAGAGAATACCAAAGTCATCGTTCTCGTCGATATGTAGGAACATGGATTGCGTCTGACGGTTTGCACCTTCAGAAAGCATGTTGAAGAAATATGGGAATAGGTGTTCAGAGCGATATGGCTCTAAGCGTACAGGCATAGCTAAACAAACTGGCGCGCCAGCATAGTTGGAGTGATATGTAAAGATGTACTGGCTATCATCAGTCTCCTGCAAAACGCCGGCCTCAACATCGTGAACAAGCACCTTACATTGTCTCATAATCCAGTGTCTTTAGATTGATATTCACCTGCAAGCCAAGAGTTTCGAGAATAGTCAACAGAGTGCTGAGTTGTGGATTGCCCTCACCCCGTTCGATTGCCACCAGCGTGTTGAGACCTACGCCAGCCAAATCGGCAAGCGTCTGCTGATTAACGCCTAGATGCTTGCGTCGTTCCTTAATGATGACTCCAATCTCTTTTATATCCATATTGTTTTCAGCTAAATTCACAACATAATGTGATTTTGCCGCAAAAATAGAAAAAAGATTTGAAATAACCAAGCAAAATCACAATAAATTGTGATTTCTTTACTATTTTGCCCTTAATCATAATCCATCTCTCTTTATTTTCCCCAGGAAGTGCCCATGAAGCAGTAGTTGCCGAAAGGATCGGCTATGATGTAGGCAAAGGGATGGTCGGCATAAAAATAGACTACAGATTTCTCTTCTACTGCGCCCATCTCCTTGACTTTCAATACTGCAGAAGTCAAAGCTTCAGCAGCCGTTCCAATTTCGTCAACTTTAACCTTTGCATATTGCGAAATACGGTCTAAATAGAACTCTCTATTCACATTACCAAAATCAGCATCACGGCTAAACACTTTGCGTATTCCCATTGATGTTAACCACTTGTTTGTTATGCAGTTGAAATTCAGTTCAAACTTTGGCAGTTTCAAATAACAGTGAATAATCTGAACGCTGGGCATAAGAAAGACGTCTATCATCATCCTCATCATTCATCATCATAACGGTTTTGACTCTACCGTCTGAAAACGGTTCTTCTTTTGTTTGATTTGCACTAAACTCTTTTTCCCATTTTCCATTAAAACAGTTGATGACAGCCAAGACGCTACTTGCGCCATGATCTACTGGCAAATGGGTAATCTTATTATCTGACTGATTGCTGCACCATTCGTCTATTTCACTTTGCATCTTGTTGTCGAAATCGCCTTGGATGATCTGTCCTAAATAATAATCTTCAAAGTTGTGCGTAAACGACTTGGATATATCAATGCCACTTTTCACGAAGAGGGCACAGCCTGTTAAAATCTTCATAATCTCCTATTATCAGAGAATCGTTGCTTTCTATAGTCTTTTCAGCACTAACTCTTTTAGGTTTTGAAGCCTTGCATCCTACGGCAATCATGACTATAAACAGTAGCCCCGTTGTACAAGCAAGGCTCCATCTCTTAAAGAAAACCACTCCCAATGCCAACTCTATAGGAAAGCGTCGTGGGCTTTGCAGCAGTTGCTGCAACAATGTTTTCAGTTTTGTATTCATTTCCCTTTCTTCATCATGTTCTTTGTGGTTACTCTTAAATATTAGGTGATTCGTTATCTGAGGGGTTGGTATAGTTGCCCCACGTGCGAGAGGTCCACACGGCTCGATGTGTCTCGATGTTTTTAATGCCCATTATATCTACAACGGTACTGTGCTCCATGTCGCATGGCCAACCATTATAGAAGTATTCGTAGTTCTCATACGAAGTTACTGTGGCATCTTGATATTCTATTTTATCCATCTCCTCGTTTACCTTACCAGCATACGTATCAGCCACAGTCATATTGATGGCATTAATAGCGTATTGCTTCACATCATCTTTAGGAATGGTTTTCTTTACTATTGCCTCCATAAAGAAATCGTCCTCAAAACCTGTCTCCTCGTCTGTTTTTTCATATCCGGCAACAATTGTGGTATGCTGTTGATAGCCATTCTCATCAGTATCATCACTATCTGTTTTGCCAATGTTTACACATTTACCATGCATTAAAAACAGCAACTGCAAGTCGTCGCTATTCTCAAGATATGCTTTCTCGTTTGCAAGCTGCATGTTTATCTGAGATTCAAATCTTGTACGAGGAATAATCTCATTCAGTTGCGGCTGATTGGCATAAAGAGAATCGCAGAATGCCTTAATCACTCTCCGTGTAAAGTCTTTAATCTCCTTCCAGTTCTTAATATGCTGTATTTGTCCTAATTCGTCGGTGGTTAATATGGTACTCATATCGCCCATCTTATTCTGTAGCGCCTGAAAAATACCCGTCATCAGAGAGTCGTTGAAGAAGACCACCTCTGTTTTAAGCGGCTTTACCTCAATCTCGTATCCATTAGCAGTAGAATCTCTTACTATCAGCTGGAACTGGTCTACTATATGATGCTTTACTGTGGTGTCATTGTTTTCCACCTTTGCCTTATAGTCATGATAAACATACTCTAAGGTATCGTTCTTACAGAAATAGGCAATAATGTTGATTGTTGAATCCTGACTAACCTGTTCTGCCGATACGGCCTGAGCCTCAGCCGTGGCACTAAATGCCAAAGCGAAAATAATTATAAATAGAAATCTGTACATATTATCGATAATCACTTATTTTTTTGCTTTTGCGAAAACTTTACTCAATTCTTTTTCCAACTTACCTTTCTTCTGTAGCTTCAGATAGTTTTCAAGCAATTCAACCTTGCCGGTAAGTTCGCTGTTGGGCTCGTAAAACTGCAATAATATATTGATGGCATAAGCGAAAAACTTCTCATCAAGTTGCTTAGTGTTTTCTGTCAAACAATAATAACTATAAGCTGCCAAATACGCTACAAAATACGGAAGGGTCTTCTTAGAGGTAACCAAAGATGCCATTTCCTCTCCAACAGGGATATTCACATCACCGCTGGCATCAGTCCAATTGATGATATATTGGGCTGCCTGATTAATCTGTGAAGCACTCAGTTTGTGGGTTAGATAGTATTTGATGCATTTAAAAGCATCGGCGTTATGCTCTCTGCATATTTCTTCGCTCTTGAATTTTGTAGGTTCTGGTAAGTCTACAATACCATCTTCTTTCTCTTTCTGAAGTTTACTGATAGTTTCTTCGATTTCTTTGGCGTTCTTTTCGTCACCAAGAGCCTGATAGTATTTCTGCAGGAAAGGTAACTCGCCTATATACTCATCAGAATGTCGTCCGTACACATTCTTGATGGTGTTAAGCGCACGTAACTCGAATTTAAGTGCATCTTGGGTTTCGCCATTATAGTGGCATGCTTCTGCCATGTGCATCAGGATGATTGCCAGATCGTAATCCTTCTTGCCCAACTGCTCGTAAATGGTTAATGCCTTTCTGCAGTTTTCCTTGGCCTTAGCATACTCCTCAATAGACAACTGATAGAGCGACAGGTTGTCAAGATAGAACGCATAAAGGTCGTCATTATTACTAATATTTTCGGCATATAACTGTGCTGCTTTTTCTACAATTGTAGCTGCCTCTTTTACTTGTTTGTTCCTATAATACAATTTTGCGCTGAAAGCTAATTGCCGGATATAGGTACTATCATTCTCGCCATAAAGCGATTTAAGTATTGTCAGCTCTCGCTCTTTGGCTTTAATGGCATCCTCATAACGCTCTTGGTTCATTAACTTAACAGTAATAGAATCCAACTTGTCTGCTTGCGCTCTGGTTATCTCGTCATTCTGCGCCCAAGTGGCCAGACACATCATCATAACCGATATCGTTAGAAATAATCTTTTCATAAATCTTTCTTTTTTAATACTACTTTCTGATTATAGATGTTGTTGATGGTGCGGATGAAATCGGCGAGCTGGGGGAACTGGGATTTGGGGAATGAGCCAGATTTCATCAACAGACGGTTATGAATGCGGATCTTATCACCTTTGACTTGCATCGTGAAGGAGAACGAGGCAAAGGGTTGGATCAGCGACACATTCTTTGGACCAGCTTCTATCTCAAAGCCTTCTGGGATGGTGATGGTGATGTCGTCTTCATCGAGATAGCCAAAATCGCGCCAGATGTCTTCCGTACGGTCGGCATTGGCTGTTAGTACTGTATAGCCACGATGCAAAGGACAGATGGGAACAAACAGGCGTTGCCCAGTCTTAGTAGCATATCTCTGGCTCTTAATATCGGCATCTATCGTGATAATTGCTCCAGACTCCTGAATGTCAAGTTGATTAATTTCTGACTGTGGTGCATAAACGATTCTCTGGATGGTCTTCTGTCTGTCTTTCTCGTCCATCTTCAATAAGGGTATCAAACTCTCATACTGGCGATTCGTAGCCTGTTGTGATAGTTTCATGTCTACAGCCCCGTTTTCATTCAGGCTGATGCTGACAGATGTATGCATCAGGTTGGTACTATCGGGATATACTGGCAGACGTACTAATCTGCCACCTTTTTCGTTAATCTCGATAGCATCATGACCTGCTATATCCTCATGAACATAACCCATAGGCAACTGCGGATTGGTGCACTCTAACCACAAGGTGTCATTCTGCAAAGGCACCTGGAGAATCACATGGTTCATCTGACCTACACTAGCAAAGTCATTACGCAAACGACGATTGTTTGTGCTGATGGTGATGTAGTTAGACGGGATGCCAACCTCCTTAAGCATGGCACGCATATAATTAGACAGACCCTTGCAATCGCCAAATCCGCTTTTGCTAACCTCGGCGGCTGGCGCTGGCTGCTGTCCGCCAATACCCAAAAGAATGGCGACATAACGCGTAGTCTTCTCCAAGCGGCGGTAGATGGCTTCTACTTTCTCACGGTTGGTTTTCAGACCATCGGTCAACTGATGCAACTCCTGTCGTTCGGCATCTGACAGCTGGTCTCTACCCAGAATCAAGCTGTATTCCCACTTGCCATAGTCAACCCAGTTACGCAGACTACCCGTAGTACCATAATACACAAAGTCCGTGGGTGCAAACCAGGCCATCGGCACTCTTTCGCGCAAGGGGCGGGCATAAGATTCTTTTTTCAACATCGGCAAATCACTAACCTCGAGCGTCATTGACTCTGTGGTGTCGTTAACCTCCTTGACACGCACCTCACTATCCAGATTCTGTAGGGCATAACGAATCGCCATATCTTTTGGAGCTACCAAACTGTAGACAGCCTTCTTAACACTGATGTCATAATCGCTCTGCGGACAGAATGAAGGGAATTCTATCAGATTATCCTTGCTCTCGATGGTCCACTCATAAGTAATGGTAACAGGATATACAGGAGGAGTATAATCAAGATACATCTTATAGTCATCGATAGCAAGATAGGGTGAGTATTCTGTCTTTACCAGATCACTCTCTTTCAGCTTCTTGATGATGCGTCCAGAGCTATCGGATACTTGCCCCTTGAAGCTTGTAAGCTTATCACGCTTGCTACAAGAACACACAAAACCAGCCTGCGACGATCCATGCTCGTTGACGATAGTAGTTACCTCACGGAATTTCTGTATGGCGTGATCAGGAGCATCGCAAACGATATCGGTTTTCGACTCTTCTACTATCACATTCTGCGCCTTGACAAAATGACAAAAAAGAAGGGCTGCCAACAAAAAGAATACCTTTTTCATTATGACTTCTTAATTGCAATCATATTCTTATTACATTCCACCATATGGTCGATGAAAGCCTTGAGATCCTTATATTCGTCGGCAGTATAGAATATCTTATTGATACTGTACTTGAACTGTGTGCTCAGCATATTATCATTAATACTGCTAGCAATACGCACACTGATGCCATCAAACTTCAGGATAGTAGGCTTTGGCATTTCCTCAACAGCATATCCTTCTGGAAGTGTGATAACAACGTTGATGGTTTCTGATTGCTTATAAGGAAACTCTATAGGCAAGCTACGCTCGGCTTCGGTGAATGGCGATTCATCCTGAGGAATCAAGACAAGCGGGTTCAAATAAATGATATCACCAGCAGCATCGCATTGTTTTGTGAACGTCATCTGCTCTTCCATCATAGGCGAAAAGCTTTGACGGTTTGATGTCTGATAGGTTAGAATCTGAATATTATCGCGCTCTTGCATCTTATTTATCTGCTCAACACTATCCTTGGCCAAGCGCCATGTGCGACGCAGTGCTGCTGCAGCCTCTTCATACAGACGGCTATCTTTTTTACCATGTAACATACCATCGGCATCCAGTTGCGCCTGAATGGTTACAATCTCTCGACTGCGGGCTGGAGTCTGCAAATCAACCCATTCACCTGCAGAACCTTTCTTAAGCAGACGGGCTTTTTTAACAAGTAGGTTTGCAGGGATGGCGTTCAGATAACCATCCTCGGCCGAACTATCAAAGAAAGCCAATGTTGAATCATTGATGTGTATAGCAACAACAAAAGTATTAAGATACTTCAGACTGGAATGTGAAAGCGGCAAGGTTCCCTTGTTACGACTACGCAACACTACTGGCGATGCCTCAATGCCTGCATCGCGAAGCATACTGATTAAAAGAAAATTGATATCAGCATTAGTTCCTGTACCATCTTTCAGTATCTTTGAAGCCGACTTGCCCCAAAAGGCATAATCGCCATTCCAGCGCACCTTGCTCTTTAGCAACTGCCAAACAGCACCAAAGCGCTCATTCACATCAGCGATATTGGGAATACCTGCTGCTACGATTTCTGCTTTCAACGGACTACTCTTTTTCAGGCACCCTCCGAAATCAGCATCCTCCATCAACTGCTTGTCGATATCAGCCCACGTAGTAGAATAGTTTTCATGAACCGATCCTGGAATATAAATACCAGCCAATTCTGCCGTTACCTTATTGCCATAATCATCAGCACACCAAAGGTAATCGTCGCCTTTCAATGCCGGAAGCCTACGACCTACGAAAGACCATACATTACACTGGATATTTTCAGAGTGTCCACCAAAAAACAACTGCATCGGAGCCTGACTTGTTTTACTTTCCATTGGCTGACTACCAGTCTGCTCGATATTAAAACTTAACCACTCTGGGATTGACAAGTCATATCCAGTATAAAGCACGGGGATGTCGCTCTGAGCATACCAGTCGCGTATATAGGAGTAATAGTCGCTCTCGATACGGTATTCGTACTCTATGACGGTGCCCACTTTTACCTGGGGCACACTGAACTTCAACTGCTTTTGGTTCTTATCAATACGTTCTTCGTTTATCATGGAACGCTCCATTTTGGTCTTAACAAGTTTACCATTTTCCATATTATAGGCAGTAGCCTTAACGCCTGATACGGTTTCCTTTCTAACTCGATTGGTCTCGTTTTCCTGGAAAATGATTTTCTTGTCGGCCACACGCTTTCCTTCCGCTTTAAGCACCTTTAAACGGCTCTTGATGTCGTAATACACTTTGAAAGAACCATTGGAGAAACCATAGTAAGCATCAGTTTTATGGAATAACACCACAGCATCAGCACCCTTATCATCTGGGTATTCTGTCATCTGTAGTTCCTGATCTGTGGGCTTTCCCCATTTCAGGTTTGGCTCGATTGTTTGGGCACATAATGGTTGAGTAAGCACTACTAGTGCAAGAATAAGTAATTTTTTCATTTGGTTATCAGTTTATATTAATGATAGCGCAAAGGTACAAACTTAATATGAAACAACCAAATATTTAATGCATTATTTTACATGATTCATTCAATAAATCCTTTTTCACATACAATTTAGCCCCTCCACATCCTCTTCAACAATCATTGGACGGAAGTCATCAGCCTTTAGGGATAGTTGTACGTTCTTGAGGGTGATGTGGCGGATATGACGCAGGTAGAGGCCCCATGCAGGGAGTTCGCCAAACATGGTGAACTCAGGGTATTTCTGTATCTGCTCTGGCACATCGTGCTTGCGCCAAAGGGGTATATAAGCCATACCTTTAGTGGCCCGGCCTGGATAGCAGATGTTGAGATTCTCGAGAGTGACATTCTCTATGCAATTACCAGGAATGCCACAGATGCTGCTGGGGAAGGGATTATGAAAGAAATCTACCTCAGGACCACGCAGATCATAAGCCTCATCAGGGCGCCCAAAAGGAACCACACAAGTCAGGTCGCGGATAGTGACATTCTTCAGCGAACCCTTGCGATGACCAGCACGTTGACCCAGTCGCATAAAAATAGGATTACCCGTATTCACAGCCGAGATGCGCTCAACCAGAATATCATCAATCTGTGCCCCATCAACACTCTCGATGGCAATAGCTGAACGGAAGGTATCCTTCACCTTGATATCGTGAACATAGATCTTGCGGAAGCCTCCCCACGAGGCGGTGCCAAACTTAACCGCTGAGGCACTACTGCGGATATCGCAACGGGCTATCTCAACATCGTAACACTCGCTATCAACATGATACGACTTCAGGCATACGCCATCATCGGCAGAATTAATCTTGCAATCGGCCACCAGCACATGCTGGCAATCCGTCAGGTCGATACCATCGTTATTCCAGTAGGCCCGGTTCTCGATGTCAAGTCGCTGCAATTTAACCTGATTGCAGAGATGTAGCGATAGCCCCCAGTTGGCACTACTGCGAAGTTTTACACCCTCTATCAGCACATTCTTGCATCCATACAGGAAGAACAACTTGGGGCGGGCCGTCTCGCTGGGGCGCTGACGACGCTGATTATAATGAGGATCAATGCGCTCGCCAGTATGGTGCAAGCTGTCTATATTCAAGGCCAACTGAAGGCCCTGGCCATCAATGGTTCCACTACCCGTAATGCTAATGTTCTCGGCCCCATCGGCCATCAGCAACGCCATAGAGGCATTATCGTTTCGGGTATCGCTGGTTTGAGCCACATCGATGGGTTTGTAATCATAAGGATTAGTGCTGCCAAGCAATGTTGCCCCTTCTTCAAGATGAAGTTCAACGCCAGAACGGAGCATCAGGCCACCAGTAAGGTAGGTGCCTTTGGCAAGCACCAATCGTCCGCCACCTTTCTTATATTTAGCATCGATGGCTTGCTGTAGCTGCTGGGTACAGAGCGTCTTTCCATCAGCAGGAATCTTATCAGCCCAAGCGGGCATCACCATCCCAACCAACAATAAAAACAGGAAGACACACTTTATCCGTTTCCTCATAATAGGAAAACTATAGCGTTTTGAGTGATAAGCACAACAAGGTAAGATCGTCATTAGGCTCGGCACCAGCACGATGGCGTGATACGGCATCCTTGAGCTTGTTGATAATCTGTTCAGAGTTAAGATGGGCGGTATCGGCCATCAGTTCCAGCAGTCGTTCGTCGCCAAGACGCTCTTGCTGCATGTTCTCGGCCTCGTTCAAACCATCGGTATATATCAACAACTGCTTATCGCGAATATCCTCAATCACCTCGCCCTTAAAGGCCTTACACTCCCAGAGTCCCAAAGGCTGATTGGTATCCTTTGTTTCGAGGAACTTACCATCAAGGATAGGCGCATTATGACCACAGTTACAGAACTCGAGAATGCCCTTGCGCAAATCGATCAAACCAATAAACATGGTAACAAACATGCTCTGCTCGTTGTCGCGAGTCAGGAATGTGTTCATCTGGGTGGCTATCTCCCAAGGTGCACGGTTCTGCTGGGCAATCATGCGGAACAGATTACAGGTGATGGCCATAAACATAGAAGCGGGGATACCCTTACCTGATACATCGCCCACACAGAAGTAGAGACGCTCGTCCTGTACAAAGTAATCGTAGAGGTCGCCACCAACCTCCTTGGCTGGCGTCATCGAGGCATAGAGGTCGATATCCTGACGATCGGGGAATGGCGGGAATACTCTTGGAATCATACCCATCTGGATATCGCTGGCCACCTTCAGCTCACTCTCGATAGAGGCTTTCATAGCGGTGGTATGCTTCAGTTCTTCGATGTAGTTAACCAGCGAGTGCTGCATGTTGCTGAACGACTGGTTAAGCTTTCCTATCTCATCGATACGTTTATCGACATGCAACGTCTGATTGAACTCTCCCGAGGCTATCGTCTCAGCCTGTTGCGCTAAAGTGTGCAGAGGCAACAACTCGCGATGGATGATACGACCAAAAACAAAGAGCATGACAATCAATCCGACAACAACAATGCCGATAACGATGTTATACAAACGGTTGTAGCCTCCAAAGATGTCGCTCTCAGGACATACGATAGCCACACTCCAACCAGTAGAGCCAAGCGGTTTATAGAATACGTAACTATCATGACCCTCGAACTTAAGCTGGCGCATGCCCGTCTCGCCTCGCTGCATGGCGTGACCAAGTGCAGTAAGCGCAGTATCAGGATGCTCGAGTGTTGGGGTGAAAATGGTTTCGTTGAGTAGCTTGGTAGAGTCAGGATGAACAAAGAAAGTACCACTCTGACCTATCATGATGCTATATGAGTTGGGGTATGGCTTAACTGACGATACCATCTTTGACAACCACTCAAGCGAGATATCGGATGAGATAGTACCCATATACTTGCCCTCTCTATCCTTCAAAGGCTTACAATACGAAGCGATAATCTCCTGAGTATAAACAGCTTCAGGGTTGTAATCGGCAAACGGCTCTGTCCAAACCGGATAGTCGAGCAGCTTGGCCAACTGATACCAGTCCATATAGAAGTACTCGTATTGTTCGTTTCCCTCCTGTTCGGTTTCAATAATCCCTTTTTCTAAGTTGTTATAACTGTATGCGGAGAAATAACGGCCTTTATCTTTAAAGAAATTGGGCTCGAAAGAGATAGAACAGCCATTCAGGTCAGGATTACACTCAATGATACGCCTTGTATAGGTGAGCAGAGAATCGGGTGTTTCCAAATGACGCACTGGAAGCCACTCAAAGTTATCGGTTGCAATCACCACGCGATCAAGCAGACTGTTTACACGCAGTACGGTATTATCTAGAACCTCAGAAGCTCGATCCATTGCTTCCTGTCGAACGGCTTTACGCGATTCGATGAACAAAAAGCCAAGTGCTGCCACAAAGATGATGGTGGCAATAAGCACAACCATAAGGCTTAGTCGGCGGGATAGCGATTGGCGGATGTAAGTTATTGGATTTTTCATATGCCTAATCCGCTATTAATTGCTTATAGGTTACTTCTTGATTCAGCATCTGATTCTCTTTCATCATCTGACTGGCAAACTTCACCATGTCTGGACGCAAGCGGAACTCTCGCTTATTCGTTTTCTTGTCTATCTGCAATCGCAGCACTTCTTTCAGCATCAGCTTCTGCAAGGTACGATTGGTGGCGATATGATTCGCACGTACATATTTCATCACGATGTCGATGGTCTCTTCAGGATGATTGGCAGCCCACTCCCAGCCTTTCCTACTGGCTTGGGCAAACTTATGGGCCTGAGCCTTATGGGTTTCGTAATAGTCGCGACGCATGTAAACGCCATCTTCCTGAATATTGTAACCATGATCGCTGAAACGATACACGTTATTCTCTGTGAATGTAAAGCCCATCTGCAGCAACTGGTAATACTCGTTGTAACTCATAGCCAGCGTACCATCGATAGCGCCTTTGAGGAAAAGGTCCATATTCGAAGTGAAACGAACCCACTGGTAGTTAAGATGCTCTTTGCGACTCATACAGATGGCCACCTGACTGAAGCCAGCATACCACATGCCCACACGAGCACCAATCTGCTTGAGCGGATCCTTATCGCGACGGGAAATAATGACTGTGCCGTTATTCATGGATGTCTGAAGGATATTGACCAAGGGCACACCTTTGTCTACTATTTCCAAAGCCTGACAAAGCTGCAGCGTGGTGGCCTGACTTTCACGGTTCTGCAGACGATTCATCGCTGTCTGCGATACTGATGGATGAACTATCTCCACATCAAGCCCAGCCTGCTTGTAAAAGCCCTTTTCCATAGCTACATAGTAGCCAGCGAATTGAGCATGGGCAGTCCATTGGGGGGTGAAGACAAATTTTTCACTTGCCTTCTGTGCCACTATGGATAGACTATTAACAAGTACCACCAATAGTACGAGTACCTTCTCCTTCATATTCACGCTGCAAATTTAGCAATAAAATTTGATTTAACGAAAAGAAAACACATTATTTGTTTAAAATTCGTATTCTGTTGGGTCATCGATGCCTGCTGCAGCAAGGGCTTCCTTGCGTTCTACACAGGTGCCGCACTTGCCGCAATGCTTGTCGCCACCACGATAGCACGACCATGTCTCGGCATAGTTGATGCCTAGTTCCTTGCCTCGTGCAGCAATATCGCCTTTAGTCATGTTGCAGTAGGGCGAGAGCAGACGAACGCCATTATAGGTTCCTGCATGGGCTGCATGGTCGAAAGCCTCAACAAACTCAGGGCGACAGTCAGGATAGATGGTGTGATCGCCTCCGTGGTTGGCCATCATCACATATTGCAGATTGTTTGACTCGGCCATTCCTGTGGCAACTGCCAGCATGATGCCGTTGCGGAAAGGTACTACTGTCGACTTCATATTCTCGTCGGCATAGTGACCTTCTGGTATAGCATCATCGCCAGAAAGCAGCGAACTACGGAAGTACTGGCCCATAAACTCAAGGGGAATAACCAGGTGCTTGATACCTAAGCGCTCGCAATGCATACGGGCAAAGGGTATCTCTTTGGCATTGTGATTGCTGCCGTAATCAAACGAAATGGCGAGTGCTATGCGTTCCTGGTAATCGTATAATAAGGTGGTTGAATCGAGTCCACCGCTCAAAATCAATATACTATCTTTCATCTAAATTATAACTTTGGGTGCAAAGTTACGAATTTTTTCTTAATTCTTAATTCTTAATTCTTAATTTATTCGTATCTTTGCAACATGAAACTAAAAACAATTGTTATAACCGTATGTTTGCTGCTTTGTTCGATGGCGAGCTTGGCGCAAGTGTGGCAGTATGTTGATCCGCGTATTGGTAGCGAAGGTGTGGGTAGAACATTCCCTGGCCCATCGATGCCTTTTGGCATGTGTAAACCTGGCCCTGACTGCACAGTCAAGCCAAATGCTGGTTGGGCTAAGATGCCTGAGGTGGTAACAGGCTTCTCGCAGACCCATGTAAGCGGAACTGGTGGCGGACAGAAGTATGGTAATATACTCATCCAACCGTTTTTGTGGAGTGAGGAGAGTGGCGCTCGGCTCTGCCGCTTCGCTTGTCGAAGAATGAGGAGTGAGATTACACAAACTCGACTCAATGAGGAGTTTGCTTTAGGATATTATTCTACAACTTACGAAAGCGGCATTAAGACTGAGATAACGACATCTGAGCGATGCGCTTTCTACCGCATTCACTATCCTCACTCCACACTTCTCAATCCACACTCCTCGAGTACTACCTCAAAAGCACTCTTTATCGATGCCACTCACTACTTAGGCAAAAACCCTGTTCCTGACCTCCGCGAGCAACAGCAGTTTATTGGAGGCGAAGTAGAAGTGGTTAATAATCACGAGATTAGAGGCTATTCACGAGTTCGTGGCGGATGGAACAATGGCGATGCTTATACGGTTTACTTCTACTTGATAAGCGATAAAGCGTTCCACCCCACCCCTAACCCCTCCCCTCATAAGGGCGGGGAGTCCTTGTTGTTTGCTGACACCTTATTGAATATAAAGGTGGGCATATCGTATGTGAGTGAGCAACAAGCCAAACGCAATATCCCTGCTTGCGACTTCGACACCCAGTTGGCACAACTCAGAGATAGTTGGGAAACATTGTTGAGTCGCATACAGATAAAAGGTACTGAGGCTGAAAAGCGCATGTTCTACACAGCCCTTTATCACACTATGATTATGCCTGTGGATAAAACTGGTGAGAACCCTAAATGGACAGAACGCCCTTACTACGACGATTACTATGCCATCTGGGATACCTATCGTTCCAGTTCACCCCTCATCACGCTGATTGATCCAAAGCGCGAGGCTGAGATAGTCAACTCGCTACTAAACATCTATAAACGAGAGGGTTACATGCCCGATGCCCGTAGTGGGGATTGCAACGGAAGAACCCAAGGCGGCTCGAATGCTGAAGTGGTGATTGCCGATGCTTTCGTAAAAGGACTTGGGCGAGGAGTGTGGAGTGAGAAGTGTGGAGTAAAAATAGATTATGATCTCGCCCTCGAGGCCATGCTGAAGGATGCAGAGGTAGATCCAGGAGCTGACCACGAGAAGCACGGACGAGGCGGACTGAAAGAGTATCTGGAGTATGGCTATCTGCCTTACGGCATAGACCGTGCAGGAACCCGCACTATCGAATATGCCTACAATGACTATTGTATTGCATTGGTTGCCAAAGGCTTAGGCCGCATGGATATCTATGAGCGCTACCTGAAACAATCGCAGAACTGGAAGAATCTGTGGCGTGCCGACTATGAGTGGGACGATGTGAAAGGCTACATCATGCCTAAGGATGCTCAGGGCCATTGGCTCGACTCTGTGCCCTGGGGCAAGTCAAAGGTCTATCATCCGCTCATCCCTTATACCCCAATCACTAAGGTTGCCCCTTGGTATCTGCCTTGGTGGAGCACCTTCTTCTACGAGGCACTATCAGCCGAGTATTCGCTGAGTATTCCTCACGATGTGCCAGGATTGATAGAGGCTTGTGGTGGAGCAGAGACTTTCCGCAAACGACTGGATATGTTCTTCGATCGCAAGCGCTACAACGTGGGCAACGAGCCATCGTTCCTCACACCTTGTCTGTATCATTGGATAGGTCGCCCTGACCTGACTTCAGATAGAGTCAGGAAGATTATCAGCGAGAATTATAACGATAAGCCTGATGGACTGCCTGGAAATGACGATAGCGGTGCTATGAGTTCGTGGTTGGCCTTCCACATGATGGGGCTATATCCCAATGCAGGCCAGAGCTACTATCTGCTGCACGCCCCATTGATTCCAGAGTGGACCATGCAACTTGCTAATGGCAATTCGCTGCATGGAACAGTGAAGGGCAAAGGCACGCACTTTGAGAAAGTAACCCTGAATGGCAAGCTTCTGGCTGATGCCCGCCTTGAGCACGCCGACTTGATGCAAGGCGGAGAATTAGTGTTCTACGTATCGAAGAAGGAACTCCCCTCCTCTTGGGAGACCGCTCGACCCGAAGGGGCGCTTGCTACCGAAGGGACGCAAGA
The DNA here is from genome assembly GCF_900142525.1 of Xylanibacter ruminicola. GTDB lineage: Bacteria > Bacteroidota > Bacteroidia > Bacteroidales > Bacteroidaceae > Prevotella > Prevotella ruminicola_A. The sequence goes on along the minus strand of NZ_FRBD01000010.1, from coordinate 125,344 downwards.
TAGGCCAGGGGTGGAGGAGAAAAAGATGGGCGGTGAACTAGCCATCAGCTTCACCTTAAATAAGCAGTTCCGCACTTGGCCATTAACCTATGCTTGGCAAGGCGACACATTATTAGTAAGGTGTAAAGAGGCTGTGTATAAAACGCCACGCTCTGTTGTAGAAAGCGGCAATAGCTTCTGCTGGGATATCCCTTCAGATGGCACCGTCTATGAAGCTAACGGCACCTTTGCCTTCATCTCTCGCCAGGCTCTGCGCCATTTGCAGGAGAAAGGAACCTTTATCTACGATGGTATCACCTGGCGAAAGATGGATCAAGACGCAAACTCCATCCACGTTCGTGCCGACATCGATCGCACAGAGATGTGGATATCTCTTAACGATGACCTGCCATTGGTTATCGAAATACGTAACAATCCATTAGGTATCGACTGGAAAATTAATAAATAGCTATGCGACGAATCCTACTAACTACTTTCTTGTTTGCAAGTGCCCTGGTTATGGCGCAGAAGTCGCCCCAGCAGATGGGCGGAGTTTACTATGCCTACCCTATTGAGTCGGGCTTTGACAAACCCCAATTACAACCAGCCCCTGAGGGCTACGAGCCTTTCTACATCTCGCACTATGGGCGACATGGCTCGCGCTGGTTAACAAGCGATGCCAGATACACTTGGGTGAACCAGCATTTCGACAATGATAAGAATCTGACAAAGCTTGGCAAAAGCGTCAAGAAACGCTTGGCTAAGGTGTGGAAAAACGCCAAAGGCAATGGTGGACTGTTGACAGCTCTTGGAGCTCGTCAGCATCGTGGTATCGCCAAAAGAATGTACCAGAACTTCCCACAGCTCTTTACCGCTGAGGCACATCTTACAGCCCACAGCAGCACAGTAAACAGATGCAAGGTGAGTATGGAGAACTTTGTGGATGAACTCAAGCACTTGTCCAATACCATCAACATAACACCCATCACCCGCGAAGAAGATATGGCCTGGATAGCCTATACCTCGCCAGAGGAGAAGGCTCACGAAAATCGTACCAGCGTACCATTGATGGTTTCGCCAGACAGATTCGTCAAGGCACTCTTCGTTGATCCTTCAAAGGTAAAGAATCCCACAAAACTGCTCACAGAGATGCACACCATCGCATCGGACATGCAGGATGTGGAGCTAAATGTGTCGCTCTATGATCTCTTTACACCAGAGGAGATGGAGGCTGTTTACAACAAAAACAACAAAAGCATGACGATAGTTCATGGTGACCTGATAGAGAACGAGGGCATACCAGCCCGTAGCGCCATCTCGCTGTGGCAGCGCATTGAGACTGAGGGAGATGCAGCCATCGTCCGTGGAGGCGTAGGGGCAGATTTACGATTTGGACACGACTCGAACCTCTATCGTCTGTTCACATTGATGGGCATCAAACTTCCAGGTGAACCATATAACTATATGGACGAGATTCTGCCAATGGCAGCCAATCTGCAGATGATATTCTATCGTAATGCCCAAGGCGACGTGAAGGTACAATTGCTGCATAACGAGAAGTCGATAGGCTTTAAGAGTTGGACAGAACTCAAGCAGCAAGTAAACGAGCGCATTCACTACTTTGAACATCTTCGCCAACTTTGCGCCCTGAACACCATGGTTGGAACAGCCCCTGCCAACACCAAGACGGCAGGGCTTTTCGGCAAGGGCTCTGAGGAGCACGGACAAACCCTGCCTGCAGTACTCGTACCAAACGGCCAGAACTTCTGGACGCCTCAGACTCGCGATACAGAGAAGAAGTGCATCGCACCTTATTATTTTACCGACTCGCTGTTTCAAGGCATCCGCAACAGCCACTGGATAGTTGGCGGATGCACGCAGGATTACGGATCGTTTACAGTAGCTGCCCTCACAGGCAAACTTCGCCTGAAGCCAGAAGAGCGCGCCACCCGTTTCTCACATTCAGAAGAAATATCGCATCCCCATTACTATGCTATCCGCCTGCCAGACGAGCACCTTAAGCTGGAGATGACAGCCAATAGTCATACAGCCATCTTCCGCATCATCCCAGAGCAAGATGGACCAATCCACATTGTGTTGAATCACAATAGCGATGAGGGGCAAGGCTATCTTGAAGTAAACAATGCAGATGGCATTATCTATGGTTATAACCCAGTTCATCGCATCTATCAAGGTTGGGGCGAAGAGGCTGGTTTCGACGGACATTATCTGTTGCAGGCTTATGATAAAATCATAGATTCAGGATGCGATAGTCTGTGTGCTTGGTTCACCTTTAATGGAAAGGCCCATGAGCCAATCATCCTGAAAGCAGCCACATCTTTTACCAATAAGAGAGGAGCAGAGAACAACTTCGCCTTCGAGGCCGAAGGACACGACTTTGAGAGTATGATGCAGCAAACAGTCCAACAATGGATTGATCGCCTGCACACCATCGATGTGGAGGATACTGATATCGCAAAAGTGAATCAGTTCTATGGCGCGCTCTATCGCTGCTCATTCCTCCCTCGCGAAATGAGCGACGTAGATGGCTCCTACCCCAAGTTTGCTAATGGCGAGATCATCACTCCTCACTCCTCGCTCCTCACTCCTCGCAAATACTATGGCGACTTCTCAATGTGGGACACTTATCGTGCCCTGCACCCACTCTATACGCTGATAGCGCCAAAAGAATCGGCAGATATGATGCAATCGCTGGTAACCATGTACGAGCAAGGCGGTTGGCTGCCCATCTTCCCTTGCTGGAACAGTTATACAGCAGCTATGATTGGCGACCATTGTAGCGCCGTATTGGCTGATGCATATATAAAAGGTATCAGAGACTTTGATTATGAAAAGGCCTACGAAGGCATGCGAAAGAACGCTTTCGAGACGCCAACCTCATTCGAAGACTATAAGAACGGTATGGGTCGCAGAGCACTCACTTCGTATCTGAAGTACGGCTATATCCCCTTGGAGGATGGCGTGAAAGAAGCTTTCCACCAGGATGAGCAGACATCGCGAACCCTCGAATACGCCTTCGATGATTTCGCTGTGGCCCAACTGGCCAAAGCCTTAGGCAAAGACAAGGACTACAAGGAGTTGATGCGCCGCTCAGAGAACTGGCGCAACGTCATCAATCCCAAGACAGGCTATTGCGACGGCCGCCACGCCCCCAAGCAGATTTCTCGCAGAAAAACAGATGGCGGACTCTTTGAAAACAATCAGGACTTTATCCATCGCAAGTCATACATCACTGAAGGTGCCACTTGCCACTACACTTGGTATGTTCCACAGAATGTAGAAGGCTTAGTTGAAGCACTTGGTGGCAAGGATAAGTTCGAGGCTAAGCTCGACTCATTGTTCTCTGAAGGTCGCTATTGGCACGGCAATGAGCCTTGCCACCAGATAGCTTATCTCTACGACTTCATTGGCAAGCGCGAAAAGACCATCGAGCGCGTAGCCCACATTCTCGATACAGAATACAACGATACCCCTGGTGGACTCTCGGGCAACGACGATGCTGGTCAGATGTCAGCCTGGTACGTATTCTCATCGATGGGATTCTATCCTGTTTGTCCTGCAACTGATCGTTATATGCTCTCAGCTCCACGTTTCCAGAAGGTTACACTCAATCTGCAAGACGACAAGAAGTTTACTATCACCCCTACTTCATTTCCTAAAGACAGACACTTTATCACACAAAGTGAAATTATAAGATAAAAAATGCTAATTATTATCGCTTTTCGAGGTTTTATATTACCTTTGCACCCTAGATATTTAAAGAACTAAAAACATGATGCTTAAAAAATTATCTAACATCGCCCTGTTGATGGGGGCTGTCCTGCTTACAGGATGTTTAAAGAGTGAAAGTAACAATAATAATCAGAAGTATGTTGTTACTGAGGGTGCATACATAGTAAATGCTGGTGATCCTGACAACGGTAAAGACGGCAGCCTTTCTTTTATTGATTATGATAATGACAAAGTTGTCAACAACATCTATCCCATTGGTAGCAATCCCTCTGACGTTGTAGTATATGGTAATAAGATATATGTTGTAGGTTGTGGCACCAATACCATCTATGTTCTAAACAAGAAGACCCACACGCTTATAGACCATATTAACACTATTGATGAAATGGGTGAAGACGCAGGTTTTGAGCCTCGTTATGCAACCGTATATGGCAACAACGTTTATGTATCAACCCATGGTGGCTATGTGGCTGTTATTGATACTACATCACTCACCATCACCAACAAGTACAAAGTTGGTTCTTATCCAGAAGGTATGGGTATTGGAACTGTTGAGAGCAGCAGCTCAAGCAATGAGGTAACACTCTATGTAGCCAATAGTGACAATGGTAACGGCAATGGCTCAATCTCTAAGATTAACCTAAGTACAGGTAGCGTCTCTGAGATTAAAAATGAGCTGATAAAGAATCCACAAAGTATTGTTGTTGGTGGTAATACTGCTTATGTACTCGATGCTGGCACTATTGACGGGGATGGAAAACAAAAGAATGCTGGAGTATATAAGGTTGCCGACAATAATGTATCGCTGCTGATTGAGAATGCCACAGGCATGTCGGCTGCTAATTCGTCTATCGTTACCTACAACTATCCAAAGGGTAGTAGCAGGGTTGAATACAAAGTCTACAACCTATATTATAACTCTCTGAACACATTCTCACTCAGTGGCGATTCCAAGAAACCAATCAGTAATCCAACATTTATCTGTGTTGATAACAACACTGGCTATCTGCTGATTGGAACCTCAGGTTATGTAAATATATACGATAGTTACGGAAACTTCAAAGAATCATTCGACGTTGGCGAGAATCCCGTAGGAATCTGCTATTCATACAGAATAGAAACATACAAAGGTAATTAATTAATAAAGGTGCTTCGTCATTGAAGCACCTTTATTCGTTTTAGATATTTGGTTCGTCCCAAATCTTTGTTTGTGTGCAGGCTGCACCTACGCTCTGGTTACCTACCTTGAGCACAAAGTCGCCCTCTTCCAGAGTCCAGCGACCATCAGCACCAACAAAAGCGAGACTCTTAGCTGGAAGACTGAAGGTAACAGTCTTTGTTTCACCAGGCTGGAGTTCAATCTTGGTGAAATCGCGCAGTCGCTTGTTATCAGGAACAATCGATGCAATCAGATCGCTTGAGTAAAGCAATACGGCCTCCTTACCAGCCTTGCTACCTGTATTCTTCACATCAACACTAACAGTAAGTACATCATTAGCAGTAAACTTACTCTTATCTACACGCAGATTGCTGTACTCATAAGTGGTATAGCTGATGCCATAGCCAAAGGGCCACTGCAACGAAACCTTTGCATCGTAGTTATAAGCACCTTCCATGGTACCAACCTCCTCGCTCACCTTATAATCATAGGTGTTCAGCGAGTTAATCTCACGAGGATAAGTGTAAGGCATCTTGGCAGAGAAGTTGGCATCGCCAGCCAACAGATTGGCAAGTGCATCGCCACCATAGTTACCAGGAATCAGAATATCAACCACAGCCTTTGCCAATGGCTCAATATCAGCAATCAAACGTGGACGACCCTCATTCAGCACCATCACAATGGGTTTACTAGTCTTGGCGAGTTCCTTCACGAGGTCACGCTGGTTCTTAGAGAGCCAAAGGTCATTCAGGTTACCAGGAGTCTCAGTATATGAGTTCTCACCAATACAAGCGATAATCACATCAGCCTTAGCAGCAGCATCTACAGCCTTCTGAATCTGTGGTTCGTTCTCATCGTAGTAGGCACCATTCTCATTATAGGTTACACCCTGTTCCAAAATGATGTTCTCCTTACCATACTTATTACAGAGAGCTTCATAGATGGTATTATATTTCTCAGCGAGATCTTCAGCACGCGAACCTTGCCACGTGTAGCTCCAACCACCATGCAGGCAACGCATCTGGTTAGCGTTAGGACCTGTCAACAGAATTTTCTTACCTTTAGCCAGAGGCAGAATGTTGCCTTCATTCTTCAGCAGTACCTCACTCTCCTCAGCAGCCTTGAGAGAAGCCTGAGCAAACTCCTCAGAACCAAACTTCTCGTATCCCTTACCGCCTGTATTGGGCTTCTCGAAGAGACCCAGACGATACTTAGCACGCAGAATACGACGAACGGCATCATCAATACGACTCATGGGCACCTTACCCTCGTTTACCAGTTCTTTCAGCAGGATACAGAATTCTACGCTGTATGGATCCATCGACATATCGATACCAGCATTAATGGCAATACGGATAGCATCCTTCTTATCCTTGGCAACATGCTCACGCGAGAAGAGGTTGTTGATATCGGCCCAGTCGGTTACCAGGAATCCATCCCACTGAAGGTCTTCCTTCAGCCACTTGGTCATATACTCATAGCTAGCATGAAGAGGCACACCATTTACTGAAGCCGAGTTAACCATCATGGTCAGTGTTCCTGCAAGGGCAGCCTGCTTGAATGGCTCGAAATACTTCTCACGAATTATCTGAGGCGAGAGATAAGCAGGTGTACGATCCTTACCAGTCCAAGGAGCACCGTATGCAAAATAGTGCTTTGTGCTAGTACCTACGTGATACTGATCGATATGATTATTATCATCACCCTGATAGCCCCTGATCTCTGCTACCACCATCTTTGAATTCACGATGGCATCCTCACCAAAGCTCTCGTAAACACGAGGCCAGCGTGGGTCACGGCTCAGGTCAACAACTGGGTTATACACCCAAGGACAGTTAGCTGCACGACTCTCATAGGCAGTAATCTCAGCGCCTCTGCGAGCCAGTTCTGTATTAAACGATGCACCAAGGTTGATGGGCTGTGGGAAGAGTGTTCCACCCTGAGTATAGGTAACACCATGGTTATGGTCGAGACCATAGATATCAGGAATGCCCAGATACTTCATCGACTTCTTCTGGATAACCTGTATCCACTGCTGCCATTGCTCAACGCTTGGAGCGCGAGTACCAGGAGCATTCAGGATTGAACCCACTTTCCACTTCGAAATCAACGTATCGAGCATGGTTTCGTTGAGTTTCCATACTCGTTTGGTGTCACCCTTATAGATGTCTACAGGGAATCCGCCCAACTTGTCGATAATCTGCTGGTCAGTTTGCTTTAGCATCTCTTTGATCTCGTTCTCAGATCTGCCATACTGCTGCAGGACAGAACGAACCTTCTCGCGATCTACCTTCGCATTCTCTACAGTCATCTTGCCCATCACATCAAGGTTCAGTTCGAGCATCTGACCGATTTTCTCGTCAAGAGTCATCTTAGCGAGTTTTTTCTCAATCTTTGCCTCCAGCGCCGCATCACGGGGGATAGCAGTCTTCTGTGCATGCATGCCTACAGCGGCACAAACCACAGCTAACGTTAAAATTGTTTTCTTCATAATTGTGTTGAGTAAATGAATTTTGACTGCAAAGATAATGAAAACAATTCAATTATCTGTTCTTTTTGATTTTTTTAAGTTATATCCAGGTGAGTTTTCGCCATAATCCCTCTAATGGACCACGTGGGTGATTGGCGAACCAAAAACGGGCAAAGCTGTATTGAACGATTACCATAGCGATACCAACCAGCACAGCGTATGTGATACCTAACTTATTATAACAGGCAAGTCCATATCCACAGAAGATAGAACATCCGATGATTGACTGCAACAGATAGTTGGTAAGACTCATACGACCAAATATACACAGATGATGAAGCGCCTTGCGAACGCCATCAAAAGCATACCATGCTGATACGATGGCTGATACTATCATCAAGCAGATAATCAGATTATAAATAGGATTGAGCCAAGAGGCAATCGAGCTATAATCTACAATGCTTAATACTATAACGACGATGGCTGATCTCAACAATATCTTATGCCAAATCTGCAAGTTACGACCTTCGTTGTAAAACAATCTCTGACGACCTAACTGCATGCCAAGAATAAAGAGACAGAGCAACTGAGTGAGTCGTCCGCTAAAAACATTGAATCGCAGATTCACCTCAAAGCCGTATCGCAGGTTGGTAAGAGTATTCTCGAGGAATGTACCATGCTCATGAGCGCTATTGATGATACCAGAAATCTCATAGAATCGTGTGTGATCAATTTCAAAACCTGTCAGCAAACAGAACAACTCTACAGGCTGGATAGCCAGCAGGGCAATGATACACCACACCGCCTTAGATGGCAGATAGCTGATAGGAATGAGCAACAAGCCATAGCATGCATAAAGCATCAGAATATCACCATCGTAGAATGCTACATTCACGACACCAAACAGGAACAAGAGACACATGCGCCATGCAAAACGTCCTGAAAACGAGGATCCCTTTTGCTGCTGGTTATCATTCATTATAAAGAAACTCAGTCCGAATAGCATCGCAAAGATACCATACATCTTACCAGACAGTAGCCAAGCTAGTACATCTGCTACCGTTTGGTCGCTTGGCAGCGAGTGGATGATTGTTTCCTGGGTAAAGATGTTGAAGTGTTCAACCGAGTGATACAAGATGATGCCAGCCACAGCAATACCTCTCAAAGCATCGGCCACATCAATACGGGTGTTAGGCAAATTTCGTGTAATATACATATTTAATTTAGTTTGATTGTGCAAAGATAATAAAATAATTCAAAGCAGCACGCGTCATCGCGACGAATGCTGCAAAATTTTAATTTCATTCTAACTTGATATTAACAAAACTTAAAAAAAGACTCATGTTTAATTCTTGATATCTACGCCTCCAAAGAAGTTGCTGGCCACAACGTGGATACAGGGAGCGTTCTTATCAGAAACGTGTACAGTAGCATTGCCCACGCCTCCGAAAAAGCTTCGACTCTTTACCAATACATTCACATGTGCAGGAACGAACAATTCTATTCCGCCACAGAAAGTATGGATATCTATCTCCTCATCCTCTGTGATGGTTGCTTCGCGCAAATCCATTCTGATACCTCCACAGAAAGCATCCAGACGAGCGCCATGAAATGGCTCACCACGGTATATATATTCATCGCCGCCATAGTGAACACTACAACAGATGCGTTTACCGTCTTCGCCAATAGGCAAGGGGCGCTGCAACCACTGATCAGGATCACGACGATAACTGTTTACAATAATCATTGCACCTAAATATAAAAGTGCAACAGGGGCAACATAACTTGTCCATGGTTGGCGCCACAACCAGTCGTTCTCAATGACACCCCACATGTTAGCCAGTTTCCATGCACCAGCCACAATCAGTAGGATTCCGATAATAGTTCTTACTTTCATTTCTCTTCGAATTTTAAATTGAACTTTCTGGGTGCAAAGATATGGAGTATTATGTAACCATCCAAATATCTGGGATATTCTGTACCGTTATGTGATGAATGGGGTGATAAAATGTAAAAATGTGACGAATGACGTAGAAAAATGACAAATGATATTGGTAATTGATAATTATTTTATATCTTTGCCCGCTGTATGAAACAAGGACGAACAGAAACAATCATGACCAGAATCATTAGTACCACCTTTGTAATAGTGGCACTAGCAGTATTCAAACCCTTCGGACTCGGCGTATGGAAGTGGGAAGCTTACGTACATCTGACAGCTCTGTGGGGCATTGGTTTTGTTACGTGTATGATAACCGAAATGATTGTAAAATACATCGTCCGCAAACCTCGCTCATACGATAAAGGAGTCAGCTATATCATCCGACGTAATTTGTATTTCCAGATTATCAACACGCCATTTGTAGCGTTGAACATCTGTCTGTATCGACACAATGTACTGAACCAATTTGTTGAGGGTAATCAGCTTTCACTCGTTAATTTCCTTGAGACGCTGGCTATCCTTGCTTTCTGTTCATTTGCCATTGGACTCTATTGGCGATTCAAGTTCCGTAGCCGTTATCTGGCAGCAGAACTTGAGGAGACCAGACTGCTGAACGAACAACTGAAGAAATTGCAGGAGAGTCGCATTCCTGTAAAAAAAGAAACAGAGACTACAAAATCTGAGGAGACGAAGACTGCTCAGCAAGAATTACCAGAAACTCTGACACTCGAGGGCTCGACTAACGAGAAGGTTACTCTCGACACATCACACCTATTATATATAGAGGCCGTAGGAAACTATGTAAAGGTATGCCAACTGCGCGACAATGAGGTGCATACAGACATGCTTCGTGCTACGATGAAACAGGTGGAAGACGATCTTCAGGCTTATCCGATGATAGTACGTTGCCATCGTGCCTTCTTGGTAAATCTTGGTCAGGTAGAGCAAATCTCATCCAACTCTCGCGCCATGCAGCTCATTATGCATCACAGCCAAGACGCCATTCCTGTATCACGAAGCAATATAGCACAGGTTAAGGAGGCCATCAACGGGCTAGACTGATACCATTCATCACAATTTTACACTGTTTATCCCTAAAATTTGGAAGTATTCGCAACTATTTATATTTTTGCAACGTCAAACTGTTGTATGTATCTTAAAAAATTAATTTGGTAGACAATGAAGAAGGTATTGAAAATCGTGCTTTTCAGTATTCTGGGGCTAGTTGTAGTCGCAGGTGTATTGATGTGGTTAGAGTTTGGACCATTGGTAAAAGGAGCCATGTCGGCAGAGAAAATCGACGACGGGCTATACTATATGGAGTATAAGGGTGACGACGGTTTCGACGAGTTGATGAAGCAAGGTGGTGCCAAGGATGCCACAGAGATTTCTACCTACATCATCAGCTTCCTATCGAAAGGACATTATAAACCGGAAATAAAACCTGCAAAGACAGACTTTGGCTGTTCAGCGCTTACTGTTACCACACCAGAAGGTGGTGTATTGATGGGGCGCAATTTCGACTTTCCATCTGCTGTAGGTGTGGTTCTTCATACTATTCCAGATAAAGGTTACGAGACAATTACCACTTTCAATGTCGAGTTCTTTGGATTCGGCGATGATTATAAGCCTGAAGGATTTAAAAACCAATATCTGGCACAGGCAAGTTTGTTCTGTGCCCTTGATGGTATCAACGAAAAAGGCTTGGCAATAGCCGACCTGATGGCAGGCGATGAGGTAGAGACTCATCAAAACACAAACAAGCCCAACCTGACTACATCAGCAGCCATCTGCTACCTACTGAAAAATGCAGCCAATGTGGCTGAGGCATTAGAGTTGCTTAAAGGTATCGACATACACTCTGACATTGGTTCTGCCCACCATTATGCGATGGCCGATGCTACTGGTAGAAGCGTGGTGGTAGAATATGTTGACAACAAAATGGTTGTGACAGAATCACCAGAAGTAGCCAACCACTATCTGTGTGAAGAAAAGCTCAATGTGGGATTGAAAGAAGGCGATGACAGATACGACAGACTCTGTCAACGATATGACCAAACAGGTGGTGTAATGAGCGAGCAACAGCTGACTGATGCCATCGCAGATGTATCGCAGCCTGAAAGAAAGGGATTCCTTGGAACAGCTTGGACAATGGTGATGAACTTGAAAAATCCCTCAGTAACCTATTATTCACGTCGCCATTTCGATAAACCTCTCCGATTTGAGTTAACTCGCAAGTAATCGTTTAAACAAACAATAACAACAAGATGAAAAAACTATTTTTCGCCGTTGCTTTGGCCCTTATAAGTGTGGCTGGCTCGGCACAAGGTTTGAAAGCTAACATGGACCCCAGTGTAAAAGCTGGTGACGACTTCTGGCAGTATGCCGTTGGTGGATGGCTGAAGGCTAACCCACTCGACAAGCAGCATGCAGAGAACGGTGCATTTACTGATCTTGAAGAGTTGAACAAGAAGCGCATCAACGAACTTATCATGATGTATGCAGATAAGAAAGATCTGCCTCAGGGTAGCGACGGACAGAAGATTGGCACACTCTATCGCCTTTATATGGATAGCGTAGGCCGCAATAAGATGGGCTACGAGCCTATTCTGCCTTATCTTAAGCAGGTTCGTGCATTGAAAACCCGTGAGGAGTTGCTGAAACTGATGTACGAGTTCGACAGCAAGGGATTCAATACTGCTCCTTTCGGCATGAATTTAAGTCTGAATCCATTCAAGTCGTCAGAGTTTATGATGGGCGTAGGTCATGGTGGAGCATCACTGGCTCAGGAGTATTATGCCGAACCTAACGAGAGTCAGAAGAAGGTAGTAGAAGCCATCAAGAGTCTGAACAAAGACTACCTGAAGATGGTAGGCTACAACGATGCCGATGCCGAGCGCATGATGCAGGCAGAGTGGGCTATCGAACATAAGATTGGTGTGAAGACACTCAACCAGGTTGCAAGGCGTAATCCCATGCTCACCATCCACATCATGACTTGGGAGCAGCTGCTGAAGGACTTTAAGGGTATCGACTGGGTAGCTTATCGCGATGCTATGGACTATCCAAAGGATATCGATACCGTTAACGTAAGTCAGCTAGAGCCTCTGCACGTAGTAGAGGACATTCTGGCCAATACCAGCATAGATGATCTGAAGGCCTATATGGAGTTGCATGTTATTAAAGCATTCTCTGGCTATCTGTCAGATGCCTTTACCGATCGTGCTTTCGAGGCCAACAAAGTCATCTCTGGCGTACAGGAACAGAAACCTCGTTGGAAGCGTGCTGTATCTGAAATCAGTGGAAGTCTGGGCGAGACCGTTGGTAAACTCTATGTTAAGGAGTACTTCCCTGAGAGCAGCAAGCAGCGTGTATATCGCCTGGTTAAAGACCTGCAGCAGGCCTTTGAAGATCGCCTGAAGGAAAACACCTGGATGAGCGAGGAGACCAAAGCCAAGGCAATTGAGAAGCTTCACGCTATGTACATCAACGTGGGCTACCCCGACAAGTGGGAGGATATGGAGAAGTTTGTAGATATCCGCGAGAGCGAGAACCTTATCGAGAACTATATCCGCATCAATCAGGAGGCCACTAAGGCTGTCTTCCGCAAATATTGGCGCAAGCCTGTGGATAAGACCATGATGGCCTGCACACCACAGACTGTTAATGCCTTCTACAACCCCATGTTCAACAGCATCAACTTCCCTGCCGCTATTCTGCAGCCTCCATTCTTTGATCCTGAGGCCGACTACGTTAGCAACTATGGTGCTATCGGCGTAGTGATAGGGCATGAAATGAGTCACGGATTCGATGATCAAGGCTGTCAGTTTGATAAGGATGGTAACCTGAAGAACTGGTGGACTGCCGACGACAAGACTAAATATGATGAGCGTACCAAGGTATTGGCCGATTGGTTCTCAAAGCAGGAAGCAGTGCCTGGTTTGAAGGTGAACGGACAGAAGACACTGGGCGAGAACATTGGTGATAACGGCGGACTGAAGATTGCCTATCGTGCCTACGAGAACCGCATGAAGCAGGAGCCTTTGAAGAAGGTTGAAGGCTTTACCCCTGCCCAGCGCTTCTATCTGGCATACGCTCGTGTTTGGGCCAGCAACTCTACACCAGAGTACATCGCTGATATTGTAAACAGTGATGTTCACTCGCCTAACCGTATCCGTGTGATGGCTGCCCTACCTATGATTGATTCTTGGTACAAAGCCTTTGGCATTAAGAAGGGTGACAAGATGTTTGTGCCTGCTGAACAGCGCGCACATATTTGGTAAAATAACTATTTGACGATGGATCAGAAGAGAATATTGAGTTTCCTGCGCCAGGTGATGGCAAACAATAACCGTGAATGGTTTCAGGAGAATAAGAAAGAATACGAGGCAGTAAGAGCCGAGTTTGAAAAGGGCGTACAGCAGGCTATTGAGCGCATTGTGACGTTCGACCCTGAGATTGCCCACGTGCAGGTAAAGGATTGTACCTATCGCTTCTATCGCGATACTCGATTCTCTCCTGACAAGTCGCCATACAAGAACCACCTCGGCGCCTATATCAATGCCAAAAGCAAGAAGGCGCTTAGAGGTGGATACTATCTGCATTTTGAACCCGATCACTGCATATTGGCTGTGGGCAACTACTGGTTGCCCACCAATATCCTTACCTCGTGCCGTAATGAGATGATGGGTAATACAGCAGAGTGGCTCAAATGCGTAGAGAACGAGGAATTCCAGAAGTACTTTGGTAGCGACGAGGCAAGTAGCTTCAAAGAACCTACCAATATTGACAGTTGGGACCAGCCCCAAGGTTTCGGATTGGCCAAGCTTAAAACCTGCCCAGCAGGATTCCCTAAGGATTGGCCATACGTCAAGTACCTACGACTCAAAGATTACTGCTGTTGGCATGCAGTATCAAACACCTTCTTCGAGAGCGATGATTGGCTCGACGAGATGGAACGCATGTTCCGTGCCGCCAAGCCCATGATGGACATGATGAACTCCGTCATCGACGATTACGAATAAACTATGAAAAAAGAAATTAATCCTCAAGAAAGTATCCGTGCTAATGCATTCAACATGTGGATGTCATCACCCGTGCCAATGGTGACTTTGGTGAAGACGTTTGATGTTACACGCTTGGTAAAAGTCAGTAAGAAGAGTGGTGTGAAGTTTAACGTGCTGATGTGCTGGTGCATAGGCAAGGCAGCCAAGGATATTAAGGAGTTCTACCTATTGCTAGAAAATGGCAAACTATTCCAGTTCGATAGACTTGCCATCAATGTCATCGTGGAGAATAGCAAGGGCGACATCAGCTCATGTGATATTCCTTATTCTGACGACTTGCAGCAGTTCAATAATGATTACCAGAAGCTGACCGCTCAGGCCGCCAGTGAATGTAAGAGCTCTTTCCTTGAAGACTATATGATTATTGGAACATCAACCCTAGTGCATACAGAGATTGACTGTATAGTAAACCAATATAGCGGCAAGTTCAACAATTCATTCTTGGCTTGGGCCAGATATCGCAAGGGTTGGTTTAAGACCACTCTGCCCATATCGCTCCAGTTCCACCATGTTCAGATGGATGGTGGCCATGCAGCCAAGTTCCTTCAGCGTCTGCAAGATGAAATCAACAAGTTGTAAGATAATTAAATGCAACGTCTACATTATCTCGACAATCTGAAGGTTTGTCTGACCGTCTTGTTGATGATAGTTCTGCAGAATGTAGTTGACAGCATCTGGATGGGCGCCTTTGGAAAGTTTCTTTTCATCGGAATCGTCACCACCATCCTTTCCTTCCTCCTGACATGGGTGGTCAGAATGATTCCTGGAGTGAAACGAATATTATATTGTAGAATTAATGATAATGATGGAAACAGAAAGAATACTATTACGCCCTTGGATGGAGAGTGATGCTGAGGCGCTGTTTAAATACGCCAGCGACCCTGAAGTAGGACCTCGTGCCGGATGGCCACCACATCAGTCTGTGGAGGAGAGTTTGGAGATTATTCGAACTGTTTTCAACACAGAAGGGATGTGGGCTGTCATATGGAAAGAGTCTGGTCAGCCCATTGGCTGTGTGGGCTACCTCCCAGCATCCGCATCAAACCTGAAGATAGCCGAAGACCAGGCGGAGGTAGGTTATTGGATAGCCCGCCCGTTTTGGGGCAAAGGCATCTGTACGGAAGCCCTTCAGCTGGTCATCGACTATTGTTTCAATGAAAAGGGTTTCACAGTGCTTTGGGGTGACTACTTTCCTTCAAACCCAGCGTCCGGTCGCGTGATGGAGAAATGCGGATTCGTTGACACAGGCAAGGAAACGCTCTGTCCTAATCTGGAAGTCGGCTCAGACCGCCCTGTAAGAGTAATGCAATTATGCCTATAACCGTTTGCGAACAGATTTCCTTGATTTCTGCTTTGAACACATGATGCGACCATCGAACATCGCGGTCCCAAAGTTCGCATAGAAGCAATGGCTTTATAACATTTCATGATAGTCACTTTTTGTCCAATCTAAGTTATCGCCATATTCCTCACTATCGTACACCGTATTCCTTTTGTTGTTTATACTCAATTATTTTTTCTTTCTCCTTCGTACTATTTTATATTTCCGCACTGTAAACTTATGTTTCTGCACCGAAAACACATGTTTCTGCGCTTAAAACTTGTGTACTCAGACTGGAAACATAAACTTTCTCGTTGCAAAAATACATTCTTTTCTTGATTCCGCAAAATAATTATCATGGTATTATATGTCATCTGTCACAGAATGGTGCAGCGCTCGACCTTTGGTCGCTTTGCTTGCAAAGAATATCCCAAAAGTTTGGTGAAATATGGAGTTATTTGTACTTTTGCAGCGATTTATTTAAAAAGTATATGATGAAAAGATTATTGTTTTCAGCCTTAGCCTTTGTCTGCATGGCGGGCAGGGCACAAGCACAGGAACCACTGGACTCGGTGGATAGATTGTTGGAGTTGAAGGAGGTTGTCATTAGGGGCGACTGATGCGCGATGATAGTGAACTGAAGCGTCTGCGTAGTGAGGACATACGCGATGTAGAGGTGATCAACAATCCAGGTGCCCAATACGATGCCCAGGTCAGAGCCGTGGTACGTATCCGCACTCGAAAGTTGCAAGGCGATGGATTGAGTCTCGACCTGACGCTGGCTAACGAGCGCGACTTGCGTTATGACTTTAATCGTCCACAGGTCAAGGTGGGGGCTAACTATCGTAAAAAAATTAGATAATCTGTAATTATTTCACTTTTTCTGCGA
This sequence comes from Xylanibacter ruminicola, assembly GCF_900142525.1. Lineage (GTDB taxonomy): Bacteria > Bacteroidota > Bacteroidia > Bacteroidales > Bacteroidaceae > Prevotella > Prevotella ruminicola_A. Next base: position 108,765 of record NZ_FRBD01000010.1, on the reverse strand, counting down.
CTAATAGGTCAAACGAAAGAGTTAAAACGATGGAAACAAAAGAATTAGAGAAAGAATTCCTGAGCATGATCGAGGAGCAGAAACGTACCATCTACAAGGTGTGTTACATGTATGCCAATGATCAAGACGACCTGAACGACCTGTTTCAGGAAACGGTGCTAAACCTGTGGAAAAGCTTCCCTCGCTATCGTGGCGACAGTTCTCTTAACACTTGGGTGTATCGCATCGCCATGAACACCTGCATCTCGTTCTTGCGTCACTCCAACACTCGCCCACAGACCGTACCTATGACGGCTCAGATAGCAGGCAGTCTGGAGACCGACGAGGAGACAGAAGCAAGGCTCAAGTATCTCTACAACCTCATCAACCAACTGGGGAAATTGGAACGCGCGCTGATCCTCCTCTGGCTTGAAGAGCGTAGCTATCAGGAAATGGCCGATATACTCGGCATCTCTAAGGCTAATGTAGCCGTTAAACTCAATCGTATTAGAGAAAAATTGAAGCAAATGTCTAACAGTTAAATTGTAAGATTATGGAACTTGACGATTTGAAGACCAGTTGGAACGCTCTTGATAAGCGTCTGGCAGAAACAGAAATAGTGAATATGCGTATGGTTAAGGAGATGGTATCTCAGAAAACCAAGTCGGCTTTCAACGGCATCGTGGGGCATAACATCTACAACTTCGTAGTGAGCCTGGTTATCATAGGTTTTGTTTTCCCATACGTCTGGATGCATACCCCAATCTCTACCACATCGTTTGTGATTGTTGAGGCAGTGATGTTCATCGGATTGATTCCTGTTGTAAGGAAACTCATGCTACTGTCTAAGTTCGATGTTGATGGCAAGAACGTAAGCGAACTCAACCGCTTGGTATTGAAATACAAGAAGGCTTGCCACGACGACCCTTACTGGACTATCACAGGTGTAACTCTGGGCTTTGTAGGTTTCTACATCTCTGAGCTTGGTTTCAATACAGCTGTAGACTATGGATTCAACAATCGCGTTTGGGTAGTAGTAGGTCTCACCTTGCTCACCTTTGCTCTAGCTTTTGTTATCGGATTGTGGCAGCGTCGCCGTCACACCCAGCAGATGCAGGAGATAGAACGCGGACTGGAAGAACTGAAGGAATTTGAAGAATAAGGTTTTGTTAATATCAAGTTAGAATGAAACTAAAATGCAGCATTCGTCGTGATGATGCGTGCTGCATTGATTTATCGCCATTCGTCACAGAATGGTACAAAATATCCCAGATGTTTGGTAATATTCGCAACTATCTGTATCTTTGCATCGTCAAAACAATAAAATATAAGAAAGTAAATATAATAAATATGGCCATTACCGAAGAGAGACTTAGACAGACGTTCAGCGAGGGAGGAGCACAGGAGATCTACCAGGAAGTAAAGGCAAGTGGCGATTTCCTTGATTTCGCTCGTCAGTATGCATTCAGTCAGGATTATCGCGTGGCAAGAAGTTCCTTATGGGGACTGACCAAGGCCAGCAAAGAAGAATTGTCGCAGCTACAGGTGATACAAAATGAATTCATCGACCAGGCCATGCAGACAGATAACTCATCCGTTAGGCGACTGTCGCTGAACGTCGTTGAGCGATTGAAGATGTCTGAAGATGATCTGCGAACAGACTTTCTTGATTTCTGCTTTGAGCATATGTTGGACGTCGAGGAGTATCCTGGCATTCAGTCGGTCTGCATGAAACTGGCCTTCCGTATGTGTAGCTTCTACCCAGAACTGATGGACGAACTGAAACGAACCCTCGAGGCGATAGAGATAGACTATTACAAACCCGCCGTGAAATGCGTCAGAAATAGGATTCTGAATGGTAGATTGAAGTAACTCTACTTTTGCAACGTCAGAATAATAGATAATTGTAATGATAATACGAATATGACAGCAGGGCGACGAGGCTTTTTTCAGCTTCCTGAAGGTGTTCCGTATGCAGCATGGAAAAGCTCATGTGTGGTGCATGGAGGACAACTTTAAGCCCAAAGAATATGTCGAGCTGTAAATAAGATAATAAACAATTAATCGAAGAAATATGGAAAAAGAAATAAAATTCTGTCAGAGTTGCGGAATGCCACTGACTAACGAGGTCCTCGGCACGAATGCCGATGGTAGTAAAAGCGAAGAGTATTGCATCTACTGCTATAAAGACGGTGCGTTTACAGGCGACTTTACTATGGAAGAGATGGCGGATTTCTGCGCCCAGTTCGTAGATGAATTCAACAAGAATACAGGACAGAGCCTAACCCGAGAGGAGTACAAACAGCAGCTTCTTAAGTATTTCCCCAACCTGAAGCGTTGGCAACTACCTGCAGACGAACTGCCACATGCTACATCGCCTCTGAAAAAGCAGCTTATCGAGGAAATAAATGCTCTAGGTATCAAGGACATGCCAAAGATTACCAACCTTTTCGTGCTGCAAGGCTCGTTTGTAAATATGTCGTATAAAGTCAATGGCAACTCTGTTAAGTTTCTTGATGACAGCGCCAGCTATTGGGGGACTCAAGTTGAGAAGGGCGATGGCAGATGTTTTGGTATTGCTTGTGACGAGCACTATATCCTTGTTAGCGAATACGGGAAAGATGGCGCAGATGCAAAACTCGTGGTTTTGAAAAATAGAGACTGACAAGTAACTGAGAGTGATTATGACCACTGGTTCGCTGACTGTTCTGTTTGAAGATCCTTTCTGGATTGGACTGTTCGAGATGATCGACCAGCAGGGGCTGCGTGCCTGTAAGGTGACGTTCGGAGCAGAACCAACGGAAAAGGAGGTAATAGAGTTCGTGGATAAGAACTGGCATCGCCTTCAATTCAGTCAGGCTATTGAAGTTTCTGCCGAATCAGAAAGAGCTAAGGTTAATCCTAAGAGACAACTTCGCGAGGCTAAAAAGCAAATGCAATCACAAGGCATCGGAACTAAGTCTCAACAAGCTCTGAAGCTACAACAAGAGCAGAACAAAACCGAGCGGAAACAACACTCAAAGGCTGAACGTGAGGCAGAAAAGCAACGACAGTTCGACCTGCGCCAGGCTAAAAAGAAAGACAAGCATAGAGGACATTAAATTATCAAGGAATGAACGCAATATTATACATACATGGCAAAGGCAGCAGTGCAATGGAAAGTGAGTACTACAAGCCACTATTCCCTGACTGCGAAGTGATAGGCTTGGACTATCAGACGTTCAATCCTTGGGATACAGGGATGGAAATTTACGATGCCGTAAATGGCGTTCTTGGATAATTGGATAAAAGAAAAGAATGTATGAAAAGAACAGTATTATATTTGTTATTCGCGCTGTTGCTGGTAGGATGTGCTAGCCAGCCACAGATACTTAGTGAATTGAAGTCTGAATACATCACTATCGATGACAGTATTCGCGTACATTATAAGATAATGAATAGCCAAGCAGATGCTAAAACCATCTGTTTCGTTCACGGGTTTGGCTGTGACATGAATACATGGGAGAAGCAGTTCGAGGCATTCCGTGATGAGAAAGACCTGCAACTCGTGTTCATCGACCTGCCTGGCTACGGACAGAGCGATAAACCGCACGTAGACTACACGCTCGACTTCTTTGCACATGCCATTGATGAAGTGCTGAAGGCAAACCGTATCCAAGATGCCATCTTTGTTGGTCATAGCCTCGGCACGCCTGTATGCCGTCAGACGCTGATGACGACAGCTCACAAAGGCGCTTTGGTGGATGTCGATGGCGTGTATTGTTTCTATGATGGTACAGAAACGCCTGAATATGTTGAGGCTGTCAATCAATTCGGGCATGCCTTCGATGGCGAGAACTGTCGTGAGGTTATTACAGGCTTTGTATCCTCGTTGGCAGGCAAGGATACGCCTCAGGAGATCAACGACTATGCCATGTCTGTGATGCCCGAGACGCTCCAGTATGTGGCTTCGAGCACGATGCAGCACCTTGTCGAGAAGAAATGGTGGCCCAATACGCAAATCTCTCTGCCTGTAATGGTCATCTGCACGCAGAACAGCGGACTTGATCCTGACAACAAGCAGAAAATGCAGCGTCTCTACCCCAACCTCGACTATACTGAACAGACCACTTGCGGACACTTCATCCACATGGAACAGCCTGATATGTTCAACGAGAAACTGAAGAATTTCTTAAAGTCATGAAATTATGCCCATAACCGAAGAGAGACTCAGACAAACATTCAGCGAGGGAGGCTGACGAATGGCATCTAGTAAAGGCACAAATTATTTTGCTACGAAATAGCTCCGTTTCAAAAAAAAACCTTATCTTTGCACATTATTATCAAAATTCCAGTTAAAAATGAAACGAAAACTATTAATTCTATCCATCGGTTTTTCGATGACTTTGCAGGCTCAGAACGCGCCTGTATTCGAGACTTCAGCTAAAGATGAAATTGCGGCCAACAGATTCTTGGCTGGTAGTAACTATTTGGACTATGATCGCCAGCTAACGGATAAGCCGCTGACACCAGCTCCAAAGAACTATGAACCTTATTATATGAGTCATTACGGCCGTCATGGTTCGCGCTGGCTGATTAGCGATGGCAACTATTCCAGACCCATTGCCACACTAAAGGCTGCTAAGGAACAAGGCAAGCTAACCCCTCTGGGCGAAAAAACACTTGCTACCATCGAAGCCATATATGCCACAGCCAACAAGCGTCTAGGCGACCTGACAACTGTGGGCGAACGTCAGCATCACGGCATTGGTAAGCGCATGACGAAGAACTTTCCAGAGATATTCAAAACGAAGAATCTGAAGATTGATGCGCGTAGCACTACCGTGAATCGCTGCATACTGTCGATGATTGCTGAGTGCGAGGAGTTGGCTGCCGCTAATCCTACTGCCCAGATTCACAACGATGTAAGCGAGTCGTTGCAGTACTATCTGAATCAGCCTTGGGACGGAATAGTAGAAAAGATGGGCAAGAAAGGCGGTAAGGAAGAAAGAGAGTATACCGTAAAATGGACTCACCCAGAGCGACTGATGAAGACACTCTTTAACGACCAGCAGTACGTATATAATAATGTGGGGGCTGGAGCATTGATGCGTCAGCTGTTCCACGTGGCTTGCAATATGCAGAGTCATGATACTGACTTGGAGCTCTTCTCGCTGTTTACCGACGAGGAGGTTTACGACCAGTGGCGCCTTAAGAACGTTGGCTGGTATCTCGATTATGGCGCATCGCCCGTTTCAGGCGGAAAGATGCCTTTCAGTCAGCTAAACTTGCTGAAGAACATCATAGCTACAGCTGATACCGTGACCCAGACTCAAGCCACGCTGCGCTTTGGCCACGAGGTGTGTGTGATGCCTCTGGCATGCCTGCTCGAACTTGACAATTGCGGAATGGCTGTTAACAATCTCGACGAGCTCGACAAATATTGGCGCAACTATCGCATCTTCCCAATGGGATGCAACATCCAGTTGATATTCTATCGTCCTAAAAAAGGTAAGACAGGCGATATCCTAGTAAAGGCTCTGCTGAACGAGCGCGAGGCTTATCTGCCAATCAAAACCACCCAGTGGCCTTACTACAACTGGCAAGACCTGCGTAAGTATTATCTAGACAAGATTGCAGCTTTCGAGGCTGATAAATAAACACAATAAAGCCACAGACAAAATCTGTGGCTTTATTATTTAATTGAGTTTTGAGGTCATAGGACTTCTGATGCCCTTATAGTTCTTCAGATAGGCCTTGGCACTTCCAAACGAGAGGAACATGTCGAGGCGTACTGGTATATGATTCTGATCGTCGGTAATGTAGAAGCGGATAAGCTCATGACTCTTACCATTTTCGCGCTCGTAGAACGACATCACCAGGCAACGGAACTTCTCCTTGGTTCCATTCATCTTGAAGTTTTCTTTACCACGATACTCCAGCCACGAATTTGAAAGGCTACGGGCATCACTAATTGGCATAGCGATAGTTTGCCCCTTCTTGAGCTTAGAAGCATCGAAGTTGCGAGCACGAAGGAAGATAGACATCATATCATAGATACAACTACGATAGGTGCTCGTCTGCCAAAGGTGCTCACCATGAGAGGTGATACGATGTTTCTTGAGCTGACAGTTTCCACCCGGATAACTATACCACAGCTCGTCTACATAGTAACTGCTACCCTCTCTGGCGCCCTTGCGGAAATAGAGTGGCGAGAGGTCGGGATTGCAATACGACAGCAGTGTATCGCGCATGGTGAAATACCTATCAAGTTTGGAATTGCCTCGAGTAATCAGGTAAGACTTCCAGGCATCTTTGCCTTCGAACTTAGCCATCTTGGTGTCCATCTGTGCTACACCAACCTTAACCCATATAAACTGCCAGTTAAAGTAAAGGTCGTATTCCAGACTTTCGCCACTTTTAAAGGCAGTATTATCAATTCCACATTGGGCATTGGCTGTAAGGCTCATGCCCATAGCTATACAGAGAGTTAAAAGTATCTTCTTCATTATTACTTGTTATCTATGTTAATGCCCTTGCCTTTAAGGTATTCAATACCCAGCTGGCGGGCTCGTTCTGCATTTCTGTTCTTAAGTTTCTTGACTGTATCGGGCTTCTGCTTGGTAATCTTTCCAGGCTTTTGCTTGTAGATGGGAGTAGCTGTAACATTCCAGCTCTGGGATACATCCCACTTGGCCTTGCACTCTATCTCACGAGGATAATAATACACAGCCTCGGCTTGGCGACCTTCAGCGTAATCGCCTGTATCCCAAACACCATTACCATTACTATCGATAAAGGCACTGACGTAATACTTGTCAGGCTTTATGTATTTGAATTCGGCCACATGCTTCTTAACCAGAGACTGCTTGACCATCTTGCCAGAGCCATTCAGCAACTGAACCACCATAGCCGAATCTTCAACACCAGCGATGTTTAGTTTCAGCGTGCTATACTCGTCTTCGGACTTAACCTTTATACCTTGCTTATATGCATTAGAAACCTTGCCGTAGATATCGATAAAGGCAGCAGAGTCAATCTCCAGGCTATACTCGATGCCAGGGCGCCATTCAGCTAGAATCTCATAGTTGCGGATTTTGTTGGGCACGGGCACCAATTGACATGAAGACTCGTACCAAACAGAGTCGATCATAGAATACAGATGAACTCCTGCTGTATCGCAATGCTGCAATGGGGTTGGCATCTCTATTCTGGCAATCTTGTCTGGATCCATTGATGATGGAACGTCGTACTTGGGTTCCAAAGGTTTCTCGCGCCAGACAGTATCAACCTCTTCGCCACGCTTTATCTTTTTATCCACTTCCTTGCGCCACTTCTCCAGTTCCTTGTTAAGCTCTTTCTGGCGCTTTTCGAACGGGACCTTTGCCAAGCCTTCGATAGTGTCTGTCATATTTACCAGTACACCAGCAGTATCTGTCATCTGGTAGCTGATTTCCATTCGCAGTGTGTCTTGATTAACCAGCGCTGTATCGCGAAGCCAATAGTGGATGGTATCCTGCTTCTCGTTGGCCTCAACAACAAAGGCATCATCGCTATTAAAGTTCAGCCCCTTGATGACGGGCAGTTCAGGATGCCCGTAAGTAAAATACATCGAGAACTTATTAGCCTCAACACGTTCTGTCTTGATGAGGAAACGATCTGTCTGAACATGTGTGAATGCCAACAGAGTGATGTCATCTGGCAGGAAGTGAGTATAAGGCACCCTTATCAAGCCATCGATATGCAGGGAATCGCGCCAGATGGTATCTGTACGAAAATCAGGCTTTGAACTAGGCTCAAATATCTGTTGATTGAAACCTATCATCTCGCTCTTCTGCGAGAAGCGGAAATCGCCATCGGCATCCTGCAGCGCATAAGCACGATAAGTGCCAGGAGCCACACCTTTAACCACAAAATGTCCGCTACCGTCAGTACGAGAAACTCGGAGCATTGGTTTGGTCTTAAAGGCCGAATCAGCCAGATCGTTATAAAGACCAACCATGATGCCCTTGATAGGTTCGAGATTGCTGGCATCGAGCACATAGCCTGAAACCTCGAAGGTATCAATCTGCTCGCCAGTAGAGAAACTATAGGTATAGCTACCCATGGGATTATTCTCGTTGTTATCGCTGATAGCATCGCTGAAGTCGATGGTATATGTGGTGTTTGCTACCAATGAATCCTGCAACTCAACCACAATCTTCTTTCCTGTTGCCTTAATATCGGGCACTTCGAGTTGTGGTGGAGACACGATGACCTTATTGGTGGCATCGGTAAGCTTAATATACTCATCGAAAAGGATGGTAATCTTCTTGGCTGTAACATTGGTGGCCTGATCTGCTGGTGTACAACCGATAACCTTTGGCGGATCATCATCGTACCATCCGCCATCAGGCTGTCCCATACGGGCGCAACCAACCATAGCCAATGCTATGCAGAAGATATATAGGAGTTTCTTCATGCGTTGAGCTTCAATAATTGTTCTATATGTTCGCGAGAGTTACTCAGGCGAGGCACCTTGTGCTGACCACCCAACTTTCCCTTCAGCTTGAGCCAATCGTTAAACAGGTTCTCTCTTGCCTCAACTATTTCCAGATGCTGCAGAGTGATGTCCTTATAGCGCTTAGCTTCGTAATCACTATTGATTTCCTGCAGATGCTTGTCGAGCAAATCGCTGAACAACTGCAAATCCTGTGGGCGCTTCTTAAACTCGATGAGCCATTGATGGCGGCACTTGGCGTTCTGATCCATAAACACAGGAGCTGCAGTATATTCAGACACTTCTGCTCCTGTCTGTTCGCAAGCGTAAGCCAATCCCTTCTCAGCATTATCCACAATCAGCTCTTCGCCAAAGGCGTTAATGAAATGCTTGGTACGACCAGAAATGATGAACTTATACGGATTGGTTGAGGTGAACTGAACGGTATCGCCAATCTCATAACGCCATAATCCGCAGCTTGTGGTGATGACCATAGCGTAGTTCTTACCCGTTTCTACGCCCCAAAGGGGTACAGGATCGCCACCATCCATAGGAATAAACTCATAGAACACATCGTAATCGAGCATCAAGAGCATCGACTTGTCTGATGGATCGTTCTGGAGTCCGAAGAATCCCTCGCTGGCATTATATGTCTCCATATAGTGCATGTTGGGCGAGGTGATGAGTTGCTCGTACTGCTTGCGATATGGGGTAAAGGCCACACCGCCGTGGAAGAATACCTCTATGTTAGGCCAAACCTCCTCGAGATGCGTCTTACCAGTAATCTCCATCATACGGCTAAGTACTGAGAGCATCCATGATGGCACACCAGAGATGTTGGTGACGTTCTTGTTCATGGCCTCGCGAGCTATGCGGTCTCTCTTGATTTCGAAATCGCTCAGCAATGCCGTCTGCTTCTTAGGTACTCGCACCAGATTGGCCAGTGGATTGATATTCTCAATCAGAATAGCACTCAGATCGCCAACCAACGAATCCTTCAAATTATAGTTTGGTGCATGACTACCACCAAGAATCAATCCTCTGCCATCGAACATTCTCGACTTGGGGTTGTTCTGTAGATACATGGCCACAGCATCGAATCCGCCACGATAGTGAATATTCTTCAAGCCCTCTTTGCTTACAGGTATGAACTTCGACTTATCGTTGGTGGTTCCTGATGATTTGGCATACCATTTCACACGACCTGGCCACAGAACATCTGTTTCGCCATGACGCATGCGGTCGATAGCACCTTTAAGTTCTTCGTAGGTATTAACGGGGTTATGCTTTATGAAGTCATCGTAGCCCTTGATAGATGCAAAGGCATGATTCCTTCCGTATTCCGTATCCTTAGCCTCAGCAATGAGTCGGCCCAGCACAGCCTCTTGCAGAGCTTTGCCTTGATTGAAGTGTTTTTCCAGCTCCCTTTGTCTGGGCTCAAACACTTTTCTTACTATCTTAGTGATACTCATTTTCTTTGATTGCGTAATTTGCCTGCAAAATTACGCAATTCCCTTGTAACGTGGGAATATTTTACGATTTTTTTTCATTTCAGATGTAATCTGACTCCAAACTGCAGCGATGGAGCAAGCGGATGCTCTTTGTAATAATGCTCCAGACTGCTGCCATCATCGAAGTAATAACCCAACGATGGCTCAAGATAAACACCAAAATGACGCGAGAAGTTATACTCTGCACCAGCAGCTGCATTGACTGACAACTGCCAAGGACGAGTATTAATCTCACCCTCAGAAATATTCGCCTTGACACACTTCTCGAGTAAAGTGCTTCCAACCAGATAGATATTGAATTGTTCTGATGCCCACACCTTCCACGAGAGGCCAACTGGAATACCAAGATAACTCAATTGCTGACTGAAGTCGAGATAACTGTATTGTGGATAACTGAACTCTGACTCCATGTAAGTATAACTGATACCACTAAGCAGAGCAAGGCGTTTGTTGAGTTGATACTGCAACGAGATGCCCAAGCGCAATGGGATATGATGCTTAGACTCCACATCAGTATATGTATATGCCTGGGCCAGATCGCAAAAACTGTTTGTATAGTATTTTGCAGGACTGACATCATTGTATAGCGCCTGAACATTCATTGAATTCGCATAACTATTGGCAGCAAGCAATAGTCCGTTAGAGCCAGCAAGTCCGATGGTCCATTTACTTGATTGTTCTGAGTTTGAGGCAGTTGTCGTTGGCTCAACAACATCAGGCAGATAAGTCTTCTTAGTAACTTGCGACTCTGCTGTTGTAGCCTGCAACTCTGAAGCAGTTTCCTGCTTTGGCTCAGTTTTCTCTTCTATAGTGGTTTCTGGCTGCTCTTCAATAACAGTCTGAGGTTCTGTCTCATCAATGGATGCCTGCTTAGTAGCCATAGCCAAGAGTACAGGCTTGGCAGCAGCAACTGGCTTGGCAACAGTCATTGTTGCTACTGGCGTTTCTGGCTCAGTTGGTGTTACAGACTCTGCAGGAGTTGCAGGTTTCTCCGTATTAACGTGCTTATCATAATTTGCCTCCAGCTTTGGTTGTTCTTCATCGAAATTGTAGAAAGCAAAGAAACCAACAAGAGCCAGGACTACAGCTGCAGCAGCCCAATACCATCTGCGAACGATGGCTGGTTTTGCTGCAGGAGCTGGATCGAGGCCCATCTGATTGCTGATGCCCTCCCAGAGTCCTACAGGAGGAGTCATCTGATGCCCCTCAAGCTTCTGTTTCATTTGTTTTGTCCAATCCTCTTTCATCCCTTCCCGCTCGTTAATTCCTTAATTCTTCGTGCAAGCCATTGTTTGGCGTAATAAAGTTGAGAGGCTGATGTGCTCTCCTTGATACCTAGTAGTTCGGCTATTTGCCGATGAGAGTAGTTTTCAAACACATAAAGGTTCAACACCGTTCTGTATCCATCAGGCAATTCGCTAATCAGTTGGTGCAACTCGTCAGGCGAAATCTGCTCTGTGTCAGGGCCTGTGCCGTCTTCCTCTATGTTGTCGGCCATCTGATCCTGTTCCACAAACAGCAGTTTCTTTTTGTTTCTCAAGAACATGAGCGCCTCGTTAGCCACAATCCTTACAAGCCAGCCTTTAAACTGCTTCTCGCCTCGATACTCAAGGGTTGGAATAGATGTGAATATCTTCACAAAACTGTTCTGCAGAACATCCTTGGCATCGTCAGCGTTAGGGATATAACGATAGCAGACCGATGTTAGCTCTCCGACGTACATCTGATAGAGCTGGCTCATCGCCCTTTGGTCTCTCTGCCGTATGCGCTCAACGATTTGACTGACCATCTTTTTGCCTTGTTCTACATTTATAATTCAAAAGTACTTAAATCTTGTATGAGAACAGAAAGTTTTTTGTTTCTTTAACATTATTCCATACAAGAATTGGTCTTTTGCTGCATTATTAGAGCAGAATGAAACCTAAAAGAACTCTAAAATGGAAAAGAAAAATATATTATGGGTATGTGCATTATTGCTGTTATTAGCAGGGTGCAGTTGTGATGATGGCAATTTGGTTATCAATGACAAGAACATCTTGGGCTACTGGGAAAATGAAACTTCTGACTATGGCAGGGGAGGATTATTGTTTACCGCAGATGGCGAAATCAAGTATTGGGGATTCGCCTCAACTGATAGTTACTCACAACTTGCTGATAACGAAGAGTACTCAGAACATCATTGGGGCTATTTCTGGCTTGATGACAATGGAACATTACAAATACAGAATCGTCCGAAAGATTCTAAGCCTAATCCAGATGAACTGTATTACAAAATCGTAAGGGTAACTAAAACTCATTTGGTTATTCGTTCTTTTGGCGGCTTTTGCGGAACTCCGCCTGAAGAAGGAACTGACGTAGTGTACAAGAAAATAGATAAACCTAACAAATAAATAATTGAACAATGAAAAGAATGAGTAAACTATTAGGATTGGCAGTCATTCTGAGTGGCGGACTGCTATCGTGTTCTTCGTCAGAGGATATCGATTTGGGCGAAGCAAAACAAGTGGTTAACATGCTATCTGAATCGGCGCCAATCCAATTGACGCAAGAACAGCAGGTGTTTGCCAACGATAATAACGGCTTTACGCTGAATTTCCTCAAGACGGTGAACGAGGCAGATAAGAGCGGTAAGAGTTTTATCTACTCTCCACTAAGCATCACCTATGTATTAGGCATGGTGAACGATGCTGCGATAGGACAGACAGAACAGGAACTTGAACAAGTGTTGGGTTTCCACCAAGGAGGCATACAGGCTGTCAACGATTATTGCAAGAAGCTGATTGATGGTCTGCCTAAGGTAGATAATAAGGTAACGCTGAACATTGCTAACGCGCTATTTGTCAATAAAAACAGGGCTACATTGAAGGCGCAGTATCAGCAGGATATGAAGCAGTATTATGATGCTCAGGCAGAAAACCTCGACTTCAATTCGCCCTCTACCCTCAGCACTATTAATGGTTGGTGTAACGATCATACTAACGGCATGATTCCCAATATCTTGGACGAGATTGATCCTGCTACAGTAACCTATCTACTCAATGCCATCTACTTTAAGGCAGACTGGGCCTCGAAGTTCGACCAGAAGAACACCAAGGAAGAGACCTTTACCACAGAAAACGGCAAAACAAAATTGCCCCTGATGCATCAGAAAGTGCTTATCAACTATCTTAAGAATGATACATACAGCGCTATCGAAATGCCTTATGGAAATGGCTTTTGGAAGATGACTGTAATGCTGCCAGAAGAAGGCAAAACAACAGATGACATCATCAACTACCTGGCTAAGATAGGCTTGTCAGAGTATTCTTATCCCCACGAAGTTGACCTGAAACTCCCACGCTTTGAGACAGCCTCGGATACAAATACTTTAGACATTGGTCTTATCGGCTTGCTCCAAAAGATGGGTATCAATCTTGTTTTCGATAGCTATTTTGCTGAGATTCCCAATATGTGCGAAAAGGGAGGTGTATATATCTCGATGATGCGCCAGAAGGCAAAGATCAAGGTTAATGAAGAAGGTTCTGAAGCTGCTGCTGTTACCATAGCAGGAACAAAATACACATCTTCTATAGAGCCTGTGGAATATCCCAAGGCTACCTTCCACGCCAATCGCCCATTTGTTTATGTGATTAGAGAAGCTTCATCAGGCGTCATCCTCTTTGTAGGAAAGTTTACTGGAGCATAACATAAAAATTCCCCTCCTACTCAGGAGGGGAATATTTTTAATCCTCAGAGAAAGCTGCAGCCTCGGCTTCAGCAATAATTTCTTCGCGCGACTTCTCCTTGTGCGAAATATCTGAAAGGTCGAATTCCTTATCAGTAAAATCTATTGTTGGAACCTTATTCTCGTTTTCCTCAATTTTGGTATCAGCAGCTGTCTCCTGCTCAATAATGAAATTCTGCTCCTGCTCCGTATTAGGAACAGCCATAGCAGGTTCTTCTTCCATCTGGGTGCGGGCTGTCTTTGCAGCAAATACAGCATCTACAAACTGTGGTTCACGCTTCAGTCGCTGCAACGTTTCCTTCGATGCCTTCTGCTGAGCCTCTTTCTTAGAATAGCCAGAACCACTCTCGCCACTAACACCTTCGATCAATACCATATAGGTGAAAACGGGACTACCGTTTTCATCCTTCTTCTGCTTTGTGAGCTTATACTCCAAACGTACACGATTCTTCTGGCTCCACTCAAGCAACTTCGACTTGAAGTTCACCTCCTTGAATGCCACCTTATCTATATCGATGTACTTGCCCAGCACCTGCTTCTCGAAGAACCAGAGGCAAGCCTCGTAACCACGATCCAGATAGATGGCACCAACCAACGCCTCGAAGGCATTACCCTCTACATAACTATTGTGCGAAGTTGAATGACCTGCTGATATCAGCAGATTGCTCAATCGCATCTCTGTGGCCAACTTTCCAAGCGTTTCGCGGCTTACGAGTTTCGATCGTGTATTGGTCAGGAATCCTTCGCGCTTACCCTCATAATGACGATAAACGATATAACCTACAGCAGCGTCGAGTATGGCATCACCAAGAAACTCAAGTCGCTCATTATTAAGCGGTTTGCCCTTGTCGTTGCGCTTACGGATGCTCTTATGCATCAGCGCCATCTTGTAATACTCGATGTTGCGGGGGTAGAATCCCAGTATCTCATAAAGAGAAGAAAAAAGCTCCTTCTCCTTGCGGAAAGGGAGCTTTATTCTATCAATGATGTTATTAAGCTTCATACTTCTTGAATACTACACAAGCATTGTGACCGCCAAAGCCGAAGGTATTGCTGAGACCAGCACGTACCACACGCTTCTGAGCCTTGTTGAATGTGAAGTTCAGGTTGTAATCAATCTCAGGATCCTCATCGCCCTCCTCGTGGTTGATGGTTGGAGGAATGATATCGTTCTTAACAGCCAGAACGGTAGCCATTGCCTCAACAGCACCAGCAGCACCCAGCAGGTGACCAGTCATTGACTTGGTAGAAGAGATGTTGAGCTTGAAGGCAGCATCGCCGAATACCTCCTTGATGGCCTTAGCCTCAGAGATATCACCAACGTGGGTAGATGTACCATGAACGTTGATGTAGTCGATGTCCTCTGGCTTCATGCCAGCATCCTCGAGTGCATTCTGCATAACGAGCTTAGCACCCAGACCCTCAGGATGAGAAGCTGTGATGTGGTGAGCATCAGCGCTCATACCAGCACCAACCATCTCAGCATAGATCTTAGCGCCACGAGCCTTAGCGTGCTCGAGCTCCTCAAGAATCAGGCAGCCAGAACCCTCAGCCATGATGAATCCATCGCGGCTTGCGCTGAATGGACGGCTTGCCTTCTCTGGCTCGTCGTTACGAGTAGAGAGAGCGTGCATGGCATTGAAACCACCTACACCAGTAGCGCAGATAGCAGCCTCGGCACCACCAGCAACGATTGCGTTAGCCTTGCCCAAACGAATCAGGTTGAAGGCGTCGGCCAGAGCGTTTGATGAAGATGCGCAAGCAGAAGCTGTGATATAGTTGGGGCCATGGAAGCCATACATAATAGAAATCTGACCAGCAGCGATATCAGCGATCATCTTTGGGATGAAGAACGGATTGAACTTAGGACCATCGGCCTCGTGAACACCATAGTACTTCACCTCGTCCTCGAAGGTCTTAATTCCACCAATACCTACTCCGTATACCACGCCGATACGGTTCTTGTCTTCTGTCTCCAGATCCATGCCGCTATCCTCAACGGCCTGCTTAGCAGCAATCAGGGCCAGCTGTGTGTAGCGGTCCATCTTACGTGCCTCTTTGCGATCCAGAAAATCGTTCACGTTGAGGTTCTTGACCTCACAAGCGAACTTGGTTTTGAAATTTGTTGTATCGAAACTTGTAATAGGTGCTGCGCCACTTACTCCGTTGAGCAGGTTATTCCACATCTCATCGGGAGTGTTGCCCACTGGCGTCACTGCGCCAAGCCCTGTTACAACTACTCTTTTTAATTCCATAAGCTTAATTTAAAGCATAATGGTTGCTTCGTATGTTTTTGAAGCAACCATTATGTTGGTGAACAAATTTATTTTGCGTTCTCCTCGATGTAAGCGATAGCGTCGCCAACAGTACCAATCTTCTCAGCCTTATCGTCGGGAATAGAAATACCAAACTCCTTCTCGAACTCCATGATCAGCTCAACGGTATCCAGTGAGTCTGCACCCAGGTCGTTTGTGAAGCTAGCCTCTGCCTTTACTTCAGCCTCATCTACACCGAGTTTGTCTACGATAATTGCCTTTACTTTGCTTTCAATTTCTGACATAATTGTAATACTTTAATTTGTTAA
Organism: Xylanibacter ruminicola; assembly: GCF_900142525.1. GTDB lineage: Bacteria > Bacteroidota > Bacteroidia > Bacteroidales > Bacteroidaceae > Prevotella > Prevotella ruminicola_A. Next base: position 92,509 of record NZ_FRBD01000010.1, on the reverse strand, counting down.
TAATGATGTTGCTATCTTGAAATTTTTCCGGCATTTCGCCGAAATCGGGTGCAAAGTAACACATTTTCTTTCATTTATGCAAATATTTTTAAGAAAAACTTACTTTAGATTGCACATAATAGTGCCATATGTGCAAAAAAATGCCGTTTTAAGGTGTTATGTTTGCTATAAAAATACAAAATATGATGATTTTCTTCAAATTTAGTTGGATATTTGAAAAAGTTTCTGTAGTTTTGCAAAATCAAACTAATATAAGATTATGTCATTTACATCAGAAGCGAATCAAATTTTTAACCGGGCTATCAAAGATTATCATCTGACTGATGATGTGAATACGCCCATGAAAAATCCGTATACAAAAGACAGTATTCAGTACAGCCTATACACCAAATGCTGGATAGATACCGTCCAGTGGCATTACGAAGACATTATCCGTGATCCCCATATCGACCCTGTAGAGGCTCTTGCCTTGAAGCGTCGTATAGATCGCAGCAATCAGGATCGTACAGACTTGGTTGAAGAGATTGATTCTTTTTTCCGTCAGCATTTCAGCAATGTTAAGCCATTGCCAGAGGCCCGTCTTAACACAGAGAGTCCTGCATGGGCTGTTGACCGCCTGAGCATTCTTGCTCTGAAGATCTATCACATGCAAGAGCAGGTAGACCGTACTGATGCAGAACCAGAACACATAGCAAGATGCAAGGCCAAGCTGAATGTACTGCTTGAGCAACAGAAGGATCTTTCGCTGGCCATCGATCAGCTGCTGGAGGATATTGAGCGTGGTCGCATATACATGAAGGTGTATCGCCAGATGAAAATGTATAACGACCCAGCTACTAATCCAATATTGTATAATCAGAAATAAAGGCCGATGAAGAAAGAGCACATATTGGTCATTAGATTCTCAGCCCTTGGCGACGTGGCAATGATGGTGCCCGTAGTCTGGTCGCTTGCTAAGCAGTATCCTGATATACGTATCACGGTGCTGAGTCGTAAGTTTGCGCGTCCGCTGTTTGATGACCTGGCTCCTAACGTTAATTTTATGGAGGCCGACGTTAGCAAGGAGTACCATGGTGTGAGAGGCCTTAATGCCCTTTATCGCCGATTGGTAGCCAAGCAGTTTACCAAGGTGGCCGACTTGCATAATGTTCTTCGTTCGGAATATCTGCGCCTGCGATTCAATCTTGGCAGATATCGTGTAGAGCACCTTATTAAAAACCGTAGCCAGCGTCGCAAGTTGGTTGCTGGCAAACTGGAAAAAAGAGTACAGTTGCCATCATCATTCGAGAACTACGCAGCAGTCTTTGAGCGTTTGGGCTATCCCGTTGACCTGAAGCATTTCCATTCCATCTTCCCTGCTGAAGGCGGAAACATGAATCTGTTGCCTGCAGTATTCGGACCAAAAAAGAGCTTCGAGCAGTGGATAGGTATTGCTCCATTTGCAGCGCACGAGGGTAAGGTATATCCTCCGAGACTGATGGAGCAGGTTATCTATCAAATCATCCAGAAATATCCCAAGGGACGCATCTTCCTTTTTGGACGAGGCGAAGAGGAGGAGAAATACTTCCAACTGTGGTGTGCTCAGTACCGCCAATGCGTTTGGGTAGAAAAACATTGTGAGGGTATGTATCAGGAACTTATACTGATGAGTCATCTCAATGTCATGATATCTATGGATTCAGCCAATATGCATCTGGCATCGCTCACTGGCATACCTGTAATCAGTGTTTGGGGAGCCACCCATCCCATGGCAGGATTCCTTGGCTACAACCAGGATCCTGAGAATGTTATCCAGATTGATCTGGAGTGCCGTCCATGCAGCATCTATGGCAACAAGCCATGCCAGCGTGGCGACTATGCTTGCTTACAAAACATTCCGCCTGAGCGGATTGTTGAGAGAATAACAACCCTTATTAATAACTAAAAACAAAAACTATTATGAAGTACGTATGTGAAGTTTGCGGTTACATTTATGACCCAGCAGAAGGCGATCCCGATGGTGGCATCGCTCCAGGAACAGCATTCGAGGATATTCCCGATGATTGGGTATGCCCCGTGTGTGGTGTAGGCAAGGATCAGTTCAAGCCAGAGTAACACAACGAAGAAACATCTAGCCAAGAGCAATTTCAGCAAGTTTTTGCCATTGCTCTTGGCTTTTTCGTGCTATTTTCGTACTTTTGCACCCATGAAAGCAGAATATCCCATTATCAGTTTCCCAGAAAAAGGAACCATACAATATCCATATCGTTATCATCCGTTGGTAAAACCAGGAAAGCACGAAAAGGCTTTTGCTCAACAACTCATTAACAAACTCCCTGCAGGAGTTGAGTGCCGTTTAGACGTATGCCTTATTATATCAGAACACCTGCCGCCTTTTTGTCTTGATATAGCATTGCTAGTTGCAGGGCATCCAGAGATACGTATCGACGTGGAGATCGATGAGCCTTACGAAGCCGCAACCCGCAAGCCTATCCATTTTGCATCGTGTGGCGATATGTTTCGCGATCATCTGCTGAATCGTCATGGATGGACGGTAGTACGACTAGCTTCGAAACAGATTCAACAAGAGCCCAAAGTATGTGCAGATTGGTTGGTAGAACTTGTTAACGTCATGCTCAATGATTCTGAGAAGTTTGCTGAACATGAATTTGCTTCAGTACCCTTCCCCGTTGAGATGTGGACTCGCAATGAGGCTCTGAAAATGGCTTATTGGCAGAATATAGAAGGCGAGACAAGAACAACAGACGACAGATGCTATTGTCTGGACGAACAAGAAAAGAAATGCCTACAGTTTATCAAACCATTCGAGAAGTCTGCTGATATGAAGGAGAAAATGACCACTTTCAGAGATGCAGGTTGCTACGAACAGGATGCACATATTGATTTTGAACCCGAAGAACACATCTATATATATAAAGGTATAAGGCGCATGCTGCCTGTCAGCTCATTGATAGCCTATTTCTTCGATGAGTTTCAGGCACTACCTCAGGCCGAAAACCAGTTGCGCTATAAAGGCATACCCGTCGAAGAGAGTCTAGACAAGTGGAGCAAGTCAGGACGTTTGGCCAGCGAGGTAGGCACATTTGTACATCTGCAGACAGAAAATTACTTTCAGCGTGGATTTTTCGAAACGGAGTGCAAATTGCAGTTTGGCGATGAAACAGAAACCATCAGCGTAGAACAGGAGAAGCTGCACTTCCTGCATTTTATTCGCGACTATGCTATAGAACCCTATCGCCAGGAGTGGCCTGTTTATGATAAAGACCTGAATATAGCTGGAACCATCGACCTGATATGCCAGGAAGATGATGGCGAGTATACTATCTACGACTGGAAACGTAGTTCAAAGGTGGTCAATGCCCAAGGCCAGCCCATCGTTGAGGGCTTTCGAGGTAAGATGAGCTATAATGGCATCAGCTTGCCCGACACATCTTATTATCACTACTGCATCCAGCAGAACCTATACCGCTACATGCTCGAAAAGCATTATGGCATCAAGGTTAAGGCCATGAATCTGGTGGTGCTCTGCCCTGATTACCCCACCTATTATGTTGCCTCTGTACCCAAGATGGACCAGCTGATTCAACAGATTGTAGCCATCTGCACGCAGAGGGATTTAGGACATCGATTACTATAAAGATAAACTAGAAAAGGGGACAAAATGGTTACATGGTTACAGCTGTAACCATGTAACCATTCTATCCGAAAAGCAATCTTACATATTATGTAAGTTGTTAAAAATCAATTTAATACAAGCTCAGTACTTATGTTTGCTCGCCTCTGCGGTTACATGGTTACAGCTGTAACCGTAACCGTCAGAATGTCTATTCAGGAGCGCCAAAAGTATTAAGGCTTGCAAGGGGGAATATTAAGGTTTACAGGGGACAAAACTAAGGTTTGCAGGGAGAGAAACGGCATATTTCATCCGTTCGCCTATACCCAAACGATTGTTCGCCTATACGCAAACAACTGTGCGCCTATAGCCGATTTGAATCGCCAAAATTTACACTGACACTCTATAAATCCCTCAGACATCAGCCATCATACCTCCGTATAGATATGCTTCTGCCCACTCTTAGGGCGAACATACTGCAAATAAGAAGTTGCCTATAGAAATCAGAACTGTCTTTAATGTGTGCATTTTGTGAGATTTAGGAATTTAGATATTTAGGATTTTACTCAATTCACCAAACTTTTTGTGTTTTTGTTATTGTACTACAGTTTTTTTGCTTATCTTTGCACGCAGTAATCGGTTCACCTTTAGGTGATTAATAGGGAATCAGGTGGAAATCCTGAACAGTCCCGCTGCTGTAAATCGCCCTTTAAGGCGCAAACACGTAAGTCACTGATTTAATCGGGAAGACGTTTGTGGCCAGACGATAAGTCAGAAGACCTGCCGATTTTTCGATGCTGTTTACAAGCCTCTGGGGTTAGGCTATTTCAGCGAGCCATAAATGATGAAGAGAATCAGCACATTGGCATTGACTTGTGTGGTAGCTATGTCAGTCGTAGCACAAAGCAAGTTCTTCGACAAGCGAAGCGACTTCGTCGAGCGTGACTCCGTATACCACATACGTGAGATAGTTGTTGTGTCGCGCCCAGCCATGCGAGAAGTTGTGCCAAGTCAGAAGCTGAATGGAGAGCTGCTTGAGCAATTGAATACCCACTCTGTAGCTGATGCATTGCGTTACTTTTCTGGTATCCAATTGAAGGATTATGGTGGAGTAGGCGGAATAAAAACCGTAAACATCCGTTCAATGGGAACACACCACTTAGGCATTAGCTACGATGGCGTGCAATTAGGAAATGCTCAGAACGGACAGATAGACTTAGGGCAGTTCTCGCTCGATAACGTAGAGGAGATTACACTTTATAACGGACAGAAGAGTGCCATCTTCCAACCAGCCAGCGATTTTGGTAATGCTGGAGCCATCTACATCCGTACAAAGGTGCCGGAGTTTCGAAGGTACGGGGGCGCGGGGGCGCGGGGCTACGAGAATACTAATTTGCGATTTAAAACGCAATATGGTTCGAGCGATATGTTCCGCTTTTCTACTCTCTGGGAACAGCGATTGTCTGATGTATTAAGTTCATCGGTTAGTGCAGGTTTCTTGACGGCTAGCGGAAAGTATAAGTTCCATTACAAGCGTTGCTATCCTAATGGCGAGACAGCATGGGATACAACAGCAGTCCGACAGAATGGCGATATCCACGCTGAGCGTATTGAGGCAAATCTGCATGGGCGACTAGATCAAGGCGGATGGCAACTCAAGGCCTATCTCTACAACTCTGCACGAGGTATTCCTGGAGCCATCGTTAATAATGTGTGGCGTAGAGGCGAACGCCAACAAGACCTGAATACTTTTGTTCAGGCCGACTACAATAAGAATATTGGCGAAGGCTTTAGTACCCGGTGGTTGGCCAAGTATGCTTATTACAATACTCATTATGTAAATAAGGATACTACCCAGTTGCCTGTTGATAATCGATATAAGCAGCAAGAATTCTATCTCTCTACTGCTAATGTACTTGAACTGTTGCCTAATTGGAGCGCATCAGTTAGTTACGACTTTAAGTGGAATAAGTTGGATGCCGATATCTATAACTTTGCCTACCCAACGCGAATTTCAAACCTCGTTAGTTTGGCTACAGCTATCGACTATAAGCACTTAAAAGCGCAAGGTTCCATCTTAGCAACCTTTATTCATGACAAGACGCATCGTAGAGGAGAATTCGCTGGAATGAATACCAGCAATTCTATTTCAAAACTCACTCCAGCTCTATTTGTAAACGTATATCCCTTCAGAGGAACGTTCTTCTCTATGCGAGCATATGTCAAGAAGAGTTTCCGCATGCCAACCTTTAACGACCTGTATTATACGGATATGGGCAATGCTAATCTTGTGCCTGAAAGTGCTCTGCAGTACGATGCAGGTTTTGCGCTCAACAAGCATTTTGAGCATGGCATCATCCGTCACGCTGAGATGCATTTCGATGCCTATTATAACACCGTGCACGATAAGATTGTGGCCTACCCCAAGGGACAACAGTTCCGTTGGACCATGCTTAATTTGGGCGAAGTACACATCAAGGGTATCGATGTTGAGGCCGAGGCCGATTTCAAGATTGGTACAGATCTTATAGCTACCACCCGTGCCCAGTACACTTATCAGGATGCTCGCGACGTAACAGATCCTACCACATCTTATTATAAGCACCAGATTCCATATATTCCTTGGCACTCTGGCTCAGCTATCGTAGGCCTGAACTATAAGAATTGGAATTTCAATTACTCGTTTATCTATGCAGGCGAACGCTATGACGAGCGAGAGAACATTATTTATAATCACATGGAGCCTTGGTACACCAGCGACCTGAGCCTTATCTATCGTTTCCAATGGAACAAGGCGCTATGCAAGGCCCAGTTAGATGTTAATAACGTGTTTGGTCAAGACTACGAGGTCATTGTCAACTATCCCATGCCTGGTAGGAATTATGCACTAACATTAAGCATTGAGATATGAAGCACCTGGTATATTACATATTGACCCTTTGTGTACTTGCATCATGTCGCCAGGATGTGATGATAGTGCCAATGGAGGATATCGATACTGGCGGAAAGACCACCAAGAGCGAGATTATCGGTATGTATCTGCTTAACGAGGGCAACATGGGCTCCAACAAATCTTCACTCGACTATCTCGACCTTTCTGGTAAAGATGAAACTGTACATTATTACAGGAACATCTACACCGATCGCAACCCCAATACAGTCATGGCGTTAGGCGATGTTGGTAACGATTGCCAGATTTATGGTTCACGCTTATGGCTGGTCATCAACTGCTCTAACAAGGTAGAGGTAGCTACAGCTGACAGTGCTTTCAGAATTGGCAAGGTCGATATCCCCAATTGTAGATACGTAACATTTAAGGATCAGTATGCTTATGTATCATCGTATGTAGGTTCTGTGTATAGTGGCAGCAGTAGTCCTTTAGGCAGCGTTTATAAGGTCGACACCCTAACACTACAGAAGGTTGATTCTTGTTCTGTGGGATATCAGCCTGAGGAGATGGCCATTATCGATCATAAACTATATGTGGCCAATAGTGGAGGCTATCAGGGTATGACTGGACAAGGCTACGAAAGTACAGTAAGCGTGATTGACCTGCCAACGATGAAGGAGACAGAAAAGATTGTTGTTGCCCCCAATCTGCACCACGTAAAAGTCGATAAGTACAACCAACTATGGGTTACGGCTCGTGGTAACTATATGAATGAAGAGTCGAGTATCTACTGGCTAAAAACCGATTTTGATGGAAAGATGACAGTTGGCGGGCATCTTGAACAACCAGTTAGCGATCTCTGTATCGTTGGCGATTCACTCTATTTTTATGGTAGTCAGTGGAGTGAGGTCACAAAGAAAAATACCATCACCTATGGTATCATCAATGTGCGCACTCACCAGATTGTAAGTACCAGTCTGTCTGATGCGCCAGAGATAAACAAGATTCGTACGCCTTATGGCATCATCGTGAACCCCATTCATCGCGATTTCTATCTGATGGATGCAAAAGACTATGTATCAAGTGGCGAGTTGCTGCATTTCCTGCCCGATGGCACTTTCGACTGGAAGGTCAAGACAGGCGATATCCCAGCACACGCAGCGTTTTTATTTAAAACAGAGAAGAGATGAAGAAAATATTGTTACTATTAATACTGGCAATTGCTACCATTAATACCAGCGCCCAGCGCATGGACGATGTATCTGTGCACTCCAAATACATCCAGGCCGTTGACGAATACCGCCCAGCCCCAGGACAATGGGTGAATGTAATACCTGAATACGAAGAAGGCGACACACCTGAGAAAATGGCCCAGAAGTGCACAGAAAGAATTGCAGGCGACTACTATAATACCCACCTTATTTCACTTGGAGGATGGGGAGGCTATATTACCTTCCATTTTGATCACTCTATAGCAAATATTCCTAATCAGCGCGATTTTGCCATATGGGGCAATGCCTATCAGGAAATGACTAACCAAGTGTTTGGTGGAATGAACGAAGCTGGCATTGTAATGGTCTCAAAGGATATTAATGGAAACGGAAAACCTGATGATCCTTGGTATGAGATTAGTGGTAGTTGCGATATTGACAGCATTGGAAAAGTAGATTATACTTATGAGGTTGTATATCATCAGAACCCTATGGACAATATCCCTTGGACAGATAATCGAGGTAATAGTGGCACTATCGACAGACTATATGGATACGACAATCATAATCAAGAATATTATCCTTTATGGTTACCCGACGGACTGACCTTTAAAGGAACAAGGCTGCCAGATAACATGATTGACCTCTCAGAAACTGTTGAACGTAGTTGGAGTCAATGGTACTATGTGCTAGTTGGATTCCGCTATGGCTATGCAGACAACCTCTCGAACTGGACAGATAAGTCTGATGCAAACTCATGGAACTATGAGGGTTGTGGCATAGATATCTCTTGGGCTGTCGACGAGAATCGTCAACCTGTGAATCTGGACTTTATCGACTTTGTCAGAGTATACACTGGTCTCAACCAAAAATGCCCAGCACCCAATTGGTGGGGAGAAACTTCTACAGAGATACAATGTGCAGAAGACATTCATCTTGATGCCTCTATCGACGCCATTAAGAATGCTCTCTCGGGTATTCAATCTATCGAAGGCGATGCCAACAAGTCTCAGCCTCTCTATGACCTACAAGGTAGAAGGGTTTATAAAACCAAAAAGGGCATTTATATTCGGAACAAAAAGAAATGGATTATTAAATAACTCTTATTATTTACTTAAAACAAAAAAGTTATGAAAACAAACAAATTATTTGGACTATCAGTCCTCGTGTGTGGTTTTGCATTGTCATTCACCTCTTGTTCTAAAGATGACAATCCAGTAAATGAAAAGAAAACCGCTGTTATAACCTTTGAAAACCAGACTCTTAATGACAAAGGTTTCTGGTGTGGCGAAGTTAACGAAAATGGTATTGATACCGGTTATGGTACTGCTTATCCTTGCACATATAATGAGAATGGCGTTTCCTTCAACACCATGTATGGTGTTTCTTATTGGACAGGATATGCCATTTCTAACCGTACAGAAAAAGGCTTTACCATGGGCGATTACACTCCCGCAGGAATGCCAGATCAGTTCAATAACATTACAGGAACAGCTCATGGTGGAAATAATTTCTGTGTTGTTCAGACCTATGGAGAAACAATTGATCTGAATGGAGCAACCTTAAAGGGATTCTGGTACACAAACTCTTCATGGGTTGTTGATGCAATCCTCAATGGCGACGGAATTAGCCCAGGTAATTTTGGCCCAACCGACTATTTTAAGTGTGTTCTTTATCCAACTCCAGTCGAGGGTCTTAGTGGTGCACGCTATGATATCGATCTTGCCAAAGATGGTGACTATGTAAAGGAGTGGAAGTACTGCGACCTGAGTGGAGTAGATGCATTTAAAAACCTAAAGAGCATCTCATTTAACTTTGAGAGTTCGAAGAAGAACGACTTGGGCCCAACAACTCCAATATACATTTGTATCGACGATATCGAGATTGAATATTAATGAAGTACATTCATCTTATTATTCTGGCAGTATTGCTCGCAGCCTGCGGAGGAGGCAAGAATACCTCCTCATCGCAGGCTGGGGGCGATACTGTCGCTTTTAAATATGCCACTCAGATTAGCGTTGTTAAGCACAACGGCTATTCTATAGCAACCATCAAGAATCCCTGGAAAGAGGGAATGACTCTGCATCGCTATGTGTTGGTGCCTGCTGATAAAGAGGTGCCTCAGCACTTACCTAGTGGTACAGTAGTCCGTACACCATTAAAACAAGCTGTGATGTTTACCACAGTTCATTGCGCCATGCTGATGGAGTTTGGCAAGCAGGATTGCATTTCAGGCGTGGCCGATCTGAAGTATATTAAGATTCCCTGGATTCAGCAACAGGTAGCCCAAGGCCATATCACCGATGTGGGCGACGGCATGAGTCCTGTGATAGAGAAAATTATCGATGAACATCCTGACGCCCTATTCCTATCGCCTTTTGAAAATAGTGGCGGATATGGTAAACTCGACGACATCAACATACCTATCATAGAGTGTGCCGACTATATGGAAATATCGCCATTGGCACGTGCCGAATGGCTGCGATTCTATGGAATGCTGTTTGGTTGCGAGCAGAGGGCTGATAGTTTGTTCCAAGCGGTTGATAAGAACTATCATCACCTCAAGGATTTGGCAGCAAAAGCCCAAACCAGCCCTTCGGTATTATTAGATAAGGTTACCGGCAGCGTTTGGTATGTTCCTGCTGGCAAGAGCACTATTGGCCAGATGATAAAAGATGCCAACGCTCAATACCCTTGGGCCGACGATGAGCATAGTGGTTCGATTTCGTTACCTTTCGAAACGGTTTTAGAGCGTGCTGGCGAATCAGATATTTGGCTTTTCAGATATAGCAGCAATCATGACATCACTTTTGGCGAACTCGCCAGCGAACATCATGGCTATAATCAGTTCAAAGCATATAATCATAAAGAGGTATACGGTTGCGATGTAGAACGGTCGCCATTCTACGAAGAATCACCATTCCACCCAGAACGGTTGTTAAACGACTTTATTCAGATTTTCCATCCGGAGATTCAGGGATTGGCACCTCTACGCTATTACAAGAAGGTTAATCACTAGTTTCAATCAAATGACCAACATACTCTGTTAGCGCCTCAACTAGTTGATCATCCTCTTCTGGTGTCTGGGCGGTAACACGGAAGTAGTTATCGTCAAGTCCGCGAATGTTCGATGCATCGCGAATCAATATGCCATAGTTATCTATGAGCCATCGCTTCAGTTCCATCGATGTGCCTTGGTTAATGCTTACCAGCATAAAATTAGTGTCGGTCTTCATCACCTTCAAGCCATCTATGGCTTCCAGATTCTGTCGCAATCTCTGGGCCTCAGCCAAATATCCCTTCAAGTCTGTAATCATCTGTTTTCCTTCGCTTATCAGATACTTTCCAGCCTCTATGGCAAAAGCATTGATAGTCCAAGGCTGGCGTATATGTTTCAGTCTGCCTATAATAATAGGTGAGGCAACGATATAACCCAAGCGAAGTCCTGGAATACAGTATTTCTTCGAGAGCGAGTGTATCAGCATCAGGTTGTACACATCCATCATCTCCTTTGGCTCTAACATAGGCGCCTGTGTGTAATCTGCATACGACTGATCGATAACATACAGATAGCGTGGATGCTTTCTCACAATGTGGTTCAGCATACCCTTAACTAGAACGTTTCCTGTTGGGTTGTTAGGATTACAAATCCAGTAGATACGGTCTTGTGGCAACACATCCATCTCGTCTTTCACATCATACGATATAATGTGGTTATACATTCGGCAAGCATCCTCGTATTCGCTGAATGTAGGTTGCGGTATGATTGACGACCAACCCCTATATAATTGAGCTACCAGATATATGGCTTCGTTGGCTCCACTTGTCACCATCACCATATTCTCCTTCACGCCAAGCTTCTCGGCTATCATGCATTCCAGCGTGTGGGCATCGGGCTCAGGATAATGGCCCACAACATCGAAATGTTGCATCAGATATTCTTTCAGTTCGGTGTAGTCGGCCTGACTATACACGTTCGAACTGAAATTTATCTTTACCTTTTCTCCGTAGCGGTAAATTTCATCACCATGCCCGTAAATCATAAGCTCAATAGATTATATTCTCTTTGTAACTTTTATTGCCATCGACTCTGCGTCGAACTTTATTCCGTCTCTTTCAATGAATCTGCCCAATACACCTTGCTCTGCCAGTGCTTTTGGCGACCCTATTGCCATCGCCTCTCCGCTTGTCATCAGCCAGATGGTGTCAGCCATTTGCAGGGCCAGCTCCACATCGTGGGTAGATAGGAATATCACTTTTCCTGCCTCGCGGCTAATGCGACTTAGTAGTTGTAGTACCTCCACTTTGCTGGGGTAGTCTAGAAAAGCCGTTGGCTCGTCAAGATAGATAACTGGTGTCTGTTGTGCCAATGCCTTGGCTATCATCACCTTCTGTCGTTCGCCGTCGCTCAGTGTGTGAACCATACGCTTACTCAGCGCCTCTATGCCCACCATCGCGATGGATTCGTCTACCACCTGTAGGTCTTCTTTCGAATAAGTTCCCCAAAACCCAGTGTAAGGCGATCGGCCCAGACTAACCAGTTCGCGAACGGTCATATTCCTCACGTCAGGCTTCTCTGTAAGCACCACTCCTATCAGTCGGCTCAACTGTTTATCGCTGTATTCTGAGAGTTCACATCCCTCCAGCATGATCTCGCCGCCTGTTTTGGGCTGAAACGAAGAGAGGGTTCTTAGTAGAGTAGATTTTCCTACACCATTAGCTCCCAGCAGACAGGTCAGTTCACCACTCTTGATGGTTCCGTTTATGCCCGTTGCTACCGTTCTTACGCCGTGTTTTGTCTGGTAGCCAATGCTGAGATTGTGCAGTTCTATCGTCTCGCCCATCATCTTCATGGTGCAAAGATAATAAAAAGTTTTAAATCAAAACGAAAAATGAGGAAAAAGTTTCCTTTTACCTATTAATATCATGTAAACATGTGTGTAATCAGTATTTTTATACCAATTGCAATCAGTATGATACCGCCAAGCAGTTCTGGTTTCAGCTTGCGTGCTATCGACCTGCCGAATCTTACGCCTAGCAGATAACCCAACAAACTGAACAGAAACGACACCAAGCCGATGATAAATAGCGGATAGGCTATCTGTGAGATTTCTCTGTAGCCCGTACAGGCAAAAGATATTCCGATGGCTAGCGCATCTATGCTGGTGGCAATAGCCAATAGCAATTGGGTATTCAGATTTCTGGGATTGAATTGTTTTTCTTCTTCTGGTCCTAACGATTCGCGAATCATCTTACCTCCGATAAAGGCCAACAGTCCGAAGGCTATCCAGTGATCAATAAACTCCAGTTGTTCGCTAAAATGGTTTGTAGCCATCCATCCAATAAGTGGCATCATGGCTTGGAACCATCCGAATAAGAAAGCTATGCGCAATATCATGCCCCACAACCAGCGACGCACTATCACCCCACTCACGATTGATACCGTGAAGCAGTCCATAGCCAATGCGATGGCAAGCATCCATATATCCAGTTGGTTCATGTATGTACTTATTTTACTCTTTCTTATACTTTAGCCTGCAAAATAACAACTTTTTTTTGAAATAACCAAATTATTTTCTTATCTTTGCGCCCAGATTATCACTAACAACTAAATCATTATTCCAACATGAAGAAAATTCTTTTTCTAGTTTCTCTCTTGATCTCAGCCTCTACAACATGGGCCGAACAAGTGGTTATCCAGACTAAAAACACCACTATGGTGCTTGATGTAGAGGGGGATAAACAGCCCCAGTATGTTTATTATGGTACACGCCTGAGTGATTATGACCTGCAGAATCTGCAGAAGCCTCGTAGTGGCCGTATGGACGCTTATCCAGCTTACGGTATGAACTGCCCGGCTGAGGCCGCCATCGCTATACGTCATGCTGATGGCAATATGTCGACGGTATTAGGCTCAGATTATGTCGACGAGATTGAGGGCAAAGGTAATAACCGTGAGTATCGCATCCATCTAGTTGATCCTGTTTATCCCGTAACTGTCGACCTTTGCTATCGCGCTGTTTACGATGAGGATATTATCGAGACCTGGACAGAGATCAAGAATGGTGAGAAGAAACCTGTTACGCTCACCCAGTTTGCATCTTGCTCTCTGCCCATCCGTCGTGGCAATGTTTGGCTTTCGCATTTCTCTGGCTCTTGGGGCAACGAATCCAATCTGACTGAAGAGCCCATTCTTGCAGGCCAGAAGGTGATTAAGAATAAGGATGGCGCGCGCAACTCGCATACCGATCATGCCGAAGTGATGTTCTCGCTCGATGGAAAAGGTCGCGAGAATAGTGGCGATGTTATTGGTGCCGCCCTCTGCTATTCAGGTAACTACCAGCTCAAGGTTGAGACCGATGATACTGAGTACCACTACTTCTTTGCTGGTATCAACCCCGATAACTCTGAGTATCACCTCAAGAAGGGTGAGACCTTCGCAACCCCAAAGGTGGCATTCAGCTTCTCAAAGTGTGGTCTCTCTGGCGTTTCGCGCAACTTCCACAAGTGGGGCCGCAAGTACATGCTGGCTCACGGCAATAAGGAGCGCAAGATTCTGCTCAACTCTTGGGAGGGCGTTTACTTCGACATCAACCAGCAGGGTATGGACCAGATGATGGGCGATATCGCCTCTATGGGCGGTGAGCTCTTTGTAATGGACGATGGCTGGTTTGGCGATAAGTATCCTCGTAAAACCGATAACTGCGCCCTTGGCGACTGGGTAGTTGATAAGACCAAACTGCCTGAGGGTATCGAGGGACTTCTGCGCGATGCTAAGAAGCACGGCATCAAGTTCGGTATCTGGATTGAGCCCGAGATGACCAACTCTGTTTCTGAGCTCTACGATGCTCACCCCGATTGGATTATCAAGGCTCCCAAGCGCGATGCCGTTAAAGGCCGTGGAGGCACGCAGTTGATTCTCGATATGAGCAATCCTAAGGTTCAAGACTTTGTGTTCTCTGTGGTTGATAATCTGATGACCAAGTATCCAGAGATCGACTACATCAAGTGGGATGCCAACATGTCGATTATGAACCACGGTTCGCAGTACCTCACCATGAACGATCAGAGCCATCTTTACATCGAGTATCATCGTGGATTGGAGAAGACCTGCCAGCGTATTCGCGCCAAGTATCCCGACTTGACCATTCAGGCTTGTGCCTCTGGTGGCGGACGTGCTAACTGGGGCGTACTGCCCTACTTCGACGAGTTCTGGGAGAGCGATAATACCGATGCCCTCCAGCGCATCTATATGCAGTGGGGCACCTCTTATTTCTTCCCAGCCATCGCTATGGCTTGCCACATTTCGGCCACACCAAACCATACCGTTTTCCGCACCACAGCCATGAAGTATCGCATCGATGTGGCTATGAGCGGACGTCTGGGTATGGAGATTCAGCCTAAGAATATGACTGATGAGGAGAAGGCGCTGTGCCGTAATGCCATTGCTGAGTATAAGCAGATTCGTCCTATCGTACAGTTTGGCGATATCTATCGCCTGGTTTCGCCTTACGATAAGAAGGGCGTTGCTTCGCTCATGTATGTCGATGAGCAGAAATCAAAGAGCGTGTTCTTCTGGTGGAAGACCGAGTCGTTCCAAAACGAGCATCTGCCTCGTGTAAAAATGGCTGGCCTTGATGCTAATAAGAATTATAAGGTACACGAGCTGAACCGCATCGACCTCAAGCCTATGGATGTTGAGGGCAAGACCTTCAGTGGTGCTTACTTAATGAATCACGGTCTAGAGATGCCTTATCGCAACGAACCTGAGTGGAGCAAGAAGAGCGATTGGAGCAGCCGTGTACTGCTGTTAGATGCTGAATAACTTAACTAAAACTTGTTTGAAATGGAGGAGAAAAGAAACATGAGTCGTCGCGACTTCCTGCGCCGCCTAGGTATGGGCGCAGGAGCCGCTATGGCTTCAAGCGTCATGGGTCCGCTGCGTGCGTTGGCTCAAAACGAGAAAAAGGCGGTTTCACCTAATCGCATGACTTATCGCGTGCAGCATGGTTCTGGCGAGCAGATTTCTCTGCTTGGTTTTGGCATGATGCGATTGCCCAATAATCAGGAAGAGGTGAACCAGCTGGTTGACTATGCCATCGAGCACGGCGTGAACTACTTCGATACCGCCCCCATGTATATGGGCGGTCAGTCGGAGGTGCTTACGGGCAATGCCCTCAGCCGCCATCCGCGCGACAAATATTACATCGCCACCAAGATGTCAAACCAGAATCAGCGCCTGTGGAGCTTCGAAGAGTCTCAGAAGATGTACTACCAGTCGTTCCAGCGCCTCAAGACGGACCATATCGACTACTACCTGCTGCATAGCATTGGCGGCGGAGGTATGGACACACTCAACAAGCGATTCTTCGACAACCATCTGCTCGAGTTCCTGTTGAAGGAGCGCGAGGCTGGTCGCATTCGTCATTTGGGTTTCTCGTATCATGGCGATGTGCGTCCGTTCGACTGGTTACTCGACCATCAGGAGGAGTACCACTTCGATTTTGTTCAAATTCAGATGAACTTCCTCGATTGGCGCCATGCCTCTATGGGTAACGGTTGGCGTAAGGATGCCGATGCCGAGTACCTGTATAATAAGTGCGAGAAGACGGGCGTGCAATGCGTCATTATGGAGCCCCTGCGTGGTGGCGCCTTTGGCAAGATGGCCAAGGAGCTTACTGATCAGTTGAAGGCCGTTCGCCCTGATGATAGCACCGCCCGTTGGGCTTTCCGTTGGGTGGGTTCTCACCCCAACATCCTCACTACGCTGAGCGGTATGAACCAGATGGGCCACCTTAAGGAGAACGTGGAGACCTTCTCGCCACTCGAAAACTGTACCGAGGCCGAGAACACGCTGCTGGCCGAGATTGCCGACCAGATGGCAGGTTTCCCCACCATCCCCTGCACCACTTGTGCCTACTGCATGCCTTGTCCTTACGGCGTTGACATTCCAGGCAACTTTGCCTACTACAACGAGGCCGTTAACAACCACATCCTGCCCCTCCCCGAGAAGCAAGCTGTCGACTATGCCACCAAGAAACAGCAGTTTGCCGATGGCCTGCGCAATGCCCTGCCCAACGTAGAAACCTGGGCCCGCAGTTGTGCCGATTGCGAGGAATGCCTCGCCAAATGCCCCCAGCAAATCCGCATCCCCAATCAAATGTCCCGCATAGTAGAGCTACTTAGAAAATAGAAGTTTTGCTTTCGACTCATCAATACTCTTTTGCAACTCCTTGATTTCGTTGATGATGGAGGCAGTTGCTTCATTACCCTTAGATGTACCTTTATCTATCTGTTCTCTTTGCTTCCGATAAGCCTCTATCTCCTCATCGCTCACTTCCATCATCTGCTTGCACTGGGCATACTGTTGTTGCATGTCATTCAGAGTACCAGTGCTGATTACGGCATAAATCAAGTAACTAAAATTTAGTGTGCCTTTTAATGTGGAGATAGCCGCAGTTTGGGTTAATTCATTAGTCACAGAGTCACAGACCATCGTTTTGTAATACTGGCGATTCTGATAGAACTCTGCCACATTTTCGGTGAAGAGAACATTGCCCACGGTGTTGATGGTTTCGATGCTCGATGAGAAGATGCGCTCTGTGGTTTCTGTATATTCCACCTTCGGCATCAGATGTACCATTTTAAACTTGTACGTTTCAAACTTGGTGGTATCTTCCGCTATCTGCCTCTGGATCTCCATCGACTGATGAATCATCGAGTCGGCCTTTTCAATCGATTTGAGCGAGTTGTACATATCGTACATCACCATCATCACAATCTCGCGTTTCTCGCTTTGTTTCTTTTTGTTGTCAAGGAAAGCCGCCGTTCCGAATGTAAGTGCGATAGATATGGAGGTGGCAACTATCGACAACAAGAATTGCTTCATCGAAGCCATTCCGCTGCCCGCCTTTAAGCTCTTTGGGGTGTGAAGTTTAATGTTCATAATGTTAGAGTCTGAATCCAACACCCACATTTACAACGTGGCAGTCGCCGAAGATACCTGGCTGGAATTTATAGTCGGCTAGGATAAATGCCTTTTCACCAATATTGAACTGAGCGCCCAAACCAAACTGAATACCGCCATCGGTAGAATTATTATTGTCATGACTAATAGTGCTTCCGTTAGCAAAAACAATATCATCCTCATGCACAAAAGCCAATGCATAACCAAACTGAGGATAAAACTTAACCCCCTCGCACACATTAACTAGATATTGAATATTCAGACCTGCAGTAAAATCAGATACATTATCCTTTTTGGGATGGTAGATACCCTCAAGTTCAGCGCGCCAGTGATTGGAAAGATTGTACTGGGCAAAAGCGCCAACAGCACCTCTTGTAATGTTCTCCTTATAATCACCGAACTGAAACTTTGTAAATGAAAGACCACCCTTTACACCAAGTGCAAAATCACCCTTCTGCTGTGCCTGTGCGCCCATAGCGAACAGAGCAACACACAATGTCAAAAATAACTTTTTCATACGTATGAAAGAAAAAAAATTAATAAATTAAACCGGTAATAGGTCTGTTGTTGTAATAGATTTCGTTTGCAAATATAAAACAATAATTCCAATAATACAAGAAAAAAGCAACATTTAACAGGTTTCCGCATGTTATATTGACAAACCTCCCCGCTCGGCTTTCTTGCCTTGCAAGCGCCAAAGGTCGAGCGGGGAGGTCGTTTTCATATTTCTATTCGAACGCGTGGAGTTTGGTGTCGAAATCTTTGGCGCCGCCTGTCTCGTTGAAGAGTTTTTTGAGGAGGCGGACGCGGGTGTTGGTGATGGTTTGAGGGGTTGAGATGGTCAGTGTGGCAATCTCCGTAGGCTGGAAGTTGTGGCGGATGAGCAGACAGATGCTCTGCTCCTTGGCGTTGAGTGGTGCGAAGAGCAATTGCAGATTGGGACTAAGGGCGTAAGAGCATTGGGCCAAGGCGTTCATATCCTCATCAGAGGCGGCACGGCCTTTATTGGCTGAGGCATGCAGAGAGGCAACGATGGTCTTGAGTTGCTCTGAATTCTCACGTTCTTCGCGTTCGCGCTGTAATCGCATTTGGGTCAGCTCCTCGCGCGTGCGGTCGTACTTCTTCTGACTTTCAACAAAGCGGGCGTTGAGGCGGTCAATCCTTCGACGACTGTACCAGATGGCTACTATCGTGATGAGTATCAGCAACAGAATGGCTGAAAGCAACAAGATGGTGGTTTGATACTGCTGGCGCTCCTTTTGCTGCTCGTCGAACTGGGCCTGCAGGTCGATGATGCTGGCTGCATCGCTGCGCTGGTAGAGATCGTGATAGACCTCGTTGAGGCAGCTGCTGAAATAGGCAGCCCTTTCAGCATCGCCACGATTGGTGAGGTATCTGATCAGCTGGCGATAGGAGCTGATGCTGACATCGGGCGAGAAGGAGTTAACCAGTCGATACCATTGTTCAGCTGCGCTAACTGTATCGTGCTCAGCCAGATACACATCGGCCAGGAGTTTTGAAGCTCTATCAGTAGGCGCCTCCTGCAGGGACTTGAGCAATAGCTGCTTGGCCTCATGGCGCTTGCCCAGTTGCATCTTGTAGCTAGCCACATTAGTAAGATAGGTGGCGCGAATCTCTCCATCGGTTTTAGGCGCATAGGGCTTGGCCAGCTCGTTGTAGTAATGCAGACTATCCGTCTCGCCCAGCATATCATAGGTCTGGGCAATATTGTTAAGCGCCCTTACTATCCAGTCGTCCTTGTGGCATTGGCGCGCTGTGGCCAGAGCAAGCTTGTAATATCGAAGCGTTTGGGTATAGTTTCCCACATTGTCGTTGATGTCGCCAAGCACGGAATAGAGGTAACAATTATGAACGGGATCGTTAACCTCTGAAGCTATCTGTTCAGCCTGCTTCATGGTGAGCACGGCCTCGTGGGTTTGCTGCTTGTGGTAGAGCACGATGGCGTGGTGCAGAAAGGCCCTTGCCAATCGCGGTTTATCGTTATGACTCTCATAATAGTCTCTACTGAACTGGATAAGCTGAGTTGATTCTGTAGCCAATCCGCTGCGATGCAAGGCCTCGGTATAAAGCAATCCGAAGAGGGCACGATCAGGATTAGAGAGCGTTGTATCAGCCCAATACGGTTCGAGCATGATAACCACCGAATCAGGATGCTCTACTACTATCTGTTCAGCTTGGGTAATAACGCTGTTGTGGGGCTGCTCCTGATGCGAGCAGCCCACAATAACGAGAGAGAATATGAGATAAACGAAAAATATCATTTCAGGCGGAAATTAAGAGGTACGGTATACTTTACTCTTACCTTCTGGCCCTTCTGCTCGCCAGGAGTCCACTTGGGCATGCCTGATATGACTCTTACAGCCTCAGCATCGAGCGATGGGAAAGCCTTCTTTACTACTTCAATGTCGGTAATACTACCATCGGTATTCACCACGAATGTGACAAGCACTCTGCCTTCTATCTTCTGTTTCTCGGCATCGGCAGGATACTTGATGTTTGTGCTAAGGTACTCGAACAGGGCAGCCTGACCACCAGGATACTCAGGCATCTTCTCTACTACGTCGAATACCTGCTGATTCTTTTGAGCTACTACGGTCTTCTGAGCGCTCACGGTGGTGAGGCCGAACAAGGCCATCAGTGCCATGATTAAAAACTTCTTCATACTTTTCTAATTTTTAAATGGTTCAACAATCAGTTTGTCTGTCCGGACGGTGCAAAAGTAAAAGATTTCCTGCTTTTTTGCAAGAAATCGATTACATATTATTACACAAAGGGCCATTTTTCGCCTTTTTTCGCCTTACCAGCTGATTCTGACTCCAATTGGAAGTGTTAGCTCTAACGGGTGTTCTGTGCGATATGTCTCAACTGAACTGCTGTTAGGAATGAAATATTGCAGACTAGGCTCCAAGTAGAGACCAATGTTTGGTGTGAGCTTGTATTGCAGGCCTACACCCAATGAAGTAGACCATTGGTTAGATGGACTGAGTGTAGACGACTTGCCGAATGTGTTCTGTCCGCCAGCCATATGAGTGATGTTAAGACTGCTATGGATAGGCGTCTCGAACATGGCTCCAAAGCCTGAGTAGAGACAGAGTTTTGACTTGCAGAGCCATTGCCAGTTGATGCGGACAGGGATGCCCAGGTAGTGAATACGCTGCTCTTCCTGAATATAAGCTCGAGTGCTACCTGTGGTGATAGTAGAGTTGAGGTTGGTGTAGCTTAATCCAGCCTCGACCGACAGTCGCTTAGAGAGTTGGCGGTTAAGCATAACCTGCAGTGTTATAGGCAGTTTGTGCTCATAACGGGCTTCTATCCATCCATTGTTGATGCTTGAGTTTTGGGCAGCAATGTTCATAAGCGAACGTGTCTCGGCATCCATAACAATACCAGGTGCGGTGTTGAGATAGAAATCGTAGTCTATCCAGTTGCTGGCGCTTGCTGGCAGCATGGTGTTGCTGGCAGCATCGA
The DNA here is from genome assembly GCF_900142525.1 of Xylanibacter ruminicola. GTDB lineage: Bacteria > Bacteroidota > Bacteroidia > Bacteroidales > Bacteroidaceae > Prevotella > Prevotella ruminicola_A. Next base: position 71,339 of record NZ_FRBD01000010.1, on the reverse strand, counting down.
AACTCATATCACCAATTGTTGCTGCTGCTAGATAATCGTCGTTTCTACCCAATCCACTGTATGTCAATGTGATATTCCAAGGATTGCTGCGCTTCTTGGTCTGAGCCAATAATACTGGTTCTGGTTCTAAGGTTCTGATTGGTAAAACCTCTCTCTGCTCCTCAACTTCTGTTGTGTCGACGAGTGCCTGATTATTCGTTTCCTGCATCTCCTCTATCTGTGGGATTACTATCTGATAAGTGGCAGTATCAATAGCATCAACAGATGGAGTTGCAAGTATTATCTTGCTTGATGGCATTCTGTTGATGATGATAGGAGCATCAGGTTCTGAAGACTCAGGTGCCTTTGGCTGCTCAGGTTGCTTGATCTTGATTGTTTTTTCTGCCATCTGAGTATTCTCAATTTTAGTTTCTTCTTTCTGCATAAACAGCCATATATAAGCAGGTATGGCTAGAAGCAATAATATGAGTACCCACGATTGTTTTACCATCTGCCTCAACATCCGTTTGGCATGGAACAGTTGCGATGAAGAAGAATGGGGAGCAATACCAAGAGTTCTGCTGATTTCCTGATGCGAAAGTCCCTCGAATACAGAGAGCCTGAAAACCTGCTGATAGCCTTGTGGCAACTGGGCTACAAGCGATTTTAGCTGATCGTAATCAGGCGTCATGGCAGTTTCATTGGTTTCCTGCTTTTCATTGGCCAACTGGTGTAATGCAGATTGCTCTTTGTTTGTAAGTTGACGATAGTGATAGCATGTGTTTCTGACTATCGATGTCATCCATGGTTCTATCTTATTCTTGTCTTCGAGTTTGTCGAGCGAAGATAGAATAATCACGAAGGCATCATGAAGCAAATCTTCTGCTACACCATCATCCTTGGCATATTGTCTGCATATGCCAAGGAGTTTAGGTTTATATAGCTGATATAGTTCTGTTGCCTCCATTTTTGGATAGACTATTGCACGCCCATACGGATGTAAGTGGCATCAATGCCATAGCAGGTTATGCCAGAGGGGCAATCGGTCTTAACATTTGTGATATCGCCCCAAGAAAAACCTCCTAGCTGTACAAACTTTCCGTTATATTTACTCAACTCGTCTGTGCTGAGCCATCCCCAGATGTAATAGCGCTTGTTATCGCTTTCAACATAATGGTCCCAAGTTTCTGTATTAGGGTCGAAATGCAGAATGCCTGTAAGTGCTTGTATGAAGGGGAGTTCTGAATAGATACATTCCCAGTCTGTAACAGAATTCCAATCGCCATCCATGAAGATGCTACCGTCTGCGCAATAGAAGCCTATCCATGAACTCAGCAGATTATCGATGTAATATATCATCTCACTGTTATATTTACCTCTGTAAATCTTATATCCAGCTAACTTGCGATCCTTCTCAGTCCAACCCTCTGTCTTTTCTCTCAACCATTGTGGTAATTCAGAGAGATTAATCAGATTAACTGGAATAATGTCTTGATTGTGAGGACTTCGAGTGAATCCATATTCACTCTTATTCCCATTGTCGATTGGATCACTTTTTGAGCATGCTGTCATCATCAGCAAGCCTGATACTACTGCAATAATGCTTTTGGTTAGTTTCATACTTTAATTAATTTAAGTTGCAAATTTAAATATCTTTGCTTATATAGTGTATGAATAATCAAAAAGACTGCATAGAGCAGAGGCGTTTTATAATTTGTTAACATAGAAAACATAATAACACCCTCCCAAAACGGGAGGGTGCTTAGTAAAGATTAAAACTGGGAAGAAGGTTAATAGGCCTGTTCATGAACGCCCTTGACAGCACGTCCTGAAGGATCATTCATGCCTTTGAAGGCTGCATCCCACTCTAAGGCGATGGCAGTGGAGCAGGCTACGCTGGCCTCGCTTGGAACACTCTTAGCAGCAGAGTCGCTGGGGAAGTGTTCAGCAAATATAGAGCGGTAATAGTATTCTTCTTTGTTTTTGGGAGGGTTGATGGGGAATCGCTCTGCAGCGTGCGCCATCTGCTCATCGCTGACAGCCTCTGATGTAATCTGTTTCAGGGTGTCGATCCAAGAGTAACCTACGCCATCGCTGAACTGCTCTTTCTGGCGCCAAGCCACCTCGGCTGGCAGCATATCGGCAAAGGCCTCGCGCACAATCTTCTTCTCCATCGTTGTGCCTGGACACATCTTGGCTTCTGGGTTGGTGCGCATGGCTACATCGAGGAACTCCTTGTCGAGGAATGGCACACGCCCCTCTACGCCCCAGGCGCTCAGGCTCTTGTTGGCGCGCAGACAGTCGTACATGTGCAGCTTTGAGAGCTTACGAACGGTCTCTTCATGAAAGTCCTTGGCCGATGGCGCCTTGTGGAAGTAGAGATAGCCTCCAAAAATCTCATCGGCTCCCTCGCCACTGAGAACCATCTTGATACCCATCGACTTGATAACGCGGGCCAGCAGATACATAGGTGTTGAGGCGCGAACGGTGGTTACATCGTAGGTCTCGATAAAGTAGATGACATCGCGGATGGCATCCAAGCCCTCTTGTATAGTGTAGTTGATTTCGTGGTGGACGGTGCCGATGTGGTCGGCTACCATTTTGGCTTTAGCAAGATCGGGTGCCCCCTTCAGACCCACTGCAAACGAGTGCAGACGTGGCCAGTAGGCTTTAGTCTTGGAATCGTCCTCGATACGATGCTCACTGAACTTCTCTGCGATGGTCGAGATGACGCTAGAGTCAAGACCACCAGAGAGCAGCACGCCATAAGGCACGTCGCTCATCAGTTGGCGCTTAACGGCAGCTGTAAGTGCATCGTGTATTGCAGGTACGCTGGCTGTGTTGTCTTTTACTGCATCATAGCTGAACCAATCGCGCTGGTAGTAGCGTTTCATACCAGGATCGCCACTCCAGTAGTAGTGTCCAGGCAGGAATGGCTCGTAACGCTCGCACTGACCCTCGAGGGCTTTCAACTCTGAGGCTACATATACGGTTCCATCAGCATCGTAACCAATATAAAGTGGGATAACTCCAATGGGGTCGCGTGCAATGAGGAATTCATCTTTCTCTTCGTCGTAGAGTGCAAAGGCGAAGATACCACTCAGGTCTTCGAGGAAGTTAATGCCTTTATCGCGATAAAGCGCCAGAATCACCTCACAGTCGCTTCCCGTCTGGAACTCGTAATTTCCAGCATAAATGCGACGTATCTCCTGATGGTTGTAAATCTCGCCGTTTACTGCGAGAACTTGTTTCTTGTCGGGCGAAAACAAAGGCTGACCACCCGATTCTGGATCCACAATACTCAATCGCTCGTGGGCCAGAATGGCTGATCCGCCACAATAAATTCCACTCCAGTCAGGTCCGCGATGGCGGATTTTCTGACTCATCTTTAATGCCTTCTCACGTTGTTGGTGCGTTTGCTCCTTCAAATTCTTGCTCTGGCAAGCGTCTCCTTGCGTCGCCGAGCGGAAAATTCCTACTATTCCACACATAGTTTTTTGTCTTTTTTATTATTGTTTGAATGTTTGCATTTTGTTTTAAAAGGGAGTCCTTGGACTCACGGCTGAAGCGTGAATCCAAAGACGAAATAAGCTTTCTGTGTGCTTGGGTTGGCTGCAATCTGGCCAAACACAGGGATACTGAACGAATCAGTAACCTTGATGTCCTTGGTAGCCTTGAGAGCTACGTTGGTTACAGCAAAACCATCAACACCATAGAAGTCGGTGGCATAAGGAACGGCACCTACAGTTGCACTCCAATCAACAGAGGCAAGTTTGAAAGGCGCACTGAGTTCCAGATATGAACTGTAGGCACGCTTGCCGTCCTTGTTCAATCCATCGTTACCAGCAAAGTTGGTAAACCACTGGATGCTGGCAGCTCCGAAGTCGTAACCAATGTTTGCCTCGAATACATGACTGGTCTTATTAGCATCGTAGAGGAAGTAACGCTCCTCAGGAGTGTTGAACCAGTAATCGGTGATGCCGATGTTGAATCCGCCCTTAGTATAAGCGAGCGTAAGGTCGAACTCCTTGGTGTCGCTAGGCTCACTCAGTCCTACGCTACCCCATGCTGTGAGCGAAAGACCTTTATAGCCGATGCCAAGAGTAGGCTGCAACGAAACATTGCCTAAGTCCTGACCACGCCAGATGTACTGGCTTACAACATCAGCAGCAATCGTAGTTTCAACTTCATCCTGTGCCATAGCACCAATTCCTGTAGCGAACATCATCGCCATTAAAACAATCTTTTTCATAATTCTCTCTCTCTTTAAATTATTTATTCAGACCACCCCTATCCCCTCCCGCTCGGCTTTGCCGCTTGGCTTGTCCAAGAACTCAGGAGGGGAAATCGGGGATGGGATTAGTTATAACACATCTCTCCGTGCTCGTATACGTCAAGACCCTCTTCCTCAATTCGCTTGTCAACGCGCAGGCCGTGGAACTTCTTGATACCATAGAACAGAACTACGCCACATGCAGCTGCCCAGAGGTCGATAACCAGGATACCAAAGCACTCAGCTCCAAAGAATCCCCAACCATGACCATAGAAAGCACCGTTAGAGGTTGACAGCAGACCTGTCATGATGGTTCCCAGGATACCACATACACCATGCACTGAAGAAGCACCAACAGGGTCGTCGATATGCAGCTTGTGATCGATGAACTCGATAGCGTAAACCAGTACGATACCACAAGCCAGACCGATGATGACAGCACCCATAGGCGATACGAGGTCGCAACCAGCAGTAATACCTACCAGACCAGCCAGAACGCCGTTCAGAGTCAGTGAGAGCGATGGTTTGCCATACTTAAACCAGGTGAGGAACATGGTAGCAGTACCACCAGCTACAGCAGCCAGGTTAGTAGTCAGGAATACGTGGCTGATAGCAATACGGTTAACCTCGCCAGAGGCAGCCAGCTGTGAACCAGGGTTGAATCCGAACCATCCCAACCAGAGGATGAATACACCCAGAGAAGCCATAGCCAGGTTATGACCAGGAATAGCGTTGCTCTTGCCATCCTCGCTATACTTACCAATACGTGGGCCAAGTACGATAGCACCAATCAGAGCCAGCACACCACCTACGCTGTGTACGATAGCTGAACCAGCAAAGTCGTGGAATACATCACCAAAAGTGCTCATCATAAAGCTGTCGGCAGCATCGTTGCAGAGCCAGCCACCACCCCATGTCCAGTGACCTTCGATAGGATAGATAAACAGCGAGATAGCTGCACTATAAATAAGGTACATAGAGAACTTGGTGCGCTCGGCCATAGCACCACTAACGATAGTAGCAGATGTGGCACAGAACACGGTCTCGAAAATCAGGAAACCTTCAACAGGCAGATCGCCACTATAGAAACTCAGGTCGCCCCAGTTAGGCATACCAATGAAACCAGCACCTTCGCTGCCAAACATAAAGCCGAAGCCAATAAAGAAGAACAGCAATGAGCCGAACATGAAGTCAACAAAGTTCTTCATCAGGATGTTAGCCGTGTTCTTACTACGTGTAAAACCTGCCTCACAGAGGGCAAATCCTGGCTGCATCCAGAAAACCAACATGGCTGCCAATAGCATCCAAACGGTATCGAGTGATATTCCAATTTCGTTCATAATCCTGAAAATTTAATTCTTAATTCTTAACTCTTAATTCTTAATTACTTCTTGTCACGAAGTACAGTGTCACCATTCTCACCAGTACGTATTGACCATGTGTCGATTACATCGCTCACGAAGATACGACCATCGCCAATTTCTCCTGTGTGGGCTACCTGCAGAATCACCTTTACTGTTGGATCGAGGAAAATGTCGCGACACACGATGGTGATAGCGACACGCTCGATCACGTCGGTGCTGTACTGTACACCACGATAGATTCTCTCCTGACGGCTCTGTCCGATGCCGTGAACGTCATGGTACTCAAACCAGTCGATGTCGGATGATAGCAAAGCAGCTTTCACCTCCTCGAACTTAGTCTTACGGATAATCGCTTCAATCTTTTTCATACCTTTCAAACTTTTACCTAATTAATATATAAAACACGAATTTGATGACACTTTGTCATTTCTTGGGTGCAAAGTTAATGCATTTTGATAGTAAAACAATTGTTATCGTGCACATTTTGTTATTTTTTATTTTTCTCTCTTATTCTTTTGTTAGCATTATTTTAGTTTTTCTTTCAGATTGTAAGCAAAACGCCCAAAATACTTATAATTTGTTACTTTTTGCCAAAACGAAGATGATTATGCTAAGTATTTCTTTAATATTTATCCAAAATGTGCTACCTTTGCACCCGTAAAAAAGAATTGTTTAACGCAAACATTATATTATTATGGCATTAGTAAACGACCACTTCTTGAAACTGCCGAACAACTACCTGTTCGCTGATATTGCCAAAAAGGTAAACGCTTTTAAGACTATGCACCCCAAAGTTGATGTCATCTCGCTTGGTATAGGCGATGTCACTCAGCCGTTGGCGCCAGCCGTCATCGAGGCCATTCACAAGGCTGCCGATGAGATGGCCACCCGTCAGGGATTCCGTGGATACGGTCCAGAGCAAGGCTACGATTTTCTGCGTGATGCTATCTTGAAGAACGATTTCTTGCCACGTGGTATCCATCTGGATCGCGATGAGGTGTTTATCAACGATGGCGCCAAGAGCGATACAGGTAATATTCAGGAGCTGGTTCGTTGGGACAACTCTATTGGCGTTACCGATCCTATCTATCCTGTCTATATCGACTCGAACGTGATGATTGGTCGTGCTGGCGTTCAGGAGAATGGTCGTTGGTCTAATGTCGTATACATGCCATGTAATGCCGAGAACGGCTTTGTGCCCCAGCTGCCCGATCGCCGTGTGGATGTCATCTATCTGTGCTATCCTAACAACCCTACAGGTACCGTCATCACCAAAGAGGAGCTGCGCAAGTGGGTTAACTACGCACTGAAAAACGATACCCTGATCTTCTACGATGCAGCCTACCAGGCTTATATTCAGGACGACAAGATTCCTCATAGCATCTACGAGATTCGTGGTGCGCGCAAGTGTGCCATCGAGTTCCATTCTTATTCAAAGACCGCTGGCTTTACAGGCGTTCGTTGTGGCTATACCATCGTTCCTAAGGAGGTTACAGCCGCCACGCTTACTGGCGAGCGCATCCCATTGAATCCGTTGTGGAATCGTCGTCAGTGCACCAAGTTTAATGGCACCAGCTATATCTCTCAGCGTGCTGCCGAGGCTATCTATACACCTGAGGGCAAGGTGCAGATTAAGGATACTATCAACTACTATATGCAGAATGCCAAGAAGATGCTCAACACGCTTCGTGGCTTAGGATTTGAGTGCTATGGTGGCGAGAATGCGCCATACATCTGGGCTAAGACGCCTGAGACATCAAGCTCGTGGAAGTTCTTCGAGGAGATGCTTTATGGCGCCCACGTAGTGTGCACACCTGGCGTAGGTTTTGGTCCTTCTGGCGAAGGCTACGTACGCTTCACAGCCTTTGGCAGTCACGAGCAGACTGATGAGGCGCTGCAGCGCATCGAAAACTGGCTAAAGAAGTAAGAAAGAGGGGATTACTTTCCCGCTATTCCCCTCCTTGAAGAACAAGGAGGGGTTAGGGGTGGTTTGATTAAGCAATGTTTCAACCTATTTATTAGCTGAAGTCTTGCTCTCAATGTAGTTAATAAAAGCTTGGTTAACGAGGCGATTTCCGCCTGGGGTTGGATAGTGACCAGTAAAGTACCAGTCGCCTGGATGGTTGGGGCAGGCCTCATGGAGGCCCTCAATGCTCTGGAAAACGAGCTCTATAGGTGCCTGCATGTCAGCAGGTCGCAACATCTCTACAATCTTATTGTTTATCTCTTCAACTGTGAATGGGGCATATACTGCACGCACGCAGTTCTCCATCTCCTCCTTGGGTTTCTGCAGCTCACGCTTGCAGGCCAGGTAGGTGTCGTTCACCAGCTGCCACATGCCTCGCTCCTCTATCAACGCCATGGTGGCACGGAAGGCGCAGAACTCCTCCAGTCGGGCCATGTCTATGCCATAGTAGTCAGGGTAGCGAATCTGTGGCGAACTGCTCACCATCACAATCCTCTTGGGGTGCAGACGGTCCAGAATCTTAAAGATACTCTCTTTCAGCGTGGTGCCTCGAACGATGGAGTCGTCGATAATCACCAGGTTATCCACGTTAGGCGTCAGCGATCCGTAGCTGATGTCGTACACGTGGGCTGCCAGGTCGTTACGCTCTGTATTGGCTGAGATAAAGGTGCGCAGCTTAATGTCCTTCCACACCACCTTTTCTGTTCTCACGTCGCCATGCAGTTTGCGCACGCCATCGGTCATGCCGTAATAGGCCACCTCGGCTGTATTTGGTATATACGAGAATACGGTGTGGTCTACATCGCCATCTATGGCTTTCATGATGGCAGGCGTAAGCTGCTCTCCAAGTCGTTTGCGCTCCTGATAGATGTCGCAATCAGAACCACGACTGAAGTAGATGCGCTCGAACGAGCAAGCGCTATATTTATATTGAACATTGACCATTGAACATTCTTCGCCTTGCGAAGCGGCAGAGCCGAGCGGACCATTGGACTGCGCCGTGTTTCCACCAAGAATCTGTTCCAATTTGATGTCGCCGTTCTTGTGTACGATGAGTGCCTGACCTGGCTTCAACTCAACCACCTTGTCGCGATCTACATCGAAAGTGGTCTGTAGCACAGGGCGTTCGCTGGCCAGCGCTATCAGCTCTTCGTCGCGATAGAAGAAGGCCGGACGTATACCCCAGGGGTCGCGCACGGCAAACATCTCGCCCGAGCCGGTCAGTCCGCACATCACGTAGCCGCCATCGTAGTGAATCATGGTGGTCTTCAGCACGTTGGCCATCTCCACATTATCGTCTATATAGTTGGTGATGTCTATGCCCTCCAGTCCCTTCTCCTTGGCCTCTGTAAACAGGCGCTCCACCTCGCGGTCCAAGCGGTGTCCCATCAGTTCCAGGGTGATGTACGAGTCGCCATAGATACGTGGCGATTGCCCCTGCGCTGTGAGGAAATCGAATACTTCGTCTATATTGGTCATGTTGAAGTTTCCACACAGACACAGGTTCTTGGCTCGCCAATTATTTCTGCGCAGGAATGGGTGGACAAACGTCAGTCCACTCTTGCCTGTGGTAGAGTAGCGCAGGTGTCCCATATAGAGCTCGCCTGCCATCTCCTCCGTCACGCGCGAAAAGATTTCTGTGATGGCGTTCTTGCCCTCGGCCTTCTCACGGAACATGTACTCTGTTCCAGGCTGCTTGTTTAAGCATACTGTGGCAAGTCCTGCGCCTTCCTGTCCACGGTTGTGCTGCTTCTCCATCATCAGGTAGAGCTTATTGAAACCGTAGGCCCAAGTGCCGTATTTCTTCTCGAAGTAGTCAAGTGGCTTCAGCAATCTTATCATTGCCACGCCGCATTCGTGCTTCAGCTGTTCCATTAATGTTCAATTTTCAATGTTCAATGTTCAATTACTTGGCGCAAGCCTTTACAAAGCTCATAAACAGTGGGTGTGGGTTCAGTACCGTCGATGAGTACTCTGGGTGGAACTGGGTTCCTATGTACCATTTCTTCTCAGGTATCTCTACTATTTCTACCAGGTTAGCGGCTGGGTTGATACCCACGCACTTCATACCGTTCTTCTCGAACTCCTCCTGATACTTGTTGTTGAACTCGTAGCGATGGCGATGGCGCTCCTTAATCAGCGTCTCCTCGCCGTAGGCCTCGTAAACGCGGCTACCCTTCAGCAGCTCGCACTCGTAGGCGCCCAGTCGCATGGTACCACCCATCTGGGTGATGTTCTTCTGCTCCTCCATCATGTCAATCACGTTGTGAGGCGTCTTCTCATCCATCTCGCTGCTGTTGGCATCCTTATAGCCAAGTACGTTGCGAGCGAATTCTATCACCATCATCTGCATGCCTAAGCAGATGCCGAAGGTGGGGATGTCGTTTTCGCGAGTATATTCGGCTGCGATAATCTTACCTTCGATACCACGCTGACCAAAGCCAGGACAAACCACGATGCCCTGCAGACCCTGCAGCTTCTCGGCCACTTTCTGCTTGGTTATCTCCTCGCTGTTCACAAAGTGCAGCTTGGCCTTCACATTATTATATATACCAGCCAGGTTCAGGCTCTCGCGTATGCTCTTGTAGGCATCCTGCAGGTCGTACTTACCTACCAGTCCGATGTGTACCTCGCGTGTGGCATTGCGCTGCTTGGCCAGAAAGTCGTGCCAGCCCTTCATGGCAGGTGTCTCGCCTACGGGTATACCTATCTTACGCATGATGGCAGCGTCGAGTCCCTGTTTCTGCATGCTCACTGGCACCTCGTAGATGCTAGGCATATCCTCGCTCTGCACCACGCACTCCAGGTCGACGTTACAGAACGATGCAACCTTCATGCGCATCGAGTCGTCCAGATGGCGCTCTGTGCGCAGCACCAGTATGTCGGGCTGTATACCCATGCCCTGCAGCTCTTTCACGCTGTGCTGTGTGGGCTTGGTCTTCAGCTCGTCGGCCGCCTTCAGATAGGGCACGTACGTCAGGTGTACGCATACTGCATTGCGGCCCAACTGCCAGCGCAACTGTCGGATGGCCTCCATAAACGGCGCACTCTCTATGTCGCCTATGGTGCCGCCCACCTCTGTAATCACAAAGTCCAGCTGCTCCTCGGGTTCGTCTTCGCGCAGCATGCGGCGCTTAATTTCGTCGGTGATGTGTGGCACCACCTGGATGGTCTTTCCCAGGTAGTCGCCGTGGCGCTCGCGATCTATCACCGTCTTATAGATGCGACCGGTTGTTATTGAGTTGTTTCGTGTGGTGTGTATGCCTGTAAAGCGCTCGTAGTGACCCAGATCCAGGTCGGTTTCAAAGCCGTCCTCCGTCACGTAGCACTCGCCGTGCTCGTAGGGGTTCAGCGTACCTGGGTCAATGTTAATGTAGGGGTCAAACTTCTGTATTGTTACTTTGTAGCCGCGTGCTTGCAGCAACTTGCCGATGCTGGCCGAGATGATTCCTTTTCCAAGTGAAGAAACCACGCCGCCTGTTACGAAAATGTACTTTCTTTCCATAAAATCAATCCATTTTATGGACTGCAAAGGTAGTTATTTCTTTGCAAACCATAGTTATTTTTATTCATTTTTCAATCTACTTTTTCGCTTGAAATAACAATCCGAAAGTAAACTTGATGGTTTTGCTTTCAGATTGAAATATAATTAGCGGCAATAGATTACATTACTATAGGGAAAACCAACTGCAAAAATAGGGAATTTCCCCATGCACACAACAGAAATTATATTTATCTTTGCACCGTTGAACAATAAAACTTAATTGCGTATGAAAGAAAATCGTATTATTGCAGCCGCCCTCGTAGCTTTGGGCATTGCATTTATGGGATTATTTATCAAGGCAGGAATTGATAACTTTGCTAACAAAGACCGCAAGGTAACCGTAAAGGGATTAGCCGAGCGAGAAGTTCCTGCTGATAAGGTAACTTGGAGTATCGGCACGAAGGTTACTGGCAACGATCTGCCTTTGCTTTATGAGAACATCAATACCCAGACGGATAAAATCAAGAAGTTTCTGAAACAGAATGGCCTCGAAGAAAAGGAGATTACGGTTAATCCACCTTCAATCAGCGACCTTGAGGCACGCGAATGGGGCGACAACCAGAAGAACTTCCGCTACATTGTGACCACCACGATTACCGTGGCCACCAATAAGGTTACAGAGGTAAACAAGGCTATCTTTAAGCAGGCAGAGCTCTTGAAGCAAGGTGTGGCTATCGAGAACAGCAACCCCCAATATGAGTATGCATCGTTCCAGCAGATGAAGCCGGAGATGATGGCCGAGGCTATCAAGAACGCCCAGAAGACGGCAGAGCAGTTTGCTGAAGCCAGCAACTCTGATTTGGGACAGATACAAACAGCTGGTCAGGGACAGTTCGAGATAGAAGATCGCGACCAGAACACCCCGTACATCAAGAAACTTCGCGTAGTAACAACAATTACTTACTCGCTAAAAGACTAATTTACTGCGTTTAATTGCATTAAGACATTTCTGGGGGTTCATACATCGGCCCTCGCCATTTAACTTCGTTGACTTTTGGCGCGACTCGGCAAAGCTGATGCAAGCATCGCTTTGCACTCACTGCTTCAAAAGTTCCCAGCCTCGCAGCATGGCGAAGTAATCCAGACTGTCAGTTCCGCTTTCCTGAATTGCCATTGCCATGCCTACTGCCATCCATCGATTGGGCTTGTCTGACGGGATGCCTATCGGCTCGTCGGGGTCGATGCCAGTCAGGCGACTGACGTTGGCGATGTAGGCCTTGGTATTGTTCTCATTTGGTGGCGCCCACTTGCTCACTATGCCTCGAATGGTATAGAGGCGATACTTATGATAATATGTACGTGTGAGCAGGTAGAAGGCAGCTCTCCACCCCCATTCCAGTGACTTGAACTGCACAAAGGCGCGGTCACTTTGCACCTCTGCCATACCCTTCCACTGGTCTTTAGACCTGCGGATATTTAGCGGGTTGTGATTACGAATTCCTCTTGGTAGCATAACTTTTAACTTTAAACTTTTAACTTGCAATTTCCTTCCCGTCATAAGTGGGTAACTGGGTAAGTGGGTATCTTCAGGAACACCTTATGGCAATTCCTGAAGAACCTTCCTATAAACCCCGTACTTCACCCTTTCAATGAGGTTATCCTGCTGGAGCCTTGCGATGGAACGCTGGGCAGCAGACTGAGAGACACCGAAGCCGTCCATGAACTGCTGGGTCTTGAATTCATCGGGCAACTTACGGAAACACTCTTCGTAGCGACCTGTGCGGCGACGCTGTACGAACTCCCTGTTCTGGTCGGCAAAGTAGTTGAAAGCCATCTCGCCGAAATAGAACTGTTGGCATTTGTACTGGATTTCCATTGCCAAACGACACAGCCGCTTATCCCTATCATCCATGGTGAGGGTGTGATTCTCCTGCCACTCATCCCAATGACGCATCAGGATAAACGGAAGAGAGATACCGATGCCGTAGTATGGGATTCGCTTCAGAAGCGTTCTGTCAGCCTTGTCGCCGTTGAACTCAGCTATCTCCATACGAGATGACTGCCAGTCGTAGGTTTCATCGTTTAGCGGTTCAATAGGCAGTTCTCCCTCCACCTTATCCAGGCGATAGGCCCACGTTTTCAGCGTCTCGTTGGCATTCGGATCTACCACCTGGTTTCGCTTAGCCAAGCCCTTATCAGGCAGCGGAATCACAGCCAGTCGGGTTGACATACCCGTACCGAAATTCCTTTGGTTCACCTTGCGGTGCAGGGCATACGGCGTGCCGGTGTAGATGAAGTTCCAATAGACGTTGAACATACCTGTGTAGCTCTCCTGGTTGGCATACATCTGACCTTCTTCCTCGTTGTGGAACGCTTTGAGTTCCATGATTTCTCGGTCCTTCCAGTCACCGCCCTTGTTCTGCTTGGTGACGTTATCCAGCTCAGCATCAAACGAGAACATGTGGAGGTTCAAAGGCACGCCCTGAACCGTCTCAATAGCCGCATTCATGTGGCGGATAAACTCACCGGTAGCGGTACGGGCTGGATGCACTCTGATTCCCACCACGGGTCTTTTCAGGGCTTCACCCTTTTGTGCCTTTGTCGAGGTACTGCGCTCTGTTCTGCCCTCCTTGTAGCGGTTCACGGCATCTATCAAGCACTGGTCTGCCTGAATCATCGGGTCGGCAATCTTCTTGTAGAACTTTTCTACGATGTTCTTACCGGCTCCTGGGTCACCGATGATGAAGATGCTGTAATTTAGCCTCCTGACAATCTCCGGCTCATACCAGAAGTGATACCAAGCACGAGTCATCAAAGTACCAAACAGGGCTGCACTACTAAACAGCACCGCAGGCAACTTATGCGGATGCACATTAAGAAAGAGTTCCTTTAGGCAGGGATAGTATTGCGCCATCTCCTGTAGCTCTTTTGCCCATTCTTCCAAGGGCAGCACGGCATAAACGTCATCATCAGGTTTGAGGTTGGAGGTTTGAGATTGGAGGTTTTGCTCCGCACTCTCAACCGCCCCAACTGCCTCCAACGCTGCCTTCATCTCCTTCGAAATCTTCGGCAACCACACCTTTCCCTTCTTGGCATTCTCGTTTTCCTGCGCCGCCACATAGTCAGTCGCATTATTCACGGTACGCTCCACATCCTCGCATCGCTCCTGAACGATTTCCTGTACCCACTTCTGAGCCATCAGCAAAGCCAGAGTAGCCTGCTTGTCGCGGTCAGTCATGATGTACAAGTCACGAGCCAACACCACGCTGGCCTCATGCCTCGACACGTTGCTGCCGCTGAACCGCTGCTTGCTCCAAGCCTCGATAATCGTCTTGAAGGGGACACCGAGATATTCTTTTTCTGAACACGGATTGTTCGGATCTGACGGATTCGTGAGATTTGTGAGATTTGTGTTCGTCTTAACAGCCTTATCCGTTCCATCCGTGTTATCCGTGTTCGATATCGTCGCCTGGCTGTGACCTTGATGATACGCTTCGTTGTATTTCTCGCCGAAGGTATCGTCCTGATACGTAATCAGTCTTTCTTCGTCAATATAAATAATATCTTCACTCGTAGTCAGGAACGCCCCTCGGCTGGCATCCTTGCAGGCCTCATCAGGGTTCAGCCCCAGCTTCCTTGAAAAGACAATCTGGTTGTCAATCAGGTTGCCTACCGCAGCATCGGCTATGAAAACCACCTTCAGTCCATGCCCACTTGGCGTAACGAACACAAAGAGAATCCTCGCCTTGTCCTCATCACTCAATCGTGCGTAGGCTTCATCCCAAATCTCCTTCAGCGAACGCTTCGGGTTATCGTTTTGGTTATCGTTTTCGTTAACCTCGTCAACGTGGTCAAAGTCAATGACGCACAACCCGTTCAACCTGCAATGCTTCTGCAGTCGCCAGCAGCCGCTAACAGCCTTTTCCTCGCCAGAGTTCTTGTCCTTCATTACCTTTACCGACTCCTCAAAGGTACCGATAAAGATAGCCAGAGGCAGCCCCCTCTTCTTCCTGTCGTAGGCGTTCTTGTCGCCACGAGCCAGAGCCTCACGGGCCTCTCTGACTTTTCTGATAGTTTCAGGCGCCGTGATAAGCGCCCGAAACTGTTCCAAAGTTACTACTTCTGTTGGCAAACCGAAGCTTCGTTGATAACAAAACATTTGTCAATCTTGCTTGTTAGATTGTACAGCTCTCTCCTTACGTCTATCAATCCTTTAGCCTCAAATGTGAGCCAGGCCACCACCTTGTGCTCCTTTGCCGCAAAGCGTACCTTCACGTTGTCCTCATTCAACAGGAACTCACCCTCAGGCATCTGCGGCTCTTCAATCTCCATGTCCTTAGTCAACTTAGCCAACTCCTTGTGGAAGAAGGCAGCCTTGTCAGGCACGTTCTCAGGACACTTCAACTCAATGCAAGTCAGCGGATTCTTGCCGGTAGTGGCATATCGCTTAGAGCGCCCCACCTTCTTCACATCCTTCTGACTCGGTTCACCTTTCTCTTGCGGAGCTATCTCTATCGACCCGTCATCATAGCGACGCGTATTCGACTTATAGCTCTCCACCAGCTTCCTACGTGGAGAAGAGGTGCCTTGCACCTCATTCTCCTGAGTCTTCTTTACGTCTTCCATAAGTTCAAGATACTCTAAAGTCATACCATACCTATTTTATCAACGTAAATCGTAGTAGCCTGCATAGCCTCGCCGGTCTGCTGCGAGTTCCACTCACGAACCACCATAGAGCACTGCACCTTGTACTGGTGCTGAGGGTCGAACTTCGGACAATTCACAGCCCTCTCGCCGGTAATCTCACCGAGGAAAGAATCCGTTCCGTCCGTCAACTTGAGCATCACAGAGTTAATCACCTTCTGCTCGCCCGTTTTCTTGTCGGTGTACTGACGAGTAATCAGCCCCGACTGATTCAAAATTCTTACTGTTGCTTCCATTCTTTTAAACAGTTTTTTTGAATTTACAATCATATCCTTGCTTCGTTTTCCTTTAATCAAACTCCTTATGAATTTTCGGTTGCAAATGTACAAAGAGCTTCTCATTCCTACTACCCACTGGGGTACTACGCGAGGGTACTACGGTTTAAACAAGAACATAAAAAAAGTCCCAATGCATTTGCATTAGGACTTAAAATTAGGATTTACTTAAACATACTTTTCAACTCATCTTGGAAATCCAGTGATTGTTGTTGGGTGAGTGCCAAGTTATAATCACTCCGCATATAATTCCTGTTCCACAACGTCTCAAACACTTTCCACTTCTCTTTGATGCCTAACCGCTCCGCCATAGCATCGGCCAACAATGCTGCTTGCGTACGGGAGATTAGCGGCTGGTAGTGGTCATCCACATAGCCTGCATCTCGCACTTTCTTCCATAGCATCATCGCTTCATTGGTGGCAAGAACTTCAGGCAAGTTCCTTTCATCCTTGACGGTATCTACACCTCGCTCTTTAAAGTTCCCCTCGCCCTTTGGAGAGGGGTTCTTGCCTTGCAAGCGTCCTTCGGCCGAGCGAGGGGTGAGGCTGGGGTTGGGATGTGAAGCGATAATTTGTTTCTGAATGGTCTCTACATGCTGTCCGCCAGAGGCGACATACACTACTTCTATTTTGCTGCCTTGATTGATATGACCTGTCCTGTGCATTTGCTCCAGCAGTTCATTCAACATTTTCAGGACTTCAGCGGGCAGCATGCCGCCGAGTCCGTCCAGATTGTCTGGATCGTCTTCGTTGTACTTCATATTCTGTAATTGATTAAAATATAATAGATATCAATGTCCTAAAAAAAAGGATGCGGGGCGATAGCGGCAAGAACATCTACTCACAGGTATTACCACACACCTTAGCACAGATGGATACCGCTAAAGCCCACACCCATATTGCTATGCGATGTGAGCTAACAGCAGTCTTCCCGTGCTTCATCTCTTGTGGTAATTT
Source organism: Xylanibacter ruminicola (assembly GCF_900142525.1). GTDB lineage: Bacteria > Bacteroidota > Bacteroidia > Bacteroidales > Bacteroidaceae > Prevotella > Prevotella ruminicola_A. The sequence goes on along the minus strand of NZ_FRBD01000010.1, from coordinate 54,337 downwards.
TGTGAGTAGTACAGAAAGCTGTCGCTCTATCTACTATATTCTAAGGTGCAAAGATACTGCAATTTGGGCAAAACACAAAACATTTTCTGTTTTTTCCGCAAAAATGCAGTCTTATCTATGGTCTACGTCCAAGATAAGTGGTATCTTTTGCGCATCCAATCATATTATGGGCTTAAACCTTTATATATTCTTTGTCGTTTCATTTCCATATTATGTATTAATGTGGAGGTGCCCCATGGTTATTTCCTTTCCTTATAATGATGAAGCAGGTAAAGTTTTATTGCCACAGGAACACCTCGTCAGATTCAAAGTCTGTTCTTCTCAGAATTACCGGCACCAGTACCCTTATACTTAGACGGAGTGACATTGAAGCGGTATTGCAAGGAGAGTTGGATGCAACGGGAATCGTTGTCCTCCATCTTACGGTACATCATCCTATTGCTGTAAAGCATGACATGGTTGATGCCTCCATTGAAGAGGTCGTTGCCTGTCAATTTGACGTTGAGACGGCGCTGGAAGAAGTCTTTGCTGACGCTGAGCGAGAGCATTGGATTAGTGCAGTCAACCCAAATGTTTGAGCCTGTATTGCCGTGAGTGTGCATATTGAAGTCGGCCTGTAGCAGCCAGTCGTGAGGCAGTAACACGATATTGCCTAATTGCAGGGTCAGCATCGGATGGCTAAAACTCTTCTCTTGACCATTAAACAGTGACTTGAACCAAGGTTTCATCAGCGACATGTTGTATTGTGGAGTCCATGTTATCCTGTCACACAGTTTGACGTTCTTTTGTGCGCCCAAAGTAACAGTGAGCCAGTCGGCATGATCATAGTTCAGGTAGGTCACAAAATTCACCTTTGAATCCTCTTCCAGACTGCCCGCCGTATAAAGAATAGGATCAACACAATGGGAGAAGTTGGTCATCAGATAGAGCCACTTCCACATCACCATTGCGTTCAGGTTGTGGTACTTGACGGGTTTCAGATAGGGATTGCCCGTCTGCCGGTTCAAGCGATTCTCATAGGTGACATCGCTACTCAACTGCCAATATGAAGGACGTGTTGTCCGCTTGGCGTAACTGAAAGATAGTTGCAGATTCTTGGCTGACGTAGAAACTGAAAAGGACGGAAAAAAGTCATCGTAGGTACGGCATTGATCGTCACGACGAATACCATTGACATAATATTCAGATTCCACATGCTCGTAGCGCAGACCAGCGGACAATTGGAAGCGTCCCAAACGCTGGCGCAGTTCCATGAAGGGCGCAATGTTGCTTTCGTGCTGCTCATTGTTGCTGTTGGTAATGTATCCCTCGGGGTTGTCGAATCTGCTGCGCCAGCACGTATTGGTATATTCCTCGCCGACTTCTATCAGACCTTTCCATAGCGGATGTGTAACAAAGAGTTTCTCGGCAAACATCTTACTGCGTGTCTGGCTCTCGGTATTTACATCGCGGTCTTCGTACTCGGTACTGAGTTCCTGCTGCTGATTGCGACTCTGCTGCTTACGGGAGGTATAGTCAGCGTTGAAGTCAATGCTGAGCTGGCCCACTTTTCCTGTGTAGTAAAGATTGACCTGATGTGTGGGCGCGTTCTTGTCACGCCGGACGCTGCTGTTCTGCAAGTGGTCGTATGGCACTCCGTCGGCTTGTAAGTCATCATCATACTCACTACGAGTCTTCACATTGTCATAGGTATTCTGGTAGAATCCGCCGAAAGAGTGGTTGTCGTTGATTTGGTAGTTGAAACCGAATCGTCCTTCAAGGAAGGGATTGCGAACATTATCCTTCTGCTTATTGTTAATCACCCAAAGTGTATCGGCAAATACCGTCTGTTCGAACTCGCCACTGCTTTTCCTTCTGTTATAGGCCCCAAAGAGGTTGGCGAATAGTTCCAGACCGCCAGTGCGGTAGGTAAGATTGATTCTCTCATTATTGGCATAACCACGCCCACAGCGAGACCACGATGACAATTCCACACCCAGACCTTCTCCAGCAGCCCGCTTGGTGCGGATAATGATAACTGCATTAACTGAAGCATCAAAGCGAGCACCTGGATTTTGGATAACCTCCACACTGCGGATAAAGTCCGACTGGACGTTTCTCAACTCGTTCAGGTCAGTCAACTTACGGTTGTTCAAATAGATAAGTGGTGCCCCTTTGCCTAAGATTTCGAATCCCTCGCCCCGTTTGGCAATCATCGGAACACGTGTGAGTACATCCTCTGCCGTACCTAAACGTTCCATCACTGTTCCTTCCACATTCATCATCAGTGAATTGCCTTGCAGCACTACCTTTGGACGCTCACCCTGTACGACTACACCATTCAGTGTATAGTTATCAGGCTGCATTCGTATTGTACCCACATTAGGCTGATTGCAGTGCCGATAGACGGTCTTGTAACCGACGTATGAGATACGTGCGAGAACCGTGGGCTGTTCGTATGGAATAGCGAAGTAGCCGCTTTCGTTGCTGACTCCGCCACTGAGAAGAGTGGAGTCAGAAGGATTGAGGATTGCTACGTTAGCGTATGCCACAGGTTCGCCCTGTTCATCAATGATAGTACCCGTCAGGTGGCGGTCTGTCTTATGCGTACACTCTACAAAAATTTCATGCTCTCCGCTTTTGACAACTCGGATAGGATAGAAACCAACAATCTGCAAAATGGCATCAGTCAGTTTCTCATGCTTGATGTCTGTCGTGACCTTAAAATCCTCCAGTTCGTCATAGATGAAGTTGACGGTATACTCATGTTGCAGGTCGTTGAGTTCCATCAAGGCCTTCGACATCGACACGTTATCATAGTGTCGGGTAATGCGCTGAGCCAAAGCCAATGTAGCCACAAAACAGAGCGCACAAATGATAGTTAATCTTCTCATGGTCATTGTTTGGGACTACTGGTTTGTAAATCTGCTGTCAGGATGCTATCGCTCAGTTCCAAACGGATGCGCTCAAAGGAATTCATACTTCTTATAGCTTCTACTGCCGACTGCTGCTTGTTCCAGATGTAGAACAAACGAAGCGTCTTGGCATCCTCGCTCTTCCAGATCAGCGACAGTCCGTAATAGTCGGCCATGTCGGTAAGTATTTGTTCGAGTGTGGCCTCGTCGTAGCGTACCACCTTAGAAGGTATGGTGTCTGTTTTTATAGTGTCTGCTGGCAGTTGGTGTGGATTAGCAATTGTTGTTTCTTGGATTGTTTTTTGCGGCTCTATACCTGCATTAGAGAAATTGCGTATGATATGGATAGCAGCAAAGGCAATACCCGACATCATTAATATGCCAATAAAAGTGGCAGCTATCTTCAACCAACTGCGCTCTGGCTTCTGCTCTGTCAGATGAGTCTGTGCGAAACGCTGCCATTCGGCATCTACATTGTTCACATCGTTTTCATCAGACAACATAGCCTGTTTCAACTGTGTCGTGGCTTCCATCAGCTTGCGTACTTCGGGATCGTCAAGCATTGTCTGCAATGCCTGTTCTGAGAACTGTTCAGGATGCTCCTGCATGTCCAATAGCAACTGGATTTTCTCGTCTCTCTCCATAGTCTTATTTCTTTTGATTGTTATACTCCTTGATTGTATTCATGGCCTTTGCCAGATGTTTATAGACCATCACGCGGCTGATGCCCAACTGGTCAGCTATTTCCTGATACTTCATGCCGTCTATATGCCTCATGCGGAACACCAATAAGGTCTGTCCTGTCAGATGCTTCTTGGCGTAGGCCATCATCTGCTGATACCATTGTTCAACAGACGTATAGGAGATCGTGTCATCGTCTGTCACCATGTTCTGCTTCATCTCCAGTGTATAGGCTTGCTCGAACTTGGCCCTCACATCCTTGTGTTCCAGCAGATTCAGGCATCGGTTCCTGACACTTGCCATCAAATAACCCTCCATGTTCTTTGGTAGGATGTCAGTCTTTATCAGCGTGGCAAACACCTCACTCACCACGTCGCGCGATTCCTCGTCGTCGTAGAGCATCCGCTTTGCCAACCGTATCATTGGGCCGTAGTGCTGTCGGAACAATATTTCTATCTTTTCTTTCTTCATTCTATTCTTATAGACAGGAAAGGGGGCGTAAAAGATAACCTCTAGACCAAACTTTTTTCAAAAAAGGGCATAAAAAAGTACTTTTGTCGATCCCTTCATCAACAAAAGTACACAATTACACGCAAATGTTACACCTTGTGCCGCGACTTTTACGGATTATTAAAAGACCACCCACAATACCGTCTTCCTCATTACCTTTCCCAAAATCTCTAAAAAAATAAAACTGCATCACAAGGTCGCAGTTCTTGATATTTCGGCCATATTTTGCCGATCCTGGCTATATAAATGTTAAATATCGGACGATTTTTGGCAAATTTTTTGCTTTATTAAAATATAACCACTATCTTTGCACCATGATTAGGCTCATGGCGAAGCACATTCGAAAGCTGCTCTAATATGCCGCTTGTTCTTGATAATGGATGTGCCAACCCTTGAGCATTTTTTTATAAGCTATTATGAAGCAGAAAAACAACTTACCTCCCGTAAAGATTGCCGTGTTGATAGATGGCGGCTTCTTTGTAAAACGATTCAACAGCCTTTATAACAAAGACCGCAAGATGACTGGTGCACAGGTTGCTGATCACCTTTATACAATGGCAATGAAGCACGTTGGCAATAACAACACCCTTTATCGTATTTTCTATTATGATTGTTTACCATTAGATAAGAAAGTACATAACCCCATCAGTAAGAAACTGGTAGATTTCAGCAATACTGATGAGTACAAGTTTCGTATGGAACTTCTGGAAACGCTTAAGCGCAAACGTAAGGTAGCCCTGAGAATTGGAACGTTGAAAGACAACCATAATTGGCAGATTTACCCAGGGAGGGTGAAGGAGTTGCTATCCGGGAAAAAGAAACTGGAAGAGCTGAAGGATTCAGAGATATTCCTTGATGTGCAGCAAAAGGGCATCGACATGAAAATTGGAGTGGATATTGCGACCTTGGCATTGAAGCGGTTTGTGGATACCATAGTTTTGTTTTCTGGTGACTCCGATTTTGTACCTGCAGCAAAATTGGCTCGTCGAGAGGGGATTGACTTCATACTCGATCCGATGCAGGCAAATGTTGAGCCACAACTATTTGAACATGTTGACGGGATAACCAGTCTAGGCCCATTCAACAATAAGAAAAAACAATAATGCGAACTTACCCAGTTACCCACTTACCCACTTATGACAAGAAGGTCGTAGAGGTTATGTAGTTCATATTTTTGAAATGGGTTTGTACCCCTGCATTATAGCCGTCCCCTATCAGGGGACTCTAAAGGTACAAGTTAAATAGAGGATAGTTTTATTATTATATATATTATAATATATATTAATAATAAGGCTTTATGGTCCGCTCGAGCTTGCTCGCTTGGCTCGTCCAAGAACTTTTTCAGGAAATACTCCTGTCATAGGTGGGTAACTGGGTAAGTGGGTAACTTGATAGTTTCAATTCAGTTATCAGGTTGCAAGTTTTTTGAAAAATAATTGTTCTTTTTCTTGCATAATTCAGGAAAATTTTGTACCTTTGCATCATAGATGCAAAACGGACAAAAGCGTCTAAAATTTGCGGCATAGCCAACGGGAAAATTTTTGTTAACCATGGAGCAAGATTTTCATAGGCAAAGCGCAAAAACGGAGGAATAAGGAAGAGGTTTTAAGGAGAAGGAAAAGTTTTTACACCCTTAAAATTTTAATTAATTTATGGCACTTAAGGTAAAGGCAGTAGAGAGACTGCTGAAGTTTTCGAAGAATGAGAATGATCCTGGCGTTTATCGCTATGTGATGAAGGCTGATCTGTACACCAGTCTAACTCAGACAAAGGTAATTAAGGAGGCTGCTATGCGCAGCGGCGTGAGCCAGGGCGTGATGAAGGCCTGCTGGGATGCTGCTGGAGAGGTAATTAAGGCTTGGGCTACTGAAGGCCACAGCGTGGCTCTGCCCGGACTGGGTTCGATGCGATTCGGACTGCGAAGCAAGGCTGTGGAGAAGGTAGAGGACGTGAAGGCAGGTCTGATTACCAGCCGCAGAATCATCTTCACTCCATCGATCGACCTGAAGGACGAGCTGGCAAGCACCACCGTTCAGATTACCTGCATCGACCGCAATGGCAAGGAGGTGAAGCGTGTAACCTCTACCTCTGGTGAGGTGGAAGACCCTGAGAATAATGGTGAGTATGACGGACCAACAGGAGGTCTGACTCCAAATCCGGGAGATTAAAATGAGAAAAATCGACTATGAAGAAGACACGCCTGATTGAGATTGCGGTGAAGATGGTAGTAGCCGCACTCACAGCTGCACTGACTGCGCTGGGAACCACTAGCTGCATGGGGCATGGCCCACTGTATTTCTAAAATGAAATGTCCGCCGACAGGCTCCACGAAAAGGAACTTGTCGGCGGCTTTTTATGCATTAAACTACATACGTGCCTTCTGCTTCTCACCAGCACCGCTACCACGATACTTAGAGCGAGCCTCGTTGAACTTCCATGTCAGGTTCATAACGAAGGTGCGACGGGTAGGATTACGGAAAGTCAACTCGCGTGGACCATACATGGTGCCGTTAGCCTTATTAGTGGAGAAGATGTCGTTGCAACGCAGGTCGAGAGTGAGCGAACCCAGACTGCGCAGATTGATGTCGCGCTGAACACCCAGATTTACACTTCCCTGAGCCGTCATAAGACGGCAGTTGCCTGAATCGCCTTTTGGAAGGAGGCTGGCATCTGCATTGATGCGCCAGTTCTTGGGCAGCGAGATGGTGTTGTTCCAACCCACCTGCATCAGAGGATGATCGAGCGTGATAACAGAGCCATCGGCACACTGCGACTTGTAGTTCTGGAATTGCAGATAAACATACCATGTGGGATGCCAAGTCCATTGACCATTGAACATTGACCATTGAACTGTAGGACTGGCGTACGTGTTGAAACTCAGCTGATTATAATCGTCTTTTGTGTTGATAGGATGTAGCAGGCAGACCAGCGGATCGTCGGCACCTGGGAATGGCTCTGACCACATGGTTGTGGCATCCTTAATCCTACTGTAATCAACGTTCACTCCCATCCACTTGTAGCCCACGTTCAGTACAACGCTGTTGGTGTACATAGGCTTCAGATATGGATTACCACTCTGATAAGCATAACGGTTCAGGTAAATCGTAGAACTGGTAAGATTTCCGTATGCAGGGCGATCGATGTCGCAACGATACGAGAGCGACGTCTGAACCTTACCTATTGGAGCAGAGATGACCAGCGATGGGAACCAGTCGCCATAGTTACGGCACACCTCGTCGTCGCGCTTTCCAAAGTTGTAATAGTCGTTCTTCAGGTGCTCGTAGCGCAAACCGGCCTGAACAAATACCTTTCCAAACTGGTGTCCATACTCCACGAATGCAGCTGCCGACTTCTCATTGACCTCAGTATCGGTAGTGGTTACAGGCACAGCCTCAGAAGCCACGAATGAGTAGGCATCAGTACGATGGTTGTACGAGTACTCGCCTCCTATTGAGAGGTTACCCTTAAAGAGCGGATAGCTGAAGATGAGCTTCGAGGCCCAGAAGTTGTTAGCACTCTTGGTGTTGCTCTCGATGTTACGAACATCAGGAGTACCGGTCTTCACACCATCGGCCCAAGCCAGTTCACGGGTGTATCCAGGAGCCTCTGTATCGTCAAAGAGTCCGTCGATATTCAGGTCGATGCCCAGATTGCCCACCTTACCATTATAATAGGCGTTGAAGATGTGCTTCTTGAACTTCTCGTCCTGGTATACCTCGCTCTCTGAACGCTCCATGAACTGGCCGTTCTGATATTCGTCGGTATTAAACTGACTGGTCAGCGTACCGCTGGGGTGATAGTCGTACTTATAGAATGCACCCAGACTGTGGTTCTCGTCGATCATGTAGTTGAACTGCAACTGGGGCGACAGGCCCTTCCACTTATGGCGGGTCTCCTGCTTTGAGTAGCCGATAACCTCGTCCTTACCCACCAGGTAGTACATATCGTCCTCCTGCAGGCTCTTGGCGTGGGCATAGCTACCAGCCCAGAATGAGCCTTTGAGGTCGAGTCCACCCGTACGATAGTTGATATCGAACAGATTGTTAGCAGAAGCACCATACTGATACATACCCTGAGCTTTCTCCTGGAAGCTGATACCCTCGCCCTGAGCCTTCTTCAGTGTGATGCGAATCACGGCCTTAGTCGAAGCCTTATAGCGTGCACCAGGGTTCTGAACTACATCTACATGCAGTATCTGATCGGAGTTGATACGACCCAGCTCGCTTACATCCTGCAGTCTGCGACCATTGATGTAAATCTCAGCCTCGCCACGGCCCAACACCTTGATGCCGCCATCACTCTCAGCCAGCGATGGAATCTTAGTCAGTGCATCGCTGATGGTTCCTGCCTTCTCCAGGATGGTTCCAGCAACGGTGGTACGCATGGCGTCGCCCTTCACATGAGTCTTAGGCAGCTGACCTTTTACTACCACCTCCTTCAGCAACTGGGTGTCTTCCTTCATCTGGATGGTCAAGTCCTGACCTGCCTTTATATATAAGGTCTGATATCCCACGCTGGTTACCTTAAACAATCCTTCGTTTACATCTGTTACAATCTTAAACATGCCCTGTTCGTCGGTCATGCCTCCCTGCACGAATGCAGAGTCGGGCAGCGACAGCAGTACTACGTTAACGAATGGCATAGGCTCACCGTTCTCATCTATTACGCGTCCGCCCCAGTCCTGTGTCTTGAGCACAGCTCGACCTCTGTCGCGACTCGACATAGCCGATGCAAGCATCGCTCTGTTCTCGCTGCTCCATCGGTTGGCGAAACTCATAACGGTCATCATCATTGCAGCTATCAGAGCTGTCATTCTTAAATTTAGCTTTTTCATATTTCTAATCAATTTTTGATTTTTACATCATGTGACATTTTCTGTCATCATTTGTCGTATTGGACGCCGCAAAATTACATTTAGTTGCAAAATGCCCCAATTTTTGGGATATTCTGCTATCTTTTGTGACGAATGGTGTGATAAACGGATTTTTTTTCTTATTTTTGCCCACTGTATGAACAAAGGTACAGCTTATTGCCTGGGATTGGGATTAGTGGTCATCATTCTCTTCGCCCTCAATCTACTGTTGGGATCGGTCAGGATTCCAGCCGCTGATGTTGTCAGTATCCTTATGGGCAATGAGGCCAGCAAGGCATCGTGGCAGTTCATTGTTCTTGAGTCGCGATTGCCTCAAGCCATCACAGCCACCCTGTGTGGTGCTGCCTTGGCCGTTAGCGGACTGATGTTGCAGACGGCCTTCCGCAACCCTCTGGCAGGTCCAAGTGTGTTTGGTGTGAATAGTGGTGCAGGTCTTGGTGTGGCGCTGGTGATGCTATTCCTTGGTGGCGGACTATCTGTTGGCTCCGTCAGCATTACAGGTTTTGCCGCCATCCTGTTGGCCGCCTTTGTGGGAGCCATGGCGGTAATGGCCATTATCTTCTTTTTCTCTACCTTGGTGCGCAACAGCGTTATGCTACTCATCATTGGTATCATGATTGGCTACATCTCTAATTCAGCCATATCGCTGCTCAACTTCTTTGCTACCGACGAGGGCGTTAAGTCGTATATGGTATGGGGCATGGGCTCGTTTGGTGGTGTATCTATGGCCAATATGCCTGTGTTTGCCATCGTCACCTTAGCAGGACTGTTTGGTGCTTTGCTACTGATAAAACCCCTTAACGCCCTGATGCTGGGCGACAGATATGCTGAGAACTTAGGTGTGAACATCATGCGAGTTCGCAACTGGCTGTTGATAGTAACTGGTCTGCTCACAGCCATCACCACCGCCTTCTGCGGTCCTGTGGCCTTTATCGGCTTGGCTGTTCCTCATATTGCGCGACTTTTACTTACAACTGATAACCATCGCCAACTGCTGCCCGCCACTTTGCTTTGCGGATCTGTAGTAGCCCTGGTGTGTAACCTTATCTGCTACCTGCCAGGCGAGAGCGGCGTCATACCCCTGAATGCTGTCACCCCCCTCATCGGCGCCCCCGTCATCATCTACGTAATTGCCAGAAAGAGATAAAAAAGAGGGACTTGGTGCTATCTCAGCGTCAAGTCCCCACGCAAACTTCAAACAACCAAAAAAAGAATTGTTTGATGTCTCTGTTATCGGATGAACAGTAACTCTCTGTACTTAGGCAGTGGCCACAGCGCATCGTCAACAATCAGTTCGAGCTTGTCGATCTGATAACGGATCTCGTCGAGCTTTGGCTCTACGGTATCGTGGTAGGCGATGGCCTTGTCGTGCTCGCCGCCAATCTTGTTAGCCAGCTTGCGAGCATTTACCAGCTCCTCAACACCCTTCTCGATGGCAGAGGTGCGCTCAGCAATCTCCTCGATAATCTTGATGTTACGAGCGTTCAGCTTCTCGGCCTTGTCGACTGGGAATACGGCAGCCATATTCTCAACGTTCTTCAGCAGCTGACTCTGATAGCTGGTAGCCACTGGAATGATATGGTTCATTGAGAGGTCGCCCAGTACGCGAGCCTCAATCTGAATCTTCTTGGTGTAGGTCTCCCACTTCACCTCGTTACGAGCCTCGAGCTCCTTCTGGGTCATCACGCCCAGGCTCTCGAACATTGCGATGCTGGCATCGTCGAGGTAACGCTCGAAGATCTTCGGACAGCTCTTCTCTACGTCGAGACCACGCTTCTCGGCCTCGATAACCCACTCGTCGCTGTAGCCATTGCCATCGAAGCGGATGGGCTTACAGGTCTTGATGTCCTCGCGCAGCACGTCGATGATAGCGTGGAACTTTGCGCTGTGCTCAGTGCCGGCCAGCTTCTTCTCAAACTCAGGGATGCGAGCGTCAACACGCTTCTTGAAGTCAACCAAAGCCTCAGCAACGGCGCTGTTCAGGGCAATCATAGCGCTGGCGCAGTTAGCCTCAGAACCTACAGCACGGAACTCGAAACGGTTACCTGTGAAGGCGAATGGAGAGGTACGGTTACGATCGGTATTATCGATCAGGAGCTCAGGAATTTCAGGAATATCCATCTTCAGACCCTGCTTGCCAGCCATAGCCAGGAAGTCCTTATCGGCAGTCTCGATGTGGTCGAGCAACTCGCTAACCTGCTTGCCAAGGAATGAAGATACGATGGCAGGGGGAGCCTCGTTAGCGCCCAGACGGTGAGCGTTGGTAGCACTCATGATAGAGGCCTTGAGCAATCCATTGTGCTTGTAAACACCCATCAGTGTCTCAACGATGAAGGTAGCGAAGCGCAGGTTGGCCTCTGGAGTCTTGCCAGGAGCGTGCAGCAGGATGCCGTTGTCAGTTGAGAGTGACCAGTTGTTGTGCTTACCAGAACCGTTGATGCCAGCGAATGGCTTCTCATGCAGCAGCACGCGGAATCCGTGCTTACGAGCCACCTTCTTCATCAGACTCATCAGCATCATGTTGTGGTCGACAGCCAGGTTAGTCTCCTCAAAGATAGGAGCCAGCTCAAACTGGTTAGGAGCCACCTCATTGTGGCGAGTCTTACAAGGAACACCCAGCTCCAGGGCCTGAATCTCAAGGTCGCGCATAAAAGCAGCCACACGCTCAGGGATAGCTCCAAAGTAGTGGTCGTCCATCTGCTGGTTCTTTGCAGAATCGTGGCCCATCAGGGTACGACCAGTGAGCAGCAGGTCAGGACGTGCAGCATACAGACCCTCGTCAACCAGGAAGTACTCCTGCTCCCATCCAAGGTTGCTCTGTACCTTCTTAACTGCTGGATCAAAGTAATGGCAAACATCGGTAGCAGCAACGTTTACGGCATGCAGAGCGCGCTTCAAAGGAGCTTTATAGTCGAGTGCCTCACCACTATAACTAATGAATACAGTGGGGATACAAAGGGTATCGTCGATAATGAAAACTGGAGATGTTGGATCCCAGGCTGAGTAACCACGAGCCTCGAAGGTAGAACGGATACCACCTGAAGGGAATGAAGAAGCATCAGGCTCCTGCTGAACAAGCAGCTTGCCAGTAAACTCTTCTACCATACCACCCTTGCCGTCGTGCTCAATAAATGAGTCGTGCTTCTCGGCTGTTCCCTCTGTCAGAGGCTGGAACCAGTGAGTATAGTGAGTAACGCCATTCTCTACAGCCCACTGCTTCATGCCAGCGGCTACTGCATCGGCTACAGCTCTGTCAAGACGTGATCCATTGTCGATAACATCGACCATCTTCTCGTAAACGTCCTTTGGCAGGTACTTGTACATTTTCTCACGATTGAAGACCTTCTTACCAAAATACTCGTAAGGTCTCTCACTTGGGGCTTTTACATCGAGGGGCTTTTTCTTAAAAGCCTCGCCGACAACCTGAAATCTTAATGCTTCCATAATCAATCTTTTTTATGTTTGTTATACGATTTGCTTACACTTTGTTACGATTTCGCTGCAAAGATACGACAATTTGAAAGCAAAACGCAACTTTAAGCTGCAATATTTATCTACTTTTTATTCACAAGTTACAATTTGTAAGTTAAGTTAGGTTGTTTGCTTACAATCTGAAACTAAAATTGAGAATCTATTAATAAAATATCTCTCCATCGAACACAAATTCCGCTGGACCAGTCATATAGACGTGGTTATCACTTTCGCGCCATTCGATGGTAAGCGTGCCACCATCCATCACAATTTGCGATGTGCGACCAGCCTTACCTGTCAGTGCAGCTGCCACAGCAGTAGCGCACGCTCCAGTGCCACAAGCCTGGGTGATACCACTACCACGCTCCCATACGCGAGTGCGGATAGAAACCCCTTCCATACCTCCCCGAGGGGAGGCTTTTGTATCCCCCTCGGGGGACGATAGGGGGGTTGCAAACTCAATGTTGCAACGCTGAGGGAAAGCTGGGTGATGTTCCAATATACGCCCTGTCTCGCCTACCTGATCTACATTATCTGTAAATATCACATAGTGCGGATTGCCCATCGATACAAAGGTGCCTTTATCCATGCCATGATGAACCAGAAACTGGGTTTCGTCTTCTAGCTTTGGTTCGAGCATATCAACGGTCACGGAGTCTACACACCCCTCACTCACATGCAGGTTCAGGATTTTAACACCTGAGAGTGTGAGCAGGCGGATTTCTGTCTTATCTGTCAGTCCGCGCTCGTAGAGGTATTTACCTATGCATCGCGATGCATTGCCACACATCATGGCCTCGCTGCCATCGGCATTAAAGATGCGCATAGAGAAGTCGGCCTCAGGAACAGGCGATTTATCAATCAACACCAATCCATCGGAGCCGATGCCTTTATGGCGATCGCTCCAAAGGATAGATGCTTTAGCAGGGTCGTCGATGGGGTATTGCATGGCATTGACGTAGATGTAGTCATTGCCAGCTCCGTGCATCTTGGTGAACCTTATCTTTGTCATTTGACAATTTGACTATTTACTATTTGACTATTTATTAGCAAGATAGCTATTCACTTTCTGAGCAGTCTGCTTGCCTGAGGCCATGGCACGAACTACGAGGCTGGCGCCATTGGCAGAGTCGCCACAGACGAAGACGTTCTTGGGGTACTCAGGATGCTCAGGCTTGAGGAAACCCATAGCCAACAGAACCAGCTCGGCCTTGATGATTTCGGGCTTACCCTTCTCTACCATGATGGGGCGTCCACCCTCTGGGTTTGGCTTCCAGTCAATCTCCTGAACTTTTACACCTATCAGCTTGCCATCCTTACCCAGGAACTCCAAGGTGTTGATGTTCCAACGGCGGGTGCAACCCTCCTCATGCGAAGAGGTGGTCTTGAGGGTGCGAGGCCAGTTGGGCCAAGGGTTCTGGGGGTCCTCAGGACCTTCTACAGGCTTAGGCATAATCTCAATCTGAGTGACGCTCTTGCAACCCTGACGATGGGCAGTACCGATACAGTCACTACCAGTATCACCACCACCAATCACAAGCACATCCTTGCCCTTGGCTGTTACGCGCTCGTCTTTGCTGAACTCCATACCAGCCAGCACACGATTCTGCTGAGACAGCATCTCGAGGGCGAAGTGAACACCTTTCAGCTCTCGGCCGGGGGCCTTGAGGTCTCTAGCCGTTGGCGTTCCAGTGGCGATTACGACGCTATCGTAATCGCTGGCTAGTTTTTCTAGCCCGGCTAGATCATCTAGGGCTATGGCATTGCCATAGCAGAACTCTATGCCTTCGGCCTCAAGCAGGCTGATACGGCGGTCGATGATAGCCTTGTTCAGCTTGAAGTTGGGGATACCATAGCGGAGCAAGCCGCCGGCAGCCTCGTTCTTCTCGAATACTGTTACCTTGTAGCCCATCAGGTTCAGGTCGTTGGCAGCAGCCAGTCCAGCAGGACCAGCACCAATTACTGCCACCTTCTTGCCATTACGCTGGATGTCGGTCTTGGGCGTGATAAATCCCTCCTGGAAGGCCATCTCTGTGATGGCGCACTCGTCCTCACGGTTGGTAGTTGGCTCGTGGTTAAAACGGTTCAGCACACAGGCCTTCTCGCACAAGGCGGGACAGATGCGGCCAGTGAACTCTGGGAAGGGGTTAGTGCTGTTGAGCAAGCGATAAGCCAACTCCCAGTCGCCTTTGTACAGTGCATCGTTCCACTCAGGGGCTTTGTTGCCCAACGGACATGCCCAATGGCAGAAGGGCACGCCGCAGTCCATACAGCGCGATGCCTGCAGTTTACGTTCGCGAGTGCTGAGCGTCTGCTCTACCTCGCCAAAGTCGTGGATTCTATCGTGAATCGGACGGTATCCCGCCTCCTGGCGGTGTATCTCTAAAAATGCTTTTGGATTTCCCATGATTATCTATTGAACATTGATCATTGAACATTAATAGTCGCGCTGGATATTGGCGATCTTCTCCTGGAGCTTTTTATTCTGCTCCTCTTGCAGCACGCGCTTGTACTCGATGGGGACTACCTGGATGAAGTCCTGAACGTAGCGCTGCCAATCGTCGAGCATGCGGCCTGCCAGGGCAGAGCCTGTGTGCAGGTAGTGCTGACGGATGAGTTCGAGCAACTCCTTGCGTGATACGCTGTCCTCGACCAGCGAGAGCTCCACCATATCCATGTTGCAGAAGTAGTCGAAGGTATGGTCAGGGTCGTAGACGTAGGCCACACCACCACTCATACCAGCGGCGAAGTTACGCCCTGTCTTGCCCAGCACAACCACGCGTCCGCCAGTCATATACTCGCAGCAGTGGTCGCCAGCACCTTCGATGACAGCGATGGCACCCGAGTTGCGCACGCCGAAGCGCTCGCCCACCTTACCATTGATATAGAGTTCGCCAGAGGTGGCACCATAGAGGCCGGTGTTACCAGCGATGATGTTGTCCTCGGCATGGAAATCCTCACCACTTCGGGCTGGAGGCAGGATAGAGATGCGACCGCCTGAGAGGCCCTTTCCGAAGTAGTCGTTACACTCGCCCTCGAGCTTCAGGTTGACGCCCTTCACGGCGAAGGCACCAAAGCTCTGACCGGCTGAGCCTTTGAACTTGATGTTAATCGTATTATCAGGCAGACCAGCCTCGCCATATTTCTTGGCGATGACACCAGAGAGCATGGTGGTAACGGCACGGTCTGTATTCTTGATGGCGTAGTCGAGGGTAATCTCCTCGCCACTCTCGATAGCCTTCTCGGCAGCCTTGATAATCTCCTCGTCCTTCACGCCAGTAACCTTGGTGAATGCGCCACGATCCCAATAGAGGGCCTTTTCTGTCTCAGGCTTGTGCAGCAGACGACCGAAGTCGATGGTCTTCTGCTTATCGGTAGCGTTGGTAGTATCAACCTCGATGAGTTCTGTGTGACCGATAATCTCCTTCAGGCTCTTCACGCCGATTTCACTCAAGTACTCGCGCACCTGCTCGGCCAGGAAGGTAAAGAAGTTCACCACGTACTCCGAACGACCCTGGAAGTGCTTGCGCAGCTCGGGGTTCTGGGTGGCCACACCCATGGGGCAGGTATTGGTGTTACACTTACGCATCATCACGCAACCCAGCACAATCAGGGGCAGCGTACCAAACGAGAACTCGTCGGCTCCCAGCATGGCCATGATGATGACGTCCTTGGCAGTCTTCAGCTGACCGTCGGTCTGCAGGCGAACCTGATTACGCAGGCCGTTGATCACCAGCGTCTGCTGAGTCTCAGCGAGACCAATCTCAGGACTTATACCTGCGAAGCGCATAGAGCTTGCAGGCGATGCACCTGTACCACCCTCGGCACCAGAGATGACGATGAGGTCGGCCTTAGCCTTAGCCACACCAGCGGCGATGGTTCCCACGCCACTCTCGGCTACCAGCTTCACGCTGACGGCAGCTGTAGGGTTGATATTCTTCAGGTCGAAGATGAGCTGTGCCAGGTCCTCGATACTGTAGATGTCGTGATGAGGTGGAGGTGAAATCAGCGAGATGCCAGGAATAGCGTTACGCGTCTTGGCGATAATCTCGTTGACCTTGAAGCCAGGCAGCTGTCCGCCCTCACCAGGCTTAGCACCCTGCGCCACCTTAATCTGTATCTCCTCGGCATTCACCAGGTACTCGGCTGTCACGCCGAAACGTCCACTGGCAATCTGCTTGGTCTTACTTGAAAGGCTCACGCCATCCACCTCTGAGTGATAGCGGGCGTTGTCTTCACCACCCTCACCAGTATTACTGCGTGCACCCAGTTTGTTCATGGCGAGTGCCAGGGCCTCGTGGGCCTCGATGCTCAGAGCGCCGAAGCTCATGGCACCTGTTACGAAGTGCTTCACGATGCTCTCAACGGGCTCTACCTCGTCGATAGGTGTTGGCTTGGCAGCCTTCTTGAACTTGAAGAAGTCGCGGATGAAGATTGGGCTCTCCTTCTCGTCGACGATGGCCGACCACTGCTTGAACTTCTCGTAGTTGCCCTGGCGGGTAGCCAGCTGCAGCTGTGCAATAGTCTCAGGGTTCCAAGCATGCTTGATACCATCCTTGCGCCAAGCAAAGAGACCCTGGTTTTGCAGCATGGTCTGCTGCTTGGCCTCCTCATGCAGACGGATAGCATCGCGAGCAATCTCCTTCAGGCCTACACCACCGATGGTGCTCACCTCAGTACCGAAGTATCTTCTCAGCAGGTCCTCGCTCAGTCCGATGCTCTCGAAAATCTTAGCGCCACGATATGAACGGATGGTACTAATACCCATCTTACTCATAATCTTCTTCAGGCCCTTATCCACAGCCTTGATGTAGTTTTTCTCGGCAGTAGCGTACTCCTCCTGAATCTTGTGATGCTTCACCAGGTCGTCGAGGATGGCGAATGTCATGTATGGACAGAGTGCGCTGGCACCATAGCCCAACAACAGGGCTGCATGCATGGTTTCGCGAATCTCACCGCTCTCAACTATCAGGGCTGTCTGAACGCGCTTACCCACGCTAATCAGATAGTGATGAACGGCACTTACAGCCAACAATGATGGGATGGCGGCATGCTTGTCGTCGATGTCGCGGTCAGAGAGGATGATGTAGTTCACACCCTCGTCAACGGCTTTCTCAGCGTCCAGACACAAATGATCAATAGCCACCCTCAGGTTCTCCCCGCCCCTTTCAGGGGAGGGGTTAGGGGTGGGGTCTATCTCGAACAGCATTGGCAGCTTTATTGTCTTGAAGCCCTTATAGCGGATGTTACAAAGTATGTCGAGCTGGGTGTTGGTGAGCACAGGCTGTGGCAGGCGAACCATCTTACAGTTGCTGGCATCAGGCGTCAGGATGTTGGTTCCTACGGCACCGATGTACTCCGTCAAGCTCATTACCAGCTCCTCACGGATAGGGTCGATGGCAGGGTTGGTGACCTGTGCGAACTGCTGACGGAAATAGTTGAACAGCACCTGTGGACGATCTGAGATGACAGCCAACGGCGTGTCGTTACCCATAGCAGCCACAGGTTCCTGACCTGCTGTGGCCATAGGGATGATGGTCTTATCGATATCCTCCTGACCGAAGCCGAACTGCACCAGCTTAGCGTTCAGATTTTCCACACCATTGTCTACCTTACGACCGCTCTTCAACTTCTCCAGCTGCACGCGGTTCTCGTTCAGCCACTCGCGATAAGGATGGGCCTTAGCCAGCTGCTCCTTAATCTCGCCATCGTAGTATATCTTACCCTCCTGGGTGTCAATCAGCAGAATTTTTCCTGGCTGCAGACGACCTTTCGATACCACGTCGCCTGGCTCAAAGTCCATCACGCCAACCTCACTGGCTACTACCATCATACCACCCTTGGTGATGGTATAGCGGCTGGGGCGCAGTCCGTTTCTGTCCAGCATTCCGCCGGCATATCGACCATCCGAGAACAGCAGCGCTGCAGGACCGTCCCATGGCTCCATCAGGATAGAGTGATACTCGTAGAAGGCCTTCAGGTCCTCGCTGATGGGGTTCTTGTCGTTGAAGCTTTCTGGCACCAGAATAGCCATCGCCTGTGGCAGACTCAGTCCGCTCAGCATCAGGAACTCAAACACGTTATCCAGGCTGGCAGAGTCGCTCATACCCTCTTGTACGATGGGGCGCAGGTCCTTGATATCGCCTAAGGCTTCACTTGAGAGCACGCTCTCGCGAGCCTTCATCCAACCGCGGTTACCACGAATGGTATTTATTTCTCCGTTGTGGGCCAACAGGCGGAAAGGCTGTGCCAACTTCCACTTTGGGAAGGTGTTGGTCGAGAATCGCGAGTGTACCAGCGCCAATCCACTTGTAAAGTAATCGTTGCTCAGGTCAGGGAAATAGCGACGCAGCTGTCCGCTGGTCAGCATTCCCTTGTAGATGATATTCTTGTTCGACAGCGAGCAGATATAAAAATCCTCGTTGTCGATACGGTTTTCTATACGCTTGCGTACCTTATATAATATACGCTCGAATACGGGCACCTGCTCGTCGGCGATGCCAGTAACAAAAATCTGCTTGATGTCGGGCTCAACTTCGCGAGCTGCGGCACCCAGCACCTCAGGGTTAGTTGGCACAGCGCGCAGGTGCATCAGGGTCAGACCCTCGCGCTCAATCTCCTCAATCATTACTGAGAGGATGTCCTGCTGCGCTTTCTCGTCTTTTGGCAGGAATACCAGTCCCGTTCCGTACTTACCCTTCTCAGGCACAGGAATACCCTGCAACAGGATAAACTCGTGCGGAATCTGTACCATGATACCGGCTCCATCGCCAGTCTTGTCGCGAGTCTCAGCTCCGCGATGTTCCATGTTTTCCAGCACTTTCAGTGCATTGTCTACCAGATCGTGACTCTTTCCGCCGTGAATGTTCACTACCATTCCCACGCCGCAAGCATCATGCTCATAGTCGCTCTGATAGAGTCCTTTTTGGGTTTGAGTTTGCTTTCTTTTTGTCATATTATCCTTCATTAATCTTACTATTTGTCAGATTTTTGGTGCAAAGATATATCATTTTGTCATCATACGCGCGAGATTGCTGACATTTTCATCTACTTTTTCTTTAAAAGTAACAATCTGTAAGCAAACAATCATATTTTGCTTACAATCTGAAACATTTAGGTGGTTATATATTTACATTGTGTACGAACACGCATAATCTAAAATAGATTTCCTTTACTTCATGATTCGCACCTATGAGCAATGCTCGAAGGTATTTACATTCGGAAAAACCCAAATAAATTTGTTTTTTCGCTCACTTATTCGTACCTTTGCAGCCGAATATTATTAAATAGGTACGTATGATACAATCGATGACAGGCTACGGCAAGGCTGTAGTAGCATTTAAGGAAAAAAAGATTCATGTAGAAATCAAGTCGCTCAACTCAAAGCAGCTCGACTTGAACACCCGTATTGCACCACTCTATCGCGAGAAGGAGATGGAGATGCGCCAGATGGTAGCAGAGGCGCTGATTCGCGGAAAAGTTGATATGAGCGTATGGGTAGAGAAGGATATGGCAGTAGACCCCACACCAATCAATGCACAGCTGGTAGAGAACTACTATCAGCAGATAAAGACAATAGCAGAAAAGACAGGCATCCCCACACCTGAGGACTGGTTCTATACCTTGCTCCGCATGCCTGATGTGCTGACAAAGACTGACGTAGAAGAGCTTGACGACGAAGAGTGGGCTGCAGTGAAAGGCGGCGTAGCCGAGGCCCTGAAGAATCTGGTTGACTTCCGCACTCAAGAGGGTGCCGCTCTGCAGAAGAAGTTTGCTGAGAAGATAGACAATATTGGTAAGCTGATGGCCGAGATTGAGCCATACGAGAAGAGTCGTGTTGAAAAGATCAAGGCTCGTATCATCGATGGCCTGCAGCAGATTCCATCAGCCGAATATGATAAGAACCGCCTGGAGCAGGAGCTGATTTACTATATCGAGAAGCTGGACATCAGCGAAGAGAAGCAGCGCCTGGCCAACCACCTGAAGTACTTCCGCGACACCATGAACGAGCCTGCTGGCCAGGGTAAGAAGCTTGGCTTCATCGCTCAGGAGATGGGACGCGAGATCAATACAACTGGTTCGAAGAGTAATCAGGCCGAGATGCAGAACATCGTGGTGAAGATGAAGGACGAGTTGGAACAGATTAAGGAACAGGTTCTGAATGCTCTTTAAGGAATTGAGGAGAGAAGAAATTAGGAGAGAAGAAGATGAGTAGAGGAAAGTTAATCATTATATCGGCTCCAAGTGGAACTGGTAAGTCTACGATTATCTCGTGGTTGATGAGAGAGCATCAGGAACTGAACCTGGCCTACTCCATCTCGTGCACATCGCGAGCCCCTCGCGGCACAGAGAAACATGGAGTTGACTACTTTTTCCTGACACCTGAGGAGTTCCGTCAGCGTATAGACAACGACGAGTTCTTGGAGTACGAAGAAGTATATACCGACCGTTTCTACGGCACACTCAAATCGCAGGTTGAGAACCAATTGGAAGCTGGGCAGAACGTTGTGTTCGATGTCGACGTGAAGGGCGGCGTGAACATTAAGAAGTTCTATGGCGACAAGGCGCTGAGCCTATTTATCCAGCCTCCATCAATCAACGAACTGCGCAAGCGACTGGAAGGTCGCGCTACTGATGCACCAGAAGTCATCGATCAGCGCATAGCCCGCGCTGAGTTCGAACTCTCGTTTGCAGAGAAGTTCGACAAGATTGTGATTAATGACAAGCTGGAATATGCCGAGGCTGATGCATTAGAGATCATCAAAGCGTTTTTAGAAACAGAATGATAAAAACGGGGATATTTGGCGGATCGTTCAATCCCATTCATAACGGTCACATTTCGTTGGCCCGTCAGCTTCGAGAGAAAGCTGGGCTCGACGAAGTGTGGCTGATGGTTTCGCCACAGAATCCCCTGAAAGCCTCAACCGATCTGCTCGACGACGAGATTAGAATGAAGATGGCCCGAATGGCTGTCGAGGGCGAAGAAGGTATCATAGCCAGCGACTACGAGATGCATCTGCCCAAACCATCATACACCTGGAACACGCTTCAGGCCCTCAGCAAGGATTATCCTGACAGAGAGTTCGTGCTGATGATAGGTGGCGACAACTGGCAGTTGTTCGACAAGTGGTATCATGCTGATGATATTCGCCAGAACTATCAGATAATTGTCTATCCTCGTCGTGGATTCGAAGGCGGCATCGAAGGTCTTGACCTTATCGACATTTCGAGCACAGAAATCCGCGAGCGAATAGAAGCAGGCAAGAGCATCAGTCAATTGGTGCCAAAGGCTGTGGCTGAATACATAACAAAACATAAGCTGTATGCTTAAGCGACTAAAGATAAATCCACTTGAATGGCTTGGGTATCTGTTTGCCCCCATCCAGAAGAATGGCGCATTCTTTGTGTTTATGTTTGCGCTGGGGTGGATTTGCACTCAACTGGAGATAACACTACACGTGAAAGGCGCTAAGCCCTACGAACTTTCTGCACCAGAACTATTTCTCGATATTTATGCCGTATGCGTAGTACTTACATTGATACCAAGCAAAGTGCGCTATTGGGTAAGAGCCCTACTCTATGTGGTGCTTTACAGCGTGGCGCTGGTAGATATGTTCTGCTACGTTAAGTTTGAGTCGACACTCACACCAACCATGCTGATGCTGTTTGGCGAGACGACCCAAAGAGAATCGGAAGAGTTCTTGGCATCGTATCTGGGATGGGACGTCATCACATCGAATGTAGGATGGATTCTGCTGCTTATTCTGGTTCATATCCTGTGGACTATCCTGCACAGATTACTGGCAAAGATATGCAACAGCATGATTCTGCCAAAAGTAAACCAGTCGGTTCTTGTAGTATGCAAAGCAGTATTAGGTGTAGTGGCAGCTTGGTTGCTGATAGACTCATGCAGCCAATGCTGGGACAATAAGGTGGCTGCTCACAGACTGTTTACCTACAATACGATAGGACAAGTGGAGCACGAGCTGACTCGTAAGGATTGCACCAAGCTCTATCTGCCCATTTACCGATTGGCATTTGGCATCTATGCCAACCACCTGGCCTCGCACCAGATAGACCAACTGATGGCGGCTCGCAACAAAGTTGTGGTGGATAGCTGCTCGTATCGTGTGCCAAATATCGTGCTGATTATTGGCGAGAGCTACAACAAGCATCATTCTCAGCTTTATGGCTACAACAAGCCAACTACTCCACGACAAGTACAGTTGGCCAATGAGGGTAGTCTGGTACCATTCAGCGACGTGGTGGCTCCTTGGAACCTGACCAGTTTTGTGTTTAAGCAGGTGATGTCTATGTATGCTGTTGGCGATAGCGGCGAGTGGTGCGATTATCCATTGTTCCCAGAGGTGTTCCGCAAGGCTGGCTATCACGTAACGTTTATCACAAACCAGTTCGAGTCGAGAGCCAAAGAGGCTGTTTACGACTTTAGCGGAGGTTTCTTCATGAACAACCCAGAGCTGAGCAAATATCTGTTTGACACTCGCAACACCCGTCTGCACAGATTCGATGAAGGCGTGCTGCAGGAGTACGACAATCTGAAGAAAGAAAATACTGAGCATAACCTGACGATTCTACATCTCATGGGATCGCACGTTGACTATCGTGCCCGCTATCCGCAGAAAACTCGTACATTCTTTACCAAGGAGATGTATAATCGCCCAGAACTGCCAGAAAAGAAACTGCGATTGCTGACTGAATACGACAATTCCCTGCGGTATAACGACTCGATAGTCTATGCCATCACCCAGCGGTTCATCGACGAGGATGCTGTGGTTATCTATATGCCTGATCACGCTGAAGAGATATTCGACGGCAAGCCTTACGCCTACGGACGAATGCACTCTGCCACTATCGACTATCGACTGGCTCGCAACGAGATGGAGATTCCGTTCTGGATCTGGGGTTCGCCCAAGTATCGTGAGCTGCACCCATACGGCTGGCAGGCCATTCAGGCTGCTAAGGATAAGCCTATGATGACAGATGTGCTGCCACACTTGCTGCTATACTTTGGAGGCATTTCTACTCCACTCTATCGCCCTGAATACGACATTATAAATCCAAAATACAACCAGAAGCGCCCCAGAATACTGAAGGGCGAGACTGATTATAACAAACTGAAGAAATGAAACAGGACCTGTTGTCGAGAGCTGAGTGTACAGCGATGCGAGGAATAGCCATTCTGGCCATCGTGCTTCACAACTACTGCCACTTTATTGGCAAGATTGTGAAGGAGAACGAGTATCAGTTCTTTGCCTCGAACAACGACCGACTTTGGAATGCAATAACCAATCCTGATGAGTTGCTGCCCGTACATCTGCTGTCGTACTTTGGCCATTATGGCGTGCCTGTTTTCCTGTTCTTGAGCGGACTGGGCTTGGTGATGAAATACGAGAAAGGCGACAATAGGGTGAGCACTTTGCCATTTGTTCGCTACAACTACCTGAAGTTGCTGAGAATGCTGATTGTGGGATTCTCGCTGTTTATCATTGTAGACATTCTGACTCCAGGCCGATTCCAGTTCCATTGGTATAACGTGGTGGCCCAGCTACTGATGTACATTAACGTGCTCCCAGAGCCTGATAGAATCATTTGGCCTGGCATCTATTGGTTCTTCGGACTGATGATTCAGCTCTACATCGTGTATCGCGTATTACTCTATCGCCAGAAGAATATCTGGGTGATAGCGCTGATTGCCATCTGCTGGCTGCTGCAAGCATTCTGCGATCCTGAGGGTGAAACACTTAATCGCCTACGCTATAATTTCATAGGAGGCATGCTGCCATTCGGACTGGGTATCTTGTTTGCAAGAATTCCCACACCTGGGAAATATTTTTTCCTAACTAAGAAAATATTTTTCGTAGCCTTACTACTCTCTACAGCTTTGATAGTAGCCATGAGCTTCTGGTATCAAAGTTGGTTCTTTGTTCCTGTGTTTATCATCATCGGAACCATCGCATTAGTAAAAGTAATGCCAAAGTGGATGCTCAGCATCATCACATGGGTTGGATCGATTTCTGCAGCTATGTTTGTGGCCCATCCTATAGCTCGCAAACTCTTTATCATCGTAGCCTGGAAACAGGATATCTACGACGGACTGATGCTTTACGTCATTGCTGTGATCGCCCTATCGTGGACTGTTAAGCAGCTATTAGACCGTATTCCCAAACCCAAACTATGAAGATTAAGGATATAGAACTGGCCAACGTTAGTCGCTATCGTGGTGAGTTGATGGGAGCAGCTATGCTTTTCATCATCCTGTTTCACGTGCCCTTGGCTCGTAGCAACGAGTTCTTTGGCTTGAGGCGATGCGGAAACGTGGGGGTTGATATGTTCCTCTTCCTAAGCGGTATCGGCCTTTGGTTCTCGTGGGTTAAGAATCCTGATGTCTGGAAGTTCTACAAGCGTCGTCTTCTTCGCATCTATCCGGCTTGGCTCGTAATGGCTTCGCTTTTCTACATGCAGCGATTCGATTGGACTAATGGCAACTATATCGACTTGATAGGCGATATCACCATCAACTGGGACTTCTGGCTTCACGATGAGCTTACCTTCTGGTACATCCCTGCCATCATGATGCTCTATCTCTGGGCGCCTCCTTATATGAAGCTGATACAGAAGCATCCTATCTACCGCTGGCTGCCTGTACTGATGATTCTTTGGTGCATCTGGGTACAATGGATTGGTCCGCTGCATCAGGCTGTGGGCCATATCGAGATTTTTTGGAGTCGCGTACCTATCTTCTTTATTGGCATTAACTGCGGCGAGCTGGTGAGACGAGAGACCAAGATAGATGGCGCTGGCATCTGGATGGTGCTGATTCTGTTTATTGCCACCTTCAGCTCTTGTTTCTATCTGGAGCAAATGACTCATGGACGATTCCCCCTGTTTGTAGAGCGAATGATATATATCCCCTTTACCATCACGCTTATTTTAATGCTCAATCGTATATTCCGCAGAACCCCAAAGTGGTTCAACCGCTTCTGTGCATTCTTTGGTGCATTGAGCCTGGAGGCTTACCTTATACACGACCACTTTGTAATGACCTATATAACGCCTTATCATCTGGGCTATTGGCCTACTGCATTGCTTACTATTGTGATAACCATTCCGCTGGCTTGGCTATTGCAGAAGATACTAAAACTGGTGGTTAGGATATGAAGAAGATATACGCATTCGATTTCGACGGAACACTTACCACAAAAGATACTTTGCTAGAGTTTATCCGTTTTGCCAAAGGTTCGCTATCTTTTGGATTGGGATTTATGCGATATGCCCATCTGCTGGTGATGATGAAGCTTGGACTCTATCCCAACTGGAAAGCCAAGCAGAAAGTGTTTGCACACTTCTTTAAAGATACGACGTTGGATGATTTCAACACCATCTGTCAGGAGTTTGCAGCCTCATCCAAGCATTTGCTCAGACCTAAAGGTATCGAAGCTATCAACAAGGCAAAAAGCGAAGGCTCAGAAGTGCTGATAGTAAGTGCATCTATCGATAACTGGGTACAGCCATTCTTTGCTGATGTAAAGGTATTAGGCACCCAGATAGAAGTTGTAGATGGCAAGTTGACAGGCCGATTCCTAACCAAGAACTGCTATGGACAGGAAAAGGTGAATCGCATCCTTGCCCTCTACCCCCATCGTCAGGATTATCACTTAACAGCCTTTGGCGACAGCAGAGGTGACAAGGAACTGTTGGCTTGGGCAGATGAATCACATTTCAAACCATTTAGAGAGGTATGAAACTGAATCGTGAAGAATGGTCGATAGGATTAGTCATTGCTTCAGTACTCCTGGTGCTGAATGGTATGATGATTCTGAAATATAACTCTCTGCTTGACCCTCTGAGCGAGGATTATGCCAAACAACTCTCATACCTGTTTCACGTATCAGGTTTCGACCCCATTACCTATAAGGTGCTAACCCACTGGCAGATGGCCTACGATGTGGTTCGCCATCCGTTGCTACCTTATTATATGTATCCGTTCTACTTGCTCAATCAGCTATTTGGTTGTCAAGGGGCTATGTATATTGTGGCAATCATCATGACTACGAGTAGCTTCTTTTCTGCGGTATTCCTGTTCCGCATTCTTCGCCAACTGGTTGAGTTGAAGAGCATCGATGCCTGCTTGCTTACGCTATTCTTCTTCAGTTTTGGCTATGTTCTGGCAACCTTCTTTGTGCCTGATCATTTTGGCATATCGCTCTGTCTGATACTTTTATCGCTATACCTTATTGGCAAAGCCCAGAAAGAAGGTAGGATGCTGAAGCTTTGGCAGACAATCTTGCTGTTTGTAGCTACATCAGGCGTAACACTCACTAACGGCGCTAAGGTTTATGCAGCAGAGCTGATAGCCAGAGGCAAGCATTTCTTTCATTGGCGGTTCCTGTTGCTGGCAGTTGTGCTGCCATCATTGCTGATGGTGGGTGCAGGCCTGTTGGAAGAGCGTATCTACGTCTATCCCCAGCAGCAGGCTGAGAAACAGTATTTCGAGGAGCACAAGTCAGAGATGATGGCCAAGGCCAGAAAGAACCATCAGCGTTACAAGAATGCCCCTTGGGTGATACACAAAGGCAAGCCATTCGGACAAGGCAGTCTGCTGCAATGGACTGATTCTACCACTTCCAGACCTAAAACCCTGCAGGAGAACGTATTTGGCGAGTCGATACAACTGCATAGCGATTGGGTGCTCGATGATATCCTGACCAGCTATCGCCCAGTATTGCTGAATTATCATCATTGGTACAACTATGCCACAGAGGGATTGATTATTTTGCTACTATTAATAGGAATAATTGCTGGATTTAATAGTAAATTGTTGTGGATGTGCCTACTTGGTATACTACCTGATGCTGCCATGCATTTGGGACTTGGGTTCGCCATCAACGAGATATACATCATGTCGGCCCATTGGATATACGTTATCCCCGTAGCCATCGCCCTTCTCTTTGCCAAGACTAAGGGCAACTGGCTCTTTGGGCTCAGAACTATCGTAGCAGCACTAACAGTCTATTTGTTTATTCACAATCTGTGGCTGATCATCGACTGGATGAATCAACCCGTAGTTTCAACAAGTTTCTGGTATGAGTAATATAAAGATGAGTTTTAAACGCCTGAATATCTTCAGGGTAAAACCTGAAGAGCGCTATCAATCAATCATAGCATTGATGGTGATTATTGCCCTGAATGCGTTGTTTATCTATCGCATGCACGACCTGTTTATGCAACCAGGATTCGGACCTTATTGGAAAGCATTCGAACACGAGCTGCATCTCTCAGGCTACGATCCGCTTACCTATCTGGGCGTATCAAATTGGGATGTGGTATATCAGGTATATCGCCACCCATTACTATCGTTTATGATATGGCCATTATGGGCGATAAACGAAGGACTCACCTGGGTGTTTGGCGTTAACTGCGTGCAGTATCTGGTAGCAGCATTGCTCATATTCTGCTCATATTACTCGTATATCTTCCTTTATCGCATTCATCGCGAGGTGATAGAGCTAAGTCAGAAAGATGCTACGTTGATGACGGCCTATTGCTTCTCGTTTGCATATATCCTGATGTCAGTTATTGTGCCTGACCACTTTACTATATCTATGTTCCTGCTGCTTATCACCTTGTATATCTCAGGTGTATGCATCAAGAAAGGTAGAAAGTTCCTTTGGTGGCAATCGGCTATCCTGTTCTACATTACAGCAGGCGTAACGTTGAGCAATGGCATCAAAGTTTTCCTATCAGGATTCTTCGTTAATCTGGGCAAATTCTTCCGTCCTAAATATCTGCTTTTAGCCGTAATACTGCCAGCAGCATTGCTTTGGGGAACAGCTATCTGGGAATATCGCACCTACGTGCTGCCAAAAGAGAAGGCCAGAGCCGAACAAAAGGCTAAGAAACAGGCTGCATTGGAACAGAAGGTAGCAGCAATGACGCCTGAAGAACGAACCAAATACGAAGAAAAGAAAGCTAAACGAGATGTTGTACTGAAAAGGCAAGCAGCAAAAACTGGTACGCCTATGGAGAATTACGGATTCCTGAAGTGGACTGATATTAGCACATCGCGCTGGCAGTCAACTTACGAGAATCTGTTTGGCGAGTCGATACAGTTCCATCAGGATTATTTCCTCGAAGACACATTGGTTCATCGCCCTGTATTCGTGCCTTATCGCTGGACGCTTAGCTATTGCATTGAGACATTAACGGTATTGCTGTTTGTGGCAGGTATATGGTTTGGACGCAAGA
This sequence comes from Xylanibacter ruminicola, assembly GCF_900142525.1. Taxonomy (GTDB): domain Bacteria; phylum Bacteroidota; class Bacteroidia; order Bacteroidales; family Bacteroidaceae; genus Prevotella; species Prevotella ruminicola_A. Next base: position 25,642 of record NZ_FRBD01000010.1, on the reverse strand, counting down.
GTCGTTTCCTGTGGCTATGCCTATCATGTGCCGCCTTCGATATGTTTATCCATCTGATATTAGGCTTTGGCATCAACGAGGTGTTTATCATGGCTCCACATTGGCTGTTTGTGCTCCCAATAGCCACAGCCTACCTGCTGAAGAGCATCCGTCATCAGTCGCTACGAGTAGTCATAACGCTATTGGCGCTATACCTATTTATATATAACGGCTATCTGTTGACAGACTTCCTGCTATCGCCTATCAAGACTGTGATTTAAACTGTAGGGTTAAACCTTCTTGCTGATTCCAAGCCACTTGCGAATTCGTTCAACAAACGATTCAGCAATATGGCTAAAGTTGCCATAACGTAGATTAAGGAATAGTTCCTCGAAAGAGCGCCCCACCTTAACCCATGGGTGATTCCATCCGTTATACAGGTTCATACGCTGCTGGTATGCTACGTTATCAACCACATATTTTGGATGGCGCAAAGGGAAATTCAATTCGTAACGCTGCATCAGGAATACCCTACGAATGGCCTTAGGCAGCGTCTTCAGCGCAGAATAATGGGCAGAATCCTCAGTTGCTCCAATATTGTTTATCAGATTCTGAGAAGGCATGACAGCCAATCCGTTATTCAACATCATAAACGACCAGAAAACAGACTCGAACTGAGGATATCCTGACTCGCGATGTAATCTACAGGTCTTGATGAAATCACCCTTATAGCCACGTGCTTTTATCAGGTTCTGCAGCTGACCCAAATTGTATTTATCATCAAGAATAGAAAGACTACCATCCCATTTCTCTACAACTCTACGCCAAGAAGCCCATCCCCAGATGCTAAAGGCCGAAGTGAAGAAGTAGTCGTATGGACAATCCTTGGTTTGTTCGTCCATATTAAAGCCCGATATCATCGTCACGCGTTCATCATTCTCATAACGATCCAACATCTCCTTACAGAAAGGAATAAACGACTGTGAGGGCACCACATCATCCTCGAGAACAATACACTTATCAGCCATAGTAAAAGCCCATCTGTGTGATGTATATCCAGCAGTCATGCAACCAAGGTTCTGCTCCTGATAATTGCGATGAACCTCGCACTCCCAATCGATATTCTCATCAGCTACTACTCTGCGACAAGCTTCGATTCCTGCAACATCTTTCTCGTTTCGAGGGCCATCCTGAAACAGAAACAGTTTTGATGGACGCGCTTTACGCACCTCATCAAATACTTTCTGAAACGAGTCGCTTCGAGTAAAAAACAGCAGCAAGACTGCTACATCTGTTTTGAAAGGATATCTTGTCATAAACCTTTTTGTTTAATTGTGATGAGTTTTCGATAAAGTTTGATAATGGGACGAGCCAGTACTGGAGGCAGCAAAAATACCAGACGATCATAAAGAGGAACAGCAGACGATGGCTTTCCAACTGCCGACAGATAATAAGACTTCCGTACGCTATCATTTCCATCATAGATAAATCTCTCGTATTCCTTTATCTTATGAAGTGTAAGCGTATCGTTAAACTCCTGGATACGAGGGCCCATAGCCGTCTCTAACAGCTTGTCGTAAAGCACCTCTCGCTCTAAGGTGTGGCTTCTGGAATTTGGCAATCCCAAGGTGTAGATATAAGCCGGCTTTGAAATAAAGAATACCTTTGGCTGTTTCAATAGTATTTTTACCTGCATCAGCTTGTCTTCTCCCTCTACTATTTCGCGAGGTGTATCAAGCACATCGCTTAACAATTCGCGACGGAACAGAATGCTCCAGAGTACAGGGAAACGATTCTTATTGGTGATGATATAGCGAATCAGCTCATCAGGATTAACAAAGCCCTCATAAACCACAGGCGAAAGTACGCCCAAATGAGTGGTGAAGGTTGCTATCACCTCGTCAGCATCACTCTCTGTTATGGCATCGTAAAGGGTCTTTATGGCTCCAGGAAGCAATCCATCGTCAGCATCAACAAACATGATGTAATCGCCTGTAGCTTGCTCTACGCCTTTTCTGCGAGCAGCTGTTACACCACCGTTTTCAGTATGTATTACCTTGATTCGAGCATATTGTGCTGCCTTATCATCGCATATTCTGCCAGAATCGTCAGTACTTCCATCGTCAACAGTAATAACCTCAAAGTCATCAAAGTCTTGCTGAAGAAGATTATCCAGACAATTACTGATAAACTCAGCCTTGTTGTATACAGGAATAACGATAGATACTTTCATAAGCCTCTCTTATTTCTTCTTCAGAATAAACTGCATACACTCGCGCAGAATAACCACATTCAGCATGCGCATAACGCCATAATAGAGCGCTGTAGCCATCAGGATTCTAACCAACAGCAGCAGATAGAGATTAGTGATAGCCATAGTAGCAAAATAGGTGGCCACCATGACCAAAGCGCCACACAACATGAATGGAGCAATGTCCTTCACCACATTTAGTAGTCCAAGCCCCATGATACGCTTTGCTGAAGGCATCCAAGCCCCAAGCCACAGGATATTGAATATGGTATAAGCAATAACCATAATAGTAATGCCTTGGCGATAGAACAACAGGATAATACAAAACTGCAATACTATCTGACCAATATTCAACCACATATTGATATCGCTACGTCCATGACTGATGACCAAGTTCTGATAAAGGGTATAGATGGGCATAAAAGCGCCACTGATACAGAGAATCTGTAACAACGGTACACAATTAATCCACTCGTATCCAATGGTGCAGAGGATAAACTCACGAGCCACCAGAGCCAAACCAAACAAAGCAGGGAAAGAGAGGAATGCCGTGAATCGAAGCATTTTTCGGAATACCTGTTGCTCACGATCCCTTTCTTCGCGTACGCTTACCAATACCGGCTGTACTACCTGTCCTACCATTCCGCCTACAGTCTGGAACGCCATAGAGTCCCATTTGTAAGCTTGGAAGAAGTTACCCACAATACGTGCATCTCTGAACAAACGTCCAAAGATGACTGTCAACAGGTTCTGGTTCACAGTATTCACTATCATCGTAACCAGAATCTTCATCGAGAACGAGAAAGTCTGGCGGATATAATCGAATGTAAAGCGTAATGAAGGCTTCCACTTTACATAGTAGAAACGTCCCAAAATCAATATCGTAGAATTAACTACCTGCTGCCAAGCCAAGCTCCAGTAGGCCATATCGTTAAGTGCCATCACAATAGCTGTAGAACCTGATATCACCAATGCAGTCAGGTTGATGATGGTTATCTCGCGATTCATCATGTTCTTAACCATATAGGCATTGGTAGAAATACCAAATGATGATATAAAGAACGAGAGAAACAGGAATCGCGACAAGTCAGTAAGCCTTGGCTGATGGAAAAACCATGATATAAGTGGAGCTGAACAGAAAAGAATAAGATACAACAAACCTCCCATCAGGATATTAAACCAGAATACGCTGTTGTATTGCTGGGCTGTTGGCTGCTTTTCGTTGATAAGTGCTGTAGAGAAACCACTAGACTGCAGGTTGCCAGCAATAGCAGAAAAGATGGCCAGCAAACCTACCAGACCAGTATCCTCAGGAGTAAGATGACGAAGTATAATGATACCAATGAGCAAATTGAGCACCTGCATGGTACCATTATTAATAGCACCCCACATCAATCCTTTGGCTGTCTTTTCTTTTAAATTCTCCATTTCTGCGTGCAAAAATACTACTTTTTGTTTGATGTTCCAAAAGAATTTCTGTAATTTTGCACGCAGAATGAGACAGATTACTGATATCAACGAACTTCGCCAGATCCAGATGAGTATTCTGGATCATGTGCATCGTTTCTGCGAAGCACATGGGTTAGCATATTTTCTTTCGAGTGGAACGCTGATTGGTGCTGTGCGCCATAAAGGCTATATACCCTGGGACGATGATATCGACATCTATATGCCAAGAAAGGATTACGAGGAATTCCTGAAGATTTATAGCGATGAAACAGGTCGCTATCGCGCCATCAACCCTCAAACAGAACCACATTATTATTATACGTTTGCCAAAGTTGTTGACCAGCATACCCGCATGGTTGAAAAAGAGACTGAGGGTTACGAGATTGGTGTATATATGGATATCTTCCCCGTTGATTATGTAACTGACGATCTGAAGGAACGTGAGCAGATATTTAAGAAGAAAAAGCTGCTTTATAAGATTCGTCGCTGCAAGATTTCTAATAGCAATCCATTGCAATCCAGATTAGCTTATCTGGTGTATAAGCATTGGCCGCTATCAGTAAAGCAGATTGAAAGCAGAATAAGACAACTTATCGTATTGAATCATCCTACGTCAACTGTTTGTAATATGACTGAAGCTGGCCCATCGCTGAAAGGCTGTTTCCCTGCTGAAGACATAGCCTCAGCAGTAGACATCGAGTTCGAAGGAAAAATGTATAAGACGATGGTAGGCTATCGCGACTATCTGGAGCGCACTTATGGCAACTACATGACGCTTCCCCCTGTAGAGCTACGAGTTACTCACAAGTTCGAAGCATACGATTTAACATCAGAATAAGATAGGGTTACTTAAGCATTTTCATTCCCCAATTCAATACTTTTTCTATTGTTGGGGTATCAATGTTCTTTTCTTGTGCCAGCTTATGCACAACAGCTAATCCGTAGGGGAAATCCTCTGTGAAATAGCGGCTCTTGAAATCTGGAATATATCCACCTTCAACCTCCTGCATTGGCGACTTGATACCCTTGAAAGCCTCGATGCTACGAAGCTTATTGGATAATGATGTAGCATCAGTACTCTCATAATAATCTAAAACAGTAGGAATACTGCCTTTACGCACAGGAAGATGTTCCAGTAACGTCTGCAGCTCCTGATCCATATCGATATATAACTGTGCAGCCTCATCTGTCCACTCTTCATAGAACAAAGGAATGCGTGAGTAAACAATTCCTTCTTCCCAATCTTTCCAAAGGGAATAAAGACGCGAAGGATGCAGCAGCGGATTACTGTTTGACAGACTTGCTTCGTAATGGTTGGCTAAGAGTTGTATGGGTGTTTGCAGCATATCAGCCAGTACATCGCGCAACTGCTCTGGATTATCAGAATGCTCTATAGCCAAGTTAAGACTATCTTTAAATCCCAACAAACTGGCACGATGGCCATACTCTATAACGCGAGAGATAAAAGGTACACGCTGAAAACCAAATAATGTCTGTTCCTTGGGTAATAACTCAATAGCTTGGAAAAAGAAACCTGTGCTACTAACTACAGTACCTACTGCAGCATCTGGCTTCAAGAAGTCTTTAATCTGTAGTAATGTGTTACGAATGGCAAAACCTGGCAGACACAACAATACAATCTCTGCATCAGAAATAGCCTGTTTAGCATCGCTGAATATACCACTTAAATGCCCTGAATAGGTTGTTTGGTTAGGTGCTTCAATTACCAGATCCTCACTCCATCGTTCTGGGCGCTGGGTCAGTATGCGTACATCGTGCTTGCCTTGTGCAGCAACAAAGCCTGCTACTACATGTCCAAGATTACCACCTCCGCAAATACAGATTTTCATTTTGCTATATCTCTAAGACCTTCAACAAGACGAGTATTATCCTCGTGATTTCTCACGGCAATACGCATATACTGCTTGTTCGGATCTAATCCTGGCTTCAGACTACAGTCGCGAGTCAAGATGTTATGATGCTTCAACATATAGATAACAATCTCGCTGGCAGTATATGGAGGTAATACTTCGCACAAGAAATAGTTAGCCTGTGATGGCATCACACGTAAGAAAGGTATGGTGCGCAACTTAGACTCGAAGTCGGCTCGCTCCTTTACAAATTTATCGCAGGCACGCTGATAATCTTTCTCGTGCTTGTTGTAAATCTGCATAAAGAACTCAGCAAACGAGTTCAGATTCCAGATGCTAACCTCTTTCTTGATGCGTGCAATCTGTTCTTTATCTGCTGATGCGAGGATACCCAATCTGAGTCCTGGAACACCATAACTCTTCGATATACTCTTCATCACCAGCATGTTAGGATAGGCCTCCAGTATCTCATCGCTCAGCAATGAATTGTTAGCATAATCCTCACTGAAATCAACAAAGCTTTCATCCACAATCAGGCGAATACCCTTTTCTTCGCACCACTTAGCCAAGCACAGTATGTCAGCCTTGGGAATGAAGTTTCCTGATGGATTATCAGGGTTAATCACCATCAACTGCTTAATATCCTTATCAGCAAAGAAAGTCATTAGATCTTCAGCAGTATAACGATAGGTATCGTTTTGTGGGACGAAAGTTACCTGACTATCTTTATCATAGCGATTAGGATATTCCTCGAAGGTGGGACGGATAAAACCAGTCTTTCCATAGGTTTCCTCCATCAATACCTTAATGAGTTCGGCAGCGCCATTACCAGGAACAATATACTGCTCGCTAACCCCAAAGCACTTGCTGGCTATCAGGGTATTGACTTTCATGCCTGAAGGATACTCTGTCAACAGCGTATCGAAATTGGCACGTAGTTCATCCTTCATTCTTCTGCTTGGGAAGTAAGGATTTACCAGATAGCAATAGTCGAGCATCTGAGGGAATCGCCAGAATCCACCATAGCGTCCGTAGTACTTACGCAGAATATCTTTCTCGTCAGCAAACAAAGCTTCGGCTATATCCAGATCTTGTTTATCGTCTATCTCATACCACTTTTCCTGTCCAATGGGCAGGGCTTTCATTTCGTGGTTATTCAGAAGCGAGATAATACGAAGCACATTCTCGTAATACTCATTATTACCTACAGCCTTAGTGTAAGCATCGAGGAATGGAACGTACTTTTGCTGAGAGAACTGCTTACTCAACTTATAGATGTTAACCGTCTTGTAATAAGAGTCGACATCATTATAGTCGAAAGCATCCTTAGATATAAAGTTCACAATATTCTGCTCATCATCCAAGCGAACCATTGTACCATCCATCCAAGTCTCGTACTTAGCCACAAGAGCCAGATTAGGACAAGGATGGTTAACAATCATAGGAATCATATTGTCGCTGAAAATAAGGTCGCTCTCAATGAGCAGCGTATCGTCTTCCTGCAACTTATCTTTTACGATAGCAAGCGAATAGATGTTATTTGTCTTGTCGTATACAGGATTCTCTGCAAATTCTATCTTTATCTGGTCATCGTAACGATTACCAATATACTTTCGCAACTCTTCGCCCTTGTACCCAACAACGATAATAACGCGTTGCAGGTCTTGTTTAGCAAGCTGTCCCAGCAGCCGGTCTATGAGTCGCACACCATTTACAGGAACCATACACTTTGTATTATCCTTAGTATAGTCGCCAAGTCTGCGACCCATGCCTGCTGCTAGAATAATTGCTTGCATATCTTGATATTTTGTTTAACCTACCTGACTACCAGGCTTAACATCCTTTGTTGTTGTTACTACGCTCAGGCTCTCATCAGCATCTACAGCGCTGAGAATCATTCCCTGACTCTCGATGCCCATCATGTTGCGAGGAGCAAAGTTAGCAACAAAGAGGATTCGCTTACCAATGAGTTCCTCAGGATTCTCGTAGAAGGCTGCGATACCAGAGCAGATGGTGCGATCAACGCCAGAACCATCGTCGATGGTAAACTGAAGGAGCTTCTTGCTCTTCTTCACCTTCTGGCAATCCTTAACAAGACCAACACGGATGTCGAGCTTCTCGAACTCCTCGAAGCTTACTGTATCCTTGATTGGAGCTGCCTTATAGGCTGCAGCCTCGTTGGCCTTCTTGGTAGCCTCGAGCTTGTCAAGCTGCTTCTGGATGACCTCATCCTCGATCTTCTCGAACAGCAAAGCAGGCTCACCCAACTGATGACCAGCTTCTAGGAGGTCGGTGCTACCCAGCTGCTCCCACTCAAAGTTCTCAATCTTCAGCATTTCGCGGAGCTTCTTGCTGCTGAATGGCAGGAATGGCTCGAAGGCGATAGCGAGGTTAGCTGTGAGCTGCAAGCAGATATTCAGGATAGTCTCACAACGCTTGGGATCAGTTTTCCAAACCTTCCAAGGCTCACACTCTGTGATGTAGCGGTTACCAATACGAGCCAGGTTCATAGCTTCAAACTGTGCATCGCGGAACTTGAACTGCTCCAGCAGAGCCTCAACCTTACCCTTCACATCCTTGAACTCCTCAAGGGCTGCCTTATCTACATCCTGCAGTTCGCCACAAGCAGGAACCACACCATTCCAGTACTTCTTAGTAAGCTGGAGGGCACGATTCACGAAGTTGCCATAAACGGCAACCAGCTCGTTGTTATTGCGATCCTGGAAGTCCTTCCAAGTAAAGTTATTATCCTTTGTCTCAGGTGCATTGGCAGTCAACACATAGCGCAATACATCCTGCTTACCAGGCATATCTACCAGATACTCATGGAGCCATACAGCCCAGTTGCGAGAGGTAGAAATCTTATCATTCTCAAGGTTCAGGAACTCGTTAGCAGGCACGTTATCAGGCATGATATACTTACCGTGAGCCTTCATCATCACAGGGAAGATGATGCAGTGGAACACAATGTTGTCCTTACCAATGAAGTGAACCAGACGAGTGTCCTCATCCTGCCACCACTTCTCCCACGAGCCCCACTTCTCTGGCTCTTTCTCGCAGAGCTCCTTGGTGTTTGATACATAGCCGATAGGCGCATCAAACCATACATAGAGTACCTTACCCTCTGCATCCTTTACAGGTACGGGGATACCCCAATCCAAGTCGCGGGTCATAGCACGAGGCTGCAGATCCATATCCAACCAGCTCTTGCACTGTCCATATACGTTTGGACGCCACTCTTTGTGCTCCTCCAGGATCCACTGCTTCAACCAGTCCTGATACTCGTTCAGAGGCAGATACCAGTTCTTGGTCTTCTTCAGTACAGGAGTAGATCCAGAAATAGTTGACTTTGGATTAATCAATTCTGTGGGCGAAAGGTCGCGTCCACACTTCTCACATTGGTCGCCATAGGCACCTTCGTTGTGGCAGTGTGGGCACTCACCAGTTACATAGCGGTCGGCCAAAAACTGCTTGGCCTCTTCGTCGTAGAGCTGCTCTGTGGTCTCCTCAGTCAGCTTGCCCTCGTCGTAGAGCTTCTTAAACCACTCAGCGGCAAACTTATGATGAGTTTCTGAGGTAGTACGGCTATAGATATCGAACGAGATGCCAAACTCCTCGAAAGAGTCCTTAATCATCTTGTGATAACGGTCTACTACATCCTGTGGAGTGATGCCCTCTTTACGGGCACGAACGGTGATGGGCACACCATGCTCATCACTACCTCCGATAAACAATACCTCGCGCTTCTTCAATCGAAGATAACGCACATAGATATCAGCAGGTACATATACACCAGCCAGGTGTCCGATATGTACGCCACCATTAGCGTATGGCAGCGCCGACGTCACAGTCGTACGCTTAAAAGTCTTGTTTTCCATCTGTCTTAAATACGTATTTATTTATTTGGGTGCAAAATTACTAAAAATCCCACAGAATACAAAATATCTGTGAGATTTCTTTTCTTCTTGGTATTGCCTTTAAATATTTTAGCATTGAATTCTAATTTATCTTTGATTATTCTTTCTAGATTCCAAAGCTTTGTCAATGACTAAGAAAAATGAGAAAGGATCGTCTTTTAACTTGTCCTTATGAATGGATTTAACATAGTTCTTGATGGTTGAATAATCCTTGAACTCATCACAAAGCGTTGCCCTGCGTTTGTCTGTTAGTTTTTTCCCCTCCCTGAAAAGTGCTTTAGCATACTCCATATCAGGGGTCTTATATAAGTAGAAATCACCTAACGTCAAATCCCAACCCTGATAGATAGTGACATTCTTACTTTGATAAAATACATAGCACATACTTGGATAGCCAAACTCCATAGGAGTCTCATTGCCATAATAATATTTTATAGGAACAGAGTGACTGACTAGTATATCATCAGGTTCTGTATCAATCCATATATACATACTATCAATATCTTTAGTGTAGTGTTTTCTGTTTTTACTGAATAACTTATCCAGATTATTCAACACAACGGTTTCATCGTAGACACATACGGTTTTGTGACCATTCTCAATGTATCCACTGTCAGTAGTCCCGTCTTTCATCCAAACCTTGGCGTGCCAAAAGTTTTTTATGACTTTCTCATTTTGTGCTGTTGCAGTCTGCGTAACAGCAAGGAATACGATCAATAATGCTTTTAAATAATTCATACTATAATTGGTTTATAAAATCCAAAACGCCTGCAAAGGTAGGTATTTATAATCTCAAAACCAAATATTTAATAGTATTTTAAGAGAAAAAGTAAGTACTGGAAAACGTTTCAATTTGGGTATAGGCGACCAATCGTTTGCGTATAGGGAAACCGTCGTTTGCGTATAGGCGAACGATGGAAAAGCTACGCTTCTGTACCTATTATCCTTAACTACTGTACTTGCTAGCCTTAGTTATTGTACCATAAAAGCATTAGTATTAGCCACGCGATGGTGACTAATACTAATAATTACTAGAAATAAACTCCGAATGAAACCGGCTGGAAGTTGATACTTTCGCCATACGTTGAGTTAAGGATGGTCATAGGAGAGAACTTACCATAGATGCTAACCCAGTTATGGATACTGATTTCGCCCATAATATCAACCGTTATAGGACGCTGGTGAATCTGCTTATACACATCCTTGTTCTCCCTACCTTCAGCATCACGATACTTATTCTTGATACTAGCATAGGTATTAAAGTTGATGACAGGTCCTAATCCGAAGTTAATATGTTTGGTGCGATATTTCCACATAATAGGTATCTGCAGACTAAACACCTTGATACGAGAGAAGTTTGGCTCATAACCTGCAGGATAAGTCTGTTCAGAGAGCAATCCGTCATCTGCCTTATAAAAATACTGACGACCGTCTATGCGGAAATTACGCCAATCTACACCAAAGCCAATAGAATATCCGTTATGCTGCCCATAATTAAATTTCTCCCATTCCACGATAGTCCACATAATCTCCCATGAACTACCTACTGATTGAGAACTATTATATTTAGAATTGGCACCATAACAAAGACCTACTGCCAAGCGAGTACTTGATGAGTTTTGCTTCAAAGGGAAACCTGTACCTGCACTACGTTTTTTTACAAAGTCGAAATTCCAGGTATCCTTATTGATACTCTCCTGACTGACGTAGTTAGAATCTACCAACAGGATCTTACTCTCGTAGGTATAATTATCTTCGCCCTCTCGACCATATACTTTGATTTTCTGGATGGAGTCGCCTGAAATAATACGCACCTTTTTGGGTTTCAGAATGGTAAGGGTGTCATTGTCAGCATTATTCGCTGCATTTGCTGTGGCTGATACAGCCAAGAGCATGATAAAGAATAGTTTTTTCATATCGTAATACCTTTTATTTAATTAATTCTCGTAATGTATCCAGTGAATTGAGTGTACCTTCCATATAGATTACCGTTACATCTTCGTTGTTGCGCTTGTAGCACAGAAAACGATTCTGATTGCCCTGCTTGGGAAGTTGAAGCATCAGCGTTTCCTTAGAACGACTTTTCTCACTTGAATAGTTTTCAGTATATGTAATACCAGGATTTTTCTTCTTATCCTGCTCAATCATATCATGAACACGATTTATCTCCTGCTTATTGTTAGCCTTGAATCGCACACTACGGAATAAGGTAAGCTGATACTTTGTAAGCATCTTACCCTTTACTCGCGTTTCGACCATTCTCTGGGTAGGAATAATCTTTCCCTCGAAGAGTGGCGACACGCTCAGTCCACTTTGGGCCTGGGTTGTGGCAATAGTCAAAAGCCACGTAATGATAATTATAAGCATCTTTTTCATATCGCTTTTAATTTCTGAATAAATCGTTCAACTGTTGTTCTATCTCGTCTTGAGTATTATCTTCAACTATCTCTCCCATCGATCGCCTCATCTCGGCCATAACCGTCTGTTGGTCTGTATATTTCTTTCCGTATACATAAGCCACACATTCATCGTTGGTATTGAGTTTGACAAAATGTACTGTAGTCATCGAAATACCTATGATAACGCAAGCTACTGCCATGATTGCTATCAATCGATTTTTTACCATCTTTCGTGCTCTGCTCAACGTCTTTCTTACAGCGACTTCTGTTGACCCTAACACTAAGGCTATCTCGCGCATCTCCATTCCTTGCAGATGTCGCATACGGAGAATAGCTCTCTGTGTGGATGGCAGCGAGTCGATAACTTTCAGCATCTGTTCTATCTGCTCACCATCGTCACTAAAGTCTTCTTCGTCAGGAAGTTGTGATATGTCGATAGTTTTGTGATGCTTTCGCAAAGCATCGATACAGAGGTTGCGTGTCACAATGCTGGCCATACCAATAATAGGTAATGTCAGTTGTTCGCGCATCAGCCAGAGTTTTATCATCGCATCTTGTGCGATGTCTTCAGCCTCGTTAGTATTACCCAAATATTTATGAGCTACACTAACCAACTTGATTCTAAGCTCTTCTGCTTGTTGTTGAAACTCCTCTGTTGTCATTCCTTTTGCTTATTGCTTTTACCCTATATACGCACAAAAGGTTTATTTGTGACATCAAAGGCGAGATTTTTTTCAGAGAATCAAATTTTTAGCAAAATGCCAGATGATGATACCTGCTGTAACTGATACGTTCATAGAGTGTTTGGTACCAAACTGTGGAATTTCCAAACATCCGTCAGAAGCATCGATTACTTCCTGATGAACACCTTTTACTTCATTACCCATCACTAAAGCATACTTCTTATTATGAATAGGTGTAAAGTCCTGAAGCATTGTAGAGCCATGAGCTTGTTCAACAGAATAAACCTCATAGCCATCGGCCCTCAAAGACTCAACAGCTTCGAGGGCAGTATCGAAATATTTCCAGTTAACACTATCTTCTGCGCCAAGAGCTGTTTTATGAATCTCAGCACTTGGAGGTGTGCTGGTTATACCACAAAGATATACTGCCTCGATACGAAACGCATCGCCAGTACGGAAAACGCTACCCACGTTGTGCATCGATCTCACATCATCCATCACCACAACCAGTGGTGTTTTCTTTGCTTCTTTGAACTCCTCAACTGAGAGGCGCTCCATTTCAATAGTACGTAACTTCTTCATTCTGCCTGCAAAATTAATACATAGAAAACAAACTACCAAATAATTGTGGAAAAACCTGTTGATAAGTGTGTGGAAAACGCTATTAATAACTTTGCAATTATCCCGCCTATAGTTATGAATGTGGTTATCAACATAGTTATTACACTAAAAAAATGCAGATTTCCACAACTTTTTGCCTAAAAATAATATAAACTTATTAATTTTGCACCAAAATTGGAAATTGTGGATAAATATGCTTAGTGGTTCATTATCAATGAGAAAGAATTAGCAGTATATGTTCAAAAGTCATAATTAGACTTGGATAAGTAAATACGCAAGAAAATCATCAAAAAGTTATCAAGATATACACGGCATATCATACTACTTATTCTATTTTTTAAATAAAAGAAAAAAGAAAAATAAAATATTATATGATGTTGACAACTGAGGAGCTGAAATCTGAAATTCGTAGAATGTGTGATGAGAAAGGTGCAATAATCCTGGCTCACTATTATACGATAGGTGATATTCAGGATATCGCCGATTTTGTGGGTGATTCATTAGCTTTAGCACGTAAGGCTGCAGAGACTGATGCGAAAGTTATGGTAATGTGTGGTGTACATTTTATGGCTGAGACCTGTAAGTTGTTATCACCAGATAAGATTGTTCTTTGTCCTGATACTGAAGCCGGATGTTCGCTGGCTGATAGTTGTAAGGCTGAAGACTTGAAGAAGTTTAAGGATGAGCATCCAGGCTATCAGGTTATCAGTTACGTAAACACTACAGCAGCTGTTAAGGCACTTACTGATGTAGTAGTTACAAGTGGAAATGCAAAGAAGGTTGTTGATCAGTTACCAAAGGATGCTAAACTAATCTTTGGTCCTGACTATAATCTTGGAAACTATATTAATGAGGTAACAGGCCGACAGATGTTGCTTTGGAATGGTGGATGTCATGTTCATGAGCGTTTCTCTGTTTCAAAGATTCTGGAGCTTAAGGCTCAGTATCCTGATGCTGTAGTGATGGCTCACTTAGAGTGTAAGGCACCAGTATTGGCTGCTGCTGAAGTTAAGGGAAGTACTGCTACGATGCTTAACTATGCACAGCAGAGCGATAAGAAGCAGTTTATTGTGGCTACAGAGGCTGGAATACTGCACGAGATGCAGAGAACCTGTCCTGATAAGGAATTTATCCCTGTGCCACCAGAAATAAGCGAGAGTGGACTTGAATGCAGTTGTAACGAGTGCAATTATATGAAGTTGAATACACTCGAGAAGGTTTATAACTGTTTGAAGAATATGAGTCCTCAGATTGAAATTGATCCTGAGATAGCGAAAGAAGCAGTTAAGCCAATTAATAGAATGCTGGAGTTATCGTAATAATTGCTTGATCAGACCACCCCTATCCCCTCCTACTCAGGAGGGGAATATTGTTCTCCCCCCTGAGTAGGGGGAGTTAGAGGGGGTATGATTAAGATAACTTATTTGATTACAGCAATTTTTGCTACTGTGCCTTTCTTACCATTCGATGTAGCTGTGATAACCATATAAACGCCACTTGCTACACGTTTACCTTGCTTATTACAGCAATCCCAATTAAACATTCCTCCATTACTACGTCCTTCGGCTACTATAGCGCCATTGGCTGTGGTTATCTTAACATCAGCATCATAGCTTAATCCTGTAATAGTTACCATTCCTGTAAAATCAGGGGTAACTGGGTTTGGATAAACATGGATGTTATCTTTTGTCATTTCCTGGACAGGATCTACAGCATTACTTTGGTACGAACATAATCCGTTATCTGAGAGAAAGAATACTTCTCCTGTCATATTATTTATTGAGATAGAAGATACGTTATTATATAAAAGATTTGAGTTTTCGGTAGTAAAGTTTGCCTCTTCTACTATATTATCTGCACTAATAAGAAATACGCCTGCACCATTTGTGCCAAACCATTTACGATTTCCACCATCTACTGCTATACTACTAATGCTTACTCCATTCAGCAGATAATCAGCATAGTTTGTACCATCGTTACGTGGAACTTTAATTTGATAGAATGTAACTTTATTTTGACCTATTTCTGACTTCTGAATCATAAATGGTCCAACATCAGTTCCTACCCACATATTACCTTCTTTATCTTCAGTAATACTTGTGATGGCATAGCTTGTGTATTTTACATCATCCTGATTAATTATCTGGTCGTATTTCAGCAGTATGTCATGATTCATATCATAACAGAATACAGCTGGATTCTGCCAGTTGTTATTTACAAACCATAGTAGTCCACGACTATCTATTACCATCTTTGATAATCCTGGTACTGTAATTGAAGTGTCATCAGTAAGTTTAGTGTTATGATGGTTTATCCATTGTTTATCAGTTGTATATTCTAACAGACTGACACCATCGCCCAGACTATTCAGTACCCAAAGATTGCCTTTGGCATCGAACTTTAGTCCTAATACCAGCACGTAATCATTACCTAACTGATTACCTCTGTCGTTGGCACCCATCAGTATGCTGTTATCCTTATTATAATAGGTAACAAGTTTACCATTCTGGAATTCATATAGTCCGCATCTGCCTCCTGCAAATACATGTTCTGGGTCATTTGGATCAGCATCTACACAACAAATATCTATATAACTATATCCTGTAATCTCGCTTATTTGTTCTTGGTATATCATCCAATCGTTACCATCATATACTTGGATGGTTCCTGGAGTAGCATTATCAGGCATTGCAGGCAAGAAATATCCTCCTGTGGTATAGAGTGTACCATTTATGAATTTCGACTCGTAGAAACGATTATAAGCAGGTCCTCCTGGATTTAGTGTCGATACTGTTGAGATGTATGCATCATAATCATCCTGATAAGGTGTAAGATTTCTAGGATATTCAGGGTTGTTATTAGTATATGTCTCTGCTATCTCAGCTTTCTGCATGTTTACCTTAATAATAGCGAAACTTGTAGTAAGATAAGCATAAACACCATCAATAGAAATACTTGTGATGGTTTTATCTTCCGTCATCGCCTTATTATAAAGGGCTGAGATATTGATGATGTTACCATCTGTATCAATAAGGTCGATGTTTGAGTTCTGATATATAGCTATCAGTCGTTTGGCTTTCTGATTCCAAGCTATATATGTAATATGTGTATCTGATAGTCCGTTTACTTTATCGTAGGTAGTGATACTCTGGTCATTCAGATTATACTGATAAAGGTCGTTAGATGCTAAGACGAATAATTCATCTCCAGCTTTGCAGATACTCTGTATGTAATGATATGCTAGAAAGTTGCGCCATGTACCGACTTGTGCCATTGCCAAGTAGCAATAACATAATGACAATACGATGGCAAGCAACTTCTTCATACTATTTTTTTAATAGATAATCAGCAAGTTTTTCAACTGCTTTAGCTCTATGACTAATCCGATTCTTGATATCTACGCCAAGCTCAGCAAACGTCTTATTATATCCATCTGGCATAAAGATAGGATCATAACCGAATCCTTCACCACCTCGCTTCTCATGAATGATGCTACCATTTACGATACCATCAAAGGTGGTTACTTTACCATCGATAATTAGTGCGATAACGGTACGGAATCGAGCTTTGCGATTGTCTTTGTTTTCAAGTTCTGAAAGCAGTTTTTTCATATTAGCTTCAGAGTCATGTCCCTGTCCACCAGCATATCTGGCACTATAAACTCCAGGTGCACCACCAAGGGCTTCCACCTCAAGACCTGTATCATCAGCAAAGCAGTTTACGTGATACTTATCGTATATCCACTGTGCTTTTATCAGCGCATTGTCTTTTAGTGTTTGTCCTTTCTCTGGGATATCGTCATTGCAACCTATCTCTGAAAGCGACATTACCTGGAATCTGTTACCAAGAATCTTTCTTACCTCAGTAAGCTTATTCAGGTTGTTGGTAGCAAATACTATTTTCATTTTTTTCTTTTCTTCGACTTTCTTGACTTTCACCTTCATCTCATCAAAACCTTCGCCATAAACACCAATAACGCTCGACTGCGATACAAAGGCGTTTGGATCAATCATCTTGATAAGTCGGAACATGTTTACGCTCTCGTTCTTCTTGGCTAGGATACAGAGCACTTTCATCTCCTTACCAGTATACCATCCATGTCCATCAAGTATGGTTACTCCATGTCCCATCTGGGTTCCAATGGCATTGGCTATCTCTTGCCATTTACGCGAGAAGATAAAGAACTGTACCGATTGTCTGCGAGCATTCATCACATAATCCAGTACATAGTTCTCCATCGCCATCACACAGAATCCAAACATCACCTTATGTGCTCGTTCGATGTAAGTACCAAACTGTGGGAAGAACATACACGAGCCAATGATACAGAAATCAGCAGCAATAAGTACTGAACCTAACGAGATGTTATGATACTTGTTTACTGATGCTGCGATGATATCAGTACCTCCTGTTGAACCGTTGTTCAGAAACACTGTTGCCAAGGCGATACCAGTTATCACACATCCTATAATCATCGACATAAAGTCCTGCCCTTCGCCCATCAGTTTAAATGGTAGTCCATTATCCTGTTTGGGTAGAATATCTTGGGCAAACTTCAGCATAAAGTATAGCGTGAAGATGGCGAAGATTGTTTTCATCAGGAACTTAAAGCCTAATATCTTCAGCGCTACTACCAATAGAATGCCATTGATGATGATATAGGTATTCTCAATGTGGAAACCTGTAGCATAGTAGATGATAGCTGATAAACCAGTAACACCTCCTGCTACAATCTGATATGGCATCAGAAATACTGTAAAGGAGATGGTATAGAGAAGAAGGCCAAGGGTTATAAATAGGTAGTCCTTGACCTCATTCAAAATCAATTTGTGATCGATAGTCATTACTTCTTCAGAACAATGTTCACCATACGCTTAGGGACGATGATAACCTTTGCTATCTGGAAACCTTCGAGATATTTCTGTGCCTTCTCGTTAGCAAGTACAGCCTCCTCGATGGTCTTATTGTCAGCGTCTGCAGGGAACTCCATGTCAAAGCGGGTTTTACCATTGAAGGCGATACCCAGTTTAACTGAACTCTCTTTGAGATACTCTTCATTCCATGCTGGCCACTTAGAGTCGCATACACTACTCTGTTCGCCCAGCATCTCCCAAAGTTCCTCAGCGATATGTGGAGCAAATGGAGCAATCAGGATGACGAGTGTCTTCAGCATCTCCTTGTTCTTGCACTTCTGCTGCGAGAGTTCGTTCACGCAGATCATGAAGGCAGAGATAGAGGTGTTATAGCTGAATGCCTCGATATCAGCAGATACCTTCTTGATGAGCTTATGTACGCTCTTCAGGTTCTCTGCAGTAGCCTCGCCCTCATCAAATCCATTCTGGAAGAGGTTCCAGAACTTCTTCAGGAAGCGGTGGCAACCGTCGATACCGTTGGTATCCCAAGGCTTACTCTGTTCAACAGGACCCAGGAACATCTCGTAGAGACGCAGTGTGTCGGCACCATACTTCTCAACAATCATATCTGGGTTAACCACGTTGAACATCGACTTCGACATCTTCTCGATAGCCCAACCGCACTTGTACTGACCATTCTCCAGAATGAACTCTGCATTCTGGTAGTCTGGGCGCCAAGCCTTGAAAGCCTCGATGTCGAGTACATCAGCTGATACGATGTTTACATCTACGTGGATAGGAGTAACTGTGTACTGATCCTTCAGTCCGAAGCTTACGAACTTACCCTTGTCAGCGCCCTCATCCTCGATACGATATACAAAGTTTGAACGACCCTGAATCATACCCTGGTTAACCAGCTTCTTGAATGGCTCGTCCTCGCAGCTGTAACCTGAATCGAAGAGGAACTTGTTCCAGAAGCGGCTGTAAATCAGGTGACCAGTAGCGTGCTCAGTACCTCCTACATAAAGGTCTACGTTACGCCAGTATTCATCAACATCCTTATTAACAAGCGCTTTCTCGTTCTTTGGATCCATATAGCGCAGATAGTATGCTGAAGATCCAGCGAAACCAGGCATGGTATTCAGTTCGAGTGGGAATACGGTTTTATTGTCAATCTCATCCTTCGATACAACCTTGTCTGTCTTGGTATCCCAAGCCCACATCTTAGCACGGCCCAATGGTGGTTCACCTGTTTCTGTTGGCTTGTACTCGTCAATCTCAGGAAGCTCCAGAGGCAGACACTCCTTTGGAATCATATAAGGCATGTCGTCCTTGTAGTAAACAGGGAATGGCTCACCCCAGTAACGCTGACGTGAGAAGATAGCATCGCGCAGACGGTAGTTTACCTTTACGCGTCCGAGTCCCTGCTCAGTTACATATTTCTTGGTAGCTGCAATAGCCTCCTTAACGGTAAGTCCGTTCAATGAGAACTTAGCTGATGAAGAGTTGCAAACAATACCCTCCTTGGCATCGTAGCTCTCCTCTGATACGTCAGCACCCTCAATCAGTGGGATGATAGGCAGGTTGAAGTGCTTAGCGAAGGCATAGTCACGACTATCGTGAGCTGGTACAGCCATAATGGCACCAGTACCATAACCAGCCAATACATATTCTGCAATCCAGATGGGGATTTTTTCGTCAGTAAATGGATTGATAGCGTAGCTTCCAGAGAATACACCTGTTACCTTGTGGTCCATCTGGCGATCGCGCTCTGTACGCTTCTTTACGTAGTCCAGATATTTCTCTACTTCTTCCTTCTGGTCAGGTGTAGTAAGCTCTGCTACCAGGTCGCTCTCAGGAGCTAGCACCATGAAGGTAACACCAAACATGGTATCAGCACGAGTGGTAAAGATAGTGAAGTGCTTGTCTGAATCAGCTACGTTGAACTCTACCTCAGTACCCTCTGAACGACCAATCCAGTTACGCTGAGTCTCCTTCAGCGAGTCAGTCCAGTCGATATCCTCCAGACCATCAAGCAGACGCTGGGCGTAGGCTGATACACGAAGACACCACTGGCGCATCTTCTTCTGAACTACTGGATAGCCACCACGAACTGATACGCCATCCACAACCTCATCGTTAGCCAAAACGGTACCCAGCTTTGGACACCAGTTAACCATGGTGTCAGCCAGGTAGGCAATACGATAGTTCATCAGTACCTCCTGCTTCTTCTTCTCAGAGAAGCTGGCCCAGTCGGCAGCTGTAAAGTGCAACTCCTCAGTACCAAGAGCATGACAATCTTCAGTACCCATCAGCTCGAAGTGCTCAATCAGTTTGATAGTTGGCTGAGCCTTGTGCGATGAAGTAGAGAAATAGCTCTTGAACATACGCTGGAATGCCCACTGTGTCCACTTGTAGTAGATAGGATCGCAGGTACGAACCTCACGCTCCCAGTCGAAGCAGAATCCAATCTTATCCAGCTGACTGCGATAACGGTTGATGTTCTCAA
This sequence comes from Xylanibacter ruminicola, assembly GCF_900142525.1. GTDB lineage: Bacteria > Bacteroidota > Bacteroidia > Bacteroidales > Bacteroidaceae > Prevotella > Prevotella ruminicola_A. The sequence continues at coordinate 5,110 of NZ_FRBD01000010.1, read as the reverse complement.
CAGTTGTCTTTTCTGGGTGCTGACCTGTCTGGATAGCATACTGCTCAGCGGGAAGTCCGTAAGCATCGTATCCCATTGGGTTCAGCACATTGTAGCCCTGCTGACGCTTGAAGCGGGCGTAGATATCACTGGCGATATAGCCAAGTGGGTGACCTACGTGCAGACCTGCTCCTGATGGATAAGGGAACATGTTGAGCACATAGAATTTCTTCTTGTTCTTGTCCTCTACAACGCGGTAGGTTCCATTCTCAACCCATCGCTTTTGCCATTTCTGTTCGATGTCTCTGAAATTGTAATCCATTGTATCTTTGTTATTTTATTGTTTCCGTACATTATAAATGCGGGTGCAAAGATACAAAAAGGTAGGGAAAACACCAAATGAAAAGCCCAAAAATTATATACTATAGTATATATTCAATGTATAAATAGCTCAAAACACCAATGATAGCAATAATAGCTATGGCTACAGAACTAACCACTAAAAATGCTCCGATAACCTTAAATAGTGTTCGCTTAAAGCTGTAACCATATAGCTGTTTTAATGCTATGATACTATATACATATGCCCAAAAATCAACTGAACCATTTTCAGGCAGGAAGAATTTTCCAATTATCTGAATAATTGTCATCAAATTTGTAACGTAAACCATCGATACAAAGAACTCAGAATATCGCAAATCAGGTATCATTTTATTATGCCTGAAGAAGCGATACATTGGTAGTGATAATACTGCTATTAATAGTAACTCTGATACAGTTTGATGGTCTTTAACCCAGTTTAAAAGAATCTTAGTGTATTCATATACTTGTAAGTCAAATTCTTTATGATTGATATTTAATTTTTTACTATTTTTATCTTTACTGATAGCAATGGGTTTTCCGTTAAAACTTATTGTGTCATTGATAGTTGATTCAGTAAATGCTTTTGTATCAGTATTTTCATCATTACCTATTTTAAACGACTCGTTTAACCCATTTACCACATCTTCCTTGTTAATATTATTCTGTAATCTGATGTTGAAACCAGAATTTACTAAAACATATAATGTAATTACCAGGAAGAACATCTTGAAAGGAGGGAAATACGCCATCTGCATGCCACTCAGATAATCGCGGATCATATATCCAGGACGGAACAGCAAGTCGCGAATAGTACGGAACATACCTCGATTACCTAGTCCCCATACATCCAGGAACGTAAGGAATGCCGTCTTGAACGAGTAGCGGCCTACTGTTGACTTCTGTCCGCATCGGGGGCAATAGTTTCCATGATATTCTGTGTGACAAGTGGCACATTCGTGCTTATCAGCCGTTAGCTGGCCAACCTCATGAGGCTTTATCTGCCACGCCTTAAATTGCTCGTATTTCTCTTTTAATTGCTCCATAACGTCTGCAAAGGTAACAAAAATATACGAGAAATGTAACAAGGTGTGTTATTTTTCCTAAATAATTTAGGTTTATTGCAGATAAATTTATATCTTTGTGGCTTGAAACGAAATTCATTACTTTATAAACTCTTTTTAAATATGAACAACGTACCTAAAATTAAGATTGGAATCGTCGCTGTATCTCGCGACTGTTTTCCTGAGTCATTGGCAGTAAACCGTCGTAAGGCCGTTATCGCCGCGTATGAGAAGAAGTTCGGTAAGGACGGTATCTACGAGTGTCCTATCTGTATCGTTGAGAGTGAGATTCACGCTCAGCAGGCTCTTGCTGATGTACAGAAGGCTGGATGTAACGCACTGTGCGTATATCTGGGTAACTTCGGTCCTGAGATCTCTGAGACCATGATTGCTGATTGGTTCCAGGGCCCAACCATGTTCTGCGCTGCAGCTGAGGAGACACAGAACGACCTGATTGATGGTCGTGGTGATGCTTACTGCGGAATGCTGAATGCTAGCCAGGCTCTGTCTCTGCGCAAGACTCGTGCATATATTCCTGAGGAGCCAGTAGGTGATGCAGCTCAGTGCGCTGAGATGATTCACGAGTTCCTGCCTATCGCACGTGCTATCGTAGGTCTGCAGAACCTGAAGATCATCAGCTTCGGTCCTCGTCCAAATAACTTCCTCGCATGTAACGCTCCTATCCGTGCTCTCTATGATCTCGACGTTGAGATCGAGGAGAACTCAGAGCTCGATCTGCTCGAGGCTTTCCAGAAGCACCAGGGCGACCCACGTATCGACGATGTAGTTAAGGATATGGCTGCTGAGCTTGGTACTGGTAACAAGATTCCTCACGTTCTGCCTAAGCTGGCTCAGTATGAGCTCACTCTGACAGACTGGATCGAGGCTCACAAGGGCTCACGTCAGTTCGTTGCTATGGCTAACAAGTGCTGGCCTGCATTCCAGACCATGTTTGGTTTCGTACCTTGCTACGTTAACAGCCGTCTCACCAGCCGTGGTATCCCCGTAGCTTGCGAGGTTGATATCTATGGTGCACTTTCTGAGTACATCGGAACATGTATCTCTGAGGATGCTGTTACACTGCTCGACATCAACAACACCGTTCCTAACGATATGTACGAGGAGAGCATCAAGGGCAAGAAGTTTGCCTGCGATACCTACACAGACAAGGAAATCTTCATGGGCTTCCACTGTGGTAACACCGCTTCAAGCAAGGTTTGCAACTGCCAGATGTGCTTCCAGCGTATCATGGCTCGCGCTCTGCCTGTTGAGGTTACCAACGGTACCCTCGAGGGTGACATCCAGCCAGGTCTGGCTACAGTTTATCGTCTGCAGTCTACTGCCGACACCAAGCTCCGCGCTTACATCGCTCAGGGCGAGGTTATTCCTGTAGCTACACGTTCATTCGGTTCTATCGGTATCTTCGGTATCAAGAACATGAGCCGCTTCTATCGTCACGTCCTCATCGAGAAGCACTACCCACACCACTGCGCCGTTATGTTCGGCCATCAGGGTAAGTATCTCTGGGAGGTTCTCAAGTACATGGGTATCCCCGTTGAGGAGATTGACTACAACTTCCCTAAGGGTGATTACTACCCAACAGAGAATCCATTCGCATAAGTCGAAAAATCATCTCAATAAAAGAGCCGCAATCCTTACGAGGGTTGCGGCTTATTTTATAATATTTCCATTGCTATTACCGCGCAAGCTTCTGCATCAGATAAGGCATGATGGTGGTTTTCTAAGTGATAACCGCAGTATTCTGATACAGTATGCAACTGATGGTTTGGCAATTGAGGAAAAGCCCTTCGCGATGCCACACAGGTACAATAGAACTTATAATCCGGATAATCCATCTGGTAGCAACGGAACACAGCTTTGAGACAACTCTCATCAAACGATTTGTTATGCGCCACAAGCGGCAACCCTTCAATCATTGGCTCTATCTGTTTCCAAACCTCAGGAAACACAGGAGCCTCCTCAGTATCCTGCCTAGTTAATCCATGCACCTTAGTATTCCAATAAGTATAGTAATTTGGCTCTGGTTGAATCAGCGAATAGAAACTATCCACTATCTCCCCATCGCGCACAATCACCACACCCACAGAGCAAACACTTGTCCGCTCGTTATTAGCCGTCTCAAAGTCTATCGCCGCAAAATCTCTCATTATTCTATTTGCATACTTTTGGCGCAAAGATACAACATTTTTCCATAAAACCTTGTAAGTTTCATAATTATTACCTATATTTGCGAACGAATAGAGCTAGTCTCTTTTCTTAGATGTAGTGAAACAACGAAGCGTTATATCAGCTCCACGCTTCTAATATAAACAGCTCTTGTGGTAGCTGGAGAGAACTAAAAACTTATAGACTATGAAGAAAAACATTATGATGCGATTGTTGATGGCTTTTGTCATAGCATTCGGTGTGCAGACTACGGCAAACGCCCAGTTGGGTGGACTGCTAAATAAGGCGAAGAAAGCTGCTAAAGACAAGGTTGAGAAGAAAACCGATAACACAACTAGCAGTACACAAACAAGTTCAAACACCCCAAAAAACGTAAGTACAGTAACCCCCAAAAAGAAAATTGAGCTAACCAATTTCTTTGTTTCTTTCAATGAAGGAGTAAAGACAGACTGGGATTATTCATCAAGTTTTAAGGCGATTGACTCTGACATGAAATACTGGATTCATCGACTGAGAACATCCATCGAGTGGGGTGTTCCTGATATGGTAGACAAAGAGGCTCTTGAGCGTTTGTCATATGGTGTACCTGATTTCGAGTTTGCCGATAAGAAATATCATAGTTATGACAAAACATACGACTCTGAAGCCTACAGGCTAATTGAAGCTAAGATAGAAGCTATTCAGATTGCAAATAAACTGCTAACTGGCGAAGAGAAAACTTGGAATCCGATGGGCGACACCGATGAGCAGAAAGCCAAGAAACAAGAGGAGATACTCAAGATGAAGAAGGTGGCATTGCTGAATATATACAAGGGAATGGCAGAAAATAAACGATATGCATTCGGTGCTGCCGTACCAAAAGGTAATGATGCGTATCTTACAAAACTTGTTCAGGACAACTTCCCTGAATGGGGTAAAGTCGTCGCTTCTAGCATGAACAAGAAGACCATACCAAACACAAATTATCCTAATCAGGGAAAGCGTGTTTTCCCATGTAGTGTGGTTTGCGAAGACCAGGGATTTAAAATGGTTCATTACCTCGTCCTTCTGGAACCATCTAAACCCAATGAAAAGCCAAAGTTACCAGAAGGGGCCAATGAACAAGAATGGAATAGATCTGTAGAATTAGTTAAGTAATTAATATAGTCAGAATAATGAAGTCGGAGATTAGTTAATTCTCCGACTTTAGAGAATGTAAAGTAAACTGTGTCAGGCTACAACAAAATGTAGTTTAACACGTTTATTTTATGATGGCAAACGAAGAAATTGATTACAAGCTGGCAGCCGAGCAGTTGCGTACAGGCAAGCCGTTGTTTGGAAAAGATGGTGCATTGGCACCAATGTTGGAGCGTATTTTGAATGCAGCTCTTGAGGGTGAGATGGATGCTCACTTGAGTGAAGGGTCCCGTGAGTCAGGGAATCGTCGTAATGGCAAAATGCCTAAAACTGTTCAGACGCAGTATGGTGAGGTAACTGTAGAGACACCTCGTGACCGTGATGGCAGTTTTGATCCTCAGACA
>NZ_FRBD01000021.1 GCF_900142525.1 Xylanibacter ruminicola | reverse complement strand
CAGTCGAAGGCTATCACCGTCAGATACGCAAGGTTACGAAGAACAAGGGCGTATTCCCGTCTGATACAGCCTTGGAGAAACTCGTCTACCTGGCTTACCGTAACATTAGCGAGAAGTGGACTATGCCCCTGGCGAACTGGGCACTTATTTCACAACAAATAGCGATAAAATTTGGAGATAGGTATGAAATTATGTAACTTTGCAGCTAGAAAGGCTCCTCATCTGGAAAACACGATTAAAAATCGTGTCCCCCATCTGAGGTTAATATAATAAGGGAAATGGCCTTGACACAGTTCAACTTACACTACCCCGACTTTATTATTGTTTTATTCTAAAATACTTTAGCAGCTCCTTGTACATATCCTGTGCTGTTAAGCAAGTATCTATAAGATAGCCATCAATGTGCCCCCACTCTTTCAAGCCACGATAATAGAACATCTTCAGTTCGTCTGTGATAATAAAAGGAACGATATCATTAGCCAGACACTCTTTAAACATCAACAAACGTCCAACGCGGCCATTACCATCTTGGAAAGGATGAATCTGCTCAAATCGCACGTGGAAGTCAAGAATATCCTCAAAAGACTTATTCTTTTTCTGATTATATTCATCCAATAGTGCTTTCATTTGCTTGTGCACATCTTCTGGCGCACAAGTATCTTGTCCACCAACCTCATTTGGTAATCGTTTATATTCGCCCACAGCAAACCAATCTTTTCTACTATCTGATGTTCCTGATTTCAGTAACAGATGTAGATACTTTACCAATGCTTCTGTCAGTTTATCTTCAGTATGGTCGATGATATAATCGATACAACTGAAATGATTCACTGTCTCTACTACGTCATCCACATTCACAGAGCTATCAGTAACACCAATCGTATTGGTTTCAAAGATATATCGCGTCTGATCGTGAGTCAGCTTACTGCCCTCAATATTGTTTGAGTTGTATGTAAGGTCTATCTGGGTACGATGATAGATACCACCCTTCAGTTTCGAAGCCTTTTGCTCTCTTAATGCCTTAAGTAGTGGCGATAACTTTTTCTTATTCGCAGCACGTTTGGGCAAAACGGCATCTGCAGGAATATTCCAAGTCTTTCCTGTTAAGAAAGCCCCCTCAATCTTCCCTTGAGAACAATAATTACGAGCCGTACGCTCAGAAATACCATACTTTTCTGCAAACTTACTAACTGATATATACTCCATAATTCTACTCTATCGGCAAGTTTTTACGCCAATTCACGCCGCAAATATACAATTTTCTGCCGATACCGGCAAGAAATAATACTAAAAAACATAAATCAAAGTATATATTATATTTCTCCGACTACATAATTCTCGTCTCCTATAATTCACTTATTAATAATACACATTGAATCATTTTTTTAAATAAAGTTTGGAAGTTAAACAGGTTGGCATAGTCAACATTAATGGTAAGGGTATAAAAGTCTTAATAAAGTAATACGGCATAGATAACTGGTGAAATTGTAACATTACGACAGGAAGGAGAAAAAGTTTGGTCATCCACATTGGACAGGTGGAAAAAGAGTAATGATGCTTAATATAATATATTATATTAAAGTATTATATAATTATTATTAATAAGGAATATGACCAAACTTTTTCTCGCTCCTGTCGTATTTGTTATGTTGCAGCAAAATTTTCAACTTAAATAATTGTTATCCCAAAATAATTTGCTACTTTTGCCCTCAATATGATTAGAGTTATATGTAAGGTCAATCTGGGTGCGGTGATAAATACCACCCTTTAGTTTCGAAGCCTTCTGCTCTCTTAATGCCTTAAGTAGTGGAGATATTTTTTTCTTATTCAATCCACGTTTGGGCAAAGTAGCATCTGCAGGAATATTCCAGGTCTTTCCTTTTAAGAAAGCCCCCTCAATCTTCCCTTGAGCACAATTATTTCGAGCCGTACGCTCAGAAATACCATACTTTTCTGCAAACTTACTAACTGATATATACTCCATATTTCTACTCTATCGGCAAGTTTTCGCGCCAATTTCTGCTGCAAATATACGACTTTTTGCCGATACCGGCAAGAAAATCAATAAAAAACATAAAAGATCAGAGAACTTAATTACTTTCTCAGATTCTATGATTCTTGCCGCTTGGCTTATCCTGAAATGCGTTAAAGCGAATATAATATATAAGAGATGTAGCCAAATTGAAGGATATAACAACAAGTTTTTCTGTAAAACCTTGTAAGTTTCAATAATAATTCCTATCTTTGCCCTCAAAGAAATAATTAACTTGAAGTTGAATGATTTAAAATGATTTGCCTATGGGCTAAGATAATAATAAGGACATAATATAGAACGTCCACTTTTGATTCTTGTTTCAGATAATTGGGGAATTTGATGAAAACTGCAAGGACCGAAGTAGATAGTTCACGCCGCTTGGCGTGGGCATTTACTCGTTTAAGCAGTTAAGGTTATCCCCAATACCTCTGAAACGTAAGCGAAGTAAATTGCTCACGTTTTTTATTTTTACTATTACTACTATAGTGAGTATCAAAGATCGAATACCAAATTCAAGTAAAACTATAAATTTAAGGCGTTATGAAAAGAAACAAAAAAACAATCCTGTACAACTTGCTGCTGATAGCAGTACTTGTATTTATCCCACAAAAAGGTATTTGTGATGAAAAAGAAGAATTTACAAACAGAAAAGACTTAGGTTTGAAAGGTCCAGTAGCAGTTGTTGTAGAAAAGGATTGCTCGTTTGAAAAAGCATTCGGAGAGATTAGGCGTACAGGTTCAAAAGATGTTCGTAAATGCTTTTATAGCAATGGTAATCTTGACAAGCAAATTTATTCTCCAACATCCTTTAAAAAATACATTTACGATAAATATGGAAATCTGATAAACAAAATAGCCATTGACTGTAGTGATAGTGGCAATAATGATACTGTTAGTATTTACAAGTACGAATACGAGTATAATTCAAAAGGGAAGATGATATGTAAAAAAGACCTTGGTATAAATGGCTCTAGTGCTAAAGAGTATGCATATGAGTATAATACTAACGGAAAGATAAGTGAAGTTAAGGTGTACAATATTTCAGATACTCCAAAAGCACAAATAGAACGAATAGTGTATACTTATACTAATGGAGGAAAGAAAATATCGACATATAGCGAAAAGGGACTTGAACAAGAAGAAATAATTAGTGGATTAAAAGAAACAACTCGTAAGAATAAAGGTTTTTATTGGGATGTAACTACTAGCATACTTAATAATAATAAACATCCTATTAAAATGGATAACGTACTTGAATCAAGAATTAATGGTAAAAAAGAAAAATTACTTAGTGTAGTATTAAATTATGATAGCAAAGGGAATTTAATTAAAGTGAGTCATTTCAAAAATGGTGCAAGCAAACCTTTTATTGTCTATACTACACAGTATACATATGATAGTTATGGGAATTGGACAAAAAGTCTATTTTATATTAATAATAATCTAACCTCGTGGACAGAAAGAGAATATATATATGCTAAAAATGAGAATGATTATAAGAAGTATAATCAAGACGATTTAAGTGTTTTTTTTTAAACAAGTCTCATATGAATAACTATAATGATATAAAAATGGTTGCAGAAGGTGATTCCATCCGATATGCATTAATTAAAGAGGGAAAGAACATGCTTTATGTTTTTGGTGTAAATCCAAGTACAGCAACAGATGAAAAGGCAGACCCAACAATGCGAAAGGTTATCCGCTTTGCAGATATCAATGGATTTTGTGGATTTGCAATGATGAATCTCTATCCATTGCGTAGTACAGATCCTTATGCTTTACCTCATAATATAGATTTTAAGTTGCATCAGAAAAATCTCCAAAAGATTAAAGAAATAATTGGAAATAACAAAAATCCGGTTGTGGTGCTTGCTTTTGGAAATCCAATTAACGCTACAACATATTTAAAAGATTGTCTAAAAGATATTGTTGATTTGCTTCAACCATTAAATCCAAAATGGAAGCAAATTGGAGAACCAACAAAATTGGGAAATCCGCGTCATCCATCTCGAGCAGCTTATTCTATGGGGATTAATGATTTTGATGTATATGAGTATATAAAGAAATAATATATTAAAAAGCGAAAAGGTTTAATGAATAAAGGGGGCGGAGAAAGTGGTCAAGTTCTCTGACCCTTTCTTCTTTATTAAAGCATTAAAAAAGAATTGCCTTTCTGTTATACGAAAAATATCGCAACGAAGATTTTCGCAATTTAATGATGAAGGAAGTATATTGCAACTTTTTGTTCCCAGTAAGGGAATAAAACGTTCCCAAGGTGGGAAAATGGTGTTCCCTAGTTGGGAATCAATTTTTCCCTAATTGGGAAAATTTTGGGTTCTTTTTTAGGCATATTTTGTGGTATTATTAATGCGTTTTTAAAAAGTTTTATTGAAAAATCTCTCATCTCTCACTAAATCTCTCAAAACCCGCATAAACACTGGGGATTCGAGGCATGAGAGATTTTCAGAATCTCTCCCTAATCTCTCATAAATCTCTCACATAATCCCTCCATGAAAATACCCCTCAGCCAGATTTTAACATTTGAAGAAAAAATGGGAAATAATGGCCGAAAAATTTGCAAACCGCAATTTTTTTTTGTATCTTTGCACCACGAAACGTACGCTGTGGAAAGCGCACCAATCATAGGCTTTACAAAATGAAAGAAAACGGTAAAATGACGTGTGGGGCATCCTGTGCCTCACAGGAGGTAACGCTCGCAATCGAGCTGTTCCTCATGGAGAACTACCGCTTCCGTCGAAACACTCTGAACGGAAAGGTAGAGTTTGCGGTTAAGTCTAACGACGAAACCGAGTGTGATGTATTCCGTCCTCTGACAAAGGCGGCCCTGAACAGTATCGTGATTCGTGCCAAGCGCGAGCAGATTCTGGAAAAGGGTAGTCCTAAAACAGAGATTACGGAGTATGTGGAATCTGAGGAAGTGCCTGAATACAATCCAGTGCAGGCATTCCTGACTAATCTACCCGAATGGGACGGACAGAACCATATCGCAAAGGTTTTTGCTCGCATCCCTGGCATCAGCTCTGAGCAGCTGAACTATCTCACCATCTGGCTCCGATCGGCCGTAGCCCACTGGCTGCAGATGGATATGCTGCACGGCAACGAGTGTGTGCCAACATTTATTGGCCATCAGGGTTGTGGAAAGACCACTTTTGTGCGACGACTGCTGCCTCTGCAGCTGCGACAGTATTATCTTGACCATCTGAACCTTGGCAACAAGTTCGACAAAGAGATGGCGCTTACTAACAACCTCATCGTGAATCTCGATGAGCTCGAGGCCATCGGCCACTCTCAGCACGCCAAGCTGAAGCAGACGCTGTCAGTAAGTAAGGTGAACGGTCGACCTATATTTGGCCGTACTCAGGAGGATCGCCCCCGATATGCATCGTTTGTGGCTACCACCAACAATCCTCACCCGCTGACTGACCCAACTGGTAGCCGTCGATACATCTGTATTGAGATACCCGACGGACTGTTGGTGAATAATGAGGGCGACATCGACTACGGACAGCTTTATGCTCAGGTGGTTTATGAGCTGCGAGAACTGAAATCGCCCTACTGGTTCTCGAACGATGAGGTGGCCCGTATCCAGCAGCTTAATCAGGAGTTTATGGAGCAGAAGGACCTTGGAGAGATGTTTGTGGCTTGTTTCCGTCAGCCTGAAGAGGGCGAGGTGGCAAAGACTATGAACTGCGACCAGATGATTGAGATGATGCGTAAGAGCTATCCTTCGCTGCCAAACACCGTAGGTAATAAAGTGCGACTTGGTAAAACTATCAAGGCTCTGGGCTTTAAGTTCAAAGAGAAGGCACATATCTCTTACTACGATGTGATTCCTGTGAGGGTTGCTTGAGGGATTGTTGAGAGATTAGGGAGAGATTCCAAAAATCTCTCACCCCTCTCAAACCCTTTGTACACGGGCGTTTCGAGAGATTTAGTGAGAGATGAGTTTTTTTTTGATAACTTTTTAAAAAACAGAATTAAATGAAAGAAATAAAACTTAATGTAAAGGATATCCCAAGTGGATATGCGCTGTGTTTCAACAGCGATTGTGCTGAAAAGGACAAGTGTCTGCACTATCAGGCCAAACTGCTGAAGGCAGAAAATTGCTACAAAGGTCAGGCTGTGTATCCTGTAGCTTGGCAGGGTGGTAAGTGCCGCTGCTATAATGAGAAGAAGCTTGTGCAGAAGGCATGGGGCTTTTCACAGCTATATCGTAACATACCAAGCTATATGAGGGCAGAGGCGCGTCGTAGTGTAAGCTCGCTGTTTGGTAGCGGCAATGGTCAATATTATCGCGCTCATCATGGTGAGATAATGATCTCGCCTAAACGACAGGAGGAGATTATGGAGGTGCTGGCAAAGTATGGCAGTATTGAGGGAATTAAGTTTGATCATTATGTTTCGGTTTGGGACTTTGATTGATGCACAATTACGAATTAAATAACAAAATAATTGAATTAGTTCATTATTATTTAGAAAATATTCATTACCTTTGCATCATCAAATGTATGAATCAGGTGTTTGTAACACTATATTAATTACTTAAAAAAAAAAGATGAAAAAGAAAATTCTATCAGTGGTTGTATTATTGGCAACCTCTTTGTGCACCTTTGCACAGAATGGCGTGGGCCAGTGGAGCTTCATGCCAAAAGCTGGTCTTAACCTCGCTACATTGACTAATGACAGCGAAGCCAAAATCCGTTCTGCATTAACTGTAGGAGGAGAATTCGGCTATGTAGCTTCACCAAAGATGGCGTTATCATTTGGCGCAATGTATTCTCAGCAGGGATGTAAAGCTAAATTTCAAGGTATCGACGGAACTATCAAGATGGACTACATCAACATACCTGTTATTGCATCTTATCGTGCTACTGATAAGTTGGCAATAAAAATAGGTTTGCAGCCAGGATTTATGATTAACGACAAGGTCAAGATTAGCGCCAATGGTGCATCAGCTGAAGTAGGACTGAAGGAGTCGTACGAAACAGCAGGAATGGATGTAACGATCAATAAGTTCGATCTTTCTATTCCCATTGGTATCTCGTATGATTTCAATAATGTTCAGTTAGATTTTCGTTATAATGCAGGTTTAACAAATGCTTTATCTATCTCAGGCGGAGATGGTACCAAGAACAGCGTATTCCAATTCACTATTGGTTATAAGTTCGGACTGTAATTGAATCTATTACAAAACAATATAAGCCGCAACCCTTGTAAGGATTGCGGCTCTTTTATTGAGATGATCTTTCGACTTATAATAGGTCGTTGCAATTTATTTTGAAACTGTTGTGGCGGATGTTGTCGCATCTACCTTCTTGGGGTTTTCTTTCACCTCTTTGGCCTCGTATTTGATTTTCTCAAAGCCTTTGATGATGTCGGCTATGGTAGTCTTGTCGGCATCGTACTCGATGGTTACCGTTTTTGTGTCAAGACTGGTCTTAATGCTTTTAACGCCCTTTTCAAAGCGGATGTTCTCTTTAATTTTCTTCTCACAGTTGTTGCAGTGCATCTGTGGGTTGGTGGTAAATACTACAGTTTTGATGTTCTTTGCAAAGCATACGCTTACGAATGCTAATGCGATAAATAACAATTTTGTTCTCATAATGCTTATAATTTAATCCAATTTAATCTTATACCGATATAATAAATGGCTCCATGCATAGGGCCCCATACCATGGTGGCATCAAAGTTCTGGCCCCATGGATCGCTGGCAGCAATGATAGGATACTGCTGTTGGCGACCTGTGATATTCTCGCCACCGGCATAGATGCTCCAGTGACGGAAGAATCGGGTTACCTGTGCATTTAGTTGTTCGTAACCCTTATAACTGCTCTCCCATGCAGGCTGTCCGTTGTTGATTGTGTAAGTATCAGGCATTCGTCCACCACCATTCAGTTGCAGCGTGGCATCAAACTGCCATTTGCCTAAGCCTGGCTTAAACTGGGCTGTGATAAGCCCTTTGTAGCGGTTGGTGAGCGGCTTTTCGCGTAGCACACCGCTATATGTTGATTTTACGTTGTTGCGACGATAGGTGGCTGTCATAGTAAAGCCATCGAATAGCGGGTATGTAGCTTCTATCTGCCAGGTGTGTGAGTAGCTGTCGCCTGCTAGGTTGGTGAAGTGTATCGCATGGGGATTGCTATCCATATCAACTAGCAACTGGTGCTGGAATGTGGTATAGTAATACTCAGCATTCAGTTCCAGTTTGCGCTCGCCAATAGGGATGCTGAGTGCAGCACTCAGACCATAGTTCCATACCTCTTCCTGGTCGAGATTGTTATCGATGATGATCTGTCGACTGCTGGCCAGCAGGTAGTTGTATTCTGCCATCACATGGTTGGTGCGATAGCCTTTTCCGATAGAACCACGCAGCGTCAGAATGTCGTTAGGTGAGTATTTCAGATGCATGCGTGGCGTTAGGAAACCACCATAGATGTTGCTGTGATCCCAGCGCAATCCGCCCATTAAGGTAAACTGTTCACCTATCTTATAAGTGTATTGGGCATAGATGCCAGGTGTGGTTTCGTCGATATCAAAACGATCGTGGTTCAGACTTATACCTGTAGAAATACTATTGTGCTCATCAAAATCTGTTTCAAACATCAGCGAGGCATAGCCGTTGCGCTGGTCGGTATTGTATTGTTTATGACCATAGAGTGCATTTTGGTGGTGTAGCGCCCCCGATAGAATCAAGGCGATGTTCGAGCCATGCTCTGGGTCGAGGATAAAGGCATTCTTGGCGAAGGCCTCATAGCGTTCGTTGGTGATGTCGATGAGATAAGGATGCACGGCGGCAGAGTGATGTCCGATTTGGCCGCTCTCACGATGTTCTTTCAGCCCCTTGATAGCTGCCTGGAAGATATAACCATCGCTCATGTAGGCCCAACGGCTCATCAGCGAGCCTTGGCGTACTTTCGGCATATCCGCAAAACCATCGTTGTTCTCATCGTGTGCCTTGTCGAGTATTTCGTAGTGCCCTAACAGGGCTGTGCTCCAGCGGTTGGAGAGCTTGAGGTTTGCACCAAGGTTAGCCTCCAGTTTCCCTTTTGTATTATAATATAGGTTCGCGTCGGCAAAAGGTGTGGCCTGCGGCTTTTTGAACTCTACGTTAATTTGACCGGTGATCGATTCATAGCCGTTCTTAACCGACGAGGCTCCTTTCGAAACCTGAATACTCTGCATCCATGGGCCTGGGATATAACTTAACGAGAATGGGGCAGCCGCACCGCGATAGTTGGGGATATTCTCTGTCAGCATCTGCACATAGGTGCCGTTCAGTCCCAACAGTTTAATCTGTTGCGCACCAGTAGCTGCATCGGCATAGTTTACATCTACCGATGGATTGGTTGTAAAACTCTCGCCTAAGTTACAGCAGGCAGCACGAAGCAAATCGCCACTACCGATAAGGTCAGTATTGGCTAAGCCTCTTGTTTTGGCATGCTGATGACCGTGTGCCATTACCTGCACCTCTTGCAGATGATCGCCTTCGAGCATCTTCAGAGAATCTGTGTTTATAGTGCTTTGACCATAAACTCCACAAGTAACTATTGTTGTGGCTATCAGTCCAGTATAGTATCTTTTTTTCTTCATTTCGGCTGCAAAGTTATGCATAAAAAATGAATCAAACGCACATTATATCTTTATTAACTATCGAAATACCTAAAAAGAGGTATTCATTTTCCTGAGACGATTTTCTTGATATCGTTGAGTTTGTTGAGCGCTTCGAGTGGCGTCAGGTTATTCACATCGATACCAAGAATTTCATCGCGCACCTGACAAAGCACGGGGTCGTCGAGCTGGAAGAAGCTTAGCTGCATGCCTTCGCGAGAATTGGCTATCTCCTTGGTTGGCTTGCCTACTGTGCCTACTTGGGCGTTATCGCTTTCAAGCTGCTTTAATATAACGTTGGCGCGCTTTACTATAGATCGGGGCATACCAGCAATCTCTGCCACATGGATACCAAACGAGTGCTCTGAGCCTCCACGTTCCAGCTTGCGGAGGAAAATCACCTTGCCATCAACCTCTTTTACACTCACATTATAGTTTTTTATGCGACTGAAGTTCTTCTCCATCTCGTTCAACTCGTGGTAGTGGGTAGCGAAGAGTGTGCGTGGATGGCCTTTGGCATTCTCATGCAGATACTCCACGATGGCCCAAGCGATAGATATACCATCGTAAGTACTTGTGCCTCGACCTAACTCATCGAAGAGCACAAACGAGCGCGATGATACGTTATTAAGAATGTTCGAAGCCTCTGTCATCTCTACCATAAAGGTTGATTCACCAAGCGAAATGTTATCTGAAGCACCCACACGAGTGAAGATTTTATCCACCAGACCGATTCTGGCGGCCTCTGCGGGCACAAAGCAACCTATTTGAGCCATCAGTACTATCAAAGCCGTTTGACGCAACAGAGCCGATTTACCAGCCATATTAGGACCTGTGATGATGATAATCTGTTGGCGCTCGTTGTCGAGCAGAATGTCGTTGGGCACATAGTATTCGCCAAGAGGCAGCTCCTGTTCGATAACTGGGTGGCGACCTTGTTTGATATCGATGACCTCGGTAGAGTCGATAACAGGACGGATATACTTGTTCTCCTCAGCCACCTTGGCAAAGCTCAGCAAGCAATCCAAACGAGCTACAATGTTGGCATTAATCTGTATCTGTGGGATAAACTCCTGCATAGCCATCACGAGGTCGTTGAAGAGCTTAGCCTCCAGACTCAGAATCTTATCTTCTGCTCCAAGAATCTTCTCTTCATACTCCTTCAACTCTTGCGTGATATAACGCTCTGCATTAGCCAAAGTCTGCTTGCGTACCCACTCTGGTGGAACTAACTCCTTGTAGGTATTGCGTACCTCCAGATAATAGCCAAACACGTTGTTATATCCTATCTTAAGGCTCTGGATGCCCGTCTCAGCAGCCTCGCGCTCCTGTATCTTCAAGAGATAATCCTTGCCTGAATAGGCTATCTGGCGGAGTTCATCAAGTTCTGCATTCACACCATCGCGAATCACACCTCCCTTGGCCACCAGCTGTGGAGGATCGTTCTGGATTTCTTTCTCGATGCGATCTCTCAATGAATCACAAAGATTCAGCTGCTCGCCAATGCGATTCAGCGTTTCGTTCTTGGCATAAAGACAAGCCGTCTTGATGGGCTGGATAGCTTGCAGGGCTGTCTTAAGCTGGACCACCTCGCGAGGCGAAACCCTGCCTACAGCAGCCTTAGATATGATGCGCTCCAAATCGCCTATGCGATGTATCTGATCGTCGATACACTCACGGAACTCTGGCTCGCGATAGTAGTACTCTACTACGTCGAGGCGCTCGTTGATGGGCTTTTCGTCCTTCAATGGGAATACCAACCAGCGGCGAAGCAATCGCCCACCCATGGGGCTTACGGTCTTATCGATGACATCGAGTAGCGACTTACCATCATCCTGCATGGGGTGTACCAACTCCAAACTGCGGATGGTGAACTTATCCAGTCGCACATATTTATCTTCCTCGATACGCGATATCGAAGTGATATGACCTATCTGTGTGTGCTGGGTCTGTTCCAGATACTGCAGAATGGCTCCTGCAGCGATGACGCCTGATTGCAGATGGTCTACACCAAAGCCCTTCAAGTTCTTCACCTTAAAGTGGTGCAACAGCTTCTGCTTCGAAGTCTGCTCTGTAAACACCCAATCATCCAATTGGAAGGTAAAGTATTTAGTGCCGAAGTTACGCTCAAATTCCTGTTTCTTGTTTCTGTCGAAGAGCACCTCCTTTGGCGAAAAATTGCCAAGAAGCTTCTCTACATAGTCAGCCGTTCCCTCACCAGTCAGGAACTCGCCAGTAGAGATGTCGAGGAAGGCCACTCCAAAGCTAGACTTGCCAAAGTGGATAGCAGCCAGGAAGTTGTTCTCCTTGTAGTTCAGCACGTTATCGCTCAGAGCCACACCTGGTGTAACAAGCTCAGTGATGCCTCGCTTTACAAGTTTTTTGGTGAGTTTGGGATCTTCCAGTTGGTCGCAGATGGCCACACGTTTGCCAGCACGAATCAGTTTTGGCAGATAGGTGTCGAGGGCGTGATGTGGGAATCCGGCCATCTCATCGCCTTTGTTGTAACCGTTGTTACGATGAGTCAGCGTGATACCTAGGATCTTTGAGGCAGTGATGGCATCTTCGCAATAGGTCTCATAGAAGTCGCCACACCTGAACAGCATGACTGCATCAGGATGTTTCGCCTTCAAATCGAAGAACTGTTTCATCATCGGAGTTAGTTCCTTGCCTTCTTTTGCCATATCTGCTTTTTTAAATTTATTCTGAGCGGCAAAGTTACTCCTTTTTTCGCAAATGGCAAAATTTTAGGCTTTTTATTTTGTATTGTTCTCACTTATTCGTACCTTTGGCGCCAGGATGAAGAAGTGTTGCCTCATATCGCTGATGCTCTGCTGGATGCTTTCGCTTTCAGCTCAATTCTTGCATCAGGGCGATACCATCGCTATCATCTCGCCCTCGAGCGCTACTGATACCACAACCATCAATGGTGGCATCCGTACGCTCCAGAAGTGGGGCTATCATTGCATAATAGCCCCAAACGCACTCGCTGATTATCACGGTTTTGCCGGCACTATTGATGAAAGACTATCCGATTTGCTTTGGGCCTTGCACGAACCATCAGTCAAGGCCATCATGTGTTCGCGTGGAGGTGACGGAGCAGCCCATCTGCTGGCTCGTTTGTCGCTCGATACATTACGTCAACATCCTAAGATGATGATTGGCTTTAGCGATATAACGGCTCTGCTTTGCGCCCAAGCCAGAGCTGGAGTCAAAGGCATTCATGGCTCGATGTGTTATGCACTGAAGACATACGAAGGGAACGATACTGTGAGTCAAACTTTGCGACGCATGCTTCAAGGCGATTTGCCCACCTATCATGTAGCCCCCCACCCGCTAAACATCTGTGGTAAGGCTGAGGGTATCGTTGTAGGCGGCAACATGTCGGTATTCAACGATCTGGCAGGTTCTGATTTCGACCCTCTGATGCTTGATGACATCATCCTGTTTATTGAGGATACTGGCGAGGGTATGAGTAGGGTAGATCGTATGTTGCATAACATTGAGGTAAGAGACTTGCAGAGCCACATCCGAGCTATCATCGTGGGTCAGTTTAATAAATACAAGCACCCAGAGAATGGTTTCGACGATATGTATGCCATGCTTAACGAATATCTGCAGCATTGGCATATTCCCGTTTGCTACAACTTCCCAGTGGGGCATGCTCACCTTAAGAACTTCCCACTATTAGTAGGCAAAAACGCCACCTTGGAAGTTACTCAAGATGGCGTTGTGCTGCGTTACTAAAGTATTCTATACTTGTTCTAATTTCTTTGCTCTTATCATGCAGTAGACTCCGATGATGATGAAGGGAATACTGAGTATCTGGCCCATGTCCAAGGGTAGTGTGGCCTCGAAGGCTTCCTGAATCTCCTTGGTGTACTCGATGAAGAATCGGAAGGTGAAGATATAGGCCAAGCAGAAGCCAAAGTACCAACCTGTACCTATCTTCTCTGGCATCTTTTTGTGGAGATACCACATAATACCAAACAGAATAGCATAGGCAATAGCCTCGTAGAGCTGACCAGGATGGCGTGGCACCTTGTCGACATGCTCGAAAATAAATGCCCAGGGCACATCGGTAACCTTACCAATAATCTCTGAATTCATCAGGTTACCCAAGCGGATAAAGCAAGCTGTGGTACCTGTGGCGATAGCGATATTATCGAGAACCGTCCAGATGCTGAGCTTGGTCTTGCGAACATAGAGCCAAAGAGCTATCATCAAGCCGAGCGTACCTCCATGTGAGGCAAGTCCTGCATAGCCAATGAGCTTAAATCCTCCTTCTGGCAGGAATCGGATGGGCAGTATCATTTCTATCAAGCCTTTGCCTGAAGTCAGGAAGTAATCAGGCTCGTAGAAGATGCAATGCCCCAAACGGGCACCAATCAGGATGCCAAAGAAGCAGTAAAGGAAGAGAGGATCGAAATACTCGTCCTTAATCTTCTGCTCTTTATAGAGGCGCTTTACCACAAAGTAGGCTGTTGCAAGTCCAATAATCCACATCAGTCCGTACCAACGAACTGCAATAGGACCCAAGTGGAATGCCTCTAAATCCGGATTCCAGACAATATAATTCAGTAAGTCGATCATACGTTAAAGCGGAAATGCATGATGTCGCCGTCCTGAACAACGTATTCTTTTCCTTCTACAGCCAGCTTACCAGCCTCGCGGACAGCGGCCTCAGAGCCATACTGGATATAGTCGTCGTACTTAATCACCTCAGCACGGATAAAGCCCTTTTCAAAGTCGGTATGGATAACACCAGCACACTGAGGAGCCTTCCAGCCCTTCTTATAAGTCCAGGCCTTCACCTCCATCTCGCCAGCGGTGATAAAGGTTTCGAGGTTCAGCAGAGCGTAAGCCTTCTTGATCAGGCGGTTTACACCACTCTCCTCCAAGCCAAGCTCCTCAAGGAACATCTGCTTATCCTCGTAGCTCTCGAGCTCAGCGATATCCTCCTCAGTTTTAGCGGCAATAACCATGGTCTCAGCGCCCTCTTCCTTTGCCAGCTCCTCAACCTTCTTAGTGAAGTCGTTACCACTCTTAGCATCAGTCTCGCCTACGTTACATACATAAAGCACGGGCTTAGAGGTGAGCAGGAAGAGATTCTTGGCACAATCCTGCTCGTCCTTGCTCTCGAACTCTACGATACGGGCGTTCTTACCCTGCTCCAGCACCTCTTTATAGGCGTGCAGAACAGTTGCCTCTACCTTAGCGTCCTTATTTCCAGCTGCAGCAGCTTTTTCAGTCTTGGCCAAGCGACTCTCGATAGTCTCAAGGTCCTTCAGCTGAAGCTCTGTATCAATAATCTCCTTATCGCGGATGGGGTCGATAGTACCATCAACGTGGGTGATATTCTCATCTTCGAAACAACGGAGAACGTGGATAATAGCATCAGTTTCACGGATGTTTCCAAGGAACTTATTGCCAAGACCCTCACCCTTTGAGGCGCCTTTTACGAGTCCGGCGATATCCACAATCTCGCAGGTAGCAGGAACAATACGTCCTGGGTGAACCAGCTCTGCGAGTTTGGTTAGTCTTTCATCTGGTACGGTGATTACACCCACATTGGGTTCGATCGTACAAAAAGGGAAATTTGCTGCCTGAGCCTTTGCACTCGACAGACAATTAAACAAGGTAGACTTGCCCACATTTGGCAGTCCTACAATACCACATTTTAATGCCATTTTCTTCTATAAACGTTTATTTCGGGTGCAAAGGTACGATTAAGTGAGGAAAAAACCAAATTTATTTGAGTTTTTTCGAACGTTAGTACCTTCGAACGTGTTCAAAGGTACTGTAAATTAGGCAATTAACCAAATTTTTACCCATTTTTCATCTCTCCATCGGGGTAGCGCTTCAGACTTTCAATCATCTCATCAATCTTAGCCAGCTCACGAGGGATGTGTATGCTCTGCGGACAATGGGGCTCGCACTGGCCACACTGGATGCAATGATCAGGTTGGCGATCACGTGCCACTACCCTATCCAAAGAGATGAGATACTGGCGACGATGCTTGCGATAATCTGAATCTCCAATACCCATTGGCAGCGAACCTTCGTTCTTACACTTATTGTAATGCACGAAGATGGCAGGAATATCAACGCCATAAGGACAAGGCATGCAGTACTTACAATCGTTGCAAGGGATGTTTTCGAGGCCCACAATCTTCTGGGCTATCTCCTTGTCGAGGTAGCGCATCTCCTCTTCTGTCAATGGCTTGAGCGGACAATATGAGAGCAGATTATCCTTCAGGTGCTCCATATAAGTCATGCCAGAGAGTACTGTAAGCACGCCCTCGGGTGTTCCAGCATAGCGGAAGGCCCACGAAGCAACAGAGCGCTCTGGGTCGTGACTCTTCAACTCCGTCATCAGATACTGAGGTAGATTTGCTAATCGACCGCCCAACAGTGGCTCCATAATCACAGCAGGAATGCCTTTCTTCTGTAGTTCAGCATACAGATAGCTGGCATCTACATTGCTCTTGCTAATCTCGTTGGCGTAATCCCAGTCGAGATAGTTAAGCTCTATCTGCACAAAGTCCCAATGGTATTTTTCGTCCAAGGCCAACACCTCATCGAACACTTCCTGTTTGCCATGGAATGAAAAACCAAGGTTACGAATACGACCAGCCTCACGCTCCTTAAGCAGATAGTCCATGATGCCATTATCAACATAACGACCATTAAACTCTTCCATGCTGCCACCAACAGCGTGCAGCAGGTAGTAATCGATATAGCTTACCTGTAGCTCCTTCATAGAGTTCTGGTACATCTCCTTCGACTTCTCGAAAGTCCAGTAGTCGTGGTTGAAATTAGAGAGTTTAGTGGCAACAAAGTACTCGCTACGCTTGTGGCGGCTTAGGGCGATACCAGTGCAACGCTCTGACTTGCCTTGACAGTAAACAGGTGATGTGTCGATATAGTTCAATCCATGTTCCAAAGCATAGTCAATCTGCTTGTTGATCATGTCCTGATCGAACTCATCGCTGTTATCTACCTTAGTTGGTAGGCGCATCATGCCATAGCCAAGAATAGAAACCTTGTCCTTGGTTTTGGGATTAACGCGATAGGTCATCTGGCCTACGGGAGGCTCAACCTGGTTCTTATATTCTTCTTTTGCCTGACTACCGGCTTTGTTGGCATCCTTACATCCTGCAAGGGTGGCTGCAGTAGCTACTGATCCTGCTCCAAAGAGCTTCAGGAACGAACGGCGTGATATATTCTTCTTCATAAATCGTCAAATTGTAAATTGTCAAATCGTCAAATCTTGCGGTGTACTTCGTGACCCTCAACATAGATGGCTGAGAATGGGCGAGACGGACAAACATATTCGCAAGCGCCACAGCCAATACAAGCAGCCTCGTTGATAGCAGGAACCATGGGTGATTCCTCATTGCTCTCATCGAGTGGAACCATCTCGATAGCGCCAGAAGGACAATGGCGGGCACAGTTGCCACACTCTACCCCATCAGTAATAGGTACACAGTTCTTCTTAATCCATACGGCATGACCTATCTGGATAGAGGTCTTCTCATCCTTATCAACGGGTTTGATAGCACCAGCAGGACAAACCTGAGAGCATCTGTTACACTCTGGGCGACAATAGCCATGTTCGTAAGACATGGTGGGCTGCATAAGGTGCATCAAATCGCTACTTGGGCGAAGCACCTGATTGGGGCACTCTGATACACAGAGCTGACAGCCTGTACAACGAGTAGAAAGGTTCTGGAACGACAGCGAACCAGGAGGGGTTAAAGGCGTCTGGCGCTCAGGGGCAACCTTATCCTCAAGTTCCGCCAAGCCGCCATCCATCAGCTTCTCTTTCTTTTGAGCTAAAGCTGCTGTAGATACCAAGGCTGATGCCAAGAGGAATGAGCGCTTAGAAGTATCTATAGGGCTAGAGCTAGAAGAACTAGTATTTCTAGATGGTCTAGAATAGTGCAAAGCACCAAACTTACAGCTATCAATGCAATTACCACAAACTACACAACGACTATAATCGACGGTATGGGTCTTGAAATCGATACAGGCAGCCTTACAGTTCTTAGAACAAAGCGAGCAGTTCTTGCACTTGTCAGTATCGAAATGGATTTTAAACCAAGAAAAACGAGCAAAGAAACTCAGGATGGTTCCTACTGGACAGATGGTGTTACAATAGGTACGACCACCTCGCCAAGCTAATATCACCAGAACCACTAACGTGATGGCTGCTATGATGAATACTGGCAATGAGCGCATCCATGTATCAACAGTATAGAATGCATAGCTATCAGCACGCTCAGCTAATACGGCAAGTAGGTTGTTCCCCATCTTCCACAGAGGTTGGAACAGCATGGTGGCTATGCGTCCGTAGCTGCTGTAAGGAGCCAGCAATTGAAACAGCGAACCAATGCCTGCAACACCAGCTATGATGAATACAACCAGCATGGGGTATCGCAGCCAGCGTACCTCTTTAGAATAGGAGTACTTATTCTTCTTTCTGCGCAATCTGGCCAAAATATCCTGGAAAACGCCAAGTGGACAGATAACGGAGCAGTAGATACGGCCAAAGATGAGTGTTAACAACACGAGTGCTATGACTACTACCAGATTAAGAGCCATAACAGCTGGTAGGAACTGAATCTTCGCCATCCATGATAGCCAATGGTGAAGCGTCCCAGTAAAGTCTAGGAATAGCAGGGTAATCAATACAAAGAACACCGCTGCAAGAATAGTTCTAATTTTGCGAAGCATAAGCCAATTATTATATAAGTATTTGTTCTATTTAGTTATTCGTACTATCAGGATGCTAAACTCGTAGAGCAACCAGATGGGAAGAGCCACCACAAAGAGTGTAAAGGCATCAGTCGTGGGGGTGATGATGGCAGAGATTATGAGTATCGCTACCAAAGCGTGCTTGCGCCAAGTAAGCATCATACCTGCATTGATAAGTCCCATTTTACCAAGTAGCCAACAGATGACTGGCAGTTCGAACACAATGCCCATGACCAGACTCATCATGATGAGTGTATCCATATACGACTGGAGGGTGAGCATGTTGGCTACATCTTGGCTTACCTGATAGGTTCCTAAGAACTTGACTGTAAGTGGGAAAATCAAAAAGTAGTTGAGTAGCGTGCCCAACATGAACATCAGATAACCACTCGATACCAATGCTGTGGCGTATTTTCTTTCGTTGTCATAGAGCGCTGGTGAGACAAAACGGAAGAGTTGGTAAATGATATAAGGCGATATCACGACTATGCCCGCATAGAGGGCTGTCTTCATGTGGATCATGAACTGTTCCGTTAGTCCGGTATTCATCAGATGGATAGAGAATGGCTCTACGCCCATTAGACGGAAAGAGATGAAATCGCTACTGCGAGGCGCAAGTACAATGGCAAACAACTCGTCCTTCAGGAAGAAAGCCACTAACGCTGCCAGAACTGAAATGACGATGATGCGGATGATGACAGAACGGAGTTCGTCGAGATGATCCCAAAACGTAAGGTTGGGCGTATCACTCATCTTTCTTCTCGTCCTTTTTTACCTCTTCTTTCAGGTCTGTAACCTCGTTCATTCCGTCCTTGAAACTCTTGACGCCTTTGCCAAGCCCCTTCATCAGTTCAGGAATCTTCTTACCACCAAAGAGCAGCAGAATAATCAGTGCTATAACCAGTATTTCCTGGAATCCTAATCCAAACATGTATTCTTGTTTTTTAGTTTATTTGTGCAAATATACAACTTTTATGTGAATCAGCAATCATTCGCTATGATTTATTAACAAATCAGTACGCAACATAAGGCGTGAGGCGCTTGATGACCTCTGGCGAGAAGTCTTTTATCAGGCGAAGATCGTTAAGCGAATGGATGTCTCCATGCACTCTGCGATAGTCAGTAATAGCCTTGGCCTGATAGAAGTTGATATAGGGATGACGCTTGAGTTCGTTTAGCGTGAGTTTGTTCACGTTTAGCTTCTTGGGTGAAGGATTTGATATCACTAAATATTTCTTCGCTTCTGTAGGAAAGTCATCTATCTCATCGAGTTGGTTTACACTTACATATCCCCCTAACCTATTTCCATATTGAACGATTTTACGAGCATAGTAAGGACCAATGCCAGGGATGGTAACTAGCGATGTAGTATCAGCAGTATTAAGTACAATATGGTCTGTTGCCTTTATCTTGACGGGGTGCTGATAAGTGGTTGAGTCTTTGTTCTCTTTTCGAGAATAACCTTCTTTCTCCTTAACTAATGTTGATGCTGGCAGATAATCGCTGGATATACGGATATATGGCTCCAGTTCGCGATATTGCTTGACTGTGAGTCCATAGAGCTTTGCAAAATCCAGAGGCTTGCGATAGATCCCTCCTGCAGCCCTGTATTTGTAGATGTTCCTGACTTGCCAGGGTTGTAGACCTAGACGCAGCAGTTGGGTGCTATCAGCTGTATTTGGGTCGAAAGTAAAGCGTTCTACTTTCTTAGGCGTGTAGCTTGAGTAATTATAGCTTTTGCTGGTTCGCGATTTGATGCTATCTTTTTGTTGCGTGGTGGTCTCAGTGCTATCTCTTCCTGTCAGGAATATCATTGTGAACACAGATACTATTACAACTAGTAAGGTGAGTATAACTTTGCGGTCGGACTTTTGAAGATAGAAGAATTCGCGAATCATATTAAATTAAACTGATGCAGGAATATTAAAAGGATACAGAGAGGTACAATGAACTTGACAGAGAACAGATAAGCCTTAAAAAAAGTAGCTTTAAGCGCACCATTATTTGTAAATTCATTGATAAGTAATCGTTGCTCAACAAACCATCCAAGTAGGATGCTGGTAAAGAATGCCCCAGCAGGTAGCATAATCTGTGCTGTCAAGAAGTCGCAGAAGTCCATGAGTGGCATACCAAACAACTGCAGGTTGCTATAAGCGCCTACTGATAACGAGCAGAAGATGGTGATAGTGGCACAGACAATGGTAAGAATCCATGCCGCTTTGCTACGAGCCCAATGTAGTTCCTCGTGGAAGAATGCTGTACCAATCTCGTGCATAGAGATGGTTGATGTAAGTGCTGCAAACACCAACAAGGCATAGAACAATATGGAGATGATAAATCCTACTATAGGCATGCTCTCAAAAGCCTGACGGAATACATTTGGCAATGTGATAAAGATGAGCGATGGGCCGCTATCTGGCTGTACGCCCACAGAGAATGCTGCAGGGAATATCATCAATCCTGCCATGATGGCAATACCAGAGTCTAATAAGGCAATCTGTGTGGCTGATTTTAATAAGTTGGTTTCTTTCTTGAAGTACGATGCATAGGTACAGAGGCATGCTGTGCCAAGGCTTAATGAGAAGAAGGCTTGTCCAAGCGCCTCAAGGAATACGCTACCACTAACCTTTGAGAAATCGGGCTTCAGCAAGAAGTCAATACCCTTCCCTGCCCCAGGCAGCAGGCAAGAAGCAATAACCAGGATAATCAGAATAATCATTAGTAGCGGCATCAACAGCTTAGAAGCTCGTTCAATACCTTTCTCTACACCTTGAGCCACCACAAAATGGGTGATAACAACAAAGCCTACGCCCCATAGACAAGGGCGAATAGGATCGCTGGAGAAACTCTTGAAGTATTCTACGATATAAGTGGTGTCGCCATTCAGATGTCCTGCTATCGATGCATAGAGATACTGCAAGCACCAGCCTGCTACTACAGCATAGAATCCTAAGATGATAGTCGAGGTTAGTATACCAAGATATCCTATCAGTCTGCCATTTTTATATCCTAAGTTGCCATATGCTCGGGCTGCATTAGATTGTGAATGTCGACCAACAATAAACTCGCTGATCATGCCTGGTATGCCCAACAGGAATACGCAACCAAGATAAATCAGAATAAAGGCGGCTCCTCCATTCTGACCAGTCATAAATGGAAAGCGCCAGATGTTTCCTAGTCCTACAGCAGAACCTGCTGTTGTCAGCACGATGGCCAGTTTACTTCCAAATGTACCTCTTTTTTCCATTTAGATTAGTCCGAATTGGTGAAGGAAAATAAACAGGATACAGATAGGACACACGTACTTTACAAGGAAAATGTAAAAGTGAAACAATCGGCCGTTTCGTAATGTGCCCATATTGGTAAACTCATCGCGAACAATCTTATGTGGCACAAACCATCCGATAAAGATACAGGTCAGGAATCCCACTATTGGCAGGAACAACTGGCCAGTAACAAAGTCGAACAGATCGAAGATGTTCATACCAAACAAATGGAAACCATTCCAAGCTCCAAGCGACAGCGAGCATACAATACCTATTGTCATACAACCTATGGTTACCATAACTGCTGCACGTTTACGAGTGGTTCCTAATTCTTCCTCAAGGAATGCAGTACTTACCTCATGCAGTGACATCAGCGATGTAAGAGCAGCCATAGAGAGCAATGCATAAAAGAGAAGAGATATAGCGTAACCCAGGCTGGCTATACTACCAAAAGCCTGATGGAATACATTGGGTAATGTGATGAATATCAGCGATGGACCACTATCAGGATTAACGCCCACAGAGAAGGCTGCAGGGAAGATGATAAGGCCTGCCAGAAGCGCTACCATAAAGTCGATAACGCTGATATTTAAAGCAGACGATGTGAGGTTGGTTTGCTTTGAGAAATAGCTGGCATAGGTACAGATGCATCCCATAGCGATACTCAAAGAGTAGAATGATTGTCCAAGTGCAGCCAGAAACACATCGCCATTCAACTTCGACAGGTCTGGCTTAAACAAGAACTCGATGCCTTTATGAGCATTTGGCAGCATACATGATGCAACAACGATAATAAGCAAAAGAATAAACAAGATGGGCATCATGAGTTTTGATGCTTTCTCAATGCCATTGCGTACGCCATTCTCAATAATAAGGTATGTGGCCAGTAGGATGATGAGTGTCCAGAAAACAGGCTTGACAGGATCTTGCGAGAAGGTGGCGAAATAGTCTTTGATGTATTCTGGATTGCCAAGGAGTTTGCCAGATACAGACGCCCATAAATATTCCAGACACCATCCGGATACCACGGCATAATAGCCAGAAATCAAGAATCCTGTAAGCACTCCCATGTAGCCAATCAGCGACCAAATGGTATCGCCAGACATAATGCGGAAAGCTCGAGCTGTGTTAGCCTGACCATGTCGACCAATGATAAACTCACTAATCATACATGGAATACCAAGCAACAAGACACAGAATATATAGATAACGATGAAAATAGCTCCACCGTTCTGTCCCGTCATATAAGGGAAACGCCATATATTGCCTAAGCCTACGGCGGAACCTGCTGTGGCTAGAATAACGCCTAATTTACTACCGAAACTTGCCCTTTCAAGTTTTGTCATATCAACATTTCTTTAAATTTGGTTGCAAAAGTATAAATTATTTCTTAATTTTGCACCAAAATTGCAAGCAAATATGAGTTTTTTGTATCATTTCATAAGAAAATATCCATTCTCGATGATCTGTATCACGCTGATATGGATACTTTCGCTGATTCCCTACTTTCCTGAAACACCTTTGGATGATGTAGAGTTTGTTGATAAGTGGGTACATATATTGATGTACGGATGTACATTCCTTGTGTTATGGATAGAATACACCTGCAAACATAGACAGGCTGATTACGAGAAACTGTTCTTTTGGGCCTGGCTGGCTCCAATCTTTATGAGTGGAGTCATAGAGTTGATTCAGGAATATTGTACTTGGGGGCAACGTAGTGGTGATTGGCTTGATCTGGCAGCCAATGCTACAGGAGTTACCCTTGCTGCTGTTCTTGGGTTGTTGATTTGGTGTTTCCGTTCCAAGAAGTAAAAGGATTCTTCAGTAGACACGAATTGTAGTATCTTCTATCGCCTGTTACTTCTTCGCCAATAAAGTCTGGTTTTTCAAAGGGCTCATTTTCTGATACAAGTTCAACCTCAGCCATAATCAGTCCTTCGTTCTCGCCATAGAACTCATCGACCTCAAAGGTGTGTTTGCCACAAGGAACCAGATAGCGTGTCTTGTCTATCTTTCCTGGCTCGCAGATATCCATCAGGTGTTGGGCTTCGTCAAGCGAAATCTCTTTCTCAAATTCATAGCGTGCAAGGCCTCCTATATCCGAGGGGCCTTTAATTGTAAGATATCCGCGGCCATCACGGATACGTACCCTAACGGTACGTCCGCGATTGCTGCAGATATAACCTTGACATATACGACTACTGCTAGTGGCAAGTCGTTTATAGTCGTTGTTTCGGACTAGGAACTTACGTTCTATCTCAAGTCCACTCATTAAGAAACTACAAAGATAGAATAAACTACAAAGAGTACTGCCAGAATAATCAATGCACCAAAGATATACTCCAGCACTTTCTTTCCTCCTTCTTCCTGTTTCTTCTGAAAAGCCTCCTTCTTCTGAGTAGACTTAGATGATTTTGCAATTTGAGCCATAGTTTTAATGATTTTATTTGTTATTCGTTTATTGTTTATTGTTCTTCGTCGTTAACTGGGAACTCCATCAGATAAGCCTTGATAAAGTCGTCAATCTTTCCATCCATCACGCCATCAACGTCTGTGGTCTGATAGTTGGTACGATGGTCTTTTACACGACGATCGTCGAAAACATAGCTTCGAATCTGACTACCCCACTCTATCTTCTTCTTACCAGCCTCAATCTTAGCCTGAGCCTCTAAGCGCTTTTTCATGGCGCGATCGTAGAGTTGTGACTTAAGCAGCGTTATAGCACGCTCCTTATTTTTTGGCTGGTCGCGAGTCTCCGTATTCTCGATGAGGATTTCTTCCTCCTCGCCAGTATCTGGATCAGTATACCAATAGCGCAGACGTACGCCAGACTCAACCTTGTTTACGTTCTGACCACCAGCACCACTGCTTCGGAAAGTATCCCAAGAGAGCTTGGCTGGGTCGACATATACCTCGATGGTATCATCAACCAATGGCGATACGAAGACAGAAGCAAAAGACGTCATACGCTTACCTTGGGCGTTGAAAGGTGATACGCGAACCAGGCGGTGAACACCGTTCTCGCTCTTCAGATAGCCGTAAGCATAGTCGCCACCCTCAAGCTGCATAGTGACACTCTTAATACCAGCATCATCGCCTTCAAGGATGTTTGAGATGGTTACCTTGTAGCCATGAGCCTCGGCCCAGCGCATATACATTCGCATCAGCATAGAAGCCCAATCCTGTGCCTCAGTACCACCAGCACCAGAGTTAATCTTCAGAACGGCCTCCATGGGGTCTTCCTTCTGGCGAAGCATATTCTTCAACTCAAGGTCTTCGATAGCCTTGATGGCTTTGGCATAGGTCTCGTCAACCTCCTCCTCAGTTACCATCTCGTCTTTAAAGAAGTCGAATGCCAGTTGTAGCTCGTCGGCCAGAGTACGAACCTCCTTATAGCCATCAAGCCACTTCTTAATGCCCTTCACCTTTTTCATCTGCTCTTCGGCACGCTTACGGTCCTCCCAGAAGTCAGGAGCCTGCGTACGAAGATCTTCTTCCTCGTATTCTATCTTCTTCTTGTCAATCTCCAAGTAGCGGTGAAGTGCATCCGCTCTTTCTAAAACATCTTTCAGTTGATCCTGAGTAATCATATCTTATTCTGCGTACATCGCGTCTATTTCTTTCTTGTAGTTCTCGTTCAGTACGCGACGCTTTATTTTTAATGTATTTGTAAGTTCTCCCTTCTCCATTGTGAAATGGTGAGGAAGCAGAGTGAATCGCTTAATCTGCTCATAATGAGCCAGTTGCTGCTGCAGCGTGTCGATGCGCTCCTTCATCATCTGGTTAATCTGTGGATTCTTGCAAAGCTGCTCTCTGTTTTCGAATGGAATCTTATTTTCGCGAGCATACTCCTCAAGCAGAGAATAAACAGGGATGATAAGTGCTGACACAAACTTACGCTGATCGGCTATGATGGCAATCTGGTCGATATACTTGTCAACCAGCAGTTTTGATTCAATCATCTGTGGAGCGATATACTTACCGTTGGATGTCTTGAACAAGTCCTTGATACGCTCCTTCAAGAACAGCTCACCGCCTTTCAGATAGCCTGAGTCGCCAGTCTTGAAATAACCATCGTCAGTAAATGCAGCTTTTGTAAGGTCCTCACGATTATAATAACCCTTAGTGATAGTTGGGCCTTTCAGCAATACCTCACCCTCTTCGCTGATCTTGATGTCGATACCCTCGATGGGGATACCTACTCCACCAACGGTATAAGGCTTACCAAGATGGTTACAGCTAACTGTGGCAAGGCTCTCAGTAAGGCCATAGCCCACAATCATATTGAGACCTATAGAGTGTACAAACTCCTCGACCTTAGGATTAACGGTAGCACCAGCTGTTGGGAAGAAGTGGGCATTCTCCAATCCAAGCTCTTTGCGAACCAAAGAGAATACAGTCTTGTTCAGCAACTCGTACTCCAGATGCAGAGGCAATGGTGGACGCTTGCCCTTCGACAGATAGTCGATGTTATGCTTCTTGCCTACCTTGAGAGCATGCATAAAGAACTTGCGCTTGGGTGCGCTGGCTTTCTCTATCTGCTCCATAACTCCCATATACACCTTCTCCCAGAAACGTGGAACTGAGCTCATACAGGTAGGATGAGTCTCGCGCATTGACTGCTGAACCTCCATGGGATATGTGTTCACAATCAGTTTGGCACCCTCAGTCAAGCATAGAATCTTCCAACCCTTCTCAAAGATATGGGTGAATGGCAGGAAGTTAAGCACTCTGTCGTTCTCGCCTACTGGTACACACTTATCATTGGCTACCATTGCGGCATGATACTGTCCGCAGGTAAGTATTACACCCTTTGAATCGCCAGTAGTACCGCTGGTGTACAGGATGTTGGCAATATCGTCCATAGAAGCCTGAGCCTGAAGCGACTCAACTTCTGTCTGACGTGGATAATTGTCACCCAACTTCAAGAAATCGTCGAAATACATCGAGCTGAGGTCGAGCGATGAAATATGTACATTCTTGTCGAAAACGATGATACGCTCGAGTGTAGGGCATGTTGAGAAAATCCGACGTGCCTTGTCGTATTGATCCTGTTCGCCTACAAAGAGATAACGTATTTTTGCATCGCTAATCATAAACTGGATCTGCTGTTCTGAGCTTGTGGCATAGAATGGGATGGTTACTGCACGAACTCCCCATGCACCAAAGTCGCAGAACAGGTACTGAACAGAGTTCTGAGCGAATATACCCAGATTCTCCTGTACCTTTACACCCAGATTTAATAAGGCATTAGATACTTTCTTGACCATATCCGAGAACTGATTCCACGAATATGATTTCCATTCAGACCCTCCGAAGTCCTTGTAGATCAACGCCTCTCGATTACCGTACTTCTTGGCCTGGTCATGAATTAATCGCGATAAATGACTGTTCGTCTGCATAAGCATTTGAATTTATAAATTCGCTGCAAAAGTACGTAAAATACCGCAGATAGCCAAATTAAATGGCGAAAAACCGCTCAAATAGCGCGATTATCTATCATCTGTTTCCATTTTCTATAGCCAAAAACGGCTATAACGACGTATAAAGCGTAAAGTCCGCCCTTAAATGGAATGTCTTTGTAGAAGTAAAGTCCGCATGTCACAACGTCAACAATAATCCATATGAACCACTGTTCCAGATACTTATGAGCCAGAGCCCAGATGCCTACGATACTAAGTGCTGTGGTAAAGCTGTCGATAAGCGGCACATTGCTATTAGTGAATGTTACTAATAGCCAATAAATAACTCCCCATACGGATAGGATAATAGCGCACCAGGGGATGATAAGTTTGCGTGGGAATCTTGTGATGGGTAAGGCTTTCTTGTTGGCTGCTCCCCTCACCCACTTCCAATAACCATAGATGGTCATTGAAAGGTAATAGAACTCCATACCGCAATCGGCATAGAGTCCTTTCTGGTAATATAGCACAATGCCGAGTGCCTGCATCAGGAAGCCTACGGCCCAAAGCCATGCACTGGCACGATACTCGAACCAGATGTAAAGTAGTCCGAGTATCGTGGTGGTGATATCTAACCAGTGTGCTATGATAAATTCTGTCATTTCCTAGAATCTGAGTGTTAAGTTACCCATCATGGTGAAGCCAGCCATTGGGATGAAACCAATCTGATAGTAGCGATTGTCGTTATCATGGCCACCGCTGGCGTAAATTGCAGAATAAACCCATCCGTTGGCAGCATAGTGCTTGTTAAAGATGTTGTTGAAGTTCAGACCGAAGATTGCCTCCTTGATGGCCTTCTTGGGCTTGAGGGTATAGCTGACTGAAGCGTTAGAAACGCAGTAGCTAGGCAAAGAGCGATCTTGATTCTCTGTGTTGTCGAGATACTGGCGAGATACAAAGTTGGTGTGCCAGATGGCCTGAATACCCTTGTAGTGCAGGTTTACAAAACCATTCAGAATGGTTGATGGACTGAAGGCCAAGGTTGAGTTGTCGTAATGAATGGTTGTTGAACCATTATCCCAATCTTCCACTACCTCGTCAAAGTCCTTAATCTTATTCTTGCTCAGAGCTGCATTTCCCTCGAAAGTGAGCCAAGAGAAAGGATCAACGGCTGCCTGAAGTTCGATACCCATGCGATAACTGTCTTTTACGTTTGTAGTTAGTTTCTCGCCAATATCGCTCAAGAGTCCAGTCTGTACAAACTGATCTGTGTAATCCATATAATATCCGTTGATACCAAAACGGAAGATGTCGCTATTAAAGGTATATCCCAACTCATAGTCTATCAACTTCTCTGCTTTGGGGAAAGGATAAGAACCATTATCAGTAAAGTTATTACGCTCTGGCTCACGATGGCTGAGTGCTACTGAACCGTAAGCACGATGACCACCCAGAGTCCAAGAGAAACCTGCTTTTGGATTCAGGAAACGGTATTTCTCGTCGATGTTGAGTTTCTGATTGTAGTAACCACTTGTTTCCTCGTAGAACTTATCGTTCTTTCCGCATGTCTCGTACTGAACATAGCGGTATTGCAGGTCGCCAAACACATCCCACTGCTCGTTAATATGGTAAGCAGCCTTGATGAAGGCGTTACCATCAAACTTGGTGGCATCAGAGTCGTAGTATTTGTAATTTCTATAACTCATGTATCTCTTACGAACATCTTCATTTGCGATGTAAGTAAGATATCCAAAGTGGTTGCCATCAAACTCCTGAAGTGAAAAACCTCCGATAACGTCCCAAAGCTCATCTTTATAATTGGCGTTCCAGATGAAACCGTAGGTGTTCTGCGAGAGACCTTTTTGGCGCACAAAGTCGGTCTTTTTTACGCCATTGTAACTAAGTCCGAATTTCTTCAACTTATTGTTGGGGCGGAACTCACTATAGTAGCCATAACCATAAGTGTAGTGCAGCGATGCTGAGGTGCTCCAATGCTCGTTAATATCGTAAACCGCTGAGAGGATGTTGTGGTTCTGCCAGAAGTTATCTGTTGTCTTGTCCCAATAGCTTCCGTCGTCCATCTGATAGCGAGCAGTTACGTAATTGCCATTAGCATCTTTAGCAAAGTTTCCATTGGCATCGTAAGTAAGATACTCATAGAGCGAGTTAAACTTGCCCAGACCAACGTTCCACATGTCTTCGTAGGTCTTAATGCCTGTGTTGATGCCATAGGTGCCATCCATTAGGCTCATGTCGTTGTCACCTGCAGTAACACCGTTCCAAGCCTGACCGGTTTTTTCAAAGTTTCCGATGTTCTTGTAGTGAATCTGGAAGTTACGGTCAATCCAGGTCAGCCCACCATAGTAAGAGCCACTGCGGCCACTGGTTCCGTGGATAAATCCATCAGTATTTGTCTCATGATAAGCACCATCAAAAATCAGATGTTTCCACAGTAAACCTGTTGAGAACTTTCCTCCTATATTAAATGTGTTGAATGAGCCGTAAGATGCAGATATCTCTCCCCCAGCCTTCAAGCTTGGTATGGCTGATGAAAGGGCTACTGTGCCACCAAAAGCGCCATCGCCATTAGTAGATGTTCCAACACCACGCTGAATCTGTACTGAGCCCAGCAGCGAACCATACGAGTTCATATTGGCCCAGAACACGCATTGGTCTTCTGGCGAGTTAAGGGGCACACCATCGAGGGTTACGTTGATACGTGAATCGCCAGCACCGCGAATACGCATATAGGTGGTACCTGTTCCAAGTCCGTTTTCGCTCCAAGCTACCACGCCTGGAGTCTGCGAGAAGAGGAATGGCAACTCCTTACCAGTTTTTGAAAATGCATTCAGTTCTTGTTTCTTGATGTTGGCTACTGCAAATGGCGCATTCTTCTGTGCTCGTACGCCTTTAACCACAATTTCCTGTAGCGCTTCTACCTGTGTAGAATCGTAGAGTGCTGCTTTTCGCTGTGCGTTCATACTAACTGCACACGCCAATGCAGCGGTTCCTAAAACAAATCTTTTCATTTCTAAGATAACCTTTAATTATTATATAAGTAAAGGGGAATGTTTTTATTGATAAAGCCTGCTATCCATCCCTACGCTGGCATAATCCAGATCAGGTTAGAGGGTATCATCTCAGCCCACACTCGTGGACACCCCTTGATAATTCGGCTGCAAAGGTAAGCAATATTATCGAAATAGCCAAACTTTTATATTGAAAATGATTTATTCCCAGGTTGGGAACAAAACATTCCCACGTTGGGAACATTTTATTCCCAGCCTGGGAATAAATATAGCGTAGAGTGGGGGAGTTATCTCAATCCCATGCGGGCCTCTACAACGTTTACTACGTAGTCGCCCAGCTTCTCACACTCGTTAATAAGGTCCATATAGATGGTACCAACGCCGTAGGTGTACTCGTGGTTGTTGATATCATTGATATTCTGGGCCTTCAACTGGTTGCGATAGTTGTTGATTTCGTGCTCGATGTTGAAAGTACGGTTTACATCGAACGACTCCTTACGACCAATCATCAGCTTGTTCATCTGGGTAAGCGACTGATCAGTAAGTTCCATCATCTGGTGGATATGCTCGTATTGCTTCTCAACAAAGTGATCGGCTTTGGTGTTGTACTTGCGCGATATGGTGCGAGCCATATTGAAGCAAGCATCGCCAATACTCTCAAGCTCTGAAATCTCACGCAACATGGCACGTATCTTGGCCTTAGTATCGTCAGAAAGGTGTGCATCGCTCACAGAATCGAGGTATTTGGCTATCTCGAGCTCCATGTTGTCGCTGATGCCTTCGTACTTCTCAATACGACTGTAAAGCTTGTTGAAATCGCCAGCTTTGTTGTCTTTCTTGTTCGACTCGCTCGACGATAGATTCAGTAACTCGCGCACCATTCCGAACATGCGCTGCATGCGCTCTGAGAAGTGCTGAATCTCCTTCTGTGCCTCGAGTACCGAAAGCTCTGGGGTTTTCATGATACCAGAGGTGATGAAATGCAGACGGAAGTCCTCTTCCTCGTCCACCTTCTTTGGCTTGATAACCCAACATACAAATCGCTCTATCTGTGGGATGAACCATATGAGTATGAAGGTGTTAACCACGTTGAAGCAGGTGTGGAATGCTGCCAGCACAAAGCTAAGCTTGGCTGCGTTGGCAAGGAACACGCTGGTTGATACAGAGCCCTTTACCATCTCTACATCATAGCCCACCATGCCGCAAACAGCATCTACGAAAGGACGGAAAACAAACAGGATCCACACAACTCCGAACACATTGAAGAACATGTGTGCAAGTGCAGCTCTGCGGGCCTGAGTGTTGGCCGATAGGGCAGCGAGGTTAGAGGTAACGGTGGTTCCTATGTTCTCACCCATAACCAGTGCTATACCTTGATATATAGGTAGTGCTCCGCTTGAGCAGAGAATCATGGTGATGGCCATAACGGCTGCTGACGACTGAACGCAGAAGGTCATAATGCCTCCAAGGAACAGGAATATCAGCGTGGTGAGGAATGAGTCGGGATCGAACGAGGCGAAGAAGTCGAGTAGGGCCTGATTCTCACCCAGATGCATTTCTGTGCCAGTCATTCTGAGTGTTCCCAAACCAAGGAGCAGGAACGAGAGTCCAAACAGGAAATCGCCAATATATCGGTACTTCTTCAGGTATATCAGAATGATACCCAGGAAGAATGCCGGATAGACGGCGCTGGTGATGTCGAACGACATACCTGCCGACATGATCCATGCGGTAAGTGTGGTTCCGATGTTGGCACCCATGATAACTGAAATGGCTTGTGCCAAGGTAAGCAAGCCTGCATTAACAAACGAGACAGTCATCACAGTGGTGGCTGTTGATGACTGAACGGAGGCTGTAACAAGCATACCTGTAAGCATACCAGTAAAACGATTGGTGGTCATAGCACCAAGAACGTGTCGCAATTGTGGACCCGCCATCTTCTGCAAAGCTTCACTCATCGACTTCATACCGAACATCAACAGAGCAAGCGATCCCAGAAGTTTAAAAATAATCCAGATTGACATAAAAATCGTATCTATATTTAGTAATTCGGCTACAAAGTTATAAAAAAACTCAGAATAATAAGTTAAGATTTCAGAAAAATGTTATCTTTGCAAAGAAATTTAGCTAAACAATAAATATTGCTTATGGAAAAATTAGTGAAAGTACATGTATTAAATAACGATACAACGGTAGAAGTTCCTATTGGTTCAAACCTCGAGGAGGTGTATGAGAAGAGTGGATATACCATGCATTTCGGCCCTCTCTCGGCCCATGTCAATAATAAGGTAGAAGGTATGCACTATCGTGTGTATAAGCAGAAGGAGGTGGAGTTTCTCGATATCACTTCATCTAGTGGTTCGCGTGCTTATACTCGTAGCCTTTTCTTTGTACTCTGCAAGGCTGTTCACGATCTTTTCGAGCGTTGCAAAGTGGCTATCGATATTCCTGTTAGTAATGGTTACTATGTAAACCTGAATATTGGGCGCCCTGTTACTCTGGATGATGCTGGAGCCATACGTCGTAAGATGCAGGAAATTATAGATGCTGCTTACCCCATACATCGACACGAGACGACGACAAAAGAGGCCATAGAACTATTCGATAGCTTGCATAATCGTTCGAAGGTCAAACTACTGAAGAGTACAGGCCGTCTTTTTACAACTTACTATGACATAGATGGTTACGTGGATTACTACTACGGCTCTCTGCTCACCAATACATCGCAGATATACCTCTTTGGTGTCGAGAAGTATTACGATGGGTTACTGCTTCGTATTCCTTCGCGCGAACATCCTACAGAGCTTGGCGAGATGACGCATCAGGATAAGATGTTCGGCATCTTCAAGGAGCACCATCAATGGCAGGATATTCTTGGCATACGCACCATTGGTGATTTGAATGAGGTGATAATGGAAGGACACTCGTCTACGCTGATACAGATTAGTGAGGCGCTTCAGGAGAAGAAGATAGCCAAGATTGCTGATGAGATAGCTCAGCGTAAGGGCGTTAAGTTGGTGCTGATTGCTGGTCCTTCATCATCAGGAAAAACTACTACCTGCAAGCGTCTTAGCGTGCAGTTGGCTGTTAATGGTATCAAGCCTGTTAACATCTCGCTCGATGACTACTTCCTGGATCGCGATAAGACGCCTCGCGACGAGAAGGGTGACTACGATTTTGAGCATCTGCACGCCTTGAATCTGCCTCTGCTCAACGAGCAGCTAACGGCTCTTTTCAATGGCGAAGAGGTAGAGCTGCCTCGCTATAATTTCCAGAAGGGATGCAGCGAATGGAGTGGTAAGAAGTTGCAGCTTAAGGGCAACGAGGTGCTTGTGGTAGAGGGTATTCACGCCTTGAATCCAGAGCTTACCTCTGAGATTCCCAACGATCAGATTTACCGTGTTTATGCTTCGGCCCTGACTACCATTCTGCTTGATAATCATAACTACGTTCCAACCACAGATAACCGACTTCTGCGCCGTATTATCCGCGATTATAAGTATCGTGGTGTTGATGCTCAGGAGACCATCCGTCGCTGGCCAAGCGTTAGGGCGGGGGAGAACAAGTGGATTTTCCCATTCCAGGAGAATGCCGATGCGATGTTTAATACTGCCATGCTGTTCGAGCTGGCTGTGATTAAGAGTCAGGCTGAGCCGCTTTTGGAGCAGGTACCAGAAAACTCGAAGGAATATGCAGAGGCTTATCGCCTGCTGAAATTCCTTCGATATATCCGTCCCATTCCTGAGACTCAGATTCCGCCTACATCGCTGCTTCGCGAGTTCCTTGGCGGGTCATCATTTAAGTACTAATTAGTGGGCCTCGAGCCAGTTCTGTCCGAATCCGGAATCAGCAACTAGTGGCACACTTAAGTTCAGGGCATTCTGCATCTCTTCGAGCACGATGCCCTCTACTTTTTCCTTCTCGTCTGGGTAGACAGAGAAGTTTAATTCGTCGTGTACCTGCAGTATCATCTTGCTCTTGATGCCTTCTGCCTTAAAGCGGTTAAAGATGCGAATCATAGCTACCTTGATGATGTCAGCAGCAGTGCCCTGAATCGGGGCGTTGATGGCATTTCGCTCAGCAAAGCCACGAACGGTA
Organism: Xylanibacter ruminicola; assembly: GCF_900142525.1. Lineage (GTDB taxonomy): Bacteria > Bacteroidota > Bacteroidia > Bacteroidales > Bacteroidaceae > Prevotella > Prevotella ruminicola_A. The sequence goes on along the minus strand of NZ_FRBD01000021.1, from coordinate 60,952 downwards.
GCATTGTGCGAATTGATGTCTGGCAGATAGCGGCGGCGGCCGAATAGGGTAGTGACGTAGCCCTTCTCTCTGGCCACCTCTTTAGATTTTTCCATATAATCACGAACCTGTGGGAAGGTCTCAAAGTAGCCATCTATCAGCATTTTAGCTTCATCGCGAGGGATATCCAATCGCTCTGCAAGGCCAAATACGGTGATGCCGTAAATGATACCAAAGTTGGCTCGCTTCGACTTGGTGCGTTCGTCGCGCGTTACCTCTTCAATAGGTTTTTTGTAGATGTTGGCTGCTGTGGCAGCATGCAGATCCTTGCCTTCGCTGAACACACGAATCATCTGTTCGTCTTGCGACAGATGGGCCATCACTCTGAGTTCTATCTGCGAATAGTCTGCTGAAAAGAACAGACATCCTGGCTCTGGAATAAATGCCTTGCGGATTTCCTTTCCGTCTTCGCCACGGATAGGGATGTTCTGCAGGTTAGGATCACTCGAGGATAGGCGCCCTGTAGCAGTAATCGTTTGATTAAACGAGGTGTGGATATGACCAGTCTTTGGATTTATTAACTTGGGTAGGGCATCGATATAGGTGCCTATTAGCTTTTTTAAACCTCTGTGTTCCAATATGTCAGCTACTATCTCATGCTTGTTGCGCAGTTGCTGCAGCACCTCTTCGGATGTAACGTATTGGCCCGTCTTGGTCTTCTTGGCTTTCTCTACTATCTTGAGTTTGTCGAAGAGTATCTCACCAACCTGTTTGGGCGATGCGATGTTGAATCGTTCGCCTGCCAACTCGTAGATACGAGCCTCAATCTCGTTCATGCGGTTGTTGAATTGTTTTGACGTCTCGGCAAGCGATTCTGTATCCAGGCAAACACCATTCATCTCCATCTCAGCCAGAACAGGCATCAATGGCATCTCTATATTGTAGAATAGGTCTTCGCACTCGGCCTTCTTCAGCTCTGGTTCGAGTTTGTTTTTCAGTCGAAGCGTGATGTCGGCATCTTCGGCTGCATACTCGTAAACCTGAGAGGGTGGGAGAGAGCGCATTGATTTCTGGTTCTTACCTTTTGGCCCGATCAGTTCATCAATATGAATGGTCTGGTAGTTGAGATAAATCTCAGCCATGTAATCCATGTTGTGATGAAGTTCGGGTTGGATGAGATAGTGGGCAATCATGGTGTCCCACATTTTTCCTTTCAACTCGATGCCGTAGTTTCGAAGAACCTCAAGGTCGTACTTCAAGTTTTGACCCACTTTGAGTATTTCCTCGCTTTCGTAGACGGGTTTAAAGATATTAACAATTTGCAACGCTTCTTCACGATTGGCTGGAATGGGCACATAAAACGCCTCGAATTCTTTCACGGCAAAGCTCAAACCTACCAATTCTGCATCGATGGCACTCGTTGAAGTGGTTTCTGTGTCTAGACTGAGAATTTTGTTTGTCAAGAAATAGTCACAAATTTTCTTCAAATCCTCCTGATTTTCAACGAGTTTGTAGTCATGAGGTGTTGTTTTTAGCGTCTCAAAACTCGAATTTTCGAATAAATCCTGCCCGTTGGGCGTGAATTCTGCAAAGAGATCGAGTTGCTGATTTACAACTTTTTGCGGTTTTTGACTTTTCTTAAGAACACGGTCGGCAAAGCTCTTCATCTCGAGTTCGAGCAGTAATTTGCCAAGTTCGTCCTCGTTGGGCTCAACGAGTTTCAAACTTTCCATATCGAGCTCGATAGGCACATCGGTTTTGATGGTTGCAAGGAAGTAACTCATCTTGATATCGTCGACATGCTCTTCAACTTTTTCGCGAAGCTTACCTTTGATCTCGCTCGAACGCTCAATCAGCTGTTCGATGCTTCCAAACTCATTAATCAGTTTCACGGCAGTTTTTTCACCAACACCTGGACAGCCTGGGAAGTTATCGGCCGAGTCGCCCATCAATGCCAGCAGATCGATGACGGCCATAGGGGAGGGGATATCATATTTCTCACAAACCTCCTTGGGGCCCATCGTTTCATAACCGCCTCCATGACGTGGACGGTAGATGAAAACGTTATCGCGAACCAACTGTCCGTAGTCCTTATCTGGTGTTAACATATAGGTCTCAACTCCGATGGAACCGGCTTTTTCTGCCAATGTTCCTATCACGTCATCGGCCTCGTAACCGTCTGCCTGTAAGATGGGTATACGGTAGGCTTTCAGTAGATCCTTGATGATGGGAACTGCCTTGCGGATATCCTCTGGCGTCTCTTCGCGCTGGGCTTTGTATTCAGGAAAAGCCTCGCTACGGAAGGTTGGTCCGTGTGGATCGAAAGCCACTCCGATATGTGTTGGCTTCTCTTTTGTAAGCACCTCGTTCAGAGTATTCAGGAAGCCCATGATAGCACTCGTGTTCAGTCCTTTCGAGTTGATTCGTGGGTTCTTGATGAACGCATAATAGCTGCGATAAATGAGCGCATAAGCGTCTAAAAGAAACAATTTCTGCATAACTTTCTTAATTTTCGGCTCAAAAGTACCAAAATATTTCCGAATAAGAGAAATATTTCATAATTTTGTGGCAAAATTCGCTTGTTATGGACTATTTATCAACGATAAGAAAACCTATCGAGGGCGAAATGAACAACTTTATCGAGTTGTTCAAACAGAGTCTTTCACAGGGTGATGGTATGCTTGAAAGTGTTCTTTCTCATATCCGTCAGCGTGGTGGAAAACGCATGCGCCCAATGCTGATTTTATTGACTGCCAAAAATTATGGTGATGTTTCGGATGTAACACAGAATGCTGCTCTGGGTTTAGAGTTGCTGCATACGGCTAGTCTGGTGCACGATGATGTGGTAGATGAGAGCGATCAGCGTAGAGGCCAGCCATCGGTAAATGCCTCTTATAATAATAAGGTGGCTGTTCTTGTGGGCGATTATATCTTGAGTACAGCCCTGCTTCGGGTGGCTCTTTCTGATAATCATGAAATCGTACAAGAATTGGCAGAACTTGGTCGTACTTTGGCTGCTGGAGAGATTCTTCAGCTTTCGAATATCTCGAATCAGGAAATCTCGGAAGATGTTTATTATCAGGTTATTAACAAGAAGACTGCCGTGCTTTTCGAGGCATGTTGTAAGCTTGGTGCCATCTCTGTAGGTGCGCCTTGTGATGTGATTGAAAAGGCTGCAAAATTCGGACATAATATCGGTATGATCTTCCAGATTCGTGATGATATTTTTGATTATTACGACTCTGCTGAGATAGGTAAGCCAACTGGCAATGACATGCTTGAAGGTAAGCTCACGCTGCCTATTATCTATACATTGAATCAGTATAAGAATGATGCTGTTTTAAATCTGGCCAAGAAGGTAAAGGCTGGCACGATTAATCAAGATGAAATAGCCGTTTTAATCGAATTTGCTAAGCAATATGGTGGTATCAAATACGCTGAGAAGAAGATGGAGGAATTTGCCAAAGAATGTCAAAGTTTCATCGATGAATGCGTGAAACCTGAGCTGAAAGATTCCTTCAAGGCTTATTTGGATTACGTCATTCAGAGAAACAAATAAGAATTAAAAATTCCCCTCCTACTCAGGAGGGGAAACTTTATGTTTTAGAAGAACTTCACCTCTTCGCCTATTACCTCGCTAAGCAGCAGATTAGCTAAGCGGCTTGTTCCCATGCGGAACATCTGATTGGTAAGCCATTTCTCGCCCAGAACCTCTTTTACGATGGTGTAGTATATCAGTGCGTCCATCACGCTGTTAAGGCCTCCAGCGGGCTTAAAACCTATCTGTATGCCCGTTTCATCGTAGTACTCCTTAATGGCCTGGCACATCACGTAAGCAGCCTCGGGTGTAGCTGCCGGCTCAAGCTTACCTGTAGAAGTCTTGATGTAGTCGGCTCCGGAATACATGGCCAGTATAGATGCAGTCTTGATATTAGCTGCTGTCTTCAGGCAGCCAGTCTCCAGAATCACCTTCAGTTTCTTATCGCCACAAGCCTCTTTCATCTGCTGAATCTCGTCGATACAGGTCTCGTAATCGCCAGAGAGGAATGCGCCTACGCTCAGCACCATATCAATCTCTGTAGCGCCGTCTTTGATTGCCAGGCCTGTCTCTATGGTTTTAACCTCGATCAGGGCCTGAGAAGAAGGGAATGAGCCTGATACGCAAGCCACTTCAACGCCTTCGATTTCGAGGGTCTCTGCTACTATCTTGGCAAAGCGTGGGTATACGCAGATCGTGGCTACGTGGGGTAGGTGAGGGTACTGCTCTTCGAACTGATTTACGCGCTCTGTAAAGGCCAGTACGCTCTCGTCTGAGTCGGTAGTCTTCAGGGTGGTAAGCTCCACGCTACCCATCAGGAATTTCTTTACTTCCAGGGTATCGTTTTCGGCTACTTTTTCTGCAATAATCTTCTTTACTGCTTCCTTCACATCCTCGTCTTTTATGTCGAGGTTGTATTTACTCAGAGCCTCTTCCATGCGACTCTTCTGTGGCATCTCAAAGTGGTGATGATGCTCGTGTTCGTGTTCGTGATTGTGTTCTGCCATAATTGCTTGTTGTTATATTGTTAAAACTGTTATGCCATCAATTTCTTGTTCTGTATATGTCTCAGCGAGTCTCGCTGCGTCTTTTTCTCGATAGATTTCTCGAGTTCTGCAGTCAGATCTACCCCCGTTTGATTAGCCAGACAAAGCAGTACCCAGAGTACATCTGCCATCTCCTCGCCGAGCGCCTGCTTGCCATTGTCTTCGGCTCGCGCATCCTCGGACTTCCACGACTGGTCGCCGTATCTTCGAGCTATAATCCTTGCCAACTCGCCAACTTCCTCTGTCAGCACTGCCATATTGGTGAGTTCCGAGAAGTATCTCACGCCGTATTCTCTAATCCAACGGTCTACCAATTCCTGTGCTTCTTTGATTGTCATCTGAATAGCATTTTGATGGTTAAAATGAAGATTGCAATCAGCAGAATCATGATGTTCTGGCGGTTTTCTCGCTCATATTCCTTCCAGCGGAAGGCCTTGTAGAGGAATGTGATGAGCCACAGAACCAAGCCTAATGCACATGGCCACATGCCGAAACCGTAGCCCCAAACCAGCGAGCAAACAACTCCTATGATGACAAAAAGCAGTCCTGAGAGTTCTATTTCTTTGAGATATTTCTTCATTATTCTTTGTTTTTTGTGTCCATACAGATGGTTACTGGGCCATCGTTCAGCAATTCTACCTTCATATCAGCGCCGAACTCGCCTGTGGCTACTGTCTTGCCTATGGCCTCAGATAGCTGGGCGCAGAAGGCCTCGTAGAGTGGGATAGAGTGCTCGTGAGAGCCTGCCCGGAACCAGCTGGGGCGATTACCTTTCTTGTAGCTGGCATAGAGTGTGAACTGGCTAACTACAAGTGCCTCGCCTTGTACATCGATTATCGATCGGTTCATCACATCGTTTTCATCGCCAAACACGCGTAGATTGGCTATCTTTTTTACCAGCCAGTCAACATCTTCCATCGTGTCTTCATCGCATACGCCCAAAAGAATCAGAAATCCGTGACCAATCTGACCATGAATGCTGCCCTCGATAGTAACGCTGGCGTGGGTAACTCGTTGTATTACTGCTCTCATGCTGCAAAGGTAAGACTTTATTTTTATTCTACCAAATTTTTAGCTTTCAATTGTTTTAATTTAGAATCCTTTTATGACAAATGACAGTATGACAAATGACAGTTTATTGAAAAGTAGTTGGGAAAAGGTATTAGTATTATATATATTATATATAATATATATAATACTAATCTTCTTTTGGCACCGATATTTTATAACTGTCATCTGTCATCTGTCATCGATAATCTGTAATTTCGATGTTATTTACTCCCTAACTAGAGAAAAATATTTTCCTAACTAGTGAATTGCTTTAAGGGTGGAAATGGTTATATACAATCTGGGCTTTCGCTGGGCCGATGATATCTGATAGGGTAGGTAGCTCGGCCTCTCGTATCTTTTTAACCGATTTGAGGGCATTTAAAAGCTCGTCACGCGTTTTCGGACCTATGCCCTTGATATCATCCAGCTCAGAGTGTAAAGCGCGTTTAGAACGCTTGTCTCGATGGAAAGTGATGGCAAAGCGGTGTACCTCGTCCTGTATCTGAGTTAATACATGGAAGAGTTCTGATTCTACCTTCAGTGCTATCTTCATTGGAGGGAATCCGTAGAGCAGTTCGTTGGTGCGATGGCGGTCGTCTTTTGCTAGGCCTGCGATTGGAATATCCAGGTTCAACTCGTCCTGAATCACCTGGCGGATTATCTCCATCTGCCCCTTTCCGCCATCCGCTATAATCAGGTCGGGTAGGGGCTGTTCTTCTTCGAGCAAGCGGGTATATCTGCGATGCACTACTTCCTTCATCGAAGCATAGTCGTCAGGGCCTACCACGGTCTTGATATTGTATCGCTTATAGTCGCGCTTTGAGGGCTTCATCTTCTTGAAAACGATGCATGCGGCAACCGCATCAGTACCTGAGATATTCGAGTTGTCGAAGCATTCAATCTGGTAGGGTAGTTTGGGCAGATGCAGTTTATCTTGTAGCTCCTTCATCAGGCGTGTTTGTTTCTGCTCAGGATTTAGTTTTTCGGCTTGTTTCAGTCGGTCGAACTTGTATTCTTTGCAGTTCATGATCGACAGGTCGAGCAGTTTCTTTTTATCGCCTAATTTGGGTACGGTAAACTTCACGCCTTCAAGCTCAACATCTACCTCTTCCTGCACAATAATCTCCTTCGAATCGCTTTTAAATCGGTCTCTCAGCTCTATGATACCAAGCTGCAAAAGCTCTTCGTCGGTCTCATTCAGCTTCTTCTTGTATTCTATGGTGAAGCTCTGGTTGATGCTGCCATTCGATACGTGAATATAGTTGATAAAGGCCATTTTCTCGTCGGATGTAATCGAGAAAACATCCACTTTATCGATGGTCTGACTTACCACCTGACTCTTGCTGACGAACCCATCCAAAGCCAGATATTTGCGCTTCACTTCTTCAGCTTCTTCGAATCTGAGTTCTTCTGATAAGCGCAGCATTTCTTCCTTCAGATCTCTCAGAACCTCGCGTGTATTTCCTTTCAGAATTTCGCGTGCCTGAGCTATGTTCTTCTGATAGTCTTCGTAGCTCTGTTTGCCCACGCACGGACCAAGACATTTCTTGATATGATAGTCTAGGCATACGCGATATTTACTGCTTTTTATACCCTCTTTTGTGATGGGCTGGCGGCATGTTCGTGGGCGATATAGTTCTTTGATTAGATTCAGCACATCATACATAGCGCTGACTTTGGCGTATGGGCCATAATAGGTGCCCCATTTCTTGTTGATGGTGCGTGTTTTAAAAATGCGGGGGAAGAATTCATTCGTGATGCAGATAGAAGGGTAGGTCTTTCCGTCTTTCAGCAAAACGTTATAACGAGGATTATATTTCTTGATGAGCGAATTCTCTAGGAGTAGGGCATCTTCTTCGGTATTAACTACGGTATAGCTAATATCGAATATCTTACTTACCAGTACCTTCGTCTTGAATCTATCTACCTCTGTATGGAAATAGCTCGAAACTCTGTTCTTTAAGCTTTTGGCCTTTCCCACATAGATGATGGTTTTCTCTTCGTCGTAGAACTGATAGCTTCCAGGCTTGTCAGGCAATCGCCTTACAATACCCTTCAAGTACTCTATCCTTTTCTCATTTTCTTCCTTTGTCATGTTTATGTCTTTTCGTTTTCTTATTTCTGTGGTCAATCTTTCAAACCTCCTCTGTTTATAGGCGTTTCGCAAAATTATGTTTCACGTGGAACATTTCTCTAGGTGTGAGTAAACATACAATTTCCCCTCCTAAGGTAGGAGGGGCTAGGGGTGGTCTGAGCAGTTGTATTATTCATTTGCTTCATACTTTACTTTCGCTCTCTCGATTCTCGCCAACTTTAAAGCATCCCAATCTTTCTTGTACTCTCTTATCTGCTTAATGATTCCTTCAACATTTCTATATACCACATCATTATCAAACCTCTTAACGGTTATATCGTTGTCGTTAAGGAATTGAGTCCGCGTTCTGTCGTATTCATCGGCATGTGCTGTTTTGTGAACCATTCCATCAAGTTCGATACATAATCTGATTTCGGGGCAATAGAAATCTAATACATAAGGCCCGAAACCATACTGCCTTCGAAACTTAAGTCCATCAATCTGTCTTCCTTTTACAACTTGCCAAAATATGGCCTCAGGAGCAGTTTTGTTGTTCCTGAGGTTTTGCCGAAGAAACTTTTGGTCTTTTTCGTTGGGACGATTTGAGATGTTATTCATATTATCTATGAGATGAGTATGTTCAAACCTTTTAATTATGTTTGCTCAGACCATTATATTTGTGTTTGTTCAGACCACCCCTGGCCCCTCCTAGCTTAGGAGGGGTAATAAAGTGTTAGATGGTGAGTAGGGTGGTGAGGTCTATGCCTTCAAATTCGTCTCGACCGTGCAATCCCTCGTCTGTGATTTCGATGATGAAGTTCATATAGACCTTCTTGGGCTTGAAATACTGTACCAGGTTGTAGGCAGCTTTTGCTGTACCTCCTGTAGCCAACAGATCGTCGTGAATAAGAACTACGTCATCAGGTTCGATGGAATCGAGGTGCATCTCGATAGTATCTACGCCATATTCTTTCGAGAACGACGATTTAATGGTGGCGTAGGGGAGTTTGCCCGGCTTGCGTGCCATAACCATTCCGCAACCTAATCTTGATGCTAAGGCTGCAGCCATGATGAAACCGCGACTTTCGATTCCTACAATCTTGGTGATGCCTTTGTCTTTGTAAAGCTCGTACAGCTCGTCGGTCATAATCTTCATGCATTCTGCACTCTTGTAGAGCGTAGTTACATCGCGGAAGTTAATGCCCTTCTTTGGGAAATCTGGTATGCAACGCAGATTTTCAATCAGTGTTTTGTTGTTCATAATCAATGAGTTATAATGATTGTTATTAGCTAAATGTTTCACGTGGAACATTATCTTCCCATCAGTACCAGCAGCACATTGATGTCGCTAGGAGATACGCCTGGTATGCGACTTGCTTGTGCCAAAGTCTCGGGTTGAATCTTCATCAGCTTCTGTCGGCATTCGGTAGATAGGCCTTGAAGTTCTTCGTAGTTAAACTTGCCACGTATTCGGATATTCTCTAATCGGTGCATTTTGTCGGCTACTAATCGCTCGCGATCGATGTATCCTTTATATTTCATTCTGATCTCTGCAGCCTCTGCAATTTCCTCTTTACGATTAGATGGACGATTTAATACCTCTTTTAATGATGGAATCACCTCTGCGAGATTATTCAGGTTCAGCTGAGGACGATTTACCAGATCAATCAGTTTGCATCCAAACTGGAGTGGGGTGGTGCCAAGAGCTTCGAGTGATGAATTGATCAGTCTTGGTTTAATCGCAAAATTCTGGCAGAAGTTCTCGATTTCTTCGATAGCCTGCTTCTTTTGCATCCACCAATCGTAGCGGTTCTTTTTTACGATACCTAACTCATAACCCTTCTCTGTAAGTCGTGCATCAGCATCATCCTGTCGCAGCAAGATGCGATATTCGGCTCTTGAGGTAAACATGCGGTATGGCTCGTCAACGCCTTTAGTTACCAAATCATCGATTAATACGCCAATATATGCTTCGTCGCGATGCAGAATAAACTGTTTGTTGGCTGCATCAGTATCGCTACCAGCGCATCCGGCCTTCAGTGCAGCATTGACACCAGCCAAGGTCCCCTGCCCACCAGCTTCCTCATAGCCAGTAGTTCCGTTAACCTGTCCGGCCATAAACAGTCCTTCAATAATCTTCGATTCCAACGAATGATTCAGTTGGGTAGGATCGAAGAAATCATACTCTATGGCATAACCAGGACGGTACACTTTTACATCGCGGAAGGCCGGCATCTTTTTCAGAGCCTCTATCTGCACATCCATCGGGAGCGATGATGAGAAGCCGTTGAGATACATCTCGTTGGTAACCTCTCCCTCAGGTTCCAGAAACAATGGGTGCTTATCCCTATCAGGGAAGGTAACAAGCTTTGTTTCGATCGAAGGACAATAACGCGGTCCTATCGATTGAATCTGGCCGTTATATAGCGGTGAATCCGCCAATCCGCTCTTCAGAATCTCATGAACTTCAGCATTCGTATTCACCGTCCAACAAGGCAACTGCTTCAGCGCGCCACCTTGATTCATATAGCTGAATTGATATGGACGTGACTCTCCTGGCTGTTCTTCAAGGTCTTCGAAGTGTACTGAACGCTTGTCGATGCGAACAGGAGTACCAGTCTTCATTCTGGCAGCAACAACGCCATGCTGGGTGATACTCTCGGTGAAATGGGCTACAGCAGGCTCAGCAATGCGACCTCCAGGTACCATTTTCCTGCCTATATGCATCAAACCATTAAGGAATGTGCCTGCAGTAATAACCACGCATTTAGCGTAAATCTCTGTTCCCCAGATTGTTCTAACACCAACGGCCTTCTTGTCTTCTACAATCAACTCGTCGGCCTGGTCTTGCCAGACATCCAAATTATCGGTTTCATCGATATGTTTGCGCCATTCCCAGATAAACTTTCCGCGATCACATTGGGCTCGAGGACTCCATACGGCTGGCCCCTTGCCCACGTTCAGCATTCGGAACTGGATGGCAGTAGCATCCGTTACCAGTCCCATCTGACCGCCAAGCGCGTCTATCTCTCTGACTATCTGACCTTTAGCGATTCCGCCTATAGCAGGATTGCACGACATTTGTGCAATCTTATTCATATCCATCGTCACCAAACAGGTCTTGGCGCCCATGTTGGCCGAAGCGCAAGCCGCTTCACAACCAGCATGACCACCGCCTATGACGATGACATCGTAATTTAATATCACTTCACAATCTCCTTTCCTGCTTCTTTCCAAGCTATGATCCCGCCATCCAGGTTAAATACCATATAACCCTCAGCAGCCAGCTTGTCTGCGGCATTAGCGCTTCGTCGGCCACTTCTGCAATAAACCATCACGGTTTTTTCCTTAGGCAGTACTTCAAGCGCTTTCTTCATAAAGTTAGCTTCGTCTTTCACGTCGATGTTTATCGCTCCTTTCAGATGTCCCTCCTTGAATTCTGCTGGCGTTCGAACATCTAACAGCACGCAGTCATCCCCGCTGTTTTCGAGAGTATGATGGAATCCATCAACCTCGATGGTCACAAATGCATCGTTGTTACCATTTTGTGCACAGCCCATCGATACTGCTGCCGCGAGCATCATCATTACAAACAATTTCTTCATAATCGTCTCCTTTTTTTAATATTACGGTTGCAAAGATACGATTTTTTTTGTATTTTTGCACCGACTTAATAATAAAAATGTGATATGACTCCAAAAGAACTAAGAAATGAGCGGCTTGCAGAGCGGATGATTAAGAATCTGAAGCGTCGCCACATGGACGCCTACTACTGCAAAACGGCAGCCGAGGCTGTTAATAAAGTATCAGAACTGATAGCCGATGGTAGTAGTGTTACCTGGGGCGGCTCGATGACTATTCGCGATATGGGTATTCCGCAGGCATTAAAGAGTAGGGGAACCCTAGAGGTTCTGGATCGCGATGTGGTGTCCGATCGCGATGAAGTGGTGAAAATCTACGAGCGTGCCTTCACGGCCGATGTCTATCTGTCGAGTGCAAATGCCATCAGCGAGGATGGAGTCATAGTTAACATCGACGGAAACGGCAATCGTGTGGCTGCTATTACATGGGGACCGAAGCGGGTGATCTTTATTATAGGTATTAACAAAGTGGCGCAGACGGTAGAGGCTGCTTTGCAGCGCGCCCGTTCTACAGCCTCGCCAATCAATGCCGCTCGTTTCGATATCCAGACGCCTTGTCAGGTAGATGGCGTGTGCCACAATTGCAACTCATCGGATTGCATCTGCAACTATGTTCATTTTCTTAGAAACTCTCCACGTGGCCGACATACTGTGATACTAGTTGGCGATGAATTCGGTTATTAGTTGATAGTAGAATTACAAAAATATGCATTTTTTCGTAAAAACACTTGTGTATATCACGATTTTTGATTATCTTTGTCCCCTAATCTCGTGAGCACGTACTAACAAGTAAGTATATAACATTCAATAATTCATTAAAACTCAACAACTTATGTGGTTATTCAATTCATCAATTGGTAGAAAAGTTGTAATGTCTGTTACGGGCATTGCGCTCATTCTGTTCCTGACCTTCCATGGTTGCATGAACGTTGTGGCGCTGTTCTCGGAAGAGGGTTACAACATGATTTGCGAATTCCTGGGTGCCAACTGGTATGCTGTTGTAGCAACACTTGGTTTGGCTGCCTTGGCAGTGCTTCACATTGTCTACGCTTTCATTCTGACTGCGCAGAACCGTACCGCCCGTGGCGACAATCGTTATGAGGTGGCTACACAGGTTAATCCTGGTAAGGTAGAGTGGGCCTCTAAGAACATGCTTGTTCTGGGTCTCATCATCTGCATTGGTTTGCTGGTTCACCTGTGGAACTTCTGGTACAACATGATGTTCGCCGAGCTTGTAGGTGCTATGCCTGCTATCAGTCCTACTGATGGTTTCGGATGGATTAAGGAGACTTTCTCTAATCCTGTATTCGTAGTTATTTACATCATCTGGTTTGCTGCTATCTGGTTCCATCTCACTCATGGTTTCTGGTCAGCTATGCAGACTCTTGGTGCAAGCGGCAAGATTTGGCTCAAGCGCTGGCAGTGCATCGGTATGATTTATGTTACCGTGCTCATGCTGATGTTCCTCATTGTAGTTTTGGCTTTCGCATTCGGTTTTGCGCCTAGTCTCAGCTGCTAATTATCAACTTTTAAAATTCTAGAAGATTATGGCAAAAGTAATTGATTCTAAGATTCCTGCAGGACCAGTGCCTGAGAAATGGAAGGAATATAAGGCTCATCAGCGTTTGGTTAACCCCAAGAACAAGCTGAAACTCGACGTTATTGTAGTAGGTACCGGTCTGGCTGGTGCTTCTGCAGCTGCTTCACTCGGTGAGATGGGCTTCAACGTTATCAACCTGTGTATTCAGGATTCTCCTCGTCGTGCTCACTCTATCGCTGCTCAGGGTGGTATCAACGCCGCCAAGTGCTATCAGAACGATGGTGACTCTATCTACCGTCTGTTCTACGATACCGTAAAGGGTGGTGACTATCGTGCTCGCGAGGCCAACGTTTATCGTCTGGCTGAGGTATCAAACAATATTATCGACCAGTGTGTAGCTCAGGGCGTACCTTTCGCTCGTGAGTATGGTGGTATGCTGGCTAACCGTTCTTTCGGTGGTGCTCAGGTAAGCCGTACATTCTACGCTAAGGGTCAGACAGGTCAGCAGCTTCTGCTGGGTGCCTATAGCTCACTGAGCTGTCAGGTAAATGCCGGCAAGGTTAAGCTCTACACCCGTTATGAGATGGAGGATGTAGTTATCGTTGATGGCCGCGCTCGTGGTATCATCGCCAAGGATCTCTGCTCTGGTAAGCTGGTTCGCTTCAGCGCCAATGCAGTAGTTATCGCTACTGGTGGATATGGTAACACTTACTTCCTTTCTACCAACGCTATGGGATGTAACTGTACAGCTGCTGTTCAGTGCTATCGTAAGGGTGCATACTTTGCAAACCCATCATACGTTCAGATTCACCCAACATGTATCCCTGTTCACGGCGACAAGCAGTCAAAGCTGACTCTGATGTCAGAGTCGCTGCGTAACGACGGTCGTATCTGGGTTCCAAAGAAGATTGAGGATGCTAAGGCTCTGCAGGCTGGTACCAAGCAGGGTTGGGAGATTCCTGAGGAGGATCGCGACTACTATTTGGAGCGCCGTTATCCTGCATTCGGTAACCTCGTTCCTCGTGACGTTGCCAGCCGTGCTGCTAAGGAGCGTTGCGACAAGGGCTTCGGTGTTAACAACACAGGTCTGGCCGTATTCCTCGACTTCTCTGAGTCTATCAACCGTCTGGGTCTTGATGTTATCATGCAGCGTTATGGAAACCTCTTCGAGATGTACGAGGAGATTACCGACGTATTCCCTGGCGATGTAGCTAACGAGATTAACGGTGTGAAGTATTACAAGCCAATGATGATCTATCCTGCTATCCACTACACCATGGGTGGTATCTGGGTTGACTACGAACTGCAGACATCTATTCCTGGTCTGTTCGCTATCGGTGAGTGTAACTTCTCTGACCACGGTGCTAACCGTTTGGGTGCTTCTGCTCTGATGCAGGGTCTGGCCGATGGTTACTTTGTACTGCCTTACACCATCCAGAACTACCTGGCTGATCAGGCTGTATGGCCTAAGGTTCCAACCGATCGTCCTGAGTTCGACGAGGCTGAGAAGGCTGTAAATGCCGAGATCGACCGTCTGATGAACATCAAGGGTAAGCGCTCAGTTGACTCTATCCACAAGGAGCTCGGTCACATCATGTGGGAGTATGTAGGTATGGGTCGTACAGCCGAGGGCCTGAAGACAGGTTTGAAGAAGATGCACGAGCTCGAGAAGGAGTTCGATACCAACCTCTTCGTTCCTGGATCAAAGGAGGGCCTGAACATCGAGCTTGATAAGGCTATCCACCTGCGTGACTTCTTCACAATGGGTCAGCTCGTAGCATTCGACGCTCTCTCTCGTAACGAGTCTTGCGGAGGTCACTTCCGTGAGGAGTATCAGACCGAGGAAGGCGAGGCTAAGCGCGACGACGAGAACTACTTCTATGTAGGCTGCTGGGAGTACAAAGGCAAGGGCAACGAGCCCGAGCTCATCAAGGAGCCACTGGAGTACGAGGCAATCAAGGTACAAACCAGAAATTATAAGAATTAACAAATGACGTTGAGGGAGTTATTTTCAGGTTGGCGTGATCTAACGCAATTGCTGAAAGGATGCATCATTGTTTGCGTGTGCTTTATTGCACTTGCAATTGCAGATGCTATATCCTATGCCACATGTGGATTGTTTCCTTTGCGGCCATACATCATCCTTCTTTTTGGATGTATCAGTTGCTATGCCTGATTTTAGCTTATCGCATCATTAAAAATAATAAGTAATTATGGCTAAAAATATAAGCTTTACAATAAAGTTCTGGCGCCAGAATGGCCCCAAGGACCAGGGACACTTCGACACCCATGAGATGAAGGATATCCCCGATGATACCTCTTTCCTCGAGATGCTTGACATCCTGAACGAGGAGCTCATCAACGAAGGCAAGGAGCCCTTCGTATTCGACCACGACTGCCGCGAGGGTATCTGCGGTATGTGCTCACTCTACATCAACGGTACACCTCACGGACTGACCGAGCGTGGTGCTACCACATGTCAGCTCTACATGCGTCGTTTCAACGATGGTGATGTTATCACCGTTGAGCCTTGGCGCTCAGCAGCCTTCCCTGTAATCAAGGACTGTATGGTTGACCGCAATGCCTTCGATAAGATTATCCAGGCAGGTGGTTATACCACTATCCGTACAGGTCAGGCTCAGGATGCCAACGCTATCCTGATTCCTAAGGAGGATGCCGACGAGGCTATGGACTGCGCATCTTGCATCGGCTGTGGCGCTTGCGTAGCAGCTTGTAAGAACGGCTCTGCCATGCTTTTCGTATCGTCTAAGGTATCACAGCTCGCTCTGCTGCCACAGGGCCGTGTAGAGGCCGCTAGACGCGTTAAGAATATGATCGCCAAGATGGACGAGCTCGGCTTCGGTAACTGCACCAACACTCGCGCCTGCGAGGCAGTATGTCCTAAGAACGAGACCATCGCTAACATCGCCCGCCTGAACCGCGAGATGATTAAGGCAAAGCTTAGCGATTAGTGAGAGCAGAGCCGAGTTTGCTTATTAAGGTTTCACCTTTATGCTATAAAGAGAGTGGCACGTCTGTAATAGGCGTGCCACTCTTGTCGTTTTTCAGTTACGAAAGAGTGATGATCTCATCGCAGAGGGAGCTGACCGTGGGGCGATGAGTGATAAAAATCATTGTGGTATCAGGATGATTTGCAAAGAGTCGCCGATAGAGTTCCTGTTCCGTCGGCTCATCAAGCGAACTACTGATCTCATCAAGCAACATGATACTACCAGGATGTAACAACCCGCGTGCAATGGCAATGCGCTGCGCCTGACCCTCACTCAAGCCGCCGCCACGCTCACCCAACTCGGTGTCGATGCCATCTGGCAGATCCATCACAAAGTCGGCACAGGCTGTATGCAACGCTTGCTGTAGCTCCTTGTCGCTGGCATTAGGCTTAGCTAGTTGCAGGTTGTAACGTATGGTGCCACTCATCAGTGTGTTTCCCTGCGGCACAAAACACGGCTCGCCACCCACCTCCACTGTTCCCTCAGTGGGCTCAATAAAGCCGAGTATCAGTCGGAACAGTGTCGTCTTGCCGATGCCCGTCTCGCCCATGATGGCGGTCTTTGTGCCCGCCGCAAACTTATGACTGAAGTTCGATAGTATCTCGCGGTCACCCGACGCGTAGCGAAAAGATACGTCGGTAAAACGGATAGTTTTCTGTTGGAAAAAGGTTTTCTTTTTGGGCAAAATTTTTTCAACAGACAGTTCCTCCAAACGGTCGATGCTGGCGGTGGTGTGTATCACCGTTGGAACCATATTAAGCAGCTGCAGTATTGGGTGCTGAATCATGCCAACTAATTGAAGGAACGACGTCATCACACCGAATGTAATGGCACCATTGCGCAACTGTAAGCCACCCCAAACGAATGCTAGCAGATAGCCCAGTCCGAACGCACAACCCAATATCAGGCGCATCAGCACGGTGAACTTCAACCGTCGAATCACGTTACCGCGCAGTCGTAGCTGCATCGAGTCCAACCGGTCGGTCACCCACTGCTCGCTGCCCAGCGATCGTAGCACGGCATTATACTCCATTCCCTCCTGTACCTGCATCTGTATGCGGCTCTCGTCTTGTCGGATGTCAAGTGTCATCTGGCGTAGTCGGCACGATATCAGCTTGCCGAACACGATGGCTAGCGGCGTGAGCAACAGTAATGCCCATGCCAACCGTGCGTCAAACCATCGCAGCAACAGGAAAGAACCGCACAGTTGAATCATGGTTATCACCATCTGGGGCAGTGTGTCGGTAACGGTATTGCTAACGGTCTCAATATCCTTAGCCAGTCGTGAGCTCACATCGCCCGAGTGTAGCTGGTTTTCGGTAAACAGTTGTCGGCGGAACAAACTACTGAATATGTGCAGTCGGATGGTGTTAGACTGGCGAATGCCGGCCGTGGTTGTAAGCCAGTAGCCCAGCTGTCGCAGCATCACGGCGCCAACAACTATTGCCACTAGGCACACCACCATCCGCAGCACCTCGTCGGCCTCACCGGTGCGTATGGTCTCGTCGATAAACTGTCGGCTTAGCCATACCATCAACAGACCGAGCGCCACCTGAGTCACGCCCGACACAATGCGCACGGCAGTGTTACAGCGTATGCCCTGTGAGTTTCGCCAAAGCCATGCAACGTAGTTCATTTTTTATTGGCTACGGAATTGACGGATTATTCTAAGACCCCTACTTCCTGCCACTCGGCGATGATCGATGCGACGTCGGCTTTCGCCTCGTCGGCTGTAACCTCGTACTCCTTACATAATGCCTCTGTCAGGCTCTCGATGGTGAAGTCGCCCTGCTCTTTGGTCTGTTGCCACAGCCACGCAGCCGTCTCGTTCAGTGCCAGCATCTTGCCAAAGTTTATGGCCCCTAGGCCTTCGCCTATGATAACATTCTCGCCACACACCTGGCGCAGCACAAATCCATTTTTTATTTTCATAATTTTGTTATAAATAATAGGTATCGTCTTATAGGGCGCAGATACCACCATAATTTGGCGGCCATGCAGCGCCTCGGAGTGTAGAGGTCGTGCAGTTGTTCGTGCGCGTCGACCACGTGTGTTGCCTTAGCCTTTACACCGGCTACGGTGCAGCGTTCGGTGCCTGCCAGATTGCCATCGCCCATCAGCGTGATGTCATCGCCGTTGATGCTGATGATGCGGTGAACCACATAGCGGTCGCCAACAACCCAGGCCAGCACCACGTCGCCCACCTTCAGCTCTTCGGGCTGTTGCAGAATAACGCTCTCCTTCCCGCCGATGATAAATGGCAGCATACTCCGCCCGTTTACCGGGAGTGTTACGCTCAAGCCCTCGCTCACCAGCCTTACCGCCTCCTTTATGATAATATCATCAGTAATCATAACTGTCAACTCTCTACTGTTAACAGACACAGTTTCGCCGCTCCTTCGTCCGGCAGGCACTCCAGATGCTACACCGGCATTTCGGTAGCCAGTTTGTTCTCGGTAGCGTGCAGTCCGTCGGCTATGCGTGCGTCCCAGCGTTTTCCGCTAATGCTCGCCACTAATGCCACGTATGCCTGCAGGCCGTTCAGTCTATCTATCTTATTATATGGGGCCTGACTCAGCACCACGATGCCGCCCAACGGATAGCTCACATTTCGATAGCAAGGTGTCTTGCCGCTCCACGGCGAACCGTATACCACGCCATCGCACACCACCGGGTTATCGTCGTTCACCAGTTCCGTTCCCTCTATATGCTCAAGCCACAGTCTGACATGTGTACTCTTGCCCGTGCCACTGGGCCCCAGAAACATATACCCTTTGTCCTTGTGACTCACCACGGCTGCATGAAACAGCACTGCACCCTTGTTGGCCGTTGCCAGTGCATACATCACCATCAGGGCGTTATCTATCGCCAGTTTCTTATATCTGCCAGTCATCACCAGTGTAGCGTTGCTATAGTCGGGCTCAGCCACCAGCCACCCGGCCGTTTCGCCTCCCCAGATAAACTCATACACTGCCTCCTTCTGTCCGGTCGAATGTCCGCAAACGATAACTTGTTCCTCTTCCTCCTCTGCCTGAATTCTTCTACATACGCCGGTTTCTTTCCATCATCGATGCTAAGTGCAAACACAATCTGATGAGTTGTTATCTCGAATGGGGTGTAGTTCTGCATCAGCCCGAAGCAATCCGCTTCGGCTGTTACGCTAAACCCATGTCCCGCAACTTCATAATATTTTGTTTCTCTCATTAATTCAGTTATTTGATTGCAAAGATACGAACTTTATTAATAAAATCCAAACTTTTCGATGATTTCTTTTACACGGATGATACCCTGATGCACATCATGGTGAGGTCGTCGTTGGGTTCAGCGCCGTAGCGGTGATTTTCGACCTCGGCGGCCAGTATTTCTATCACTTGCTGAGACGATTCGAAATGCGTGTTGCGTAGGATGCGGAGCAGGCGTTCCTCGCCGAACTGATGCTGCTCGAAGTCCTCGGCCTCGGTGAGTCCATCGGTATAGATAAAGAGCGGACGGCCTTTGATGGTGTCAACCTCTTCGCCAATGTACTGCAAGTCGGTCCAAAGACCCAACGGGGCGTTGGACTCCATCTCGAGGAAATCGCCGTGCGACGGTGTCCCTCCGATAACAGGCGGGTTATGACCGGCATTACAGAACGCCAGATGGCCGTCGCGCAGATTGAGCAGACCAACGAACATGGTGATAAACATGCCGCTCTGGTTGTCCTTGCCCGACAGGGCCTCGTTCATCTCTGTACAGATATCCGCCGGCTGTAGGTTCTGGTTGGCCATGGTCTGGAACAGTCGGATGGCTTGGGCCATAAACAATGAAGAGGGTACACCTTTGCCGCTGACATCGCCCAGACAGAAATATAGCAGGTCGTCGTGCATGACATAGCTGTAGAGGTCGCCACCAACTTCTCGGGCCGGCGTCATCGAGGCATACATATCCAGTCCGTCGCGCTGTGGGAAGGTGCTGGGCACCATAGACATCTGTATGTCGCGGGCAATGCTCAGTTCGCTCTCTATGCGGTCTTGCTCGGCCTTCAGTGTTGCCAAGCGGCGGGCAGTGCGCTGGCGCACGAAAATAAATGTTACCACTGCTATCATCACGATGATTCCGATAATGGCCAACAGGTACATACGCTGTCGTTCGTTCTGTATCCTCTCCCGTTCGGCCTGCATCTTCAGCTCGTCAATCTCGAAACGCTTGTTCAGTTCGTTTAACTGCTGGCGTGTCTCGGCCTGGGTGAGCGAGTCAACAATCTCGTAGTGCTGATCGAGATAGCCGTATGCCTCTTTCCATTGGCCCAGGTTCGACATGATTTCTGAGCGCTGTTTCAGAATCTCTGAGTAGGCATTGATATCCAGTTCCTTGGCACCAGGTAGCTGCTGGTTGCTGAATGCCAGTGCATCGGTAAATTTTTTGCGTTCTATGGCTAACTGCACCCTATAGCTGAGAATCTCGTTGCGCGTTATCTGCGACCATCCTGTCTTATCCAGATACTTTACTACAGAGTCAACGTGCTGTTCGGCCTTGTCGAGATCTTTCTGCTTGAGATAATAGTAGTAGCAGGAGTGGTGGTAATAGTATAGCCAGTTGTCGAACTGTCTGCTCGGGATAGTAGAATCTCTCTGGCATTTGTCGATATAGTTTTTCCACTCATCCAGCATCTGGTGCATCTTCTCGGGATTGTTTATGTCTTTCAACTCGTTTGAGTAGTACACATAGATGGTGTTCTTCAGGAAGGGGTCGGCATCGTCTGGAAAACTGCTGAGTGCCCGCTCGAAACTGCGTGCCGACTCCTCGTGATTAAGCTGGCTGTTGTAAACCAGCGCCTTAATGAATTCGGCAGCTGTCAGTCCGTAATTGTTTCCGCGCTTTGCGGCGTCGTTGTGGATATCTTGTGCCACTGCAATGGCCTTTCTGTGTTCGCCGCTGAAGTTATATTCCTCGCCTAGCAGCATCCAGGCATCGTAGTAGTCGGTCCATAGTTCGTGTTCCTTGCAGAACTCGAGCTCGCCCGGCACTGCCATTACCAGCGAGTCGTGGATGTTGTTGTTATAGTAATATGCCACTTTTGCATAGCGCTTACGAGCCGAATCGCTCCAGTTGATGTCTTTCTTCTGTGATGAAATGGCTGTTTCTTGCCTGTTGTTTCCGTGTGGCTGATTACATGCACACACAAATGCGATGAGGATGAATGTCAGAAGGTAATGTGATTTGTTCATGATTATTTCTTTTGGATTGTATCTGTGTGCAAAGTTAAGAAAAATATTTTGTAAGTTGAAGATGATTTGAGAAAAAATTAATTTTTCTTAATAAAAGTTGGATATGTAGACATAATTTATTATATTTGCACTCTGAAGACCTATTTTTATGGACATAATCACGATATTATATAACTAAAGACAGATAAAATATTATGAACAGGAACGAGAAATTTGTGATCACAGTTAACCGTGAGTTAGGTAGTGGTGGTCGTACCGTGGGACGTTTGTTGGCAGAAAGGCTTGAAGTACCATTCTATGACAAGGTACTTATCAGGGCTTTGCAGGAAAAGTATAATCTCTCTGTGGCTGAGATTGAGCGCCTGAAGGCCCAGAGCAACAGTTGGTGGGCCAACTTTAAGCGCGTGGTAGGTATAGGTCAGGCTATTAATCCGAATCTCTTCTTAAATCAAGAAGATGACGAGCCTGAGACTCTGACTACCGAGATGATATTCCAAACCGAAAAGGAGATACTGTTGGGTATGGCTCAGGATGAATCGTGCATTATTGCAGGCCGTTCGGCTTTCTTCGTACTGAAGTCACATCCTAATCACATCAGCATTCTTATTCAGGCTCCCATCGAGTGCCGCATCAAGCGTGTGATGGAGCATCAGAAACTGAGTGAGGAAGAGGCTAAGAAAACCATCAACAGGGTTGACAAGATGCGCGAGGAGTATGTGAAGAACTTTGCCAAGACATCGCGCTACGACACTCGTAACTACGATCTGGTTATCAATATGGAAGGTAAGAGCGAAGAAGAGGCTGTTGACCTGATATTGAAATACATAGGCTGACTCTAATCCCAGCATTCCAACTCGTCTTCTATCTCTGGCAACTGACTGCGATGGAAGACGGGTTCTTTTATGCCTCTGCGCTTCTGCTGGCGATAGTCGTCGAGCAGGCGGAAGGCGTAGCGGCCCAGGAGCACGATGGCCACCAGGTTGCAGGCTGTGAGACCGGCCATGAAGAAGTCGACAATGTTCCACACCAACTCAAAGCTGGCTATGGCGCCGAAGACGACCATCAGGCCTGCAGAGGCGATGCGATAGGCCGTCATCACCGTAGTATTTGGCGTGATGAAACGGATGTTGGCCTCGCCATAATAGTAGTTACCGATGATGCTCGAGAAGGCAAAGAGGAAGATGGCCACGGCGATGAACATGGGGCCAACGCTGCCTACCTCGCTCTGTAAGGCCGATTGCGTGAGCGCTATGCCGTTCAGCTCGGGCACTTGGTATAATCCGCTGATAAGGATGATAAAGGCCGTACACGAGCAAACAAGCAGCGTATCGGTAAACACACCCAGCGCCTGAATCAAACCCTGCTTAACGGGGTGGGTGGTCGAGGCTGTAGCTGCTACGTTAGGCGCACTGCCTTCGCCAGCCTCGTTCGAGAACAGGCCGCGCTTAATGCCGTTCATCATGGCCGCACCGATGCCGCCACCGGCTATCTGGCTAAAGCCGAAGGCATCGAGCACGATGACCTTGAACACATGCGGAATCAGGTGGATATTCATGATGATGATAATCAGGGCCAGGATGATGTAGCCCACTGCCATGACGGGCACCAGCACCGAGCTGACCTGGGCAATGCGCTGAATGCCGCCAAAAACGATGAACAGGGCCATGGCTGCCAGTGCGGCGCCAACCCATGCCGGCGACCAGCCGAAAGCCTCGTGCATGGCTCCGCAGATGGTGTTGGCCTGGATGGAGTTGTTAGACAGGCCGAACTGCAGGGTGATGAGAATAGCAAACAGCACTGCCATCCAGCGCTGCTTGAGACCTTTCTGGATGTAGTAGGCGGGTCCGCCGATAAACGAGTCCTTGTGCTTCTGCTTGTAGAGCTGGGCTAGGGTAGACTCTACGAATGCCGTGGCCGAGCCTACCAGTGCGATGAGCCACATCCAGAACACAGCACCAGGACCGCCAATGGCGATGGCCGAAGCCACACCGGCCAGATTGCCCGTGCCCACTCGGGTGGCCACGCTGACGGCAAAGGCCTGGAACGATGAAATGTGGCGTTTCTTGCCTACGGCTCCGTTATCCTTTATCTGGTCGCCTACGGTATCAACGGCCGACTCCGTGAGCAGGCGTATCATCTCGCCCACCATGCGGAACTGCACAAAGCGTGTGCGCCACGTAAACCATAGTCCACAAACCACCAGAGCCACCATCAGCACGTAGCTCCATATCACATCATTTATAGAGGTTATAAGTTCGTTCATAATCAGAAATCGTGTTTATACGTACTCCTTGGCTTTGCGTTTGCCTCGCAGTACGGCTAGGGCGTTAAGGGCCAGGGCTTCCATCTCGTCCTCGCCAGGGAAACAGCGGATGGGCGCCAGAAATGCTACGCGCTTACGAAGACGACTGACCACATACTCTGAACGGGCCAATCCGCCAGTAAGCAGTATGGCATCAATCTGGCCGCAGAGCACGGCAGCCTCCGAGGCGATGGCCTTGGCCACATGATATATCATGGCATCGAGAATCAGTCGGGCGTGTTCATCGCCATAATCCTCGATACGACGTATCACCTCCTTCACATCGTTAGTGCCCAGATGGGCGTTCAGACCTGCCTTGCCGGCAATACGCTTCAGCAGCTGCTTCTCTGTGTACTTGCCGCTGAAACAGAGGCGAATCAAGTCGGCAGCGGGCAGCGAGCCGGCACGTTCGGGCGAGAATGGGCCCTCGCCATCAAGGGCGTTGTTGGCATCAACGGCGCGCCCTTTTTCGTGGGCTGCCACAGAGATACCGCCACCCATGTGACAGATAATCAGATTCAGGTCTTCGTACTCCTTGCCAATCTCGGCCGCATAGCGGCGGGCGATGGCGCGCTGATTCAGGGCGTGCCAGATACAGATGCGGTTCATGAGCGGCGAGCCTGATATGCGGGCATAGCTGTTCAGCTCATCAACGACGCCTGGATCGGCTATAAACGATCGGCAGCCAGGGATGGTGGCAGCTATCTCGTGGGCTATCAGGCAGCCCAGGTTACAAGCGTGGTTATGCAGGGCGATACCGCTGTGGGTATCGCGAATCATAAGGTCGTTAATCTCGTAGACACCTCCTTCGAGCGGCTTGACCAGTCCGCCTCGGCCTATCACGGCATCGAAGTCGACGGGGATATCGGCCTTCTGCAGCTCGTCGAGCACGAGCTGGCGGCGATAGTCCTGCTGTTCAATCACATCGTCGAAGTGGGCCAGATCTTCGGATGAGTGTACGATGTTACGGACGAGCACCGAAGTCTCGTCGTCGAACACCGCCATTTTAGTTGAAGTAGAGCCTGGGTTGATAACAAGTATCTTCATATTGCAGCCAGAGCCAGAGAATAATACTTAGAGTCGGGGCTGTCGGCACGCGATGGCAGCACGCAGCAACACTGGGTGCCCTGCAGCACGCCTGCTGTCTTGGCATAGCCGAAGAGCGTCAACGTCTTGTAGAACACATTTCCTGCCACAATATCGGGGAATATCAGCGCATCGGCCTGTCCGTCGATCACACTGTGGATGCCCTTTTCGCGAAGGCTTACTGAGTCGAGCGAGGTCTTCAGGTCGAGCGGACCATCGATGATGCAACGTCCGAACTTACCAGTCTGTGCCTCGGCAATGATTTCGAGATAGTCTACGGTGTAGGGGAACGTCTTGGCGCTCACCTTCTCGGCGCAGTGTATCAGCGAGATGCGGGGCTCTTCGATACCCAGTGCATGACAGATGTAGTTGACGTAATGTATCTGCTGGCGGCGCTGGGCCTCGGTGGGTACGGGTATCACGGCTGCATCGGTAAAGAACAGCAGCTTCTCGTACTTGGGTATCTCGGCCATGGCAACGTGGGTTAGCACGTGGCCCGGGCGCATAATGCCGTTCTCCTTGTCTAATATGGCGCGTAGCAGCACATCGGTGTTGATCAGGCCCTTCATCAGGATATCGCACTCACCGCTTTTACACAGGGCTACTGCTCTACGGGCACACTCGTCTTTATCGTCGCCATCTACATAGACCGGCTCGATAAATCCCATCTCCTTGCCTTTCTCTACTGCATATCGGGTTGAGGCATCGTTACCACAAACTACGGCTACACGTTTACGGTCGCCCCGCTGTTGCAGGAAGACAATCATATCGTTCAGATTCCTAATTGACTGCATAGGTCTACAATTTTTTATTGTTTTATGCCGCAAATATACAAACTTTTTCGTATCTTTGCAAACAGAAACCGATAAAATGAACAAAATTATGAGGAATTATCTACTATTATCAGCTTTACTCTGCCAAACAGCAATGGCACAGGAGCAAGCACCGATGGTGCTGCAGTACGACAAACCTGCTACTTATTTCGAGGAGTCGCTACCCATTGGAAACGGAAAGCTAGGTGCACTGGTGTATGGTGGAACAGATGATGATATTATTTATCTGAACGACATCACGCTGTGGACGGGTAAACCTGTCGACCGCAATCTGGATGCCGACGCCCACAAGTGGATTCCGGCCATACGTGAGGCGCTGTTTAAGGAGGACTATAAGTTGGCCGACTCGTTGCAGTTGCACGTTCAGGGCCCTAACTCGCAGTACTATCAGCCGCTTGGTACGCTGCATATCAAGGATCTGGGTCTGGGCGAGATTACCAAATATCAGCGCACACTGGATATCGACTCTGCGATAGTTCGCGACAGCTACAAGCGTAACGGCAAACTGATAACAAGAGAGTATTTCGCATCAAATCCTGATAAGCTGATTGCCATCAGACTGCGCGGTGACATTAACTGCCAGATAGCCCTGACAGCCCAGGTACCACACCAGGTAAAGAGCACGCTGGGGCAGTTGGTTATGACCGGACACGCTACAGGCAATCCGCAGGAGAGCACGCACTTCTGCACCATGCTCAGCGTGAAGACCGACGGAGAGATGGCTGCCAGCGACTCCTCGCTCACCATCAGCAAGGCCAAGGAGGCTATCATCTACATCGTCAACGAGACAAGCTTTAACGGCTTCGACAAGCACCCCGTTCGTGAGGGCGCCAACTATCTGGAGATGGTGACTAACGACATGTGGCATACGCAGAACATGACGTTCGATGAGTTCTATGCACGCCATTTGGTTGACTATAAGGCCATCTACGACCGTGTAAAAATAAGACTATCAGGTAAAACCAGTTATACTAGCAATGCTCGTTATCCTAGCCTTACAACAGACCAGCTTCTGCTGGATTATACCAACGGTGGCCAGCAGATTCCTTATCTCGAGGAACTATACTTCCAGTTCGGCCGCTATCTGCTCATTTCATCGTCGCGCACCAAGAATGTGCCTGCCAACCTGCAGGGCCTCTGGGCTCCACAGCTGTGGTCGCCCTGGCGTGGTAACTATACGGTGAACATCAACCTGGAGGAGAACTATTGGCCAGCATTCGTGGCCAACATGGCTGAGATGGCTGAACCGCTGGATGGCTTTATCGCAGGACTTGCTGCCAATGGAAAGTATACTGCCAAGAACTATTATAACATATCAGAAGGCTGGTGCTCAAGTCACAACAGCGACATCTGGGCCATGACCAACCCCGTAGGCGAGAAGAACGAAAGCCCGGAGTGGTCGAACTGGAACATGGGTGGCGCCTGGCTGGTAAACACCCTGTGGGAGCGCTATCAGTTTACTCAGGACAAGGAGTATCTGCGCAATACGGCTTATCCGCTGATGAAGGGTGCAGCTCAGTTCTGCTTGCGTTGGTTGATTGAGAATCCTAAGCAGCCGGGTGAGTTGATTACGGCTCCGAGTACATCGCCCGAGAACGAGTATAAGACCGATAAAGGCTATCACGGTACTACCTGCTATGGCGGAACTGCCGATCTTGCTATCATCCGCGAGCTGTTTATCAACACCATTGCTGCAGGCAAGATTCTTGGACAGAAAAACAAGGAGATGGAACAGGCACTGGCCAAGTTGCATCCGTATACCATCGGACACATGGGTGACCTGAACGAGTGGTACTTCGACTGGGATGACTGGGATTTCCAGCATCGTCATCAGAGCCACCTCATCGGGCTCTATCCTGGTAATCATCTTACTGATGCTACATTGCAGAAAGCTGCTGAGCGTTCGTTGGAGATTAAGGGCGATAAGACCACTGGTTGGAGTACTGGTTGGCGCATCAACCTCTGGGCCCGTCTGCACAAGCCCGAGCAGGCCTATCATATCTACCAGAAACTGCTTACACCTATTGCGCCACGTGGCTCAAAGGGTGCTATCTGGAAGAACTGGCACAAGGGTGGCGGCACATATCCCAACCTGTTTGATGCTCACCCACCTTTCCAGATTGATGGTAACTTTGGCGGTACAGCCGGCGTGTGCGAGATGCTGATGCAGTCTTCACTCAAGGACGGCAAGGCCACCATCGAACTGCTGCCTGCAGCTGCTAAGGCGTGGAAAGAAGGCCACGTGAGCGGTCTTTGTGCACGCGGTGGATATGAGGTAAGCTTTGAGTGGAAAGGCGGCTATGTGCGCAATTGCAGCATCAAAGCCAAGAATGCAGGAACTATTACCCTGATGTATAATGGTCAGCAGAAAACTGTAAAGTTCAAGGCAGGACAAACTCAGAACATTAAAACATGGTAAGGAAACAAAAGACTATGATACTCGATTCTGACCTTTCCAAGGCACAAGCCTGGGAAGGTTCGGTATCGCTCGACAACGATCTGATGCTGTCTGACAGCATCAACAAGGCCCCGATGCCTAAAGACCCCAGGAAGATGAACTTCATCCTGATAGGACTCTGCACACGTGGCCGCCTGAGGTATCGTATCGACAGCAAGGAGCAGATTATTAATGCGGGCGATATTCTGATAGTAAGCGAACACCAAGTGATAGATGGCTACAAGCCTTCGCCTACGATGGAGGGATTGTGTATCATGATGAGCGTTAACTTCTTCCACGAGATTATCAAGTCGGTTCACGATGTAAGCTCGTTGTTCGTCTTTGCCCGTACTCAACCGGTTATGAAGCTTGAGCAGCGGGAATGTGAAGCATTTAAGGAGTATTTTGCTGTGATCAAACAGAAAATAAGCGATACGTGCAACCACTTCCGTAAGGACCTGATACGTACCCTGCTGCTGGCTATGTTCTATGATGTGGGTAACATCATCTACAGAGCCCGTAACTATGGCGAGGTGCAGATTCCTTCAGAGAAGGTGTTCACCCGATTCCTACGACTGGTTCAGGACAACTGTAAGCGCGAGCGCCGCGTGAGCTGGTATGCTCAGCAACTCTGCATCACGCCAAAGTATCTGTCGCTGGTAGTGAAGCGTATCAGCGGGCGTACAGCCGTTGAGTGGATTGAGAGCTATGTAACGTTGGAACTGCGCGTCATGCTTAAGAATTCGACAAAGTCGATCAAGGAGATAGCTGAGGATATGAACTTCCCCAACCAGAGTTTCTTAGGTAAATACTTTAGGGAGCATGTGGGCATGACACCCTCTAAGTACAGGAAATCATAGGTAGCCCTGCTTCTTCAGCTCGTCTACCATGTCCAGCAATTCCTGATACCACGCTTCACCAAATCTTCGAATCAGTGGATCGCGGAGAAACTGGTAAAGACGCAGATTCTCTTGTATGCCCTTGGCGATGGCCATTTTACATACATTCCAACGGTTGTAGTTAAGTCCGATGAGACCGTCGCCTAGGCGTTTCTCGCGAATAGGATATAAGGCGCAGCTAATAGGCTTGCAGAAGCGGGTTTTTCCTGCTCTGTAAGCCTTTTCTAATG
Source organism: Xylanibacter ruminicola (assembly GCF_900142525.1). Taxonomy (GTDB): domain Bacteria; phylum Bacteroidota; class Bacteroidia; order Bacteroidales; family Bacteroidaceae; genus Prevotella; species Prevotella ruminicola_A. The sequence goes on along the minus strand of NZ_FRBD01000021.1, from coordinate 32,079 downwards.
CACATAGGCAGCAGTTCTTGATGGGCATATGCGTGTTCCAATCCTCAATGTCGCCATAATAGGTAAACACACAATCCTTGCCGCCAACGATACTGGTCACCAGATCACCCTCCTTATCAGTATAGGCTATGCCTTGCTTATCGATGACGGCCTGGGCTGAAGCAGAGAGGTCTTCCCATACGGTATCAACACACTCTTCGATCTCGGCAATCTCCTCCATCGTTACAGGAGCTCCGGCATCGCCTTCAACACAGCATTCGCCCTTGCAAACGCTCAGGTCGCAACAAAACTTCTCGGTGAGTATCTCTGACGAGAGTAGCACATCGCCTACTTGTATAATTGGTGGTAGTTTCTCCATACTTTTTTATTTCAATTTCATAGTGCGCCATTGATTCATCATTGCCGAAGACGGAATGACTGTAGGCGTCTGGATTTTATTATTCTCGTCAAACGACTCACGTTTCACTTCGTTTGTCAGGTAATCCCCCAACTCTCCAAGTGTCACATCGCCTTGAGTTTCCTGCAATTTCTTTAATAAATAATAGGTGAACATCCCATGTTTTTGCGACTTGAAAGGATATGCCGTCTCATCACCCTGGGCTGCAGTAAAGATAACCATATTTCCCTTAGCCTCTTGAGGTTTCGCTTTGATGGCGACACCACGCGCAGAAGACATCATCTGACCATCTCGTTTTGCTCCGCTGAAACAGGCATCGAGGAAGACAGTGACTGACTGTGCCGGTATCTCACCAAGAGTCTGATATAATTTGCTAAGCGAATAAGCTGATTCAGTATCGCGACCTATACCATCAACTGGTAACAAATAGGCACTCTTGTCTGTCTCATTGGGAATACCATGTCCTGCATAGTAGAATATGATTCGTCCACTCTCTCCATACGCAGTCATTCCCTGCTTCAGCCAACTCACAGCCTTTCGGATATTATTATAACCAGCATTGAGGTACAAACGGATGTGTTTCTCGCTGATTCCCAATGTTTTTCTACAATATTCATAAAATACCTTCGCATCATTCTCTGCAAACGGCACTTCGGCCTCTTCTTCATATTTCTCGTTGCCTATGATGACAACAAAAACATTCTCGTCAGTCTGTGAAGAAACTGGAATGTTTTCATCAACCATAGATACAGGTATCGCAACTGATTGTTGTAACGTAGAGGCTTGCAGCCCAACAGGAGTCTGCTGAACTAAGGATTCTGACGATACGCCTTCTGAGGGCTTATGTAGTGCTGCCATCACCTCCGTGTCTTTCAACCATTCGGGGGGAGTTGATTCCAATTCTTTCATCTTCTTGACGAAGGCTGTATTTTTCTTTTCATAGTTAGCATCCATCTGCAGGCATTTCGCCAGCATTTGTTTGGCCCCCTCATAGTAACCATAAGCCTTCAAAGGAGCAAAATCTTTATACCAACTGTCAATCTTGTTCTTATAACTATAGCTTTTATTCTGGCGTTCCAACCCTGCAATATATGCATCACCCTTTGTGTCGTAATCATTAACGTCTTTACCTCTGTTCTTCTCTATAGCTATGTCTGCATACTGAATTGCTTTGTCAAATTCCCCCTTTATGATGCATAAATAACATGCATCGTTTGCAGCTTTATTGGCAAGCCTTTGGTCTGTATTGGAAATAACCTGATCATACCAGTATAAAGCTTTCTCCTCGTCTCGAGCTAATTCCGTTACACCAACTTTATAATAGTACGCAAGCTGGTATTGACTGCGGAAGTCGCCAACAGCGGCTCCTTGTTGAAAGTACCCAAGGGATTTTTTCAGGTCAATGCCATCTGTCCAAACGGGCGATGAATACAAGTTACCCAAGAAGTAGTACGCAGAAATATCATGTTTCTTCAGTGCCTCTTCGAAACAGCTACGAGCCTTGGTGAATTTCCAGTCTTGCTGATAACAAACACCGCAATTGATAATACCTTTTGTATACCCCTGTGCAGCAGACTTCTTAAACCAATTCAGCGCCTGCTTGCTATCTTTCTCAACACCAATACCAAGACTATAGCATCTGCCGATATTGTTCTGAGCTTCTGCATCACCTTGCCCTGCTTTCTGAATATTATCCAGGTAAAGATTCTGCGGCATCATAGTTGCAGGAACAACTATCAGCATCATAAATAAGATAAACCTTGTTTTCATAAATCGTCAGTATTATTTTTCTTAATATTCTTAGTATATATCCATAGGGCAATGCCTAGGGCTAACAGTATAAAGCATAATACTAGCTTTTTTATTTGGAATGTAGCCTCGAAAGAGAGATAGAGCCATAAGGCATTGATGACGAAGATGGTTATACCTCCAGCCAGACAGATGGCTCCTGCTTTTATCTTATTGCTCAAAGGCGTATCGGCCTGGCCTTTGAATACAGCATGGAAAATGCCTGCAGTGGTGATCAGCGAGCAGATGCCACAGCCCAATAAAGCCAGATGCCACCACATGCGATGTTCTTGCCGTTCTTGCGCTTCCTGTTCAAGACGGATTCTTAATTCCTCATGCTTCTGAAGTTGTGCTTTTACATCGTCAGTAATATATTGCTGATATAAGGTGTCGAGGCCAGTCTCGTCAAACTGAGCCGTAGCCACTACGGGCATTAACATCAAAAAGAATAGCAATAGGTATTTCATATTACCACTCGATAGGAGTCATTCCATTCTGCTCGAGATACTGATTGCAGCGAGAGAACTGGTGCTGGCCGAACCAGCCACCACGGTTAGCACTAAGTGGTGACGGGTGAACAGATTCCAGAACCAGATTGCGATTCTTGTCAATCATATACGACTTTGAACGGGCATAGCCGCCCCAAAGCATATAAACCAGATGCTCGCGATTGGCAGCAAGTGTCTGGATTGCGGCATCGGTAAACTTCTGCCAGCCTAATGTCGAGTGACTGTTAGCCTGATGAGCACGAACGGTGAGCGATGCATTCAGAAGCAGCACTCCTTGTTCTGCCCAACGGGTAAGATTACCTGAAGTGGGTATTTCTTTGCCTAGATCGGCTTGTATTTCCTTGAAAATGTTCTGCAGCGATGGTGGGAACTGTATGCCATCCTGAACAGAGAAACTCAGTCCGTGGGCCTGTCCCGGTTCGTGGTAAGGATCTTGTCCGATAATCACTACTTTCACCTTGTCAAACGGACACAGGTTAAAGGCATTGAAAATCAATTTGCCTGGAGGATAGCACGTTGTAGTTCGATATTCTTGTCGCACAGCTGTTGTCAGTTGCGCAAAGTATGGCTTCTCAAACTCGCCCAGCAAATGCTGCTTCCACGATTCTTCTATCTGCACGTTCATAACTGCTTATATATTTCGTCAATCATTACTTGTGGAAGAATCATCCGAGGGTCGTTGCTATGGGGATTGATTGCCTCCAGGAAATGAGGAAGCTCGTTTTTGTAAACCTCCCTCATGTGGTTGTTAATCTTGTTCGACATCGAACATGAGTAGGTGATGTTAGCCAGGCGGTCGCACAGTTTTAAGAACGGAGCGTATGGTGTTTCGCGTATGCCGGCATAGTAGCGGTCGTTGCTTCTCTCGGCACGTGTCCTTCCCTTTTCATTGGTCAGCGCATATACCATCTCGGCAGCCATATAGGCCTGCTCGTCGTTCATAAAGTGGCTGGCGCCCTTTTTAACATCATTATAGGTCATACGCGCATCCTCGATGCTATCGTGATAGAATGCGCCAAAAAACAACGGCAGGACATCAGCCTCCTGTTGGCAGACCTGGTGTCCGTATTTAAACACCGAGTCTGCCACCATGTCGAGGTGTACACTATATGGATGGTTCTCGTCGTAGCGCTGGTTTACGCTATCGTGAAGCATGTGGGCATGCTGTCGGATCTCTTCGATACCGTCGCTATACTTCTCCACATAGGTCTGAAAGTCCTGCTGTGTCATATTCTATTCTTAGTCCTGAATCAGGTTCTCGCCAGTCATGTCTGCAGGCTGCTCCAAGCCCATGATGTGGAGGATAGAAGGAGCAACGTCAGCCAGACGACCATCCTTAACTGTAGCCGAGTTATTGTTGGTTACGTAGATGAATGGAACTGGGTTCAGTGAGTGAGCTGTGTTAGGAGTGCCATCAGGGTTGATAGCGTTGTCGGCATTACCGTGGTCGGCGATGATGATAGCCTCATAGTCATTAGCCTTAGCAGCCTCGATCACATCCTTCACGCAGTTGTCAACAGCCCAAACAGCCTTGGCAATAGCGTTGTAGATACCAGTGTGACCAACCATGTCGCCGTTAGCAAAGTTTACTACGATGAAGTCATACTTAGCCTCGTTGATAGCAGCAACCAGCTTGTCCTTCACCTCAAAAGCGCTCATCTCAGGCTTCAGGTCGTAGGTAGCAACCTTTGGCGATGGAACCAGGATGCGGTCCTCACCCTCGTATGGAGCCTCGCGACCACCATTGAAGAAGAATGTTACATGAGCATACTTCTCAGTCTCAGCGGTGTGCAGCTGCTTCTTGCCCTGCTTGCTCAGATACTCACCCAGTGTGTTCTCAACATTCTCCTTAGGGAAGAGGATATGAACACCCTTGAAGTTAGCATCGTATGGAGTCATGCAGTAGTACTGCAGACCTGGTATAGTCTTCATGCCCTGCTCTGGCATATCCTCCTGAGTCAGTGCGATAGTCATCTCCTTAGCACGGTCATTACGGAAGTTGATGAAGATAACTACGTCGCCCTCTTCTACACAACCATTAACTGCGGCATTGTGGATAGGCTTGATGAACTCATCGGTAACGCCCTCATCATAGCTCTCCTGCATAGCAGCAACCATGTCGGTGCTCTGCTTGCCAGTACCGTTCACAATCAGGTCGTAACCCTCTTTTACGCGCTCCCAACGCTTATCGCGGTCCATAGCATAGAAACGACCTACGATGCTGGCAATAGCAGCTTCGTTGTCAGCACAAACCTTTGATACCTGCTCGATGAAGCCCTTACCGCTCTTGGGGTCGGTATCGCGACCGTCCATAAAGCAATGAACAAACACCTGATTCTTCAGACCGTAAGCCTTACCAATCTCGATGAGCTTGAACAGGTGGTCGAGTGAAGAGTGTACACCACCATCAGAAGTCAGACCCATCAGGTGCAGCTTCTTATTGTTTTCCTTAGCGTATGTATAAGCAGCCTTTACCTGAGGATTCTCCATGATAGAGCCATCCTTGCAGGCGCGGTTTATCTTAACAAGGTCCTGATAAACGATGCGTCCAGCACCAATGTTCAGGTGACCCACCTCAGAGTTACCCATCTGCCCATCGGGCAGACCAACATCTTCACCAGATGCCATCAACTGAGAGTGAGCTGAAGTAGCTGTCAACAGATCGAGGTAAGGAGTTGGAGTGTTGTAGATAACATCACCCTTACCATGCTTACCGATTCCCCATCCATCGAGAATCATCAATAATGCTTTCTTTGCCATTGTCTAAAAAATTTAAAGTACCTTAATTTGCGCTGCAAAGTTACATCTTTTTTTCTATTTATTACTACCTTTGACCCGACAAATGGAAAATAAACTTTAAATCAGAGGTGTATGAAACGCTACGTATTCGCCATTTTGGTATTTTTGACAAGTCTATGTGTCAACGCCCAATTGCAGGTAAAAGAGCTGAAACTGAGTAACGGTATGACCGTTTGGCTGAACGAGGATCACTCTCAGCCAAAGGTGTTTGGAGCCGTGGTGGTAAAGGCTGGTGCCAAAGACTGTCCCAACACAGGTATCGCTCACTATTTTGAGCATATTATGTTTAAGGGCACCGATCGTCTGGGTACCATCGACTATCAGAAGGAGAAACCCTGGCTTGACAGCATATCGGCTCAGTACGACCTGCTATCGCAAACCAAAAACGATGCTGAGCGCACCAAGATTCAGCGGCATATCAACGAGTTAAGTCTCAAAGCCGCCGACTATGCGATTCCTAATGAGTACAACCGTCTTATCTCGAAATACGGCGGTAGCGGTCTGAACGCCGCCACAAGCTACGACCTAACGTTCTATTATAACTCTTTCCTGCCACAGTTCATGGAGCACTGGTGCTGGCTCAACTCAGAGCGACTGATGAAACCGGTATTCCGAGGCTTTCAGGGAGAGTTAGAAAATGTATATGAAGAAAAGAACAGAGCTGCCGATGGTATGGGCGACATACAGGAGAAGGTGTTTGGCGCTATCTTCAAGGCCCAACCGTATGCTTATCCCATCCTTGGATCAACAGAGAGTCTGAAGAACCCACGTCTTTCGGATATGGCAGAGTTCTTCAAGAAATACTATGTAGCCTCAAATATGGGTCTTATTCTCTGTGGTGACATCACACCTGATTCTACACTAACAGCGCTTCTGGAACAGACCTTTGGACGCGTGCAGACCGGCCCAGCGCCAGAACGCGTAAAAAGTCCGATGCCAGAAATTGGTGAGGGGGAAGTTTGCGAGGTAAAGTTGCCTATCCCTTTGGTTGGTGCCGAGGTCTTAGTGTTTAAAGCACCCACGGAATTTGAACCCGATGCCAATGCGCTGACTCTGGCCAATAAACTGCTTTATAATGGTAAGGCAGGACTTCTTGACTCGCTGGTAAACGAGCATAAAGTGATGATGTCTGCCGCCATGAGCGTAGGCTTAGACGATGCTGCGGGCACTGGCGTTGTGATTATTCCCAACCTTTTCGGTAAGATGAAGACAGCCGAAAAACGTGTGATGGAGCAGGTACAGAAGGTGATGAACGGCGACTTCAGTACCGAACAGATGGAATCGCTGAAACGAGAGATGGTGATGGAGGCCGAAAAGGAACTTGAAACAATCAGCGATCGTTCAGATAAACTGATTATGTTATTTCCGAAAGGTCGCACATGGCAGGATGTGCTCGACAATATAGAAAGCATCAAGCGCTTGACAAAGGAAGATGTTGTTGCAGCAGCCAAGAAATATTACGATGCCAATCATATCACACTTTCGAAGAAATACGGCACACCTAACAAGGAGACGTTGAAACAGCCCGGTTACAAGCCCATTTCGCCAAAGAATTTGGATGCCAAGTCGGCCCTTGCCCAGCAGCTGGAACAGATTCCTGTGAAGAATACCGACATTCGTACCGTAGACTTTGAAAAGGATGTGACTACAAAGCAGCTGAACAGTCATGTTACCCTTTATTACAAGGAGAATCCGATGAACGAGATCTTTACGTTCACGCTTCGCTACAAGGATGGCGAACTACATACCCCTGCGTTGAACGTACTCTCCGGATACATCAGCGCTCTGGGCACCGACTCGCTGAAGAAACAGCAGTTGGAACAGGCTTGGCAGCAATTGGGCACTACAATAGAAGTATCTTCAGGTGATATGACATTTAGTCTGAGTCTGACAGGACTCGATAATCAGTTTGCTCCCTCTCTGCAGTTGCTTGCTCACTTTCTGAGTGCTGCTAAGGGCGATGACGAGGCTTTGAAGGAGGCGAAGGATGCTGACAAGGTAGACCGCAAGAGCTTTGGAAAGCAGAAGGATGATGTACTTAGTCCCGCCTTGAGCTATATCATCTATGGCGATAAATCGAAATACCTCAACCAACTGTCGAAGAAGGAGATTAAGGACTTGAAGAGCGACGCACTATTAGGTTTCTTCCGCGAATTGCAACAATATGATTGCGAGCTGTTCTATTGCGGTCGCCAGTCTGTTGAGAATGTTGCGATGATTGCACAGCAGGCATTACCACTAAGTCAATGTCAGAAGCCACAGGCCGATACCTTCCGTGAGATTCAGCAGCCCACTGAGCCCATCGTTTATTTCTACAATGTACCAAAGTCACGCCAGAATTATGTGGTTAGTTACGATGGCATCAGCCCTCTGCCAACAGTCGAACAGCGTGCCAAACTGGATTTATGGGAGAAATATTTTGCTGGCGGCATGTCGTCGGTATTGTTTCAGAACGTCCGCGAGTTCCGTTCACTGGCCTATTCTACTTATGGACAGAGTGTTTCAGCAAGTCTCATGAAATACCCCCAAGAGCCGTTAGCCTTCTTCACAGCAACAGGCACTCAGGTCGACAAGACCATGGAGGTTATCACCACCATCGACTCATTATTGCACCAAATGCCTATGAAGGAAGAGAACTTGGAGGCAGCCCGCCAATCAGTACTTAACAACATACAAAACAACTATCCCACTTTCCGCAATATGGGCGGTTACGTAGCCAATCAGCGCATGAACGGTTACACCAAAGATATGTATGCCGATGATGCCAGACTGATACCAACTGTCAGCATGCAGGATGTCATACAGTTTCATCAGCAGCACATCGCCAACAATCATAACCGCGTCTGGCTCATCATCGGTGATAAGAAACTCACCGACCTTAAAGCCCTTGCTCGCTATGGCAAGGTTGTAGAACTAAAGAAAGAAGATATTATCAGATAAATTAAAACTTTCCGAAATCAATGCTCAGCTGCCCATCGCCTAAGAGATTGTAGCTCTTGCGATGATAAGGGGTGATGCCATATTGTTTGATGGCTTCACGATGTTTCTTGGTGGGGTAGCCCTTGTTTGAGAGCCAGTCGTATTGGGGATATTCCTTGGCCAGCTCGTTCATATAGTCGTCACGATAGGTCTTGGCAAGGATGCTGGCGGCGGCTATAGCCAGGTATTTTCCATCGCCCTTAACGATGGTGGTAGAAGGCAAAGTTTTGCCGTCAGCGGGATCCTTATAGGGTTTAAAGCGGTTACCATCTACGATGATGGCCTCTGGGCGCACCTTGAGTTGATCTAAGGCGCGATGCATCGCTAAAATAGAGGCGTTGAGAATGTTGATTTTGTCGATTTCATCGGGTGTTACGATGCCTACAGCCCACGCTACGGCATCGCGCTCGATAATCTCTCGCAGCTGGTAGCGTTTCTTCTCAGAGAGTTGCTTGGAGTCGTTCAGCAGCTCGTTTTCGTAGCCTTCGGGCAGGATAACTGCAGCTGCATAGACACTACCTGCCAAGCAGCCACGACCAGCTTCGTCGCAGCCTGCCTCAATCTTGCCTTTGTAATATTTGTTTAATAACATATTTAGAACATCTGTGAAACACGGCGGATGGCTGCTACGAGTGTATCAATCTCTTCCTTGGTGTTATAAAGGGCGAACGATGCGCGAACGGTGCCACTGATGTTGAGACGGTCCATCAATGGCTGAGCACAATGGTGACCTGTGCGGACGGCTATGCCAAGACGGTCGAGTAGGGTGCCCATATCCAAGTGGTGGATGTTGCCTACGTTGAACGAGACAACAGCATCCTTCAACGATGCATCCATAGGGCCGTAAATATGCATATCGGGGATGGTCATCAGCTGCTCCATGCAGTAGCGGGTGAGCTCATGCTCGTGCTGCTGGATGGCATCGAAGCCGATGGCATCAATATATTCTATGGCCTTGGCCAGTCCGTGGGTAGCTACGTAATCAGGGGTTCCTGCCTCAAACTTGAATGGCAAGCGCTCAAAGGTAGTCTTCTCCCAAGTCACCTTGTCAATCATCTCGCCACCACCTTGGTATGGGGGCAGTTTCTCGAGCCACTCTTCCTTACCATAGAGTACACCAATGCCAGTAGGACCATACATCTTATGGCCGCTGAAAGCAAAAAAGTCGCAATCTATCGCCTGTACGTCAACCTTGAAGTGGGGGGCGCTCTGGGCGCCGTCTACCAATACAGGGATGCCGTGGGCGTGAGCTATCTTGATAATCTCCTCAACAGGATTAACCGTACCCAGCACATTGCTGACATGGGCTACGCTGATAATCTTGGTACGAGGGGTAATGAGCGATTCCAACTGGTCGAGACAGAGGATACCATCGTCGGTAATGGGGATATGCTTGACGATAATGCCTCGTTTCATCGCCTGGAGCTGCCAACTTACTATGTTTGAGTGGTGCTCCATCTCGGTCACGATCACCTCGTCGCCCTCCTGCATCTGACTCTCGCAGAACGACTGAGCCACCAGATTGATAGCCTCGGTAGTACCACGGGTAAAGATGATCTCCTCTATCTTGCGGGCGTTGATAAATCCACGCACCTTTTCACGGGCCGCCTCATGCAGGTCGGTAGCCTGCTGACTGAGGTAGTGAACGCCGCGATGCACGTTAGCATTCACGTTCAGATACTCGTCTCTCATAGCGTCGAGCACCATGAGTGGTTTCTGCGTGGTAGCCGCGTTATCGAGATAAACCAGCGGCTTCTTGTAAACCTCGCGTGAAAGGATGGGGAAATCTTCCCTGATTTTATTGATATCGTACATATTTCTTGGGAGGGCGTTATTTACAGAGTTTGCAGCCTGAGCATTTGTTTAGTTCGCCGCGGAAACGCTTCTCTACCAGGTAGTGCAGACGGTCGCGGAGAGGCTCAAGCTCCATGTGGTCGATAACCTCGTTGATAAATGCATTCTGCAGCAGCAGCTTGGCCTCCTGCAGAGAGATACCGCGCTGACGCATGTAGAACAGGGCAGCGTCGTTCAGCTGACCAACGGTTGAGCCGTGGGCACACTTCACGTCGTCGGCATAAATCTCGAGCATGGGCTGGGTGTACATACGGGCCTCCTTAGTTGCTGTGAGGTTCTGATTGGTCATCTGCGAAGTGGTCTTTTGGGCTCCGTGTTCTACCAATACCCGACCTGCAAAGGCACCTACCGACTTGTCGTCGAGTACGTACTTATAGAGTTCTTGCGAGTTGCAATGAGGCACTTTATGAACGATGAGCGTGTTGTTATCCACATGCTGCTGCTTGTCGGCAATCACACAACCATAGCATTGGCACTCGGCCCCCTCACCACTAAAGGTCAGGTCGAGCTTGTTACGGGTGATACCGTTGTGCAGGGTGATGACATTGTGGTTTACACGACTGTTGGCCTGCTGGTCGATATAGACGTTGCTGAGGCGCACGTTCTTATGGTGTGTCTCCTCCATGCAATAGAGGTCGAGCGATGCATTCTCACCTACGTAAGCCTCGATAACCTGTGTGGCCAGGAAGTTACGGTCGTCGGCAGCATGGTCGCAGAATAGCATTTTGATTTCGGCACACTCTTCGAGCACGATGAGCACACGACGGTTCACCATCAGGTCGGGCACCACACGCTGAGCGTTCTGTGGGGTAGCCTTCAGGATGTTGATAACCTGAATGGCACGGTCCACCTTCGTGTTCTTGGGCACGTAAACCAGTAATCCGTCCTGGGCCAGCATGGTGTTGAGGGCTGTAATGCCGTCCTCGCTGGTCTTGGCCAGTTTGGTGTAGTATTTAGCTACCAACTCGGGATAATCGCGCATAGAGCCGATAATCACGCCCTCAGGCAGATGGCCTTTAGGCTTGTCGTCGTGATAGAACATATCGTTCACCACGAAATAAAGACTCGTGCTGAGGTTGGGCACGTCGCAATGAAAGGCCTCGTAGGGATCAACGGGAATTTGCAGGCGACTGAGGTTTACACCATAATCGGGCTCAAAGAGCTTCTGAATATCGGTGTACTTATAGCGCTCCACTTTTTTCGTTGGGAAGCCCTGCTTGCGGAAGTCCTCGAAGGCCTGATCGCGCATAGCGTTCATCGACTCAGGCGCATGATCGAAAATCATCTGCCGAGCCTCGTTATAGAGTTCTATATATTGATTCTCACTTGAAGTAATCATAATTATCAATTATCAATTTTCAATTATCAATTATGATCACTCTTCTCCGATTTCTTCCTTAATCCAATCGTAACCGTGCTCCTGAATCTGCACAGCCAGCTCTGGGCCGCCAGTCTTTACGATGCGACCTTTATAGAGCACATGTACAAACTGAGGCTTAATCATCTCGAGCAGACGGTCGTAGTGAGTGATAACGATACACGATGTCTCAGATGTCTGAAGCTTGTTTACACCCTCTGCCACAATGCGCATGGCATCCACATCAAGACCTGAATCCGTCTCATCAAGGATGCTCAGCTTTGGCTCGAGCATAGCCATCTGGAATATCTCGTTACGCTTCTTCTCACCACCGCTAAAGCCCTCGTTTACCGAGCGGTTGGCCAGCTTAGAGTCAAGCTCTACAATCTTACGCTTTTCACGCTGCAACTTCAGGAATTCGGCAGCATTCATAGGCTCCAGGCCCTGATATTTACGCTTCTCGTTGATGGCGGCCTTCATAAAGTTGGTCATCGACACACCTGGAATTTCAACAGGATACTGAAAACTCAGGAAGAGTCCCTCGTGGGCTCTGTCCTCAGGTTTCATCTCCAGCAGATTCTTGCCATTAAAGTAAGCTTCGCCTTCAGTAACCTCGTAGAGCGGATTGCCCACAAGTACAGCACTCAGGGTTGACTTACCCGAGCCATTAGGGCCCATGATGGCATGTGTCTCGCCATCGTTAATGACAAGATCAATGCCTTTTAATATTTCTTTGTCGCCAATCTTGGCGTGTAAGTTCTTTACTTCTAACATATTTTTATCTTTTGCTTCGAACTATAGGAATGCGTAACGGCAGATGAACAGAACAGCCAGAAGAATGGTTCCCCAGTTCATGTTGTTACGCTCGTCCTTATCTTTGAATGTGCCCGATAGCAGATGTATCAGCACATAAGAAATCACTCCCATGAGAATACCATCGGAAATGCTATAGGTAAGCGGCATGAGCACGATACATACAAAACAAGGTATAGCTGTTACATAATTAGAGAAATCAACCTTTCGGATGTCGTGCATCATCATGACGCCCACCAGAATCAGCGCTGCTGCTGTGGCTTGAGCAGGAATAGCCAGGAACAATGGTGCAAAGAGCAATGCCACAATAAAGCAGATAGCCACGGTAAAGCTGGTTAGACCAGAGCGTCCACCTACGTTTACGCCTGATGCACTCTCTACGTATGTGGTCACGGTAGATGTACCGAGCATAGCTCCTATGGTTGTGCCGATGGCATCGGCCATAAAGGCCTGATTCAGGTTCTTCACGTTACCGTTGTCGTCAACCATACCTGCACGGTTAGATACACCAATAAGGGTTCCGATGGTATCAAACATGTCGATGAACAGGAATGTTAGAACCACAACAACCATATCTACCGTGAATATATTGTGCCACTCAAACTGCATGAAGATAGGGCTGATAGATGGTGGTACTGACATGATACCAGAGTAATTGGTAACGCCTAATGGGATGCCCACGATGGTTGTAACCAAGATTCCTATAAGCAATGCTCCTGTAACATTCCTAACCAAGAGTGCTGCAGTGAGTAAAATACCAAAAATACTCAATAGTACTGCAGGGTCGTGCAAATTACCCAATGTAATGAATGTTGCCTCTGATGATGCTACAATACCAGCACCCTTCAGTCCTACAAAGGCGATAAACAGTCCGATTCCTGGGCTGATGGCTCGACGCATAACCAGAGGAATGGCGTTGACAATATGTTGGCGCAGACCTGTAACGGTGAGCAAAATGAATATGAGTCCTTCAATCATGACTGCGGTGAGTGCAAACTGCCACGAATAGCCCATGGTGAGCACTACAGTGAATGCAAAGAAGGCATTCAGCCCCATACCAGGTGCCAAAGCAAAAGGTAGCTTGGCATAGATAGCCATCACCAAGGTGCCCACTACAGCCGAGATACACGTTGTGGTAAACACGGCACCTGCATCCATTCCAGTAGCTGAGAGGATGCTGGGATTCACGGCTAAAATATAAGCCATTGTTAAGAACGTGGTAATGCCACCAATAACCTCCTTGCGCAAAGTCATTTTGGAGGAATCAAATCCAAATAATTTCTCTAACATAATGTTTATAGTTTTTAATTATCCTACAGTTCCTTCTAATGATACACTTAAAAGTTTCTGAGCTTCTACGGCAAATTCCATAGGCAGCTTTTGCAGCACCTCTTTGGCGTAGCCGTTAACGATAAGTCCTACAGCCTGCTCGGTTGGTATGCCGCGCTGGTTGCAGTAGAACAGCTGATCTTCCGAGATCTTCGAGGTGGTTGCCTCGTGCTCGAATACGGCTGTATCGTTGTGCACATCCATATAGGGGAAGGTGTGAGCACCGCAATCAGAGCCCAGCAATAGCGAGTCGCACGATGAGTAGTTACGTGCATTATCAGCAGTTGATGTAGCACGAACCAGTCCGCGATACGAGTTCTGCGAGTGGCCAGCCGAGATACCCTTAGAGATGATGGTACTCTTAGTGTTCTTACCTATATGAATCATCTTGGTACCGGTATCGGCTTCCTGATAGTTGTTGGTAACAGCTACTGAGTAGAACTCGGCCACGCTGTTATCGCCACGCAGGATGCACGATGGATACTTCCATGTGATGGCCGATCCTGTCTCAACCTGAGTCCATGACAGCTTTGAGTCGACACCACGTAGGTCGCCACGTTTGGTTACCAGATTCAACACGCCTCCCTTTCCGTTTTCATCGCCAGGATACCAGTTCTGAACGGTTGAGTACTTTACCTCAGCTCGATTCATTACGATAATCTCTACGATGGCAGCATGAAGCTGGTTCTCGTCGCGCATGGGGGCTGTACATCCCTCCAAATACGATACGTAAGCATCGTCGTCGGCAATAATCAATGTACGCTCAAACTGACCTGTATTTCTTGCGTTGATACGGAAATAAGAGCTCAGCTCCATAGGACAGCGAACGCCCTTAGGGATATATACAAACGATCCATCGCTGAATACAGCCGAGTTAAGGGCTGCAAAGAAATTATCCTTGTAAGGCACAACGGTTCCCAAGTACTGACGTACCAAGTCGCCATGTTCCTTGATAGCCTCACCAATTGAGCAGAAGATGACTCCTTTCTCGCGAAGTTTCTCCTTGAAGGTGGTCTTAACCGATACCGAGTCCATGATGGCATCAACGGCGGTATTACCACTCAATGCCAAACGCTCCTCGAGAGGAATACCTAGTTTATCAAAGGTCTTCTCAAGTTCTGGATCAATCTTACCGTCTCCCTCTGGCTTTTTGGCTAGTGGGTCTGCATAGTAGCTAATAGCCTGATAATCAATCTCGGGCACATGCACATGTCCCCATTTAGGCTCCGTCTGTTCCTTCCAGTACCGGAACGCTTTTAAGCGGAACTCGAGCATCCACTCGGGCTCCCCTTTCTTAGCAGAGATGAGCCGAACGATATCCTCGTTCAGCCCTTTCTCTATTATCTCAGTATGTACGTCGGTGGTAAAGCCAAACTCGTATTTTTGCTCAGCCACCTGACGTACAAATTCATTCTTCTGTTCTGACATTCTTAAAGTTTCTGTTCTACCTCGATCTCTGTGAAGGTCTCGATGATATCACCTACCTGGATATCGTTGAAGTTAACCAGTGAGATACCGCACTCCAGTCCGGTAGCCACTTCCTTGGCATCGTCCTTGTAGCGCTTCAGGGCATCGATAGGAGCAGTATGGATCACGATACCATCGCGGATAACGCGAGCCTTGTCCTTGTTATGTACTTTACCATTGGTAACCAGACCACCGGCAACAGTACCAACCTTAGAAATCTTGAATACCTGCTTAACCTCGATTTCACCAGCAAGAATCTCCTTCTTAACCTTGTCAAGCATACCCTGCATGGTCTGCTTTACATCGTCGATAGCATCGTAGATGATAGAGTAGGTATTGATCTCCACGCCCTCGCGATCGGCAGCCTTACGGGCATCGGCCGAAGGACGAACCTGGAATCCGATGATGATAGCCTCAGAAGCAGATGCCAGCATAACATCGTTCTCTGAAATCTGACCTACGGCCTTGTTGATAACGTTTACCTGAACCTTCTCGGTAGAAAGCTTGATGAACGAATCAGAGAGAGCCTCGATAGATCCGTCGGTATCACCCTTAACAATGATGTTAAGCTCGTGGAACTCACCCAGAGCAATACGGTGCGACAGCTCGTCGAGACCAAGCTTGGTTGTAGTACGCAAGCTCTGCTCACGCTGCAGTTGGATACGCTTGTTTGCAATTTCGCGGGCCTCCTGCTCACTCTCCATTACGTGGAATGAGTCGCCAGCAGTTGGAGCACCGTTCAAACCAAGGATGATAGCTGGCTCGGCTGGGCCTGCCTCCTCGATGCGCTGGTTACGCTCGTTGAACATAGCCTTAACCTTACCCCAAGCAGTTCCTGCAATCACCACGTCGCCTACCTTAAGAGTACCGTTTGAAACGAGTACGGTAGAAACATATCCACGACCCTTATCGAGCGAACTCTCGATGATAGAACCAGTAGCCTTACGGTTTGGATTAGCCTTCAGGTCGAGCATCTCGGCCTCGAGCAGAACTTTCTCCAGCAGCTCGTCGACACCAATACCCTTCTTGGCGCTAATCTCCTGACACTGGTACTTACCACCCCATTCCTCAACAAGCAGGTTCATGTTGGCCAGGTCCTCACGAATCTTATCGGGGTTAGCACCTGGCTTATCTATCTTGTTGATAGCGAATACCATTGGTACATTGGCAGCCTGAGCGTGGGCGATGGCCTCCTTGGTAGTAGGCATCACCGAGTCGTCGGCAGCAACGATGATGATGGCGATATCAGTTACCTGAGCACCACGGGCACGCATGGCGGTAAATGCCTCGTGACCAGGGGTATCCAGGAATGTAATCTGTCGGCCATCCTTCAACTTCACGTTGTAAGCACCAATGTGCTGGGTGATACCACCAGCCTCACCGGCAATCACGTTGGTGTTGCGGATGTGGTCGAGCAGCGAAGTCTTACCATGGTCAACGTGTCCCATCACGGTTACGATTGGAGCGCGAGAAATCAGATCGTTCTCGTCGTCCTCCTCCTCAGTAATAGCGTTCTGAACTTCAGCTGATACATATTCTGTGGTGAATCCGAACTCCTCAGCAACGATGTTGATGGTCTCAGCATCCAGACGCTGGTTGATCGACACCATGATACCGATGCTCATACAGGTACCGATAACCTGGTTTACACCAACGTTCATCATGGTTGCCAGCTCAGATACAGTCACGAACTCAGTCAGTTTCAGTACCTTGCTCTGTGCTGCCTCTGCTGCCATCTCCTCGTTCATACGCTCTGCAACGGCATCACGCTTTTCACGACGATACTTGGCACCCTTCTTGTTCTGGTTCTTCGATGTCAGACGAGCTAGAGTCTCCTTTACCTGGCGTGCTACTGCCTCATCGTCAACCTCAAGTGGCTTCTGGAATGAGCGGTTCTTCTTGTTCTTCTTTCCGCCCTGGTTGCCACCATCCTGGAAGTTCTGGTTACCACCCTTGTTCTTTTTATTATTATTGTTGCTACCCTTGTTGCCGCTTTCCTGATTGGCTGCAGCCTCGATGTCAACACGCTCTTTACCGCCGTGAATGCGCTCGCGCTTCTTCTTCTCGCCATTGTGCATCTGAGCCTGCTTTTCCTCACGCTCCTTACGGCGCTCCTCCTTCGACTTCTTCTTAGGACGAGTGCTCTGGTTCAGTGAGTCGAGGTCGATCTTTCCAACAACATTGAAGTTTGGAGCCATCTTCTTCTCGCTCTTCAGTGTGAAGATCGATGAATCAGCAGCGGGCTTCTGCTCAGGCTCAGACTTTGGTGCAGTTGGCTGTACCTTTGGCTCTGCTTTTACCTCGGGCTTTGGCTCTGGCTTAACCTCAGCAACAGGCTGTGGTTTGGGCTCTGGCTTTGGCTCAGGCTTAACCTCAACCTTGGGTTCGGGTTTAGCCTCAGGCTTTGGTGCAGCAGGCTGTGGCTTAGGCTCGGGCTTCACTTCTGGTTTAACCTCGGGCTTAGGCTGTTCAGCAACTTGAGCCTTGGGCTTTTCTTCCTGCGACTTATTGGGCTTACCAATAGTACTTAGGTCAATCTTTCCTAATGGAGTGAAAGTCTGCTTCACCTCCTCCTTCACCTGTACCACTGTTGACTCAGGCTTGTGTTCGGGTTTTGCTTTCTTCTCCTTCTTGGGGAACATCATACCGGCTTGGGTCTTAACATCCTTGTCGCCTTTGAACTCCTTAACCAGCGCATTATACTGCTCATCGCTGATTTTGGTATTCATAGTGGCATCGTTAATCTCACCCAAGTTCTTCTTCTTCAGATAGTCAACTGCCGTCTGAAGTCCGATATTCAGTTCTGTTAATACTTTATTTAATCTAACTCCCATTTACTTTTCACTTTTCACTTTTCACTATTCACTTCTTACTCAAACTCCGCACGGAGTACATCCAGCAGTTGGTCGACAGTCTCTTCCTCGAGGTCGGCCTTTTCAATCAGCATCTCACGTGGAGCATTGAGCACAGCCTTAGCTGTATCCAGTCCGATGGCCTTGATGGCATCGATAACCCACTGGTCAATCTCGTCAGAGAACTCATCCAGATAGATATCCTCATCGGCCTCACCCTCGTTCAGTACGCGGAATACATCGATAGTATACTCAGTAAGCATAGAAGCCAACTTGATGTTCATACCGCCACGACCGATGGCCAGTGAAACCTCTTCGGGCTGCAGATAAACTTCGGCCTTGTGGTTCTCGGCATCGATGTTGATGCTGGAAATCTTTGCTGGACTCAGAGCGCGCTGAATGAACAGCTGAGTGTTGCTTGAGTAGTTGATAACGTCGATATTCTCATTGCACAGCTCACGAACGATACCATGAACACGGCTACCCTTAACACCTACGCAGGCTCCTACAGGGTCGATACGGTCATCGTAGCTCTCAACGGCAACCTTAGCACGATCGCCAGGGATGCGAGCTACGCGCTTGATGGTAATCAGACCGTCCTGAATCTCAGGAACTTCAGCCTCGAGCAGACGCTCCAGGAACTCTGGACTTGTACGGCTCAGGATAATGCGTGGGTTGTTGTTCTCGTTCTGTACCTCCTTCACAATGGCACGTACGGTCTCACCCTTGTGGTAGTTGTCTGATGGAATCTGCTCCTGCTTTGGCAAGTGCAGCTCATTACCCTCATCGTCAATCAGCAGTACCTCGCGTTTCCAAATCTGGTACACCTCGCCGCTAACCACTGTGTGTACCTTATCCTTGTACTTCTGGTAGAGTGAGTCGTGCTCCAGCTCAAGAATCTTTGAAGCCAGTGTCTGGCGCAGGTTCAGAATAGCACGGCGACCGAACTTCTGGAAGTTAACCTCCTCAGAAACCTCTTCGCCAACCTCGTAGTCGGGTTCAATCTTCTGAGCCTCGCTCAGCTCGATTTCCTTGTTCTCATCTATCACCTCGCCATCGGCAACTACCACACGGTTGCGGTGAATCTCAAAGTCGCCCTTATCGGGGTTTACAATCACGTCAAAATTCTCGTCCGAACCAAAGATCTTGGCAATAACGTTACGGAAGCTTTCTTCCAGTACGCTTACCAGTGTGGTACGATCGATGTTTTTGGTTTCCTTAAATTCCTGGAAGGTCTCAATCATTGAGGGGCCCTTCTCTTCTTTCTTGATTGCCATTGTATCTTTATTTTTTTATTTGAATGCGAGTAAATATTTAGCATACTTCACCTCGTCCATCTGGTAGGTTTTGTCAACATCTACCAAAACGGGGCGCTTCTTGCCTTCCTGCTTCTGTTTTTCCTGTACGGTAATAGTAAAGTTGGGGGCATCAACAGCCTTCAGCACACCCTGTACCTTCTTACCATCGGCCTGCAGCACCTCGAGGGTGTCGCCAATGTGGTTGATGTACTGTTGGGGCACCTTGAAGGGCTGCCCCAGTCCGGCACTGCCAACCTCCAGTTCATATTCTCCGAGTTCCTCGCCCAGGCGCTCCTGGAGGAAACGGCTCAATTCTGCACAATCTTCGATCCATACGCCATCGGCATGGTCGATTTCGATTACGATACGGTCTTCTGCCGCAAAGTTAATGTCTACAAGGAAGTATTCGTTGCCTTGCAACCACTCTTCCGTTAATGTTTGAATAATCTCTTTATTTATCATCTATCAGTATTTAAATGTGAAATGAGAGACTCTTTCGAGCCTCTCATTCCGCTGAACGGGTGCAAAATTACGAATATTTCTGCAATCCTCCAAATTTTTAATCACTTTTTTACGCCAAATCGCTAAAAATCATCGGTTTAGCAGCTTTTTGGGTTATGTGGACAGATGATTTCTTCTGTAATTGTATCAGCTGGGCTGTCTGCTTTTGTTTCTTAGGCTTCAGGATGGTTTTGTATTCTTCCAGATTCTTCAGCAGGCGTATTGCCTCCTTAACTTGCTTGTCGTAATTCAGACTGGCCTCGATGGTGCCACGCTGGTAATAGTAAGCGGCAATAATCTCGCTCTCAAGTACTTGGCGCAAAACGCGCTCATGCTTGTCAAGATCGGTAGCCACGTTGTGGTTCAACTGCTTTTCCAACTCGTCAAAAGTCTTCTTGGCATCATCGTAATAACCTTCAAATTTAGCTGTCTTTACCAGCTCTGCCAACTGCTTTTTGCTCACTGGGTCGTAGGTAAATCTACTCTTTATCACACGATTCTTGAATTCCTGCCAATCGGCATCGCTGATGTGGAACTCTGTAGCAGGGGCAATCGTTGGGTGCTTCGATATGTACTCCACTACATAGTCGAACATTACCTCGGTAGAATCCTGGCCACTAGCCGATAGATAGAAAGCAATGTTAGGTATGGTGTCGCCCTTCAGTTCTACATCAGGCATGATGCCTCCGCCATCGCGAACCTCACGCCCATTGCGGGTGTAGAATACTTTGGTAAGCGAGTCGGGTATGTGCTCTTGGTAGCCTACGCCACGCTTGTAGTTATATGCTTGAATACAACGACCACTTGGTATGTAGTACTTCGATGTTGTTACCTTCATATTGGTGTTGTAGGGTAGGTCGATGGGCACCTGAACCAATCCCTTCCCGTACGTACGCGTACCTAATATTATGGCGCGATCGAGATCCTGCAGAGCTCCGCTTGAAATCTCGCTGGCCGATGCCGTCTCGCCGTTCACCAGCACCACCATTGGCATCAGTGTGTCAACAGGTTCTATACGGGTCTGGTATTCCTTGTTTGCTTGGCGTATCTTGCCTCGGTTCTCTACCACCTTCAGTCCTTTAGGCAACCAGATGTTTAGTATGTCAACAGCCTCTTGTTCCGAACCGCCACCATTACCACGCAGGTCGAAGATGAGAGATGTGGCACCCTGTTTCTTCAAATCCACGAATGCTCGACGAACTTCCTTGGCACATCCCTCTGTAAATTGGTTCAGCGAGATGTAGCCTACGCCATCTTTAATTCCGTAATATGGCATCTCTGGCAGTTTGATGTTGCGGCGGGTAATCTTAAATCTCATCAATTTGCCTGTTGAAGGTCGCATAACCTTCAGAAGGAAACTTGTTCCTGGCTCACCACGCAGATGGTTACTAACATATCCCACCTCCTTATTTGTCATGAGCGAGTCATCTATACTTAGTATGACATCGCCCTTTTTCAGTCCGGCTTCGGCAGCAGGCATATTCTCGTATGGTTCATCGATTACCACGCGATCCAACTTCTGATGCTTGCGTACAATGGCACCTATGCCGGCATACTTACCAGTAAGCATTTGGCGCAGATTCTTTGTTTCATCCTGCGCATAATATTCAGTATAGGGGTCCAGACTGCGAAGCATGGCGTTGATAGCCGTACCCACTGTCTCCTTCGGGTTCAGCGTGTCAACATATAGCAGATCCAGATTCTTGTATACGTGATTCAGAATATCCAGCTGCTTGGCCACCTCGAAATTGTGGTCGTTTGGTTTCTGAGCCATCGTGGAAGTGGCTGATAGTGTCATTGCACATAGAGCTATGATTATTTGCTTCTTCATCATCATCTATAATTATTGTTTTATGGCTGCAAAATTAAATGATTCTAGCCGAAAAACATACATTTTTGTAGGAAAAATGAAAAAAATTAAGGTTTATAGTCATTTTTTTCCAAAAAAGTTTGGTAGTTTCGAAAAAACGTCGTACTTTTGCACCCGCTTAACAGCAATGACTGCTTCAGTAGCTCAGTTGGTTAGAGCACCTGACTGTTAATCAGGGGGTCGTTGGTTCAAGCCCATCCTGAAGCGCCAAGTCTCAATCGAAAGGTTGAGACTTTTTTGTTTTATAAGCCTTTTGTTTCTATAGCCTACGCTTGTGCTGGAGTACGTTTCAATTTGGCTATAAACGAACAGTCGTTTGCGTATAGGCGCATAATCGTTTGCATATAGGCGCACAACCGTTTGGATATAGGCAATCAATCACAAAGTTACTGTATTACCCCTATTATCCCTAACTATCGCCCCTGCTAGCTTTAGCTTTTGTCCTCATAAAGCATTAGTATCGATCACATGGTCACAGCTGTGACCATGTGACCAGTCATTGGGTAGCGTTCTTCTCGGTCATGTATTTCCAATACCTGCGCGGCATGTCACTAAGTTGTTTTTTCGGATTCATACGCTCTTTGATGCAGATGGCCTTGAAGTAGGTGCGCCAGAGGTCTTGGAATATCTTATCGTTTTCGCTAAGAACGTCTTCATCGAGTTTGCCATTACTTAGGTCGAAAGGTACTGCTGCCTCATCCTCAAAAGTGATACGGATGGGGGATGCTGAACCGTCATAATAGTAGCCGTAGTGGCGATGGGCATCATAGATGAGCCAAGGCTGATCGTTAAAACGGTCTTGAAAGTGGTCGATGATAAGTGGTAGCACATTATGATCGGGCGATATGACTGCCAGATAGGTACCATCCTTAGCTTTCTGGAACCGGATAAACTGCTTCATTCGCAGTTGTTCGTGCAGCACTCTGCGACAACTGTTACGCACCTCGAGCACATCAGGGTCGCTGGCATTGCGCTCCAGCTCTCTCACTTTCGTACGAAACACCTTGCAGATAAAGTTGAATAGCGGCTGATTAAGCGTGTGCTCCTCAGACAGCCAACTGACGGAAATCATATGCAGCCCTTCTTTTGAGAGATACTTCTCTAACCCCTTCCATACCCGTTCGGCATGCTCACTATCTGTTATCACATGGTGAGGCTCATCGGCAAACAAGGGCAACTGATCGCCCTCAGCCAACAGGTATTCGGGCTGTTGCTTGAGGAAGAAACTGTCGAACACAGCCGTCAACAGTCCATCGAGGGTATTATCGAAAATGAATACTTGCATCTGGGGGTACGGATTTTACGAATTTTGGTCTTCGCCAAAGTCAATCATCAGTTGTTGTTCGGCGGCTACCCTTTTCTGTTGAGCCTTCGAGAGCAGAAGAGGGCGCAGGCGTTCTGGGCGAATCTCGTTGATACCGATGATGGGCTGCGAGAAACTCGAAGTGAGCTCACCACAGGTAATGAAATACTTAGCCTTCTTCATTACCACCCCCATCTTTTTTAGGTGATAGCTGGTAACGCGGTTGAATCGGCGACTGTTTACAATCAGCACGGCACTCTTCACTCCGATGCCTGGCACGCGGAGAATATCCTCGTAAGGAGCGCTATTGATATCAACGGGAAAGAACTCCGGATGGCGGAGGGCCCAACCAAGTTTCGGGTCTACATCGAGGTCAAGATGCGCATGCTTATCGTCCACAATCTCATCTACCTTGAAGTGGTAGAATCGCATCAGCCAGTCGGCTTGATAAAGTCTGTTCTCGCGTACCAGTGGCGGTTGCTTAAGTACTGGCAGTCGTGGGTCGTAAGTGTTCACGCTCACGTAGCCAGAGTAATACACACGGCGCATGGTGGGCTGCTGATACATGGTGTTCGACATCTTCAGAATGTCAAGGTCGGTCTCCTTGGTGGCTCCTACAATCATCTGTGTAGACTGACCTGCAGGAACAAACCTTGGGGCGTGGCGGTACTTCTTGCGATCCTCCTTATTCTCAAGTACGCCTTGCTGAATCTGTGTCATGGGCAGGAAGATGCTCTTGTGGTCCTTCTCGGGCGCTAGCGCCTTGAGCGACTCCTCTTTTGGAATCTCTATATTGATGCTCATTCGGTCGGCATAGAGGCCAGCCTCCTGCAACAGTTCCTGCGATGCTCCTGGAATGGTCTTCAGGTGGATATAGCCATTGAAACGATGCACAGTACGCAGATCGCGCACAATGGCTGTCAGCCGTTCCATCGTATAATCAGGATTGCGCACCACACCACTCGATAGGAACAATCCTTCGATGTAATTGCGGCGATAGAACTCCATGACGATTTCTTCGAGCTCGGATACGGATAGTGTGGCACGCCTGATATCGTTAGTACGGCGATTGATGCAATAGGCGCAGTCGTACATGCAATAGTTGGTTAGCATTACCTTGAGCAGCGAGATACAACGCCCATCGTCGGCAAATGAGTGGCAGATGCCCACACCACCAACGGTAGAACCCACCATGCCCTTCTTACCAGAACGCACGGTACCGCTCGACGAGCACGACACATCGTACTTCGCCGACTCTGCTAGTATCCGCAACTTCTCCATCGTCTTCTCTGTCATACGGCTGCAAAGGTACAAAAACAATCTGAGATATATCCCATTTAGCATTATTTAACCCCTAAAAGAGAGAATACATCTGTTGATTGTATTACCTTTGCAGCCAAATTGAATAATAGTGAAGATTGAGGATAAAATCACCGAACAGCCATCGCACTATGACCACCTGGAACAGATGGAAACGGGCGAGATACTTGAGGCTATCAACCGCGAGGATAGGGTGGTGGCCGAAGTTGTGCATCAGGTGATTCCACAGATAGAGGCACTGGTAAAAGCCATTGAGCCTAAGATGAAGCAAGGTGGCCGACTTTTCTACGTAGGTGCAGGAACCAGTGGGCGTCTAGGCGTACTTGATGCCAGCGAACTGCCTCCTACTTTTGGTGCTTCGCCAGATTGGGTGGTAGGTATCATAGCAGGTGGCGATGAGGCTCTGAAGCGTGCCGTAGAGCATGCTGAGGATGATGCCAGTAGAGGTTGGCAGGATCTGGTTGTCTACAAGCCAACAGCCGAAGACTGTGTGATAGGTATAGCTGCCTCGGGCACTACTCCCTACGTGATTGGTGCTATCGAGGAGGCCCGCAAACAAGGGTTGCTCACTGGTTGCATCACCAGCAATCCTAACACGCCACTAGCTGCTGCAGCCGAATATCCCATTGAAACGATAGTAGGGCCGGAGTTTGTTACTGGCTCAAGTCGTATGAAGAGCGGCACAGCGCAGAAAATGGTGCTGAACATGATATCAACATCGCTGATGATTAAGATGGGCCGTGTAAAGGGTAATCGTATGGTTAAGATGCAGCTTACCAACGAGAAGCTTATTGACCGTGGTACCAGAATGATAGCAGAATCATTAAACCTTCCATATGATGAGGCCCGCCGCAGACTGCTTGAAGCGGGTAGTGTAGATAAGGTATTAAGATAAATAATGTGTTATACTAAGCAATGACTTATATTGGAGAATTAATTTCTATTGGTGTAGCTTTCTCATGGACGGCTACTGCGCTGCTCAGCGAATTTGGCAGCAAACGATTGGGTAATCTTACGCTGAACGTATTACGTATGGCTTTAGCGCTGGTGTTCTCGCTGGTGTTGTTTGTATTTGTTTCAGGTTCACCATTGCCGGCAGGTGCTACTCCCGAGGCTATGGGATGGATGCTACTGTCAGGACTGGTAGGCTATGTGATAGGCGACTTCTGCCTCTTCCAGTGCTATATTATTATAGGTTCGCGCTACGGACAGTTGTTTATGACACTGGCCCCATTATCAGCAGCCTTGATGGCTTGGGTTACGCTGGGGCAGCAGATGTCGGGTTCGGCTCTGCTGGCTATGTTCATCACTCTGGCTGGTATCAGCATCTCTGTACTTGGCCGAGGCGAGCATCACAAGGTGTCGCTCAAGCTGCCACTCAACGGCGTGCTGTTTGCCGTTGGAGCAGCTATGTGCCAAGGCATAGGTTTGGTTCTTAGTAAGATAGGTATGGACCATTATCAGGCCACAGCCGATATGCCAGAGTGGCTGGTGCCTTTCAGTGCCAACTTCTATCGCTGCATTGCAGGTATCATCGGATTCACCGCTTTGCTCTATTTCCGCAAGGGCTTAGATCCTCTGCGCGAGGCTATGCACGACAAGAAAGGGCTCGCTGTTGCTACTGCCACCACTATCTTCGGTCCCTTTATTGGTGTGGGATTCTCGCTGATGGCTGTTCAGTATACGGCGGCTGGCATAGCCTCTACATTAATGGCGATGACACCTATTATTATTCTGTTGCCATCTTATTGGCTCTTCAAGCAGAAGATTACCTGGCGCGCCGTTATAGGAGCTGTGATCTCTGTAGTAGGCGTCAGTCTGTTCTTCCTCGGATAGAAGCGTCTTATTTTTCGCGGCTTTTGATTCTTGAGCGCATGCTGCGTACGGATGTGCGCTTCACGTCGAGCACGGTGGCGATGGCTTCGTCATCGTAGCGCAGGTCGTCTTGCATAATCAGGAACACGTATTGGGCTGTCGACAGGTTCTTATACTTCTTTCCCCATTCCTGCCAGCGCTTGGGGCGCAGCTGGGCAAAGTAGTCTACTAGACTCTGCTGCTCCTTGGCTGTGGCCTCGGCTATACTTTGGCGTTGCTGCAATTGGTTATACATCTGCGTGCCTATAAGCAGCGTATTAGATATGTGCTCCATACGATTCTCCAGTAGCCCTACCTTGGTGTTCAGTTCGCTGGTGTTTCGGGCGTCCTCATCCAGTTGCGAACTAAGTCTGTGAACCTTTCTGCGGTGCCACCACATGCCTGCTGCAACGGCTATTACCACTACAATAACGATGCCGATAATAAGTCTCTGCATCCATGTCGTCTGGCGATAGAAATCCTTCGTCAGTCGTTGCTCATCTATATTCTGTTGCCAGTCAACCATCATCATGGCCTGATTGGTATATTTCATATCATCGTATGAACCTATCAGCAACCTTGTTTCTTCGGCTTTCTCTTTTTCGCCCTTAAGATGGTACAGCTCAGCTAGAAGTACCAGACATTTCCTACGTACATTCTGGTCACCGGAAGTTAGTCCCATTTCAGCCAGTCGGATGGCCATATCGTATTCGCCCTGAGCTTTCCTGATGTATGCAGGTATCAGATACCACTTGGTGTTGTTGCTGTCAGTCTGCTTCCATTTATCCAAGTACGCTTGTGCCTTGGCGGTTTCTCCTTGATCAGCATATATCTCTGCCATCATGCTGTAGATGTCCTGCAGTTGGTCCATGTTAGCATGTTTCTCCAGTTCTATACCTTTCTTTATATAGAAATAGGCGCTGTCCATCTGGTCCATGTCGGCATGAGTTGTGGCGCACATCATCAGGTTTTTCAGCATCATCGCACTGTCTTTTCTTTCTGTGCTGATGTCAAGCAGCTTATGCGAATACCTCAGTATCGACGGATAGTTCCTGAAGTAGTGGTTCACTTGAGCCAGATAATCGTAGACGTGAGTTTTCAGATCTTCATCGTCTGTTTTCTCTGATATATATTCTGCCACCTTAAAGTCTCTTACGGCCTCAATGATATTGCCGAACCTGTACATTTTCAGTACGCCACGATAGAAGTAGGCGCGCCCGCGATGCCACTCGTTTCCATGCTGGTTGTAATAGGTTATGCTGGCAGATATGAGCGAATCATTATCTATGTCTACATGAGTCTTATAGTCTACTATTGTCTTCAGTAGGCAGTATTCTGCCATTCCGCTCTCCGTCAGTGCGTCCTTGTTGATCTTTGATAAAATGACGCGAGCCACTTCGGGTTTGGTTTCTATCGTTTTCCAAACCGGTATGAACTGGGGGTTCTGCCATTTGGCACAACCTGTCATAATAGTCATGATTACCAGTATGATAAATGGTTTCTTCATATTGATTAATTTTTGATGGCAAAATTACGGCCTTTTCATCATATTTCCAAATCTTTTCATGTTTTTCTCCGTCTTAGCCCGTCCCTCTCAGCTACTTTTTTATCTGTTGCATTCTTCTTATTTGTCTTATTATCAAGCATTTAGCTTCTAAATATATGCAACACCCACTATTGCATTTTTCTACAAAAATGCTTGTATCATTCATCTTTTTATTCATATCTTTGCCATCGGATTAATCAAAATTTGTTGAATTATGAAAGCTAAAAATTTAATTGTATTCCTTATTGGTATGTTACCATTATTCTCTTGCGCCGACAAGAGTAGTGTAGAATTTGAGGTGTTCCTCGAGGGGCAGCTTGTGAAAAGAGATGTGAACAAGGGCATATGGCCCAAATACATGTTTGCCGACAATATCTATGCCATAGATAATGATTGGAGCTTCTGTGCAGGAAAACTGACCAAAACAGAATGGCAGAAAGCAGAAAAGGTGTTTACGAAAGGACATGGACAGAATGAGTTTGGAGAAATGTCATTGTCGCAAGATCAGGATGGCGCCTTATATATTCTGGATCATCCTTTTGAAGAGAATATGATAAGTCTGTCGTTGATTTCGCTGACTAAAATAAAGAAGACTGACGATATTGCAGCTATGAAGGATCCTAATAACTGGGAGAAATACGACCTTAGCAAAATGACTTCTTTCTATATGGGTGGAAACAGGTTCGAAGTGTTGACCGACTCCACCCTGCTTGTGGTAGGTACGCCTGAAAGCGATCAGCACCACATCTTCTCAATAGTTAACTACAAGAACCAGACCTTTACGCCTCTTGACTATTGGCCTAACGATAGTACGCCTGAAGCTTTGAATGGTGAGAAGTTGATGGTATATACCGATTATAGCGGGTTGATTGGCAATGGCAAGGGTAGATTTTTGTATTGGATCGAAAATAAAGGGAAGTTTGCCTTCATCTTTACTGTTGACGGTACCAAAACAAACATCTTGAGCCAACTATACTCTGATACCATTCAAATCGGTGGAATGCCGAAATTGCCTATTGAGCGTATACATTGCTGTGCTGATAATAACAGGATCTATGTGCTTCAAAAAACTCTGAACAGTAAGGGCGAGAAAATGAAGCAGCTGGATATGAAAGATCCGTTCCCTTATGGTAATGTGGTAGAGGTTTACGACTGGGATGGCGTTAAGCAGCAGATTATCCATCTCGACCATTTGGGACAGGAAATTATGCTATCCAAGGATGGCAAGACGCTTTTCCTTGATTCTGGGTATATTCAGGATGGATCCGATCCATATATGTACTCGTACGATTTGACCGCTCGAGGCACCAGGAGTGCTGCTAATACGCTTCAGGCAAATAAGGCCGAGACGGATACCACACATATTCTGCAGATTGGAGAAAAGGCTGTAGACGGCGAATTCTTCGATTTGCAAGGCAACAAGCATCGCTTGTTTGATGTCTTGGGCGATGGCCGCTATGTACTGCTCGACTTTTGGGGTGTCAACTGTGGTGCATGCATCAAGTCAGAGTCAGAATTAGATGAGGTTTATAAACGGGTGAAAGGAAAGTTGGAAATCGTAGGCATTAACTTAGATTCTGTATCAGTATGGCAACGTAACAAGCGAAGCAAGCAGATGGCATGGAGTAACTGGAGCGATGGACAGATGTTTAAGGGCGAATTTAGGAATCATTATTATGACTATAATGCCTATCCGTTCTTTGTACTGTTAGCCCCCAATGGACGTATTCTTTGGGAGCTATCTGGTTATGTACCAGGCGGTTTCTTGGCAATGGCCGATGTTATCAATGGCCCTAAGCAGGACAATTCTGCCAGTCTTAATCTGGCCGTCACCAAAGTTGATGCCAGCTCCAGCGGTACCAAAGTTCATTTCCGTATTTATACTCAAAAAGGCCTTGGTTTCACTATTGCCCGCGATTCTTATCTTACTGCTAATGGCAAGAAATATAAGGTTACCGCTGCCGATGGTATCAAGCTTGGTGAGGATGTTATTGCTGTAGAGAAAGCATTTACCGTTACAAAACAATACGGACTCGATATCAATTACTGCGACTTCACGCTCACCTTCGAACCGTTCGATACCCTTCCTGATTCCTTCGACTTCAGGACTGGCGATGGCGAGGATGTTATGCGAATCCTCAACATTTCGCTAAAAAATACTTAATGAGTAATAACGTGTAATAATTTTCTTTGAACATTAAGCGAAATTTGCTACATTTGCCCCATCCAATTGGTAAATTATTTAACTGTAAAACTTCTAAAAATGTCGAAGAAACTATTATCCACCATGATGTTAGTGCTGGGCGCTATGGTGGGGCAGGCTCAGCCCTTGCTGAAAACTCAGGTAGAATCTGGTGCCGTAGCAGGCGTTCTTGAAGGTTCCGTAGCCGTGTATAAAGCCATTCCTTATGCAGCAGCTCCTGTGGGCGACTTGCGATGGAAGGCACCCCAGCCAGCTAAGCCCTGGAAGGGCGTGCTGAAGGCAGAAGATGTGGCCAAGTGGCCCCCACAGCCCGAAAAGAGCTATGTGAAGTACGACATGATGAGCGAAGACTGCCTTTATCTGAGTGTAGTTACACCAGCCAAGAGCACCAAAGAGGCTCTGCCCGTCATGGTGTTTATTCATGGTGGTGCTTTCCGCACAGAGCATTATGGTGGCGACCTGTGGCAGAGTCTGGCCAGTAAGGGCGTAGTAACAGTATCTGTTGAGTATCGTGCTGGCGCTTTGGGATTTATGGCCCATGCCGACCTGGCTAAGGAGGCCGATGGTCACTCTGGCAACTACGGTATTCTCGATCAGATTTTCGCCTTGCAGTGGGTACAGCGCAACATCAAGAACTTTGGTGGCGACCCCTCAAAAGTTACTATCTTCGGCGAGTCGGCAGGAGCCACGAGCTGTCATGTCCTCTGTGCCTCACCGCTGGCTAAAGGCTTGTTCCGCGCCTGCATCAGTGAGAGTGGAGCCATGATGTCGCCCACAAGTGTGGTTAATCAGCAAGTGGCCCAGATGTATGGTAGTATGTTTATGAACCAGATGAAGAAGAATTCCATAGCCGAGATGCGCCAAACGGATGCCAAGGATCTGACAGGAAACGATAATTCTTTCCAGTTATGCATGCCTATCGTTGATGGCTATGTGATTCCAGAACCCGTCTACGCCCTCTATCATAAAGGCAGTTACAACGATGTGCCCGTGCTCATTATGCATAATAGCGATGAGGGCGCAGTAGAGTACGATAGTGTGAGCGTTGAGCAGTATGAGCAGTTCTTCCGTCAGCTGCCAGCCCAATGGGCCGATAGCGCCAAGGCGTTATATCCAGGAGCTACAGCCGAGGAACGCCTTTTCAGTCTGCGCGACGTAACCCGCGATATTGGTTTCGGCTGGCCTGCCTATGCTTGGGCCACCTCGCAGAAACAGACGGGTAAGAGTCCTGTTTACGTGGCATATCTTGCCCAGAAGTCAGACACCACCGTCTATGCCAAAGGCAATCGTCGTGGTGCCGCCCATGCCGATGACATCATGTATCTGAAAGGCGCTTTCGATGGCAAGGCCGACAGATTCCCACAAGAAAAGAAAGTGAGCGACTTGATGCAGCAATACTGGGTAAACTTTGCCAAAACAGGTGGAAACCCCAACGGTAATGGACTACCCAAATGGCCCGTATTCGAGCCCGATAAGATTACCGTCATGCAGTTTAACAATGGCGCCACGCTCATCCCCGTCCTCAACCAGCAGCGCATTCATTTCATCGACCGCTTCATGACCTTCGTCCGCACAGGGAAATAAACAAAAAAGGACAGCTTGTTTTCGCAAGCTGTCCTTTCTTCTATTATCATGTTACATTGCGTTATTCTGTTACTTTATTCATCTCGAAGGTTGAGGTGAAGGTGGTGCCGTCGGCCTTGTATTCCCATCGGTGTGTCTGTCCGTCGCCATAGGTATCTTGATCGCTCTTACCTTTGCACCAGATTATAGATAATGTTCTAAATGTAAGATGTTAAACATCTCTTTTTTTTTAGGACATGCGGTCGGAATTTTGTAGTTTTGCTAGAGATTGTGGCCGTGGAGGATGAGATCATTGGTCGCTAGGTAAGCCATAGGTAGCTATATCGTTTGCAAGACTTTCCTCCGTCCTCCTTTTAAAGTCTTTAGAGTCTGAGCAAAGAATCGAAGCACGCCGTTGGGTGATGCAGTGTCCACTAAGAGTGAAGTCGAGGAAGATTTTGGCTATAATCTATAACT
>NZ_FRBD01000006.1:82102-169790 GCF_900142525.1 Xylanibacter ruminicola | reverse complement strand
GTGTTGAGACAAGTGGGCTATTGGCTGAAAACCTCAGCAAATGTACGGCAGTCGAACGCCCTGCGCCTCCGCATCTTCGGCAGGTTGTTTCACAGACAGTTGTTCACGGGCGACGAACTGCACTCAGGAGACGTGTCCTCGCGACTGGCTAAGGACATTGAACAGGTGACAAAGGTCACGACAGATACCCTGCCCGAAATGGTGATTACAGGCATCAAACTCTGCGGCGCCTTCCTGCTGATGCGCTGGTTCGACGAACGGCTGGCATGGGCATTGCTGTTACTGACACCATTGGCCATCGTTTTCGGCAAACTGATTGCCCGTCGGTTGCGCACCATGACGCTCGATATCCGGCAAGACGAAAGTCGCATCCAAATGCAGGTGCAGGAAGGCATGGAGCATAATGCCGTGCTGCGTTCCTTAGGCTCGGAGCAGTGGATTACCGACAGACTCGACTCGATGCAGCAACGGCTTCGTGGAAACGTGATGCGACGCCTACGGTTTACCATCGTCACGCGACTCATTATGGGTTGTGCCTTCGGTCTTGGCTATCTGATGGCATTTGTATGGGGAGGCATTGGACTGCGCAACGGCACGATTACCTTTGGTGTAATGACCTCATTTCTGCAACTTGTAAGTATGATTCAAGGCCCTATTCTGCAATTGCTGAACATGGTGCCAGAGGTGATACATGCAACAGCCAGCATTGACCGGCTCGAAGAGTTGGAACAGACAACGCAAGAGCCAACTGTTGCACGGACAGGCAAAACAAGTTCTAAAGGCATCAACTTCAACAATGTCTCTTTCCGCTATGCCAAGGGCGACCGGGAGATACTTTCCCACTTCACTCATGAATTCAAGGAAGGCTCAAAGACTGCCATCATGGGCGAGACGGGTATTGGAAAGACCACGCTGTTCCGCTTGATACTCGGATTTATCGAGCCTACCAGCGGACAGGTTGCTATGGGCGGTGAATTGTGTTTCGTGCCACAGGGCAATACGCTGATGAGCGGCACCATCCGCTATAACCTGCAACTGGCCAAGCCCGATGCCTCCGACGACGAACTGCGCGAGGTGCTGCATACCGCCTGTGCTGACTTCGTCTTCGACCTGCCCGAGGGAATAGACACCGAACTGGGTGAGCGCGGCAGCGGACTCAGCGAGGGACAGGCCCAGCGTATCGCTATTGCCCGTGGTCTGCTCCACGGTGGCGACATCCTTCTGCTTGACGAGATCAGCAGCTCCCTCGACGAACCCACGGAGCGCGAACTGTATCACCGTCTCTTTACGACCTACCCACAAAAGACCATGCTTTTCATCACCCACCGAAAGGCTGTCAGTGAGTTATGCAACGAAGTTGTTAGCCTCTAAATGACATCGTCTTTTACGCAACTGTGAAAAAAGAATCTCATAATAGGCCAACTGAATTAAACTGACCTTTAACAATAAAAAAGGTGTGGCGAAACCGCATATAGCTTTTTATTAGAGAATTTACTCTACTCCTAATAAATCACAAAAAATTCCTCTGTATCTATACGGATATGGAGGAATTTTTGTACCTTTGCCGCCATAAAACCATTAATATACGTAGATTATGGCAATATTAGGAATGACTTTAGGAATTATTGTTGCCTTGGCGCTTGTAGTCGTTGGCTACTTTATTTCTACCCAGCGCACGCTGGTAAACCTTGACGAGTTGTGTAAGAATGCACTGAGCCAGATTGAGGTTCAGCTTAATTCGCGTTTCGATGCAGTGATAGCGCTGGCTAAGACTGCTGCACAGTATGCCGCACACGAGAGTGAGACGATTATACAGACGGTGCAGGCTCGCGGTGGTAACGCCCCTGCCAACACACCAGCTGCCATCAACCAGCAGGCCGATCTGCTTGGGCAGATGATGGGCCGCCTGAACGTAGTAGTAGAACAGTATCCTGAGCTGAAAGCCAGCGACCTGTATATCAAGGCCCAGGAGGGACAGAGAGAATATGAGGAGAAAGTACGCATTTCGCGTATGGTATATAACGATACTGCCACAAAGATGAACCGTATGGTTCGTCAGTGGCCTTCGAGCTTCGTGGCTCAGATGCTGCACTTCGATGTGAAGGACTATCTGAAGGTAGACAACGAGCAGAAGAAAGAGTATCCTAACCTTGATGAGGCGTTCAAGAAATAAATGAGCGAAGATTTCGATATACGTGAGGAACGCTTTGCACAGGGCGAGAAAGACTTTGAGAATGCCCTGCGCCCGCTGAGTTTCAGCGACTTCAGCGGCCAGAAGAAGGTGGTAGAGAATCTGGAGGTGTTTGTAGAGGCTGCCAAGTATCGTGGCGAGCCTCTGGACCACACCTTGCTGCATGGTCCTCCAGGACTGGGAAAGACCACCCTGTCGAATATCATCGCCAACGAGCTGGGCGTGGGATTCAAGATTACAAGTGGACCAGTGCTCGACAAACCTGGCGATCTGGCCGGTATCCTGACATCGCTCGAAAAGAACGACGTGCTGTTTATCGACGAGATACACCGACTGTCGCCTGTGGTTGAGGAGTATCTGTACAGCGCCATGGAGGATTACCGCATCGACATCATGATTGATAAAGGTCCTTCGGCACGCAGCATACAGATAGACTTGAACCCGTTTACCCTGGTGGGTGCCACCACGCGTAGCGGACTGCTGACGGCTCCACTGCGAGCCCGTTTTGGTATCAACATGCACTTGGAGTACTACGAGCCCAAGACACTGCAGACCATCATAGAGCGCTCGGCAGGTATTCTGGGAGTACCCATCACAGAGGATGCTGCGTTGGAGATAGCAGGTCGTTCTCGTGGAACGCCACGTATAGCTAACGCCCTGCTGCGCCGAGTGCGCGACTTTGCACAGGTGAAGGGCAACGGCATGATTGACACTAAGATAACCAAGATAGCCCTGACGGCACTGAACATAGATAAGTATGGTCTCGATGAAATCGATAATAAGATTCTGCTGACCATCATCGATAAGTTCAAGGGCGGACCTGTGGGCATCACTACCATCGCCACTGCTATCGGTGAGGATGCCGGTACGGTTGAGGAGGTGTACGAGCCATTCCTGATTATGGAGGGCTTCATCAAGCGCACGCCTCGCGGACGCATGGTGACAGAACTGGCCTACAAGCACTTTGGCCGCAACCCATATGGTGGGAACATCATGCAACCGAGTCTGTTTGATTAGATGAAGAAGTTGAGGAGGTATGAAGACAGGAATATTTGTTGGGAGTTTTAATCCCTATACCATTGGTCACGATTCCATCGTGCGTCGTGCATTGCCACTCTTCGATCGACTGGTTATAGGAGTGGTGGGCGACAATGTGCATAAGCCTGATATGCCGTCGGCCGAGGAACGTATGCAGGTGATCAAGAATCTGTATGCCGACGAAAAACGTATAGAGGTAAAGCCATACCATGGGCTGGCCATGGACTTTGCAAAGGCAGAAAACGCCCAATTCATCGTGAAAGGTGTGCGCACCGTTAGCGATTTTGAGTACGAACAATGGCAGGCCGACTTTAACCGAAAGTTAGGCGGCATTGAGACCATCCTACTGTATACTGAGCCCGAGCTGGCCAGTGTATCGTCGAGTGCAGTGCGCGAGTTGCAGCACTTTGGTGTAGACGTAAGTGCTTATTTACCGAAAAAAGGATAAGATATGGTTATATACGAAGCAGAGGGCGTAAAGTTCCCTCATATCAAGAAACGCGAAACAACAAGCTGGATACGCAACGTTGCTGCCAGCTACGGTAAGAAGGTGGGCGAGATAGGTTATCTGTTTGTGAACGATGAGAAGATATTGGAGGTGAACAATCAGTATCTGGGGCACGACTATTATACAGATATCATAACCTTCGATTATACCGAGGGTAAGACCATCAGTGGCGACTTGTATATATCGCTCGACACCGTGTTTACCAATGCCGATAAGTTCGGACGTCCATACGACGAGGAACTGCACCGCGTGATTATACACGGCATTCTGCACCTGTGCGGTATTAACGACAAGGGCCCAGGTGAGCGCGAGATTATGGAAGCCGCCGAAGACAAGGCCCTGGCTATGCTGGAGAAATAATTTGTTGGAAGGATAATATAAAAATGAAATGAAAAAGAGTGGAATGAAAGCTTTGAGCTGTTGCTCGATTGTTGCTGCTGCCCTGATGCTGCAGAGCTGGATGGCTGGCGACCAGACAATGACAAAAGAAAACGGTGTTACCGTTATTAATACCACTACACTTGGTAAGGATGTGCAGGGTTATCTGGGCACAACCCCACTGAAGATTTATATCGAAAAGAATAAGGTAGTTAAGATTGAGGCACTGAAGAACCAGGAGACTCCCAAGTACTTCCTCAAGGTGAAGAAGGCTCTGCTGGAGAAGTGGAATGGTATGAAGGTAAAGGATGCCCAGAAGCTGAAGGTTGACGCTGTTACAGGCGCTACCTACTCATCGAATGCCGTTATCGATAATGTGAAGCTGGGATTGGACTACTACCAGAATCACAAGAAGTAACGGTATGCAACAACGTTACGCACTGTTTTTTGATATAGACGGAACCTTGGTAAGCTTTGAGTCTCACCAGATTCCGCCTTCTGCTATCTTGGCTTTGACCCAAGCCAAGGCTAACGGACATAAGGTGTTTATAGCTACCGGCCGCCCACCTATTATTATTACCAACCTTGGGGCTATAGAGCACCTGATTGACGGATATGTGACCACAAACGGCGCCCTGTGCTATGTAGGTGATGACGTGGTGACTTGCAAGGCCATACCGCAGGATGAAGCCAGACTGGTGGTTGCAGACAGCATTGATAAGCAATACGGTATCATAGTGATAGGCGAGAAGGATGTAGCTGTGCTGGATCCAAATGGTGATGTGGATATGATTTTCCGTCAGCACCTGGCTGTGGAGAATCTGAATCTGGCCAAGCCTGTAGAGCACGTGTTGCAGCAGCGTATACTGCAGATAACGCCATTTTTTGACAAGGATTACGAAGCAGAGTTGATGGCCAGACTGCCAGGATGTACATCGGGCCGCTGGCATCCTGCCTTTACCGATGTAACGGCTAAGGGTGCTGATAAGGGTGAGGGACTGCTTGCTATGGCTCAGCACGAGGCACTTGACCCTCAATACACCATGGCTTTTGGTGATGGTGGTAACGACACAACGATGATTCGCAGGGCCGGCATAGGTGTGGCTATGGGTAACGCTATCGACGACCTGAAAAAAGAAGCCGACTTCGTGACAACTTCTGTCGACGAAGACGGCATCAGATATGCTTTAAGCCACTTTGGCTTGATATAACTTATTGTTTTTCCATCACTTTGAGGGCGCGCTTTACCATCTCATTTTCTTCGTTGTAGATAGAATAGTACTCGCTCATATCCCATATGTCGCGTGCTATCAAGGCTTTTAGCTGCAGGCGAAGGTGGGGTAGGGTCTTCTCGAGCTCAGCCTTGTCTCTTGGTTTGATCTTCTGTTTCTCGCCCTCCTTCAGGATGGCATCAACCAGACTCTGTGGCACCTCGAAACGCTGCTTATAATCCTCGAATGAAGTCCATGCCTTCTTGAGCTGTTTGCGATGATTATCTACATAGCGCAGATTCTGTTGCAGAACAATGCTCTTGGCAGTCAGTTCGCGGTGGAACTTGGTATAGATAGTGGTGTCTAACGGGATGTATTCATCAGGCATGATGCCGCCACCACCATATACTGTGCGATGTTCTCTAAGTGTTTCGTACTTCAGCGAATCGGCAAAGTGTATGCTGTCGGCATTTGTAAGTTCACCACTCTTCAGGCGATTAATCACATCCATCGCATAATCGCGGTTGTCGCCTTTAGTATAGGGTTTCTGTATGCATCGGCCCGATGGGGTGTAGTAGTGGGCAATGGTAAGACGTATCATAGAGCCATCGGGCATGTCGAGCGGACGCTGAACAAGGCCCTTGCCGAATGTACGGCGGCCCACAACGATGCCGCGATCCTGATCCTGAATAGCACCTGTTACAATCTCGGCTGCTGAAGCAGTATAGCTATCTACCAGTACTACTATCTTGCCTTCGCGGAACACACCGCCGCCATCGGCTTTATACTCTGTGCGTGGCACTTTGCGACCTTCGGTATAAACGATGAGATCGTTGCGCTGCAGAAATTCGTTGGCAATGTCGACTGCGGCTTTAAGATAACCTCCACCATTTTCCTGAAGGTCGAGAATCAGGTGCTTCATGCCCTGATCGCGCAGGGTTTTAAGTCCTGAGAGGAACTCCTGATGGGTGGTAGCACCGAAATTGCCGATTCGGATATAGCCAATCTGTGGACGGATCATATAGACCGCATCTACCGACTTTACGGGAATCTTATCGCGTACAACCGTAAAGGTCAGTTTATCCTTAATGCCCTGGCGGATAATACCTAGTTTTACTTTGGTGCCCTTTGGACCGCGCAGGCGCTTCATGATTTCCTCCTTGGGCATCTTTACGCCTGCGATGGCTGAATCATTTACTGATATGATTCTGTCGCCGGCAATAATGCCTACCTTCTCTGATGGTCCGTTAGTGACAGGTTGGATAACCAATAGAGTGTCCTCGATCATGTTGAATTGTACACCGATACCCTCGAAGTTTCCGTTAAGGGGCTCGTTTGCTTCCTTCACTTCTTTAGGTGTCATGTACGATGAATGTGGGTCGAGCTTGTCAAGCATGCCACGAATGGCATCCTCAACTAATTTCTTTTCATCAACATTGTCGACATACAGATTGCTGATAGCAATCTCTGCAAACTGCAGTTTACGCAGTGGCGAATCATCACTTTGGTTGATACGAAACTGCGCATAAACAGGTGAGAAGGTGAGAAGGTGAGAAGGTGAGAACACCAAAGCAATTATTATCAATATTTTTTTCATTGTTCTTTTACTTTCTTTATGATGTTAATCAATGTTCCTATTATAATATCTAAATCTTTCTGAATAGAATCATGCTCAGATTCACTGATTATGCCAGATAAACATAATAAAGTAAGCCAATACTCAGTTTCATCAGCTTCTTTAAGTGCTATGCTTAATTTGTTGATGTAGTCTGCTTTACTCTGGGCATTGTTACTTTCTGCAATATTTGCACCTATACTTGTACCACTGCGATATATTTGTCGAGACATATCATACTCATGTTTCTCATCACATAAGTATTTGTATAGTTTTATGATTCGAAGAGCAAATTCAATACTGAGTTCAGAAATTACATTTCTTTTCTTCATCTTACCTTCTCACTTTCTCACCTTCTCACTTTCTCACTTTCTCACTTTCTCACTTTCTCACTTTCTCACTTTCTCACTTTCTCACCTTCTCACTCTCCAAACTCTTCTTCGGGGCGGTCTTCTTCTACCACCAGATTATCAATAATAAAGTTCTGACGCTCCATGGTATTCTTGCCCATGTAGTACTC
The DNA here is from genome assembly GCF_900142525.1 of Xylanibacter ruminicola. Taxonomy (GTDB): domain Bacteria; phylum Bacteroidota; class Bacteroidia; order Bacteroidales; family Bacteroidaceae; genus Prevotella; species Prevotella ruminicola_A. Next base: position 162,329 of record NZ_FRBD01000006.1, on the reverse strand, counting down.
CAAAAGTTTCTGTACTTGGTCAGTCTTGTGCAGTGTTACTTGCTCCAGGCGGATGTCGGGACCAATGAAACCTGCGAATTCATCGGGCGAGATCTCGCCAAGACCTTTGAATCGGGTGATTTCGGGATCAGGTCCAAGTTCCTCAATAGCCTTCTGACGCTCTTCATCGCTATAGCAGTAGCGGGTAATAAAGTCACTCTTCTTATCTGACTTAGCATCAGCTTCGGCAATAGCCTTCTTGTTCTTGATCTTAGTACGGCGATTGCGGACACGGAAAAGCGGTGTCTGCAGAACGTAGACGTGTCCTTTCTTGATGAGTTCGGGGAAGAACTGAAGGAAGAAGGTGATGATGAGCAGGCGGATGTGCATACCATCGACATCGGCGTCGGTAGCCACAATCACCTTATTATATCTCAAGGTGTCTAAGCCATCCTCAATATCAAGAGCTGCCTGAAGCAGGTTGAATTCCTCGTTTTCGTAAACAACCTTCTTGGTGAGTCCGAAGCAGTTAAGTGGTTTGCCTCGTAGCGAGAATACAGCCTGGGTATTCACATCGCGGCTCTTGGTGATGCTTCCGCTGGCTGAATCACCCTCGGTGATGAAGATGCATGATTCCTCTTTGCGATCGTTCTTGACATCGCTGTAGTGGATGCGGCAGTCGCGCAACTTGCGGTTATGCAGGTTGGCTTTCTTGGCACGCTCGCGGGCTAGCTTGGTAACACCTGCCATAGCTTTGCGATCGCGTTCGCTCTCCTTAATCTTATTCTCAAGCACCTCGGCCACATCCTGATGGATATGCAGGTAGTTGTCAACCTCTTGTTTGATGAAGTCGCCAATGTATTTGTTGATGCTCACACCACCATCGGGAGCCATCGTTAGCGAACCGAGTTTAATCTTTGTCTGACTCTCGAACAACGGTTCCTCAACATTGATGGCGATAGCGGCTACGATACCTGTACGGATATCGCCATACTCGTATTTGCCGTAAAACTCCTTGATGGTACGGGCAATATGCTCCTTGAATGCACTCTGGTGGGTTCCGCCCTGAGTGGTGTGCTGGCCGTTGACAAACGAATAGTATTCCTCGCCATACTGATTGGCATGGGTGAATGCTATCTCGATGTCTTCGCCCTGAAGGTGTACAATGGGGTAGAGGGCATCGCTGGTCATGCGGTCCTTCAGCAAGTCCTCCAGTCCGTGGCGTGACAGGATGCGGCGACCATTATACATGATGGTAAGTCCGATGTTCAGGTATGTGTAGTTGCGCAGCATGTTTTCCACGATTTCATCGTGGAACTGGTAGTTGATGAACTTGGTGGCATCGGGTTCGAAATAGATGTATGTTCCGTTCTCGTCCTGCGATGGCTCGGTAACATCGCTAATCAGTTTGCCGCATTCAAATACGGCTTTGCGTACCTTGCCTTCGCGATAGCTATGTACCTCGAAGTGGCTACTCAGTGCGTTGACGGCTTTTACACCCACACCGTTAAGTCCGATAGACTTCTTAAAGGCCTTTGAGTCGAACTTTCCGCTGGTGTTCAGGATGCTTACAGACTCAATCAGTTTTCCCTGTGGAATGCCTCGGCCATAGTCACGAACCGATATACGTAGATTGTCCTCTACGTTTACTTCAATTCTATCGCCGGCCTTCATCTTGAATTCGTCGATAGAGTTATCAAAAACTTCTTTCAATAGCACGTAAATACCATCTTCTACAGATGAACCGTCGCCCAATCGGCCAATATACATACCTGGGCGAAGACGAATGTGCTCAAGTCCCGTCAACGTCTGAATATTACCTTCGTCGTAGTTGACGGTTTCGGGATTAATCAGGTTGTTATCTTCGTTCATAGATTCTTTTTGAAACATCTTCTGCGTTTATGTTGAGTGTGCTCCAGATACTGCCACTGGCTCTGCACTTTCTCGTTTGTCTCCATCTCAACATTGGTCTCGCCCCATTTAAATCCGTATTTCTGATACCAAGGAATGAGATCATAGAACAACAATGCATTCACACCCTTCTGCTGGTATTCAGGCAGTACGCCTACAAGCATCAGGTCCAGACATTCGGCCTTATGGAACTTGAGGGCCATCAGACAGTGCCACCAGCCGAAAGGCCACAGACGACCCTTGCGGCATTTCTGCAGGGCGCGTGTCATCGAGGTGATACTGATACCGATACCGATAACATCATGGTTGGGGGTATTCCAGTCTTCAATCAGGCAGAGCATATTCATATCGAGTATAGGGAAGTACATCTTCAAATATTCGTCTATCTGTGCCTCTGTCATCTGGGAATAGCCATACAGGTTACCAAACGACTTGTTGACTACATCAAGTACCTTGCGACCGTACTGCTCCTTTCCGAATACCTGACTGCGCTTGGGGTGTATAGGATGGAGGTTATAGCGTTTCATCACCATCTCAGCCACCTTCTTGTACTTTTCAGGCATACCGTCCTTAGGCACTATGAGCTTAAACTCCACATAGTCGTTGTCCTTCACCCACTCGCCCAACTGCTCAATGTGCTTGGGATAATAGGGATAATTATAGATGGTAGCCATCGTGCCCAATTCGTCGAAACCCTCTATCAGCATACCTTCGGGGTCCATATCTGTAAATCCCAGCGGACCAACAATCTCTGTCATGCCTTTCGAGCGTCCCCAGTCTTCCACTGCCTGGAACAAGGCGCGGCTTACCTCTATATCATCGATGAAATCTACCCATCCGAAGCGAACACTCTGACGCTCCCAACGGTCATTGGCACGATGATTAATGATGCCAGCTATGCGTCCAGCAATCTTACCATCCTTGTAAGCCAGAAAATACTCAGCCTCGCAAAACTCAAAGGCGGCATTCTTGTCTTTACTCAAGGTATGCATTTCGTCACTGAACAGATTGGGCGCATCATACTGATTGCCCTTATACAAGTCGTAATGGAAGTCGATAAAGGCCCTAAGGCTCTTTTTATCTGTAACCTTTCTAATTTCTACTGCAGACATACTCTATCTTTGTTCGTTAAGCATAAAAACGTTGCAAAGATAAAGAAAAAGCGGCAAATAACAAAAAATATTAAGATATTTTTCGGCAAACCATGAGCAGATGGCCCTTCTTTGTATCGGTTGTGGCGAAAATATACACCTCGCCACCATCTTTCAATTTGAGTCTCTTTCGGAGGTCGGCTACTGATAGTGGGAAGTTCCTGGTGGCAATGTTGGCTTTGTCGATGCCTGCAAGTGTCTCTTTCAGGTCTCGTTTGTTCATGGTGCAAACCCGGTCAATAACGAACCCTCGACCAGGAAAGTCTTCTACTATCCTATCTGATATAAATAGATGGCTGTTGGAGTCGGGCTGAATGATGTTGAAATGTTCTGAGATAAGATTGAAACAACCGGCCTTCATTACTGATGCATTGGGCTCGTACAGGTATTTGGGGGATTCTGAAGGCGAATAAAAATCGCCGATTTCATCGTTAGGATAGAAACTGAACACACTGTCATCGTTAGTGCAGAATACCTGAAGTGGTTTTTCTTCTTTCTCCACTACCAAAAGCAGCTCCTTGCATTCGTTGCCTACTGATATGATATGAACCTGGCTGACATGGTTGACATCGCTTACAGCCTTCTGCCAATCAAGCATGGGTGATAACTTGATGATAACACGGTTTGATTTTTCCAGCATTTCATCGATGATTTCTAAAACGTTTGGAGTACAGTCGGCTATACCATAGGTGCGACCACCATGTTGGTCTCGACGGGCAGGATCGATGAATATCAAATCGGCATGCTCCATCTGGTGAAGATACGCCACGCCATCGCTGCAAACTACTTGGATATGATTTAACCCCAAACGTTTATAATTCTCCGATGAAATGGCGCATAATTGTGGTTGCTGCTCTACGTGAACTGCCTCGCTGAACCCTGCCGACATAAATGCCATATCAACGCCGAACCCAGCTGTTAGGTCTACAATCTTAGTTCCTTGGCCTGCTATCTGGGCTTTGTATCTGGCAGTTCTCTCACTTGAACACTGCTCCATAGAGAGATGGGGCGGATACACGATACCATCGATAGCGGCCCACGATGGTATCTTTGTACGGGCTTTCTGTCGGCCTGATATCTGGTCAAGGGCATACGTCATGTCAACCTCAGGGTGTTTCTTCCCTAAGAAAGCTAACTGACGTACATCCTCGTTAGCATGAATACGGATAAACTCGAGTGTTGCCTCGTTCATAGCTTAAAGTGATGCCATAAAATCTTCAAACAGCTTGCTGTTGTTGCCTGGCGTGATGATGTGGTGGTTGCCAATAGGACGCGTCAGGAAATAGCTTGCCTGCTGACTGTCAGTGAGTTGTATAACCTGCTGAGTGCGACATAAGTCAGGTTTTGCCTGATTCCTGACAAGTTTTCCCTCAGCCATAAAATTGCGTTTCAAATCGCCCGATACCTTGAAGATGGTTACTGGTCCTTCCTTCATGTAGCCTCTGATTCCAACGCCAATGCCTGATTCGAAGTGCGTGTCAAGTTCGTACCGTTCTACCATATTTAATGGTATGGTACAGTGGGCAAACAACATTTCACCCGTTTCTGGATTAATCTGAGATGGATTGGCCTGGAATCCTGATACACCAAGCAATGCATTGGTGATTGCCATCGACAACATGGCAGGCACATCGCCTTCGCAGCCTGCAACAATCCCTTCGGCATTCAAGCGCGCCAAAGCTAGACAGCCAGTGTTGTGAACTGCTGTCAGTAAGTCGAAACATCTCAGTGTAAAACCTTGTAATAGGTACTTGTCTACAATCACTTTCAGGGCTTCGTAGATCCGATTGGGCATATCGCCCTCAGCAATCTTGTCGATCCCCTCAATCAGTTCTTCAATGGGCACTTCTATCAAGTCGATACCCAGCCTGGTTTTTACTGCTTTGGGATCGGCTGCGCTGGAAATCAACCAGTCGGAAGGTTGGCCGATGATGCCATAGCGAGTGTCTTTCAACCTCTTTCTGGCCTCGCTCATTTTAGATAGTGTTGCCAATCGCTGGGCGATATAGTCAGCGCTACCGTGGATAATCTCGCCCTGCATGTAGTTCTGCTGCAGATAAGACAGGATTTCCATCGATGCTGCCAACGAGTTGCTCTTACCTGATGTGAGCAGATAGAATGGAGCCTGTGACTGCTGTCTGAGTTGAGGTAACAGACGCTTGAAAATACCCTCGGTACCGCCTGTGCGGACATAAATGACTGACAGCGTATGACAACCATAGTCGGTATAATCATTGCCCTTCAGGGTGTAATCAATGCCAAGGCTACTCAGAAACTCTTGAGTAACAGCTCCAACGGCTTTCTCGTCGTGTAGTTCGGATGTAAGTGTGTAGATGGCTATATCCATAAGTTGTTGAGTTTTACTGATGTTATATTATTCTGGCTGCAAAGATACGAAAGAAATCTTTAAAACAAGTCAAAAGTGCTCGAATCTTTGGTTGTTTAACAGAAATGCGCTATATTTGCAACGGTTAAACTAAAAACATTGGATTATGAATATCGGAGACAAGGCGCCTGAGGTATTGGGCAAGGACGAGCAGGGACGTGAAATCCGGCTGAGTGATTACAAGGGGCGTAAGCTGGTGTTGTACTTCTATCCTAAGGACAATACGAGTGGTTGTACGGCTGAAGCTTGCAATCTGCGTGATAGGTTTAGCGAGTTGCAAGGTGCTGGCTATGAGGTTGTTGGCGTAAGTAAGGACTCTGCAGCCTCACATGTCAAGTTTAAAGAAAAACATGAGTTGCCATTTCCATTGATTGCCGATGTTGACCACACCTTGCTTGAGGCGATGGGCGCTTGGGGTGAGAAATCGATGTATGGCAAGAAGACCATGGGCACCATCCGCACTACTTTTATTATCAACGAAGAGGGTCTCATCGAACAGATCTTTGCTGGTAAGCAGGTTAAAACCAAAGAGCATGCCGAACAGATACTGAACCGATAGAAAAGCAAACGGCACATCTTGGCATCCGTCCAAGCGATTACCACTTGTCATAAGTCTTAATATCGTCTGACCAGCGGTGATCTTTGGGGAAAGACTGACCATTCCATGCTTTTACCTGTGTCCAAGGCTGTGCTTCATCTGTCCAGAAAGGATGGTTGGCTGGCAAGCCTAATGGCATAAAGCTAAGACTTGTCAGGTAGAGTGAACCGTTGTTGGTATACCAGTCGGCCACCTCAGGCTGATGCCCACAGAAACCAATCGTAAGATAGCCAGCATCGTTGAAATTCTTCTGTATATCGAACATACGATGATGTACCTTGGTAAGTGCTGCACGTACCTGTCCGTTGCTAAGCTCCTTAGGCAACTTCTGATACCATGCCATCAGGGCCAAAGGCTGCATAGCGGCTGTACGGTAAGGAATAGAGCGACCAAATACAGGGAAGGTTCCTTCGGGCGAGATGAATCGCTCCAGGATGATAGCTAATTTCTGGGCGCGCTTCAAGGCTCGGTCGTAGTACTTCTGATAGTCCAGACGTGTGTTGGCCTTGGCATCGACCATGGCTTGAAGTGTTTCAAGGTACATGGCATGGAACACGTAGCTGGAATAGTAGTCGAAGGCAAACACTGGGCCGTCGGCATACCAGCCGTCGCCAACATACCATTCTTCAACTTTGCGACAAGTGGTATTTACACGGAACTCATCGTACTGAGCTCCTGCCTTGGCCAGCAGGCTCTCGATGGTTGACGAGAAGAGAAACCAGTTGGTGTATGGCGGGTCAATCTTACGCAGACTCTGGAACTCCTTGATATATCGTTCTTTGGTTACATTGTCGAGGGGGAGCCAAAGGGTGTCCCAAGCACGAAGAAATGATTCGGCGATGTAAGCAGCATCAACCAGATTCTGACCGGCCTTACCCCAGCACAGATAGTCGGGCGAATTTGGATCTACGGCATTTTTATACGATGCCAATGCCCACTCGCGTAGCTGCTTGCGTTGCTTGCCTTCGGCAGTATCGTCATCAGGCAGAGTGAGCCAGGGAGCAATGCCGGCCATCAGACGACCGAATGTTTCCATATAGACTACACTACGGTCGCGATTATCGAACGATGGCGAGAACTCGGTCTTCATGTTCTTCTGTAGTTCGCCTTTAGCCATGTTCTCCAGTACGGGCTGTGCCATCTTATAGGCGATAGAGCACCAATACTCACGGTCGGTTTGTTGGGGTTGTTTTGCCTTCTTGGCTGCCTGTAGAGGCATAAGCAGTGCTATGGCTGCTATCAGTACAATGACTCTTTTCATTGGATAGAATATTTAATTTTATTGTTTGTTTTTGTCGATTTTACTGTTAATACAATACGGTACATCTTCTTTCCCCATATATCTTGTAACAATGGATCGAGCAAATGACTGATGTCCTCGACCGATGCCGATAGCTCGTTGGTGTTGTAATGTATACGTTTCACAGCGTCTGGGTCGAGTGTGATGAGCATGATACGTGTAGGTTGGCTATAGTTGGCCAGTTGGTATTCCTCTGTAACGGTGATGGCCGATTTGCCTGTTGAAATTGTACGTTTCCATGTGTTTACCTTTGCTTCGGTAGGGTAGGCGTCTGCAATGTCAAGACACAGCACACCGTCTTTGTGGCTAATCACCTTGGCTGAATATTTCTTGCCGTCTTTCTGGTCAACACCATTAATTTGTGGCAGATTATGATACTGCGACTGCATGGTCCAGATATTATAACGATCCTTACCAAATGTCTTGGCAGTATATTCGCCTACGCCTGGATCAATGAATAGAGGTTCGTTGTTGGCGTAAACAATAAATGAACCTACATCATTATGGTTGTGACTCTCGCCATTATGACCGCCTTTCATGGCAACAAATAGTTGGCTCCTGCGGGCAGTCATGATCTGTAGGTCGGGCAACCAGACGTCTTTCAATAATGGTTCGTGTGGCTTTTCGGCAATGAATGCACGGATATGCCGTAGAAACATCAGTTCGCGACCAAGAGTAGGGAAATTTCCGCTCTTGTCGTATAGTGCTGCAGGCTTGTTAAGCACATGCTTCTGGCGCCCCAGATAGGCCCCGAACTCACGCATGGTCTTATCGCCAAGCCATAGTCCGAACGGATAAACGATGTTAACCTGCTGAATGGCTTTATTCTCATGAGCATCGGCAAAGTTTACGCAGTAGTCGTTGCCGATATATGTCTTATAGGCATAAGCAGCCATTTTGCGAACTTTGGGATTGTCAGCACCATAGTTCAGAAGTCGCATGACTTCGAACATCGAGGCAGCAGCACGGTCCCAATAGCCAGGTCCTTCATCGCAGCCTCCATCTTCTGGATAGGCATCGATAAAGGCTTGTGTGGCCTTCTTTATTTGTGCGATGGCTTCTGCCTTACGTGTTTCGTCTTTCTCGCATATCAGCACACATGTTAGCCAGTTGCTGCATATCCATGGGTTCCAGTTCATGCCTGCCGTCTTCCACCAGTAGTTGTTGGCAACTGCTGGTATCAGTATGCGCTGCTCTATTTCGCGGTCTATGCGCTTGCAGAGATCGGGCGAGAATGTATCGAACTGTTTCTCTAGCATGTATCGTGTCCATACTATGAGGCTGGCAGTCTCAGCATTGAAAAGGTCTACCTCCTGTAGTCTCGTCAATGGAATGCGCTTTCCATAGTGGGCAGGAATGCCCCACCAGGTCTCCTCGCAGAAACTGCCCATTCCATTAATGATGTCATTTGTGAATCTGCCTTTGCCTTCCATGATCTCAGCCATCACAAGTGCTGCCAGCTGGCGTCGCTTCTCGAAACATATCTTCTCGTAGTTTACGCGATTGCCGTTTATCTTGTTCTCGGCAAACACAGTCCATGGCAGCACTGTCCATGAATGGCCCAGATACTGTTCACCATATTCAATATAGCTTTGGCGCATCTCCATGGGGATAGAGTCGCGCCAGAAAGCATCATCTGCCTTAGGCAGCAGTGATGATTGCTGTGAGCTAGCAGTCAGTACCGAGGCTAGGCAAGCAAAGAGGAGGAGAATCTTTTTATTCATGTATGTTACTTATCTGATATACGATAGGCTGTTGCAAGCGATTAAAGAAATCATCGATAACCACCTGCCACTGGGCTTGCGAGCCTACATCATAACGGCTCCATGCCGAACCGAAGTAATAGGTATAAGGCTCACCCTTATAATTGCGCACAATGCCCAAGCCATGATTCAACTCACCCTCCTGCATACAAGTTTCATCTACACCTTCAGGGAACAGAGTTGCTACATAAACCTGCGACTGATTGAGGTCAGGGTGGTCTGTAGGGTCGGCATACTGAACGTAGTTCTTACCCAGAATCAGACTCTTGTCGCCATGTAAAACCACACCCGATGCAAAGCCCATGGGCTGTTTAATACCGTCGTACCATACCGTCATGCGGTTAAAATGAGTTCCTCTGTCCAAGCTCATCAGTCGGTGCTCGGTAATACCGTCGGCATTAGGAGCAAAGTCCAGCTTTACGGTGAATCGCAGTGGACCGTTGTCTAGTATCTGGTAAGTCTGATAGCAATAAGGCAGAACCAGCTTGTCGTTCTTGACAAGTGCTGGTGCACCACAGCCTAACGATGGACCAACACCGTAGGCATCCATGCCATTACCATGGTCGTAGTGGAACGATGTGCGATTATCGATATCTCTCAGGGCCACCTTCTGTCCTGCCTTTCTGAGTGAATCTTCCAGAGTATTTCCGTAGCGGTCCATTAGGTAGCGGTTCTCTACCACCAGTTCAGGTGTGTTCTTTACCCATACGTCGATACCAAAAGAGCGCTCACCTGTTTTCTGCAATGCAGGTCCATAGATACGATAGGCGCCAAGGTCGTTCTCCCAAGCCAGATCGTCTTTACGATAGGGATAGACCTTTCCCATTGTATAAGCCTTGGCTTCAGAGGGCTTGCCCTTACAAACGGTGTATACTGCCTTCCCGTTAGGATGCAGTGATGTATAAAGTAGTAGTTTGTCGTCGTATGTCTTTTGATAGTCAACCTCTAGTCCTAGTCTGTTTTCTATAACGATGTCATCGTCAGAGCTAATGCCTAACTGTTTGCAGATGTCCTGCCAAGAAACCTCAACCACCTCTTGGCGCTGCTGATTGCTCTTGTTATTGAAAGTAAGCGTTACCTTGGGTGCCTGTAGATACCTGTAGTATTCGCAGGCAGCCAGCAGGAAAGCACCAACGCCGAAGTTTGCCTCGCTGTTGGCATCAACCTTCTGTCCGGGAATGGCACGCTCGCCTATAGGCTGAACATAACCAATCTTACCATTGGCCTGCAAGGCAACTGTTGAGAGATAATCCCATGCTTTCGCAATCACGGGGTCGTATTCCTTCTTTGGCAGATAGCCGTTGTTCACACCCCACAGTATGCCATAACAGAAGAAAGCTGTACCCGATGTCTCGTAACCAGGCGCCTGATAGGGATCCATCATAGAGCGAGTCCAGTGGCCTTCAGGCTGCTGAAGCTTCTTAACGCCCTGAGCCAGATTCATGAATTTTTGTACAAAGAAAGCATGATGCTTGTACGTTTTGGGCATATCTTGCAGCACCTTAGCCAGACCTGCCAGCACCCATCCGTCGCCACGCGCCCAGAAATCCTTCTGTCCACTGGCAGTCTTATGCTTGGGATAAACATACTTGCCATCACGGAAATAGAGCCCTGTATCCTTGTCCAGCATGATGCTGTCGCTATAGCAGATGTTTGCATAGAGCTTATCGAGGTATTTCTCGTCGCCAGTCAGCTTGTACATCTTGGTCATAACAGGCATCACCATGTAGAGCGCATCGGCCCACCACCAGTAGTCGTTGGCTTTCGAATCGGCCTCATAGCCCATTACCTCCTTGGCACGAGCCACTTTCTTTTTGTTGGGTTTGAGGTTATATAGGTCTATATACGTCTGGAAACATATCTGCCAGTCGCCAAAGAGCACATAATCCTGCCCTTCGCCATACTGCTTGTACTTCCACTTGGCAGGGTCGGTTTCAGTAGCACCCTTCCACTTGTTATGCTCTGCCCAACGGATACTGTAATTAAGCATCTGCTTATCCTGCAGCAGCTTATACACCTCCATGTTGCCTGTATGATAGGCAGCATTATCCCAGAACGAACGCACCTCGGCAGGATTGTTGGTCTGCCAGTAAGTATTAACCTTTTTAATTGCATCCTTTACTTCTTCTGTCGTCCATTGTTTAGCCTGCAATGTGGCAGCCGAGAAGATGCAGATAGCCATAAGTAGTCTCCTCATAATCATTGTTTTAATTCGCGTGCAAAAATACAAAGTTTTTTATATTACCGCATGATAATTTAGTTAATTCTTAATAAAAGGGGCAGTCTACAATTACATAGCCCGCCCCTTCGCCTTAGAAATACTAACTTATAACCTAATTATGTCTAGAAAAATCAGTATTTAATTAGCTGACTCCTCGTCGGCAACAGCTTCTTCCCAATTAGTCCACATTGGGATGTTGTCGTTATAGCCGTCGTAACCAAAATTCTGTCGTAAAGTTCCTTTGTTGTTTGCTGTAATAGCCGAATTAGGAACAGGCCAGAACAGATTGTGCTTATTGATCTTGTACTCGAAAGTTTGGTTACCTTGCTGACCCTTACCGTAGTCGTGATTGAATACATTATAAGTAGTGCAACGACGGAACCAATAACTACCGCCTTTAAGGTCTGTGCCTTCTTGCTTGTCCCATGTGTTCAGGTCGTAGGTATTGCCCCACTCATCTGGTTTTCCGCTGCGGGCAAGACACCAGCTAACACGAACCATTTCAGCCTGACGGAATTCCTCGAGATAGAGTTCACGAGCACGCTCTGACATGATGTCACCAATAGTAACTGTAGTGAACATCTTCTTGGCATTTGCACGTTTGCGGATTGCATTTACGTCATCAGCAGCACCAGTGGCATTTCCTTGATAGAAACGGGCCTCGGCACGCAGCAGATAGGTCTCTGCCAGACGGAACAGGTACATGTCACCATTTGCGCCCTTACCTGATGCGCCCTGGAACTGGTTAGCGCCCATATTCTCTTCGTTAGGAGTATCGAGGATGTATACCTGATAGAGAGGAGTTGGATACCAGCTACGGATAGTATCAGAGCAGAGAATGTCGCCCTTGTGTACGAGAACCTTTGAAGGATCTGATGGATCAACATAGTCCTCAGTAGCATAGAGTTGATAGTTCTTACCGTAGAAATCAGACTTCTTGTTGTTGTACTTAAAGTCTTCCATCTCCATCCAGTTACCAACTTCGCGGTTGTGGCGTAGGTCTTGCCAGTCAGTCTCTCCATCGTAGTTCCAGATGGTCTTGTTATAATAGTAAGAAGTACGGTTTACAGCAATACCACGTCCGGCAGCGCGTACCCAGTCGAGTTCTGCATTGTAGTCACCGTTATTACGTGCAATGTTCTGTCCAGGACCGCCAAGTCCATGAGGATCGCGGATGATACCATTACTCCAGTGTGCGAAGCAAGCACGCATTACATTATAAGTGGTGAAGTCCTGATCGTTAGAGTTAGAGATCATCATGATGGTCTCCTTGTTGGCAGGGTTAGCGATATTGGGAGTGCGATGCAAGTCCCAAACCACGTTACGGGTAACCTTCCATGTATTCTCCTCACCTGATGGCTGCCATGTACCGAAGTTCTCAGTCATCAGCTTCAAACCGTGATTGTTAATCAAGTCGGTAGCCATAGCTTCAGCCTTAGCATATTCGCCTACAGCGAGGTAGCACTTAACGAGTAGGTGCATACATCCTTCCTGATTTACCTGACCCACATAGCTCATATTGGCTTGTGCTGGAACATGCTGCACAGCAAACTCCAGGTCGTGAACCAGCATCTTGAAAATAGCCTCCTTGCTGGCTGATGTATAGTTACGCTTAGGCACGCTGATAAGCTTTGTTACCAAAGGAATATCGCCAAACTGAAGAGCGAGGTTATAGTAAGCATAAGCGCGATGGAAGTAGGCACGACCTTTATAGGCATCTCGTGTAGCGTCGTCAAGTCCTTTCACATTATCGATATACGAAAGAATAGTATTGGCATATTTTACCATGCTAAAACCTTGATCCCAGAAACGCTGCATGTAGTTGCCGTCGCCACCACCGGCCATACCTGATGTAGGAGTAAGCTTGGCATCGAAGTTATCCTGGAATCCACCACCCATGTCGGTCTTGGCATACATACCAACATCCGACATCAGGTAGTTGGTAAAGATACCAACGTTATTCCAGTTACCATCAATACGGTAAGTTTTCAACTGTTTGTCACATTGTGCAAGGGCAGCCTGTAGACCTGCTTCTGTGCTGTAAGTGGTAGCTGGCTCATAGAATGACAGCGGATCCTGCTCTAGGAAACTATCCGAACAGCCTACCATGGTTCCTGCAAGGACCATCATAAGTCCTCCACGGAATATATTGTTCTTATTGATTTTCATACGATTTATCATTTTAAAGTGTTACATTAAGACCGAACTGGAACTGACGGTTAGCAAAACCTCCTGTCTCTGGATCGCCGTATTCCCAACTGTCAATAGTGAGAACATTGTTGATACCAGCAGTTACATGAACGCGCTGAATACCCCATTTGTTAGTCAGCTCGCGTGGCAGTGTATAGCCAAGCGTAATGTTGTCAAGACGAACAAAACTACGGTTGTATACTTTCTCGATTCCTGTTACACCTGAAGGGCCAACAGCATTCAGACGAGCATACTCGTTGGTTGGATTGGCTGGTGTCCAGTATTCTTTCTTAAATGTATTGCAGGTCTGTGTAAACATAGAACCAGAGTTGTCACCATTCAGCCAGTAACCGGCACGACTCTTGTGGCCCATATAGCTGTACATAGAGAATGAGAATGTGAAGTCCTTCAAGAATGTGAAGTCATTTCGCATATTCCAGTAAATTGGTGGCTGGGTTGTTCCCTGATATACTCGGTCCTTATCGTTGTATACAGGTACTCTTGTTCCATCCGACAGAATCTTGTCGTCCTCTGTATAAACGTTTACTACCTTTGGATCGCCAGGCTTTTGATTGACGAGAGCAGCCTGTTCAGCCTCATTGGCCTGCCAGATGCCGTCGGTCTTCCAATACCAGATCTCGCCGATAGGCTTGCCAATGAACCAACCGTTGCTTGTGTCGTCCATTTCCTTGCCATCCTCGTCATACTCGTAGTACAGATGTTTGATTTTGTTCTTGTTGTAAGAGAAGCCCACAGATGTGTTCCACTTGAAGTCTGGTGTATCAATATTGCGGCTATTCAGAGTGATTTCAAAACCTGTGTTGGTTACCTCACCAAGGTTAGTTGTGATGCTTGAGAATCCAGTAAAGTTAGGCAGGCGCTGAGCCATAATCATATCATGAGTACGCTTGTGGTAAACATCAATACTACCAGAGAGTCGCTTGCTAAGTACTGAGAAGTCTACACCAAAGTTCCAAGAAGAGGTCTTCTCCCATTCCAGGTTAGGATTACCAAGACGGCTTACACTCAAGGCATTCAGTACTTCCTGTGTGGTTGAGCCGTATTTGTAGTAAGCATACAGACCACCGTTGGCTAGATTAGAAAGAGCAAGATAAGTATCGCTGAGCGAACGATTACCATTAGTACCATAGCTCAGACGTACTTTAGCCATGTCGAGCCACTTCCAATCCTTTGCGAACTTCTCTTCAGAGAGAATCCAACTAGCACCCAGTGACCAGAAGTTAGCCCATGGATTGTTCTGACCAAAAGCAGAGTAACCATCGCGACGTACAGTAGCTGTTACCATATAGCGGTCCATGAATCCATAGAACAGACGTCCCAGGTATGCTGCTGCTGAATAGTGTGTATCGTTGGTTGAGAATGAGCTCTGCTCTTTGTTGGCACCAGAAATGTAGTGGAAGCCAAGCACATCGGTTGGTGTGATATTACGGGCAGAGATGTTGTCACTCCAATATCTGTTATCTTCTGCTTCCTGAACAAGAGTCAGTGTAATGTGATGAAGATCAGCAAATGTACGATCCCATGTCAGAGTATTGTTGAGATTCCAGTTGAATGTTTTCGAAGAGTTACGGTTTGAACCGCGATCAGAGGCATTGCTGTTTGGCAACTCTGCCGACATCCAGTAACGGTCATAGAACCACTGGTAGCGTGGAGCAATATTAAACTGATATGTAATACCGAATGGTAATGTTATTTTTGCATTAAAAATGGTATTAAGAACAGTGTAGCCCTTCTCCAGATCGATATACTGCTGCTGGAAGTGATAGTTATAACCGCCATTTGTCGGGTTACCTGTACGAGGATATTGAATCTCGTTTCCATTAGCATCATAGCGTGAAGCGTATGGCGACTCGCGGAGCTGGTTGTCATCCCAGTAGTTACTGCCCAGAGGTACAGGCTGTGAGGTATCACTACGATCCTGGAAGTTAACGTTAGCACCAACTTCGAGCCAGTTTGTAATCTTTGCATTGAGTTTCATGTTAGCGCGATAAGCCTTGTACTCATCACCCTGAATAGCACCTTGTTTGTTAAGGTAGCCAAATCCCAGGTAATAATTTACATTTTCAGTTGCGCCTGAAATGCTAGCGTTGTAATCTTGGTTAAATCCTGTACGGAAAGTAGCGTCTTCCCAATCGTAGGTTTTACCTGCCAGGAAGTTCTCCATAACCAGAGCTGCATCTGCATCAAATCCCATACGACGTGCGTACAGACTCAACATCGACTCGCCTGCCTGCTGGGTCTTAGGACCATTGCTTGCCCATTGGTCTTGTGAGATACCATACTGTGATAGATTATTGAAGTTATCATAATAACCTACAGGTATTCCACTGTCCTTACCATAATATCCCCATGTGCCGTCCTCACGGTAACCATAAGTCTGAGCCTTGTACCAATCCTCACGGTAAGTCATATACTCGCTGGGTTTGAATACATCGCGATAGGCTGCCTTGGTGTTAGCTGCAAGATTCATGCTAACATTGATAGTTGGCTTGCCGTTCTTACCCTTCTTTGTGGTAATGATGATGACACCGCTTGCAGCCTTAGCACCGTAGATGGCTGCAGATGAGGCATCCTTAAGAACGTCAATCTGCTCGATGTCGTCAGGGTTAATCTCTGACAATTCGCCAGCAAACTGCATACCATCAAGGATGATAAGTGGAGAGTTGTGCGAACCGTCGGTATAAAGAGAGTTCTGACCACGTAGCTGGATGCTGGCTCCTGAACCCTTAGCCGATGAGTCGAAACCAATCTGCAGTCCAGGTGTGCCACGCAACAGGTCCTGTACACTGCCAGGATTCTGATCGGCTAGCTTACTTGGGTCAATCTGTACTACCGAACCTGTCAGGTCCTTCTTGCGCATAGTACCATAACCTACTACTACTACCTCCTGAAGTGTTTCAGAATCTTCCTCGATTATGATATTCAGAGTCTGACCACTCTTGAAGGTTACCTCCTTAGTCTTGAATCCGATGTATGAAACAACAATCGTTCCACTGGAGGGGGCTCCTTTTAAATCAAAATAACCATCGAAATCGGTAACGGTACCTACGTTTTCGACATTCTTTACTTTAATGGTAGCACCAATAACGGGCTCACCCTGCTTGTCAACGACCTGACCTTTCAGAACTCCACTTTGCTGTGTAGCCTGAACAGCCGGTTCTGCCGTTGCTGACAATGGGAACGACATGGTTCCTGCTGCCAACGCCATCACGAAGCATAGCTTCTTGGATGGAAGTGTCAAATTAGCATACTTCATTTGATACTGTTTTTAGTTTTACTGTTAATGTTAGTATAATAATTAATATGTATGATTACAATAATCAGTTCAAAAAAATCTCGGGTGCAAAGATACAACGATTGATATAAATCAAGGGAAACAATGCGTGAAATTTGGGGAACAAATCGTTATTTCTTCCCCATTTCACTGAGATTCCACGCATCACGCCACCTGATAACAGGCTTTCCTCCCTCAAATTCTATAGGCAACCAGATGTAGCGTGCATCACTTGGGTGCTTAGGGCGCCAGATGTCGGCCATGAAGATAAACTCATCGCCGTAGGGCAGGATATAGGTCGACTGTCCTTCGAAGGTAATCTCCGACTTAGGGCCTACACAAGGATTAGGATGCTGAGTCCAAGGTCCCCAGATGCTAGGAGCCGAGAACATGCGTGCAGCATTAGGTGCCCAACCGGTACAACCAGAGGTAATCATCCAGTAAGTACCGTCTTTCTTGAAGATGGCAGGTGCCTCGTTCTGTCCTCCAGGGGCTACGCGGGTGTAACGACCTGAGTGGTGCAGATAATCATTAGTCAGCTCTGCTATATGAAGCGTCAGGTTGTCTTCTGACGAGAAGATATGGTAGGCCTTGCCGTCATCGTCGATATAAAGCGTCATATCGCGAGCCATCTGTCCTGTACCAAAATCGCGCTTCAGGAACAGTCCTTTCTTGATAGCCTCAAGCCAGGTAGGTGTCCACCACTTCTTAAAGTTGTCAATGTTCAGTGTATCAACAACGGCCAATTCGTTTTTGCCGAATTCAACGGGATAGGTACCTGCATTTGCACGCTGTGAATACAAGAATTTATATGGCCCTTCTGGTCTGTCGCTCACGGCTACACCATATCGGGCAGCGCTATAACCTTTACCCTTCAGCTCCAGATGGAACCACATGCAGAATTTCTTTGTTACCTTATTATATATAACCTTGGGGCGCTCTAGCACGCAACCACGCGTAATGTCGCTCCTTCTGTCGTCGCTCACGTAGAGTGCAACGCCTCGGTTCTGCCAGTTCAGCAGATCTTTCGACGAATAACATTGTACACCAATCATAGCCGATGAGGTGGTGTCGCACTTGTTTTCGCCAAACCAGTAATAAGTGTCGCCATACTTCATGATGCCACCTCCGTGCGCATTGATATGACGTCCGCTGGCATCGGGCCATATTTCGCCAGAGCGAATCATCTTTGGCTTCTTCTGCTGCTCGTTCCAGTATTTCTCTATGCGCTTAGCCTCTGCCTTTGTGATGTGGATCACCGAGCCATGCTTGGGCGATGAGAAGTTGGTGGCTTTCATAACACCCTCGTTGAAACGGCCCAAAGGCTTAAAGGTCTTGAAGTCGCTAGTCTCTACGAAACCGAAGTTATGAGGGTTCACGCTGTAGATGTCGTACATCACCACCCATTTCTTCTGACCTATGCGCTTCCATACGTTAGGTGCCTCACAGCCTCTGTTCTCACCATCTATCTGCTCGGCATGATAATCGTTGAAATGATTGATTTTGTCTGAAATCATGTATTTGATGCCACCAGGGTTCTCTTGGGCCACATAGCTCATAAAGTAGCGTCCGTCGGGCATTGGGCATATGTCGGCATCAAGTACCTGAATCTTTTCGTCGGGATACTCAAACAGCAGTTGAGGCTCGGTCTCGAGCGTAGTAAATTCCTCGTTGGCATAACTGTAATACAGTTTGGTACGCCCGCCTGCATGCTGACGTATAGTAAAGTACACCATTGGTTTGCCTACAGCTGGATCCCAAATGGTTTGTGGAGCCCATGCGCATCCAATTTTGCCAAACTTCTCAGGGAAAAGCTTATCTATACGTGCCTCATGGTGAGTCCAATGTATCAAATCGTCGCTGGCCATCAATACCAGTCCGCGATTGTTACCCCATCCGAATTCATCAGGACGCTCCCATTGTGTGGCACGCAATCCCATCTCGCGACCAAAAACATGAAGGTCGGTCATGGCGATATAGAATTTGCCATTCGGAGCTCTATAGATATGTGGATCGCGTATTCCCCTCTGGTCTGCGATTGAATCGCCAGAAATGATGGGCTCGCCGTTATTCACAGCCGTAAAAGTATATCCATCGTAGCTGATAGCCATAAACAACGAGTGTGTGGGGTCGTTAAAGTACGTAAACAGGTAAGCACCCATGTCCTTTTCTGTGAGCACTTTTTTTGTTTTGGCATCAATCTGAGCAACTAAGGCCAGAAGCAACGATGCGAATAGTAATCCTTTCTTCATTTTGAGTTATCATTTGGTTTTGCAGGTGCAAAAGTACAATAATTGATTTATATCAATGGTTCAATATCATTATTTAGGGTAAACATATTGTTATTTTTGCTTTTTTCTTTGATGATTGGCAAAAGTTTAGTACCTTTGCGGGCAGAAAATAGCTAACTAATGAAACGTGTACTTTTACTATTAATAGCAGTTTTTGGAATTTGTGAGGTGGTCTGTGCCTGTCGCGTATCACTCAGAATCATGTCGCAGACGCCTGTCCAGGGCATCGAGGAAGCACGAAAGCTCATCTTCGATCGCTATGGCATGATGTGGGTAGGTACAGACCAGGGATTCAGATCATTTGATGGATATAGTTTCAAATACTATCGTAATAATGCCTATACTCCAGGCATACTCCCCAATAATTATGTACGCTCGATAGCAGAAGATCTTAATGATGGTCTCTGGATAGGAACTCGCGACGGACTTGCACTTTATGATCGCCGTAGGGGTACGTTCAAGATATATCATCTGCCAGGTAATCAAGCCCGATTAATTAACGCTCTTCATACCGATAAAGAAGGTGTTGTTTGGGCTGGTACAAATGCCGGTGTCTTTAGATATGATAAGAAAACCGACGGTTTCATCGATATCAACATCTCTTTTGGTGTTATCTCGTTTGCAGAGGATAATCGCGGAAATATCTATATTGGAACCTGGGAGGGAGGACTGTTTCGTCTTAACAAGAAAAGTGGGAAGATTGTAGGTTATCCTCGTTTAAGCGAGCGCAATACAGCCCAGACCATGTTGATGGATAGTAGAGGGCGGCTATGGATTGGTACATGGGAACATGGCATAGTGCGGCTTGACCATCCTGACAACGAGAAGTCTCCTGATATGCATAAGATGAACGATGGCAGAGTCGATTTCCGTACATTCCATAGTTTAGTAGAAGATTCCATGAGTCATGCTGTGTGGGGCTGCTGTATTGAGGGCCTTACCCGTGTTGACCTTGACGATGAGACAGACGTACAAAACTACCCCATACTGTCATTCTGTTATGACATGGTGACCGATGGAATGGGAAATCTTTGGGCACTTACCCGCGATAATGGTATCGTGCACCTCAGCACCCGCCCTTCTCCCTTCCACTTCTATCATCTGAACCCTGATGGACTCGAGTTGCCGGTAAACCGTGTTCAGAAGGTCTTTACCACCGATGGCAATCGTTTCTGGTTGGGCTTGCAACCTTATGGTCTGGCTCTGTACGACCGTCAAGCTGGTAGCGTGTTGTACAACAATCATATCCCTGGTTTGGAAAGCATGACAGGCCAGCAGGGTGTCTACGTACATACCATCTCCGACATGATAGTGCGCCCTGACAGCTCAATCTGGCTGGCCAGTTCGCGCGGCATACTGGTGTGGCATGAAGGCCGCCCAGCCCATCTGTTGGCTCGTGGCAGTACGCCTTTCTTAGGCGATAGCGAGGTAAGCGCCCTTCATGTTCTGAAAAACGGATCGATACTTGTAGGGCAGAATAATGGAATAGGCATCGCCTTCTCTGAAACCCAGGGGCAGATACTGAAGATGAACGAATCAGGACGCGATTTCAGCAATTGTCATGTGTTGTCTATATCCGAAGATCATCAGCATCGTATCTGGGTGTCTACCGAGGATCATGGCATCATACGTATTACGGGTAGCGCTGATAATCCTAAGTCGTGGACCTACCATCAGTATGCGCCTGCAGCGCAGAATTACGCCATCGACGAGGCTACTACTGTCTACGAGGATGCCAACCGTCAGCTTTGGGCTATCTCCAATAGCGGTGGACTGTTTCTGCTTAACGATGAAACCGATCGGTTCGAGCCCGTTAACCACCGATATTATATTGGTATGGGTAGTATCTACTCTATACAGGGCGATGATAACGGCAAGATATGGCTTTCTACCGATAAGGGATTGGTACGTCTCACGTTGGCCAACGGCCAGGGCACTACCACCTATAATATGGAAGACGGTATCGAGGCCATTAACTTCTCGTCGAACGGCGCCTTCAGCTTCGGTAGCGAGTTGTTCTATGGCAGCGCCAAGGGCTTCTTCTCGTTTAACACCTCCGAGATAGAACGCTGGCAGCAGGGCACATCGCCCAAGCTGGTTGTTACCGAGTTGATTATCGACGATAATCCTTATCTCTGGAACGACTCACTGAAGCGCAACGCCATCTCGCAAGAACAGCCTTTCTTTACTAAAAAAATCACGATTCCATCGGATACTCGCAAGTTCTCTATCGAGTTTGCCTTGCTCACCTATCAGAATCAGGAACAATGCCGTTATTCCTATTTCCTTGAGGGCTACGACCGCGACTGGCATAATACCGATGCACAGAGCCGTGCTGCCACCTATCAGAATCTGCCACCGGGCGTTTATAGCCTGAAACTTCGCGCAGCCGATAGTTACGGACGTGTGGTAGAGATGCCTTATCCCATCGAGATCAAGGTGCTTCCACCTTGGTATCGCTCATGGTGGGCCTACATCATCTATGCCGTTCTGCTTGTAGCCGCTATCTATGGCGTTAAGGAGTGGTATAAGGCCAGGGTAAACCGCCGAGCCCGCCTGCAGCAGCGCGTGAGTGAGTTGCTTCACTATCGCGAGCTGATGGTGATGCAGCAGTACGAAGGCGCACGCAAGGCCCTCGAGGCCGAGGAGCAGCAGCACTCGTCGCCCGATGAGCAATTTCTGAGCAGGGCCATCGACTGCGTGAAGCAGCATATCAACGATAGCGACTACGACCGCGAGCAGTTTGCCTCTGACATGTGTGTCTCGTCGTCAACCCTTTATAATAAGCTTCGAGCACTGACCGATCAGAACGTAACAGGCTTCATCAACAGTATACGCCTGAAGGAGGCCTGCAGACTATTGCGCCAGCGCCCCGACATCAAGATGACCGAACTCTCCATGGAGGTTGGATTCAACACCCCCAAGTATTTCACTAAGTGCTTCAAGAAAGAGTTCGGCATGCTCCCCAGCGAGTACCTAAATTATGACGAAGAATAATGCATATCTTTGCTCTCGAATTAATCAATAAACTAAGAATAGTTGTTGATAGTCAATACAAATCGCTAAGAGTCCTAGAAGAGAAGCTCTTGTTTTACGAATGGTTATTAAATTCTTTAAAATATGAATAGCCAGAGTTTTTGTGTAATATAATAAGTGTGATGCTAAAAAACGAAAACGTATTAATATGTTTTTTCTAGGAAGGATAGATTAATAGTAAGCTCAGTCTTTACGTAATCGGGATTGCAGTCCTCTGCCTAGAGGACTGCAATCCTTTAGTAGGAGGACTCAAGTCCTCTAGGCAGAGGACTGGCGAGCAAACAAAAACCACCCCCATAGAGTTATGGGGGTGGTTCGGTATATGATAGCAAATATGTTGCTTATGCGTCGATATTGGCGTAGGTGGCGTTCTTCTCGATGAACTCGCGGCGTGGTTCTACGTCATCGCCCATCAGCATTGAGAAGATCTCGTCGGCCTCGGCAGCATTCTCGATGGTTACCTGCTTGAGCAAGCGGTTTTCGGGATTCATGGTGGTCTCCCACAGCTGCTCGGGGTTCATCTCACCAAGACCTTTGTAGCGCTGAGTGTGCAGTGCCTTGTCGTCGCCGTTACCAGCTACATACTTATCGATAAAGGCCTGACGCTGCTGCTCGGTGTAGCAGTACTCAGAGGTCTTCTTATAAGTACACTTGTAGAGTGGTGGAGTAGCGATGTAGAGGTGGCCACCCTGAATAACCTGTGGCATGAAGCGATAGAAGAGTGTCATGATCAGTGTGTCGATGTGAGAACCATCGACGTCGGCGTCGGTCATGATGATGATCTTGTCGTAACGCAGCTTGTCGATATTGGCATCCTTAGAGTCTTCGCCGTCTACGCCGAAACGTACACCGATACTCTGGATGATGTTCATAACCGACTCTGCCTCGAACACACGGTGCCACTGTACCTTTTCTACGTTCAGAATCTTACCACGCAGGGGCAGGATGGCCTGGAAGTGGCGGTCGCGGCCCTGCTTGGCAGAACCACCGGCTGAGTCTCCCTCGACGAGGAAGATCTCGCACTCCTTGGGATCCTTGTTAGAGCAGTCGGCCAGCTTTCCGGGCAGACCACCACCGGTCATAGGATTCTTGCGCTGTACGCTCTCACGGGCCTTGCGGGCTGCGATACGTGCTGTGGCGGCTAGAATAACCTTCTCGCAGATGGTGTGAGCCTCTTTGGGGTGCTCTTCCAGATAATTGGTCATAGCCTCGCCTACGGCCTTCTGTACGGCTCCGTTTACCTCGCTGTTACCCAGCTTGGTCTTTGTCTGGCCCTCGAACTGAGGCTCGGCTACCTTTACAGAGATGATAGCTGTGAGACCCTCGCGGAAGTCGTCCTGTGCCACCTCAATCTTGGCCTTCTCAATCTGCTTGCGCAGCTGATCGTCCTCGTCGGCATACTTCTTCAGTGCACGGGCTAGGGCAATACGGAAACCTGTGAGGTGGGTACCACCCTCGATGGTGTTGATATTATTAACGTAAGAGTGAATATTCTCTGAATAGTCGCTGTTGTAGAGCAGAGCTACCTCGATGGGCACACCGTCCTTCTCGGTCTTCAGACAGATAGGATCGCCGATGATTGAGGTGCGGTGACGATCGACGTAGCGCACAAATTCCTTCAATCCCTCCTTGGCGTGGAACACCTCGGGCTGGCGGAGATTGCCTTCCTCATCAGGACGAAGGTCGGTCAGTGTGATGGTGATACCGGCATTAAGATAGGCCAGCTCGCGCATACGCTTAGCGATGATGTCGTACTTATACTCGGTAGTGGTAAAAATGCTGCCATCGGGCCAGAACTGCTGGCGGGTACCGGTCTTATCAGTGTCGCCTACAATCTTAACGTCGTAGAGGGGCTTACCCTTCTCGTATTCCTGCTGGTAGATATGACCATTACGGAATACCTGCGACATCATGTGGGTAGAGAGGGCGTTAACACAGCTTACACCCACACCGTGCAGACCTCCTGATACTTTATAGGAACCCTTGTCGAACTTACCTCCGGCGTGGAGCACTGTCATTACTACCTCGAGCGCACTCTTGTGCATCTTCTCGTGCTCGTCTACAGGGATACCACGACCGTTATCCTGTACGGTGATAGAATTATCTTCGTTGATAGTTACTTCGATGTGAGTACAATAGCCAGCCATCGCCTCGTCGATAGAGTTGTCGACGGTTTCGTTTACCAGATGGTGGAGACCTTTCTCACTGATGTCGCCAATGTACATAGCAGGGCGCTTACGTACGGCTTCCAGACCCTCGAGTACCTGAATGTTACTCGCGGAGTAATTTTGTTCTTGGTTCAGTTGTTCTTCTGTCATTTTGTTCTTAATTGCACTAATTGGTTGCAAAGGTACAAAAAAAAGTTCAGATAAACATAGTTTATCTGCTAAAAAACCAAAAAAGAAAGCCGCAACCCTTATCGGGCTACGGCTTAAATCTTATCAATGGGTAGAAAATTATCCCAGCTGATTAACGTGCAGTGCAAGGCTTGACTTCAGGTTTGCGGCCTTGTTCTTGTGGATAACGTTGGTCTTAGCCAGCTTGTCCAGCATCTTCTGTACCTTTGGATACAGAGCTACAGCCTCTTCCTTGTTTGTGGTAGCACGGAGCTTGCGAACTGCATTACGCATTGTCTTTGCGTAGTAGTGGTTGTGAAGTGCTCTTTTCTTCTCCTGACGGATTCTCTTCACTGATGACTTGTGATTTGCCATGTTTGTTTTGAAATTTTAAATTGTTAATTATAAAGCTTATGGGTCTTACGTCGTTAAGGCTGCCCTGGGCGGGCTTCTCGGAAGGAGCCCTCTACCACCTTGTCCCATCCTTAGAGTATGGTAGCACATGGCTGTGCAGATGGAAGATTTAAATTTGTAGTCCCTAGGAGAGTCGAACTCCTCTTTAGAGAATGAAAATCTCTCGTCCTAACCGATAGACGAAGGGACCGTCCATGAAATGCGGGTGCAAAAGTACTACTATTTTTCCATTCTACCAAATTTTTTTAGTAAAAAATAACATTTTACAGATAAAATGTGTATCTTTGCACCGATATGTTGACGAAAACTCAGGCTATTGTGCTACATTCGCTCAAGTATGGCGAGTCGCGACTGATTGTGGATATGTTTACCAAAGCGTTTGGTAGGCAGTCGTTTATCGTGAGCATACCCAAGGCACCTAAAAGCAAGATTAAGAAGCAATTTTTTCAGCCTCTTACACTATTGGAGATTGAAACCGACATACGCCCTAAGCTGCAGCTGCAGAAGTTGAATGATGTGAGGATGATGACGCCTTTTGCATCTATCCCCTTTGAGCCTGATAAGCTGGCTATATCGCTGTTTGTGGCAGAGTTTCTGTATTATGCGCTGCGGTCGGAACAGCGTAATGACCTGCTATACGATTATCTGGAGTATAGTATCGTATGGCTGGATGGGCAGCAAAGTAACTTTGCCAACTTCCATCTGGTGTTTCTGATGAGACTGACACGATTCCTGGGCTTCTATCCTAATCTGGATGACTACGAGGCTGGTGATTACTTTGACCTTAGAGAGAGTGAGTTTATGAGGAATCCGCCCGTACATCGCGACTTTTTGCATCCTGAGGAGGCGCAGAAGGTGCAGCTGATGATGCGTATGGATTTTCCGACGATGCATCTGTTCCGTATGTCGCACGACGACAGGAACCGCCTGCTCGAAGTGTCGATTAACTATTATCGACTTCATCTGCCGGATTTTCCAGAGATGAAGTCGATAGAAGTATTGCAAGCCTTATATCAGTAAGGCGCGAATTTACATGAATTTGATGGTGCCCTGTATGGGCTCCTGTGGATCCTGAGCAGCCTCGTCGATAACAACTACCTCGTTGCTGGCCTGCGAGTTGATGCTGTCAAGAATCTCACGGGTGCGCTTGTAGGTAGGTGTCTGCTCTACAGCTGAGATGACATCGTCGTTGTCAAGATCCTCAGGACGGAACAGGTAGATGTTAGGACGGCGCTTATAACGCTTGGTAGCGCCCTCGCCGCCATAGTAGCGGTTACGACGGTCCTGTCGTTCGGCAGCCTTCTCCTGCTCGGCAGCAATTCGGTTGATGTCTTCCTGGCTATGCTTCTTGAGGTGGCCGCCCATGCCATCTACGTTTTCGATGCCGAAACCTGTGGCCAGAATGGTTACCTTTACCTTCTTGCCCAGTTCAAGGTCGGTTGCAAGTCCCCATTTGATTTCGAAGTCGTTGCCGAACTTGGCCATGAAGTCGTTTACGTCGTTCATCTCTTCCATCATGAGTGATGACTGACCATCCTTAGAACCTGCAAACGAGATAGAGAGCAGAATCTTCTTAGAGTTGAAGATGTCGTTGTCGTTGAGCAGAGGTGAGTTCAGTGCATCCTCGATAGCCTTCTTAACACGGCCTTCGCCCTCGCCATAACCGGTTGACATGATAGCAACGCCACCATCCTTCAGTACGGTCTTTACATCGTTGAAGTCGAGGTTGATGAGTCCGTGAACGGTAATAATCTCTGCAATAGACTTGGCAGCCACACTCAGTGTGTCGTCGGCCTTTCCGAAAGCGTCGAGTACAGAGAGTTCGGGATAGATTTCGCGAAGGCGCTCGTTGTTAATAACCAGCAGTGCATCAACGTGTTTCGACATCTCCTCGACACCGTCGAGAGCCTGGTCGATCTTGCGATCGCCCTCGAAACGGAAGGGGATGGTGACGATACCAACGGTAAGAATGCCAAGCTCCTTGGAAACACGTGCGATAACTGGAGCTGCACCGGTGCCGGTGCCACCCCCCATACCGGCAGTGATAAAGGCCATGCGGGTGCCGTCGCTCAGCATGGTACGGATGTCCTCGATGCTCTCTTCTGCTGCCTGGCGGGCTTTCTCGGGCTTGTTGCCTGCTCCTAGTCCCTCCTTACCCAACTGGAGATGTACGGGTACGGGCGAATCGTTAAGTGCCTGGTTGTCGGTGTTGCAAAGCACGAATGTTACATCGTGAATGCCCTCACGGTACATGTGGTTAACTGCGTTGCCGCCGCCACCACCAACACCAATAACTTTGATGATGCTATGCTCCTTCTCCGGTGCTCCGAAGTCAAGGATATCTACGTTCATATTGTTCTCCATAATCTTCTGCTTTTTTTAATCTTCTTCTTCGACAATCGACTTACCAAACTTCAGGATACCCTTCTTCAGCTTGTTCCAAGTGCTGTTTTCCTTGCGGATGCGGGCCTCTTCTTCCTGCTTCAGGCGCTCTTCCTCCTGGCGTGCGCGCTCTTCCTCCTCCTGCTGGCGGCGCTTCTCTTCTTCAGCCTTCTGTTTCTCGGCTTCGGTACGGATTACACCTGCAGGGATATCGGTTGCCTGACGGGCAGGGCGCTGGTCGTTAGTGGGGTGAAGTGTCTGAGGTTTCAGACTGGCAAACAGGTCGCCGTTAGGATCGAAGGCATCGCCTGCGCAGTTGATGTCGCCCTTTGCTAGCAGTCCCAATACGGTGTTCAGCATGCCATTGTGCGACTTAATCTCCTCGTTGTTAGTAATGATGGTCTGCGATACAAATTTGGCAATGCGGATCTTGTCGACATGAGTATGGTTTACGAATGCCTTCTCGATGTTCTTCATATTCGAGCCGCCACCGGTCAGAATGATACCTCCGAGCAGCTTGTCGTAGTACTCAGATGGAATCTGGTACCATACGTTCTCGATAATCTCCTCAAGGCGTCCCTCGACAATCTCGATGAACTTGCGGCTCTCTACTTGACGATCGGGATCGATAGAGTATTTCAGATCATTGTCTATATCACTATTTTCGGTATATGCTGAACCGTATTTCAGTTTCATGCGCTCGGCATCGCTCTCTTCCATCTGGAGTGATGCTATATCTTTGGTGATGTTGTTGCTACCAAGGGGAATGACGGCAAGATGGCGCAGGATGTTCTTAGAATAAACGGATACGGTGGTAGTGTCGTAGCCCAAATCGACGAGTGCGCAGCCTGAGCGCTTTTCAACCTCGGTCAGCACGCTGTCGGCAAGTGCAAGTGGTGCCAGGTACATTTCGGCAACATTGATGCCGGCTGTTTCGAAGCACTTGTTAAGGTTGCGATAGAAAGCCTTACGCTCCAGGATGTTCAGGAAGTGGCCTTCGAGATGGGTGGCTTGAATGCCCACGGGATCCAGCTGGAACTGGGTTCCTACTTTGTATTCCTGTACGGCAGCATCCAGAATCTCCTGGTCGGGGTATGTCATGTTGCGGTTGGCATCCATCAGTTCTATCACCATGTCCTGAGTGATGATGGTTTCGCCAGGAAGATCTTTGGTTACTACGTTCTTAACGCTGCGGATAGATTGTCCGCCTACGCCTACGTAGACTTGTGTGATCTGGGTCTTGAGCTGATTCTCCAGTTTCTTGATAATACTGGTAAGGCATTGTGCGGTCTTGTCGATATTGTAAACCACACCTTTGCGGATGAACGAAGAAGACTCCTCCTTGACCATAGCAAGCACATTGATGCTGCCGTCGAGATTCTTCTGTCCCGCGATTCCGGTTACTTTTGACGAACCGAGTTCAATTGCTACAATAAATTCCTTTGCTGCCATCTCTTATTATATTTGTCTGTTATTCTTTTTACATATAATCTGGTTGTTAAACTCCACATTAATATAGTTATACTTGTTCCATCCGGCCTTGTTCAATCCGTAGATATAGAACTTGCGAAGACGCTCGAGCTTGGTGTCGATGTTGTTTGGACTGCCAAGAAATGCGATGTGGTCGCCAACGCGTGGTACCATCTCAAGAGTCTGGTTGGGCAGTACGTTAAGCTGCACAGCCTGATTGCGCCAGAAACTGTTGCTGACAATCTTGTTGGCAACCTTCGATAATACGTTCTGAGCGTATCTTTTGGTGATATTTCCTGTTGCTATCAGAATGTCGGTGGCGTAACCTGATTCTGGCATGATGTTGCCATGATGGTCGAGATAGTAGCTATCTCCATTGATTGCCATGATTCTGATGACAGGTATGCGCTGCTTGATGTTGATACATACATGTCCGCTTAGTGTCTTGTAGCACTCGACTTTCTCTACAAACGGACTCTTCAGTAGCGTCTCTTCCATCTTTCGTGGAGAGATGGTGTTCATGGGCTGAGATAGTGGGTATAGCTTATACTGTGAGAGTAACTTCTTGACTTCGCCTGGATTCAGGAAACCTTCCATCGATTCCTGCTCGATGTCGATCTTCACCTCTGTGCACTGCTCGGCCATGGCCTCGTCGGGGTTGTTGAAAGCTGTGACGGCCAGTACCAAGTAGATGCCAACGATAACGTTGCAGGCTACGATGAGAATCTGTTTCCAGTTGAAGTTGATAGTCATCAATGATTATTTGTTGTTTAAAATCTTTGTAATCTGAGGAACCTGATTGTCAAGGTCGCCAGCTCCGAGAACAATGAGTACCTCGAAGTCGTGGTGCTTGATGTAGTCGAGTACATCAGCCTTCTGTATCATTTCTTTCTTGACACCTGGCTTCAGGTTGTCATAGATGAGTTTTGAGGTGACGCCCTCGATGGGTAACTCGCGAGCAGGATAGATTTCTGTGAGTATAACCTCGTCAAGCTGACTCAGCGCATCGGCGAAGTCCTTGTAGAAATCGCGTGTACGGGTATAGAGGTGAGGTTGGAAGATAGCTGTGATGTGCTTGTTCTTATACAACTCACGGATGCTCTTAGCGCTTTGGTAGATCTCCTTGGGGTGGTGAGCATAGTCGCTCAGGAATACCATCTTATCGGTCTTAATCTTAAAGTCGAAACGACGGTCGACACCTCCATAGGTCTGCATACCATATTTCAGCTCTGCAGCAGTACAGCCGTTGAGCTGTGCCATTGCCATAGCAGCAATACCGTTCTCGATGTTGATGGGCACTGGCTGGCCTAGCTGTACACCCTTGATGCTCTCGATAGGAGAGATGAAGTCGAAAGTGATCTCGCCATTCTCAATGACGATGTTCTCGGCATGGAAGTCGCCCTCGGTGAGACCGTAGTCGTAACGACGCACACCTGGCTGAATGTTCTCCTTCATCTCCAGATCGCGATGGATAATCAGGGCACCGCCTGGCTGGATGAGTTCAGTATAATGACGGAAACTCTGGAGATAAGCCTCCTTGGTGCCATAGATGTCCAGATGATCGGGGTCGGTAGAAGTGATGACGCTCATCCAAGGACGGAGCCAATGGAAGGAACGGTCAAACTCGTCGGCTTCAATCACTACAAAGTCAGAATCTGACAGAATATAGTTAGTGCCATAGTTCTTAGAGATACCTCCAAGGAAGGCATTACAGTCAAGTTGACTCTGGTGCATGATGTGGGCACACATGGTAGAAGTAGTGGTCTTGCCATGAGTACCTGCTACGCAAAGGCCCTTGTGGCTCTGAGTGAGTGTGCCAAGAACCTGAGCACGCTTCTGAATCTCGAATCCGTTCTCGCGGAAGAATTTCAGCTCCTGGTGCTCGGCAGGGATAGCTGGCGTGTAGATGACCAGACATGACTCTTTCTTCTTGCACTCATGCGGAATCTCATCGACATTCTCTTCATAATGAATGAGCATGCCTTCGGTTTCGAGTCGTTTTGTAAGGTCGGATGGCGTCTTGTCGTAGCCAGCTACAACAAGTCCCTTCTTAATAAAATAGCGGGCGATGGCACTCATTCCAATGCCACCTGCTCCTACGAAATATACTGCTTTGATATCTTTTAATTCCATAATCGTTACTTTTTCTCTGCCAATTTGATGACTTCCTTTGCAATGATGTCGGCTGAATCGGGCAGAGCGAGTTTTAAAACGTTCTCGCTGAGCGACTTGAGCTTCTGCTCGTCGGCAACAGTCTTGATGGCCAGCTCGAGCAATGTGGCTGGAGCATCGGCATCCTTCACGTAGATGGCTGCATCGCGGTTAGCCAGAGCCAATGCATTCTTGGTCTGGTGATCCTCGGCCACATTCGGACTTGGTACCAGGATAACAGGTTTGCCAATCAGGCAGAACTCAGAGATACTGCTGGCGCCTGCACGGCTGATAACGAGGTCGGCTGCCTTGTAGGCGGCACCCATATCGGTAATAAAATCGGTAACCTTGAGGTTAGGGATGTTTTCGCCCTTGAGTCTCTCGGCAATCTCAGCGCTGTAGTATTTACCTGTCTGCCAGATGAACTGAGCATCGGCAGCCTTGATCAGGTCGAGATGCTGGAGTACACTCTCGTTAATGGTTCGGGCACCCAGACTACCGCCTACCAACAGAATGGTTTTCTTTGAAGGATCGAGTCCGAACGACTTGATAGCATCTTCTTGTGAGATCTTGGTGTCGAGCAATGCCTGACGAACAGGGTTGCCGGTCAGAATAATCTTTTCAGCGGGGAAGAATCGCTCCATTCCCTCGTAAGCCACACAAATCTTCTCGGCTTTCTTAGCGAGCAGCTTGTTGGTAACGCCGGCATACGAGTTCTGCTCCTGAATGAGGCAGGGTATGCCCATAGCAGCCGCCTTGTTAAGAGTTGGGCCGCTGGCATAACCACCAACTCCTACCGCTACCTGAGGCTTGAAGTCCTTGATGATAGACTTGGCCATGCGCTGACTCTTCCATATCTTATAAAGAACCTTGAAGTTCTTCAGTAAATTCTTACGATCAAAACCGCAGATAGGCAAACCCTTGATCTCGTAGCCTGCTGCAGGTACACGTTGCATCTCCATACGTCCAAGTGCGCCCACAAATAGAATCTTAGCATCTGGACGAAGTGATTTCACGGCATTTGCTATTGAAACGGCTGGGAAAATGTGTCCCCCAGTACCGCCTCCGCTAATGATGACTCTAAGTTCTTCCATATCTTTTTTTAATTGTTGCGTGCAAAATTACAAATTATATTTCTTATTCAGCTATTTTTGGCTGCCTTTTTTTCGCAGAGCGGCTAACACTTAATATAACTCCAATGTAGGCGCAGTTGATGATGGTAGAAGTACCACCTTTACTGATAAGTGGGAGTGGCTGACCGGTAACAGGAGCGATACCAACTGCCACCAGCATATTGAAGGCAGCCTGAATGACAAGTAGGAGGGCTAATCCCATAGCAAGAAAGGCAGGGAAGTTGTTTTCGCACTTACTGGCAATGCGTGCTGTACGGTATAGCAACACGATGTATAGCAGCACGACGAACGATGCACCGATGATTCCCAATTCCTCGATGACGATAGCAAAGATGAAGTCGGAGAATGCCTGTGACAGGAAGTCGCGTTCTACCGACTGACCTGGCCCCTTACCGATGATGTTACTCGATACAATGGCAATATTAGCGTGAGCCACCTGGGCATCTTTGTCAAGGTCGTACTGGTCGGGGGTGATAACCTCTTTGTTAGAGAACTTCTTAATACGCGATTTCCAAGTGTCAGCGCGGTGTAGAATCTTCTCAAGTTTGCTCTTCTCCTTTGGAGCTGATACTTGTTCGGTCTTAGCCTTATCTACAGCTACATTGTTGTCGTTACCTACTGCCATAATCAGCAGTAATCCTATTAAGGTGAGGCCTACAACAAATCCCATCAGCTTGCCTAACTGAATAAGCGGAACGCGCCCGATAAACATCATCAGGAATACTACTGAACATAGCAGGGCTGCGGTAGACAGGTTCTCGACCATAATCAGCATGGCTATAGGTGCTACGATACAGAGAATGTACTTAAATGCTTTTTTATCGGCACCATTCTCTCTTTGCATGGCGCTAAGTATCTGTGCCGTTGCCAATACTACTGTTCCCTTGGCTATCTCAGAGGGCTGGAAGGTAAGGCCGAAGATATTAATCCATCGGCTGGCATCGCCGGTCTTCTCGCCTGTAGCCAATACCCATAGCAACAGGATGACGGTGATAATGAGCAAGAAAGGCGTCATCAGCTTGAAGTATCGGCACGGGATGTTGAGCGTTACTACCGCTACCACGGCACCAAGAATAATGGTGACGGTGTGGAAGACGATAGGACCCAGATAGTTCTGGCTCTTGTATGTCAGGTTGCTCGAAGCAGAGAATACTTCGACGATACTGATCATGCAGAGGAAGAAGAATACCATCCAGATGACCTTATCTCCTTTAAAGATGTTTCCTATTTTCTTGTTCATATTTCTAGTATATCTAGTATGACTAGTATTTCTAGTTTCTTCTAGAGACTTCTTGCTAATTCTTTAAATTGCTCACCTCGGTCTTCCATGTTCTTGAAGAGGTCGAAAGAAGCGCAGCATGGACTCAGCAATACGGTCTCGCCGGGCTGAGCCATCTCGTAACAGGCCTCCATACACTCCTTCATAGAGTGGGTGTCGCGAACGGGGATCCCCAGATTGTCGAAGTTATCGTGCAGTTTCTGGTTGTCGGCACCGAGATATACGATGCCAGAGCACTTCTCCTTAACAAGTGGCTTGATAGGATTGTAATCGTTACCCTTATCCTTACCGCCGATAATCAGTATAACCTTGGTCTTCATGGCCTCGAGTGCATACCAGCAAGCATCGACGTTGGTTGCCTTTGAGTCGTTGATATACTGCACGCCACGAACGGTGCAAACTTTCTCCAGACGATGCTCCACGCCAGGGAAGTCGCTAAGACTCTTGCGAATCTCTTCTTTCTTGATACCTGCAATGTCGGCAGCGATACCTGCGGCCAGAGAGTTATAGATGTTGTGTTTACCAGTAAGGCTGAGGCTCTCCTGCTCCATATTGAATGGCTCGGGCTTCTCAATCTTATACTGTCCTTCCTCGATATAACCAATCACACCTTTTTCCTTCAGCTCAGAGAATGGATACTGGATTGACTTGATGTCGTATTTCTCCAGTTCGCGCTTGATGATAGGATCGTCGGCCCAGTAGATGAATGCATCTTTTGGAGTCTGGTTCTGGATGATACGCATCTTGGCATCTACGTAGTTCTGCATCTCGAAGTTATAACGGTCCAGATGGTCGGGGGTGATATTCAGCAGGATGGCGATATCGGCACGGAAATCGTACATGTTGTCGAGTTGGAATGAGCTCAACTCGATGATATAGTATTCGTGTGGATCCTCGGCTACCTGAAGTGCCAGAGAGTTACCAATGTTGCCTGCCAGACCTGCATCGTAGCCTGCCTCCTTAAAGATGTGATAAATAAGCGAGGTAGTGGTGGTCTTGCCATTAGAGCCTGTGATACAGATCATCTTAGAGTTTGTGTAACGACCGGCAAACTCAATCTCGCTGATGATGTGGATGCCCTTGGCAATGATCTTCTGGATCATAGGAGCGGTATCAGGGATACCAGGACTCTTGATAATCTCATCGGCATTCAGAATCTTCTCTTCTGTATGCTGTCCCTCTTCCCACTCAATCTGATGGTTGTCTAACTGCTTCTTGTACTTGTCGGCAATCTTCGACATGTCTGATACAAACACGTCGAATCCTTCTTTCTTGGCGAGAACAGCGGCTCCTGCGCCACTTTCGCCTGCTCCTAATATAACGATTCTTTTCATATCTATATTTATCGCATCTTTAATGTTATGATGGTGAGTGCTGCCAGAATAATCGTGGTAATCCAGAATCGAATGGTAATCTTCGACTCGTGGAACGGACGATGAGGCCAGCCCTTCAGAATATACTTACTGGTTGCATCAAGTTGA
Source organism: Xylanibacter ruminicola (assembly GCF_900142525.1). Taxonomy (GTDB): domain Bacteria; phylum Bacteroidota; class Bacteroidia; order Bacteroidales; family Bacteroidaceae; genus Prevotella; species Prevotella ruminicola_A. The sequence goes on along the minus strand of NZ_FRBD01000006.1, from coordinate 127,562 downwards.
GAATCGAGCTTGCGGAAGTTGTCGTGGATAGGTGTAGCGCGGAACACGCGAACACGCTGACCCTTGCGCTTCATCATCTTGAACCACTGGGTCTGGATAATTACACTCAGGCTCTCAACGAAGAAGATACCGCAGAGGATGGGGAGCAACAGCTCCTTGTGGATGATGATGGCTGCAACGCCAATGATACCACCAATGGTAAGTGAACCTGTATCGCCCATAAACACCTGAGCGGGATAAGCGTTGTACCAAAGGAAACCGATCATGGCTCCGATGAAGGCACAGAGGAAGACTACCAACTCTTCAGAGTGCGGGATGTACATAATGTCGAAATACGAGGCATAGCCTATGTGTGATGATACATAAGCCAGGATGCCTAACGCGACGCCTATGATGGCGGAGTTTCCTGCACACATGCCATCCATACCGTCGTTCAGGTTGGCTCCATTAGATACTGCTGTTACAACCAGAATGGTCATCAGCACAAAGAGTACCCAACCTGCTGCTACCTTATACTTACCACAGAACGACATGATGTTAGAGTAGTTCAAGTTGTGGTTCTTGATAAATGGTATGGTGGTGTGGAGTGATTTTACAGCATCTTTTTTGTGCTTGACTACGATCTCCTGGTTCTGCTGCTGAACGTTGACGTTCTCGCGTACCACAACATCGGGACTGAGCCATAGTGTAAGGCCTACGATAAACCCAATACTTACCTGACCTACAATCTTGTACTTTCCCTTCAAGCCATCCTTGTTGCGCTTGAATATCTTAATATAGTCGTCGAGGAATCCAAGGAATCCCAGCCATACGGTGGTGATGACCATCAGGATAAGATAGGTGTTACGGAGACGTCCGAAAAGTAATACAGGAACAAGTATGCTCATGATGATGATGATGCCACCCATGGTTGGCACGCCTTTCTTCTCTACTCCAAAGGGGTCGATACTTGGATCGCGCTCTGTCTCAAAGATGCTTCTGCGTTTCATCCATTTGATGAACTTCTCGCCAAACCATGCAGAGATAAGCAACGACAGAATCAGCGTTAATAGTGAGCGGAATGAAATGTAGGCCCACATGTGCGATCCTGGTATGTTGTATTGATCGAGGAATCTGAACAGATAGTATAACATAAGCTATGGTATTAAGAATTAAAGATTTCCTTTACTACTTCCTTGTCGTCGAAGTGGTGCTTCACTCCCTTAATCTCCTGATAGTCCTCATGGCCTTTACCTGCTATAAGGATGACATCGCCCTTCTCGGCCAGCATGCTGGCTGTACGGATGGCTTCACGACGATCAACAATGCTTAGCACCTTCTTCATCTGCTTTTGGTCGAGGCCGGCCAGCATGTCGTTGATGATATCCTGAGGCTCCTCGAATCGTGGATTGTCGGATGTAATAATCACCTTGTCACTCTGCTTAACAGCCTCCTGGGCCATCAATGGGCGTTTACCCTTGTCACGATTGCCACCAGCACCACATACGGTGATAACCTTGCCCTTGCCGTTAAGAACCTCGTGGATGGCGTTAAGCACATTCTCAAGGGCATCTGGCGTGTGAGCATAGTCAACGATGGCTGTATAGCCTTCAGGTGAGTGGATGGGCTCCAAACGTCCGTTAACGCTCTTCAGTGTGCTGAGAATCAGCAGAATGTCCTCAGGCTTCTTGCCAAGCATAACAGCTGCTCCATATACTGCCAACAGGTTGCTGACGTTGAACTTGCCAATGAACTGCACGCCAACTTCCTTGCCATTGATGTCGAGATACATGCCCTCGAAGTGACACTCGATAATCTTGGCCTTGAAGTCTGCCATAGTACGGGTAGAATAGGTCTTTACCTGTGCTTTACAGTTCTGAACCATAATCATTCCGTTCTTGTCATCAGCATTAGTGATGGCAAAGGCTTCTTTGTCGAGGCCATCGAAGAATGCCTTCTTGGCATCGCGATAGTTCTCGAAAGTCTTGTGGTAATCAAGATGGTCGCGTGTCAAGTTGGTGAATAATCCACCTGCAAACTTCAAACCGCCGATACGCTTCTGTGCGATGGCGTGACTTGAGCACTCCATAAAGGCATATTCGCAACCTGCATCTACCATCTGGGCTAACAAGCGGTTCAGCTCGATGGGGTCAGGGGTAGTATGGTCGGCAGGTATTGCCTCACCCTCGATATAGTTGCATACAGTAGACAGCAGACCACACTTATGTCCGAACTTGCGGAACATATTATATAATAAGGTGGCAATGGTGGTCTTGCCGTTAGTACCTGTAACTCCTACAAGTTTTAATTTTCTCGAAGGGTCGCCATAGAATAGGGTAGCGACCTTACCTACAGCATCTTCTGTTGATGCTACCTGGATGTATGTTACTCCTGCAGTCTGCTCTTCTGGCATCTTCTCGCACAGAACAGCAGCTGCTCCCAGTTCAATTGCCTTTGGGATGAACTTGTGGCCATCGGTTACCGTGCCTGGAATGGCAACGAACAGATGGCCTTTCTCAATACGACGAGAGTCGATATTGACACCAGTAATCTCCACCTCTGTATTCCCAAAGGTGTTAATTACTTCTACATTTTTGAGCAATTCGTTTAATCTCATATCTCTATACCTTATTATATATATTAATCTAAAATGAGTTCACACACCATGCCCTGCTTAATGGCAGTTCCAGCGTGGATACTTTGTGACTTTACTTTTCCTCTACCTTTTACTCTGGCCTTTATGTGCCTACTTTCTAACAGATATACGGCATCTTTCGCACCCATTCCCGTAACATCGGGTACTAGGCGCTTGCTGCTCTCGCGATAGTTGGTGCTACTCTGATTCGAGGCCTTTGTTCCGAGACTTGCCAAAACAAGGTTGGCAGCTGTGTTGTCGCCCCTCTTTACATCTGGCGTCAAAACAGATGATGCGTCGCGTGCAGCATCAACACTACGTTTCAGATTCTGAGCCATCACGCCTTCGGCTATATGATGGAATACTACACCACTCATACCACCACCTGAAGCAGGAAGGCCTGATTTCTTCAGACATACGATGCAGGTGTAGCGTGGATTGTCAGCAGGGAAGAATCCTGCGAAGCTGAGCCAATAGCGGGTAACGCCTGAGTGGTAGCTTCCGTACTGGTCGGCCACCTGAGCTGTACCTGTTTTACCTGCAACCTTAAATGATCTTGAACCAGCTTTCTTTCCCAATCCCTGACTTACCACATGCTCCAAGATGGTCTGCATGGTCTTGATGGTCTGGGGCTTGGCAATACGCTCCTTCAGTACTACGGGCTCGAACTCCCTGATAACCTCGCCGTTCTTTACCAACTGTTTGATGAAGCGAGGCTGCATCATCTTGCCATCGTTGGCGATAGCATTATAGAATGCAACGGTGTTGATGGGTGCTATCTGGGTTTCGTAACCTATACTCATCCAGGGCAGGGTGGTCTTACTCCAATATTTTGATTTGTCTGTTGTCTTGGTGTCTGGCATACGAATCATTGGGGTGTGATAACCTACCAACGGCAGCTTCAGATCCTCGTGAATACCTATGCGATACAGACCCTCAACATATTTTCTAGGGTTGTGGCCGTAATACTTGTCGATGAGGTAGCTCACTCCGATGTTCGAGCTTACTTCGAGCGCACGAGCCACATTGATGGTTCCATATCCGCCACGACGCCAGTTGTGATCCTTCATGGGGCGGCCGTGCATCTCCATCACGCCGCATCCTGTAGGGATGGTCATGGTAGTATCAATCACTCCATCGTCTAACGCTACAAGGAACGAAGCTACCTTGAATACTGATCCTGGTTCGCAACGATAGCTGATGGCGTTGTTCACCATCTCATAATAATTACCGTCCTGACCTCTGGTCATATTTACGATAGCTTTTACATCGCCGGTTTTTACCTCCATCAGGATGGCAACGCCCATCTCACCGTTAATCTCCTTCAACTCATCAATAAGGGCACGCTCAGCTAAATCCTGCATGCCAACATCGATGGTTGTTACTACATCCACACCATCTTCTGGCGATAGCACAGGAATGTCAAGATACTTGCTCAGAATCTTTCTGCGATGCATTAAGCCGTTTTTGCCTCGGAGCAGCGTGTCGAGTGATAGTTCCAGACCGTTTTTGGCGCTATCCTTAGCACCAAACATCTCTCCGATGGTACGTCGAGCCAATGTTCCGAAAGGCCTGCGACGAGAGTTGTAGGTCTCCCAATGGAATCCGCCTTTATATGTGCGTTCTTTAAAGATAGGCAGGTTGTGTACCTCACAGAACGTGTTGTAGTCTACGCGTCTTGGCCATATATCCCAATGGCGGGCGCCAACAGTTCCGTTCTTTTGTACTTTGTGCTTGCCTTCCATCAGGTTGGCTTTAAATTCTGCTGCAGATTTTTGTGGAAATATTTGGTTCAATCCGTAACAGATGGTATCGATATTTGCTGCCCAGATGGAGTCGCGGTTGTGCATGCCTGTAGAATCGTCGGCTCCAGCCTGGAAGTCCATATAAAGCTTGTATTCAGGAATACTGCTGGCCATTAACTGACCATCGCAGCTTAGAATGTTTCCGCGATTAGGCTTAACAACCACGCTATCGCGTTTCAAACGAGATGCTACCTGAGTCCAATAATCCTTTTTGGCAGTCATGATGTACATGGCCTTGCCTACTACGGCAAAACCAATAAGCGTAAGTACTACTGCGATAGCGAAGTAGCGTGGCATGACCTTATCGTTATTGAACTTACTCATCTCTTCTTTTTATTCTGGTACATTAATTATATATGGTGGCTGGTCTGAAATATGCAGCAAACTATCGTTATTCTGTTTGAGAGCATCCAGTACGTGACTCTCGCGACACATCTCTGTGAGAGTGCTTGAACTTGATAGTGCCTTGTATTTGGCATCAAGCAATTCCTTCTCTAGCTTGTCGATGGCAATCAGGTCTTGCTGGCACTGGTATCTTGAGGCCACATAGATGATGGTAAAGAACACCATGAGCACAACTAGCCAAATCTGTTTGCGCACCATCTCTGCAGTCAAGAAGTCGCCACCAAGAATAGTCCTGAGGTTCAAGGACGACGTGGGACGAGTATCCTCTTCCTTCACTTGTTCCTTAATCTTCTGGATGGTTTTCTTGGCATGCTCCTTCATCTCAGAGGCTTCTTCCTTTAGACTAACTTCCTCTTTAGTCGCTGGTTGCTCCTCGATGATTTCCTGCATTTCCAGTTCTATGCTGTCCTTATTCTCCATCTCTTTTCTCTTCATTATATCTTTTCGGCCACTCTCAGTTTGGCGCTTCTGCTTCGTGGGTTCTGCTGCTGCTCCTCGTCGCTGGGTACTATTACCTTATTATTAACTAGGCGGAAGGGGGCTTCAATGCGTCCAAAGAAGTCCTGTTTAATCTTACCTTCCACATTGCCTGCTTTCATCATGTTCTTTACGATACGGTCTTCGAGCGAGTGGTAGGTGATAACTGAGAGGCGTCCACCTTCGCATAGCATGTCCATCGCTCCATTCAGCATCTCCTTCAGGGCGTCCATCTCGTGGTTGACCTCTATTCTCAGGGCCTGGAACATCTTTGCCATCTCTTTCTTCTCTCTTTCACGCTGGAATAGTCGTTCTGTGACATTCATCAAGTCGCCAGTAGTTTCTATCTTCTTCTCGTTGCGAGTCTTTACGATGGTTGAAGCAATCTTCCTGGCATTCTTCAGCTCTCCATATATATAGAAGATGTCTGCCAACTGCTCCTCGTCGTAGTTGTTAAGTATCTCAGCAGCAGTGGTTCCTGCGCGCTTGTTCATTCGCATGTCTAATGGAGCGTCGAAACGGAATGAGAACCCGCGTGTTTCGTCATCAAAGTGATGACTTGATACGCCAAGGTCGGCCAGCAATCCATCGATGTGGTCTACACCGTAATAGCGCATCCAGTTCTTCAAGTATCTGAAGTTGCTACGGACAAAAGTGAAGCGATTGTCATCAACAATGTTCTTTTCAGCATCAGGATCTTGGTCGAAACTGTATAAATGTCCCTTTTCACCCAGTCTGCGTAATATTTCCTTGCTATGACCTCCACCTCCGAAGGTTACATCAACATAGACACCATCGGACTTGATGGCAAGTCCGTCTATGCTCTCATTGAGTAGCACTGGTACGTGATATGTTTCGGCAGTAATAATCATAGATTGTCGCTGACGTTCATGATGTTCTCAAGTTCGATTCCGAATTCCTCTTCGCTCTTTAATGTTTCTTTAAGTTTTTCGGGTGCCCAAATCTCGATGGTATTGTCCATTCCGATAAACTGGAGGTCCTGCTCGATCTCGGCTACTTTCATCAGTCGCTTTGAGATTAAGAATCTTCCGTTGCCATCAAGTGTCACTACCTCCGCCTCGGATACAAACTGGCGGAATATCTGCTGGTGCGCCTGCTTCCATGGGCGGAGCTGTGATTTCAAAAGGTCGAGTCGCTCGTTCCATACACTTTCAGGATATAGGACCAGACAGTTCTGGAAGACATCCTTTCTCAGCACCAGCCCATCCTCGCCAGATGCCTGAAGCACCTTGCGGAAAACGGCTGGCAGGAAGGCTCTTCCCTTAGCGTCTGTTTTGGCCTCTATATTACCTATAAATCGCATACGTACCTATTTAATAATAAATTTGGCGCAAAGTTAGTCATTTTTCCCCACTTTACGCCACAATTCCCCACTTTTTTTTGTTTTTAACCTTTTTTTGTTGATTACGCCCCCCTTTCAGTCCTAAATACATTTAAAAACAAAGTTTTTTCTTCTTTTTTTGCTCATTATTCAAAGAAATGTGCTATTTTTGCAACGCGTTAGTGCATGAGAGAAATGACAACAGTAACTGAGCAAACGATCGACATTGATCAGATCCTCAAAGGAAAGATGGGCGCGAAGGCTAAATTTGTGCCTCGTCCATTGGTTAATTGGCTAAAAAAGATAGCCCATCAAGACCAGGTTAACGCTTTTCTTTGGGAGAGTCGTGATAAGGTTGGTGTAGAGTGGTTGGAGGAATGTGTTAGATACCTCGATATGACTCTGAACATCGTTGGAAAGGAGAATCTACCTGACCCCAACGATGGCAAACTATATACTTTTGTAAGCAATCACCCATTGGGCGGTGAAGATGGTGTGGCACTTGGAGCCATTATTGGCAGATTTTATGATGGGCGATTCCGTTATCTGGTTAACGATCTGTTGATGAATCTTCCAGGTCTTGCTCCATTGTGTATCCCTATCAACAAGACGGGTAACCAGAGTCGCAACTTCCCAGCAATGGTTGAAGCAGGATTCAAGAGCGATCATCACATGCTGATGTTCCCTGCTGGCATCTGTTCTCGTAAGAAGAATGGTGTTATTCAGGATATCCCTTGGAAAAAGACCTTTATTTCAAAGAGTGTAGAATATCAGCGCGATGTGGTGCCCATTCATTTTAGTGGCGAGAACAGTAAGTTCTTCTATCGCTTGGCCAACTTCAGCGATAAGCATCTGCCATTTAATCTGGCTATGCTGTTTCTTGTCGATGAAATGTACAAAAATGTACACAAGAGCTTTGAAGTAAAGATAGGTAAGCCTATTCCCTGGCAGACGTTTGATAAGTCAAAAACTCCGATGGAATGGGCAGAATTTGTGCGTGAACAAGTCTATAAACTATAAACAACTTAAGAAAGAGAGAATGGAACAAGAAATTATCCAGCCTATAGCCAAAGAAGTGCTCAAGAGTGAACTCACTCCCGATCGTCAGCTTCGTATGACGAACAAGAGCCACAATGAAATCTATGTCGTAACAGCTCATAATGCTCCTAATGTGATGAAGGAGATAGGCCGACTTCGTGAGATAGCTTTCCGCGAGGCAGGTGGTGGTACCGGTAAGGATATGGATATCGATGAATTCGATATTTGTGAAAACTGTTACAAGCAGTTGATAGTGTGGAACCCTGAGGCTGAAGAGATTATTGGTGGCTATAGATATCTGCTTGGTACCGACTGGGATTACGATGAAAAGGGCCAGCCCATTCTGGCTACCAGTCATATGTTCCATTTCTCTGACAAGTTTATTAAGGAATATGCGCCTTGGACCATCGAACTCGGACGTTCATTTGTCTCTCTTCCTTATCAGAGTTCTCGTATGGGAGCCAAGAGTCTGTTTGCTCTAGATAATCTGTGGGATGGACTTGGTGCGCTTACGGTTATCAAGCCAAACGTTAAGTATTTCTTTGGTAAAATGACTATGTATCCTTCGTATATCCGCAAGGGTCGCGATATGATTCTCTACTTCTTGAAGAAACATTTTGATGACAAGGAGAAGCTGATTATACCGATGAAACCGCTAGAATTGGATACAGATCCGAAGGAATTGGAGAATCTTTTTGCAGGAAAATCGTTTAAAGATGACTATAGGGTGCTTAATGGCGAAATCCGCAAGTTGGGTTATAACATCCCACCATTAGTTAATGCCTACATGAGTCTTTCGCCAACCATGAAGCTGTTTGGTACTGCTATCAACTATGGCTTTGGCGATGTTGAGGAAACTGGTATCCTGATTGCTGTGGATGAGATTCTTGAGGAGAAGCGTGTGCGTCACATCGACTCGTTTATCAAGGAACATCCTGAGGCTCTGAAGATTACCAGCGGAGCTAACAAAGTTATCTACAAAGAAAAGTAAGTTAAAAGATTTAACGTAAAGATAACATTCCTTTTTATATTACTTTAAGATTTTCATCGTACCTTTGCACCCAGATAAAAGAATGCAAAGGCGATGAAGAAGGCAATGATGTATCTACTTTTGGCGTTGGGTATCACACTCGTTGTGATATTCATAGGTGGTGCTATGCTGGGATTAATTGCCGGTTTCATCGATGGATTCTATGGAAATGAGGTGGGAACTACCACATCAATGAGTGTGATGGTTTATGCAGGTTCCGCATTGATATTATTATTGTGCATCATACTTAACTGGGTGTTCCTGAAGCTTGGTTTTGCCAGCTATACTTTAGGTCGTGCGCCAAAGAAGTCTCGTTTGAAGGTTTATGTGTGTATGGTCATTTTCTTTGCAACTATTGCCATACTGAATAATGCGATGCCTTCGCAAGAGCTTTTCTGGGGCGATTCGGTGCAGGAGTCAATTGGATGGATGCGCTCTCATCCCGTTTATTCAATTTTGCTGATTGTTATCATAGAAGCTACGGATAACCTTGTTATATATGGTGCTGTGCTGCGTGAGATATTGGATTGGAAACATCGCCCCGTTGTGATAATTCCTTTTTATGCAGGTGTTATGGGTGTTTTTTTAATTCTTGTATCTCAGACTTCATTTGCAACTATAGGTTTCATTATTGCTTTGGCCGAAGGCTGGATCTATGAGTATTCGCGTAGTGTAGTACCCGTTATAATAGGAGATGTGGCCTATTGGATTGTTATTCTTAGTTCGATAGGAACATCTTGGGGTTGGTTTGCTTTCCTTCCTTTAGTAGCAACAATTTATTTCCTTGTTTATGCTATGAAGGTGTTAGAGCCTACTAAACCAATTGATTAGTAGTTATGCGCTCTCAGTCCTCCTACTGAAGGACTGCAGTCCTCTGCCTAAAGTACTCGAGTCCTCTAACGGAAGTACTGGAGTGCGCCTACGTAAGTACTGGTGCTGCCCTTAAGTAATGAATTAGGCTTCTACTAGCAATTGCAAGCCGATGCCTCGAACGGTTTTGAGGTTGATCTTGGGTTCGTCTGCCAATACTTTGCGAAGCTTATTGATGAATACATCGAGACTTCTCGATGCAAAGTAGTCATCTTCTGTATTCCAGAAGCGGCTCAAGATGGCTTCTCTACGCACCACATTGTTCTTGTTCTCAGCCAGTAATTGGAGAATTTGCGCCTCTCGCTGAGTGATAGTCTGAGTGGCGCCAGTTTCATCATTGCGAAGTGTGGCGTGGTTGGCATCCAATGTGTATTTGCCTAACTTATAGTGACTTGTCTCGTTCTGGGTCTTGGCGCCTCCACGCATCTTCATAAGTGCCTGGATATGAGCGTCGAGCTCTTCTGGAACGAATGGTTTTTTGACGTAGTTGTTGATGCCTAAGCGATAGCCAGCCTTGACATCGTTTGGCGATGTGAGGGCCGAGGTAAAGATGATGATGACATCGCCATCAGTCTCGCGGATGCGTTCTACCATCTCGAAGCCATTCATTACGGGCATGTCGATATCTGAGATGATAACGTCTGGGTGAATTTCTTCCCATGCTTTCACACCTTCCTTGCCATTCTTGGCTGTGCTTACCTCGTAGCCACCAATAATGTCTTCCAGACCTGTCTTCTCGATGTATGCGAGCGATTCGTCGTCTTCAACTAGCAATAACTTGATCATACGTTCTTTGGGATATAAAGTGTAAATTCTGAAAATTTGTCCTTCTCGCTTGATACAGTCACCTTTCCTCCATGGGCTTGCATCACTTGGTCTACGTAGTTCAGACCTAATCCAAAGCCTGAAACGCCGCCTTTGCGATTCTTCTCGTGGATAGCAGCACGTCCGAACTTGTCGAAGATAATCTTCTGTTCTTCCCTGGTGATACCTATACCGTTATCGCGCACCTTCAGGAGCACGTTTTTGTCTGTATCTATCGTTGAAATCTTGATTTTTATCTCTTCTCTTGAGTATTTGATGGCGTTGTCCAGTAGATTAGCTATGGCCTCAGTCAGGTATTGCTCATCAGCCAGAACATTCTTTACCTTGAGGTCTGTTACAATCTCAAGCGGTTTGGTGGCTTTAGCCTTGGTTTTGTCGATTAAATCGTTGATTATTGGCTCAAGATAGATGTCCCACTTGTTCAGAATGAGTTTTTTGTTCTCGAGTTTAGAGATGGTGAGCAGCTTGTTGACTAGGGCCAACAAGTGTTCTGCCTCATCCTCGATAATCGTGTAGTACTTTTCTTTGATTTGTGGCTTGTCGTCAACCTTGCCGCTATGCAGGAAGTGAGCACCCATGATTATCGATGAAAGCGGCGATTTCATGTCGTGAACCATCGCATACGAGAAGTCGTTGCGTAGTTCTGCCATCTGCTCCTGCTCTGTGATGAATCTTAGCAGTTGGACGATGATGATGGCAAAGAAACCAAGGATGATGGCACTAATCAGGAATAGCGGACTCAGCTTTTGCGCCAACTCTGGGTAGGGGTTGTTAAGTGCTATCTGTATCGCCTTTGATTGGTCTCTGCGGATGCTGACTGGATGAGTCAGGAGCGAAAAGGATGTGTTTCTATCGTTATTTCGTCTGAGCACCTTTCTCGAAGCATCAACCTCCAAGATGGTTACATTGCGATTAATATCTGCCACACTTAGGAGTGAATCTACATAGATGGCTACTGTATCCAGCGATATCTCTGAGTGGTACTTGGCGCTCAAGGCATCGTTCATTCCCTCTACTGATGAGGCAAGCGAAAGATTTCCTCTGGCATCAGGCAAATTGAGCGTATCGCCTTTAGTTACGATATCGGCTCGAGTGTAACTCTCGTAGAACATGGCCCAAGTAAGCTGGTTACCTGCACGCTCTGTGATGTCCTTGGTTACAGAGCGGTAGGTCATCCACATGTATAGAGCCAGCAACAGTAATACTGCTACTGCGCTTACTATCGACACATATTTATACTTACCCGTATGCATAACTGTTTGCAAAATTAATTCTTTTTTCTCAGATAAGACGCCCAATAATAGAAAAGACTATCTTAGAAGTGTGATTTTTACAATTTGTTAACGCAGGGGGACTTCCTACCTTAATATATAATTCGTATCTTTGCAACCAAAAACCAGAATAATAGAAGTAGTATGACCAGAAAATTGTTATTTGTAGCAGCCTTAATGGCTGTAGGCCTTTGTCGGGCTGAAGAGGTAAAGGTGAAATCTCCAAGTGGAAATCTTGAAGTAACCATAAGCGATGAAGGCGGAAAGGCCACTTATTGTGTGTCGCTTGATGGTAAGCAGATGGTAACAAAATCAAATCTGGGCCTTAACACTAGCATTGGCGATCTTATCAACGGACTGAAGATTGTTGGCAGCAAGACTGAGGCTGTTGAGAAGCAGTATGATATTCGCAATATCAAGACATCACATGTTGACTATAAAGCCAACAAGCTTGTGTTGACTCTCGAGAATCAGCAGAAACTCCAGATGAACATCACCTTTATGGTGTCTGATAACGATGTGGCTTTCAGATATGGCATCAAGAAAGGCCCACGCGACAAGCAGCGTACTTTGATATTTGGTGAGGCCACCAGTTTTAATTTCCCCGATGGAACCACTACTTTTATCACTCCACAGATTGGACCTGAAACAGGTTGGGCTCAGACAAAACCAAGCTACGAAGAGGGTTACAGCGTTGATGGTAAGCTGACAGATAAGTCACACTATGGTCGTGGCTATACCTTCCCATGTTTGTTCCATCTTTCTGAAGGATGGGCTTTGGTAAGCGAGACAGGTACTACTGGCACTTATTGTGGAACGCATCTGTCTGACTATCAGCCAGAAAGCGGCTATACCATCGCATTTCCTGATAAAGGCGAGAATGGTGGCTTCGGCTCTGAGTTCGTGGCTATGTCGTTGCCTGCTGAGACTCCTTGGCGCACCATTACCGTTGGTAAGACTTTGAAGCCAATTGTAGAGACTACAGTAAGCTACGACGTGGTGGATCCTCTGTACGAACCTGCTTACGATTATAAGTCGGGACGCTATACATGGAGTTGGCTACTCTGGCAGGATGGCGCCACGAACTACGATGATCAGGTAAAACTCATCGACCTTGCTTCTATTATGGGCTATGAGTATTGCTTGGTTGATGCCCTTTGGGATGCCCAGATAGGTCGCGACCGTATGGTAGAACTTTCAAAGTATGCTCAGAGCAAGGGCGTATCGCTGATGCTTTGGTATAACTCTAATGGCGCTTGGAACGATGCACCTCAGGGACCACGTAATTGCTTGAACTCATCGCTTGCACGCAATCGCGAGTTTGCTTGGTTGCAGAAGATTGGCGTAAAGGGAATCAAAGTAGATTTCTTTGGAGGCGACAAGCAGGAAACGCTGCGCCTCTACGAGGATATCATGGTTGATGCCAATCGCTATGATATTCAGGTCATTTTCCATGGTTGCACTCTGCCTCGCGGATGGGAGCGTATGTTCCCTAACTACGTAGCATCAGAGGCAGTTTTGGCCAGCGAGAATGTATTCTTTGGCGAGGGTGCTGCTATCCATGAGCCATTCGATCTGTGTCTGCATCCATTCTGTCGTAACGCCATCGCCTCGATGGATTGGGGTGGAGTGATTATGAATAAGCACATGAGTCGCGACAACAAGAGTCGTCACTCTCGCAAGACTACCGATATCTTCGAGATGGCTTCTGGTATCACCAACCAGACTTCAATCCAGTGTGTGGCTATGTATCCAAACAACCTCACAGAGTTGCCTCAGTTCGAGCTCGATTTCCTGCGTCAGCTTCCTGCTACATGGGATGAGACTCAGTTCGTAGATGGCTATCCTGGCAAGTATGTTGTTCTGGCTCGTCGTCACGGTGCCGATTGGTATATCGCTGGGCTGAACGCTCAGAAGGAGCCACTTAAGCTGAATCTTCAGCTCCCGATGTTTGCAGGAAAGGTTGCTACTCTTTATGTAGACAATCAGAAGGGCGAACCTACTAAGACTACTGTTAAGGTGGATAAGAAAGGAATAGCAAAGATTACTATCCAACCCAATGGAGGATTGATTATTAAATAAAATATACGAAGTAATATGAAAAAATTACTATCTGCTATGATGCTGGCAGTGGGCTTTGTGCTCACAGCTTCAGCTGAGGAAGTAACGTTGCCATTGATTCAGAATATCAATGCATACGAGAGTTGTTCGCTGAATGGCGATTGGAATTATATCGTAGATGTTCAGGAAGAGGGCTACTACGATTATCGTATGAAACCAATGGCGTATGGATTCTTTAAGAATGCCAAGCCACAGAAGCCAGAAGACTTGATTGAGTACGACTTCGATAAGTCGCCAACCATGAAGATTCCTTCTGACTGGAATACTCAGGACGAGCGCTTGTTCTTCTACGAGGGAACTGTATGGTTCAAGAAGAGCTTCGAGGCAAAGACCATGAGCGATTATCGCACCTTCTTGTATTTTGGCGCAGTCAACTACGATAGTTATGTTTGGGTTAACGGCAAGAGGGCAGGTCACCATGTGGGTGGTTTCACACCATTCAACTACGACATCACCAATCTGCTGAAAGATGGCGAGAATGTGGTGGTTGTAAAGGTAGACAACAAGCGTCATGCTGAAGATGTGCCCACGTTGATATTCGATTGGTGGAACTATGGTGGTATCACTCGCGATGTGAAGCTGGTTAAGGTGCCCATGACATATCTCGAGGACTATAGCCTGCAACTCAAGAAGGCTGCCGATAAGGCCAAGCAGAGAGAAATCTCGTTTACTGCAAAGCTTAACGTCAAGGAGGCAGGGCACAAGGTTTGTGTACATATACCAGAACTGAAACTGGAACAGCAGCTTACTACTGATGCTGAAGGCAAAGTGAGCGCTACACTCAAGGTGGCAGCTAAGAAACTCCAGCTCTGGTGCCCTGAGAATCCCAAACTCTATCAGGTTAACCTCTCGCTCGACACATCAAAGCTTACTGACGAGATAGGCTTCCGCACGATTGAGACTCGCGACAAGCAGATACTGCTGAATGGTAAACCTATCTTCCTGAAGGGTATCTCTATCCATGAAGAGAAACCAAATGGAGGTGGTCGTGCCAATTCTGTTGAGGATGCTCGTACCCTGCTAGGTTGGGCTAAGGAGTTAGGTTGTAACTACGTTCGTCTGGCTCACTATCCACACAGTGAGAATATGGTTCGCGAGGCTGAACGTCAGGGCATCCTGGTGTGGTCGGAGATTCCTTGCTATTGGACTATCGCATGGACCAATCCTAAGACTTTCGAGAATGCTAAGCAGCAACTCACAGATATGATTGCTCGCGACCATAATCGTGCAAATATAATCATCTGGAGTATCGCCAACGAGACACCTCATTCAGCTCAGCGCGATGATTTCTTGGGTCGTCTGGCCAAGTATGCACGTAGCTTAGATAATACGCGTCTTATCTCTATGGCTATGGAGGTAACAGGTGCTTCAAACTACGTTAATCGCCTGAACGATAACATGAATCAGTATGTTGATGTGGTTAGCTTCAACCAGTATATTGGTTGGTATCGCGATGTGAACGATGCACCCAAGATGAAGTGGGAGATTCCATACAATAAGCCAGTCATCATCAGCGAGTTTGGTGGTGGAGCCAGATATGGTTATCATGGCGCCAAGAACCAGCGATGGACTGAGGAGTTCCAGGAGAATCTGTATATCGAGAATATTGCTATGCTCGATAAGATTGAGGGTCTTGCTGGTACTACTCCTTGGATTCTGAAAGACTTCCGTTCGCCTCGTAGAGTACTGCCAGGTGTTCAGGACTACTATAACCGTAAGGGCTTGTTCAGCGACAAGGGCGAGAAGAAGAAGGCCTTCTATGTGTTGAAAAAGTGGTATGAAAGCAAGTAATAATAAATAAGGTAATAAATCCAATGATGAAGAATCTAAATACTATTGGCAGTTTGGTCATAACGGGGCTTTCTGCACTACTAGTAAGTTGTAACACTCAAGCAACAGACATGGAACAGCAAATTGATGAACTCTACCAGAAGATGCCTCAGGAGGAGCGCATTGCACAGTTGAAGAGTATGTATATGGATGAACTCTTCGATGAACAGGGTAAACTCGATACGGCCAAGTGCAAGGAGTTGATACCCTTTGGCATCGGTCACTTCTCGCAGTTCTGTATGCAGCAGCCTCGCGAACCTCAGGATCTTCGCGATCGTGCTATTGCCATTCAAGACTGGCTGATGCACAATACGCCCAACGGCATTCCTGCTCTTCTGCACGAGGAGGTACTCTCTGGTATCAATACCCTAGGATCTACTATCTATCCTCAGCAGATAGGTCAGGCAGGTTCGTTTAACCCTGAATTGGCTGAACTCAAAACTCGTCAGACAAGTACTCAGTTGCGTAAGATGGGGGGTATATTGGCCCTTTCGCCAATGGTTGACGTATGTCGCACACCAAGTTTCAATCGTTTGGAGGAATCGTATGGTGAGGATGGCTATCTTTCAGCCGTTATGGGTACAGCCTTTGTTAAGGGCTTGCAGCAGGGCAACATGAAGAAGGGCGTTGGTGCTTGCTCAAAACATTATCTGGGCTATGGTGGCGGAGGCGATGCTGACGAGAAGGAGATGATGGAAGAGATTCTTCTGCCTCATGAGACGATGATCCGTCTTACTGGTAGCGTAGCTGTGATGCCAGGATATCATGATGTTCATGGCACCAGATGTGTTGCTAATAGCGAGATACTGCAGGATATTCTTCGGGGATATGTGGGTTTCGATGGTATGGTGGTTAGCGATTATACAGCTATCGATCAGATTCCAAACATCGAAACTGCCCTTGAGAAGGCTGCCGCTGCCATCAATGCAGGCAACGATGTCGACTTCCCCTTTGGTGCCAACTATCAGCATCTGCAGGAGGCTATTGACAAAGGCCTTGTAAAGCCTGAGGTACTGGAGCGTGCTGTTAAGAATGTACTTCGTGTTAAGTTCCGTGCTGGACTCTTTGATAAGGATGCCTATCTCTATTCTAAGGAGGATATCAAACTTGATACCCCTGAGGAGCGTCAGACAGCTTACGATATTGCCAGTCAGTCGATTGTTCTGCTTGAGAACAATGGCGTACTGCCTTTGAAGGGTGTAAAGAATGTGCTGCTTACTGGTCCTAATGCCAACTCTATCTGGGCAATGTGTGGCGACTATACTTATCCTGCCATGTCGTACTTCTGGAAGATGCTCGACTATAAATCGGAGAATCCTCATATTGTTAAGTTGCTTGAGGCTATGGCCTCTCGCAAGCCAGAGGGTATGAACGTGATGTATTCTCGTGGTTGCGATTGGACTGAAGAGATTGAGACTAAGTTCAGCGAGCTGGGCGATGCACGTGCCTGGGAGTATAACCTCCTGCATCGTAAGGTTGATGCTGGTGAGCGTACTGATAAGGCTGAGGCTTTGCGTATGGCTCAGGACTGTGATGTGATTGTTGCAGCTGTAGGCGAGAACGTAATGCTTTGTGGTGAGAACCGCGATCGTCAGGGACTGCGCCTGCCAGGAAAACAGGAGGAATATGTTCAGGAACTCATCAACACAGGTAAGCCTGTAGTTTTGGTGATGTTTGGTGGACGTGCTCAGGTTGTTTCAGGTCTTGCTGAGAAGTGCGCTGCTGTCATCCAGGCCTGGTATCCAGGCGAGGAAGGAGGAAACGCTGTGGCAGATATCCTTTATGGAAAGATTTCTCCATCAGCTAAGCTCTCTGTCAGCTATCCTAATGTCGAAATCAACGAGCCTATCTGCTATAATTACTCTGCTGAGAAGGATCCTCGTGTTCAGTGGCCATTCGGCTATGGCTTAAGCTATACCACATTCGAGTACTCTAACCTTGAGGTTACTCCTGAGGTTACTACCAAGGACGAGAGTTTTAACATTACCTTCGATGTTAAGAATAGCGGTAAAATGGCAGCTGATGAGGTGGCTCAGATTTATCTGTCGCCAGCTGATGGAAATAAAAACATCCGCCCCATCCAGCTGCAAGGCTTTGCCCGTGTATCGCTGAAGCCAGGCGAGAGCAAGAAGATCAGTGTTAAGATGTACACCGAGCAGCTTGGCTACTACAGTCATGAGGGCCAGCGCCAGTGGAATATCAAGGCAGGACAGTATATTATTAAGATAGGTGCATCGTCGCAGGATATCAGGTTGCAACAGCAGATAAATCTGACTGGCGAAGCTGTTAATATCCCGCTGAGAAAGTACTATTTTTCGGAGGTAAAACAGATTTAACCTAAAGATAACATTAAGATAACTCAACGCTCGTGCAACTTTTCGTACCTTTGCAACGTCAAACAGATAAAATAACAATTAAAACTATAGAGATATGGAAGCAATCATCACAGCAGCAATGGTACTGACAATGTACTTCAACGCTAATTTCAAGGCAAATGCACAGAGCACTGATAACACTGTAGCTCAGAAGATCGAGTATCGCTATGAGTATGATGAGCAGGGAAGACTCTCCAACAAGGAGACTCTGAGCTGGGATGAGGCCACAAAAGAGTGGCAGAAGAGCAGCCGTCTTACTTATAAGTACTATAAGAATGGCTATAACGTAGAGGTTAGCTCGTGGAATGCTGACAAACAGGCCTACGATCTCCCATCAGAGGTTACACTCTATCGTTCACAGGCTCCAAATCTCACATCGGTTAAGACCTACAAGATGAACGAGACTCATGATAATATGTATCTTACCTCGCGTATGGTTGTTATGGAGCCGCTAGATGGCAATCTTCTTGCTGTGAAGTAGAATTCTCTCTCTTTAAATTATAAAAACCCTTAAATGGGTATCAGAATCCGTAATTGGGGTAACCTGATTACGGATTTTTATTTGTACCTTTGCAGACGAATATATACAAAAACAATGAAACTGATAAAAGACAAAGAATTTGGAGGTGAGCGACCTCTGTTTGCAACTCACGATCTTAGACTAGAGAACATCGTGATTGTTGATGGCGAATCTGGTATTAAACAATGCCAGCGCATGGAGTGTTATGATAGCAAGTTTTATGGAAAGTATCCTTGGTGGCATGTTGATGGTGCACGTATAGAGCGCTGCTATTTTGCACCAGGTTCTCGTTCGGCCATCTGGTATACTAACGATTTGGTGATGAAAGACTGCACCATCGATGGCCCTAAGTTCTTCCGCGAGATGAAGAATGTGGAACTTGAAAACGTAGTGATTAACGATGCCGATGAAACCTTCTGGAAGGTCGACGGGCTGAAACTTAAGAATGTTAAGCTGCACGAAGGCACTTATCCTTTTATGTTTTCGCAGAATATCTATGTTGATGGATTAGAGAGCGATGCCAAATATGTGTTCCAGTATTGTAAGAATGTAGAGATTCACAATGCTAACATTGTTACAAAGGATTCGTTCTGGGAGTGCGAGAACATCACTATCTACGATTCTACCCTCGATGGCGAGTACCTGGCCTGGCATTCTAAGAATGTGCGATTGGTTAACTGCCATCTGGCTGGCGAGCAGCTGCTTTGCTACGCTCAGAATCTGGTGCTCGAGAGTTGTACTTTCGATGCAGCGTGCGATCGTGTATTCGAGTATGCTGAGGTCGAGGCTGATATTAAGGGACATATTGAGAACATCAAGAATCCTACTTCTGGCCACATTATTGCCGATTCCATCGGTAGCATTACCATCGATGAAAACGTACGCCAACCTAATAGTTGTAAGATAGAAACAAGGCAATGAACTACAATTTCGATGAGTTAATTGATAGACGCAACACGGGCTGCGTTAAGTGGGATGAGATGGAGTGCGATGAAGTCATTCCTCTGTGGGTGGCCGATATGGACTTCAAGGCTGCACCTGCCATTCAGGAAGCCATCCGTAAGCGTGCTGAACACGGTGTGTTTGGCTACACTCACGTAGACGATAGCTACTATGATGCTGTAATCTCGTGGTTCCAGCGTCGTCATGACTGGGCTATACAGCGCGAAGAGATTCTGTATACTACTGGTGTTGTTCCTGCTATGTCTGTGGCCATCAAGGCCTTGACTATGCCCGGTGAGAAAGTTCTGATTCTATCGCCTGATTATAACTGTTTCTTCTCTTCCGTCCGCAATAACGGTTGTGAGGTGCTTGAAACCGTTTTGGTGAGAAAGGACGATAGCTTTGAGGTTGACTGGGCTGATTTTGAGGCTAAGTGTGCTGATGAGAAGACTACTGTTTTCTTGCTTTGCAACCCTCACAATCCCACAGGGCGTGTTTGGAGTAAGACCGAGTTAATGCATATGAACGATATATGTCTTAAGTATGGTGTTAAAGTGGTAAGCGACGAGATCCATTGCGAGCTGATGATGCCTGGAAGTAAGTTCCAACCTTTTGCTGCGGTTAGCGAGTCGTGCCGCCAAAATAGCGTGATACTTAACTCCCCCTCCAAGTCGTTTAACATCGCAGGATTGCAGGTGGCTAATATCATCTGCTCGCAACCCGAGTGGCGCCGTCGTTTGGATCGTGCCATCAATATCAATGAAGTGTGTGACCTGAACCCATTTGGCCCTGTTGCTTTAAAAGCGGCCTATAACGATAGCGAGGATTGGATTGACGCACTTAATGAATATCTATATGGTAATTACCAGTTTTTGTGCGATTTCATCGAGAAGAACATTCCTCAGTGGCATGTTTGTAAGCTTGAGGGCACTTACTTGTGTTGGGTAGATATCAGCCAGATGGGCGAAACTTCACAAGATTTATGCGATCGTCTGTTAAGTGAAGCCAAGGTATGGCTTAATCCAGGCACCATGTATGGTCCGCAATCGGGTGAGGGGTATGTGCGAATAAACATAGCAACACAACGCTCACGTTTGATGGAAGCCTTGAAAAGAATAAAGGATGCACTCGATTAAAAGTGCATCCTTTATTTAGTTAATCAGGAAAATCTTAGTCAGTCCGTTGTATGTTGCTTTGATGGCACAACGGCCATCTACAACGTTTCCGATCTTGAAAGTTACTCCAGGTGCACTAGCAGAGCACTTGATGGTGTTGCCATCCTTTCCCGTCTTGCCATAAACCTGATAACGTGTCTGGTCGGTATATCCGTTTTGATTGGTAAAGCGGATTGGTGTGTCAGGGATAATCAACTTGGTGCCATTGAGTTCGATAGTAACCTGAGGCACTGCTGGTGCCTCGAACTTCTCGCCTGCTTTTGAGAATCCGATTCCGTGCAGATCGAACAATCCCTGTGGGCGCTGAGGTCCACGACGTGGGCCCCACTGTGGGCGCGCAGGAGTCTTGATGTCAGCACCTTCGGCTACCAGATAGATGGCGTGCTTGCCTGTGAGTCCCTCAACGGCAGGAACGGCTACCTTGTAGATGTTTGCTGTACGTGGTGCATCGGCTGGTACATCGATTACTGCAATCTCCTCGCCATTCCATGCGTTGTCGAGGCGTACGTGAATCTTAAATGCACCGTGTCCGCCAGGAGTCAGGTTCAGGTTCAGTGTGGTTCCATCGCCTTTTTGTGCTCCTTTAAAGGCCTTGATACCCTTGGTGTCCCTCACCAGTCCACCAAATCCGAAGTACTTAAAGCCTACGATGCCTGTGTTGGTGATGCCTGCCAGATCCATAGAGTTGTTCCAAATGTCGTGATTATCTTGCATCCACTCGTTGCTGTTTGTGCCTCCAGTCATAAAGCAGGCAATACCTGCAGAATAGTAGGCGTATGGTGGCAGACCATAGATCTGGAATCCCTCAGATGTTACTTCTGCGCCTGTATACTCTGTGCCATCACTAGCCTTGGCTGTCCACACGTTGTTACCTGCCTTATCGGTATATGGGTCATAACCAGTTATTTTTACAGTACCGCCCTTTGCAACAGGTTTCTTGTCCCAGGTTATCTTTACCGGGGCTACCATTGCCTGACGAGCGTAGCCGAAACCACGTGGCGGACGATGATAGAACACGTACCACTGGCCGTTTATTTCCTGTAGCGAGCCGTGGGTGTTGTGTGCGGCGTTAGTGGTGATAAGTTTGGCGCTGTTCTCGCCCTCAACTACGCCACGCGAGTCGACCAATACACCACCAGAGCGCCAGGGACCTAAGGGTGAATCGCCAAAGGCATAACGAAGCGCAGAGTTTGTTGAACCCTGTCCGTATTCAGGACCACTATAGCCTGAGAATACCATGACGTACTTGTTGCCAACCTGACGGATGCTTGAAGCCTCGAAGAAGTTGAATTCGCCAGGGTTCTGACCTTTATAGAGTGCAGGATACTGTGTGCCCTCTGGATCGCGCACCTTGCCGTAGCTGGCCGATGCGGGGATAAAGTAGTCGTGCAGTTCTGTGCCCGGACGCATAGAGTACATGGTGTTCTGATCCAGCTCGCAGGCTGTAGAGTGCTGGAATCCATAGAATACGTAGGCACGGTAGCCCTTGTCGTAGTCCTTATCCTTCTTATTGGTGATGTTCTCGATGAATACCGATGGGTCGAAATCGATAAGCGAACCAGGAAGACACTTACGGCCATCCTCTGTCAGATTGATAGGGGTGAAAGGTCCGTTTGGCCTGTCGCCTTTACAAACCATTGGCACACGCTGCCATCCGCGAGAGTGAGGATAAAGGTAGTAGGTCTTTTTGCCAGTAGCCTTGTCCTTCACCTCTACCAGGTCGGGGGCAAACATGGTGTCCCATTGTCCGTCAACATAATAGGTAAATATCGGTCCCTCATCGCGCCATTGGGTCAGGTCTTCAACTGGTGCCGACCACATGCGTATGTCGCTACCGCAATAATCAGTATATTTGGTGTCGTGCGATCCGATGATGTATGCACGCAGTTTGCCTGGGTTGTCGGGATCCTCGAAAACACGTGGTTCGCCATCAGGCAGATGTTCCCAGAGTGGGAGATAGGGGTTCTGTGCGTTGACCGACAACGCGGCAAATAGCAGCAGAGGTAGAATAAATAGTTTCTTCATAAAATAGGGGTAAATTGATTTTAATTTCGATATTTTGCTTGCAAAGATAGTAAAAAACCATCATTAAAGCTACGTTATTACGCTGAATTGTTTAACTTTGCAACATATATGAAAGTAATTGTAACTATTCTCATGTCAGCGTGTGCATTATCTATGCACGCAGCCGACTATAACATCAAGGATTATGGTGCCAAAAACGACACCACAGTGCTTAGTACTCATGCACTTCAGAGTGCTATCAATGCTTGTTCGCAGGCAGGTGGAGGTAGAGTGGTGGTTCCTGCTGGTATGTACAAAATAGGTACCATACAACTTAAAAGCCATGTGCATCTTTATCTGGAACAGGGTG
Source organism: Xylanibacter ruminicola (assembly GCF_900142525.1). Classification (GTDB taxonomy): domain Bacteria; phylum Bacteroidota; class Bacteroidia; order Bacteroidales; family Bacteroidaceae; genus Prevotella; species Prevotella ruminicola_A. The sequence goes on along the minus strand of NZ_FRBD01000006.1, from coordinate 104,548 downwards.
CTACGCTCTTTGGAAGTACCCGATTAGATGATTATATCCCGATGAAATCGGATTATTTGTCGCTCCGCACGCAGACTACAACCATTCAGCTCATCTATGCCGATGGTGTTCAGGATGTGTCGATCGATGGTTTGGGTACTATCGATGGTCGTGGTAGGGCTTTCAAGAAACTATCGTGGAACGATGAGGGCATCACCCGTCCACATCTCATTCGTTTCATCCAGAGTCAGGATATTATGGTGCGGGGTGTTACATTACGTAATTCAGGTTGCTGGATGCAGCACTATCTGGCCTGCGATCGCCTTATTATCAATGGAATTAAGGTTTTTAATCGCAACAATTATAATAATGATGCACTCGATATAGATGGTTGCCACGAGGTAATAGTGCGGGGGATGATAGCTGATAGCGATGATGACGGAATTACGCTTAAAAGCACTTCGCCACGCCTTTGCGAGAATGTGCGTATCAGCGATTGTGTGGTGTCGAGTCATTGTAACGCTGTGAAGTTGGGTACTGAGACAAATGGTGGTTTCCGTAATATCAATATCAGCGGCATCGTGGTGAAACCTAGTTACAATCAGCACGAAAAGTTCTTCGGGCAGTGGATTGGTTCATCTGCTGTTTCGCTCGAAATAGTTGACGGAGGTGTGATGGAGAACGTTAATATCTCTGATTTTACTGTAGAGGGAACGGAATCGCCCATCTTTGTCCGTTTGGGCAATCGTGGTCGAGGTTATAAGGCGGGGCTGCATATTGACCATGTGGGACATATAGATGGCGTTAGGATTGATAATGTTCAGATTCGTCATGCAGGCTCTATGGGCTGTTCGGTAACAGGATTGCCTGGTCATCCTGTTCGTAACGTGTGGCTTTCTAATATTACGCTGCATCATAAGGGTGGGGTAAAGACTTCTCAGTTAGCGGAAATTGCTGATTCTATCGCCAATGAAAAGGCTTCTAGTTATCCTGAGGCAACCATGTGGGGCAATCTGCCAGCCAAGGGATTCTATGTGCGTCATGCTCGTAATGTACAGTTTGAAAATGTAAATATTCTAACTGATGAACCAGATGTGCGCCCTGATTTTGTTGAGGTTGATGCTCAGGGGTGGGGAGATCAGGGTGATGGCACCTATCATAATCCTGTACTTAATGCCGATTTCTCTGATCCCGACGTTATCCGCGTGGGAAATAAATATTATATGGTGGCTTCTGATTTCCACTTTATGGGAATGCAGGTACTGAAGAGCGATGATATGGTGAACTGGCGCTATATCAGCCAGATTTATCATCGTTTTGATGAGCCGGGGTGGGATGCAAACCAGCATTATGCCGGTGGTTCGTGGGCGCCAAGTATTCGCTATCATAATGGTCTTTTCTACGTCTACTTCTGTACGCCCGAAGAAGGACTCTATATGTCTACAGCTAAAGATCCTAAAGGCCCTTGGGCGCCTTTGCATCTTGTTAAGCGCGTGGCCAAGTGGGAGGATCCGTGCCCGTTCTGGGATGAAGATGGACAGGCTTATCTAGGCCGTAGTCAGTATGGAGCAGGTCCGATTATCGTTCATCGCATGTCGGCAGATGGTAAAACACTGCTCGATGAGGGTAAGACAGTTTACGAAGGTCCTGTAGCCGAAGGAACAAAGTTTATGAAACGGCATGGCTACTATTATCTGATCATTCCAGAGGGAGGTGTAGGTACTGGTTGGCAAACAGTATTGCGTTCTCGTAGTATCTATGGCCCTTATGAGGGACGTATTGTGTTAGAGCAAGGTTCTACACGGATAAATGGTCCTCATCAAGGTGCACTTGTAGATGCGCCCGATGGTTCGTGGTGGTTCTACCACTTTCAGGAGACACCTGTTTTGGGGCGTGTGGTTCATCTGCAGCCAGCCCGTTGGGAGGCAGATTGGCCTGTCATTGGCGTAGATTACGACAAGAACGGTGTAGGTGAGCCAGTTGCTGCATGGAAAAAGCCAATTTCATCGCCCGTATCAACCCCTTTGAAAACCTCTGACGACTTCTCTGGTTCATTGGGTTTACAATGGCAGTGGAATCATAATCCTGTTGATACACATTGGAATCTTACTGACCGTAAGGGATGGCTCACACTTAAGGCACTTCCTGCTGATAGTTTAAAGCAGGTTAGAAATATGTTAACTCAAAAAGTTGTTGGATTTCAAAGTGAGAGTATCACCAAGGTGAGTGTCTCAGGTTCCAGTTATGCCGGTCTCTTCTGTTCTGGAAAGCTGTTTTGTGGCGTAGGGCTCTGTAAAAACGGAGTTTTTGTGGAGTTTGGTGGAAAGCGCAAGGTGATAAAAAAAGGTATATATAAAGAAGTGTGGTTAAAGGTTGCCAATGATTCAGAACAGAATCGCCACCAGTTCTATTATAGTTTTGATGGCAGAAATTATCATCCTGCTGGTTCGTCTTTCAGCATGCGAGGAGGATATTGGAAGGGTATCCGTGTAGGTTTGTTCTGCTATGAGCCTACAGACCAAGTCAAGTCTAGGCGTAAAACCTCATCATCGATGGCCCAATTCGACTGTTTCGAGCAGAATTTTGCCCAATAGTTTGGTTGATTGACGGAAAACTCGTACCTTTGCACGCAGAAACACACGCTGCCCTGATAGTTAAATGGATATAACAAGGTCCTCCTAAGACTTAGTTCCGCGTTCGATTCGCGGTCGGGGTACTCTTATTTATGTACACGTGCGCGTATGCGTACGTGTATTTTTTTTATGATGGCAATAAAAAAAGAGCTGCACTCCGATGTTGGAATGCAGCTCTCATTTATGACAATAATGCTATAAAAGTTCTATTTACTTTGCAGCAGGAGCCTCAGGCAGAGTCTCATCGTCCTTGATGGTGCGGCCCATCCACAGGAATGCTGTAGGAGCAGCGATGAACAGTGAGCTGAGAGTTCCGAATACAACACCAAGAATCATGGCCAGAGAGAACGAGCGGATGCTATCACCACCAAGGATGAAGATAGCCAGCAGCACAATCAGAGTGGTTACAGAGGTGTTGATGGTACGAGCCAGAGTCTGGTTTAGTGACTCGTTGAACAGCTGCTGACGGTCGCGCTTAGCGTAGAGGCCAAGGTTCTCACGGATACGGTCGAATACAACCACCTTATCGTTGATAGAGTAACCGATAACGGTAAGGATAGCACCGATGAATACCTGGTCGATCTCGAGCGACATTGGAACCCAGCCCCAGCACAGTGAGTAAACACCGATTACGAGCAGAGCATCCAGAGCCAGAGCTACAACTGCACCTACTGAGAATGCAAGGTTGCGGAAACGCAGCAGGATGTAGAGGAAGATAGCAATCAGAGCGATACATACGCTGATGATAGCACCGTGAGTGATATCCTTAGCTACTGAAGGACCTACCTTGGCAGAGCTGATGATTGAACCACCCTCGCGAACATCAGGATTCTTGAACTTCTCTACGCTTGACTGGCTAACGAGACCAGCCTTCTTCAGAGCATTGAACAGGATTGTTTCAGCCTTGTCGTCAACCTCAGGATTGTTGCTCTCGATATCCCAGTTGGTAGAGATACGAACGGTCTTACCATCAGTACCCAGAGCGATAACAGAGGTGTTAGCCTCCTGATTAGCCTTCTCGCCAATGGTGTTGATGAATGCACCGGCCATAGCCTTACGAACCTCCTCAACAGGAGTCTGGTTGTCGAGTGTTACTACGTAGTTACGACCACCGGTGAAGTCGATGCTCTGGCTCAAGCCGCGAACAAAGAACGAACCAATGCAAACTACAGCTGCAGCAGCCCAGATACCATAAGTCTTCTTATATGAACCCATGAAGTTGAACTTAGCGTTCTGCATCAGGTTCTTAGAGTAACCAGTTACGAAGGTGAGGTTTGTCCACTTATCCTTGCTCAGCATGTAATCGTAAACCACACGTGTGAGGTAAACAGCTGTGAAGAATGAGATAACAATACCGATGATCCAAGTGGTAGCGAATCCCTTAACAGGACCTGTACCGAAGTAGAGCAGGATGATACCAGTAATCAGTGAAGTGAAGTTAGAGTCGAAGATAGCGCTGAAAGCGTTAGAGTAACCCTTGTTCAGAGCCTCCTTTACACCAAGACCCTTCTTCAGCTCCTCCTTGATACGTTCATAGATAAGCACGTTGGCGTCAACTGCAGTACCCAGAGTAAGTACGATACCGGCGATACCAGGCATTGTAAGAGCGGCCTGGAACGAGGTGAGAATACCCAGAGTGAAGAACAGGTTGAACAGCAGTGCGATATCTGAAAGGATACCAGGAACAAAGCCGTAAAGCATGATCATGTAAATCATCAGCAGCACGAATGCAACGATGAACGAGATGATACCCTGCTGGATTGACTGAGCACCGAGTGAAGGACCAACAACCTCCTCCTGTACGATACGTGTAGGAGCTGGCATCTTACCAGAGTTCAGAGTGTTAGCAAGGTCCTTAGTAGCCTCGATGGTGAAGTTACCAGTAATCTGAGAGTTACCACCGTCAATCTGAGTGAGGATACGTGGAGCAGAGTAAACGGCATCGTCGAGCACGATAGCTACGGCCTTACCGATGTTTTGCTTTGTGATCTGGCTCCAGCGACGTGCACCGTCAGAGTTCATCTGCATTGATACAGAAGGGTGACCCATCTGGTCGAAGTCGTCCTTAGCGCTGGTGATAACATCACCCTCCAGTGGAGCACGACCTGAAGGCTCAGTAACCTTCAGAGCATAGAGCTCAAAGATGTCGCCCTTAGTATTCTGACCTCCGAAGTCCTCTGGCTGAGCACCCCAGCGAAGTTTCAGCTCGGCAGGGAAGATGCGGTTAGCCAGTTCAGAGTAGATAATCTTGTTAATCTCGGCAGTATCGCGAGCGTTAGCATAACCAACTACGGCCAGTGAGTTGCCCTGTGTAGGCTGGAAGATAGAGAACAGAGGGTTCTGCTTCTTAGCCTGCTCAAGAGCCTTGTTGTCCTTAGCGTTATCCTTCTTAGCCAGCTTAGATGCCAGATCGCCAGTTGTAGCCTTAGCACTATCAGCAACGGCAGCAGTAGCAACACTGTCTACAGCAGCAGAATCTTCTACTACCTCGCCACCCTGAGCTGCCCAACGCTGGTTGAGCTGAGAGAGCAGAGGAGTAACCTCCTGTGAGTTGTATGTCTCCCAGAACTCAAGGTTAGCTGAACCCTGGAGGAGCTTACGAACACGCTCAGGCTCCTTGATACCAGGCATCTCAACCATGATACGGCCGCTCTGGCCCTCAAGCTTCTGGATGTTTGGCTGTACAACGCCGAACTTATCGATACGGTTACGAACTACATTGAATGAGTTATCAACGGCACTCTGCACCTCGGCACGAAGAGCGTTCTCAACTTCTGAGTCGCTTGACGATGTGCTAACCTTGCCCTTCATCTGCTGGGTAGCAAAAATGGCAGCAAGTGGACGGCCGTTGCCTTCCTGCTTCCAATACTTAATGAACAGAGAGATGAAGTCGTTCTGACTTGTCTCCTCTTCCTTCTTGGCCAGCTCCATAGCCTTCTTGTAGGCGGCATCGGTCTTGTGGTCAGCAAGTACGTCAACCACATCAGGTACTGATACCTCAAGAATTACGTTCATACCGCCCTTCAGGTCTAGACCCAGGCCAATTTCCATCTCACGGCACTGCTTAAGAGAATAGATGCCCATGTACACCTTCTCGTTGTTGATTGAATCGAGGTACTCCGCACCTGCCTCTTCGCCCATAGCAGCAGCCTTACTTTCGTAATGGCGTGTTACGAACGAGAAGGAAAGGTAGAAGCAGCACACGAGAACCAAAAGCACTGCGATAAATTTTACAATTCCTTTGTTTTGCATTTTGATTTTAATTGTTGTATATTTATAATTTATTTTGTTCGCGTATAAAATAGCGTGCAAATATAGGCTTTTTTTTTCACAAGGAAAAATTTATTGGCAAAATTCGTTAGAATTTTAGGGGTTATCCTTCATTTTTAGGGTACAAATGATGGGATAATGGTCACTTGCGTCCATTTTATTGTCAATTCGGCAGTTATATGGCTCAAAGTGACTTGACACCAAAATGTTGTCAATGCGCACATAAAATCCTTTCTGATTATATGACAAACCGATGCCTTTTCCAGTGGCTTCATAGCAGTCGGTTAACCCCTTCGCGATGGTGCGATGAGCGTACGAAATGGGGTTGTCGTTGAAGTCGCCGCACACGATTATCGGGTACTCTTTATGGGCCTCGATAAACTCGTGTACAGCCTCGGCTTCAGGAGCACGTATTGCGGCATATTTGCCCAGTTTTTCGAACAGGTAGAGCGTCTCGGCCTTAGCAGTATCCTTCTCCATTTTGCCCGATATCATCTGCTTGTATCTGTCGCGCTCCTCATTGCTGAGGTGTGTTCCCTCTAAGTGGTTGTTAATCACGATGATAGTGTCTTTGTTAACCTTTAAAAAATAGGCAACAGAACCATTGGCGTGCGACTCATAAGGTATGCGTTCTCTCCTGATAATAGGAAAACGCGTGTGAATGCCTACGCCATTGATAGCCCCATCGTTAGGGTTGAAGATGACGGTATCGTTGTACGGGTAGATCTTTTCGTACCAGTTCTTGACGTATCGGCGCCAGGTGTCAACGTCTTCTTGCAGACAAGCTATGTCGGCGTTTTGCCGACTCAGGTAGTCGTAAACGGTTTCAAATCCTTGTTCGTACTTATAGTTACCGCCATAGGTGCAAACGTTGTAGGATATGATTTTTATTGTACCTTCCTTAGGTTCCTCCTGAGCAAGATGCAGAGGCATGTAGAGCGTAAGCGGACCGTATACAATGATATAGCCCACAATGGGAATCCACACTCTGCGCCACTTGAACGTGAGCCAGAAGAATACAAACAGCATGTTGGCAATAAGAAATATAGGGAATGTCATGCCCATACACGATAGCATGGGGTGCTCAACAGGGTTTATGCGGTCGGCATATCCTGCTAGAACCATGAGCAGGATTGTAGCCACGTTGGCTCCTGCTACCATGTTGACAGTAAGCGTTTTCAGCTGCTTAATCATGACTGGTTGCTTGCATCGAAGAGTCGTTTCTTCTCTTCTTTTGTAAGACTATCATAACCACTCTTGCGTATCTTGTCAAGAATAGCGTCGATTTCTGCCTGATTCTGGCGTTTGCGGGCGTTGAACTCCATATCGTCGTCCTTGGTAGCTCTGCTGCCACGATTGGCATGCATATTGGGATTGCTATATCCGCTACCCTGATTGCTCTGGCGCTGCTCAAAGTTGCGCTTCAAGTTCTCAAAGAACTGTTGGCCGCGACCGCGATCGAATCCAGAGTTAGGATGGCGATTCCAATAACGAATCATCAGGAATCCGAAAAGCATGCCGCCAAGGTGAGCCGTGTGAGCCACGCCATCGCCGCTAGAACCTAAGGCCGAGAAGAACTCGATGGCCACATATCCTAATACAAACCACTTGGCCTTGATAGGGAAGGGGAATGGAATGATAAACAATCGCTCGTTGGGGAATGTCATACCGAATGCTAGGATTACTGCATATACCGCACCTGATGCACCAATGGTGGTCCAGGCATTAAGTTGTCCGCTTAGTTGCTGACCAATAGCAAATATCTCGCTAAAAGTAACACTTGGGTCTTGAGCGGTGATAGTCATATAGAACTGTCCCAATTGAGCTATTTCCTGTAGGATTCCGGCTCCAATGCCACATGTAATGTAATAAAAAAGGAATTTCTTTGGCCCCCATACGTTTTCGATGACACAACCAAACATCCATAGGCCAAACATATTGCTGAGAATATGCATAAAATTGGCGTGAAGAAATAAATAGGTGATGAACTGATAGTAATGGAAGTCGTTTGCCATAAAGAAATGCAGACCTCCAATATCTGCCAAGTCTACACCTCGCAGTTGCAAAACTACGGTAGCTAAGAATGCTATCAGGTTAATGATAAGCAGATTCTTTGTAATGGGTGGTATGCGGAACATCATAACTTTTACTTATTAATTAATAATTATTCGGCAAATACGCCTTTTGTTATCTTTTGGCGGCAAAATTACTAAAAATATCTGTTTTAAAGGCCAAAAAGTGCGCGAATACAACTATTTTTTATCAAAAAACGAATTTTTTCTGTTTTTTTGTTGTTTGTTTGAATACTTTGCTTTATATTTGCGACAGATTTCGACTATACAACAGTTATTACTATTAATAATTCATTAAAATTTTAAAGATTATGAACAAAACAGAATTGGTAGAGAAGATTGCAGCAGGTGCAGGCATCTCAAAGGTTGACGCTAAGAAAGCTCTCGACGCAACAGTAGTAGCTATTAAGGACGCTCTGGCAAAGGGTGACAAGATTGCTCTCGTAGGTTTCGGTACATTCAGTGTAAGCGAGCGCCCTGCTCGTGAGGGTATCAATCCTCTGACAAAGCAGAAGATTAATATTGCTGCTAAGAAGGTTGCTAAGTTCAAGGCTGGTGCAGAGCTTACTGCTGCTCTCTAATTTACAAAATTGTAAATAAAAATTTTGGGGATCCTTTTCAGGGTCCCCATTATTTATTTTGTGTATCAAGTGTGCTTATTTAGGCTGCTTGCCGATGTAAGCCAAGATTCCACCATCAACATAGAGTACGTGTCCGTTAACTGCATCTGATGCATGTGAAGCAAGGAATACAGCAGGGCCACCCAACTCTGAAGGATCGAGCCAACGTCCGGCAGGAGTCTTGGCGCAGATGAATGAGTCGAATGGATGGCGGCTACCGTCGGCCTGACGCTCACGCAGAGGAGCTGTCTGTGGAGTAGCGATATAACCAGGGCCAATACCGTTACACTGGATGTTATACTCACCATACTCAGAGCAGATGTTGCGAGTAAGCATCTTCAGGCCACCCTTGGCTGCTGCATATGCAGAAACAGTCTCACGTCCCAGCTCAGACATCATTGAGCAGATATTGATAATCTTACCCTCGCGGCGCTCCATCATCTCAGGAATAACGGCCGATGAACAGATAAATGGACCAACCAAGTCGATATCGATTACCTGCTGGAACTCGGCACGCTTCATCTCGTGCATAGGAATGCGCTTGATGATACCTGCATTGTTTACCAGAATGTCGATCTGACCAACCTCAGCGTGAATCTTCTCTACGAGAGCCTTAACAGCGTTCTCGTCGGTAACGTCGCATACATAACCCTTAACGTTGTCGATGCCAGCCTCTTTGTAGTTGTCGAGACCGCGCTGTAGGGCAGCTTCGTTAATGTCGTTGAAGATAATTGTCTTAATACCTGCTGCAACAAATGCCTTAGCAATGTTGAAACCAATTCCGTAAGATGCACCAGTAATCCATGCATTCTTACCTTCTAATGAAAATAGATTTGCCATAATTCGTTTGTTTTAGAATTTGTTCTTTAGTAGTTGGACGACTCGGATTCGAACCGGGAATGACAGAACCAAAACCTGTAGTGTTACCATTACACCATCGTCCAATGCATCCTATGCGGGTGCAAAGGTAGTAAATTTTTGGCAATCCGCCAAATTTTTACCACCTTATTATTATTTTACTATCAGTAAGTAGTAATTCTTCTTACCTTTCTGGGCCAGAAGATATTTGCCGTCAATCAGATCCTCGGCTGTGATTGCGCGATTCTGATCGGTAATTTTCTCCTTGTTCAGCGATACGCCTCCACCCTGAACCATCTTGCGCATTTCGCCCTTTGATGGGAATACTGGTGCTGCAGTGGTGAGCAGTTCGATAGCGGGCTGACCAAGCTGATCCTTTGAGATTTCGAACTGAGGCACGCCGTCGAATACATCGAGCAGTGTCTGCTCGTCAAGTTTCTCAAGTCCTTCCTTGGTTGATTTGCCAAACAGGATATTTGATGCCTCGATAGCAGTGTCGAGAGCCTCCTGAGAGTGAACCATTACGGTTACCTCTTCTGCCAGGCGCTTCTGCAGTACACGGCGGCCAGGATCCTGCTTGTGCTCCTCTACGAGTGCGTCGATCACGTCTTTCTCGAGCGATGTGAAGATTTTGATATAGCGCTCAGCATCGTCGTCGCTCACGTTGAGCCAGAACTGGTAGAACTTATATGGGGTGGTGCGCACTGGATCGAGCCAGATGTTACCGCTTTCTGTCTTACCGAACTTCTTACCGTCGCTCTTGGTGATAAGAGGGCAGGTGAGGGCAAATGTCTCAACCTCGTTGCCAAGTGTGCGGCGGATAAGCTCTGTACCTGTAGTCATGTTGCCCCACTGGTCGTTACCGCCCAACTGAAGCTTTACGCCAAGATGCTGGTAGAGATACAGGAAGTCGTAACCCTGAAGAAGCTGATAGGTGAACTCTGTGAATGAGAGACCGTCGCGGGCAGTACCGTTCAGGCGCTGCTGTACGCTCTCCTTAGCCATCATATAGTTTACAGTAATGTGCTTACCAACCTCACGAGCGAAATCAAGGAAAGTAAAGTCCTTCATCCAGTCGTAGTTGTTTACCATAATAGCAGCATTTGGCTCCTTCGACTCAAAGTCGAGGAATTTAGCTACCTGCTTCTTGATGCACTCCTGGTTGTGTCGAAGTGTCTCGTCGTTAAGCAGATTGCGCTCCTGGCTCTTACCTGAGGGGTCGCCAATCATACCGGTGGCACCACCAACAAGAATCACCGGACGATGTCCGCAACGCTGAAGGTGACGGAGCATCATGATACCGCAAAGGTGTCCGATATGCAGCGAATCGGCTGTTGGATCGGTACCCAGATATGCTGTTACCATCTCTTTCTGGAGCAGTTCTTCAGTTCCTGGCATCATTTGTGCCAGCATACCGCGCCATTTCAGTTCTTCTACAAAATTTTTCTTCATATATCTTTTATTCTATTATTTCTAGTACTTCTGGTATATCTGGTAATCTATGGCACTGGATCGTAGCCTGATCCGCCCCATGGGTTGCATCTCAGTATTCGCCAGATAGCAAGGGCCAACCCCTTTATGGGGCCATGTTTCATAATGGCTTGCTTGGCATATTCGCTGCATGTGGGAGTGAATCGGCATGAGGGACCTAGAAGTGGAGATATGCATATCTGGTAAAAGCGTATTGGCAATACCAATAATATAGATATGTAGTGTGATAGCTTCTTCATGTTTTTATTTTGCCATTTGTTTCAGAAGGCTTATCACTTTTTTCTCTACTTCGTTAGTGGCGAAGTGCTTATCGCTCAACCAGATGATGGCAATCAAAAGCATTTTTCCTTCGGCTACTGTGCCTTCGAGTAATGCCTTATTCTTGCGATATGCCTCGCGTATCTGTCGCTTAACTCTGTTCCTGTCAACGGCATGCTTGAACTTTTTCTTTGGTACGCTGATCAGTAGTTGTACGGGGGCACATCCTTCGCGATGCTCGGTTTTTAGATATACCGCTCTTAGAGGATAGGCTGCCAGCGACTGGCTGTTGCCTTTCTCAAAGAGCGTTTCTATCAGCAGATTGCTGACGATGCGCTCCTCTTTCTTGAATGTAGGAGCCGTCGTCATCAATCCTTAATCTTGTATTTCAAACAGGTAGTGCTGTAGAGCACCAGTCATCGATGGGTATTTCTCGTTAGGAGCTTCGATATCCAAACGCAACCCTGCTTCCTTAGCTGCCTTTGCTGTTGCAGGACCAAAAGTGGCGATAGCAATCTTGTCTTGCTTGAAGTTGGGGAAGTTCTTGGTCAGCGATTCGATTCCTGCAGGGCTGAAGAAAATCAGCATGTCATAATCGAAGTTCTTTACCTCTTCCTCAGTGAAGTCGTTGCTCACGGTCTTGTACATAACGCACTCGGTGTGCTGCAACTTCTTTGAGTCAAGCAGATTTGCAAGGCTGTCGGTATGTACGTCGCTCAGTGGAACGAGATACTTCTCAGTCTTGTGCTTCACCATTGTTGGAATCAGATCGTCAATACGACCTGTCTCGCCAAAGAATATCTTGCGCTTTCTGTACTGAACATATTTTTGGATGTACAGTGCGATAGTCTCGGTAACACAGAAATACTTCATGTCCTCAGGAATGTTAATTCTGAGTTCCTTGGCCATGTTGAAGAAATGGTCAATAGCATGACGTGAGGTGAATACAATGGCAGTGTGATCCAAAATGCTCACCTTCTGTGCACGGAAATCCTTTGAGCTGATTCCCTCCACCTTGATGAATGGACGGAAAACCAATTCAACACCAAACTTGTTCGCAATATCGAAATATGGCGACTTCTCACTAGATGGTTTGGGTTGTGAAACCAGAATCTTTTTGATCATATGTGTCCTAAATATTTATTTTCAAATTTTCTGTTATTACCAGTAATCCGCTCCAAAGCACAATTAAAGGTATCATTTCGAGGGCACAAAAGTACAAAAATATTTGTAGAAAACCACCTTTTTGATTAAAAAAGATAGTATAAGACTTATAAAATGTTAGTATTTTGGCAAAAATTAGTATAGTTACGGTATAAATGATGGCATTTTGAAGTGGATATTGGAAATATGCCATCAGTAGTACTAATGGGAATAATGCTACTCCCTCTAACGAGGTTATGAGTAGTAATGACTCTTGTAATTGTAAATTTTTCTTATTGGTAAAGAATGTATTGTTGACGATTGTATACAACAACATTCTAATGACCATGTAGCTAATTATTGCCCCACTAAAGATGACCAATAGTATGTATTCTGATGAGAAGATAAAGGTGTTGGCAATGAAATGGGTGGTGTAGAAGAAATAGAGTAGGGCATAAAGCAAACATGTGATAAACAGAAACAGGAATTGGAACTTGATTTCGCTTCCGGTTTCTGTAAGTGTCTGTTCTGACTTCTGGGTTGAGAAGAAATGCTTAGCTTGTCGCAGCAGGAAATCTGATATTCGTGACAGAACGAAGGTGATGAGTAGGAAACAGATGATGAGTATGCCTGTTACAAAGCTATCATTCTGAAAAGAGTAGGGGATTGGGGTGCCTGATGTGCCAATTCGTTCTGTACTCAACTCTGGATGGTACATCGTGTTGTTCGAAAAGAAATTCTCACGATAATAATGTGGAAGATTTACTTCCTTCAGGTCGCGAGGTCTTTCCTGACCAGGCAGATGTAGTGTGTCGGGCCTACTGCTATAGTGGATTTCTTTGGGCTCGAACCATTCCTGTATGGCTGAGTCCTGTTGGGCGGGTGTAGCATCTTTAGGCAACAACCGCAGCACCTCGTAGGGTGTCTGCGGTTTTGCCGAATGTACTGCTATCGTATCTGTACGTGCAGTAGATATAGTAGTTAGGATGCTATCGTTCTGCAACATATTCGATTATAGTCCGAACTCTTTACGTATGTCCTCAACACGGTCCAGCTTCTCCCATGTAAACAACTCCACATCGATGGTCTTTGTTTCGTGGTAGTGGCTGGTAAAGGTCTTCTTCACAACTTCACACTTACGCCCCATGTGTCCATAGGCAGCTGTCTCGCTGTACATGGGCTGGCGCAGTTTCAGTGTGCGCTCGATGGCTTTCGGACGCAAATCGAAGAGTTTCTCTATCTTCTTGGCAATCTCGCCATCACTCATCTGTACGTTGCTACGGCCGTAGGTATTCACGTAGATGTTCATAGGCTTAGCCACACCAATGGCGTAACTAATCTGTACCAGCATCTCGTCGGCTACACCTGCAGCAACCATGTTTTTGGCGATATGACGGGCTGCATAGGCTGCACTGCGGTCAACCTTCGATGAATCCTTGCCTGAGAAGGCACCACCTCCGTGGGCACCCTTACCTCCGTAAGTGTCTACAATAATCTTACGGCCAGTAAGACCTGTGTCGCCATGAGGGCCACCGATAACAAACTTACCTGTTGGGTTCACGTAGTACTTGATGTCGAGTCCGAACAAGTCGAGCACCTTCTGCGAGTTAATCTGTTTCTTAACTCTTGGAATCAGGATGTTGATCACGTCGTCCTTGATCTTGGCCAGCATCTTCTCGTCCTCATCGAATTCATCGTGCTGTGTTGATACAACGATGGTGTCGATACGCTCGGGGATTCCCTCGTCCGAGTACTGTACTGTTACCTGACTTTTGGCATCTGGGCGCAGATAGGTCATCTCCTTACCCTCCTTGCGGATATCGGCAAGTGTGCGCATAATCAGGTGAGCCAAGTCGAGACTTACTGGCATGTAGCTTTCTGTCTCGTTAGTAGCATAACCAAACATCATACCCTGGTCTCCGGCTCCCTGTTCGTCCTCGTTGCCGTTATCAACACCGCGGTTGATGTCGGCGCTTTGCTCGTGGATAGCACTCAGGATTCCACACGAATCACCGTCGAACTGATACTCTGCTTTGGTATAGCCAATGCGTTTGATGGTATTGCGGGCCAGGGTCTGCAGGTCGATATATACATCACTGCGGACCTCACCCATGATTACTACCTGACCTGTAGTGACAAACGACTCGATGGCGCAGCGCGCCTTCGGGTCGTATGCCAGGAACTGGTCTAGTATTGTATCAGATATCTGATCGGCCACCTTATCTGGATGGCCCTCAGATACTGATTCTGATGAAAATAGATAACTCATTCTTTATATTTTAATTAATACTATTCTGCGGGCATCATGATTACCTCTGCAGCGTTACCTGCCTTCAGCAGTTCGGCTACAAATGCACTGATGGACTCAGTAGTCTGGGCGTTAACCACTTTCTCGTAGTCGGTGTCGAAGTCCAGATTGTACTTGCGCCATGTGTTGATGCGTCCAAGCCAGTAGCTGTTCTGCTTGCGCTGGTCGCCCAGGTTCTTCAGCAGATACTCCTTAACCTTCTGCAGCTTGTCGGCATCGCAGGTCTTAGTCATGTTGTTCACCTCGTCGCGCATAATCTGTGTTGCAACATCTGCCTTTTCTGGCTTCATGGGGCATCTGGCAAGGAGGTAAACTTGTGAACCAAAGTCGTTGCGGGTCATGTTGGCACCAGCACCAACGGTATAGGCAGCGCTGGCATCCTCGCGTATCTTCTTCAGATATTCCATCATCAGGATCTGTCCTGCGATGGTTGCCTTTACGCTATTCTCAAGAGTATAAGGAATGTCCTTAGAATACCAGTACATAGTTGCCATGGCCTTTGGAGTCTCGGCCTTCTGCTTGAAGCTGTTTACAAGCTTGCCAGTGAAGTCGGTGTCAACTTCCTTGCTCTTAACCACCTTCTTCTGTGCAGGCAGCGAAGCGATGTACTGCTCGATGAGCGGACGGATGGTTGCCTCGTCGAAGTTACCGATGATGGTGAACTCGTAGGCAGCAGCGTTAGCTGTGCGCTCCTTTGCAATCTGCAGAACGCGGTCGTAGTCTACGTTCTTCAGGTCGGCTGCTTCTATGGTGCTGAAGCGTGGGTTGTGACTATTCAGAGTTGCGTTTAACGAGTCGTTAAATACATTCTCTGGCTCCAACAGGCGGTTCTTCAGCACGGTCTCAACAAGGGTCATTGTGTTGTCGAACGACTTCTGGTCCTTATTGATGTTGGTGAAGTAGAGGTAAACCAGCTGCAGCATGGTCTCAACATCCTTTGGAGTAGAGCTACCGCTGATGAGCTGGCGGTATGTGCTCATTGTGAGCGTTGCACTGGCAATCTTACCAGCCAAGGCCTTCTCGAGTTCTGTGTGCGAGAAGTTTCCAAGTCCGCTGGCCTCAATCACGTCGTCGAACATCTTGATGTTGGCAAAGTCCTTCTCTCCGTAGAGTGCTGAACCTCCGAAGCCTTCGGCACGCAGTATGACCTGGTCTTTCTTCAGGTCGGTATTCTTCAGAACAACCTTCACGCCGTTCGAGAGTGTCAGCTCTGTGTATCCGAACTTATCGTTCTTAGTCTCCTTCTTAATCTTGCCCTTCTTAGGCAGGGTAGTCATCAGAGGCTCGTCCTTCACGTTGTCAACATATGCCTCGATCTGTGCAGCGCGTGCAGCAGCGATGGCCTTCTTGAAACCGTCCTCAGTAGGATATGTGGCGCCCTCCTTCTCATTGTTGAAGTTCAACAATACGAGGTTGCTGTCGTTCTGAGATACCAGCTCCTTAATCTGTGCGTTGACTGCCTCGATGGGGATAACCGGTATAATCTGCTTCATCGTCTCGTGAGTATAGTCGATGCTTGGAATGGGCTCTTTAGCCAGGAAGTGCTGAACATACTGGTTTACGAACTGACGGTTGAATCGCTTGTCCTTGTTAGAATACTGCTTGTCGAGGCTGCTCTGGAAGTCGGCCTTAAAGCGGTTGTACTCTGTAGGAGTGAATCCGAACTCAGCAGCACGGCGTGCCTCGGTGAGTACAGCCTCGAGTGCAGCTTCGGCCTGTCCGTCCTTTGGCAGGATACTGAAATCGAGCGCGTCTACAGTGCTAGAGAGCAGGTAGTCTCCATCCGAAGTAGATGCCTGCAGGAATGGGCTCTCAGGCTTCTGGGCATACTCTTTCAGTCGGTCGTTCAGCATGGTGAGTGCAGCATCCTTCATGTAGTCGGTCAGCAGGTAGGCCATGGTTCCCTTCAGCGAGTCGGGGAATGCCTCGTGCTTCATCATCATCATTATGAGGTTGTACTGCTGCTCCTTATCCTTGTCGATAACGATGATTGGCTCAGCATTGTCGGGTACAGGATATTTCTCAACTTTTGCTGGGTTCTTGGGCAGTGCAATGCCGCTGAACATATTCTTAATCTTCTGTTCTACCTTGTCTACGTCAACATCACCTACAACAATGATACCCTGGTTGTCGGGGCGATACCACTTCTCGTAGTATGCCTGCAGGAATGGGCGCTCAAAGTTGTCGATGATTTCCATCAGTCCGATAGGCATGCGGTAGCCATATTTAGAACCGGGATAGAGCTTGGGCAGGTCGCGCTCCAGCATACGCATCTGGGCATCGGTGCTCAGACGCCACTCCTCGTGGATTACGCCGCGCTCCTTCTCAATCTCCTCTTGCTCCAGCAGCAGTCCGTCGGCCCAGTCGAAGAGAATCAGCAGACAAGAGTCTACGATGCCCTCGCGGGTTGTTGGAACGTTACTGATGTTGTAAACAGTCTGGTCGATCGATGTGTAAGCATTCAGGTCGGTACCAAACTTCACACCGATGCTTTCGCACCAGCGCAGCAGCTCGTTGCCTTTAAAATGCTTCGATCCGTTGAAGGCCATGTGCTCAAGGAAGTGAGCCAGACCGCGCTGATCGTCGTCCTCCTGAATAGAACCTACCTTCTGAGCAATATAGAACTCAGCACGGTTCTCAGGCCAGTTGTTGTGACGGATGTAATAGGTTAATCCGTTGTCAAGTTTTCCGATGCGAACATCGGGATCGTTTGGAATTGATGGCATCTGCATCTGAGCCATCATTGCTACTACGCCGAACATTGTCAGCATAATGGTCGATAGAAATTTCTTCATCTTCATTTTAAGTTTTGGTTGCTACATAATGTAATAATCGGGTGCAAAGTTACACCTTTTTTTTATATTTGCAGCATATTCTACGTTAAAGCTACGTTAAACTTGACTTTTCTACACTAATAATCGCTTAGCGAAGTAGCGTACTGGATACCATACAGAGAGGAAACCTACTATGAGTACTGTTATAAACACGAGGATGATATCCTCGGGATGCACACTTACAGGGTAGGCGTTGATTACAAATGTGCCGCTGGATGAGCCTAAGGCCACTACACCATATCGTTGCTGAATCCAGCATAATGTAAGTCCGATAACGATTCCTATGGTGGCTCCGATGGCAGATATCATTCGGCCTTCGAATAGGAATATCCTGACTATCTGCTTGTCTGATGCGCCAAGATTGCGCAGTGTTACCACATCGTCTTTCTTGTCGATAATCAGCATCGATAGCGAGCCGATGATGTTAAAGCATGCCACCATCAGGATAAAGGTCAGGAAGATGTAGGCTATCAGCTTTTCTATCTTCATGATCTTAAAGGTGTCGTCTTGCTGCTCAAAGCGGTCTTTCACCACAAACTTCTCGCCACATAGTTTCTTTATCTTGCTCTTTACATTGTCGAAGTTGCTACCGGGCTTCAGTCTCAGTTCGAGCGACGACAGCATGCCTTGCTGTCCGAATATTCTGCGAGCGAAACTGATGCTGGTAAGTATGTAGTTCTTGTCGTAGCGCGACTGCTTCATGTTGAACAATACGCCTGGCGAATAGAGCTCGTCTTCTTCAAAGGCATCGTCAGGATTGGTCATATCCAGCTGTCCTTCTCGCTTTGGGGCGTATATGCGTATGGGCTCTTCGTAGGTATAGCCTGTGCCTAGCGTCTCTGCCAATCGTATGCCCAGGGTGCCGTAGTCCATATCTGCTGCGTGCAGACTGAAATCGCCATCGCCCACCAGTATCTCGTTGATGTGGGTTAGCTGGCTGAAGTTGTCGTCTACTCCCTTTATCACCACCATAGCCTGTCGCCCGCGGTAGATGGCCAGCGCCATGTCCTCCACGGTCTCTGTAGCCACCTCTATCTCTGGCAGTTGGCGTATCTCTGTCAGTATCGGGTCGTCGGCCGCAATCGTCTTTCCTTCGGCTGGCATCACCTTCAGCTGCGGGTCGAAGCTGGTAAAGAACGATGCTACCATGTCGTGGAATCCGTTGAATACCGATAGTGTTACCACCAGCGCCATTGTGGCCACGGCAACCCCAATCACAGAAATTCCACTGATCACGTTGATGGCATGAGTGGATTTCTTTGAGAACAGATACCTTCGGGCTATGAAGAAGGGAAAATTCATTTCTTCAGCAGTTCATCGATATGCTCGATATAATCGAGCGAGTCGTCGATAAAGAATCGCAGTTCGGGGATGATACGCATCTGGTTTCTTACGCGAGTTCCCAGTTCGTATCTTATCTGCTTGGCGTTGGCATTCACGTTGGTCAGTATCTCTTCGCCCTTCTCGCTGGGGAATACGCTCAGGTAGGCGGTGCAGATACTCAGGTCGGGTGATATCTTGGCGCGTGTCACCGATATCATCACACCGTGCATGGCGCGTGTCTGCTGCTGGAATATCAGCGAGAGCTCCTTCTGCAGCATTCTCGCAATTTTGTTTTGTCTTGTCTCTTGCATGTTATATTAATTTATTGAACATTGACCATTGAACATTGACCATTATTTCTTTCTTATTAGTGTTAAGCCGTCGCGCAGGGGTAGTATCACTTGCTCCACTCGCTGGTCGCGGGCTATGTAGTCGTTAAATGTCTCTATGCCCTGTGTCTGGCGGTCTTTGTCGTAGGCGTGGTCAATCACGTGCCCGTCCCAAAGCGTGTTGTCGGCCAGTATAAATCCTCCGGGCTTCAGTATGCTCATCACCATCTCGTAGCAGTCCTGGTAGGTGCGCTTGTCGCCATCCATAAAGGCCAGGTCGAACTCTATGCCCAGCTTGGGGGCCTCCTGTAGTGCATCGCCTATGATGAACTCAATCTTGTCGGCCCAGGGCGAACCTTCTATCCAGGGGCGGGTAAAGTCCTCCATCTCGTCGTTTATCTCGAAGGTGTACAGGCGCCCACCTTCGTCCAGTCCCTCAGCCATCGATAGGGCACTGTATCCGCTGAAGGTGCCTATCTCCAGGATGTTCTTGGGGCGAATCATCCTTACCAGCATCTTGAGCAGTCGGCCTTGCAGATGCCCGCTCGACATACGTCCGTGAATGGTGTGTATGTAGGTGGCGCGCCACAACCGGTACAGATACTCCGGCTCTGGCTCCGTGTGCTGCAGGATGTAATCCTCTAACTCCTTCACTCCTTACTCCTTCGCTCCTCTAAGAGCCTCAATGGCCAGACGGTATGAATCGAGACCGAAGCCAAGTATCACGCCCTTGCAGGCGCACGATATCATCGACTTGTGGCGGAACTCCTCGCGCTGATGCACGTTCGAGATGTGAACCTCGATAACAGGGCACTTCAGCGAGCGGATGCAATCCTGCAGAGCGATAGATGTGTGGGTGTAGGCGCCTGCGTTCAGCACGATGCCGTCGTAGGTAAAGCCCACCTCCTGCATCTTGTTGATCAGCTCACCCTCAACATTGCTCTGAAAGTACTCGATAGCTGTGTCGGCGAATCGCCTACACAGCTCCGGCAGATAGCTGTCGAACGATGACGAACCATAGATGCCTGGCTCCCGTTGCCCCAACAAGTTGAGGTTGGGACCATTGATAATCAGAATCTTCATTTTTTTCTATTAATGCATTAATTCGGGTGCAAAGGTACGAAATATTTTTTATATATAGAAAAAATATAGTATCTTTGCAGCAAATTTTTACAAATGAGTAACCAAAAAGATGTTGTAAGGGCTTATGTGCGCTATCTGAAGCTGCAGCGCAACATGTCGGGCAATACGCTCGATGCCTATCAGCGCGACCTCCGTAAACTGCTCGATTATCTCAGTCGCGAGCAGAAAGATATCTGCGAGGTTACTCTTCAGGATCTCGAACATTTTTCTGCTGGATTGCACGATATTGGTATTCATCCCCGCTCGCAGTGCCGTATACTCAGCGGCATACGCAGTTTCTTCAGGTTCGTACAGCTCGATGGCTATCGCGACGACGACCCTACCGAGCTGCTCGAGTCGCCACAGATAGGCGACCACCTGCCCGAGGTGCTCTCCACCCAGGAGGTCGACCGCCTGGAGGCAAGTATCGACCTTTCTAAGTGGGAGGGGCATCGCAATCGGGCCATCATCGAGGTGCTTTTCTCATGCGGACTGCGAGTAAGCGAGCTGGTAAACCTGAAGCTTTCCGATCTGTATCTCGACGAGGAGTACGTGCGTGTGATGGGTAAAGGCTCTAAAGAGCGCCTGGTGCCCATATCGCCCAAGGCTATCGAAGAGCTTAAGTATTGGTTCTGCGATCGTAATCTGATGAAGATAAAAGCTGGCGAGGAAGACTATGTGTTCCTGAATCGTCGCGGAGCCCACCTTACGCGTACCATGATTCTTATTATGATCAAGGCCCAGGCCAAGGAAGCGGGCATTCAGAAAACCATCTCGCCCCACACCCTTCGTCATTCCTTTGCCACAGCCCTGCTCGAGGGCGGTGCCGACCTGCGTTTCATCCAGGCCCTGCTGGGCCACGAGGATATCGGCACCACCGAGATCTACACCCACGTAGATACCAGCACCCTGCGCCAGGAAATCCTCGAGCACCACCCAAGGAACATGAAGAAGAGGTGATTTTTGTCGAAAAAACGCCGCTTTTGTTAAAAAGGTTAAAAAATGTGCTTTGTATTTAATATTTTCGTATCTTTGCGCCGTGATATTTACATTAATCTATTAATTAACAAAAGACAATGATTATGAAAAAACTATTTTTTATCGCAGCCATGATGGTTGCAACGTTGAGTGCAAACGCTCAGAACGAAGTAGGTCAGTGGTCAATTAAGCCAATGGCTGGTGTAAACCTTGCTACAATGACAAAGGCCGATAACACAAAAATGCGTGTAGGTTTGGCAGCAGGTGCAGAATTTGCTGTTGGTGCAGCCGAGAATTTTGAGATCAGTTTCGGTGCTCTGTATTCTATGCAGGGTGCTAAGGGTAAGGGTATTAACGATGGTATTACAATGAAGCTTGACTACATCAACATCCCCGTCCTGGCTAACTACTATGTAGCTCGTGGATTTGCTATCAAAGCCGGTGTTCAGCCTGGATTTAATGTAAAGAAGAAGCTTACCGCTGATGGCGCAAGTGCAGATATTGATGGTGTTAAGGGCTTTGCTTTCAGCGTACCAGTTGGTCTGTCTTACGAGGTCGGCGGCGTTGTTCTCGACGCTCGTTACAATTGGGGTATTACTAAGGCCGCTAAGGATAGTGACTCTAAGCACAGCTACTTCACAATCACTCTTGGTTACAAGATCCCATTCTAATTTAGGATAGTAATTATTACAATGAATGCCTTCCCTAACTGGGAGGGCATTTTTTTTATACTGTGTAAAACCAAATAACCTTCAATTTACTTATATTATATGTACGCGCATGCGTAATACTAAACATGGTACAAAGATATGGAAATTCTTGCTTACTTCAAAGAAAATGCATGCACTCATTTGGCCCACACCAAAAAAAGCACTCATAACGAGTGCTTTTATTTTAGGTTATACGCCCATGCAAGAGGTAGCTCCGAGGGCAGTCAGTATGGCCGTAGCCACAGATGCAATAATCTGCACGATGAATTTGATGGTTTCTTTCTTGGTCATAGTTGTTTTTTGTTTTAAATGGTTAGTACTTTCGGTAGCGGGGGTACGGGGGTACCCCCGATTACTCCTTAATCCCCAGGGTTAGGGGTGAGGCCGCCGGTTGGGCCGTCATCTTCGGGATTCTCGATGTCGCCGCTGTCGGTGCTGGTTACGCGCTTCACCTCCTTGCCGTCGCGGTCGTAGCAGCTGATCTGTACGGCGGTTGCGGCCAGTTCGTCCTTCAGGTC
>NZ_FRBD01000006.1:54263-82092 GCF_900142525.1 Xylanibacter ruminicola | reverse complement strand
AAGAAGAAAGAGGCTATTATGGCCAGTACAACATTTGATGAACTGCTTGATGCAGAATATGGTAAAGATGGCACAGCCCGAAGAGACGCTTTTGAGGCAAAGGCTGAGGCTTTTTGTTTAGCAGAGTGTTTGAAAGAACACAGACTTCAGGCTGGGCTTACTCAAGAGCAGCTGGCTGCTAAGATTGGTACCAAGAAAAGCTATATCTCGAAGATTGAAAATGGGCATGTTGATGTTCAACTGTCTACTCTGTTTCGCATCTTTTCTGGGTTAGGCAAGAGAATATCGCTTACTGTTATGTAGTAAGCGCTTTGCCTGCCTTACTGCTTTGCAGTAAGAGGTTTCGGAGGTAATCGGCTCTATGATTTGGGGCCGATTTTTTATTGTGATTTTGTGTGGAAAATGCTTGGCGGATTCGGAAAAATGTGCTAATTTTGCGCTCCGAATTCCAGTTTCTGACCTGAATAATTAAAAACTCTTGAAAATATGCAGAATTTTATGTTTTATGACTGTAACCTGGAAGGGAGGCAGCTGGAATTTGGTGAATCAGGCTTTTTAGCGGCATCGGAAGTCGTGCGTTATATTTTTGATGCAGGCTTCCGAAAGTATGGGCTAAACACGTTTGATTCTGGAACTAACGCGTTATTTGAATGCAAATACGTAATGAAACCTAAAGATGGCATGTTTCTGATGGAGGTGAGAAACCGTCATGGAGACATAGGTAAGCTTGTTTTTATTGACACCAGAACTAAGCCAAACTTTGTGTGGGTGCAGACTGCTGATGATGGTGAAAATGATGAGTGGAGCTTGCAAGTGGCTCATTTTGTTGAAGACTGGATATCGAGGGAGGCTTATGCTTACGGATGGAAAGTAAAGTTGAAACGCAGTGTTTTTAACAAGTTGGTTTACTGGCCACAGTTTGATAGTGCTATGGCTTATGTTGACTCGTATCTGAAAAGAACGCCAGAATTTGCTTCGTATATAGTATACGAGGAAAGAACTGATGAGATCCTAAAAAGACTGCATCTGATGATAGATAAGAAGGTGGCTGCCATATCTATCATGAGAGTGATGAGAGCAGCTATTGATGTAGGATTGATTGAGAAGCCGTGTTACGAATCTTTTGTAATGGAGTTTTGTAAGAAACACTTTGTTAGTCCGGCAGCTTATAAGATGTATACTAATATGAAGATTAACCCATTGGCCGATGATAATGTTTATCTTGAGTATGTTGATAAGTTCCTTAGATTGAAGGATGAATGGCTTGATGATATAGCTGAGAAATAGCCAAATTATATCTTTCGTTATGCGATAAGTAGCTTTTGTTAGTCGTTTGTTATCCGACTAATAAAGGCTACTTTTTTTATTCGTTTTTTTCATTTGTTTTTTCTAATTTTGCGCTCCGAATTTTATGTTTAATCCGAGTTGTAGTGGGATGTTTCTCTTGAGAACCCTAAAACGCGCGTCATCTACACACATCTCCACAAAACACTTGGAAGAAAATGAAACAAGTAGTATTGCGTATTGACGACGCAGCTTTTGAGAAGTTTATGGGCATGGTGAGTTTGTGCCCGCAGGTAGAGGTGCTGAACGTGTGTGAGAGTGGCGACAAGAAGCTAACTATCGACACCTATGTGATATCGGCCATTCGCGAAATGCGGCAGACGCTGGCATTCCGTTTCCCCTGCGACTATGCTTACCTGATGGTGGCCATGAACGAGAGCGTGATAAAAGGACTGCCATTCTTTTACACCCCCAAAGACTTTATTGACTATATGCGCGAGGCTGATTTCGACAATCTGCCTGGGCGCACCACTATCTATGACACGATAGCCAAAGTGCATGGTAAGTACCCTGATTGGACGTTTGCTGATGTCCCAAAAGCAAGTGAGGCGTTGAGAAGAAAGAACATAGTAAAGCGGTTTTTGAGCGCTTTTTTGAGGGCTCAATGCAGGAAGTCGGACGGTTTGTCGGACGATTTCTGAAAAGGTCGGACGATTCGTCGGACGATAGAAAATTAATCCTTCGTGGGGTGATTTTTTATTGCGAACTTTGCAACGTCGAAAGGAAAAACCGACAGTGTTCTTTGACTTACTGATACAAAAGATCCTTCGGAAGGCCGAAGCAAAAGAAAAAGATAAGAAACTAAATTTTGAAACCATTCTTCTATTACTTATTTAATTATTAATAAAAGGTCGCTTTAAAGGAGGCGACGTAAAACAAGAAAAAGAAAATGAAGAAAACAACAGTTTTTTCAATCTTCGGAGTCATCAACAGTCAGGTGGTTAAAGAGGCCGATGAGCTGATAGCCGACGAGCTGGTAGAGATGAACCGACATGCAAAATTCTGCTACACCACAACCGAGATAGCCAAGCGCTACGGAATGAAGGGCAACGACCTGCTTTCGTTTCTGAGAGACCGCAAGGTGGTGATGAAGCACTGCGGCGACTACTGCGTTACCAGTCGCTATCAGAACATGGATCTAATTTCCTATCGCTACTCCATCCGTTACAGCCAGCAGGGCAAACGACTGCTGAAACGTTCGATGGTGTGGACGGAAAAAGGCCGAGAGTTTATTAACGAACTATTGTATAATTAAAAAAAAGAATGAAAGTGAAAGAACGAAAAATCTTGATACGCAACATCGCCGAGGGCGATCGTATCTACGACGAGATGAAGAAGACAATGCTTTCTGTGAGTCCTACCATCGGCAGTCTGGTGTCGATGAATTACGCTCTGAGCAAGCTGATGGCCAACTACAAGCTGGCTATGGCTAAGATAGATATCAATGTTGAGGATTATATCGGTAGCATGATAAAGACTTGGGAACAACAGTTGGAGAATGGCGAGGCCGACGACCAGCTGGAGTTTGACGCTTTTGCGCTGACCGTGGAACGACTAGCTGAGGCACAAGGATGACCACCATTAAAAACCAACACAATATCGAGATAAAGAAGGGCTGCTGCTCATGCCAATTCAGGCAGATAGACAATCAGGGAGAGCGAATATGCTCGAAGATGGAGCTGAAAGTAGGCTCAAATTTCTGCTGCCCAAGATGGCAAATGAGCGACGGACTTAAAAATGCCGGAAAGGCAAAAGGAACAGTAAAAAAACTAACAGAAATTATTATTTTTTAAATGATTAAGAAATTTGTATTTTTATTGGACGCCATGAACCTTTTAGAAAAACTCATGGAAGGAAAAAGAATAGAAGGTGTATTATTTATCGACCATAACACCGGACGACTGACCTTTAAGGGATATAACCGCAAGACATCTAAGCGTGAGAAAGACCGAATGGTAAAGAAGTTGCCATGGGGCTGGGTTAAGGAGAGCATGCAGCGCATAAAGGTGTTCGGCTCGTTCCCCAAAGACATGGGCTCGGCAGCCGTGATGGGGCTGATGGACGACCATAACCGTTCGGCCAAGAATGCAATGATAGAGCGAGAACTTATCGAGTTTTGTTAAGACCTACGGATTATAAATTTTCAGAGATATGGGATTTTGTTATCAGAAGAATTTTAGTAATCCTACATTGCCTGTAGACGAGGCCCAGTTTTGGGCCCTCGTCAAGGCTGCTAAATGGAACGAGAACATTGATAAGTTTCGCGAAACAGGCGATGCCTCGTTGAAGCGCAAGTTGCCTGCATTTATCTTCCAGGCAACATTCGATGAGACCGAGTCGGCCAATGGAAAACTTGGTGCGTGGCGCAAGCAAGCTGCGACACGACTGACGGGACTTGTGGTGATGGATATAGATCATGTTGAAGAGCCGAAAAAGCTCTTCGAGGAATGGAAAGGAAGTGAAAAGGAAGTGAAAGGGGAGTCAAAGGGACAATACTTTAAAGACCTCGGTATCCTGCTGATCTATATCACCCCTTCAGGTAAGGGCTTGAAGATTGTATTCAAGGCCGACGTAAAGAAGGGTAATCTCATCGACAACCAGCACGCTATGGCCAAGGTGCTTGGCGTGGAGGTTGACGAAAGTTGCAAGGATGCAAGTAGAATGAGCTTTCTTTGTAAAGAATCTGACATTTTGTATATTGACAAAGAACTTTTTACGTATGAGAACAAGGAATTTGCTGAGCGATATGATGCTCTATATCGAGACGGTCATTCACAGGCTACGAGTGGCGATTTCAAGCCGACAAACCTGCCAATCCAAGCAGAGAGCACGTCAGTTGGGGTATTGGATGAAATAAAGTGGCGAGGTTATGATGTACAAAGTATTATTGATGCTCGCTATGGCGACAAACTGCCATGTCAAGCCGACAGCAACCGTCATACAGAATCGCTCAAGCTGGCAACCGACCTGCTGCTTATGCTCGATGGCGACAAAACCGCAGTACAGCGCGTGGTGGAGAGTCAATCGTGGGTCAAGGAGATCATCGACGAACGAAACGAGAACGTTAGTCAGACAGTGGCCAGTGCCGCTGAGTGTGTGGCGCAAAAGGAGAAGAAGTATGCCAGCAGTCTGCCCAGCAAGGCGATGCAGGAAGCGATACAGAAAGCCACAGGGCGCACATTCCAAGAGATTACGAAGACGCAAACGACGAGGACGGTAGCGATGGCCGAGGAGGATATCAACCGTTGGCTCTGGGAGTGGGGCGAACAGATTGAGGCTATGGCTGAGGACTTTCCGCTATTGAAGGATATCTGCAAGGGTCTGAAACGCAACCAATATCCTGCTGCTCTCTTTGTAGCTGGCGGACTGATGATGACGCTGATGACACGTTGTACTTATCGCTTCTATCATCGACCAGAAGAGTTGCGCAGGCTGAACAACTCAACGCTGATAATTGGCGACCCTGCAAGTGGTAAATCGTTCGCTACAAGGCTCTTTAAACTACTTGCTTCGCCTATTGTTGAGGCTGATAAGATTGGTAAGGATGCCATCAATGCCTATCGCGAACAGATGCGTACCAAGGGGGCCAATAAGGAGAAGCCTAAGAAGCCGAAGGTGGTGGTTCGTATCCACCCAGCGCGAACCTCGAATGCGCAGTTCATTCAGGATATGGTGAATGCTGTAGAAGAGGTAAACGGCGAGCCGATGCAGTTGCATATGCTGACCTTCGACACAGAACTAGACAACACGTTGTCGCTGCAAAAAGGTGGCTCGTACATCGACAAGCAGGCGTTGCAATTGAAAGCGTTCCACAACGAGGAGGATGGTCAGGCATACTCGAATGTAGACAGTGTGTTTCAGGAGTTCTATGTAATCTGGAATTACATCTATACAGGCACGCCCATCGCGCTGAAGAGGATGGTGAACGAGCAGAACTTTGGAAGCGGTCTTGCAACCCGTCTGACCTGTATTCCCCTGCCGGCTACCAACTTTGAGATGATGAGTCGCGAGAGTTTTGTAGACTACGACAGCGACAACCGTCTGAAGGAATGGGCCGAGAAACTGGACAAGATGAAAGGTGAACTTAGCGTGCAGAAGATTGTGGATGAACTCTATGATTGGACGGCACGTCGTATGGAGGACGCCAAGGAGAATGACTCAAAGGCTGATGAGATGCTTCTTAAACGTTGTGCTTATCATGGATTGAATTTCTCTGCACCGTTTATCGTTATGCGCCATTGGGATAAGATGAAGCAGGACGGACAATACTGGTGTGGTGAGTTCGAGACAGATGATGTGGATTGGAAACTTGCAGAGTTGATTGTCAATATCCAGTATGCCTGTCAGCGCCACTACTTTGGAGCGATGGCTGAGAACTATTTTGACAACAAACTGAAGGATGCCAGCGTGAATGTGCAGCGCAAGCAGAAGACTTTTGAGGCTTTTAATCGTTTGCCTGATGAGTTTACTATCGAGGACGTGGTTCACTGCTTCAATCTGGGCAGTGCTGCTTCTGCTCGTAAGAAGGTAACGCGCCTGTGTCGCGATCATCTAATAGAGAAGGTTAGCGAGGATAAGGGAGGCGAGAAGGCTGTGTTTCACAAAACAGGTTCCATCATGCTATAATCATCAACCCCCTGATGCCGTGGCACTGCGGCAGCGCGGCGGCGCGGCATTAGGATTTTTTATAATTTGCAATATGAATGAAATAGTACAATTGAATAGTAAAATGAAGTTGAGTGAGCATTTCACTCTGGGCGAGATGACTAAGAGTAATTCTCATCCCGAAGTGTATAATATCCCTTCGCATGAAGCGATTGCTAACCTCAAGCGGGTTTGCGTGTGGTTGGAGGAGTTGAGAAAGCGGTATAATCAACCGATTATAATAAACTCTGGCTATCGATCGCCGCAGTTGAATCGGGCGATTGGTGGTGTGGCTACGTCGAACCATCTTACTGGCTGTGCGGTGGATATCCGCGTGGATGGATTGGAGCAGTTGATAGTCTATGCGGCGATATTGCTCGATATCAGCCGCGACTGGCAGCAGGAGTTTGATGAATTGCTGATAGAACGCCGCTCGGCTTCGCCGCTTGGCTCGTCCAAGAATAAGCACGGCGCCATCTGGCTGCACTTTGCGGTGAGGGCAAAGGATAATCGTAGGAAGGTGTTATTCATAAACGCTTGATCAGACCACCCTGGCCCCTCCTACTCAGGAGGGAAAATAGGGGAGTTGTTAAAATATGTTGTTAAAATCTATTAAAACCTACAAAATACGCGGGTTTTCGGATTAAATTGTGTACTTTTGCCATTGGAATATAAGGTGTATATAATTAATGAAAAGAAGATGAATAATCATTCAGTTGTAGGTGCCAAGATTAAGGGCATCAGAGAGACAAAAAATCTCAGTATTGAGGAGATTGCCGAGCGCAGCGGACTGACCGTAGAGCAGATTAACAGTATTGAAAACGATGTGAACCTGCCATCGCTGGGTCCGCTGATCAAGATAGCCCGTGCGCTGGGCGTGAGATTGGGTACGTTTATGGACGATAACGACGATCTGGGTCCTATCGTAACACGTGCCAAGGATCGCGAGGCCGACAGCAGCATCAGCTTTAGCAATGGTGCTACCGACGCACGCAAGCACATGGAGTATCACCCGCTGGCTCAGCAGAAGGCCGGTCGCCACATGGAGCCATTCGTGATCGACATCAACCCCGAGGAGACACCTGATTTCCAGCTGTCAGCCCACGAGGGTGAGGAGTTTATCTATGTGATGGAGGGTGAAATAGAAATAGTGTATGGCAAGGAGACCTACAACCTGAAGGAGGGCGACTCGATATTCTACGACTCAATCGTGAAGCACCACGTGCACGGTGCCCCCGGCAAGAGCGCAAAAATCCTCGCCGTTGTTTATATACCATTCTAAAATAATATAGCCTACGGATTTTACGGATTTTACGGATTAATTATCCCGAGAGTTCGCAATCCTAAGGCAGAAAAAATTCGTATAATCCGTATAATCCGTAGGAGATTATAAAAACTGAAATGAGCGAAGTAAGATTAGATATGGCGGGGAGACCGCTCCCCGATAGAACCTACCCAGCTGAGACTGGAAGCAAGGGCTACCAGCTGTACGAGCGCACGCTGGGACAGTGGCTGGAGTACTGGGCTGAGACTACGCCTGATAAGGAATATATAGTATATAGCGACCGCGACCTGCGCTTTACCTGGAGCAAGTTCAATGAGCGTGTAGACAATCTGGCCAAGGGTCTGATAGCCATCGGCGTGGAGAAGGGATCGAACGTAGGTATCTGGGCTACTAACGTGCCCGACTGGTTGACATTCCTCTATGCTACCGCTAAGATTGGCGCCGTGCTGGTAACGGTGAACACCAACTACAAGCAGAACGAGCTGGAGTATCTGTGTAAGGACTCTGACATGCACACGCTGTGTATCACCGACGGTACATGGGACTGTAACTATGTAGACATGACCTACACCATGCTGCCAGAGCTGAAGACTTGCGAGCGCGGACACCTGAACAGCGAAAAGTTCCCATTCCTGAAGAACGTAGTATATATAGGTATGGAGAAGTATCGCGGTATGTTTAACACCGCCGAGCTGCTGCTGCTGGGACAGAACGTGGACGACGAGAAGCTGGACGAGATGAAGGCCCAGGTGAGCTGCCACGATGTGTGCAACATGCAGTACACCAGCGGTACCACTGGATTCCCCAAGGGCGTGATGCTTACTCACTACGGTATTGCCAACGACGGCTACTTTACCGGTGAGAACATGGGCTTTACACAGGATGATAAGCTCTGCGTATGTGTACCTTTATTCCACTGTTTCGGCGTGGTGCTGGCCACGATGAACTGCCTGACGCACGGCTGTACCGAGGTGATGGTTGAGAAATTCGACCCGCTGGTGGTGCTGGCATCAATACATAAAGAGAGGTGCACGGCGGTGTACGGCGTGCCTACGATGTTTATAGCAGAGCTGAACCACCCCATGTTCTCGATGTTCGACCTGAGCTGTCTGCGTACGGGTATCATGGCTGGAAGCCTGTGTCCTGTAGAACTGATGAAGCAGGTGAGCGAAAAGATGTTTATGACCATCACCAGCGTGTACGGACTCACTGAGAGTTCACCTGGTATGACTCAGACCTGCCTGAACGATACCTTTGAGCAGCGATGCGAGACCGTGGGTAGAGACTATCCGTTTGTTGACGTGAAAGTGCTCGACCCAGAGACAGGCGAGGAGTGCCCCGTGGGTGTGCAGGGCGAGATGTGCTGTAAGGGATTCAACGTGATGAAGGGTTACTACAAGAACCCCACAGCTACAGCCGAGGTGATAGACAAGAACGGCTATCTGCACTCGGGCGACCTGGGCGTGAAGGACGAGCAGGGATTCTACAAGATTACCGGACGTATCAAGGATATGATTATACGCGGTGGTGAGAACATCTACCCACGCGAGATTGAGGAGTTCCTCTACCACATGCCTGGCATACGCGACGTACAGGTGGCTGCTGTGCCTTCGAAGAAGTATGGTGAGGCCGTAGGTGCATTCATCATTCTGGAGGAGGGCGCGCAGATGACGCCGGAGGACGTACAGCTGTTCTGCCGTGGAAAGATAGCACGTTACAAGATACCAAAGTACGTGTTCTTTATCAAGGAGTTCCCGCTGACAGGTTCTGGCAAAATCCAGAAGTTTAAACTGAAGGAAATGAGCCTGAAGCTCTGTGAGGAGCAGGGCATAGAAGTTATTTAATATTATACGGCCTACGGATTTTACGGATTATACGGATTATTATTAATCCAATCCGTAATCTCCGGTAAGGTTAAAAATCCGTAGTAAAGATTTAAAGCTATAAGTACTAAAGTTATGAGAAGGAGACTATTAACGTTATTGACAATGGTGTGGGTGCTGTCGGTATTGACGGCAACAGCCGACGTGTCACCGCGTATCTTCCATAACTATACTTCGGCCGACGGACTAGCCGACAATAGTGCGCAGACCATCCACTGCACCAAGACGGGCCGACTGGTGATTACCACTGCAGGACAAATCAACTTCTTCAACGGTTCGAAATTCTCGCATATCGACCCCCTCGAAGAAAATATGTATGCCCTGTCGGAGTATCGTGGTAACTATCACCTCTACTTTGATCGCTTTCACCACATCTGGCTTAAGAACACGCATAGCGTGACATGTGTTGACTTGATAACCGAGCGCTTTACCTCGTCGATTGAGGATGAGTTCAGGAAGTTTGGTGTTGTGGAACATGTGAACGACCTGTTTGTAGACAGTGCAGGCGTGGTGTGGCTGCTCACGGAAAAGGGCCTTTATAACGTTAAGAGCAAGAAGACCATTAAGCCCCACGCAAACCTGAACCTGCAGGATCTGGAAATATGTAAGGACAAGTATGTGATGCTGTTCTACAACAACGGATTGATGGAGATGTTCGACTATACCACGGGCAAGAAGGTAGACGAGAGCAGACCATATACGGATGATGTGGCCAGAAACTACGAGAGCTCATCGCTGCTGGCAACGGCTAAAGACCGCGTGTTCCAGTTGCGTAACGGTGCTAGGGATGCTATACTGATGTGCTATAATCTGGTGGAAAAAAACTGGTACGAGATATTGCGCACACCTTATCATCTGAACAATATGGCGATTAAAGACTCGCTGATGTTCGTGCCATGCGAATACGGTTACTGGGTGGCAAACCTTAATTCGGGCGAGCTGAAACACTATGAGGTGTTGATGATGGAAACCGGTAAGACCATGGAGACCGACGTCAATGTGATAGCCTTTGACCGACAAGGTGGTATGTGGGTTGGAACCGAGCAACGAGGACTGCTGTACTCGCGCCCCTTTGCGCCGCCATTCAACGTGTATGCATGGGGAAACAGCACGGCCGACCACTACGGAGCCATGATGGACGGTGTGAACCAGTGGCCTAGATTCCGCGACCGCACCGTGAACTGTATTTATAAGGATTCGCGCGGATGGACCTGGGTGGGAACACCACAGGGACTGCAGGTGTATCGCAAGGAAACCGACATGCTGCCACAGGTGTACACCACAAAAGACGGACTCTATAACAACATCGTGCACTCGGTGGTAGAAGATGCCTTGCACAATATCTGGGTGGGCACCAGCTACGGCATATCGGTAGTGCTGTTTAACGAGGATGGGCGCGTGCACCGTATCAACAGCTACAATCAGTACGACCACGTACCTAACGAGGTGTTTGTGAACGGCAAGGCCATGTGTCTGCCCGACGGCACCATCGTGATGCAATCGCTGGATCATGTAGTGGAGTTTAACCCTAAGAACTTCTCGACGCTCGACAACAACTATCAGTTCGAGATATACCCCAAGATGGTGCAGCTGTTTGTGAACGGAGTAGACGTGAACACCAATACCGAGATTGACGGCAAGAAACTGCTGGACAGAGCCCTGAGCCGTGTGTGGGGGCTGGACCTGAACTACAATCAGAACTCGATTACGATGGTGTTCTCGGCGCTTAACTACTTCCGTCCGCAGCAAACGTTCTATCGCGTCAGAGTGTTAGGGCTGGATGACGAATGGCGCATACTGACACCATTCGACAGCAACGGATATGTGGACAGAGACGGACTGCTACACCTGCCACTGATGGCGCTGCGACCAGGTCACTACGAGATACATGTGCAGGCATCGATGAGTCCGGACGACTGGAATACCCGTCCCTACATATGGACCATCGATATCCATGAGCCCTGGTGGCGAAGCATCGGTGTGTTCGGTGTGTTTGGCTTTCTGCTGGCAATACTGTTCCTGGTTAACATATTGTTCTATATGAAGAACGCCAAACTGCGTGCTCAGCGCGACAGCGAGGAGACCATGCTGGTGAAGCGTATCTACAACTTTATAGACCGTATTGAGGGCCGTGGTGAGATTCTGGAGCCTGCTGCTGAGGAATACAGTGCTGCAGCGGTAGAAGCGATGACCGATCTTGATCCGGAGTTTGTGAAGGCCATGGAGAAGATTAAGTTGCTGGTATTGACTGAAAGAAATAAGAAAAAGATGACTATGCGCCGACTGGGTAATGCTGCCGGTATGGGCGGAAAGGAGTTCTACCAGCTGATTATGGCCAACATATTCAAGAGTCCACGTGCGCTAATCAAGAAAGCACGTCTGGAAGAGGCAGAGAAGCTGCTGCGTAATACCAAGATGTCGATAGAGGACATCTCGGCCAAGTGCGGATTTATTACGGCCAACTATTTTATTGCTTCGTTCTTCCAGAAGCATAGGCTTACTCCACAGATGTATCGTGATAGGCACTAAGGCGCCACGTGCGGTCGGAAGTACCCTTGTAATAAATCAAAGCCTGATAATGATTTTCTGTTTGATAGTAGCTGCCCTCGCTGGGTAGCAACTGCCCGTCGGCTGTGGTATACTGGTAGTTATAGTAGCCCTGTTTCTGCAGTATGCTGGCAGTATACTGCTGGTTCGTTGGGTCGTAGTATAACATATAGTCGTCGGTGCCTGTGGCTGTGGTCCAGCGCCCGCTTACGTATATGGGCCCTTGGCGGGGCACACGCAGACGGTAGTTTACCCACACGTACTCGGCAGTGGTGTTTACTTCGCGGTAGTCGCTGTTGCGAATGCAGAAGGCACCGTTGGCATCCTCATCGTACAGGTAGTTGGGGCGTGGCTCGTCTACAAAAGGATACACCTGATAGTTCTCGCCATCCCACGTGATGTGGTCGATACCCATGGTGGGGTGGCTGACATCGAGCACTTCGAACTTGCGATACTCATTGCCGGCATCGAAAATAAGCTGGTGGTTGTGGCTCCACTCAAGTCCGTTGAGGGTAGTAATGTCGGGCTTTACGCCGCAGCGCATATTGCGCTCCTGGTAGTTCTGCATGACTACGGCATAAATCTGTTCATCTGGATTGATAACCGGCAGGTTGCTGTAGTTCAGATTCAATGACACCTGCTGGTGGCTCTGGCGGGTGTCGATATCGGTATTGGCGGTGGCACTCATGCTGAGCTTCATGCTCTGCTCGGTCACCATAAACTCAGTTACCAGCACCTCGCAGTTGTCATCGTCCTCATCAATCACATGCAGGCGGTAGTTACCGCTCATCTTCAGGCGGCAACGATCGTTGGGCAACTGTAGCTGGTAGTGGGTGTAGGGTTGGATAGTGTTTACCGAGTGTTCGTAGTCGTCGATGGGGTTGTTGTTGAATCCTGTAAGCCAGTCGCTCTCGAACAGTTCTTCGGATGGTGTCCAATCGGCCTCGCAGTGCTCTAAGCGGTAAACATAGCGATGGTAATCGTGCGATAGCTCGTCGAACGATACGGTAAGTATATCGTTGCTATTCAGGCGCATAACGGGCGCATTAAGCCAGTTGTCGTTAACCACTGTTACTAGCGTTTTAATGTTGGGCTGGCTAATGCGGTTCTCGCCGTTTGCGGCAAGCGGAAATACGAACAGCAACGAGAGTAACAGGCGTATCATAGGCACAAGGGGGTGGGGGAATGTTCAGCTACGTTTCTCGGTGATGATGCCGTGGCGGTAGGCATAGAGCAGATCCTTGAGGTCGGCTATCTGACTACGCAGCTCCTCGCCTTTATCCGTATCGGCTACCAGCATGCGGTGGGCCGACATCTCGATAATCTGAGTGGTACTCTTAATATCTATCTCGCGCATGATGGCGTCGCGGGCAGAGGTAAAAGGCTCGTGCTGAACCAGCTGGAAACCGCGTGAGTGATACACCAGCGTGTAGCCGGCAATACCCGTCTCCTGATGATAGGCCTCGCTGAAACCGCCATCAATCACCATCAGTTTGCCGCCGGCCTTGATGGGGTTCTCGCCCTTAGAGGCATGAACGGGCACATGGCCGTTGATGATGTGGCGAGCCTGGCCTTTTACGCCGAAGGCATCGAGAATACGGTCGCACACCTCTTCGCTATCGCGCAACTTAAAGTAGTTGCCTTTCTCCTCCTTAAACGTCTCCTTATCGCTGAGGAAATAGCGCTCGAAGGTGGCCATCTTTGACTTACAGAACAGCGGAGAATCCTTGCCGCACCACAGATACAGGAAGTAGTCGCGCGCATAATCCCGCTGGGTAGAGTCGTTCTGGAAGGCATCGCGAATCATCATGCCGATGTTGTGCATGAGGTCCTTGCCCGCAAAACGCTTGCCAGGATAGATTTCGATCTCTTTGAGCGAGCCATCGTCGTTGAGCGGAATGGCCGCGTGGAACAGCAGGTTAGAGTTGCTGATGGTGTACATGCAACCATGCGAGAGCAGCGTGTTGATATGCTTGTGCAGCTTCTCGCTGATGCGGAACGAGTGGTGCAGCTTCTGCATCAGGTCGGCCTCCTCGGTTGTGAGCTTGTTGGGCTCCTGAGGGGTTACCGTTGGGAAGTGGCAGCTCTTCATGGGGTACTCCTTGCCATCGATGGTACACATGTGGGTATCGTAGTTCACGGCACTCAGCATGCAGCGATCCGACATCTGCCACTCCGGGTGGCGCACGAAGATCTCGGCCTCGGTCTTGAACTGCAGCACGGCTATGGCCTTGTGCATCTTGGCGGTGAGCTGCTGTGTCTTTTCGTCCATCGTGTTGCCGGGAAGCAGCTTGGGCATAAACTCCAGGCAGGGATCGTCGCCATACACATCGAGTGCAAAGGTGGCCAGCGGTACCAGGTTGATGCCATACTCCTCGATGGTGGTGAGGTTGGCATAGCGCAAGCAGAGGCGCAGCACATTGCAGATGCAGGCATCGTTACCGGCCGAGGCGCCCATCCACAGTACATCGTGATTGCCCCACTGGATGTCCCACGAGTGGTATTGGCGCAGGGTGTCCATGATGATATGGGCTCCGGGGCCGCGATCGTAAATGTCGCCCAGAATGTGCAGCTGGTCGATGGCCAGACGCTGGATGACGTTACAGATGGCGCAGATGAAATCATCGGCACGACCTGTAGATATGATGGTGTTGACAATCACACTTACATAGGCTGCCTTATCGTTGTCGCTCAGACTCTCGTGCAGCAGCTCCTCGATGATATAGGCAAAATCGCGAGGCAGCGACTTGCGCACCTTGGAGCGGGTGTACTTGCTGCTGACGTCGCGGCACACCTTTACCAGCTGGTGGATGGTGATGCGATACCAATCGTCGATATCCTGCTCCTGGGCCTTGATGAGCTCCAGCTTCTCCTCGGGATAGTAGATGAGGGTGCAAAGCTCCTTCTTCTCGCTCTCGCGGATATCATTGCCAAAGAGTTCGTTTACTTTTCGCTTGATGTTACCAGAGGCGTTTTTCAGGATGTGGCGAAAGGCCTCGCTCTCGCCGTGTATATCGGCCAGAAAGTGCTCTGTGCCCTTGGGCAGGGCCATGATAGCCTCGAGGTTAATAATCTCGGTAGATGCATCGGCAATCGTGGGGAATGATTGCGAAAGTAACTGCAGATAGTGCAGATCGGTGTCATTACTGGAAAGGTGTTTCATATCTTTAAGTGGTTTTTCAGATTGTTGCGAAGTTTGTCTGTCTGCTTGTCGTCAATCGGCTCGATGGGCATGTAGCCCTCGTCGAGCAGAATGAAATCGCCAAGAACCTGAATCAGTCGGGCGGCACTCTTGGTGAGTCCGGCATCTTCGAGTTTCTCGGCCAGCTGGTCATCGTTCACATTGTCGCGATACAACTCACGCGTCAGCTCGATGGCACCAAGCAGAGTGGGCGACTTGAGCACCTGGCGGATGATGCGGAACAGATAATCCGTCTGGTCGCCCTGATAAACGCCAACCAACTCCTTGACGGGTTTGGGGCGTGTGTAGTTTTTGGGGAAGAAGGCTGCAATCTTCTGTGTGTCGATAAGTGGCGCTGAAAGTTCGAGGATACGGATGCCGTAGTCGGTATAGTTGCTGATGTTCTCGTGTTCAGCATAAACCATCAGTTGGCGCCAATTGATGAGGCGTGGGTCGAAGGTTTTCGCGTCAACCCAACGTTTGTCGCCCATGATGCCCACCTTCAGTATCGCCTTGAGGGCGGCACGGGTGTTATCGTCCATCATCTCGAGGGTGTTAGAATCCTGCACCTTCTGATAGACGGCAAACGTTTTAGAAGCCATCTCTGCGGGCGTGATGGTGTTGGTATAAACGGCATTATGAATCTCCTCTATGCGCGGGTTGTAGCCATAGGTTCTGAAAGCCTTGGTCTCCATCTTGCCAAAGGTGATAACAGCGTAGGCCTTCGACAGATACTCGCGCATAAAAATGATGAGTGCAGCACGCTGTTGGGGCGGCATGGCGCTAAGGGCAAAGGGTTGCAGTTGGCCGTGCAGTGTAACTACGCAGCGGATGTTATGTTTCAGTGCGCATCGCAAAGCCTTGGCTTGCAACATCTGGTTGGCGCCATGAATGTGGATGATATCTGCCTCGAAGTCACGGGCTTGCTTGTAGAAGGATTTACTGTTATCAGCCACCGTTACGTTGACACTCTGTTTCAATCCCTCTACCAGCAGCGATACATGTTGTTGTATCAGCTCGCTATTCCTTGGGTAGATATGTAATACGTTCATAGCTACTCATCAGGTTTTTCCAGAATATATGCCAACGCATAGCTTGGCGCTGCCAGAATGATGGACTCTGTTCGTAGTAACCAAGTATCTCTATGGCCAGCCTTTTACGAATGATGATGAAATCGTAGCGCCCAAAGCGATAGTTCTTGCGCTTGCGCGTACGTACCTTCTGGATTTTGCGCTCCTTGCGGATAATGTAGTCCTTCACCTCTTGGCATGTGTCGAACGACTGGAGCTTGATGCCCTTCTTGGTGAGATAACCCAATACCACCTCGGCCGTAAAATCGAGCGTATCGTCGATGGCCTGCAGAATGTAATCGCCATCGGGCTTGTGGTTGGCATTGGCAAAAATCACCCAATCGTTCTTGGCAGCCTTGAGGCCGATATTCAGCGACTGCATCTTACGCTTCACGTAATACGTGGGCTTGGGCAGAAAGGTGGTATAGAGATGCTTGTAATCGTTCTTGAGTAACTTCAGTACGTCTGGAGTCTCATCAGTAGAAGACTCGTCAACCACAATGACCTCGTAGCCAGGTTCATACTTCTGCTCAAGGAAAGCCGGTAGGTTCTCCCTGAGATCGTAGTCCTGATCGTACACGGTCATTATGATTGAGAATTTTCGCTCGTTTGTATTCACATTAATGTTCAATGTTCAATGTTCAATGTTCAATCAAATCTCGTCGCTCATATATCCTTTGGGCAAACGACGACAGTTATACTGCGATGCCATAATCTCGCCATAGGCACCAGCCGAACGGATGGCCAGCAGGTCACCACGTTTAGCCTTGTTCAGGTCAATCTGCTTGGCAAACACATCGGTGCTCTCGCAGATAGGACCTACTACATCGTAGGCTTCGGGCTCGGCGTCGCTGGTAATGTTCTCGATCTTGTGGTAAGCCTGATAGAGGGCGGGACGAATCAGATCGGTGAATCCGGCATCGACAATGGCGAACTTCTTAACAGCACCTTCCTTAATATATAAGGTACGCGTGATAAGAGAGCCACACTGAGCCACTACGGCGCGACCCAGCTCGAAATGCAGCGTCTGACCGGGTTGCAGCTTCAGCTTCTTGGCGTAGGTATCGAAGTAGGCCTTGAAGTCGGGAATGGGCACACGGTTGGGGTGCGAGTAGTCGATACCCAGACCACCACCTACGTTGATGTGCTCCACGCGGATGCGGTGGCTGATGAGCTCCTGCTGCAACTCGTTCACGCGATTGCAGAGTGCCTCGAAGTCGCCCATATCCAGAATCTGCGATCCGATGTGGAAGTGCAGACCCACGAACTTGACGTTGGGCAGCTTTTCAGCCTCACGAATCACCGTTACCATATCGCGCATGGCGATACCAAACTTGTTCTCAGCCAAACCAGTAGTGATGTTGGCATGAGTGTGAGCACCCACATTGGGATTCAGGCGGAACGCTACGCGAGCTACCTTTCCCTTGGCTGCTGCCAACTCATTAATCACTTCGAGCTCTGGGATGCTCTCTACATTGAAGCAGAAAATGTCGTTATCGAGGCCGAGGTTGATTTCCCAATCACTCTTGCCTACACCTGCATAAACAATCTTATTATTTGGGAATCCTGCCTTGAGCGAAGCCTCGACCTCGCCGCCACTTACGCAGTCGGCACCAAGTCCTGCCTCGCGGATAACGCGAAGAATACGTGGGTTGGCGTTGGCCTTAATGGCATAGTGTACCACAAAGCCTTCGTGCTTGCCAGCCTCCTCGTTAATCGTCTTCAGCGTCTGGCGCAATAGTTCTGTGTCGTAGTAGTAGAAGGGAGTCTCAATCGACTCCAGCTTCTCTACTGGGAAATTTCCTTTAGTCATAGTTTATTAATGTATATCTCCTACGGATTATACGGATTATACGGAATTTTTTAACCTTTCGGAAATTACGTATTCACATATAATTAATTCGTAAAATCCGTAGGCCTTATTTTTATTTTTTAAAAATTGTATCGCTGAGCTTCTGGAGGGCGCGCTTCTTGTCCTCCTCACGGATGAGGAACGAGATGTTGTAGTTCGAACCGCCGTAGCTTACCATGCGAACGGGGATATCCTTCAGCGCATCGAGTGCGATGGTCTCGAAACCAACATTGCTCCAATCCAGGTCGCCCACTACGCAGATGATACACATGTTGGTATCAACGGTAACGGTGCCGTACTTCTTCAGCTCGTCAACAATCTCGCCTAAGTGTGCAGAGTTGTCGATACTCATCGAAACACCCACCTCTGAGGTACAAACCATGTCGATAGGAGTCTGGTAGCTCTCGAATATCTCGAATACCTTGCGCAGGAATCCTGTAGCCAACAGCATGCGGCTCGACTTGATCTTGATGGCTGTGATGTTGTCTTTAGCAGCGATGGCCTTAATCTTGCCGTACTCAGTCTTGTTGCTGATGGTGGTTCCCTCAGCATCAGGATCCATGGTGTTGAGCAAGCGAACGGGGATACCTGCATACTTAGCAGGCTGAACGCATGTGGGGTGCAGAATCTTAGCACCAAAGTAAGCCAGCTCGGCTGCCTCCTCAAAATGCAGCTGGTGTACGGGCTCTGTGCCGTCAACCACGCGTGGGTCGTTGTTGTGCATACCGTCGATATCGGTCCAGATCTGGATCTCGTCAGCAGCGATAGCAGCACCAATCAGCGATGCAGTATAGTCGGAACCTCCACGCTGCAGGTTGTCGATCTCGCCATAAGCATTGCGGCAGATGAAGCCCTGAGTGAGGTAAACCTGTGCGCCCTCGTTCTCCTTCATCAGTGCAGCCAGCTTCTCCTTGATGTAAACAGGATCGGGCTCAGCGTTCTTGTCGGTACGCATAAAGTCGAGTGCGTTCAGCAGTACGGCCTTGATGCCAATCTCGTTCATGTAGTTCACCACCATGTTGGTAGAGATAATCTCGCCCTGAGCCACGATGCTCTTCTCCTCGAAGCTGGTAAACAGCTCTTTGGTAAACGAACGCAGGTAGTCGAACTCGCTCTTCAGGAACTCGCGTGTAGCGGCCTTGGTCTCGTCCTTGGTGTAGAGCTCGTCAATGTGCTTGTCGTACTTCTGCTCCAAGCGGTTGATAACCTCATTAGCGCCATCGGGGTTCTTCTTATAGAGGTAGTCTGAAATCTCTACAAGACTGTTGGTGGTGCCCGACATAGCTGAGAGCACAACGAAAACGGGTTCGTTAAACTTGGTGACAAGTGCAGTCACCTCCTTCATTCTCTGTGGGGTGCCGACGGATGTACCGCCGAATTTCATAACTTTCATATGGCTTATATTTTTAATTATCATTTTTCACTCCTTCACTCCTTACTCCTTCACTCCTTCTTACAATCACTTGTTCCATCTTGCCATCCTGGCACTGGAACGCCTTGCCCGGATACTTATGTACCAGCGCAATGTTGTGAGTAGACATGATGACCGTTGTGCCTTTCTTCACGATGCTCGTCAGCAGCTGCATAATGTTATCTGCAGTCTCCTTGTCGAGGTTGCCCGTTGGCTCATCGGCTATAATCAGCTGTGGGTTGTTGAGCAGGGCACGGGCTATGGCCACACGCTGCTGTTCGCCACCCGATAGTTCGTTTGGCATCTTGTCGGCCTTATCTTCGAGTCCTATCATGCTGAGCACCTCTTTGATGCGCTCGTCGCGGCGCTCTTTTAATCTCCAACCTGTGGCTTTGAGCACAAATTCCAGATTTTTATATACGGTGCGATCGCCCAGCAACTGGAAGTCCTGGAACACCACGCCTTCCTCTCTGCGTAGCGCAGGAATCTCCTTGCGACGGATGGTTAGCAGGTCGTGTTCAAGAACGATAGCCTCGTCGGCCTCGTCAACATCAAGGTCGCAATAGAGTGTCTTGAGTAGGGTACTCTTTCCAGAGCCAACTCTACCTATAATATATACCATCTCGCCTTCGTCAACTTCGAAGTTCACGCCATGCAGCACCTCAATGCCGTGCCTCTGGTATATGTTCGCGTTCTTATATGATATTAACATAACTTCTATTGTATCTCCGTAGGTCATATTATTATTTCATGCGGCCTGCAGCCTTCGCCTCTCTTCTTTGTTTGTCCCAGTTGGGATCGTGGCGCTTGTGCAACTCATCGGCCACCTGCTCTATGCGCAGACCCTTGCTGGTGAGCAGTACGGTGAGGTGATACAGCAGGTCGCTGGCCTCGTAAACCAAGTGCTCGTCGGTTCCGTTTGTTGCCTCGATTACGGTCTCGAGAGCCTCTTCGCCCACCTTCTGAGCTATCTTGTTGATGCCGTCCTTAAACAGCTTGGTGGTATAGCTACCCTCTGGCATCTGCTCGTGGCGCAGGTTGATAAAGTCCTGAAGCTCTGTGAGGAACAGCAGCGGATTCTCTGTGTTCTCCTCGCCCCAGCAGGTATCGGTACCTGTGTGGCAGGTAGGTCCGTCGGGGGTGGCTTTTACCAGCAGGGTGTCGTTATCGCAATCTACCATGATGTCAACCAGATGCAGAAAGTTTCCGCTGGTCTCACCTTTGGTCCAAAGGCAGTTACGACTGCGACTCCAGAAGGTTACCTTCTTGGTGTCGATGGTCTTCTGGTAAGCCTCCTGATTCATGTAGCCAAGCATCAGTACGTTTTTGGTCTTGGCATCCTGTATGATGGCGGGAACAAGTCCGTCGCCCTTTTCGAAATCTATCTTCATTGTTCTATTTTTATATTCTCCTACGGCCATATTATTTATATTCTCACATTAATTCCTTCATCTCTCAAGTATTGTTTCAGCTCTGGGATGGGTATTTCGCCAAAGTGGAACACGCTGGCGGCGAGGGCGGCATCAGCATGACCTTCGGTGAAGGTGTCGCGGAAGTGCTCTTTCTTACCTGCACCACCGCTAGCGATGATGGGGATCGAGAGGTTGTCGGCCAACTCACGTAGTGCCTCGTTGGCGTAGCCCTCTTTCACACCGTCGTGATCCATCGATGTAAACAGTATCTCACCGGCACCACGCTCCTGAGCCTCATGAGCCCACTCAAAGAGTCCGCGCTCTGTGCGCTCGCGTCCACCTTTCAGGTAGCAATGCCAGCCATCAGCATCGAATCGGGCATCGATGGCGCACACACATACCTGCGAACCAAAGCGGTTGGTTATCTCGTCGATCAACTCTGGGCGGCGGATGGCGGCGCTATTCACGCTCACCTTGTCGGCGCCGGCATAGAGCAGTCGCTCTACATCGGCCAATTCGTTGATGCCGCCACCAACGGTGAAGGGGATGTTTATTTCCTGAGCCACGCGCGTCACCATATCGGTAAACGTTTTGCGACCCTCGAAACTGGCTGTGATGTCGAGGAAGCAGAGCTCGTCGGCACCTTGCTCGCTGTAAGCCTTGCCCAGGGCTACCGGGTCGCCAGCAGAGCGCAGGTTCACGAAGTTGGTGCCCTTAACGGTCTCGCCATCCTTCACATCCAGACAGGGTATTATTCTCTTTGCTAAACTCATATCTTTCAAAATTGTTTTTGTTCGGCACGCCACAAGTCCTCCAGATCAATTTTTCCTTCGTAGATGGCTTTGCCGAAGACGACGGCAGGGATGCCAGCCTTGTCGAGCGCCTTGATATCATCTATCGACGAAACGCCGCCGCTGGCTATCAGGTGCAGCTCGGGGTAGGCATTCAGAACCTCGCGATAGAGGTCGATGGCCGGACCAGAGAGGGTGCCGTCCTTAGATATCTCAGTACACAGCACGTTTTTTACACCCACATCTACATATTTCTTGAGGAAGGGCAGCAGGTCTTCTTCCGAATCCTCTTTCCATCCGTTGATACTTATCTTGCCATTGCGCACGTCGGCACCCAGAATCACGCGATCGGGTCCGTACTTCTGCAGCCACCAGGTAAACAGAAGGGGATCGTTAACGGCTATAGAGCCAACGGTCACCATCTTAGCGCCGGCAGCAAAGGCTTTCTCAATGTCCTGGTGGGTCTTGATTCCGCCACCGAAGTCAACCTCCAGGTTGGTCTTCTCAGTAATCTCGCTCAGCACTCTGTCGTTCACAATGTGCTTCGACTTGGC
The DNA here is from genome assembly GCF_900142525.1 of Xylanibacter ruminicola. Lineage (GTDB taxonomy): Bacteria > Bacteroidota > Bacteroidia > Bacteroidales > Bacteroidaceae > Prevotella > Prevotella ruminicola_A. The sequence goes on along the minus strand of NZ_FRBD01000006.1, from coordinate 60,118 downwards.
GCCGTCAAGGTCAACCATGTGAAGGCGCTTGTAGCCAATGCGCTCAAACTCGAGTGCCATATCTAGAGGCACTCCATACTCAGTCTTCTGCTCGTAATCGCCCTTGGTTAGTCTAACACATCGGCCGCAGATAATGTCAATTGCAGGAATAAGTTCAATGTTCATATGTCTAAAAAGTTTTTGAGTATTTGTTCGCCCACCTTACCACTCTTTTCAGGGTGGAACTGGCAGGTGTAGAAATTGTCTTTATGCATCGAGGCCGAGTAGGGCAGGATATAGTCTGCCGTGGCGATGGTCTCAGCACAGAGAGGTACATAGAAACTATGTACAAAGTATACAAAGTCGCCATTGTTCAGCCCCTTGTAAAGTGGCGACTTGATGTTGTAGAGCTGGTTCCAGCCCATGCAGGGCACTTTATCCTCGTGGCGCTGAGGCTGGAAACGCTTCACCTCGGCATCGAAAATGCCGATGCAGTCGGTGTCGCCCTCTTCAGAGTGCTTGCAGAGCAGTTGCTGACCCACGCAGATGCCGAATACGGGCTGCTTCAGGTCGCGAATCAGTAAGTCGAGTTTACGTGCCTTTAGGTAGTCCATCGCCTCGCCAGCGTGGCCCTGACCGGGAAACAGCACTTTGTCGGCCTTCTTCAGCAGCTCGGCATCGTCAGTCAGCGTGGGCTCAATGCCCAGGCGCTTCAGTGCGTTCACCACCGAATAGATATTACCTGCGTTATATTTTACGATTGCTACGTTCATTCTATATTGTATCTCCTACGGCCATTATTAACTGAATATTATTGTTTTATTCTTATACGTCAATATTTTACGTTGTATATGTTTTGATACAGCGTGCGAGAGCACAATCTTCTCCAAGTCTTTTCCTTTCAGCACCAGGCTGTCGGGGGTGTCCTTATGTGTGATGCGGGTTACATCTTGCTCGATAATAGGACCAGCATCCAGCTCGGCTGTCACGTAGTGGCTGGTGGCTCCAATAATCTTCACACCACGCTCGTAGGCCTGGTGGTAAGGCTTGGCACCGATAAATGCAGGTAGGAACGAGTGGTGGATATTGATGATGTGGTGAGGATACTCGGCTATCATCTCATCGCTGATAATCTGCATGTAGCGGGCCAGCACGATAAACGAGATGTCCTCCTTCTTCAGCAGCTCCATCTCAGCAGCTTCTACCTCGGCCTTGTTCGAGTGGTCCTTCTTAATGCTCCACACGTAGTAAGGGATACCAAACTGATCGGCCACGTAGCGCAAATCCTCGTGGTTCGATACGATGCAAGGTATATCGCAGTTAAACTCGCCGGCCTTCCAGCGTGCCAACAGGTCGTACAGACAGTGACTCATCTTCGAAACGAAAATCGCCATGCGTGGGCGCTTGTCGCTGTAATACAGACTGAACTTCATCTGGTAGCGCTGTGCATAGAGGGTGGTGATGTAGTCGTAAATCTTGTCGCGTGGAATCTGGAATCCTTCCAGTTCCCACTCAATACGCATAAAAAACATACCCTCTACCTTGTCAACATACTGATCAAGGTACACGATATTACCCTTATTATCGGTGATAAACTTGGTTACTTCCGAAATGATGCCCTGCTGATCAGGGCAGTGGAGAAGCAGAATTGCTGTTGTTTCCATCTCTACATATCTTATTTTACCTAAATTTCAAGGCGCAAAGATACAAAAAAAGAATGTAAAACTGCACAGATTCGGAAAAAAGTGCTAATTTTGCAGCCGAATTAATAGAATTATTGCATATTTATGGAATATATGTCACAAGAGGGCTTCGATAAGCTCGTAAATGAACTCAAACATCTGGAGAGTGTTGACCTGCCTGCATGCAAGGATGCCATCTCTGAGGCGCGCGATAAAGGCGACCTGAGTGAGAACTTTGAATATCACGCTGCCAAGCGCGAACAGGGCCGCTTGTTGAGTCGTATCAGCTTCCTCCAGAAGGTGCTCGAGAATGCCCGCGTCATCGATACCAATCTCTTGGGTAGCGAGTGTGTGGGATTGTTGAGTAAGGTAGAGATGACCAATTTGAATAACAATAGCAAGATGACCTATACCATCGCCAGCCCTCACGAGGCTAATCTGCGCGAGGGTAAGATTTCCATCAAGTCGCCTATTGCTCAGGCCCTGCTTAATAAGAAGGTGGGCGATGTAGTAGAGGTGCGCGTACCTGCCGGTATGGTTAAGTTGCGCATAGAGAGTATAACGCTATAACTTATTTTAAATATAAGCACAAAAATAATGAACAAGATTGTTTTGATTACAGGCGCTACCAGCGGTATTGGTATGGCCTGTGCCCGCAAGTTCGCTGCCAATGGCGACAAGTTGATTCTTACAGGTCGTAACGCTACTCGTTTGAGCGAGATCTCAGCCGAGCTGAAAGCCAAGGGTACTGAGGTTTACACCCTGAAGTTTGATGTGCGCAACCGTGAGTCGGCTGTCGAGGCCATCGAGGGACTTCCTGAGGCTTGGAAGAACATCGACGTATTGGTGAATAATGCAGGCTTGGCACTTGGTTTGGAGCCAGAGTACGAGGGTAGTTTCGACGATTGGGACGGTATGATTGATACCAACATCAAGGGCTTGCTCACCATGACTCGCCTCGTTGTTCCTGGCATGGTGCAGCGTAATAGCGGTCATATCATCAATGTGGGCTCTGTAGCTGGCGATGCTGCCTATGCCGGCGGTAATGTCTACTGTGCCACAAAGGCTGCAGTAAAAGCCCTGAGCGATGGTCTGCGCATCGATGTAGCCAACACAGCTATTCGCGTCACTAATCTTAAGCCCGGACTTGTAGAGACTAATTTCAGTAATGTGCGTTTCCATGGCGATAGTAATCGTGCGGCTAACGTATATAAAGGCATACAACCACTCACAGGCGATGATATTGCCGATGTAGCAGTGTATGCCTCTAATGCTCCCGCTCATGTCCAGATAGCCGAGGTGCTGATTCTTGCCACCCATCAGGCCAGCGGAAGTGTTATTGTCAGGAAATAAAAGCTATCAGTTTTTTGTAGCTTCAAAAGCAAAGGGGGTAACATCACTCAGGTAGGCAGTCTGTTTGTCGTCCATGAATATGGCCCCCTCTATAATCTGCATGTACAGCTCCTTCTTCGTTTCGTTATAAGTACCAAACGAGTTGGTGCTGTTCACGTAGAATGCCACCTGTATCTTATGGTCCTTACCATCGTGGTTTACTGTGTATGATGGTGATTTTGGATTGATAAGATACTGCACGGGCGATGTGTTGATGAATCCTATGCGGCACTCTATATCCTGATCAGGCTGCTCTGCCAGTGCAGCTTTCAGCTTCTCGTCGCTGATGTTGGAGGCCAGCAGTCGGGTAGGGAAGTTCTTGATGGTCATGGTGCTGTCGTTAGTGATGCTCCAGTTAATCTTCAGCGTGTCGGTGTTATCCTTAACGTCCTTAATGTTCTTAGCCAGATAAATCAGGTTGCCAGTGTAGTTACCCTTTACCTTAGCCAGACAGTAAGCCACCTGTTCTTTGGTCATTTCGCTACTACTGTCGTTGCTGTCGTTAAGGCATGATGTTGTTAAAACCATTGCTGCCGTGCAGCAAACTGCAGTTAAAAACTTTAGATTCTTCATTGTTTTGTTCTTTGTTTTTGTTTAAAAATTAAAAGTGTTACTTATTTCATTCACACCCTTATAATGCATGTTTTCCCCATTCCTTGTATCGCTAATGCTTAATTTTTGTTAATGTTTTATAGTTTGTATGTAACAGGGGGGGCTCTACCCCCTTTTGTGTACTTTTCAGCAGTTTTATTGCTCCTCAAATGGCCTTGGCATTTCAGCGGGTTGACCGCCAAACAGGAAATCTCTGATGCGCCGTTGAGAATAGAATTGGGGCTTTAGTTTCTTGTAGCCCTCGTACTGCTCTTCGGTTAAAAACTTGCAGAGTGCTTTGTCGTATTTCTCCTGTTTCTTATCGTAGTCGTATGCCTTCTCTTGCTGCTCACCTCCAGGCATGCCGCCTCGTGGACCACCGCCATGCATGCCACCGCCGGGCATTCCGCCACCAAAGCCGCCGCCAGGGCCACCCATGCCGCCAAAACCGCCTCCGGGCATTCCGCCGCCTCCAGGGCCTCCACTAGGACGTTTGCCCATTGGTGGGCGCTCGCCTTGTGGGCGTTCCTGCTGTTCGCCTTCTATCAGTTTCCTGTACTTCTTGTTCAGCTTGGCCAGCTTCTTCTTCTGCTGCTCGTTCAGCTGAAGCTCAGCCACCATCTTCTTCGTCATCTTCTCGTAGCTGACGCGCTCGGGCCTTTTCGGCTTTTCCTCCTGCGCATTTACACTTCCCAGACATAGAAGTGCGCTCAATACTAATAATGCGATTCTTTTCATTTACTTCTGATTTTATTTGTTTGCCGGCAAAGGTAAACAATTCATCGCCTCTGCCCAATTTTATTCAGCGAATCTCCAAATCATTTCAATGAAAATACTAAATAATCCCCAGAAGTACAGGCTAGTCTTTGAGTCTCTGATAAGCGAGGCGTTCATCGCCGTTGGCCAGGTGGATGATGCCGCAATAGGTGAAGCCGTGCTTCTTGATGTTGTGCTGCATGATACGATTATCCTGATGGGTATCGATGCGGATGTTGGTATCGTGCGAGAAGCAAAAGTCGATGATGTGGCTAAACACTCCGTGAACATCGGGCTGGCTGGCTATACGATGAACAACATGATAGGGCTGTACGTTGTCGAGCCACTCGCCATCGTAGATCTTTGAGTAAGTGGGTTCGGGGCAGGGGAGGAAGGCGAAATAGCCTACGATGCGACCGGCATCCTCCAGTACAAAGCCACCATGCTGCTGCATATCGCTGAGGATGACTGCCTCAGACGGGTAGCCATCTCCCCACTGGTGCATGTTGCCCGAGGATCGCATAATCCCCTTGGCGGCCTCCATCACCTGCATGATATCGCTAACGTCTGTTGTTTTTGCTTCTCTGATAGTCATATTCATTTTCATATTGGCGGCAAAGATAGCAATAATTGAGCGAATATAGCATATTTTAGCCGATTATTCAGCTATTTTATGAATTATTATTTGTATCTTATGCCCGCATAAAACGTAGAACTATAAAAAGAAAAATCGAAATAATAACAACAAGACAATGAAAAGATTATGAATTGGGTGCTCACCGCCACCCTCATCTGCGGCGCAAGTGTATTGACATCGTGCAGCAGCAACGACAATCCCTTAACCCCCGACCTCAATCTCAGCGAGATGATTATCGGCAAATTATCTTACCCTCCACGGCCACAATCTCTAGCAAAACTACAAAATTCTGACCGCATGCCCTAAAAAAAAGAGATGTTTAACATCTTACATTTAGAACATTATCTATAATCTGGTGCAAAGGTAAGAGTGGCGATGTGGCAATAGTGGCGTTTCAGTGGAGATGAGAAATCCGCAATCTCGTTTTTAATGGAGATTGCGGATAAATTTTACATGCCCATGCATGATGTGGCACCCAGTGCCGTTAGTATAGCTGATGCTATCGATGCGATAAGTTGAACGATAAATTTTGCAGTTTCTTTCTTAGTCATAGTCTTCAATGTTTTAAATGGTTAATACTTTCGGGGCGCCAATGAACTCCTCCCCGGAGGAGGGGAGTTCATTGGCGCCTCCTTAATCCCCAGGGTTAGGGGTGAGGCCGCCGGTTGGGCCGTCATCTTCGGGATTCTCGATGTCGCCGCTGTCGGTGCTGGTAACGCGCTCCACCTCCTTGCCGTCGCGGTCGTAGCAGCTGATCTGTACGGCGGTTGCGGCCAGTTCGTCCTTCAGGTCAACCGATGGGGTGAAGATGATGCGGC
>NZ_FRBD01000006.1:0-54253 GCF_900142525.1 Xylanibacter ruminicola | reverse complement strand
TATCGAGCGTCATGGTGCGCAACCGACGGGCAATCAGTTTGCCGAAAACGATGGCCAATGGTGTCAGTAACAGCAATGCCCATGCCAGCCGTTCGTCGAACCAGCGCATCAGCAGGAAGGCGCCGCAGAGTTTGATGCCTGTAATCACCATTTCGGGCAGGGTATCTGTCGTGACCTTTGTCACCTGTTCAATGTCCTTAGCCAGTCGCGAGGACACGTCTCCTGAGTGCAGTTCGTCGCCCGTGAACAACTGTCTGTGAAACAACCTGCCGAAGATGCGGAGGCGCAGGGCGTTCGACTGCCGTACATTTGCTGAGGTTTTCAGCCAATAGCCCACTTGTCTCAACACAACACCGCCCACGACGGTCAGCACCAACAGTTCAACCATCCTCAGCACATCGTCAGCCGTTCCCGTGCGGATGGTCTCGTCAATGAACCGCTTACTGAGCCACACCATCAATAGGCTGAGTACCACCTGAACGATGCCAGTAACAATACGCACCACCGTATTCCAGCGGATGCCGCATGAATTCCGCCAAAGCCAACTTACATATTTCATTATATAGGGTGATTCAAGATAGCTTCCTCTATAACATCGTTATCTGTCATTGCATGATGGTGTTGCGAGTCAACTCAGTCGCCTCCCTGTTAGGCAGGTTCTTCAGATGGTAGAAGGGTATCTCGGTGGCGAGTTGGCCCATCAAGGGGGTGAGCAGCGCCATGGCGGCATCGTCCCACATGGGCATCATCACCTGGTTGAGCAGTACGATCATCGCCTCTTGTTTCGTGAGGCGGCGGATGCTGTTCTCAGGGGCTTGCTCCAAGGAGATGAGTGCGCGGATGGGTACCTGCTTTTGTTGTTTGATGCCGTCCTTGCCGTCCCACGGCATGCCGAAGCCTATCCATTGGCCATCGATGCGGCGAAGGCCTGGGCGGTCGCCGATGATGAAGTCGGCACCCTGATGCTCCACCCACAGCTTTGCCTGCGTCGATTTGCCCATGCCCGAGGGACCGAGGAACACCACACCGTAGCCGTCTTTCTCTACCAGCGCAGCATGCAGAGGCATCCCGTCTCGCATCGTCATACCTGCCTCACAGGCGGCACGGATGGCAGAGGACATGGGGATGCGCTGGGAGACGTATAGCGTCATCTCGCTATAGTCCCTGGCGCAGATCAGCACAAACTTGCCAATGCGCCTTGCCACTTCGTCATCCATATTCGAGAGGAATGTCCACGAATCCTGCGTATCGTGAATATTAAACCTGTCTGTCGTGCAGACAATCGGATGCAGGATAGCTTCTGCGAACAAGGGGCCAAGTTGTGCTTCGTCGCCCAGATGGAGCGTAAAGGTATGGGTAGCGGGCATCGCCTGGCTGAATCCAGCCAGGTAGTCCATATACTCATCGTTATTGATGGCATCATCCACCAGCAGGCGGTAGTTGGCAAAGTAGTATTCGTGCATACTCTAAAAGATTCGTGGGAATAGGCGGTGTAACTTATTCATCACCCTAAATGGCAGCAGCAATACAGGGCGCAAGGGCAACAGCGCGTTCCACAGTCGAAATACCTTCTGCCATCGGGGCGATTCACAATCGATGGTAAGCCGTCCACGCTTGATGAACAGTGCCTTGCTGAGAATCTGCCTTTTGGGCTGCCAATGGTCAGGGCGCAGGTTGCCGTCGCCGAAGGTCTGCACGCGGTCACCGTCTATCCGGTAGAGCCGATGCAGACAGTAGTCGCCACCAAGGTATTTGCCAGGAAACAGCACGATGTCGCCCACTTTCAGTTCCTCTTCCTTGACGGCTACAATCATCACGTCGTCGCGGTAGGGACGGACGAAAGGCAGCATACTACCACCCGTCACCTGAAACCAGACAGGGATTTGCCCCGTTCCATCAGGCGACTGCTCCTGCAGCGCTACCCATTGCTCTACGGTCAACGATATCTTCTTGTCCATCATGTCTCGCTGGCGGAGGTCAGGCCACTACGCCTGCCTCCCGCAGCGATTCGATGGTTTCCTGCACGTCGGCGAGGGCCGTCTCGGGCGTAACGTCATACGCCGCCACAAGGGCAGAAACCGTCTCTTCGACGGTCTTGCCAGCCTGCAGCTGCTCGTAGATAAGCGCACCGGTATCGTTGAGATTCAATGCGCCGCCAAAGTCCTTGACGTTCGCCCCCGTAGGCAGTACCACGTTCAGACCGCACACCTTGCGGAGCACGAAGTCTTTGTTCAATAGTGGTTTGCTCATTACCTAGCTTACTCATTATTAGTAGAGCAGTCATCAAAAGGTCTTGAAGTAGCATTACACCCCGATGCAGCGATTCTCGTCTTGAAGTCGAATTCCACTTTCTGTACCGTCGGCTTCTCGTAAGTCATTTTCTCTGTTTTCATCTTTTTTAAAGTTTAATTGTTATACAATATGACCTTTCGGCCGTTAATTATCTTTATTAGTCTTTTCTGCCGCTTTGATTCTTGCTTTTACATAGTTGCAATAATCAGGATCGCACAGGTGCTTGGCTGCCACCTTCTGATGATGCATCGGGCAGTAATGGCACTTGTCGTTCAGTTCGCAACTGTGGCAAGCCTTAGGTACCTCGTAGTTCTTTACCACATCGTTCATCTCATTCCAGGCTTGATGGAACCCGTCGCGCAGGGGATGGGCGCACACCACATCCCTGGGGAATGACAGACAGGGCAGCAAGACACCATCCCAATTGACAGCAAAGCCCGAACGCCCGGCACTGCAATACAGTCCCTTGTCCGATAACATAGGACGGTTGAGTCGCTTCATAAAGAACTCATGGTCGTCAGTAGAATATCCTGACGAAAATAGTTCCTTTCTCTTTTCCTGGATTCTCAGGTCTTCTTCAAGTGGAATATCAAAGTCCTTTTTCTGCCTACCTGTATTGTCATAAGGGTCAATCAGGGTGTCATTCACCATCACGTTGACGTAAAACGACTTGGCCAGCTGCATCACCCGCTCCGTCCAGGGCGACATATAACTGCTGGGGGTTATCATAATCTGGATATGCAGCCCAGCATCGATGGCCATCCGGATATGGCTCACCACCTGCTCGTAGGCATCCACACCCGTCACCGCCACATACGACTCGCTGTCGCAGCCATAAAGAGAGATGTCAATCTGAAAAGGCCTGTACTCCTGAAACCGCTTGATGGCCTCTTCGTTGAGCAGCAGGCCGTTGGTCTTGACACGGGTAACGATGCCGTGGTTGATCAGATACATGTAGATATCCCAGAAGGCGGGGTGCGTCATCGCCTCGCCGCCCGTGAGCAGTGCCTCCATCATGCCCTCGTCGATTGCCTGCTGGATGAGCGATATCCACTGCTCGCCCGAGAGCATCTGGTGCTTCACCGAAGGATCCTGCAGATGCACATAGCACATCTTGCAGTCGAGGTTGCACAGCGGTGTCAACTCGAAACTGCCACTATACGGGATGTCCGCCTCGCGGGTCTTCTCCTGTAACATCGCCAGGAATTCTCTATAGGGTAATTTATCCATAAAGTAATGTTTCAGCGGGTAAAGTTACAAAATAAAATCTACTTTTTATGGATTAAGCATTTTTACCCCCCCCCGATTTTAACACAGTTTAACCTTTATTATTAAAAGAAGAATACACCATGCTGAGTTTCTCGTCATAACGGTTCTGTGCGTATGCCGGTCCGTTATAGAAACGGGCAAACGCTTTCCAGTCCTTTTTCTGCAAGGCAGCAAGCACCTTTTTCTAATTCATCATAAAAACGGTACCATGTATGCTGGAAGCATAATGGTTTCCTGGTCCTTTGCAAAGTCCTTGGTATATACCAGGTAACGCCACAATATCCTGGACGAATAAATACGGCAGAACTCATCAAGCGAAGCATGCGACTTACTGCTCGATGACTTTACCTCAATAGGACAAATCTTTGCTCCACGAGAAAGCAGGAAGTCTGTCTCATAGTAGTGCTTCTCATCGCGTGGCCATGTGTGGTAGAAAAGTTCATTCCCTGCAGCCACCAGCAACTGGGCAACAAGATTTTCATAAACATAGCCCAAATTGGCAGGTAGTTTGTCTGCCAAAAGCTTCTCGTAAATGATATTCTCTGTAAAGCTCTTGTCCCAGAAAGCCAGCGTGATGAACAGCCCCGTATCGCAAACAAACATCTTAAATTGGTCTTTGTTTTTCGAAAGCCCCATACCCACTTGTGGGTCATTCACGTGATAGCACATGTTTACCGTCTTACTGTCTTGAAGAGCCTTTAGAAGTTCCGTCATTTTATCATCGTCCACCTTGCCTACTGCCGCGTAGGGCACATATCGTATGGCATTTCGGCTTAACTGCCCCGGTATGGAACGGAACATGACCGACGCGCGTCCCGAGGGGTCAATCTTCAGAAAATCGTCCTCATACAGTTTGAGTATGCGTCGCTTTACCTGATCCACCTTACTGAAATTATTGGTATCAAGATAGGCATTGACGGCCTGCGGCATACCACCCACCAGCATATATAGCCGTAGGTTGCGTGCCATTTCCCTATGGGCTGGTCCGAGGGCATGCTGCTGCTCCCAAAACTTGCGTAGCAGGGGAACAGTTGCTTCGTCGCCCAATGCCCATCGGAACTCTTCAAAATCCATCGGATTCATCTGTATTCTGTCCTCTTCGCTGGGTATCGTGATGCCTTCCGTATTTTTTTTGATGCTGATTAGAGAACCTGTTTCGATGTAGTCGTAACGTCCGTCTTCCACTAGATATTTGATGGCTTGACGTGCCAGCGGGCACTTCTGCACCTCGTCGAAGATGATAACAGATTTCCTTGGTTTCAGCGTCACATGATATGCCGTCTGGAGATATAGGAACAGGTAGTCCAAATCCATCAGGTCGTTGAACAAATCCTTGATGGCCTTCGATGCTTTGTTGAAGTCTATCAGCAAGTATGACTCATATTCGTTTTTGGCGAAGGTTTCTACGATGGTCGATTTGCCGACACGTCGTGCACCTTCAACAAGCAATGCACTCTTACCGTCCGATTCCTGCTTCCAGTTCAGCAGTTGGGTGTAAATTTTTCTTTTGAACAGTCTTTCTTCCATAAAACCTTTGTTTACGCGGCAAAGATAGTAAAATTTTCCATTCCCCACAAGTTTATTACCCCAAAATTTTCCATTCCCCACAATTTTCTATTATAAAATCTATCTAATCCCCAAATCCCTTAACCTGACACGGGGACAGACCGTGTGATGTTTGAAAGTGACTGGATGGCGGGTGTGGTTACATGAAGGGGAATTAGGAGATTAACGTCTGTCAGCCACGCTATTATAAGCAATAGCGAGGAGCCCTGATTGGAGACTCCTCGCTTCTTTTTCGTGGTTCACACGCCCATGCAGCTAGTTGCGCCGAGGGCGGTAAGGATAGCCGTGGCTGCAGATGCAATGATCTGCGCGATGAATTTGATGGTTTCTTTCTTGGTCATAGTTGTTTTTTGTTTTAAATGGTTAGTACTTTCGGTAGCGGGGGTACGGGGGTACCCCCGATTACTCCTTAATCCCCAGGGTTAGGGGTGAGGCCGCCGGTTGGGCCGTCATCTTCGGGGTTTTCGATGTCGCCGCTGTCGGTGCTGGTTACGCGCTTCACCTCCTTGCCGTCGCGGTCGTAGCAGCTGATCTGTACGGCGGTTGCGGCCAGTTCGTCCTTCAGGTCAACCGATGGGGTGAAGATGATGCGGCGGCTGGTGATGAGGCCTGCCTTTACGTCCTCTACCTTCTCGACCGACTTGGCGCGCAGACCGAATCGCATGGTGCCCAATCCAGGCAGCGCTACCGAGTGACCCTCAGTGGCCCACGCCTTGATTACCTCGCCGGCTGCATCCCAGCATGCCTGCATCACGCCCTTGCTCACGCCGCTGCGCAGGGCAGCCTCCTTAATCACCTTGTCCTGGGTGAGGGCGGTGTACAACTCAGGCATCATGATGTAGCGGTACGTGCCAGCATAGGTGCCAATCTTCTGCAACTTCTCTTGTGCTTTAACTTTTAGTGCCATAACTTTTTAGTGAATAATTATTAGTGAATAGTGAAATGTTCAATGTTCAATGTTCAATGTTTACCGCCGCACGTGAGAGTTTTTACGCACACGTGGGAGCGTTATTTTTACGATGCAAAGGTACTACATTCTGATTGCGGTATACGAATGTTTTTCTAATAAATTGTGGGAAATTTTAACTAATTTGTTGTCAGCATTGTCATTGTCATTAAGGTCATTAAGCTTTCTGAACTCTAAAAAGTAGCTATAAAATATATATTATATATAATATATATTTTATAGAGGTAAATTTACCCCTCCAACCTCCAACCCCTTAATGACAATCATGACAATGACAATCCATGACAACGGTGTACAACATTATTAAAATAGAACAGACAATGACGTCGCTCGAGATTGCTGAGCTGACTGGTAAGCAACACAAGAACCTGATGCGAGACATCAGAAACATGGAGCCCGCTTGGGAGAAAGTACATGGGCTCAAATTTGAGCTCATCGAATATAAAGACCGATTGGGACGTATAAAACCCTGTTACTCTCTTACCAAAACCGAGACGCTCTACATCGCCACTAAGTTTAACGACGAGGTGCGAGCCAAGCAGTTCTCGATAGCACTAAAGGGTGCTGGTGTTACCCGCAACAGCGTTCAGCAGATGCTAAAGAACTGGCGTATTCAGGGCTTGGTTGAGCAGATGGACGACGGGAGATACAAAAAAGAGAAAGAAATAATGGAAACTCGCATCCCGAAGTGTATAACATCCCAAGCCATGAGGCGATAGCTAACCTTAAGCGACTTTGTGTCTGGTTGGAAGTGTTGAGAGAATGTAGGTTTATATAAATTATCTAAATTTCCAATTTCTCCAGTCTGTTGCGTTACTTGATGGAGAAACTAAAGGAGTCTGCATTTTACCATTAATAACAATGCTGGCTTTTTTAACTTCGGTTGAAATATAATCTGCTAATTCACCAAAAGTTGTATTACCCTTAGACTCTTGTATTTTTTTGAGTAGATAATATGTAAACAATCCGTGCCCCTTTTCTTTATATGGATAGGCTGTTTCATCGCCCTGTGATGCTGAGATTACAACAACATTGCCTTGAGGGGTATCTTGTTTGGCTTTGATTGCTACACCGCGGGCAGATGCAAGCATGCTTCCATCACGACTTGCCCCGCTGAAACATGCATCAAGAAGTACTAATACGGATTTTGCAGGCTTCGATCCAAGTTCTTTATATAACTTCTCTAGGCTATAACCAGATGACGTATCATTACCATAACCATCAACTGGTAACATAAATGATTCACGGTTACTTTCGTCGGGAATACCATGACCAGCATAATAAAGGATAACGCTAGCCTGGCCTTTGTAAACGTCTATCACCTGTGTTAGCCATGTTATTTGGCGCTTCATTCCGTTTAGCGTGGCATCAGATATATGTTTGATGTTACCTTGAGGTATGCCTAAAGTCTTAATGCAGTATTCTTTGAACACAGCTCCATCGTTTAGTGCATTAGGCACCTTTGATACTTCCTGATAGTTCTCGTTGGCAATAATTAATACAAATGTATTCTTTTGCTCTAGCTGAGTTATTGGTATGTTGATATCAACATCCGATCGGTTTTCTTTTTTAGGTTGTTGTACAACAATGGGTGAGATGACCTTTTTATCTTGTACAGGCTCAGATTCCTGATTCTTGAACTGAGCTATTTGGTTCCCCTTGTCCTCTTCATCGCCATTGGGATTAAGAGCGTAATTTTCTGAATGCTTTACGCCCTCATTATAAATACTGATGAGGTCAGCTAAAACAGGCTCTCCTCCCTTCTGACTATAGCGCTTCATCCATTCGCTTTCTCTTGCTATATCACGAGGAACTATTACACCATCTTTATAGAAAGAAGCTAGGCGGAACATGGCATCAGGAAGACCACGCTCGGCGGCCTTACGATACATTTTGAATGCTTGTGAAAGATCCTTGTCTACACCTATGCCATTCTCATAGCAAACGCCAACATAGAATTGTGCTGCAAGATCGTTCATTGCAGCCGTCTTCTTCAATTCTTCACAGCCATATTGTACGTATCCATTGCTGATATGCTCTAATGCTGCAATGGTTTTCTTGTTAATATTAATTGCCAATGTGTATTGGCAAACTGAAATCAAAATCAACAACACTAACTTCCTCATACTGTTTGGCTGAATAAAAGATAGCTATTGCTCTAACTTAGAGCAATAGCTTATTGTGTTAATTACTTGGATTGTTTTGTATCTTCAAGACTGTTTGCATACGATAGTTTACCCCAATCTGCCTCTTCGCCATCAAACCTAAGAATGTTCTTATAGGCTTCTTGTCTGAGTGGACTTAGTAATGTTACACCTGCAGTAAAAAATGCTCCAACAATATGGAAGGCATTTAACTTCTTGGTTTTAACAATCCATGTTGGGTTTAGCCAGAATTTTCCTTTCTTAAAATTACCTGTCCAGTCGCAGACGATAATAGGAGATTTGTCTTCGTCAAATTCAAATGGTGAGTTGGCTTTGATATGTACTACAGCGGGCTCGGTCTCTTTTACTCCGAATCCTCTCATCTCTTTTTTCTTAAGGTCTTTAGGCATCTCAATAAAGATAGGGGCAAAGATAACGTCGCTAACCCATGTTGATATGGATATCGTGGTCCAGTTTTCTGTATTTTTGTTGAATGCGTACGCTACCGATGCACCGATATTATTAATGCTCTCGTCTTCGGTCATGTGTCTTACTGCAGTTCCTTTATATTCACTGCTTTTAGGATCTGCATTTTTAGACTCTGTTATCAGTTCATTAACAGTGTTAAGGAGCCGAAGATCATAATCTGTGAAATCATCATTTTTGGCTTCTGTTGTAGTGTATTCTCTGTAGATGCTCATCGACATGTTACAGATGTAAGTATCGTTTTGTTTGTTACCCATAACTGGAGCAAGAGTGATATATAAGTCATCTTTTGTGCTTACACCACTTTTCGATGCCTTTTTCTCATCATTCTTTTTACTCTTTTTCTCTTCACCACCTGCTAATGGCATTGATCTGCCATTATGGAAAACAAAACATTGTGCCAGATCAATAAATATGGTTTTCGATGTTTTGTTTATCGCCCACAATTGCTCATCATATATTTCCAGCTTGATGTTATCATCCTCATAAACACTATTTGCCTGTGAGTAAGCTAGGATGAGGGCGTTACGATAAGATGTTTTAATGCCACCTGCATTTGCGTTTAATACATATAAGCAGGCCACTGTAATGACAAATAATAATTTTTTCATAAGCGTTATTGTTATTGGTAATAATCTTTTTTAGGGTTTTTAGGCTACAAATATAAGAACTATCTGTGATAATTCCAAATAATTATCGCAAAAAATGCTATTTTTCGTTAAAGAGCTAGTTTTTGTATGATTTTTATGATGGTTTGGCTTCTATTGCTTCATCCTAATGTGATATTTTCTACCTCTACGGGTTCGTGGAGGAAGATTTGGGCTTGTTCTTTGAACTTCTGGGGGTTCTCGGTGGTAAGGTAGTGAACGGCTGCACCTTTTGAACAGCGCTGCTCCATATCGGGGTGGCGCTGCAGGTACTGCTTAAGGCTCTCGGCCACGTATTCGCCTTGGGGCACCACGCGCACGCCTGCTGGCAGATACTTCAGTATCTTGGGCATGAGCAGGGGGTAGTGGGTGCAGCCAAGGATAATGGCGTCGATGAGTGGATCTTCGCGCATAATCTGGTCGATACGCTTCTTGACAAAGTAGTCGGCTCCAGGCGAGTCGGCCTCGTTGTATTCTACCAATGGCACCCAGAAGGGACAGGCCACACCTGCCACCTGAATGTCGGGATATAGTTTTTGTATTTCTAGGTTGTAGCTCTCGCTGCGGATGGTGCCCTCGGTGGCAAAGATGCCTACATGGCGGCTCTGGGTGAGGCTGCCTATCACCTCGGCAGTGGGGCGGATAACGCCCAAAACGCGGCGGTTGGGGTCGATCTTGGGCAGGTCGTTCTGCTGGATGGTGCGCAGGGCCTTGGCCGAGGCGGTGTTGCAGCCCAGTATCACCAAGTGGCAACCCATGGCGAAGAGTTTTTCTACAGCCTGGCGCGTAAACTCATAGACCACGTCGAACGAACGTGGTCCATAAGGGGCACGGGCATTGTCGCCCAAATAAAGATAATCGTATTCGGGAAGCAGCTGGCGGATGCCATGCAGGATGGTGAGGCCGCCGTAGCCGCTATCGAAAATTCCAATCGGTCCTGGATTACTGCTGAGCATCGTTTTCAGCTTGGAGAGCATCCTGTACTGCCTGATTGATGTCTTCGCACATCAGCGGATTAACCACAGGTACTGCTTTGGTATCTGTATCGATGATAAAGGCGTAGCCCTTCTCGGCACAAATCTTAGCCAGCGTAGCGTTCAGCTTGGCATAGAGTGGGGCATAGGTCTGGGCTTCGTCCTTTTTCAGCTCGTCCAGGCTTTTATTCTTGAAGTCGATGTTCTTCTTCATCAGCTCCTGCAGCTCCGTCTGGCGTTTCTGCAGAATGCTCTTGGGGAACTCGCGCTGACCTTCAAGAAATTCCTCGTACTTTCTGTTGAATTCGTCTTCTACTCGCTTGGCTTCGGCCTGATATTTTGCCTTCAGGTCAATAAGTGCCTGTTGAGCCAGAGTATAGTCGGGCATCGACTTGATAGCTGCCTGATAACTGAGGTAGCCAAACTTAATTGAACTTGATGATGTGGCATCACCCTGAGCAAAAGCGTTGAGCGATACGAATGCCACAAGAAGTACGAGGAATCGTTTCATGATGTTTGAATTTTGTAGTTAAACTAATTTGATTTACTTCAAACCGAGCTTGGCCTTAACCTGTGCAGTAACATCGGTAGAGAGACTTGTGCTGATGTAAGGCAGTGAGTTGTTCTCCATGATGTAAACGTACTGACCAGCCTGACCTACAGCCTTGATGGCATCAAGAATCTTGGTCTGGATAGCCTGCATCTTCTCCTGTGAAGCCTTCTGCAGTGCCTGCTGGTTGTCCTGGAAGCTCTGCTGAATCTTCTGGTACATGTCCTGCAGCTCCTGCTGACGGCGCTGCTTGATGTTTTCTGGCAGATTGGCCTGCTCCTTATCGAAAGCCTCGCCCTTCTTCTGCAGCTCATCCTGCATGCTCTTCAGGTCGGCCTCGTACTGGTCCTGCAATGCCTTAATCTCGTTCTGTGCCTTGGTGAACTCAGGCATAGCCTGCATTACTTCCTGGGTGTTCACGTGTCCGAACTTACCCTGTGCATTTGCGGTTGTGAAACCACAGATTGCGCATAGTGCGCAGATAATCAATTTTTTCATTTCTTTATTGGTTAAATTATTATTCCTAATTATCAATTATCAATTATCAATTAGTTGGCGTATCCTAGCTTGCGAAGTACCTCGGATGAGATGTCAACCTTCGGAGAGCTGAAGATGATGCCGGCGTTGCTGGCACGATCAAGTACCAGCTGATAACCTCGCAGTTCTGAAATGTCCTTGATAGCGTTATAAACTTCGTCTTGAATGGGCGACATCAGCGCGGTGCGCTTCTTGAAAAGCTCGCCTTCGGGGCCGAAATAGCGCTTCTTAAGCTCGGCAGCCTGCTTCTCTTTTTCTACGATGGCATCCTGCTTGGCTTTCTTCTGCTCCTTCGACAGGAACACCACCTCGTTCTGATAGTTCTTATAGAGGGTCTGAGCCTCGGCGTTCAGTGCGTCAACCTCTCCCTGCCACTTCTTTGATACCTGGTTCAGTTGCTCGTTAGCACGCTCATAGGCGGGAATGTTCTTGAGTATATACTCCATATCTACTACGGCATATTTCTGTGCCGATGCTGCTGTCCATCCGAAGATAGCACAGAGTGCGCAAATAATCAGTTTCTTCATAATTGTTCTATTTAATGTTATACACCATTTTGACGTATCAGGTCTCAGATGGTTTCAACTATAAACAACTCTTAACTATTTTCTTAACTCTTAATTCTTAACTCTTAATTATCTTAGAACTCCTGACCGAGGATGAAGTGGAAGTTGCTTCCGCCCCTCTTCTGTGCTCCGTACTGGTTGGTGTAAACGTTGTCGAATCCGTATGCCCAGTCGATACCCATCAGTCCTACCATTGGCAGATAGATACGAACACCGAGACCGGCCGAACGCTTCATCTTGAATGGGTTGAAGTCCTTAGCATTGGCCCATGCGTTACCACCCTCAACAAATCCCAGTCCGTAGATGGTGGTGTTGCCCAGCATAAACGGATAGCGCAGCTCGAGTGTGAAACGGTCGTAGGCGTACGAGTTGTAAGATGAGATGGTACCACCGTTCATCATGGTCTCGTAGGCCGAAGAGTATGAGAGAGCTCCGTTGTCGTAACCACGCAGACCGATGGTCTCCTCAGAATATCCGTAAGAGTATCCGCTCATACCATCACCTCCCACGTAGAAGGTCTCGAATGGTGAGCGCTTATCCTTGTTGTAGCTACCCAGCAGACCCATTTCAACGCGTGTCATCAGCACAAAGCACTTCTGACCGCCGGTAAGGGCTGTAAAGGTGCGGCTCTTAAACTTCCACTTGTGGTACTCAATCCAGCGGTAAACGTCCTGCAGCTCGTCCTCGTAGGTAGCCGAACTTGAGTTCTTGGCCAGATTAGCATAGTCTTTGTTATCAAACAGCGACCATGGTGGAGTAACTGTTACCGAAGCCATGAACTCTGATCCACGACGTGGGAAGAGCTGGTTGTCGGTTGATGTACGACTCAGAGTTAATCCCAGATTGATGTTGTTACAGTTACCGTTGTGGATATAGAAGTAGCTCCAGTCGCGCAGCATGTAGCGTGAGTATCCAAGCTGAGCTGAGAACTGGAAGTAGTCGTCAGGCCAGCGCAGACGCTTACCCCAACCAAGCGATGCTCCCCATACGGTCATGGTCTTGTCGTCGTCGAGCATCGACTCGTAGTTGTAGTAGTATGGGTTGTAGCTACCATATCCGTAGCTGTACATGGCGTAGTTGTTGTAGAATGCATTGTTACGATAGTAGCTAGAGATGTCGCTCTGCTTTGAGTAGAATACACCTACGTTCAGGCTGTTAGGACGCTTGCCGCCAAACCAGTTAGTACCGTAGTTGGCACTCAGTGAGCTGTAGTAGCTACCGTTGGTCTGGAAGCTGAATCCCAGCTGCTCGCCATCGCCATAAGGCAGGATGCCACGGTGCAGCTTGTTCTTACCAAACAGGTTGCGGATAGAGAAGTTGTTGAACTTAATACCAATCTTACCGATAACACCTGTTTGTCCCCAACCCAGCGAGAACTCCAGCTGGTCGTTACTCTTCTGCTCCAATTTCCAGTTGATGTCAACCGAGCCGTCTTCAACGTTAGGCTTTACATCGGGCACCACCTTTTCAGGATCAAAGAATCCCATTGAGGCGATATCACGTGCCGAACGCATCAGAGCCTCCTTGTTAAACAGGTCGCCTGGCTTTGTGCGCAGCTCGCGGCGAACAACCTCTTCATACAGTCGGTCGTTACCGTAAATACGAACGTGATTCAGACGGGCCTGTGGACCCTCGGTTACTCGCATCTCGATGTCGATAGAGTCGCCGTCGATGTTAACCTCAACGGGGTCGATGTTCGAGAATACGTAACCGTTGTTATAGTACCAGTTGCCTGCGGCATCGTCGTCTTCCTTCAGTCGCTTGTCAATGTGCTTCTGATTGTACACGTCGCCTCTCTTCATGCCAAGTACGGCATTCAGATAGTCGGTAGTAACTACGGTGTTTCCTACCCATGTGATGTCGCGCACGTAATACTTCTCACCCTCGTCAATCTTTACAAGGATGTTTACATGCTTGTCGTCGAAGCTGTATACCGAGTCTTCCAGGATGGTTGCATCACGGAATCCCAGCTCGTTATATTTGTCAATCAGTGCCTGCTTAGCCTCTTTATAGCGCTCGTCGGTGAACTTCTTGGCCTTGAAGAAGTTGTTCAGCTTGCCTGCCTCGTGAATCTTACCGAATGCACCTTTGCTGAACATCGAACCTTTGATTTTTCCGACGCTAAGTTTCTCATTGCCTTGGAATATCAACTCGTGAACCTTCATCTTGTCTTTCTTGTCGATGTTCACGTCGAGTGTTACCTGGCCCGAGGCATCCTCGCGCTGTACTATCTCAATCTCGGCATTCTTATAGCCCTTATCGTCGAAGTATCTCTTAGCCAGAATCTTTGCACGGTCTATGATGTTACGGGTAAGACTCATGCCCTTAACCATACCCAGCTTGGCCTCCATGTCCTCGCGTTCCGACTTCTTGATGCCGTTATAGTTGATGTTCTTGATACGTGGGCGCATGCCTAGGTGGATGCACAGATATACCTTGTTGCCTACGATAGAGTCGGCTGTTATCTGTACCTTCGAGAATAGTCCGTTGCGCCAGTAGCGCTTCACAGCCTCTGTTATCTGGCTTCCTGGCAGTTCAACCTCCTGTCCTACGGTCAGTCCTGAAAGACCAGCCAATACGTAGTCCTCGTAACCCTCTACGCCCTCAACGGCGATACCACCAATTTCGCAGGTACGTGGTGTACCGGCGTACGAAATATCGGGATTTACGATCTTGTCCTGAGCAGTTGCAGTAGAAGCGAATAGTGAACAGTGAATAGTGAATAGTACAACCAGTACTTTCACTACACTAATTCCCTTCACTTCCTTATACCTTATTATATTATAGAGCATTTTAAATTAATACTATTGATGTTTCACATCTAGTCCGCTCACGTTCAGCATAGCTCAAGCAAGCTTGACTCTGCTTTCACTTAATCGCGGCCTTCACTATTCACTAATCACTAATCACTATTCACTCTTCACTTTTCTCCGTCTCTTCAGCTTCAATTTGAGCCTCGGTCTTGCCGAATCTGCGCTGGCGGTTTTGATAGCTGTAGATGGCTTTATAGAGGTCTTCCTCCATAAAGTCGGGCCAGTATGTATCGCAGAAGTACAGCTCTGAATATGCAATCTGCCAAAGCAGATAGTTTGATATACGTATTTCGCCTCCGGTACGAATCAGCAGTTCGGGATCGGGCATAAAGTTTGTCCACAATCTCTCGTTGATAGTATCTTCGGTGATGTCGTTTATATCCAATTTACCCTCTTTCACCTCTTGGGCAATCTGCTTGGTAGCAGTAGTAATCTCCAGCTTTGACGAGTAGCTCAGTGCTACAACCATTGTCATGCTGTCGTTTTTTGCAGTATGCTCTTCGGTCTCTGCCAGTTTCTTGTTCACAACCTCGGGTATGCGCGAACGGTCGCCAACAACGCGGAAACGTACGTTGTTCTTCATGAAGATTTCATCCTCGAGCGATGTCAGTACCAGTCCCATCAGAGCTGCTACCTCGTCGGCAGGACGATTCCAGTTCTCGGTTGAGAATGTGTATAGGGTTAAGAACTTGACCCCTAGTCGGGTACACTCTGATGTGATGCGACGCACTGCGTCAACTCCAGCCTGGTGCCCAAAACTGCGGTCTTTGCCACGATCCATGGCCCAGCGGCCGTTACCATCCATAATAATGGCAATGTGCTGGGGAATCCTGTTCATGTCTAAAAGTTCCTTCATATATCTTAATATTTACTTTTTCATTTCTTTACTTATTGCTTCTTCACTCCCGATAGCATGTTTTGCATTTCTCCCAGAGGTCGTAGCTCAATCCTATCTGAAGCACGCTGTAACAGTCGGTGTTTTTAAACAATCCGCTACTCTTGATGCCAAGTGGGTCTTTACTGCCGTCCAATTTGTCGCTCAGCGTGAATCGCATGGCCCATTCTGCTATCAGGTTCAACCTGTTACCTATCTTGTATTTTACACCCGCACCTAAGGGAAGGTTCATTGTAGCTCCTTTCTCAGGTCCACCGTAGAATGTTGCTCCTAGTCCTGCGGTGATGTATGGGGTAAAGCGTCTTGCACCTCTGTACTCATTGCCCGTGCCATACGCCCAGAAGTTATACTCAAAGCGCAGATCGGTTTCTGTAATTCGGTGATTAAACTCTTCGGCCTTTATCTTTCCTGTGCCGATGTTTAGGTTCAATGCCGTTCTAGGATTCATCTTGTATTTGGCCATTAACATCAGCCATGGCTTCATACCCTTTAATAGATTGCCGTTGTAGTCGCCTACATAGCTCACCAGGCCTGTTCCGGCACCTATCTCCATCTTGTACTCAGGCTCATCCTGGGCACTGGCAGCCATCGTTGTGGCCATCATGAAGATTACTGCCAACAGCCTTTTCACTCTATTCAATTATCAGTCCACGCCAAACCTCTCCAGTGTCCTTGCCTACAAGCCATAGATAGCCATTATCGTCGGTTGTGGCACTCAGATTGTTTGTGCCAAGTCCTTCTGGTAGCGTATATTTAGAACTCGTCTTCCAAGTGATACCTTGGTCGCGGCTCACATATATTGTCTTGTCATTTCCGATGGCTAGCACAGCTCCATTGAATCTTACAAGGTTCAGGTTCTCCATCTTTGGCAGATAGTATTTCCCCTGATCCACCAATGGAATCAGTACCCATTTTGAAGGAATGCTGTTCTTTGAGTATTCTGCAACCTTACGCCATACCATGCAAGCATTATCTGACTTGTTGCTTGACCCGGCTAATAGCTGATAGTCGGTAGAGTCGTTAGTGGTATATGGCCACGAAACAAAAGCAATATTCTCAGTTGGTAGCCATGATGCATCCTCATCCAGCTCGTCGGCAGCCCATGTCTCGCCATTGTCGCGTGTTACCATCAGCTTGCCATCGTTGCTGTAAGCATAGCTCTCTACAGTACCGTAGCCAATAAACTGCTTCATGCCAGCAGTAGCTGCTATCTGTTCCCACATAGCTTTCTTGCTGTCTGTTGGCAGGTCGGCGGCAGTCTTCTGCTCCCATATCATCTTATTGGTCTGTGCCTTATGCACGTTTACTTTTACCTCGTAGCTGCGATAGCCCGAGCCATCTTGGGCATACACACGCAAGTCCTTTAGCTTCTCGAAATCTATAGAGTCGCTACTGCTGTAGTATAGCAGCGAATCCAGTCCGTCGGTTGCAGGGTAGTTGATGACTACAGTACCACTGTACTTGCTGGTGATGGTGGCCAGTATGTGGTTCAGATCAACATCCGAAGGCAGTGAATCAGTGTTGTATATCTTGCACTGCTGCTGGTCGATAGTGAAAACAACTGGGTCTGAGAGTGTTACTTTATATACAGAGTCGGTACCTGTAGACGAGGTTGTATGTAAGTAACGGTTAACCGTTGCCAATTTGAAAGAGGCAATAGCAGTATCGTTATAATACTGGGTATTTGTGTCCTCATCTTTCAGGCATGAGGTGACGAGTAGCACACAAACCAGCATTGTGCATAGTGTAGAAATATATCTTTTCATTGCGTATTATATCGCTTTAATTCCAATTTGGCTGCAAATTTACGCACATTTCTGCAAAAATGAGCACATTTCTGCTTATAATTAATTAAAATATGGCTAAAATAGCCCGTTTTTAAGTTAGTTTATGTTTTTCTGACAAAAATCAAGGCTAAATATCAATAAAAATTGGCCACGCCTTTCGGCGCAGCCAATCTTGTAATATTTAATCTTTAGCTCGGCTTCGCCGTATGGCTAGCCAAGAAAGTTTAATCAACATTACAACTGAGGTCCTGCAGCTACGAGTGTCTTACCAGCCTCGTTGCCCTCGTACTTCTTGAAGTTCTTGATGAAGCGGGCAGCCAGATCCTTAGCCTTCTCCTCCCACTCAGCAGCAGTAGCGTAAGTGTCGCGAGGATCAAGGATAGCAGGATTTACGTTAGGCAGCTCTGTTGGAACCTCGAAGTCGAAGAAAGGAACCTTCTTTGTAGGAGCCTTCAGGATGCTTCCGTCCAGAATAGCGTCGATGATACCACGTGTATCGGGGATAGAGATACGCTTGCCGGTACCGTTCCAACCAGTGTTTACGAGGTATGCCTTAGCACCGCTCTTCTCCATCTTCTTAACCAGCTCCTCAGCATACTTTGTTGGGTGCAGCTCCAGGAATGCCTGGCCGAAGCAAGCAGAGAATGTTGGAGTTGGCTCAGTGATACCGCGCTCTGTACCAGCCAGCTTAGCTGTGAAACCAGACAGGAAGTAGTACTTAGTCTGCTCTGGAGTCAGGATTGATACTGGAGGCAGTACGCCGAATGCATCAGCAGAAAGGAAGATAACGTTCTTAGCGTCAGGACCTGCGCTCTTACCGTTAACCTTCTGAGCAATCTTCTCGATGTGGTCGATAGGATAAGATACACGAGTGTTCTCGGTTACGCTCTTATCAGCGAAGTCGATCTTACCATCCTCAGCTACTGTTACGTTCTCCAGCAGAGCGTTACGCTTGATAGCGCCGTAGATGTCAGGCTCGTTCTCCTTGCTCAGGTTGATAACCTTAGCGTAGCAACCGCCCTCAAGGTTGAATACACCCTCGTCGTCCCATCCGTGCTCGTCGTCACCAATCAGCAGACGCTTTGGATCGGTAGAAAGAGTGGTCTTACCTGTACCTGACAGACCGAAGAAGATAGCAGTGTTCTTACCCTCCATGTCGGTGTTAGCAGAGCAGTGCATTGAAGCGATACCCTGCAGAGGCAGATAGTAGTTCTGCATTGAGAACATACCCTTCTTCATCTCACCACCGTACCATGTGTTGATGATGCACTGCTCGCGGCTTGTAGTGTTGAATGCTACGCAAGTCTCTGAGTTCAGACCCAGCTCCTTGTAGTTCTCAACCTTAGCCTTTGAAGCGTTATAGATAACGAAGTTAGGCTCGAACTTCTCAAGCTCCTCAGCTGTTGGCTGGATGAACATGTTCTTTACGAAGTGTGCCTGCCAAGCTACCTCAACGATGAAGCGAACAGCCAGACGAGTGGCCTCGTTAGCACCGCAGAATGCATCAACTACGTAAAGCTCCTTGTTGCAGAGCTCCTTGATGGCGATCTCCTTAACCTTTGCCCAAACCTCCTCAGACATTGGGTGGTTATCGTTCTTGTACTCCTCAGTTGTCCACCAAACCTTATCCTGGCTCTGTGCATCCTTTACGATGTACTTGTCCTTAGGTGAACGGCCGGTGTAGATACCAGTCATTACGTTTACAGCGTTGAGCTCGGTGTTTACGCCCTTGTCGAAACCCTCGAGACCAGCCTTTGTCTCCTCTGCGAACAGAGTCTCATACGATGGATTGTGAGCAATCACGGTAGAACCGGTGATGCCATACTGAGTCAAATCTAACTTTGCCATATTACTAATCTTTATTTAAATTGTGAATATTATCCTCTGTTATATATAACTTTCTAAAAAGCGCTGCAAAGATACGAAATAATTGAGAATTAAGATGTAAGAATTAAGAAAATTTTGTGCGCACACAATTCTTTTTAGGTTAAAGAAATTAAAAACCAGTCACTTGGCAGTCCTTTTGTCATTTAGACATATCATTTTTTACTGCGTCTCAATGAACTGTGCCGGCGTCATTCCGGTTTGTTTCTTGAAGATGGTCTGGAAGTATGAGCGCGAGCTGAAGCCGCAGTTCTCTGCTATGGTGTCGTTGTTCCAATCGGGATGCTCCTTCATCAGTCGTTTGGCTTCCTCCAGTCGCAGGTGTGTCAGCCAGGGGTTAAATAACTCCCATTCAGTATGCTTGAGCCACTGCGTGAGTTGATATCTCGGCACACCTATTTCTTTTACTACTTGCGCCATGTTGATGCCGTTCTTCAGGTGTCCACCTTTTGCTGTCCATTGCTTTATGGCTTTCTCTATATATCGAAGGTCTTTTTCGTCCATCGTTGAGCTATCTGTTCCTTCGTTCAGTCCGGCTTCTTCAGCGCTTTCCTCTGCGTCGTTCAACTCCTTCTGTCGTGCGTGATCCACGCCATAGCTGTAGAAACTGATAACGCAATAGAAGATGGTAAAGAACAACGTCATCGAGTAAGCCAGCAGCCAACCGTTACTCCAGAAGATAGCTATAGGTGCCATCAGCCCCGATAGTCCAAGCAGAGTCACGCTGATTGTCATCCAGTTCAGTATCTCGCCCTTATCCTGGTCGTAATATCCTTCCAGTGCACGCTTCAGCCTTTTCAGCTCTAATGCATTTAAACCGCTATAATATGCTTGCATCAATAAGTAGAGTACAGCTGAAATCAGCTCTGCCGTACGCATCTCAGGTGTGTCGTTCAGCAATGGCTGGTCTTCTGCAATAGCTGCGGTCAGTAGCGCTGTTACCGCAAGAAGATATGTCACGATTCCCACCGCCCAGTCGCGTTTCATAATCCGACCTTGTCTTAGCAGGTTCATCACAGCTAGACTTATCAGACATGCCGATGGAATAAAGAACAGCAGGTTCACCATTACCGCCTGTGTCACACCCATCTGGCGGAAGTGCAGTGTATATTGCAGTAAGAATTGTATGGGTAGCAGCACTGTTCCAGCCGTCATCAACCATCGTGACCGGCTGAATACTTTGCTATTAGATTGCCATTGAGGTAGCATAAATGCCAACATCATAGTCAGGCCACTGGTCAGTACGATGCCCGCAAATTGCATGTGGTCTATAGGTATCATCTCCCTCTTAATTTCGATTAATTGGGTGCAAATATACAAAAAATATTGATTTGGGTGTTAAAAAGGCCACGTTTTTAACACCTAATTGTTGATTTTCTAACACCATTTGCGATTTTTGAACACCTTATTCGGAAAATTTTGTCTATTTTTGCACCCAAATTCCAAAGATTTAAATATTATTAATCAATATCATTATGTATCAACAAAAACGCATTCAGCTTTTTTTGCTACTGCTAACCATGTTGCTTTTGGTTGGCACGCAAACTGTCAAAGCCGATGACAATCTGCCTCGTATTATTCTTCCATCCCTAACAACGAATGGTGATGATGATGGCGTTATTGGTAGTACATCGTTTATTACCGAAAGGCAACCGTATTTCACCGTATACGTCTGGGTGCGTAACGAGGATCATTCTGATACCTACTGGAAAGAGGCACCAACATTGTATGTCGATGGACATGGAGTAACGCTCAGTGATATTCATGGTGATCATGGATTTAATAAATCGACAGATTGTTACCAGTATGTTTGCTGTGATGCCGATAGTGTTTACTACATTGCGCGTACCCGTCCAGGCTTTATGGCTAAAAATGATGATAACAAAAAGTTTTGGCTTACATACACTAATCTTGCGAATTATTCCAACTGTGACCAAGACTGGTATATTCCCGTCGACATCTATATTAGCAGGAACAGGAACGGCGCCTATCATAAAATTGAAGTTAAGGGTTTAATGGAGACTGACGATGGCGAGAATGAAATGACAGCCAAGTCGTATGATGATAAAGAGTATTTCGTTGAAACACATGTAACTAAAAGCCCTACAGAATTATCCACTAAACTTACTCATTTGCAATGGAGTAACCCCGGTAAGCTTACTTTCACCTCTACCGAAATGAATGAACCAAGCAGCGGATGGGGTAATTACACAATAAACCTTGAAGATGTTTATAGTGGCACTATAAATTATGGAGAAAATGGCTCAGTTACCAAGGATTATAGCTCTAATCCCAACTATAAGGATAGTTGTTCGTATAAAGTTGGTTATAATTATTGTGGCGTATACAATGTTGACGATCATTCAAGGAAATACACTGATAACGGAACCACTGAATTCGTTTTTTGGATAAACCCTGCTGGCAACCGTTATCATATATCAGCCTCTGGTAATGCCAATGTTGCTTATATGTATGATAGAGATCTTACTATATTTAACAGGTACTACTTTTGGGATAACTCTCTTCCTGTAAATATTACGGTAAAAGGTCTTGATAGAAATATTATAAAACTGGAATTGATGGATATGTATGGCAGGGTAGTAAAAACCGAAAGCTTTACCGAACCACAGTCTATAGCTACCATTGCCACCCCAGGTAAAAGTGACTATTTGTCGTATGTCAGAGTTACTTTCGACCTTAGTACAAATGGATTTGCCATCCGTTTTATTGACCAAGCTAATAAAGGCGCATCCACTTTGCCTTATCCTAAAGATCTTAATGCAACGTATGATGCCTGGAATAAGAAAATCAAGCTTACCTGGAATTCTGAAAACCATAGTAATAATGCGGGTGTAAACTTCTATTTATATCGCAAAGATATAGCAGCAAACCACGATACACTGTTCATCATAAATGCCGCTCAATCTTATACCAACTATTCTTTTGAAGACAAAACAGCTGAATACGATACGAAATATACGTATGAAGTATATTATGTTCCAAGTGGTTGGAACAACACTCCTAAACAACCTAATCTCGGCACTACTTTAGAAAATGCCTGCCTTAATCGCACGGTACAACTGTCGGAGCTTTCTGCTAAGGCATTAGATACAAAGTACCAGTTAGACTGGTCTATTTCTCCAGAGTTGGACAGGTCTGGTTATGAGTTTAAAGTATATCGTAAAGCTGTTACGGCCGATAATCCTAATCTTAATTATACTGACTTTACCGAGACCGACAAAATCGGCAATATAGAAGTATCAAATCCCAAGACGCTGAAGTATACCTACTACGATGAGAATTTCGAAACTGATAAGACTTACTCGTATATGGTTGTAATCAGTAATATTCAGGGCACAACAAGATATACCAGTCCTACCATTCCTGATGGAAAGCCCGGTTCCTCGTATGTCAAGTCGCTAAAGGCATCGCATGGAAACTATACCGACAAGATTAAACTTGAATGGAGTGCAAATCTTGTAGGTACCGATTATCTTGAATACGACATCTACCGCCATAAGATTGTAGAAGGCGAAGACACTGTTTCGTCAGTCGCTTCGGCCGAGTTGCTTTCGTGGACAAAGATTAATTCAAGTCCTGTTACGAGTCCTACAACCTCATTCATTGATAATACTGATAGTGGTGCTGAGCCCGGTTTCTACTATGCTTATGCTATTGTAGCCCGTACAAATGGCTCTGATACTCAGTTCTCTCGTCTGGGCACTTATGGCTTTATGCGCAGCACTGGTACGGTCTACGGCGCTATCAACTATCAGAATGGCGCTTATGCAGCCGAGGGCGTCAAGGTAACCCTCGAGTCGAACGCCACTACCAATCAGGTATTCAACTCTATGCAGTTTAATGGCGGTGAGGGAGGCTTACACTGGACTTTAGATGCATCGCGTAAAGCTTATTTCAGTGGCGATTTCAGTGTGCAGATGTATGTGCGCCCAGAGGCTGATAAGAACAATGGTACCTGCCTTCTCGATATGGGCGGCAAGCTGTTTGTTACACTGAGCGATTACGATGCCAATAGCGGTTACAAGCTCACATTCTCTGATGGCACAACAAGCGTAACCTCTACGCGTAGTATCATGCCCGACAGATTTAGCCACATCACCTTTGTCCACAAGGGCGACAATAGCGCAGTGCTTTATATTGTTGCTGGCGATTCTATCGTTTCTGAGAATATCAGCCTGCCGCTTAGCATGAGCTCTATGGATGGTCATGTGGCTGTAGCTTCTGATACAGATAAAGCCCACACTCTTAATGGATATATCGATGAAGTGCGCTTCTTCGACATCCTGCTTACAGAGCACGATGTTAAGCAGAACTACAACCGTATCCTTGGTGGTGAGGAAGAAGGCCTGAAGGTTTATTGGAACTTCGACGAAGGCATCAGCACCATCAGAGCCGCCTTTGACTACTCTAAGACCAATTCTGTAAATAACGAGAACGAGGCAATAGTCTATGCAGGTCACCGAACCAATATTGTTACGCCGTCGCAGAACCAGCTCTCGCTCTTTGGTATGACCGATACCAAGGGCGCCTATACCATCAGCGGTATTCCGTATATGGGCAAGGGCACTACCTATAGTGTTGTACCAACCAAGGGCGTTCACGAGTTCAGTCCTACTACCCGAACCATATATGTCTCGCCAACAACACTTACCTTCGATCCTCAGAACTTTGAAGATAAGTCAAGTTTCCATGTAAAGGGTATTGTATATTACGAGAATACCACTTATCCCGTAAAAGACTGTTATTTCCGTCTTGATGGCGAGACTATCTTGAAAGATAGCAACGGCAATATCATCAAGACCGACGATAAAGGCGAATATACTCTCTCTGTGCCCATAGGCGATCACTTTATCCAGATTCTTAAGACTGATCACACCTTTCTAAATAATGGCCGTTATCCAGCCACAGGTACAAAGAACTTCAACGACAGCATCAGTCACCTTACCTTTACCGATATGACCAAGGCTAAGGTAGTGGGTCGTGTAGTTGGTGGAGCTGTTGAGAAGGGCAAACCTCTTGGCTTCGGTCAGAGCACAGCTAATATCGGTGCTGCCACACTGACTCTGCTCACCGCCAGCTCTCTCGAGGATGCTAAGCGCATGAACGTATATATCGACTCTATCCAGGGCACCTTCGATAGTAACCCAGACAGAATCTATTATAAGCAGGCTTCCGACAGTATCAAGAACTGCCAGGCTTACGTAGGCGGTAAGAGCGAGGGCGATGATAAGGTTAAGACCATTACCATCAAGACCGACCCTGAGAATGGTGAGTTTGCATTCTATATGCCACCTGTACCTTATTATATTTCTACAGTGGTTGATAATAACACAGAGGCTTCGGCATCTTTTTCAAGCAAGGTTCTGCTCGACTGTTCAAATATCAGCGACTCTACTTGTTCTGTCTTAACTATGGGAACCGATAGTTTGAAGTATTACTATAACACCGCTTTAGTGCAGACCTACACCTCAAGTCCGGTTATTACGGTTGAACAGACCGACAATACCGATGGTGCCTTTGGCGATTTCAAGGTTCCTGCAGGCGAAGTAGGGGATAGCGTAATGGCCTACACCGTTACACCCGATTCAATTAAATACAATTATGGTTATCCGATCTTCTTAAGCGGATATAAATACGACTTTAAGATTTCGTCGTTCGAGCGCTACGTGAATTATGACCCAGGTGTAGCCGAAAACAAACGCGAACAGCATGTGCCTACTGCTGGATACCTTACCTTCAGAAATCCTTGGGCGGTTAATAATGACACCGTGCAGGTAGAAAGGGCATTCTTAGACTCTGATGGAACATATACCTATTCATTTATACCTGTATATCCAAATGAGGTATCTCCTTATACTAACAATCTTAATGTCTCACTCACCATCGGTGATAATGTATATGCTTGGGATTGGACTAACGGCAGCTATGTAGGACCAATGGAATGCTATGTGTTTGGTTCTGTATTAACTGGCAATACCAGCGTTACTGCTGCTCCCGACAAGCTGATTAATATTATCCGCGACCCATTTGGAAGTAATTCAAACCAGACATGGAGCTCTGGTTCTGTCACTGATTACGCATTTAAAACATCTGTTGGCGCATCAGTAAAGTTAGGAAGTGATACTAATAATACGAGTGGTATTGCTATTAAGATTGCTGAGGGCGCACCAGGATTATATGTCAAATCAGGAGGAATGGCTGAAGGAAATAGAGGTACAGGTATCAGTTGGAAAGTTGGATTTAATTTAAGTGGTGGTGTTGATTGGCAATTCACTACTACCGAGAATTTCTCCACATCATCACAGGCTTATTATGATGGTCCTAATGGCGACCTTTTCATTGGTGTTTCTGGCTCGCTCATTTATGGCGATGGTCTTGAAGTCATGCTTGTTGATAAGCAGAACGGTAGCTATGCTGTTGGAACTCGTGAAGTCATCTGTACTGCCGATTCTATTGAGACAGAATTTGCTTATACTCAGGACCATATTATAAACCACCTCATACCAAGCTTCAAACGTATGCGCGAGGCCCGACTCGTACAGGTTAGTGAGGCTGCTTTGTTGGAGAAAAGAGCAAGCTTTGTAAACAATACCGACTCTATCATCTACATGACTTCACTTTCTCCCGATGATCCAAGGTTCGGTACTTGCAACGATGATTCTCTTGCTTGGGGCGACCAGGCTGTGAATACATGGGATTTGAAGTGGCGAAGTGACAGTCTGTGTACCTATGGTCCCAGCTATACTGCTTTCTTGCCAGCCAGTGCCAAATACCATAATGATGAAGAGATGTGGGATGCCATTGTAACTATCAACTCAAATATCCAACTGTGGGAAGATTACTTGTCGTTTAATGAAAAGCAGAAGATAGAAGCGTATAGCAATAGTCCCGAAAAGTATTATAGTTTTGATAGTGGATCAACAGTATCCTATTCAGCCTCAACATCAGTCACCGATAATGAGAATCTGCAACTCTCGCATAATTTAAATACTTATAAAAAATTCTATGCAATTGCTGCTGCTAATCAAGGAAATGTAAGTGCCTTCTCTGGTGGTTTTACCTTTACATTCGATAATACATTAGATGGTACTGGTTCTCGTTCGCATAAAAGCAGCAATACCTACACCATTAACCTGAGCGATCCTGTTGCCGACAACTTCCACGAAGTGAGAATCTATAAGGATCCGGGCGACTTCAGTTTGATTACCCGCCAGTCTGACGGTCAGACAAGTCGCAACTACGAGGGCGAGGAGCGCACCAAGTACTACCATCCTGGCCAATATATACTCTCTAACGCTACTGTACAGATTGAAACA
The DNA here is from genome assembly GCF_900142525.1 of Xylanibacter ruminicola. Taxonomy (GTDB): domain Bacteria; phylum Bacteroidota; class Bacteroidia; order Bacteroidales; family Bacteroidaceae; genus Prevotella; species Prevotella ruminicola_A. The sequence goes on along the minus strand of NZ_FRBD01000006.1, from coordinate 27,539 downwards.
CCAAAGATATTCTGTGCTCAGCCCGTGCTTACAGGTGTACCTGCTGGCGATCCTGCCGTGTTCCAGTTGAAGCTTACCAACCCCACTTTGGCCAACCTGTCGCGCCGTATTGATTTCAATCTGATGGTTGATTACGACAAGTGGGGACAGATGTCGGAAGTATCTATCAATGGCTCTCCTGATGCTTACAACTTTGACATCTCTCTGGCTCCTGGCGATAGTGCTATGGTGACGCTCAAGGTGAAGCCTGCCTCTAACGAGATCAACCACATCGATAGTCTACATGTTAGCTTCTATTCTGCGGGCCAAATAAGCATGAGCGACGATATCTACCTGTCGGCTCACTTCCAGCCTCAGGCCGAGCCCGTCACGCTTACAGCCTCTAAGACGCTGATTAATACTGCTACCGATAGCACGCTGGTGCTCACAGCTTCAGGCTACAATCGCGACAACAGTATCCTTAACGCCGTTCGCATGCAGCAGCGCAAGGTGGGTGCCCCCGATTGGACCACCATCCACACTTGGGTTAAGGGCACGCCTGCCGGCTCTACCGAGAGTCCGCTGCCCGAGAGTAGCATCGATACGCTTATCAACATGCGTAACCAGACTGCATATCCCGATGCTGAATACGAGTTCCGTGCTGTTACCGATTGTACTGTTGGCAGCCAGGATGTACTTGGTGAGAGTGAGATAATCAAGGTCACCAAGGACGTAACCCTGCCAGCTCCTATCCACCTGCCACAACCATCGGATGGTGTGCTTAGCGAAGGCGATGAGATCAGCATTGAGTTCAATGAGGATATCTACTCACAGAGTCTTACCGAGAACGATAACTTTGTGATTCAGAGTGTGCTTAATACCGACTCTGTGGCCCACGACATCGCCTTGCTGCTTAGTGGCTCTAATGTAGCAGCTGCCTCTACCCAGAGCAAGCTTACGCTTGGTGGTACGTCGTTCACCATCTGCGGATGGGTAAAGCGCGACAACACGGCGGGTACCTTCTATCAGCATGGCGAGGCTAATGATGCGCTCAGCCTCAATATTGATGCTGATGGCTATCTGCTGGTTGAGATGAAAGATACTTTAGGTACACGAAAGACCTACAAGTCGAATAATACCCTGCCTATGGATACCTGGACCTACCTGGCATTTGTATACGACTATCAGAACGAGTCTATCTCTGCCTACGCTGCTTATGGCGACTCAGAGACGAATCTGATCGTAGACGAGAAAGTAGGCAAGAAGCTCTCTGCCGAAGGAACTATCTATGTTGGCAAGGGGCTCAAGGGTGCCATGCACGAGCTGTCGCTCTACAGTGCAGCTCTTACCTGGACCACCATCAAGGCCCAGATGTATCTCGGCAAGGGCAACACTACACCTGCTCTCATTGGCTACTGGCGCCTTGACGAGGGCCACGGCAATATATCCGAAGACCGCGCCCGCAGCCGCCACATGCGCCTGTCGGCTAACAATGCATGGTATATGGAGAACGAGAATATCTCGCTAGCTCTCGATAATACCAACTATGCCTCTATACCTATGGGCAATCTCTCCATGAACAATCTTAACAGCTATACCGTTGAGATGTGGGCTCAGGTTGATCCAACCTCTAAGAGTGCCAAGCTCATGTCGCTCGACGAGGGCCAGGTGCTCGATGTCATTCTGAATGATGGCAAACTCCATTTGGTGGCCGATAGCGTTGCATATTCTACAACTACCGTCATCAACGACAACCAGTGGCACCACGTTGCACTCAACGTGCTGAAGGGTGCTGGCGGTAAGGCAGCCTGCCTGCTTGTCGACGGCGTTGCTGTGCTCAGCAACCTTGAGTCGGCCAAGATTCCAGCTTTGGCCGGTGCACAGCTTCATCTGGGTATAGATCTGAAGGGTGCTATCGACGAGGTTCGCCTCTGGAACGCTACCAACACCCAGGAGTCGATTGTCGACCGTATGTACTACCGCCTCGACGGTTCTAAGACCGATGGCCTTGTAGGCTATTGGCCTATGGAGAAGTCGTACTACGATGTTTACGACCAGCGCGTCTATAGCTTCGCTGTTGAGAATATGGCTAAAGGTGCTACTGCTTCCACCTCGCTTGTAGCCAGCAGCGCAGCTAGCCTCGTTGCCGGTAACTCGGCTCCCGGTCTGAAGGTGGCACCTAACAAGACCAACCTCGACTTCAGCTTTGTGGCCAACGAGCGCACCGTGTCTGTCACGCTCGACCACAGTCCAGAGAAGCTTGAAGGCTGTACCGTCTTCACTACTTTGCGCGACTACTATGACCTGCACACCAACGTTGGCCGCCCCATCACCTGGAGCTTTGTAGTTAAGCAGAATACGCTGAGTTGGAATACCGATCAGATTGATATGAATGTGCTGGCCGACCGCGACAACACCTTCACCGCTACGCTCTATAACAACGGCCCTGCCGACCAGGAGTGGTCGTTCACCCAGCTACCTTCATGGCTGGAGGCCAGCGAGACCAGCGGCTTGATCTTTGCCCACGGCTCCACCCAGATTACTTTCACGGTTAAGTCTGGCAATGCCATCGGCAAGTACTTCACCACCATCAGCGCTCGCGGTCAGAAGGGCATCGACACACCGCTCGATATCTGCCTGACTGTTGAAGGCAAGAAACCCGACTGGACGCCCAAGAAGTACAATGAGAGTATGTCGGTTATCGGCCAGATCAAGATCGACGGTCTGCTTTCTAATGATCCTAACGACATGGTTGGTGCCTTTACCGAGGGAGGCGAGTGTATAGGCGTAGCTCAGCCTGTTTATTACAAGACCATGGATGCCTACTACGTGTTCCTCTATATCTACGGTACTAAGGAGATGAGTGCTAAAGCCGACAAGGTTCTGTTCCGTCTCTACGATGCTTCTACCGGTTTTACTTATCCTATGACCACGGTATCAAAGGATGTCGTCTTCAGCCGCGATGCTATAGTGGGCGACGTGATGAAACCCGTTATCTGGGAGAATAATGAAACGGTGATGCAAACCGTGCCACTTAAGCCGTATTACAACTGGGTATCTCTTAACGTCATTCCTGCTTATTCCGAGCTCTCTCAGGTGTTCAGTCCTGTTAACAACCAGGTAAACAGTGTAGAGCTTGAAGACAAGACTTATTACAACGAGAATGGCAAGTGGGATGCCGATACCGAACTGAAGATCGGTCAGATGATGAAGGTAGATATGAACAATGCAGCCGACCTGTATGTAGTGGGCGAGAACATGAACCCTGCCGATTGTCCTGTAACCATCAAGCATGGTGTTAACTGGGTGGGTGTTCCTTCAACCAAGTATATGACCATCGATGAGGCTTTTGCCGGTCTCAATCCTGAGGAGCTCGACTATGTTAAGAACCAGACGTCGTTCAGTCAGTTTGTCAATGGTAAGTGGTTCGGCAGTCTCTCGGTTATCGAGCCGGGCAAGGGCTATATCTACGTCTCGCAGTCTGAAACTAGCAAGACGTTTACATTCCCAAGTGATATAACTGAAGATGTCGACACCGTAAACGTTCTCACTTCAGGGGTGTCGGCCAACTACTATTATCCTCATAACATGGCTGTTACCTGTACCGTTCACGATAAAAATAACAATCCTCTTAAAGCCAGCTCTATAGCAGCTTATGATAACGAAGGCGAACTTCGTGGCCACTCAGTCAAGTGCGTGCGCGATAGCATATACCTCGTCGTCATCAGCGGTAAAATGACTGGCGAACCTCTTGTTCTTAAGGCTAATGTACCCGAACTTAGTGATGAAGACCAACCTGTAACGATCCTTAATTTCAGGATTGATCATCATCTTGGTAACGTTCGCAGTCCGTTTGTTATTGGCGCAACCATAACTACCGACATCTCGGAGACTGTGTTCGATGCAAGCAGCCGCTTGTCAGTCTTTAATCTCTCAGGCCGTCAGGTATATAGCGGCAGCTATGCCGACTTCGATCGTCGCAACCTGACGCAGAATGTCGTCTACATCTTCCGTGAGATCAAGACCGATGGTACTGTCAATACCCGTAAAGTGAGAATTGATAGATAGAACTATGGATGAACAATTGTATAATCTTACACTAGTTATAGTGGGGGTGTTAGACCTCGCAATGGCTTTAGGCTTGTTGATAAACAACTATGCCTATCGCCATTACCCGGTGTACCGCCGCTCGCTCAGACTCACGGCCCTGTTCTTTGCCGTGTTCGGTATAGGCCTGCTACTGCACTATCACTTCCAGTGGCGCATGTCCTATCCGTTGATGGCCACGGCACTCTCTGCCACCTATTTCCATATCTCGGGTGTTGCTATTACCTGGAGCCATACGTCGCTGCTCAACCCTCGCTACCTTAGTGGCAGGGTTGTGGCGCGCGATGTAGCCTTCCTGGTTGTAGGTCTGCCCGCCTATTGGATTTCGGCCACTTACGGTTCACTGCTCACGCTCCACTATTCGCTCCTCATCTTCTTGGCCCATGCCACATGGATGTCGTTCGACTTCTACACCACCTATTTCCGCGTCAGTCGGCGGTTGATAGCCATGAAGCAGGGTAGCGTTGAGGGCTTTATGCGGTGGATGCTGCGCTCCTGCCACTTCATCATCGCCTTTGGCATAGGCAGCATTGTGTTTACCTCGCTGTTCCCGGTCAATATCTGGCCATACACTGTTCTGCTATGCATTAGCACTTTTGTGTTTGTCTATATTTATTATTCCATCAGCGAGTATGGCTCGGTTGTCGACTCTGCCACCAATGCCACCGAAGATGCTGCAGTCTGAATCTGCCTCTAGGATTACAAAGTTTTGATCTTTGTTTATTATTTTATGTTATTCCTTGGTTATTTCGCGAAGATATTGTATTTTTGCAACCGAATAACTAAATTAAGAAAAAATGAAGAAGAGTTTTCTTTCGGTAGCGCTTATGCTACTTCTTGTCTTGACAACAATGGGTCAGGGCATTTCGGCCTTAGACAGATTGAAGGCAGATCCACGTAGGGCATACGGAACCGACTATCCTTACAAACAAACGAGCACAGTAAAGCTAACTAAGGCACCTAGCGGTTACAAACCATTCTATATCAGCCACTATGCACGTCATGGTTCGCGTTACTATTGGAGCAGCAGTTTGTACAAGGAACTGGATACCCTGCTTACTGTAGCTCACCAGAAACAGTTGCTGACCCCTGCAGGAGAAGAGTTCTGCAAGAAGTTTATGGCAGCTAAAGACGAGCTGCAGACTGGTGTTGAGGAGCTGACCGAGGTGGGCTGGCAGCAGCATCAGGGTATTGCTCGTACGATGTATAACAACTTTCCAGAGGTATTTAAGAAGGGGGGCAATGTATTGGCCATCTCATCGCTGGTAGGGCGTTGTGTTATCAGTATGGCCGCCTTCTGTCAGGAGCTGGTGCAGTGTAACCCCAAATTGGAGATTCGTGAGCAATCATCGCGCTTTACGCTCGATGGGGTAGTGCCCACTGATGGGCGCAATCCTGTTAAACATAATTATCCGAGAGGCCTGAGACCGCGCTATGAAAAGAATCGCAGCATGTTTAAGGCCGAGGATAACTTGCGGAAGAACCTGCTTCAGCGTGTGTTTACAAGCACTGAGGGATTGCCTGGACATAAATACCGCATAGAGAGCAATCTGATTAGTCTGTATACATCATTGCCCAGCATTGATCACGAAGGAATGATGGGTGACATTATTACCGACCAGGAGATAGCCGACAGATGGGAAGCTGACAACTTGGGCACCTACTCATGGGTGTTTGGTCCGCAGTATCAGATGATACCCATTCTGCAGGATATACTGAAAAAGGCCGCTGCCGCCATTGATGGCAGTAGCGACCGTGTGGCTGATTTGCGTTTCGGCCACGATACCTGCATCGGTCCACTTACAGTGCTGATGGGTATTAACGGAGCCGATAAGGACCCAGAGGATCCCAACGAGGTGAAGAACTGTTACCAAAGCTGGGAAACCTGTAAGGCCAGTAACATCCAGCTTATTTTCTATCGCAGCAAGAAAGCTGCTGACGATATTCTGGTGAAGTGCCTGATGAACGGTGAAGAGGCAACTCTGCCTGTGCCAACAACAAGCTATCCATATTATAAGTGGACCGACTTCAAGAAGTTCTACACGGAGCGTTGTAACAAGTAACGCTTAGTTGGTGTGCTGCTTCATGCCTTCAAGGAACTTCTGCTGAAGCTGTTGTGCGAGGGCGTTGTTGGGATTAAGGCGAAGAGCCTTCTCGTAGTTCTGCAATACATCCATGTAGTAACGCTGACCGTTCTGAGCGGGATTCTGAACAATGCGTACCATAAAGAGGAAACCACGGAGGGTGCAAAGGTCACTTTGATCGGCACCCTTCATTTTTTCCATCTTGTTGATAGCTTCTTCGGCTTGCGCTATAACGTTCTCGGTTTGTGGCGCATACGGATTCATAACGGCATAGTTGAGGCTTTGCAAAGCCAACTGATACTTAGGTCCTACACAGTCGGGCTGCATGGCTTCCAGGCGTTGTAGCTTGGCCACAAGCTGAAGCATGTCGTCGGCATTAGCCTGCTGGGCATTGATGTTAATTACTCCTGCGAAAACGAACACTACGATAGCAGCGAACTGCTTAAAAATTTGAGATGTCATAAGCTTTATTATTTTTAAGTGAAACAAAAATACCGATGTAAAAGAATCTGTCACGCGATGATGTGATGCCGTTTCCGGCTGCATCGTAACGGAAGATATTGGTGCGCCCCAGGATGTTGTTCAGCGAGGAATAGATAATAACCTTCGGGCTGAGCAGGTAGGTGATGTTGGCATCCAGACTGTTATAATATGGCGTAGTGCCATTGGCATAGTGCCGGCCTGTAGCGTAACTGTCGGCAATACCTATGATGAACTTCCCAAGGGCGTATTTTGCAGTAAGGCGCAAGTTGTGGCGAGATGCAAAACCTGGGGTGCATGGCTGGGTATAGTCCATATACAATCGTTCTGAATCGTTAAAAGAATAGGCCAATGTTGTACTGAGGCGACTGCTTATAGAGTGGTTCTCAACATATACATCCACACCTTTACTATAGCCATAGCCATCTGACTGGTAGATGCCGTTGTGTAACAAAGGCAGGTGGCTATACTTCTTATAATAAGGTTCTATGCGTAGCAGAGATGATGCAGACTTGTATTGCATCGATAAAATGATATGACTGGCTGTGCTCTGGCAGAGCGATTTGTTGCTTTGGGCCAAGATATCATCTTCTGCTGTCTGGCTGTATTGTCCTGCCACTAGTGAGAACTGCCATCGCTTGTTGGGGATATAGCTGAGTGTGGCTCGTGGCATAAGCTGACAATGGCGATCCATCATCTCCATTCTGGCCGATACATTTAGGAATAGTTTTGGTACCATGCGCCATTGGGCATCAATATGGGTTGCAAGGAGGTTATAATCAAGGTTGTATCGGTAAGGTGCAAAACGCAATGTGCTGTTTCGAATGTAATCTTCAATACCAGCCTGCACCTTAAGTACACTGTTGCATACTTTTCGCAGTTCAACCTTAAGATGGACCTCGTTACGGAAGTTGCAATAGTGATCGCCTACACTAACGGCATCGTCTATATGATTGAATACGGAACTGTTGGCAATACCTGCAAAAAGAGTATAGCCTCTCCCTACAGGAGTCTTATATGTGAGATTGGCATAGATGTTATGCTCTTTAAGACTCAGGTGGCGCTCGTCCTGATGAAGTCCGACCGATGTGAAATCGTAACCTACGTATGATTTCAACACACCTCGCCCATGATACTCCTTTTTATATTGCGCCTCGCCCGATAGTTTGCGGTATGGATGTGTGAAGTCTTGACGCTGAGTGAACAAGCGGTCGTAGAGTCCCATGCTGGTGAGGGCGGCATTGAATGACAGTGCACTATTGGTAAAAACCTTGGTGCCACCAACGTTCCAATCAACAAGCGAAGCACTGACACCAAACTTATCGCTTGTGGCCATATCAGTAGTCTCCATAGGAAGCACAGCCGAGAGTGCCTGACCATATTCGCCGCTATAGCCACCAAGAGAGAAGTTGATACCTTTGAACAGGAAAGGAGAGAAACGGCCGCGTACGGCAGTGTTCTCGGTATTGGTGGAGTAAGGTACAAGCACGTGCATGCCGTTTACAAATGTCTGGCACTCTTCGCTTTCACCGCCGCGTACATATAGTTTTCCATCTTCGCCTACCTTCTGTGTGCCGGGCAGCGACTGCAGAGAAGCTACAATATCGCCACACGAGTTGCCGCTCATAACAACATCGAGCGCATTCATTGTCTTAAAGTTGTCACTCTTGCCAAAGCTGTATGTACTGGCTGTAACCACTACTTCATCGATGGCTGTGGCGCGTTCGTGGAGGCAGATGGTGAGAGGGTGGGAAGGTGAGAAGGTGAGAGGGTGAGAAGGTGAGAGGGTGAGGTTGTAGTCATCAAACCCCATATAGGTAACGCGCAGGGTTGCTTCGCCTGTTATTGTGGTTTCAAACGAGAAACGGCCTAGTGAGTCGGTAAGACAACCGTCTATGGTTCCTACTATAAAAACATTTGCACCTGCGAGCGGTTCGCGCCCGTCGGTTACTACCCCCGAAACGGTGGTCTGACTCTTAGCACTCAAGGCTACGAACAGCATGATGATGATATGTGCGAATTGATGTTTCATGCCGCAAAGATAGAAAGGTAAAACCGAACTTCCAAATTTGCGGGACAGACGACTATGATGGCTGACAGATAACTAATCAACCAGACGAATAACTAGAAAAAAGGATGAATGACTAAGCGATAAACGACTTGAGTTTCGGTACATAAGTACGTGAAACCGGCACTACCGTATGGCATTTGCCAAGATTAAGCTGATAGCCGTTTGAGTTCCCTTGGGCAGAGGTGATGTTGTTAAGATTTACCACAAACGAGCGATGGCACTGGAAGATATTCTGGTAAGCCTGTAAATCGTCAAGCACAGCGGCGAGTGTGGTGTGTAGCTCAGCTGTTGCTATCTTATCATCATTAGTATAGCATACGGAAACATTATTCTTTTGAGCCTCAATATAAAGCAGACTGTTGATGGGTATCTGTAGGTCGTTTCCCCTTACGTTGTTATCGCGGATGGTGATGATGATGTCGGTTTGCTGATCGGTGGTCTTATCGAGCAGGGCTTCAAGTTGGTTGCGCAGGTAGCGATAGTAGTTCTGACTAACTGAACAAATAGTTACAAACACACCGATAATGAGCGTCCAATAAAGGAACATTAGGAACATAACGAGTGTGATGGGGAATGAAAAAACTACCGAAAAGACCAGGAAGTTACAGATGCCGATGAAAAGTATCATGCCGAGTATAGCCAACGACTCGTGCCAGATACGCCAAGGAACGATGTACTTGTGAAGCGGGCGTTCGGCAAGTCCGAACACCAGACAACATCCGAATGTAACAAATCCGAACAATAGTGATACCAAAAGCTTGCTGCCCTGATACATACTGAACCCGAACGGCTGTAGTAAATATAGTATCATGAATACGATGATACAATACACGATACAGTCTCTAAACCAGTGACTGCTAGGTGGAAACGGGTATTTTCGAGATAATATTGACATTTCGTGTGCAAAAATAGTTTTTTTTTCCGATATAACCAATTGTTTTTGAATAAAATGATTAACTTTGCACCCAAACTATTAAAATGACCAATATGATTGAAGTTGTAGATTTTAGCAAAACCAATTCGGTACTCAACCAGTATATGGCTGAGTTGAGAGACAAGAACTATCAGAAGAACCGACTGCTGTTCCGTCATAACATCAAGCGTATAGGCGAGATGATGGCGTATGAACTGTCGAAGACTCTGGAGTACAAAACCAAGACTATCACCACACCTCTGGGAACAATTGATATTCCCCTGCCAAAGGACGATATGGTGGTAGCTACGGTGCTGCGTGCAGGACTGCCCTTCCATGAGGGCTTCTTGAATGTGTTCGACAAGGCTGACAACGGTTTTGTGTCAGCTTTCCGTATGTATATCAATAGAGAGCATACCGAGGTGGGTGTACATACAGAGTATATCGCCACACAAAGCGTGAAGAACAAAACACTGTTGGTGGTAGACCCCATGCTAGCTACCGGAGGAAGTTTGGCTGCTGCAATTGAATCACTATTGGAGTCGGGAAAACCAAAGAAAATTCATTTGTGCTGTGTGATAGCTGCTCCCGAGGGAATCGAAGTGGTGAAAGAGGCATTGCCTGATGGTTCTACTATCTGGTGTGCGGCCATCGACCAGGGTATGAACGAACAGAAGTATATCGTACCAGGATTTGGCGACTGCGGCGATCTGTGCTACGGTGAAAAGCTACAGAGTTTCCGTAAGCACGCTGATAAATAAAAAGAGAATCCCGCTCAAAACCGAGCGGGATTTCTTTTTATATCTTAGATGAGGTGAAGTGTTCCCATCAGGTAAACAAGACCGAAGCCTAATACCATTGATATAATACCCATGATGATACCAATCTTCGACATCTCTTTCTGCTTGACATAACCTGTAGCAAATGCCAGCGCATTTGGTGGGGTAGAGATAGGCAGAATCATGGCTGATGAGGCTGCAATGGCAACACCGATAAGGATGGTTGGTGTGCCACCGATTGGAGCCAGCTTATCGCCCATAGCACCGCATACCATAGCCAGAATAGGCATCAGCAGGGCTGCTGTTGCCGAGTTAGAGATGAAGTTCGACAGCAGATAGCAGATTGCACCACCAATCAGCAGGATAAGTATTGGTGAGAACTCACCGAAGGGGATGCTCTCTACGGCATTTGCAGCCAAACCAGAAGCGTTAAGACCGTAACCCAGTGCGAAACCACCGGCTACCATCCAGATAACACTCCAGTTAATCTGCTCAAGGTCACGCTTGTTGATAACTCCCGTAAGGGCAAATACACAGAATGGAATCATAGCTACTGTGTTGGCATTGATACCAGTAACGCGGTCAGACAGCCAGAGAACTACAGTGAGTATGAATGTGATGATTACTACCGTTGACTGGAAACCCTTCTGCATTCCACCGTCAATTTTAAGCTCTACAGTCTTCTGGCTGAATGGGAAGAACTTAAGCAGCAGACGCCAACTGATGAACAGCAGCAACATAACAAGTGGGAACATGAACATCATCCACTGTCCGAAACCAAGCCCCATATTCAATCCCTCAGGATCGTTCAGGTACTTCAGAGCGATAGAGTTTGGAGGTGTACCGATAGGTGTACCCATACCACCGAGGTTGGCTGCTACAGGGATAGACATTGCGAGTGCAATACGTCCCTTACCCTCTGGAGGAAGCTGATGGAATACAGGTGCAAGGAATGTAAGCATCATAGCTGCTGTAGCAGTGTTAGATACGAACATTGAGAACAAACCTGTGATAAGCAGGAAGCCCAGAAGTACCATCTCACTACGTGTGCCAAAAGGGCGAAGCAGAACTTTTGCCAACTGTGCATCAAGACCGGTTTTTGTAGCGGCAATAGCCAGTACGAATCCACCGATGAACAGCATGATGATAGGATCGGCAAACGAGGCCATCACGCCCTTGTGAGAAAGAAGCTTTCCAACTACTTCAGGGTCGACCATAGGTTTGATACCACTGTCGGAACAGAAAAGCAACATGAGCACGATGATAGCAATAGATGTGGCCCACGATGATACTATTTCGAGTATCCACATCAGCGTGGCAAAGGCAAAGATAGCGATAACACGCTGCTGAATGACGGTTAGGTTCTGGATGCCAAACCAGTCGGCAGGCATATTCCAGAGTAAGAGAGTAATGAGTGCTACCAGTGCAATCTTAATAGCTCGTTTGGTACCATCGGCAGGATGATACTTGCGGTCGTGACGCATTTTGTGATACGTCTCAACGAGGTGAAATCCTTCGTAAATGTGAAACATATTTGTATAAAGTTGTTATTGATTATTTGGTTTCAAGCTCAAAAATCGCGCACAAAGTTACAATTATTTTCTTAATTCCAAAATCCATACTATTAATTAATTCGAATAATGAGTGTATATTAACACAAAATCATCCCTATGGAAAAATGCCATAGGGATGATTGATATGTGGAGTTTACAAACTTACGGGTTATTTAACTTGAAACTTCGTTTCGAGTTCGCTCACGTTCGAGAAAGCGTAAGCAAGCTTAACTTTCTTCTCACTTACTCGCGAACTTCCCAGATATCGTTGGTTTCGAGCAGCTCCTCGAAGTTGTGATACTTCTTCTGTGCGCTTACCTCAGCAATCTGAGCGTGAACGGCATCGTTGTAAGTTGGAGCCTCTACGTCGCGGATCACACCGAGTGCGATGGGGAAGCCATCCTCAGGAGTCATCATGGCGAGCTTCAACTGCAGGGTGTTGTCCTCGCAGTGAGCATCGTGAACCAGTACATCATCGATGGTATAGCCATCCTTGCCAATCTCTACTACCTTCAGTCCGAAGCCCTGCTGTACCAGACCGAACTCATTGTTCTCACCGAACACCAGTTTCTCACCATGCTTTACGTAGATGGCGTTCTTCTTACGGCCTTCGTTGTTGTAAACAACATCGTGGCAGTGGTCGTTGAAGATTACACAGTTCTGCAGTACCTCGGTTACACTTGCACCCTTGTGCTCGTAAGCTGCCTTCAAAACCTCAACGGTTCCCTTGGCATCAGTAGCAACGCAACGGGCAAAGAAGTGTCCGCGAGCACCAAAGCAGAGCTCGGCAGGGCGGAATGGATCCTCTACTGTGCCGTAAGGGCTTGACTTAGACACGAAGCCACGAGGTGAGGTTGGAGAGTACTGTCCCTTGGTCAAACCGTAGATACGGTTGTTCAAGAGAATCATGTTCAGGTCGATGTTACGACGGTTGGCATGAATGAAGTGGTTACCACCGATAGCGAGTCCGTCGCCATCGCCAGATACCTGCCATACGGTGAGGTTAGGGTTGGCCACCTTGGCACCAGTAGCAATGGCTGCAGCACGACCGTGGATGGTGTTCATGCCGTAGGTAGCCATATAGTGGGGCAGACGGCTTGAACAACCGATACCGCTGATAACTGCTACGTTCTCAGGAGCTACGCCAATCTCGGCCATAGCCTTATGGAGTGAAGCCAGGAAGAAGTGGTCGCCGCAACCAGGGCACCAACGAGGCTGGCCTTTCTTAAAATCACTTGCACTGTAATTATTCATAACTTCTTATTTTTTATACTACGAATTGCACTAATTTTACGAATTATCTTCGATTAGGGAAACGCTCGAACTTGAGTGAGTATTCACCGAAGTTAATCAGTAAGGCCAAAGGATAATCTGATACCTTCGCATAATTGATGGCCTGAGATCGATGTATGTCTTCAAGCTCCTTTACAGCTTTTAGTTCTACTATAATCTTATCATAGCAGATAAAATCTGGAATATATGAAGAGGATAATTCCACCCCATTATAAACGGCCTTCAATTGAACCTCTCTTTGATAGGGTATTCCTTGATTCCGGAATTCAACCTCAAGAGCATCTTGATATACCTTCTCAGAAAAACCACAACCGAAATATCTGTGCACAGCCATTGCTGCCCCAATAATCTGATGTGACTCTTCTGGAAATGTCAGGTTTGTCTTATGATTCAACTCCATCATCATTAAATTCGTTTAATTCGTTTAATTCGTAGTCGTTACTTACTTTTTAATTATCTCAGTAAACGCATTGACGAGTTCGGAAACAATGAATGGCTGGCCCTTTACCTGATTGAACTGGTAAGGAACAAAGCCGTCGACCTTCATGCGGAGGTAGGCTGCGAGCTGACCCATGTTCTGCTCGGCTACAACTACCTTCTTGTACTTCTTCAGTACCTCGGCAGTGTTCTTTGGCAGTGGGTTCAAATACTTGAACTGAGCCTGAGCTACCTTGTAGCCCTTTGCACGGAGTTCGTCCATAGCAGAGTGCAGATGACCGTAAGTAGAACCGAAGCCTACGATGAGCAGGTCGGCATCCTGTACGTCGCCGTCTACTTCGAGGTCAGGCACCTGAATATTATCAATCTTCTGCTGGCGCAGACGTGTCATCAGGTCGTGGTTCTCAGGGTTGGTTGAGATAGCACCTGTCTCTGAGTCTTTTTCCAGTCCACCCAGGATGTGAGCGAATCCCTCACGACCAGGAACAGCCCAGTAGCGTGTGCCATTCTCAGCACGCATATATGGCGTCCACTTACCCTTCAGCTCCTCTGGAACGTATGGAGGATTGATAGCGTCGAGCTTAGCCATCTCTGGCAGCTTGAAGGCTCCAGAACCATTAGCGATATATGCATCGGTGAGCAGTACGACAGGAGTCATGTGCTCCAGGGCAATCTTGGCAGCCTGATAAGCTGCGTCGAAACAGTCGGCAGGACTGGTAGCAGCCATTACTGGCATGGGACTCTCACCGTTACGACCGAAGAGGGCCTGCAGCAGGTCGGTTTGTTCTGACTTGGTGGGAAGACCAGTAGCAGGACCACCACGCTGTACGTCGAGAACAACCAGAGGCAGCTCCATGATGACAGCGAGGTTCATAGCCTCAGACTTCAGACATACACCAGGACCAGAGGTAGAAGTAACACCGAGTGCACCTGCGAATGAAGCGCCGAGGGCTGATGCACAGCCGCTGATCTCGTCTTCGCACTGAACGGTGATGACACCGCATGACTTGTGCTTAGAAAGCTCGTGCAGAACATCTGTTGCGGGTGTGATAGGATAAGAACCCAGGTAGAGACGCAGACCAGCCTTCTCGGCAGCTGCGATGAAACCATAGGCTGTAGCCTTGTTACCTGTGATATCCATATAGCGACCAGGAGTCTTCTCCTTGGTTTCTACGCGATAAACATTGATGGCACTTGAGTGCGTGTTGTGTCCGTAGTCCCAACCGGCCTGGATAACCTTAATGTTAGCCTCGGCAATAGCGGGTTTCTTGGCAAACTTCTCCTTCAGGAAGTTACCTACCAGGTTCAGGTCGCGGTCGAAGAGCCAACAAACAAGTCCGAGAGCGAACATGTTACGGCACTTCAGCATGGCCTTGTTGTCCATGCCAGAGTCGGCCAGACATTCTTTTACCATAGTGGTGAGTGGGCATTGGATAACTCGGTCTGGATCGATACCCATCTCGCCGAGATAATCCTCAGTTTGGAACTGGGCTTTCTCCAGATCCTTAGGACCGAAAGAGTCGGTGTCGATGATGATAGTGGCACCAGGCTTGGCATAACGATACTGAGTTTTAAGTGCTGCTGCGTTCATGGCAACCAGAACGTCGCACTTGTCGCCAGGGGTATAGACTTTGCCAGCACCGATGTGTACCTGGAAACCAGACACACCAGTAAGCGAACCTTGCGGGGCGCGGATATCGGCGGGATAGTCGGGGAACGTAGAAATGCCGTTACCAACGGTGGCACTGACCGTAGAGAAGATGTTTCCTGCGAGCTGCATACCGTCGCCGGAATCACCTGAGAAGCGTACGACCACTTGGTCTAGCTCCTTCACTTCCAATGTTTCTGCCATAATATTTTGTTTAAATACCAACTTTTGGGGTGCAAAATTATTCATTTTTGACGGGAAAACCAAAAGAAAACGCAAAAAAATGCGAAAATAGCCCCAAAAAAATGTCATATATGCATAATTTGCTGTTTTCGAAGTGTCAATATGAAACCTGCCCGACATCCCTCAAAAGGTTTCTCGGCCAGGTCGAGCATGCCGCCTTGTTGTATCATCATTCTGCGGCTTAACGATAAGCCGATACCGCTACCACTGCGTTTGGTGGTAAAGAATGGCACAAATAAAGACTGTCGGTTTTCGGCAGGGATGGGCACTCCGTCGTTTCCTACGTATAGTGTTAATGATTGGTTGTTCGATATTGCCTCTTCGTTGATAATGGCAATCACTATTTTCTGAGCCTCGGCTTCTATCGCATTCTTGATGAGGTTCATTAAAACTTGGCGTAGCATACCTGCATCGGCATTTACAATGGTATCTGCCGACACGCTGATTTCCCAACTTAGTTGTGGATAAGCCCTGCTGATGTCATCAAGCATTTGTCTGAGCTGCACATCAGTCATGACGGGCTTTTCTAGTTCCGACATCTTTCGATAGTTGGCTACAAACTCGCTTAAATGACGTGATGTGTCGTGAATAGCCTGTATGCCGTCTTCAAGTGGCGTGCCTTTCACGTCGGTACGATTGAGCATTGACTGACTGATACTGGTGATGGGGGCTGTGGCATTCATCATCTCGTGAGTCAGCACACGGGTGAGTCGCTCCCACGACTCTACTTCGTTCTTACTCACTTGCTGGCGGATAGTGTCGCCTAACTGGTTGAGCGTTTCCTGCATAGCACGTTCGCCAGGTAACAGTCCGTCGGTAGGCAGGCGGAAGGTGAAGTCTTGATTGCGAATGGCTTCCTGCATCAAGTGGGCACGCAGTCGAAGTCTTCGTTGGTGATGTGCGAACCACCATACGAATGCAACAACGCTTACACCTATTATAATATATAGCCAAATCATAATCGTTTCATCTTGTTATAGAGAGTTTGACGCGTGATGCCGAGTATTTCAGCAGCTTGCGTGAGATTGCCGTGGCAATGATCGATGGTACGGCGGATATGATCCTTCTCCATCTCGTCGAGGCTGACGATTTCGTTCTGCATATCGAGTACATCTTTCAGCTTGCGCACCAGTTCGTCGTTGTCCCAAGGCTTGGTGATAAAGTCGGCAGCTCCGCTCTTCAGTCCTTTTACTGCCAGGTTCACATCAGCATATGCTGTAAGCAATACTATTGGCGTTTGCGGGTGCTGCTTGCGGATGGTGCGAAGCCAGAACAGACCTTCCTGACCGCTATTCACGCCCAGCGTAAAGTTCATATCGAGCAACACCATATCAATGGGTTGCTGAGCCATCAGCTTCAGTATGTCATCGGGTTGGGTTGTTGTCAGCACTTGGTCGAAGGTCTCGTCCAGCAGATAGTGCATCGCCGTCAGTATCGAGGCGTTGTCGTCAGCGATTAATATAGTTCCGTATTTGTTCATGCTGTCTTTTTGTTTGCAAAGATACTACTTTCTGTCTAAAAATCATACATCAGAGTGTATAAATTTTAGACGTTCTGCTTCTGGCGATACCCCAAAACTTGCAGACTTGCTGTAAAACATCTACCTTTGCAATCAAAAACAACAAGGATATGAAAAGAATCAGTATTGTTCTATGTGCCTCGGCTGTTCTGTGCTTTACTACAGCACAAGCTCAGCAGTGGACTATGTGGCAGTGTATGCAGTACGCTGTGGAGCATAACCACGACGTGAAACGGGCTGAGTTGGAACTCGACAACTACAAGGCACAGAAGACTGGCGCCATAGGTTCGTTCCTGCCATATGTTGATGCCGGCATTGGTGCCCAATACAACTTCGGACGCGCTATCGACCCTGAGACTAACACCTATACAGATGTCAGCACTTTTTATAATGGCTATCAGCTGTCGGCCTCGCTACCTGTGTTCGATGGGTTCAACCGTCTGCATGCACTCAAGGCTGCTCAGGCCAGTGTGCTAATGGGACAGTCGGCTCTTCGCCAACGTCAGAATCTGACAGCCCTCGATGTGTTGCAAGCCTATACCAATGTGGCTTACTACGAGGGATTGGTCAAGATGGCCAACGAAAAGGTAGAAGAAACAATGTTGTTGCTTAAGCAGACAAAAGTGCTGGAGGAGGTGGGGCGCAAGAGTGCGGCTGATGTGGCTCAGGTAGAATCGCAGCAGGCTGAAGCCGACTACGAGCTGACTCGTCAGCAGAACCTATACGCCTCGGCCATGCTGGAACTGAAGAAAACGATGGGTTATCCTTTGAACGACAGCCTCAGCACAACACTTGATTACGGCAATCGAATTCTTGGACAAGCCAAGCGCCAAAGCCGAGCGACAAATCCGACTGAACAACTGAACATGACAGAACAACATCCAGAGCTGCTTGCATCGCGTTATCAGATGTTGGCATCAAAACATGAGTGGCGTCAGGCCCGTGCTTCGCTGTTACCTGCTCTCTCTCTGAGTGCGGGCTTGAATACCACTTATTATAAAACGTTACAATCTGAGACTGCAGCCTCGTTCAGCAGTCAGTTTAAGAACAATATGGGTGAGTACGTTGGTGCCACACTGAGTATTCCGCTCTTTAATCGTCTGCAGTCCATCACTAACATCCGCAAGGCAAAGAACAACTATAAGATGGCCCGCGAGGCTTACGAACAGAAGCTGTTGGAGTTGGAGAAACTGAGCTGCGAGGCTTGGCAAGACCTGCAGGGCTACCTGAAGCAGACGGCTCAGATGACTCATAAGGTTGAGGCCGACAGCATTGCCTATCAGCTCACACGTCGTCAGTACGAGGAAGGATTATCGACGGCTATCGACCTGCGAACCACTTCAGCCCAACTGCTGAACTCAAAAGCCACCCTGCTGCAATGCCAACTGATGGCAATGGTAAAAGAACAATTAGTAAGATATTATAACGGAGAAACGATATGGACAGAATAATAGAAAAGACAAAGTCGCAACGACTGATGAAGTATTGGCCATACGCAGCAGGCGGTGCATTGCTGCTGCTGACAATCGGTTGGCTGGTGTTCGGCAATCACGCCTCAACATTGAAAGTAAGTGCCGACGACTTGACGGTAAGTGATGTAACTAAGGCGGAGTTCAAGGACTATGTGCGTACCAACGGACAAGTGCTGCCCATCCAAGTTGTTCAGATCTCGCCAGAAGAAGGCGGTATCGTGATGGAGAAGGTGGTTGAAGAGGGCACTCACGTGAAGAAGGGCGACGTTATCGTACGTCTGAGCAACTCTAACCTCGACCTACAGATTCTGAATGCTGAGGCTGAACTGGCCGAGAAACAGAACCTGCTCCGTAATACTCAGGTTGCTATGCAGCAAGACCGACTGAACAACCAGACGGAGCAGGCGCAGCTGGATATGGACACCCAGCGCAAGCAGCGCACCTTCGAGCAGAACAAGCGACTTTATCAGGAGAAGCTCATTAGCCGTGAGGACTACCTCCAGTCGCAAGAGGACTACCAGCTTTCTGCCAAGAAACGCACGCTGATATCCAAGCGCCTGAAGCAAGATTCGCTCTATCGCACCACACAGATGGACCAGATGGAAGACAATCTGCAGAACATGCGGAAGAATGTGGTGCTGGTTCGTCAGCGTAAGGACAAGCTTGAAGTCCGCTCAGCTATCGATGGCGAACTGGGACTGCTTGATGTAGAACTGGGTCAGAGCATCCAACCAGGACAAAAGATAGGACAGCTGAACGACCTCAGCGACTATAAGGTGCAGGCACAGATCGACGAACATTATATCGATCGCGTGCGCCAAGGACTCACCGCCACTTTTATTCGTGGCGACAAGCAGTATCAGCTTCAGGTGCGCAAGGTCTATCCCGAGGTGCGCGAGGGCAAGTTCCGTTGCGACTTCGTCTTCAAAGGCGAGCGCCCTGAGAATATCCGCACAGGTCAGACCTATTACATTGATTTGGAGTTAGGTCAGCCCGAGCAGGCCATACTGATTCCTCGCGGCACGTTCTTCCAGACCACAGGCGGGCAATGGATTTTCGTTCTCGACAAGAGCGGCTCAAAAGCTTATCGCCGCAATATCCGCGTAGGTCGCCAGAATCCTCAATATTACGAGGTTCTTGAGGGCCTGGAGCTAGGCGAGCGCGTAGTTACCAGCGGCTATGAGGCATTTAAGGACAATGAGGTGTTAGTCCTGAATTAAAATCCAAAAGCATAGCTTTTGAGATTATTCCCAGTAAGGGAACGTTTTGTTCCCAAGCTGGGAATGTTTTGTTCCCAAGTTGGGAATTTTTTTCTACTTTGAATGCTTCTTTTTGCAGAAAAAATAGAAAATCATAGAAAATCTCTCATCTCTCCCTAAAATTTCTTGAAACCCTTATAAACAGGGCATTCTTACTGTTTTTATCTCTCAGGAATCTCTCAGGAATCCCTCCCTAATCTCTCATGTTATCTGTAAGCGTATCCTTGTCCTTTGAGAGATGGTTGAGAGATTAGGGAGAGATTTTTAATATCTCTCATGCTTCGCATCGCCTTTATACACGGGCGTTTCGAGAGATTTGTTGAGAGATGAGAGAAAAAATGCGTAAAGTGTCTAAAAATCATACGCTGAGATGTCTAATTTTTAGACAAACTACATCTGTCAGGGGTAAAAGCCTTGGCGGATTCGTTTTATTGGCGTAACTTTGCAGCATCAAAAAATCGCTTGCAATATGAAAGAAGTATTTAGAAACATCTGGTATATGGCACGACGCTTCAAGACGGCGACGATGCTGAACTTTGTGGGACTCACGGTAGCCTTTGCTGCCTGCTATCTGTTCTTGACGCAGGTGACGTATAACCATTCTTATAATAAGGAACTGACTGGTTACGAACAGCTCTATCGTGTGGAGATTCCAGCCATGATGGATAACAGCAAGTGGCAATCGCTGTCAAGTCGCTTCCTAGCAGAACGGCTTGATTCTATGCCTCAAGTGGAAAGTATGGGTCTTTTCCAGGCATGGTATAATACCGCCAGATTTATGAAGGGCAATACGGAGATGATGTTTAGTAGCTGTAGAGTAACCAATGATGCACTTAAGACATTTGCTCCGAAAGTATTGGATGGTGAGATAGGTTGGACGGATGAAGACACAAAAGGTCGCGTCATACCAGCTTCTGTAGCCATGAAATACTTCGGAACGATACAGGCTGCAGGTCGTTATTTCTGGAATGGCAAAGATAGCATTTTGGTGAGAGGCGTTTACGAGGATTTTCCTGAGAATTGTCTTATAAGGAATTGTGTCTATGGTAATATGGGAGACGAAAACAAGGGTAACTTCCAGAACTACAACTATTATTGCTATCTGCGCCTCCGCCAACAATTGGATACTGCAGAGACCAGGAAAACTATCTTAGAACCATTAGTGGAACAGATTCACCAAATGTACATAGACCATGGAATGGAAAGCCAGTGGGATGAGGCTGATGCAAGAGAAAGCTACAAAATGCGTCTGCAACCACTCACAGAGACTTGGTTCTCGGGTGTGGATGCCGGGCAAGACAGGGGTAACAAGGCTGTTGACATGATTCTACAGATATCATGTTTGTTGGTCATCATTATTGCTGCTATCAATTTTTTGAACTTTACATTGGCTGAGAGCCCCATGCGCATCAAGAGTATTAATACACGGCGTGTTTTAGGTAGCTCAGTAAGTTCGCTACGTCTCAGCTTTGTTGTTGAAACGGTTTTAACTTCGGTATTGGCTTTTGGCTTGGCTGTAGTTGTATGCTACCTGTTGTCGCAATGGCCGTTCCTAAAGGAACTTACTGTTGGTAGTATCGCGCTTGGCGATCATGGTATTCTATTGGCTGTTCTGTCCGCCGCTGCCATCTTGGTGGGTATTGTGGCCGGTCTCTATCCTGCTTTCTATGTCACCTCGTTCCAACCAGCTTTGGTATTGAAAGGCTCATTCGGACTTACACCAAAAGGTCGCAAGTTGCGTACCGCTCTGCTCTGCCTGCAATTCCTCATCACCAGTATTATGGTGGTCTACATCGGTATTCTCTATCTTCAGAGTCACTACATCTTTAATTCTGACTATGGCTATGAGAAGGACGAGATTCTGTATTGCGACACATGGGAGATTCTTGACAAGCAAGAGGCCCTGCGCTCTGAGTTGCTACAGCAGACGGGTGTTGTAGATGTAGCTTATTCGCAGTTTATGATTGGAACCTCCGACAGTTATATGAGCTGGGGGCGTGGCGACAAGGATCATCAGGTGCAGTTTGTTGCTTTGCCCGTAGATTATCACTATCTGCGCACAATGGGTATCAAGGTTGTTGAGGGGCGTGACTTTACGGAACATGACGGCGACTGCTATATCATCAACGAGACTGCCCGCAAGAAATGGGACTGGGTGGAGATGGACAAGAAACTGTTAGACAACGACGAATCAATGACTGTCGTCGGAGTGTGCCAGAATGTGCGCTATGGCTCTACCCGTGTAGACAACAACGACACGCCTATGGTTTTCCTCGTCTATGGCGAAAACTACCTGAGCAATGGGTGGACTAACAATCTCGGCGTGATGAATGTCCGTGTGGCGGCGGGTGTTGATAAGCTTCGGATGCGCCAGAAAATCAAGGACATCTGCATGAAACTTGGTGCCAAGCATGAACCGAATGTCAGTTTCTTCGACCAGGACTTGGAAAACACCTATCAGGACGAGTTTCGATTCATCCGTCAGGTTATGGTCTTTTCGATTATCTGTCTCATTATCACCCTTATCGGTGTGTTCTGCATGACAATGTTCGAGACAGAATATCGTCGTAAGGAGATTGGTATCCGCAAGGTGATGGGTTCTTCGACACAGGAAATCCTCATGATGTTCTGCCGTCACTATGCCCTGCTGCTCGCCGTAAGTTTCATCGTTGCTGCTCCCGTTGCTTACTATATCGGACAGCAATGGCTCCAGTCATTTGCCGAGCGCACCCCTATCTATTGGTGGCTCTTCCCTCTAACCCTGCTCGCTGTAGGCACCATCACCCTTGCTACCGTCATCATCCAAAGCTGGCGTGCTGCTAATGCTAATCCCGTAGAAAGTATTAAAACAGAATAAGAAATGAAGAGTTATTTCAAATTCCTGTCACGTAATAAGGCCTATACCTTTATTAATATAGCGGGCCTAGTAGTATCGCTGATGTTTATCATTCTGTTGGGCGACTATGCCTGGCGCCAGTACAGTATTGATACCTGGCATAAGAATGCCGACCGTATCTGTATGATAGGCAGCGAAACGTCGTTCGCCTTGTGGCCAGAGGCTGCCGTCCAGATAAAGAATATGTGTCCTGAGATTGAGCAGAAATGCTGTGTGATGAGTTCAAAATGCAAAATCAGATATCATCAGTTGGAGGTAAAAGATGATGATAAGGGGAATGGTTCTGTCTTGCTGGTCGACTCTACATTCTTCCAGTTCTTCGATTTCCCCTTGTTAGAGGGCGACCGTCGTACGGCTTTAGATGCCCCCAACAAATGTGTCATTACTGATAGATTGGCTAAACGCCTCTTTGGTGATAAAGACCCTATAGGTGAGCCCTTGCAGATTATGGGCGATCGCGAGGTGGATCCAAGCAATACCATTTACGATAGCACCTTGGTGTATACTGTTAGTGCTGTTGCCAGGAATTTCGACTATACGGCACTGCCTAATGAAACACAGGTTATTGCCAGCATGGAGCGTTATCCACAGATTGAGGGACATAAGTTCGAAAATTACTCATATGCTTATAGTTCTGGAAGTGCCTGCAAGGGATTTTTCATGCTTCGTCCAGGTATGTCGCTTGACAGCAAGAAGAAAACCATCAACGACTTTCTAGCCAAGAATTATCAACCTGCGATGGGCGACTATAAGGTGAGTATCATACCTCTTAAGGATATGATGTTTGCGCCTCAGAATGATGGACGAGGGGTGCTGAAAGGCGACAAGACGCGACTCCGCATCATGCTGGCTGCTGTGCTGGCCATCCTCTTCTTTGCTATCAGCAACTATATCAATCTGACGGTAGCCAATACGGGCTTTCGTGCCAAGGAGATGGCTACTCGTCGTCTGTTTGGCAGCAGTCAGCGTAGGATATCTCTGAAATTGATTGCTGAGTCAACATTGATGGTGGCTGTCTCTTTTGCTATCGGACTGGCATTGGCGCTTAGTTTTCAGCAAGATGCTGCCAACTTGTTCAAGGGTAAGATAGCATTGGTCGACGATATCAATATCGGTAGCGTGAGCATCTGTCTGGGCCTTATCCTATTGGTGGGTTTTATCTCTGGTCTCCTGCCGTCGTGGCAAATGTCACGTTTCCAACCCATCGACATCGTGAAGGGTAATTTCCGCTTCCGCTCAAAGATGGTGTTGGGCCGTTTGTTCATTATCTTGCAGAACGTCATCACAGTTACCATGCTTATAGCAAGTCTTGTCATTTGGCTCCAATTGAACCATCTCATTCATGCGCCGTTAGGCTACAACACTAAGAATCTCTACTATGTGGGTGCACCACAGGATAAGAGTCAGACGGTTAGGAATAAATTGGAGAAGATGCCCTTTGTGGAGCGCATTGGTGAGTACAGCGGAACGCCCTTTACTAACAGCGGTGGTGCTATCATGGTGGGTGTCATGCGCGATGGTAAATGGATGAGCCTGTTTGTTGCAGAAATGGATTCTACTGCCTTCAATCTCTTAGACCTAGAGTTGCTTAAGAATTATGGTAATACCATTGAAGGCTACTATCTGAACGAGGCTGCCATGCGTACGATGGAGTTGAAGGATGATGACCGCGAGATGCCCATAGGTATGGCGAATGATAAGGCCCCCGTTAACGGCATCCTCAAAGAATTCCATAACATCAACGTGCTACATGAAGCAGATCCTTTTGGCATTCAGTTGCATGAGCATATGGAAAATCCCAGTTTCCTTGTCAGAACTAACGGCGATAAACAGGCGAAGGCAGCTTTCGTCGATCTGATGAGAGAATTAGATGTTCCTGAGGAACAATTGGAATGGTATGTTTCTGGCATGGAGGAGGATATTGCCAAGACCTTCGTTGAACAGCAGAATACGTTGAAGATTATCACCATCTTCACCATCATTGCCATTATCATCTCAGTGATGGGTTATGTAGGCATGTCGCTCTTCTTTATCCGCCAGCGCCAGAAGGAAATAGGCATTCGTAAGATTATGGGATCGACTTCGGCTGAGGTCATGGCTCTGATGCTCCGCACGTTCTGTGCTCCGCTGCTGGTGTCATTTGTTATTGCCGTGCCGTTGGCTTGGTATATCATGCGCGATTGGCTTACCAACTTCAGTTACCGCCTCACGCTGAGCCCTTGGATATTTGTCGCCGCTTGCGCCTTTGCCCTCATTGTAGCTGTGCTATCCGTTGGCTTCCAGATTATAAAAGCTGTTAGGGCCAACCCTGTCGACAGCATCAAGACAGAATAAATTGTCAAGTTGTAAATTGTCAAATAGTCAAATAAGCATATGATTAAGTTAGAAAACATCCAGAAGGTGTTCCGCACGGAAGAGGTGGAGACCGTAGCCTTAGGTGGCGTATCGTTTGAAGTAAAGAAGGGTGAGTTCGTGGCCATTATGGGACCGTCGGGCTGTGGTAAATCAACGCTGCTCAATATTTTGGGTCTGCTCGACAATCCGACGAGTGGTACGTATCTGCTTGATGGTCAGGATGTTGGTTCGCTAAAAGAAAGTCAGCGTACCAAGGTTCGCAAGGGCCAGATTGGTTTTGTGTTCCAGAGCTTTAACCTGATTGATGAACTGAATGTTGAGGAAAATGTGGAACTGCCGTTGACTTATCTGGGTGTACCTAAGAAGGAACGCAAGCAGCGTGTTGAAGAGGTACTGCGCCGCATGGCTATCAGTCATCGTGCCCATCACTTCCCCCAGCAACTCTCAGGTGGACAGCAGCAGCGAGTGGCCATTGCTCGTGCTGTAGTGATGAATCCCAAGATGATCCTTGCCGATGAGCCTACTGGAAATCTTGACTCAAAGAACGGCTTGGAGGTGATGCAGCTCCTCACACAACTGAACCAAGAAGGTACTACTGTGCTGATGGTTACTCATTCTGAGCGCGATGCCGGCTATGCTCAACGCATCATCAATCTTTTTGATGGTCAGGTGGTACCCGAGGTAAGTCTTTGAGTAGTCAACAAAAAAAGCAAAGGTGGTCATGTTCGACCACCTTTGCTTTTTCCAGTCGGCATCGCTGACGAAATATCGAACATAAAATTCATCGAGGACTTCGACAAAATCGTGAACTTTATGCTTGCAATGTCTCACGCATAGTAAAACCAAAATCGCCATAAGTAGGGGGAAAGCCCTCTGCCTATGGGGGTAGGGTCTATGTATCCTCTTCGCACTTTTTCATTCCTACTTAATAGTAGGGATAGAACCGTTCTTTCAATTAATTCTGCCAACCTACTAAATATTTTTATCGCTACTATACCAACTTTTTCTATCTAACGTAATATTTATAATAAAAGAACTAAGACAATGAAAAGACAATACAGAGATTTACGTGACGATACCAAAATGCGTATCTCACAGAGTTTGAAGGGGCGTTCGCACAGCGAGACCCACAAACAAGCAATATCAGACGCAATGAAAGCGTACTGGTCAACAATCCCTTACAAGGATGAGGAAAATAACGAGAGTAATAACCAAAACGATGAAACGAGTATGTAACAGACCTATTCAACTTGATGCAGCGACCCTTTGTTACGAGGTCGTGCATCCTTACTACTTTGAACAACTCAGCCACCTTGAAATGGGTGAGCGTTTAGATGTGAACGACATAGAAGATGAAAGCCAAAGCAACTTTAGACTATACAGAACAGAGGGCAGATATTTTGAAAACGTCTATGCCATTCGATTGGACAATGGCACACGTGATATAGAGTTCGGACATCTGAAATTCAATCTCGCACGAGGTGACGAGCAGAGTAACACGCACACAAATGGGCTGCGTAAGGTTTGGCTCAGCCTCAACAACGAGACTCTCTACTCAAAGGACATCTTTTTTCTGACCTACATAGAGCAGAGACTTGGGCTGGAGTTCCATAACGTGACGAGTCTTGACTTGTGCCTTGATACCCCATTCAGTGTTAGTCCACTCGTTAAGGCATACCTCCACAACAAAGACGTGACCGCCATCTTGAACGGCAAACGCATCATTGACAGAGACGAGGACAGACCAGAAATCACATACACAAACAGCGGTAGCCTCAACAAACAAGACAAGTATAAGACGGTGAACATCAAGCAACGCAATGCCATAAAGGACAAGAGTAAGGGCATAACGGTACTAACCTACGACAAAACGGCAGAAATCAGCAATGCTTCTGACAAGCAGTACATACTCGACTACTACGGCAATCCCAAGAGGCTCTACCGTACTGAGGTACATCTAAATGCAGAGGACATCAAGAACTATGTCGAGCGTATAGGCATCCAATACACACCTCTCATTCTATTCGATGAGGCTATTCTCGAAGGTATGTTCTTTCATTACCTTGGGAGCGTTATACGTTTTCAAAGCCGCAAGATGGATGCCAGTTGGGAGCATCTGTTAGGACGCTCGTAGGATTATAACAACCACCCCTACGAGATATGCAACAAATCACATATACCTTAATATATATAGAGGATAGCGTGTTGTCTTACCCTGAAAAACGTTGAATCAAAAAAACGTTTTAAAATGGAGAAAAACGAAGATTCAGTTTTATTGGAGTTGCAAGAACTTGCATTGAGACACAAAGAATCCAAAAAGCAAAAAACTTTGGAGGAAAAACTAATGATTGTGAAAGCTCATTTGTTAAATCATGTTCCAATTTCACAATTGAGTGCAGATTTTCATGTAAATAGACTAACTATTCGCAGATGGATTAGTACCTTTGCAG